>CAKUQQ010000001.1 GCA_934675575.1 uncultured Muribaculaceae bacterium
GCTTCAAGATGGACTTGAACCAACGACCCCCTGATTAACAGTCAGGTGCTCTAACCAACTGAGCTATTGAAGCATTGTCATGCAACTGCAGAAAAGCACATTCCGCAAATGCGTTGCAAAAGTACTCTCAAATTTTGATATATGCAATAATTTCCGAGAAAATATTGCAATTTTGCGCGTTTTAAAAGTTTTTTAATGCTCACGCCACACCTTATGTCAGCTATATGTAGTACTTTAGCAATCAATTTTAGAATTCGACCAAAATGAAAAAGATTCTGCGACACTTCGCTCTCGCATTCTGCATAGCCACCGTGTGCTCTCCCATTGCTGTCAATGCTCTTGAGCAAAACGACGATGCCGCCATCGTGCGCAACCTCGACATATTCAACAACCTCTACAAAGAGCTCAACACTTTCTACGTTGACACCATCGACGTGCAGAAAAACATGGAGATAGCAATCGCTGCCATGCTCGACAACATAGACCCCTACACCGAGTATATACCCGCCAAGAACCAGGAAGATTTCATGGTCATTTCCACCGGCGAATACGGAGGCATAGGGTCATATATCATGCAGCGCAAGGGCGGTGGCGTGTATATCTCCGAGCCTTATAAAAACAGCCCTGCCGCCAAAGCCGGATTGAAGCCTGGCGACCACATCATAATGATTGACAACGACTCCGTGGCAAAATGGAGCAGCGACTCCGTGAGCGCAAAACTCAAAGGACAGGCCAACACCAAGGTGAAAGTGACCATTGCACGCCCCTATGCCACCGACAGCATAATGACGTTTGACATCACTCGCGAGAAGATTAAAATGGACCCGGTGCAGTTTTATGGCGTGGTGCGCGGCAACATTGGCTACATCAACCTCAACACGTTCAACGAGCACTCGGCAGAGCAGGTGAAAAACGCACTCCTTGAGTTCAAGAAAAACCCTGCCGTGAAATACATAGCCCTAGACTTGCGCGGCAACGGCGGCGGACTGCTCGAGAGCGCGGTGCAAATAGTGGGCATGTTTGTGCCAAAAGGCACACAGGTGCTCCAGACCAAAGGCCGCGTGAAGCAAAACGAAAAGACCTATAAAACCACCGACGAGCCTATCGACACAAAAATTCCGCTCGCTGTGCTCATCGACGGCGGTTCTGCCTCTTCTTCTGAAATCACAGCCGGCTCGCTGCAAGACCTCGACCGTGCCGTGGTCATCGGTTCTCGCTCTTTCGGCAAAGGACTTGTGCAAGCCACACGCCCACTGCCATTTAACTCGCTTCTCAAAGTCACAATCGCAAAATACTACATTCCAAGCGGCCGCCTTATTCAGGAGCTCGACTACTCACACCGCAATGCCGACGGCAGCGCCAAGCGCATTCCCGACAGCCTGACTCACGTGTTCCACACCGCCAATGGGCGTGAGGTGCGCGACGGTGGCGGCATCACCCCCGACATCAAGATTGACTACCCCGAAATGACACGACTCGTCTATAACATCATTCGCGACAACTGGGCTTTTGATTTCGCCACAAAATATGCAAGCGAGCACGCCACAATCCCGGCTCCAAAGGATTTTGAAATCACCGACACCATATTCAACGCATTCAAGTCGTTTGTCAACGAAGACAAGTTTCACTACGACAAAGTGTGTGAAGACGGCTTGAAAAATCTGAAAAAAGTGGCTAAAACAGAGGGCTATATGAACGACTCCACCGAGGCGGCTTTCGCCAAACTCGAAAAACTGCTCAAGCACGACTTGAAGCACGACCTCGACATACACCGCAAAGAAATCTCCAAGCTCCTGGCACAAGAAATCATCAAGCGATATTATTTCCAAGCCGGACAGATAGAATACAGCCTTAAGTCCGACGAGACCATTGACCGCGCAGAACTGATGTTCGTGCAGCCTGGAGAGTATGAAAAAATACTCAACATAGGCAAGAAATCATCGCCAAAGGTCACCAAGCCACAAAGCAAGAAAAAGACCAAACGCGCCTAAATCGCACTAATTCAATCCTGCACAGCAAAGTGGAAATAGACCAACTCAACGACATAGTCAACAGCAAGACCCGACAGGCTGCACTGGCAAAAATGGTGGCAAACGACGCTAACCGCGTCATGATCATCGATGGACTTGCCGGCTCGGCCTCAGCCATGCTCGTGTCGCGGCTGCCAAAGCGCGCCACGCCCTACCTCGTCATAGCCAACGACCTCGACGAAGCCGGTTACCTATACAACGACCTTTGCCAGATTACCTCCGACAAAGACACGCTGATTTTTCCATCGGGCTACAAGCGCAACATAAAATATGGCCAAGTTGACGCTCCGCAAGAGATTTTGCGCGTCGAGGTGCTCAACCAGTGGTTCACCAACCCCCAGTTGCGCTGGGTGGTGACCTATCCGGAAGCCCTTGCCGAGAAAGTGGCTTCAAGGCAAGCCGTCGATGAGTCAACCGTGACCCTTTCCACCGACACCACAGCCGACCTGACCGAAATCGAGAAGCGCCTGCGCGGCCTCGGCTTTCAGGAGGTTGACTATGTGTATGAGCCAGGACAGTTCTCTGTGCGAGGCTCCATTCTCGACGTGTTCTCTTTCAGCAACGAGCTGCCATACCGCATCGACTTCTTTGGCGATGACATCGACAGCATTCGCACATTCAACGTCGAGACACAACTTTCAGAGCAGAAGCTGAGCTCCATAAGCATACTGGGCAACAGCAGTTCCGACAACAAGTCGGGCGTGTCGCTGCTCGACTATGTGGGCAGCAGCACCATTCTCGTGTGCCGTGACCACGAGTGGCTCAAAAGCCGCATCAGCGCAATAGCCGGCGAAACCATGTCGGCAAGCACCGTGATTTCGGGCGACGGCGACCAGAACGCCATGAGCAAGGTGGTTGACGACAAGGCTTTCATTGCCACGTTCAACAATTTCCGCCGCATCGACGTGCTCAATGGCGAGTCAACGGCCAAGGGCGACGCCAAGCTATCGCTCCACTGCTCACCACAGGGCATATATCACAAAAATTTCGACCTCATAAGCGAGTCGTTCAACGACTTCTTGAAACAAGGCTACACTATCTACATTCTCAGCGATAGCCAGAAACAGATTGAGCGTCTGCACGCCATTTTCGAGGACAGGCACGACGACATAGCCTTCACTCCTGTGCTCAAGACCCTGCACGAGGGCTTCGTTGATGCCGACAGCAAAATCTGCGTGTTTACCGACCACCAGATTTTCGACCGTTTCCACAAATACAACCTCAAGAGCGACAAAGCGCGGTCGGGCAAGCTCGCCCTGTCACTCAAGGAGCTCAACCAGATAGAAGTGGGCGACTACATAGTGCACGAAGACCACGGCATAGGCCGCTTTGGCGGACTGGTGCGCACTGCCATCAACGGCACCATGCAGGAGATGATAAAGCTCACCTACCTCAACGGCGACATCATCTTCGTGTCGATTCACGCCCTTCACAAGCTGTCGAAATACCGTGGTAAAGAGGGCACCGAGCCACGCCTAAGCAAACTCGGCTCTGGCGCGTGGAACAAGATGAAGAGCCGCACCAAGAGCAAGCTCAAGGATATTGCTCGCGACCTCATCAAGCTCTATGCCCAGCGCCGGCAAGAAAAAGGCTACGCTTTCTCGCCCGACGGCTACATGCAACAGGAACTTGAGGCCTCGTTTATCTACGAGGACACCCCCGACCAGCTCAAAGCCACACAGGCCGTGAAGGCCGACATGGAGAGTGACAAACCCATGGACCGCCTCATCTGCGGCGACGTGGGTTTCGGCAAGACCGAGATTGCCATAAGAGCTGCTTTCAAGGCTGCTACCGACGGCAAGCAGACTGCCGTGCTAGTGCCCACCACCGTGCTTGCTTTCCAGCACTACAACACATTCCGTGAGCGACTTGCCAACTTCCCGGTGCGGGTTGACTATCTGACACGCGCACGCAAGCCCAAAGACGTTAAGCAGCTTCTTGCCGACCTTGCCGAGGGCAAAATCGACATTCTCATCGGCACACACAAGCTCATAGGCAAGTCGGTGAAATTCCACGATCTGGGACTGCTGATAATCGACGAGGAGCAGAAATTCGGCGTGTCGGTAAAGGAGAAGCTCAAGCAGATTAAGGTCAATGTTGACACACTGACCATGTCGGCCACCCCAATTCCGCGCACACTGCAATTCTCGCTCATGGGCGCGCGCGATTTGAGCGCAATCACCACTCCGCCACCCAACCGCTACCCCATACTCACATCGGTGGTGCAACTCAACGACGACATTGTGCGCGAGGCCATCAACTTTGAGCTTTCGCGCAACGGTCAGGTGTTTTTCATCAACGACCGCATTGAGCAGCTTGCCACGCTCGAAAACATGATACACCGTGTGGTTCCCGATGCGCGCGTAATCACTGGTCATGGACAAATGAAGCCCGAAGAGCTTGAAAAACGCATCATCGACTTCTCCAACCACGACTACGACGTGCTTCTGGCAACCACAATCGTGGAGAGCGGCATCGACATGCCAAACGTCAACACCATCATAATCAACGATGCGCAAAACTATGGCCTCAGCGACCTGCACCAGCTGCGCGGACGCGTAGGTCGAAGCAACCGCAAGGCGTTCTGCTATCTGCTCGTCAACCCGGCGCGGCCACTCACGCCAGTGGCTCGCCGCCGTCTGCAAGCCATCGAGAGCTTCAGCGACCTGGGCAGCGGCATTCACATAGCCATGCAGGACCTCGACATAAGGGGTGCCGGCAATCTGCTTGGCGCCGAGCAGAGCGGCTTCATAGCCGACCTCGGCTACGAAACCTATCAAAAAGTGCTTAAAGAGGCTGTGCTTGAGCTCAAAACCGAGGAGTTTGCCGACACGTTTCGCGATGTTGACGAGGAAAAGGCAAAAATCTCCGGCAGCAACACCGAGTATGTTTCCGACTGCAACATCGACACCGACCTTGAGCTTATGTTCCCGGCATCTTACGTGCCACAGGAAAACGAGCGCATCTCACTATACCGTGAGCTCGACGGCATGGAGACAGACGCCGAGGTTGAGCAGTTTGAGCAACGCATGATTGACCGCTTCGGCAAAATTCCGCCCATGGCACAAGAGCTCATACGCATCGTGCCGCTGCGCCACACGGCAAGGGCTCTCGGCATAGAGAAAATCATACTAAAGCAGGGAAGCATGTTTATCTATTTTGTGGGAAAAGAGAACATTGCCTACTATCAGTCGCCGGCATTCGGGCGCATACTCAATTATTTGCAGAGCAACCCCAAGAGCTGCAAGCTGCGCGAAGTCAACGGCCGCCGCTCCATTCTAATCTCCAACATCACTTCCGTTGGCCAGGCGCTATCCACACTACGCTACATCTCCACACTGCCGGCAGTGTAAAGCCACAAAAAATAAAAAAATGGGAAAAACTATTTTACAACCACTTTGTGGGCTTTGCCGTCCACAAGCACCACATACACGCCCTGACTAACGGCAAACTCGCTGCTGCGTCCCTTTGCCACCTTGCGGCCGGCGGCATCTATCACCACCACATCGGCTTCGTCGGCGCCACGCACCACAATAGCCCCACGCTGCCCAATCACTTGCACAGCTGCGGCATTCACGGTCTCGGTTGTCGTCACAACAGGCACTTCAAGCGGATAAATCACATAGTTTTCATAGTAATTGTCGGCATTGGCAATGGTGTCGCTGTCGCTGACCCACGCATTGCGTATTTGCGCCACCACCGGGAGCGTGTATGATGAGCCATCTACCAAGTCGCCGCCATTGTTGCACCAGTCCTTCGCCACCGCAAGGCTCACGCCTTTGCGCAGACTCGTCTGCTCATACTGGCACAGCCAGTTGCCGTCTGCGCCCTCCACATAGTAGCCAGCCACTTTCAGCACCTCGTTGGGCGCGGCATCAAACTTTTGTCCGTCGTCGAGGTCACCCAAGTGCAGCGTGCGCAGTTCTACTTCCTTCATCGTGTCGGCCGCAGCCGGCTCCGCCGTCAGAGTCAGTGTTGGGTTAACGCCGCCACCTGTCATTCTGCCCATCAATGTGTTGGGGGCTATAGTCCGCAACTCCACAAACGGCTTCAAACCACCGTCAGTCAAGTCCACTTTAAGCCAGCTGCCACAGCCATCGGTCACAAAAGCATAGCCCTTGCCAGTGTAGCCGCCAACGGCCAGCGTGTCGGCAACCGCATATTCATGTCCGTCAGTTCCTCTGGCAAGCACTCTTTCAAGCCTGTTGGCATACACCGCTGCCATGGTGGTGTCGCCAGCGTGCTCCGTCACGTTTGCCGTGTTGGCAAAACCTATTGCGTTCACGTTTATTGCCTCGTCGTCGAAAGCGCGGTCGGCCGCCTTAACCCAAAAGTGCAGAAAAGCTCCGATTGTTCCGCCCAGTTTTGCGTTTACAGGAGAATAGCCCACCATGCGGTAGCGGTTAGGTCCAAGCTCACTGAACGCTATCTTGTGGCTGGAGCCAACCCTTGCCGTGTCGGTCACAAACAGCGGAGTCACCGAGTCGGCCGGCACCACCGTCATGCCGTCGGGCAAGGCGATGTCGAGCTGGAAGCCCCTGTAGCCCACCGAGTCACACTCCATGTTGAGCGTCAGCTCTTTGGTTTCGCCAGGCGCAATCACAAACTTGTCGGCATAAACCCTTATGCCGGCAGTGGCAGTCAGGCAGCACACAGCCGCCAGCGCAGCCGCCACACGCGATATGTCGAGCCTCCGTTTCTTGGTCATATTCTCCACCTGCAAAGATACATCTTTTTCACCCAAACAATTCTTGCCAAACGCACTATATTTTTTGGTATTTTACCACAAAAATTGTGTAATTTTGCAATGATTATGTGTCACGTCACTCTAAAAATGGAATTTTAATTTTTCAACTCTTAACCCTAAATTTTTATGGCCGGAAACGACATAATAGAGCGCATCAAATATCTCATGAAGGAATTGCGCTACCGTCAAGTGGAATTTGCACAAAAGATAGACATCGACCCCTCGAATCTGTCGAAGTATCTTAATCAAAAACTGCCTATCAGCGACTCGCTGGTCAACAAGATTGCCATCAACCTCGGCGTGTCAAAGGAATGGCTCACCAGCGGCAACGACTTGCCTTTTGCCAAGGCACAGCCTGCCGCCACATCGCTCCATTTGATTCCTGCCGAACTGCAGGAGTTTAAGGGCACACCGGTCTATGACATCGACGTGACAGCCGGCACCATGCCTCGCGCGCGCCTGTTCACCGACGACCAGATTATCGGCTCTGTCAACTTGCCCGACGTGGTGAGCAGCAACTGCCGCATAGTGAAAGTGAGCGGCGACAGCATGAGTCCGGTAATCAGAAACGGCGACTACATAGCCGTGCGCGAACTGTCGAACACACGCCAAATCTACTGGGGACAAATCTATGTGGTGCTGCTCGACGACTACCGCATGGTCAAATACATACGCCGCCACACCGACCCCCAACTGGTGATTTTGCGCAGCGAAAATCCAAATTACGACGACATAGAGGTGCCGCGCGCCGACATACGCGAACTAATGTTTGTGCAAAACATATTGCACGTTGACACACGTATGTAACCCCCACAAAAAACTGCTGACAATGAGCGAAATCAACACACATAGGCTTTCCAACGGATTACGAATCGTGCACATCACCACCACATCACACGTGGGCTGGTGCGGAGTTGCAGTCAACGCCGGCAGCCGCGACGAGGACGGTGGCCAGTTTGGACTGGCGCACTTCGTGGAGCACACCATCTTCAAGGGCACCACCCACCGCAAAGCCTGGCACATACTCAACCGCATGGAAAAAGTGGGCGGCGAGCTCAACGCCTACACCACCAAGGAATCCACCGTGCTCTACTCCGTGTTTCCGGAGCAGAGCCTGCAGCGCGCCGTGGAGCTGCTCGCCGACCTCGTGCAGCACTCCACATTTCCGCCCCACGAGTTGCAGCGCGAGCTCGACGTTGTGCTTGAGGAAGCGCAGTCTTACCGCGACTCCCCTGCCGACGCCATATTCGATGATTTCGACGACATAATCTTTGCCGGCAACGAGCTTGGCCACAACATTCTCGGTGTGGAGCGCGACTTGCGTCTCCTCACGCAAGCCGACTGCCTGCGCTGGCTACGCACATTCTATGTGCCCGACAATATGATTTTTTTTGTCGCCGCCCCCACATCACCAAGCCAAACATTCCGCCTCGCAGAGCGATATTTCTCGGCAATGCCGCAAGGCGAGCCACGACGCGAGCGCACCACACCGCAAGCCGTGCAGCCAGCGGTGCAAACGGTCAGCATCGGCTCACACCAGGCTCACACCATAGTGGGCGCACGCACCACCAGCATGTTCAGCGACCAGCGGTTTGTCTTGTCGCTGCTCAACAATGTGCTCGCCGGCCCAGGCATGAACTCGCTGCTCAATGTGCGCATGCGTGAGCGCCGCGGCTTGGTCTATACCGTGGAGTCGTCGCTCGTGCAGTTCACTGACTGCGGTCTGCTCGAAATCTATTTCGGGTGCGACAAGGCCAACGTCGCCAAGAGCCTCAAAATCATAGCCCGCACCGTGACCGAGCTTGCCGAGCACGGCCTCACGCCCACCCAGCTTGCCGCCGCCAAAAAGCAGCTCTGCGGCCAGATGCTTGTGGCGTCGGACAACTCAGAGTCATGCGTGATGAGCGCAGCCAAGAGTTTCCTCTATCAAAATGCCGTTATGCCAATGCAAGAGGCCATAGAGCACATACAGGCCATCACGGCCGACGACCTGCGCTCTGCCGCCGCACTCATCACTCCCGACAAGATGACAACCCTGCACTACGTTTAGTGCCACATCTCCACAAGCAACAACATTTCATCACGCTCTTGTCGTTCCTCGCTCTTTCACACCAGCCACTGTGCGCAGCCAAGCCTGCCAAAGAGTTTCTCACCAAGCAGAAAAGTCAGAAAAAATAACCACACTCTTTGCACTTCAAGCATTTTTCCGTATTTTTGAACCAAAACAAATAAAATACACACACCTACAGTTATGAATGACGTAAAATCATATCTCAATCCCGCCGAGAAAAAGATGAACGACGCCGTGTTGTTCCTTGAAGACGTGTTGTCGCACCTGCGCGCAGGCAAGGCCAACGTCAGCATTCTCGACGTAGTGAAAGTTGACTACTATGGCAGCAAAGTGCCGGTGAGCCAAGTTGCAAATGTCAACACTCCCGACGCACGCACCATCGCCATCACGCCCTGGGACAAAGGCATGTTCAAGGCTGTGGAAAAAGCCATTCTCGACTCCAACATCGGCATCACTCCCGAAAACAACGGCGAGGTGATACGCCTCAACTTTCCGCCGCTCACCGAGGACCGCCGCAAGTCGCTCGTGAAAGAAGCCAAGGGCGAAGCAGAGAAAGCCAAAGTGAGCGTGCGCAACGCTCGCCGCGAAGCCATCGAGGGCCTCAAAAAAGCCGTGAAAGACGGCATGAGCGAAGACGTGGAGAAAGACGCTGAAGAGTCAATGCAGAAAATCCATGACAAATATCTCAAGAAAATCGACGAGATATTCGCTGCCAAGGAAAAAGAGATTCTCACCGTCTGAAAAGCACACCGACCACAGTGCATGCGGCACAAGCCATGCACCAACCACACACCAAGCCGGACTTCACCCAACCAACTGAAGCCCGGCTTCTTAATTCCCACTTCCCCAGCAACCCACAAAACAAAAAAATAATTTCACGAACTATTGCAAACAACAAAGCGATAAGCTATTTTTGCCAAATAAAAACATCTAACAGCCAGCGCAATGAAAACAATAGCATTATTCATTTTAGCTTTACTCTCAAGCATTGGCGCTTATGCCTACGACTTCATCAACAGCAACATCTTTTATTCCGTGCTGTCGAAACAAGAGTGTACCTGCGAGGTGACAAAGCGGCCGCGCAACAGCGTCAGACCCGGAAGCGAAATTGTAATAATACCCGAAATCATTTCCGACGACCCCACACACGGCTACAGGGTGACGTCGGTGGGCTCAAACGCCTTCGACAGCTGCCGCATCAGCGCCCTTGTCATCAACAGATACGTTAGCACGGTCAAAGCCGGTGCCTTCAGCGTCAAAGGCAGCATACCCGACATATTTGTCGTCAACTCCACGCCGCCGCAATGCGACGCCGCAGCCTTCACCGCAGCCTGCTACGAAAAGTCCACCCTACATGTACCACAAGGCTACTCTGCGGCTTACCGCAGTGCTCCGGGCTGGCAAAAATTCAGCCATGTGATTGAAGACGAGCTTAAGGTCAACGACCCGGAGCCCAACGAATTCCTCAAAGACAAGATTGTTTACAGCATAACAAACTACTACCACAAAACTCCAAAAGGAGACTCGATAAGTTCCACTTGCAACGCATATCGCTGCGTGGAGGGTGGCGACGTAGTTATTTCTGACCCTGTAATAAATCCATATAACAACAAGCCCTACCCATTGCTGCATATTGAAAACAATGTCTTCTCAAAGGTCAAGCTCACGTCAGTGGCCTTCCCAAAGTCCGTCAAAAGTGTTCCCCCCATGGTGCTTGACGGACAACACGACCTTGAAATGATTGTAGTCCCCGAAAAACAATATGATTTGAAGGATTTGTTCAACTTTAAGCCCAACTTGAGGCGCATCTATGCAAGGTCGCCTTCGCCTTATAACTATGACAGTTACGACAGCAGCTACCCCTATTTCTATCGCACCAATCTCACAAGCAAAATAATGCTCAACGTGCCCATCGGCTGTGCCAAAAACTATGAGAAAGACAGGTATTGGCAAGTGTTTGGGCGAATAAGGGAGCGTGATTTTTCCACCGACGAGAAACCCGACGAGGAATTCACATCTGGTGACTTAAAATTCAGGGTGATGTCGGAGCACGAGCAGAAATGCAGTGTCATCAGAAACAACGATGTCACCTATTCTGGCCATCTCAGCATTCCTTGCGAAGTGGAGCACAACGGCATACCCTATTATGTGGTCGATATTGACGACAACGCTTTCTCGGGCTGCAGCCAGCTCACCTCAATCACACTGCCGGTCACACTGTGCAACATAGGCGACAGCGCCTTCTTCTGCAGCGGACTGGCAGGCGACCTGCGCATACCAGACAACACGCGGTCAGTGGGCAGCTATGCCTTTGCTGGCTGCACAGGGCTTAAAAACATTCACATAGGCCGCAACACACGCATATTCAATGCCGGCGCGTTTGTCTCTGTCACCAAGGGCGACAAAGAATATAAAATGGACATCGACACCATTTTCTCTGACTACTGCATGATTCCGCCGTTTTTGCTCAACGACCCCACCTTGCCTTTCAACCCCGACGAATGTAAAGTGGTGGTTGTGCCTCCAGAAATGAAAGGTGTGTACCTGGCCTCGAGTTATGGTTGGAGACCATTCCTCAACAAAATGATTTGCAGCGTGGAGCAAAACTTCTTCACCAATCGCAAAGTCACGCTTGCCGTCAACGCCGGCACACTCTCGGTGACAGGCGACTTCAATGCCGACATCGAAGTGTTCAACTCCCTGGGGCAGCTCGTGTATAGCGGCCGAAGCAGGCACATCAAACTTCCGCAACGCGGCATCTATGTGGTGCAAATCGCCGGAGACTCAGCTAAAATAACTTTTTAATTAACACAAAAACAAAACTCTTCATTATGAATGACAATAAAAACGACAATAAATATGAGTTGACATACAACACAGAATACAAAAACGAGGCGTTCCCATTTCTGAATGTAACCGACGAGAACAAACGCTTCTGCCCAATCTTTAAAGAAATCTACACCGACAAAGATTTTCCACAACTTGAGCTGCTGTATTTTGAAGTCAACAAAGAAGAAAAGAGAATCAATTTTCAAATAGGAATTGTAACAGACAGCGACAATAAAAATGCAACCGACAACGTAACCAATGTGGTGTGGCAATTTGGGTTGCCCTATTCCAACGAGCACTTCCTTGTGGCACACGGCAACCATGGCTCCATGGGCTATGTGGTGATTGACATGGACGCTGCACTGAAACTCGACAAGCCCATTTGGCCAAACTACATCTGGGTCGAAATCGAAGACACAGTAAAACAAACCAAAGTCAAAAAACAGCACTTCATTTCACGCCCAGAATACTTATTAGACCACAGTGTAATAGCCGAAGTCAACGACTCTCCAAGAATCAAAGACGTGATACTCAACAACAGCTGCCGCTATGTGAAAAACTACAACATAGATACAAACATTGTGGAACTCTACATTGAGCGGCAAGGCTCGTGGGGCAAGTTAAGCATCGTGCAAAAAGAGGACAATAAAAATTACACAAAAAGCTACATCTCGCCAGAGGAGCTTAACCTGTTCATAAAAGAAAAGGATAACAACACAATTTATCAGCTTTATGCCACAAACGCCAATGACCCAGAGCCAAAGCGGTGTTTTGACTATGTGGTAAAGACGTTCAAACGCGGAAACGACTCTCTCACCGTGCGCATAATATTCCGCTATAACTGGACTCCTGTCATTAGCAATGGCGAAGCCTTTGAAATAACTGATGCAGCCTACGACCTAACGGCAAACATGCTAATAGCCGCAATGCTCAGCAACGAAGAAACCAAGCAAGACACCGTGAACGAATGTCACTTCTTGCACAACACTATCGACACAGAGCTGCAGAAGTTCAACGACATTGCCAAAACGATGACGTCAACAATTCCTGACGGCTGCATAACAGAGTCTAAGCTCAGCAACGACGTGAAAAAGCTGATTGGCGCTTCCAACAACACCACCATCACCAACCAGCCCGACGATTATTTCCTCTGCTCCAGCCAAGACAACCGGTTGACGCTTGCCGACCGACACAGTGGCACTAATGCCCCACAGCCCAGTTTTGTGGTAGTGAGAGGCAGCAGCATGCCAAGTGCCAATCTGCAACCAAACACCATCTATTTGATAACATCAGCCATCAACTTAAACGGCAAAACACTGACTTTGGGCCAAGGCACATGCCTCCAGTTTCGAGGCGGCACAATCAGCAATGGCACAATCATGGGTCAAGGCAGCTTGATTGATGCGCCGGAGTGTCGCATATTTCAAGAGAAAATAGCACTGGCTGGAGAATTCTCTAACCAATTTCCCGTAGAGTGGTGGGGAGCACTGCCCAGCGCCAAATTCGACAGTGCCGCAGCCATCAATGCTGCCACGGCATCGGGAGCAAAAAACATTGTGGCCCATGGCGAGAACTACTATGTGAAATCAACCGTCTTTATTGAGAAAGAACACATTTCGCTCACGTTCGACGGCAACTTGGTTGCCCAATTCACCTATACAAACGAGGGATTTGGCCTCATCGACGTCAAGCAAGATGCCGACAAGGACTTCGTCCGCTACACCAGAGCCGCAATTGAAGTAAAAGTGAGCAATGTCAACGTGAAAATGAAAGGCATTATCTCCGAAAACCAAACCCCACTGAAAGTTTGGGAGCAGTTGGGCGACATATATCCCTCAGCTGGATTGCGCCTTTCGCGAAACTGCCATAACAGCAATTTCATCATCGACGTCATTAAGAATTTCCGCATGGGCATATTGCTGCAACCGCGCATTGATGAAAAAAACACAACAGCAGGAATACAATACTGCAAATTCACATTTCAAATGCTCTCAAACATAGAGAACTTGGTTTTTGACCTCAAGGGTGACAACTTTGGCAAAAACCTATGGATTAATGAGAACCAATTTTTTGGCGGCAGAATTGGTGACCCAAATAACAAGACTTGGGTAAAATATGGCATAATTTTCAAGGGAGAGCATGTTGGCACTGGGGAAAACAATGAACAAAGCGGTGGCGTTAACGGAAAATTCAATGGAAACCACTATGACTCCATCAATGGCAATGTTTTCCACAGCATCGGCTTTGAAGGTCTTCAATATCCAATCCATAATCTTTGGTTATGGACCAGCAATCGTTTTTATGACTTGAGAATGTCGGAAGACATTGTGGGCAAAGTCTTTATATCAATGGCTTTTTGCGAAGATTTATTATTTACTTTCAAATCTAATATTACTGATTATATACAATTAACTAAAGTTGATGAGGAAACAGGGGAAGAAAAGAAAATAGACTTTTTTTACTTCGATAAAATACAGACGGACAATCAATGTAAGAATATTGTTGTAAAGGAGCGGTCTTTCACCCTTATGTATAGCAACACCGAGCACAAATTAATTCCTTTTCTAAACACTGACATCGTTGATTTCTTAAAAGCAAATGTAAAACCAAGTTTTTCATTCTAATGTTTCCGACAAAATAATATCTGATTATGAATAATAAAACGATAAATAGGGGTTGGCTGTTAGCGTTATTCGTTTTGCTTGCTGCAACAGCGAGAAGCCAAGGCTTCTCGCAAGACGGACTATACTACAAAGTTCTGTCGGCCGACGACAAAACTTGCGAATTAACACAGCGACCAACCGGCAGCGAGGACGAATGTGGCTCTGATGTTACAATACCTGCCACCGTTACCAGCAATGGAGTATCATATTCTGTGATTGCAATAGGCAGCGGAGCGTTTGACAACTGCGCCATAAGCAAAATCACAATCCCGTCATCAATCGGCAGGCTCGACGATGATGCCTTGGCTGTTAAAAATTACATACCACGCATCTACATTAATCGCACCACGCCCCCCATAACGTCGGATTATGCCTTCACTAATGCCTCGTTAACAAAGGGCAACGTCACTGCGTATGTTCCAAAAGGGTGTCTGAGCAACTACCAAAGCCACAGCATCTGGCGGCGGTTTAACCTCGTGGAAAATGTAGAAAAAGTAGATACCGTATATGCCAGCAATATGCTTTTTGCCTCTACTGGGCCTTATTCATGTGCGCTCATTGAAAAATACAACAGTAATTGCGTCTTTATTCCAAAGGCCGTGCCCATCAAGGGCACACTACACACCGTTTCATCGTTCAAATTCAAAGGCAACAGGTCTCTCTCATCAAAACTTCTTGTACTGCCCGACAACATATACAAATTAGATAGTCTCAACAGTCTCTACACGATGCAAGAAGTTGGTGGCCGTGACATTTATAACCTGGTGCTTCCTCGCAGCTTGACTGAAGTGGGCACCATCTTGGTCAACACGATGTCTTTACAACAAATATTCATGCAGACGGCAGTTCCTCCGTTTTCGTTCGGCGACGACACTTTCACTGGCAACGTGTCTTGCAGCACAATACTGAATGTGCCAAAAGGCTCACTCGAAGCCTACAAAAACGCCCCAGGCTGGAAAAACTTTGTCAGAATCAGGGAAAAGGAGTTTCTGTCGCCGCCCGACGAGCAGTTCAGCGAGGGAAATCTTAATTTCATCGTGTATTCCGAGGCCGACAAAACTTGTGAGGTTACCGGCTATAATTCCGACTCCATTACAGGCCACGTTGACGTGCCAAGCCATGTGCAGCATAATGGCACTACCTATAAAGTCGTTTCAATAGGTCCAAAAGCTTTTTATGAAACGGAACTGTCATCTATAACCTTTCCAAACACTTTGCGCCACATTGCAACCCAGGCTTTTAGGGACTGCAAAAGACTGCAGTATGTCATCATACCCGACAGCGTGACGTCAATTGGTGGGCAAGCCTTTTACAGTTGCGACTCGTTAAGAACTATTGTATTAGGAGAATGCGTAAATAAAATTGGTTCTGGGGCTTTTGCAAGTTATATTGGGGAATACCGCAGTGCATGCCTGTGCTACCTACGGAAACTATATGTTAAAAACCCCGTTCCTCCCACCATGGTTGGCATTGCCTATGAGCCTACTCTTTGGGGCCGCTCTGTAGAATTTATGGTTTATCACCTAAATGTATCACACATCACAATCTATGTGCCTAAAGGAGCTTCGAGCACCTATGCCAACGACGAGCAATGGGGTGAATATAAGTATTTCACCCCGATTGAGGAAACAGATTTTAGCGACATAGACTTATACCCCGACACCCAGCTGCCCACCGACTACTAACGGCAACTCACAGCCCCTTTGGTGGGGCTGCGATGCCGTAGTTGGCAAGCGACTTTTTCAGCTCCTCCACCACTCTCACACGCAGTTCTATGGGTGTCACTACCTCTATGTTGGCACCATAGCGCAATATTTCCTGCACAAAGTCGTCGGTCACCTTGAGCTTGTAAGTAAACAGCGAGTATTCGCCATGTATCTGCTCAAGCTGGCTGTCGTGAAGCGGCAGAGCCCTGAAATAGTTGGCAAGCCAGCGACTCACACGCAGCGTCACCTCGCGCGGCTCCGAGCTGGTGTTCACTATGCCAAAGCAGTCTTTGAAATAGGAATATGGGGTGATGGTGGCAGGCATGTCGAAGTGGTCGTCGGTCACCACCAGACTGCGTATGCGGTCGAGCGAATAAGTCTTTATCTTGCAGTCGGCCACATTAAAGCCCACCACATACCACAGTTGCTTGAATATCTTCACGAAATAAGGTTCCAGTAGCTTCTCCTTGGGCATCACCTCGCTATATGACTTATACATGAACCTCACCCGGCGCTGCTGCTGCATGCCCTGAATGATGAGCGACAAAAACTCGTTGGACGACGGCACACGCTCAAGCACTATGCGGCCGCTCACTGCCGACGACTCCCGGAGCATGCTACTCAACGCCATTGAGTCCATGAGCCATTGCTGCATCTTGGCCGACGAGTCGCTGTCGGTGTCGATGTAATACTCATAAGTGCCGGGGTCGCGCTCTATGCGTATGTGGAGCGTTTTGTCAATGCCCTGGCGGCAGTTATAGAACGTGCGGCGTATCATGGGCGAGCCCTCGCTCAAGTCGGAGGCAAGCCACAAGCGGTTGAGCTGCGCCAAGGTGATGCGGCCGTGCCGGCGCACGGTGTCAACTATCCACAGATATTTGCTAAGGAGTTTGTTTGCCATAATCGATTAAGAAGTAAAATTTGCTGACCTGTTTTTGTTCAGTTTTGCTGCTTTGGCAGGCGAAGCATACACAAGCCCACTATGGTGAACGCAGCATTGTAGAGCAGCAGCTCAAAGCCTATGGTGTAGCCGCACCATGCCTTCATGCCCCACTGCAGCACCCAGCTCAGCACCGGCGACATGATGCACACCACAGGCACCAAGCGGTCGCGCACGCGCCCCTTGCACATCATACCATAAGCAAACAAGCCCAAAATTGGACCGTAGGTGTAGCTTGCCAAGGCATACACCAGCTTTATGGCGCTGTCGTTGTTAAGGCAATAGAACAAATATATTATCACTCCCATTCCGGCAGCCATGCCCACATGCACCATGCGCCGCTTTGCGCCAAACTTCTTGAAATTGGCAGCCGGCACGCCGGCTATGTCAACGAGAAAGGAGTTGGTGAGAGCCGTGAGAGCCGAGCCGGCAGCCGAGTATCCGGCCGAGACCAGTCCAAGCACAAACAGCACTCCCACCGCCACAGGCATGCCGCTGTTCCAAGCCACAAGGCTGAACAAGGTGTCGGCTTTTTCGGGCAATGCTATGCCGCGAGCCTGCGTGTAGAGCACAAGCAGCGAGCCGAGCACAAGAAACAGCGCCACCACAAACACCTGCGTGATGCCGCTCACCACAAGACCCTTGCGCGACTCTGCCGCATTTTTGCTGGCCAGTGTGCGCTGCATCAAGTCCTGGTCGAGCCCGGTCATGGCTATCACCATGAATATGCCGGCAAGAAACTGTTTCCAAAAATATTTCTCACTGCTTGGGTCGTCGAAGAAAAACATGCGCGAGGTGCCGCTGTCGGCAATGCGGCTCACTATGCTGCCACCGCCCACACCGCGCGACACAAACACTATGCACAGCACCACGCTCAATATCAGGCACAGGCTCTTGAGCGTGTCGGTCCATATCACTGTCTTCACACCGCCCTGCAGCGTGTAGAGGAATATCAGGGCTATCGTCACCACTATGTTCACTGCAAAAGGCACATTGAGCGGCTCAAACACGAGCAGCTGCAGCGACACGCACACCACCAGAAAACGCACTGCCGCACCCAGCATCTTGCTCACGAAGAAAAACCATGCGCCGGTTTTGTGAGTATGACCTCCAAAACGGTCTTCAAGGTAGCCGTAAATCGACACCAGATGACGCTTATAAAACAGCGGCACGAGCCAGTAGGCTATCACCAGATAGCCCACGGCAAAGCCCAGCACCATCTGCATGTAGCTATACTGCGAGCCTATCACATAGCCCGGCACCGATATAAACGTGACACCCGAAATGGGCGCGCCAATCATGGCTATTGCCACCACCCACCACGGGGCGTTGTGGCCTCCGGTGAGAGCCACCGAGTCGTCGGTGCGGCGCGATGCCGCCCACGAAATCACAAACAAAAGCACAAAGTAGCCGACTATCGTGGTCAGCACTATTTGAGGTATTGACATATCTTTTTTCTCTTTTTTTAACTCTAATTCTTTATCTTGACATTCTTCCACAGCCGTGGCCGTGGCTCATGCGCTGCTGAGCGCCGTCACTCCTTGTAGAGCAGATATTTGCGGCGCTGCTGGCGGAACTTCTCGTCGTCGGTGCGCCACGATGCTTTGATTTCGGCAGCAGTCTTGCCCTGCATTATCATTTCGCGCACGCTGGCAGTGCCCATCAGCTTGTCGAAAAACGGCGTGAAAAACTTCTCTCCTATTCCAAGCGAACGGTAAGCGTCAATCACATATTCCAGATTTATGCCGCCGGCTATCACCTTGTCTTGGCTCACATGGCGCAAGTCGCGACCGTGGCACAGCTTGTTGAGCAGCGGAGGATTCTTGGCTCCGGGCACACTGCGTGGTGTGAATGTGAAGTCGCCTTTCATGTCGGGGTGGCCATAGCACTGAAAAGGAAAGTCGGTGCCGCGGCCAAGGCTCACCGGAGTGCCCTCAAAGTAGCACAGCGACGGATAGAGATACACAGCCTGCATGTTTGGCAGGTTGGGCGATGGGACGATGGGCAGACGGTAGTGCGTGCGGTGGGTGTAGCCGGCACACGGAATCACCGTGAGCAGCCGCACTTTCTTTCCGTCTTTAAGCCACCCCTCGCCGTTTGCCATGCGTGCAAGCTCGCCCATGGTCATGCCATACACTGTGGGTATGGGCAGCCGTCCCACGCCCGATTTCAGCTTCATGTCGAGTATCGGACCGTCAACCGTCATTCCATTTGGGTTTGGGCGGTCGAGCACCAAGAATTCCTTGTTATAGGTTATGGCCGCGTCCATCAGGTTTATCATCGTCACATAGTAGGTGTAGAAGCGCAAGCCCACGTCTTGTATGTCAACCACAATCACATCTATGCCGTCCATTACCCGCTTGCTTGGCATGGGCGACTTGCCGTCGTAGAGCGACGCTATGGGTATGCCAGTCTTGCTGTCAACCGAGCTGTCCACTTTTTCGCCGGCATCGGCCTTGCCTCTGAACCCGTGTTCCGGCGAGAATATGGTCACCACGTTCAGCCCGTGCTCAAGCATCACGTCGAGCACATGCTTCTTGCCCACCATGCCGGTCTGATTGCTTAGCAGCGCCACACGCTTGCCCTTGAGCAACGGCACATACAAGTTGGCGCGCGCAGCACCCACCGTGACGTTTGCGCCAGCCCATGAGCACAAGGCGCACACCACTGCCGAAATCACCGATAGCAACATTCGTTTTGTCTTCATATCTTGCACATAAGGTTTTTTGTCGGTAAAAAACATAATATTGCAAAGATAGTGCAAACGTCACACAAAGGTTGCACGCAAAGGCTTTTTTCATTAACTTGCGTAACTAAAAAACATGCAGGCATGAAACCGATGAAAATCGTAAAAACGGCACGCGTGTGGCTCTCGGTGGCCATACTGCTCCTCACCACAGTCCTTGTTGGGCTCAACATGGGCAGCGTGGTGGCGCAGTTTCAGTTCATGACCTCGCTCGTGGCCATGACCCTGGGCGCATGTCTGTTCTGGCTGGGTGTCACGCTGCTGCTGGGGCGTGTTTACTGCTCGTCGGTGTGCCCTCTGGGCACCGTGCAAGATGCGGTGGCATGGCTCTCCAAGCGTTTGCACAGCCATGGCCGCGGCACCTATCGTTTTGTGCCGGCCGACAACCGCTTGCGCTATCTCGTGCTGCTGCTCGTGGCTGTGAGCGTGACCGACGACAACCGCTATGTTGCCAGCCTGTCAGACCCTTTCATGGTGTTTCGCAATGTGATTGATTATTTGTGCTTCATTCCACAAGGCTTGCAGATGTTTCTTGGCTTTGTGGGCGCAGCTGTGGTGATGGCAGCAGTGACTTTTCTGGCATGGCGTGGCGGACGCACGTTTTGTAACACCGTGTGCCCTGTGGGCACGGCACTCGGCATGGTGTCGAGAGTGTCGGTTTTCCATTTCGAGATAGATCCAGACTTGTGCATCAACTGCGGCCGGTGCGAGCAGGAGTGCAAGGCAGCGTGCGTCTGCTCCACAGAGCACACCATCGACGGCAGCCGGTGCGTGATGTGCGCTAACTGCGCCGCCGCGTGTCCGGCACAAGCCATAAAGTTCACAAGCTCGCGCAAACGCCTGTCAACACCGCTCATGCAAAAAATTCCGCAACTCGGTGCCCAAGCACGTGTCAGCGCACCGTCGTCGGTGGTTTGTCCGCCGCGGCGCAAGACCGGCGAAGGCAATCAGTAGTCCCAATCAAAATTTTTCACGCCAGCGCCTATCTCAAAGTGGCATTTCACTATGCCCAAATCCACCTTTGAGAAGAAGCCTAAGCCAGCCGACGCTTTCACCTTGCCATTGTCGAGCAACTTAAACTTGAATTTCTGCTGATTAAGGGCCGTGGGGGCAAGCAAAGCAGCATCTACACCGTCAATAAACCATTGCGGCGCATCGGTGGCCGACATCACTTGTGCGCGCGTCTTGGTCTTGTGCGCACGCCCAGATTCTGCGATGTGGCCAAAGGCTATTACACACACAAGCCGCTCGTTTTGCTCCACCTTCACTACATCGCGGTTGCGGCTATAGGTCAAGCCCACCCAGCAAGTGCCAAGGCCGAGCTGTGTGGCGCGCAGCACAAGTCGCTCGCCATAGTAGCCCACTTTTTCATCTACAGTCGATGACCATTTTGACCCAACAAGGGCTATGTAGTTGGTCACATTGCGAAACTTGCCATAATGAGCCATAAATCCCGAAAACGCCTTGGTGTCGCCTGCAACCACCTGCATTTTCAGCCCCGACTCACGATTGAGCTTGTCGGCAAGACGCCGCAACTCATCAATGTTGGCCTGACTCACAGGCTCGTCAGTGTAGGCGCGCACACTATGTCGTGCCCTAATAGCCTCAATCAAATCCATAACCGCTTATTTTTCTTGCAAATTTACTACTATCTTACCGTTAACACTTCATTCACCGGCACGTTTTTAACAAGTCACCCACAACTTGTTTCGTAACAAATCGCTAACTTTGCACCCAAATCCGTGACCGGACATAATGCAATCCCCCTCCACGGCAACAAAAGAGGTCTCTCTTTTCTTATAAATCACACACTCTCAGCAATCATGACCAACGGCACAGACAACAAGAAAGCGACACTCGAACTCGGCACCAAGCCTGTGGGACACCTCCTCTGGCAATACGCACTGCCGGCCATAATAGCCATGTCGGCATCTTCGCTCTACAACATAATCGACCGCGTGTTCATAGGCCAGGTGGTGGGGGCCGATGCCATTGCAGGACTCGCCATAACGTTTCCGTTTATGAACCTTGGCGCAGCGTTCGGTGCTGCCGTAGGCATAGGCACCTCCACAGCCATATCGGTGAAATTTGGCCAAAAAGACTACAAGACCGCCGAGCAGCTCATGGGCAACTCCGTGGTTCTCAATCTCATTATCGGCGCGGCGTTCTCTGTGTTGTGCCTCATATTCCTCGAACCGATTTTACGTTTCTTCGGGGCAAGCGATGCCACCATTCCTTATGCCACCTCGTTTATGCAGGTGATTCTTGCCGGCAATATCTTCTCGCACATGTATTTCGGCATGAATGCCGTGTTGCGCGCAGCAAGCAAGCCACGTCAAGCCATGATGGCCACTCTGTTCACCGTAGTTATGAACATCTTGCTCGACGTGGTGTTTATCCTCTGGTGGGGCTGGGGCATACGCGGAGCAGGACTCGCCACCGTGATTTCGCAGTGCCTGGCGCTGTGCTGGCAAATCAAGATTTTCGCCAACCCCAACGAACTCTTACACTTCAAGTGCGGCATCTATCGCCTGCACGCATCACTCGTCAAGCTCATTGTTAGCATTGGCATATCTCCGTTTCTGATGAACGTGTGTGCCTGCATCGTGGTGATACTTGTCAATCGTCAGCTTGTGACTTATGGCGGCGACATGGCCGTGGGAGCATTTGGCGTGGCCAATGCCATATCCACCGTGTTTGCCATGTTTGTCATAGGTCTGAACCAAGGCATGCAGCCCATTGCCGGCTATAACTACGGCTCACGCCAGTTCGACCGCCTGATGCGTGTCTTGCGGCTTGCCATAGCCAGTGCCACGGCCATAATGGTTGTGGGCTGGATTGTGGGCATGTTCTTCCCCAAGCTTGTGGCACGCATGTTCACTTCCGATGCCCAGCTCATAAGAATGTCGGTAATGGCCATTCACTACAACATGCTCATGTTCCCATTCATCGGTTTCCAAATGGTGGTCACCAATTTCTTCCAGTGCATAGGCAAGGTAAAAATCAGCATATTCCTGTCGCTGTCGCGCCAGCTAATATTGCTCATACCGCTGCTCCTAATACTGCCGTTGCGGTTTAATCTCGATGGTGTGTGGGCTGCAGTGCCAACGTCCGACTTCACATCGGCCATCATAGCCGGAGTGTTCATGCTCTGGTATATGCGCAAATTCAAGCGCGCCATGTAAGCGCGCCCTTACGAGTTATGAGTGGCGTGTGGGCTATATCTCTGATTGAAAACTTATTCCAGCGATTGCTTGGGCTCCACTTTGCGCCACACAAACAGCTTGTCGCTAGGACGCACCTTCTCGCCCACCTTTATCGAAAAATGCTCGCCTTTCACGGTTTTCTCCACAGGCTTCAAGTCCACACGTATTTCTTCCACCTTCACAGGCACAGCACCAGTGGTGGGGCCAGTGACTATAACCTCATCGCCCACATGCAGCTCTCCGGCCTCCATCAAGAATTCAGCCACGCCTAATTTTGTAAAATAGCGTATTCCCTTGGCGGCATATTGCTTGACGCGCGTTGCGCTCGACCCATACTTAGATGTCCACTCGCCAAGACGCTGCCCCAGATAGTATCCGTCCCAAAATCCACGGTTAAACACGCGCGACAGCCGCTCGTTCCAGTCGGTTATTTTTTCGTCGCTATATGTGCCGTCGATAATTGAGTTTATGGCCTCATTGTAGCAGCTCACCACAGTGCGCACATACTCCGGGCCGCGTGCGCGCCCCTCTATCTTAAACACCCTCACCCCGGCATCTATCATCTTGTTCATGAAGTGAATGGTCTTCAAGTCCTTGGGCGACATGATGTATTTGTTGTCTATGGCAAGCTCGTCGCCAGTATCGCGGTCGGTCACTATGTAGCTGCGGCGGCATATCTGACGACAAGCACCGCGGTTTGCGCTCGAGTTAGTCTCGTGAAGGCTCAAGTAGCACTTGCCAGAAATTGCCATGCACAATGCTCCGTGGCAAAACATCTCTATGCGCACAAGTTCTCCATGCGGACCACGCAAATCTTCGCCCACGATGCGATTGTGTATGTTTTTCACTTGGTCAAGGTTCAGCTCGCGCGCCATCACCATCACGTCGGCATACTGGGCATAAAACTTCACGGCCTCGCTGTTGCTCACATTCACTTGAGTGGATATGTGCACTTCCACACCTATGCTTCTGGCATAGAGTATGGTGGCCATATCCGACGCTATGATGGCCGAAATCTCGGCATCGCGCGCCGCGTCCACAATCTTGTGCATGTAGTCGATGTCGCTGTCATACACCACCGTGTTCACGGTCAGGTAGCTTTTCATGCCGTGCTCATGGCACCATGCGGCTATGGTGCGCAAGTCGTCGAGCGTGAAGTTGACCGACGATTTTGAGCGCATGTTAAGCCCCTCTATACCGAAATATATTGCATCAGCTCCGCCTTGCCATGCGGCAGTCAGCGATTCCCACGACCCCACAGGGGCCATTATTTCAAAGTCTTTTCTGTCCATTTGTCAAAAAAAGAGTGTTCGTTTTTTCCGTTGTTGCCTCACTGAGCCTTGCCTGTGAGTATTCCCTTGATGTCGTTGAGCTTATTGAGAGCCTCCACCGGAGTCAGGTTGTTGATGTCGATGTCGAGTATCTCGTCGCGTATCTGGCTCAGCACAGGGTCGTCGAGCTGGAATATCGACAACTGCATTCCGCTGCCGGCCTCACCGCTTGGAGCCACCGGCACGGCATCGTCCTCAAGCTGTTTCAGCACCTCCTCGGCACGGCTGATTATGTAGCGCGGCATACCGGCTATTTTTGCCACATGAATACCAAAACTGTGGGCACTGCCACCCTTGGCAAGCTTGCGCATAAACACCACCTTGCCGTCTATCTCTTTCACCGTCACATTATAGTTCACTATGCGCTTAAACGTCTTTGCCATTTCATTAAGCTCATGATAGTGCGTGGCAAAAAGAGTCTTTGGCTTGAAGCCCGATTCGTGCAGATATTCCACGATGGCCCAGGCTATGGATATGCCGTCGTAGGTGCTCGTGCCTCGGCCAAGCTCGTCAAACAAAATCAAACTTCGCTGGCTGATATTGTTGAGAATTGACGCCGACTCGGTCATCTCCACCATAAACGTTGACTCACCAAGCGAAATGTTGTCGCTCGCTCCCACTCTGGTGAAAATTTTGTCCACGACGCCTATTTTGGCGGCCTGTGCCGGCACAAAGCAGCCTATTTGAGCCATCAGCACTATCAGTGCTGTTTGACGCAGCAGAGCCGACTTTCCTGCCATATTTGGACCGGTTATTATCATAATCTGCTGGTCGTCGTTGCCCAGACGCAAGCTGTTAGGCACATACTCCTCGCCGGCGGCCATTTGGCGTTCTATCACTGGGTGACGGCCTTCGGTAATCTCTATGTCGAGCGAGTCGTTAAGCTCCGGCCGGTTATATTTATATTCCACCGACACCTGCGTGAAAGCGCGCAGACAGTCGAGACGGGCAATCAGGTTGGAGTCGGCCTGTATGGCCGGTATGTAGTCGGTCACAGCCGTCACAAGCTCATTAAACAGCCGTGCCTCTATCACCAGTATCTTTTCCTCGGCACCAAGTATTTTTTCCTCATACTCTTTCAGCTCCTGCGTCACATATCGCTCGGCGTTTACCAGAGTCTGCTTTCTGACCCAATCTGCCGGCACCTTGTCTTTGTGGGCATTACGCACCTCAATGTAGTAGCCAAACACATTGTTGTAGCCTATTTTAAGGCTTTGTATGCCGGTGCGCTCGCTCTCGGCCTTTTGCAGCTGCATCAAGTATCCCTTGCTTGAGCTTGATATGTCGCGCAGTTCATCGAGTTGGGCATCTACACCGCGGTTTATCACATTGCCGCGGCTCACCAGGTTTGGCGCGTCGGGGTTTATCTCTTTATCAATGCGGTCGCGGATTATGGGACACGGATTAAGTTGCTCGCCAAAGCTCCGCAGCACACTGTTGTCGGCTTGCTCGCAATATTTCTTTATCGGTTCTATCGCCTGAAGCGCCGACTTCAGCTGCACAAGCTCACGCGGCGTGATACGCCCCACCGCCACCTTCGACACCAGACGCTCCACATCGCCCACCAACTCAAGCTGCGTTTTCAGCAGCTCACGCCCCTCGGGGTCTTTGAAGAAATATTCCACAGCATCAAGCCGGCGGTTGATTTTCTTTGTGTCTCTCAACGGAAACAACACCCAGCGGCGCAGCATACGCGCTCCCATTGGCGTCAGTGTTTTGTCGATGACCGACAGCAAACTCTTGCCGTCCTCGTTCATCGGAGCCACGAGCTCCAAGTTGCGCACCGTGAACTTGTCGAGCCTCACATAGCGGTCAGCCTCTATGCGAGAGAGCTTGGTGATGTGCTTCACATGAGTGTGCTGCGTGAGGTCGAGGTAATATAGTATTGCGCCTGAAGCCACTATGGCACTGTGCATGTTTTCCACGCCAAAGCCTTTCAGGTTTTTTGTCTCAAAATGCTTGAGCAAGCGGTCTTCGGCCGACTCTTCGGTAAAAATCCAGTCTTCAAGCTCAAATGTCAGATACTTCGCCGAAAACGCCTCGTTAAAACGGTTGCGGTTGCTCCGCTCTATCAGCACCTCTTTGGGCGCAAAGTTGCCAAGCAGCTTATCCACATATTCCACCGTGCCCTCTGTGGTCAGAAATTCTCCGGTGGATATGTCGAGAAACGCCAGTCCGCACGCCTTTTTACCAAAGTGTACGGCTGCCAAAAAGTTGTTTTCCTTGCGGTCAAGGATTGTGCCGCCCACCACCACACCAGGAGTCACAAGCTCGGTTATGCCACGTTTCACCAGCTTCTTGGTGAGCTTGGGGTCCTCCAGCTGGTCACAGATGGCCACACGCTTGCCGGCACGCACGAGCTTGGGCAGATAGGTGTCGAGCGCATGGTGCGGAAAACCAGCCATTTCCAGAGTGCGTGCAGCGCCGTTGGCGCGGCGCGTGAGCGTTATGCCCAGTATCTCCGATGCCACTATGGCGTCTTGCGAATAAGTTTCATAGAAATCGCCCACACGAAACAGCAATATAGCATCTGGGTGCTTGGCTTTCATAGCCATAAACTGCTTCATCATTGGAGTTTCCACTATTTTCTCTGCCATATTTGTAGCTTATTTTCTTTCTTTTCACAAAGATAGTGCAAATCGCCAGCATCACCTCAACCATTGCTCGAATATTATGCTCTGCT
Source organism: uncultured Muribaculaceae bacterium (assembly GCA_934675575.1). GTDB lineage: Bacteria > Bacteroidota > Bacteroidia > Bacteroidales > Muribaculaceae > Sodaliphilus. The sequence continues at coordinate 26,953 of CAKUQQ010000001.1, forward strand.
GATGCTATTTTTGTTACTCTTTTTGCTCTTGTTTCCAGTTTTCACACTATCTTAGTGCCGCACATTGGCTTATCATGCGATGTTCGCACTGCGCAAGCCGTTTTTTTTATGGCATGGAGAAGATTTTACAATACATCTGGCAACACAGGCTGTGGCGGTCCGACGACATGACCACCAACGATGGCCGACACATTCGTGTGCTCGACCCCGGTCTGCTCAACACCGATGCCGGCCCCGACTTCTTCAACGCCAAAGTGCAAATTGACGGACAGACTTGGGTTGGCAACATCGAAATACACGTGCGTGCCACCGACTGGAAACGTCATGGCCACAACACCGACAAGGCATACGACAGCGTGATTCTGCATGTGGTGCAGAAAGACGATGCACCAGTTTATCGCTCCAACGGCGAGCGCATTCCGCAACTTGTGCTCAACGTGTCACCGCAGTTTAATGAGAGCTACAACACCTTGGTAAACGCTCACTGCGAACTACCGTGCGCCTCTGGCATAGCCCGAGTGCCCCACATCACCATCACCGAGTGGATTGAGGGACTGGCTTTTGAGCGGCTGCACACCAAGGTGGAGCGGCTGCAAGCCCTCTACGACCAGTTTCACGGTAGCTGGGAAGATGTGTGCTACGTGACCTTGGCGCGCAATCTGGGCTTTGGCATCAACAACGAAGCCTTTGAGCGGCTGGCGCGCAGGTCACCATTGCGGTTGCTCAACAAGCATAGCGACTCACTGCTGCAAATCGAGGCTTTTCTTTTTGGTCAAGCCGGACTGCTGACCGACGGCATTGCCGACAACGATGCCTACTGCCAACAGCTACGCAGCGAATATGCCTTCTTGGCCAACAAATTCTCTCTCACTCATCTTGAGCCGGAGGTGTGGAAAACATTTCGCATACGTCCGCAAAATTTTCCGTTTCGCCGCATAGCCATGCTTGCGCAATATGTGTATGGCGGCTTCAAGTTGATGTCAAATCTGCTTTCTGCCCCCGATGAAAAAGCAATACGTGCCCTTTTTACAGTAAACCTTACCGGCTACTGGGCAAATCATTTCTCTTTCGGCAAACCGGCCGGAGTGCCGGCGCAAGCTCTTGGCAACAGGTCTATCGACATTATTCTCATCAACACCGTGGCACCGCTGTTTTACGCCCACGGCGAGTTTACCGGCAACTATGCCTTGACCGATAAAGCCATAACCCTTCTGGAGAGTCTGCAGCCTGAGAAAAACTCCATCGTGGAGGCTTTCAGACATGCCGGCATCGACTGCCCCGACGCCCTGTCGTCGCAAGCCTTGATTCAGCTGCGGCGCAACTATTGCGAGGCACGCAAGTGCATATATTGCAAAATAGGTCACTATCTGCTCTCGCAGGCGGCACACGAGCCCAGCATGTAAAATGCCTGGTGCATGCTCTCCTCACCCACGCTTTTTTGATGTAACTTTGCAGCAAACAACACACTCACAATGAAAATTTCCATAATCAACGGCCCCAACCTCAACTTGGTGGGCGTGCGCGAACCAGAAATCTACGGCAACCAGTCGCTTGACCAGTATCTGCAGACTCTCGTCAAGCAATATCCCGACGTGCAGTTTTCCGTGTTCCAGAGCAATCACGAGGGCGCAATAATCGACGAAATTCAGCGCGTGGGCTTCACCTCACAGGGCATAGCCATCAATGCCGGCGCCTACACACACTACAGCATTGCCATTGCCGACGCCCTGCGTGCCGTCACAGCCCCGGCTGTTGAGGTACACATAAGCGATGTGATGTCGCGCGAGCCATTCCGCCATGTGTCAATGATAAAAGATGCCTGCGCCACCGTTGTGGCCGGCTATGGCCTCGACAGCTACCGCCGCGCCATTGACTTTTTGTTGAACCTGTCAAGCAAGCAGCCCAAATGATTGAAGAAACCGAAGAATTAGACGACTATATTCTTGCCCACATCGACGCCGAGCCTGAACATTTGCACAAGCTCAATCGCGACACCCACCTGCGCCTGCTCTATCCGCGCATGTGCTCCGGCCACTTGCAGGGACGCATGCTCAAGATGTTTGTGCGCATGATTCGCCCCAAACGTGTGCTTGAGCTTGGCACGTTTTCAGGCTACTCCGCCCAGTGCCTGGCCGAGGGACTGCTCGACGACGATGCCCACATTCACACTATAGAAATCGACGATGAGCTCGAAGACTTTCTCTCCGAGCACTTTGCCGAGTCGCCGGTGGGCAACCGCATATCGCTGCACATAGGCGACGCCAACGACATCTTGCCGCGCCTCAACCAGAAGTTCGACCTCGTGTTTATCGACGCCAACAAACGGCAATATGTGGAGTATTATGACCTGGTTATGCCGCACCTCGCACCCGGAGGCTTCATCATAGCCGACAACACGCTGTGGTATGGCAAGGTGGCGGAACAGCTGCCCAAAATGGACGCGCAGACGCAAGGAATCATCGACTTCAACAACCGCGTTGCAGCCGACCCTCGCGTGGAGAAAGTGATAGTGCCGCTGCGCGACGGTCTCACAATCATTTACCGCAAAACCGACTGTGACAAATAATTGTTCTTTTTCGGGAAAAACAAGTAACTTTGCACCCAAAGCAAATTTTATTCACAAACCAAGACAACAGTCTATAACACATGCAACAAGCAAGACTTGAAAAAATAGCACGACTCGTGCAAAAGGAACTCAGCGAGATTTTCCGTCTAGAAACAGCCAAAATTGGCAACATTCTGGTATCAGTGAGCTCGGTGAGGGTGTCACCCGACTTGAGCATCGCCAGAGTGTATCTGAGCGTGTTCCCAAGCGACAAGGCACAAGAAATCATTACCAACGTAAACACCAACGAGAAAGGCATTCGCTACGCACTGGCGCAAAAAGTGCGCTACCAGTTGCGCAAATGCCCCGAATTGTCGTTCTATCTCGACGACTCGCTCGACTACATTGACCACATCGACTCACTGCTGCACAAGCACGACGACAAAAGCGGCAGCAGCAGCGACAACAACAATAACTCTCCCGAACAACCCAAGCAATGAGCACTCTGCCGCTGCGAATAGCACTCCGTTACCTGAAGTCGAAAAAGACCCACAACGCCGTCAATGTGATTTCCATAATCTCCATTTGCGGTGTGGTGGTGACCACTGCGGCCATGGTGTGCGTGCTCAGCGTGTTCAACGGCTTTAGGGGTCTGATTATGGGCAAACTCGCCATGCTCGACCCTCAAATCTCAATCACAGCCACACTCGGCAAGACGGTCAACGATGCCGACAGCGTGATTTCCGCTGTCAAGGCCATCGATGGCGTGCAGCAAGCCATGCCGGTAATCGAGGACAATGCTCTGGCCGTGTTTACCGACTACCAGATGGTGGTGCGCCTGAAAGGTGTGCCCGACAACTACGACACCATCAACGACATAGACAGCGTGATGGTTGACGGCGAATTCCAGCTCCACGACCAAGTGTCGAGCTATGCCGTGCTCGCTGTGGAACCCGCGCTCCAACTCCATGCCCGACCCGGCTATCTGCGCATGCTGCAGCTCTATGCTCCGCAGCGCGTGGGACAAATCAACCTCGCATCGCCAGTCGATGCCTTCAGGGTAGATTCGGTGTTTGTGGCGGGCGTGTTCCAGCTTCAGCAAAGCAAATATGACAACGACATGATTTTCGTGCCAATCGAACTAACGCGCGAACTGTTTGACTACGACTCCCAAGCCTCTGCCATAGAGGTCAAGCTCGCCCCAGGTGCCGATGAGTCGCAAGTCATGGCACAAATCGGCCAAGTGCTCGGCCCGGCATACGCTGTCAAAAACCGCCTTATGCAGCAAGCCGAGGCATATAAACTCGTGAACATAGAGAAATGGATTGCGTTTCTCCTGCTCGCATTCATCATGATAATCGCCACGTTCAATGTGATAAGCACCCTCTCGCTGCTCATCATAGAGAAAGACGAAAGCATACGCACATTCCGGAGCATGGGAGCTTCCGACAAGCAAATCACCCACATTTTTGTGGCCGAAGGCTGGCTCATAGCCCTTGTGGGCGCTGTGGGCGGCATCACGCTCGGTGTGGTGCTGTGCCTGTGTCAAGAGGCCTTCGGGTGGCTCAAGCTGGGTGGCGACGCAAGCATGGTGGTAGTGCAAGCCTATCCTGTCAAGGTTCTCTGGCCCGACATTGTGGTCGTGTTCCTGTTTGTGGCAGCCATAGGGCTGATGACTTCGGTCATCACCTCCCTCACCATGAAGCGACGACTCAATTTCTGACGCAACTCCACCAGAGAGGCCAACAATTGCAATTTGTCAGGCAAACACGCCTGTTTAGAATAAAAATATTACTATTTTTGCACCATCAATTACAATGTGATGAAATATCTAGCTTCTTGCATATTCTCCATTACCTTGCTTGCAGGCTCTGCCACGGCAAGCGCACAAGCTCCGAGCTGGCTTGAAACAGTGAATTCCTGCATCGACTCCGGCGAGTTTTCAAAAGCCTCAAAGCTCATGAAGAAACTCCCGGCCAAAGTGAGGCGCGACAACGCTGTGAAAATCGATTCCTTGAACCAAATCATGGAACGCATACGCCACGATTTCACACTCACTCCTGCCGATGGCTTAAAGCAGATAAAGGACAAAATGCCCGATGTCACCACATCGCAAATCAACAACTGGAAAGCTAAGCGAAACATAGAGACAATGACCATCGACGGACAAGAGTGGTGGTTCAGAAAAGCCGTGCGCAACCTTTGGCTCTTGGCCGATGAGTTCAAGACCACCAACGATGAGGAAAACCAGCAAACGGCAAAGCTCTACCGCAAATATTTCGTTGAAGCCATGCTCCATGCACCCAATGCCGACGGTGCGCGCGACTGGCGACGCGTCAACGTGACTTTCACACTCGACGTCAACGCCGACGCCATTCCGGCTGGCGAAACCCTGCGCGTGTGGCTGCCTTTCCCCTTTGAAAATCTGCGTCAACGCGACATAAAATTAATCAGCAGCAACCGCCCAGTCACAATGAGCAAGGGCAGCCTGCACCACACCGTGTATATGGAGGCACAAGCCCAGAAGGGCAAGCCCACACATTTTGAGTACACCATGTCATATCTCGTGGCAGAGCGCCATGTGGCACAATCAGACATGCTTATGTTGCTTGAGCCCTACGACACCAGTTCCAACATCTACAAGCGTTACACGGCATCGCAACCGCCACACATAGTGCTCACCGACAGTCTGCACCAGCTCGCGCAGCAAATTGTGGGCAACGAAACCAACCCCATATTGCAAGCCTCTAAAATATATGACTGGATTTCAGCCAACTTTCCTTGGGCTGGCGCGCGTGAATACAGCACCATACGCAACATGCCGGCCTATGTGCTTGCCAATGGTCATGGCGACTGCGGACAAGTGGCACTGCTCTACATAACTCTCGTGCGCAGCCTCGGCATTCCGGCGCGCTGGGAGAGCGGCTACATGCTGCACCCTGGCGAAGTCAACTTCCATGACTGGGCAGAAACCTACTTCGAGGGCATTGGGTGGGTGTCAACCGACCCCTCTTTCGGTCGCTCCACATGCGGCACGGTGCTCAACGACTACTACAAGAGCGGACTCGATGTGTATCGCTTTGCATCTAACGAAGGCATTGGCGACGCTTTGAGCCCTGCCAAGAAATACATACGCAGCGAAACCGTGGATTTTCAGCCGGGCGAAGTGGAGTGGCGTAAGGGCAACCTCTACTACGGCTCATGGAGCTCGCACTTCCAAGTCAACAGCATCACAAGTGAGGACAATGTGAAACAACAACTAAAATAAAGACAAACTGACATCTGATAAACAACGCAACATATATGAAACTCATCAACAAGACTACAAAATTTTTACTATCCATATCGCTCATGCTTGCCGTGGCTATGAGTGCCGTGGCCAGCACTCCCGAAGAGCTGATTGCCAACCTCAAAGCCAAAGCCGCACCCGACGGCCGCACCGCTATTTGGGACGTTAAGACTATAATGCAAAACGGTGTGCCCACCATATATGGCACTGTGAGCAGCGAGCTGCTCAAGCACGCCATCGACAACGAGCTGCGCCAAAACGGCATACAAAACTTCGACAACCGCACAGTGGTGCTTGAGCAATCCATGCCCGAATCGCAACGCTGGGCACTGGTCAAGCTTTCAATAGCCTCGCTGCGCACCGCACCGCGCCACGCTGCCGAAATGGCCACACAAGCCATAATGGGCACGCCAGTCAAGGTGCTTGAGAGCACCGATGAGTGGCTCAGAGTGCAAACCCCCGACTCCTACATAGCCTATGTGCCGCAATCATCGGTCGTTTTCTGCGACGCACAGCGCATGAGCCAGTGGAAACAGGCCAAACGCTACATTGTCACCACCTACGACTCACGCCTCACCACCCAACCCAATGGCGACGAGACCGTGACCGACCTTGTGTTTGGCAACATACTGGAATTCAAGGCACAAAAAGGCAAATGGACACAGCTTGCCACTCCCGACGGCCGCACCGGCTGGGTGCTAACCGCTCACATTGAGGAACTTGGCAAATGGAGCAAGCAAGAGTTTAACCCAGCCCTCATTGAAGCCACTGCAAAGCGCATGATGGGCTCAAGCTACCTGTGGGGCGGCACATCGACCAAGGTCACCGACTGCTCCGGACTGTCGAAGGTGAGTTATTTTGCCAATGGCATTATCCTGCAGCGCGATGCCTCGCAGCAAGCACTCACAGGACTGAAAATAAAGGGCGAGGACTGGCAGGTTGCCAAGCTCGGCGACCTCCTGTTCTTTGGCAACTCCGAGACTGGCCGTGTGACTCACGTGGGCATATATCTGCGCGACGGCAAATTCATTCACTGCTCAGGTCAAGTAAAAATCAACAGCCTCGACCCATCAGCTCCAGATTATCTCTACTCCGCACTATCAATCAGCCGAATAGACGGCCAGGTGGGCACCACCGGCATCACCTCTGTGGCAAAACACCCTTGGTATTTCTAACACTCTGACACACACAAGACAACACGATTTTCATCACTCTATCATAACACATCAAAGCAATTATGAACAGAAGAAATTTTATAGTTGGCACAGGGGCTGCAATGATTGCGGCTTCTTCACCTATTTCTCTCTCGGCCAAGGGCTCTGCCACACGCAAAGTGGCAAAGAGCGGCAAACTGCAACTGTCATTCTTCCCCTATGAACTCAAGTTGCGCCATGCCTTCAACCTCGCGCGCTACAGCCGCACCACCACCCCCGACGTGCAGGTGCAGCTCTCCTACGACGGCATCGTGGGCTATGGCGAGGCTTCCATGCCGCCATACCTCGGCGAATCGGTGGAAAGCGTGACAAAATTCTTGTCAAGCCTCGACCTTGAGCAGTTCAACGACCCATTCAAAATCGAGGACATACTTTCCTACGTTGACAGCGTTGCGCCCAACAACCGCGCGGCCAAGGCAAGCATCGACATTGCCCTCCACGACCTGCTCGGCAAAATCATGGGTCAGCCTTGGTACAAGATTTGGGGACTCGACCCTGCCAAAACGCCCAACACAAGTTTCACCATAGGCATCGACACAGCCGAGGTTGTGCGCCAAAAGGTCAAGGAAGCCGCCCCCTACAAGGTGCTTAAAGTGAAAATGGGTCTTGACAACGACAAGGAAACAATCGAGGTGATTCGCAGCATGACCAACGTGCCTTTCTGCGTAGATGTCAACCAGGGTTGGAAAAACAAGGAAGAAGCTCTGGAGCTTTGCAACTGGCTCAAGGAAAAAGGCTGTCTGTTTGTGGAACAACCGTTTGACAAGACTATGATTGATGAAACCGCATGGCTGCGCGAGCGTTCTCCGCTGCCCCTGTTTGCCGACGAGGCTTTCCAGCGTCTGCCCGACATTCCCAAGTTCAAGGGTGTGTATGACGGCATAAACATAAAGCTTATGAAGAGCACCGGCATGCACGAGGCCTACAAGATGGTTGTGCTTGCCAAAGCTCTGGGCTTAAAGGTGATGATTGGCTGCATGACCGAAACGTCATGTGCCGTTACAGCAGCCGCCAACCTTTCGCCTATTGTTGACTTCGCCGACCTCGACGGCAATTTGCTCATTGCCAACGACCGCTTCTCTGGCATGACTGTGGAAAACGGCAAAATCACGCTCCACGACATTCCGGGCATAGGCATCAAGCCGTTAAAGTAAACTAAATGTAACTGACATAAATCGGTCTCAATCGCCATAATGGGCTCTTTGGGGCCGATTTCACTCTCTTTTCACAGGCAACACATGCGCAAACCACAAATAGGTCTTTGGCTCATTCTCGCAATCACTCTGGTTGTGTGTGCCGTCATGTCGCAATACGGCACTATCAACCTGGGATTCACCACGCTCAAAACCTCCACATTTGCCACTTCGCTCCTCGGCCCTACCCACGACAAGTCTGCCAAGCCAGCACCCAAGCCAGCACCGGCCAAGGAGAAGCACCCTCTTGACACCGCCGCCAAAAACATTCTTTTCATCGGCGACTCCATGCTTGAGGGGTTAAGTCCGCGCATGGCAGCCTATGCCAAGAAAAACGGTCACACGCTCACATCGGTCATCTGGTATAGCTCCAGTACCGAGATTTGGGGCGGCAGCAATCGTCTGCAAGCCTACATAGCGCAGTTTCACCCCAACTATATTTTGATTTGCCTTGGGGCAAATGAGCTTTTTGTGGCCAACATTAAAGAGAAGCGGCAGCAGTTTGTCAACCGTCTGCTTGCGCAAGTGGGCAGCATACCCTATGTGTGGATAGGTCCACCCAACTGGAAACCCGACACCGGCATCAACGACCTGATAGAGTCAAGCGTGAAGCCCGGCAGCTTCTACCTCTCGGCAGGGCAGCAGTTTGAGCGCAAAGCCGACGGTGCCCACCCCACCGCACAGTCAGCTGCGGCTTGGGCCGACCGCGTGTGCGTATGGATAACCACCGAGTCGGCACACCCCATAAGGCTTGCACGCCCCGACACCACAAGCGCACACTGCCGCACTTTAGTTTTGCAACCCAACCAGCGATGAACCAAGCCACGCTCGACATATCCAACCTGCCCGGCAACATTGCCAACTTCCTCACCTACAGCCACGACAATCAGTTGCTGTTCACGAGCGGCATGTTTTGGGTGATGTTTGTTGTGTTTCTGCCTTTGTTTGCCATGCTGCGCAACCGCCACAGGCAAATGGTGGCATTTGTGGTGGCATTCAGCCTTTATTTCTACTACAAGTCGAGCGGCTGGTATTTTCTGCTGCTTCTGGCACTCTCGGTCATAGACTGGCACGTTGCGCGGCTGATTGCCGTGCAGAGCAGTGTAAAGTCGCGCCGCAAGCTGCTCGCCGTGTCGCTTGCATGCTCGCTTGGGTCGCTGTTTGCCCTGAAATACACAAACTTCATGCTGTGGAATTTCGACGCCATCATAGGCCGCAACTTCCAGCCGCTCGACATAGCCCTGCCGGTGGGCATATCGTTCATCACATTCCGCTCGGTGAGCTATGTGGTCGATGTGTATCGTGGCGACATGGAGCCTGTGCGCCAATGGAGCGACTATGTGTTCTACCTGTCGTTTTTCCCCATATTGCTGGCAGGCCCCATAGTCAGGGCACGCGATTTCATGCCACAGTTGCGCGACAACCGCCCTGTTTCGGCCGAAGCCGTGTATCGTGGGCTGTGGCTAATAATGACCGGGGTGATTAAGAAAGCCGTGATTGCCGACTATCTGGCACAATACAACAACCTCGTGTTCGACAACCCCACAGCCTATGGTGGACTTGAGACACTCATGGCCGTGGTAGGCTACTCCATGCAAATCTACTGTGACTTTTCGGGCTATAGCGACATAGCCATAGGGCTTGGCTCCGTGATGGGGTTTGACCTTGGCAAAAACTTCGATTTTCCTTATCAGTCATGCAGCATCACCGAGTTTTGGCGGCGATGGCACATGTCGCTGTCGTTCTGGCTGCGCGACTACATCTACATTCCTCTCGGAGGCAACCGCCGCGGCACTACACGCCGCTATGCCAATCTCATGATTACCATGCTACTCGGCGGACTGTGGCACGGAGCTGCATGGAAATTCGTGTTCTGGGGAGCCGGCCACGGCCTGGGCTTGTGCATCAACAAGGCTTGGTCGCAAGCCACTGCCGGGTGTTTCAGTCGGGCCGGGGTGGCAAGGGCATTGTGCTCTTGGGCACTCACATTTGCTTTCGTCACGATGCTGTGGGTGTTTTTCAGGGCAGCAAGCTTTAGCGACGCCTGCACCATGATTTCACGCATATTCACCGACTTCCACATAGCCCAGCTGCCCGACTTCGTGCTGGCTCGCCACACATGGTGCCTACTCTTGGGTCTGGTGGTGGTGATGCACTTCATTCCGCGCGAGTTCTATGCCGACATCGTCGGCCTGTTTGTGGAGTCGCTGTGGATATGGAAACTGCTGCTTTTCATGTTTGTGGTGCAGCTCGTCATAGAGTTTACCTCGGCCGACGTGCAGCCTTTCATCTATTTCCAGTTCTGACGCCTTGCTTCTTTTGCCGCTCTTCGCACAAAGAGCTTTGTTACATGTGTTAAAATGTTACACATTTGTTATACACGTCAACGCAATTTGTTCTTACTTTGCAGTGTAAAAAAGTTCATAAAAAACCACACAAATCATGAATAAATCCGCAAAAATACTTGTGGTCGATGACGAGGAAACCATCTGCTATGTGCTGAAAATCAACCTTGAGTTGGCAGGTTACTCCGTCGTGACCGCCAATTCGGCCGAGGAAGCCCTGCGGCTCGACCTGTCGCAATTCAATTTACTGCTGCTCGACGTGATGATGGAGCGCATGAGCGGATTTGAACTTGCAAAACGTATCCGCCAAGATGCGCGACTCAAGCACATTCCCATAATTTTCTGCACCGCCAAAGACTCCGAGGACGATGTGCTCACTGGATTCGACACCGGTGCCGATGACTACATCAAGAAGCCTTTCTCCATGAAGGAACTGCTGGCACGTGTAAAGAGCGTGCTTAGCCGCAGCACCATATCGGGCCACGACGCATCAGTCATAGAGTTTGGCGGACTCACGCTCGACACCGTGCAGAAATCTTGCACAGTCAACGGCCGCCCGGTGATGCTCACGCCGCGCGAGTTCGAGACCCTCACTCTGCTCTTGAGCAACATTGACCGCATCTTCTCGCGCGACGAAATTCTGTCTGCCGTGTGGCACGACAAGCACGACGTGATTGTAGTTGACCGCACCATCGACGTCAACATCAACCGTCTGCGCAAAAAGATAGGCGAATATGGCAACCACATCATCACAAAAACTGGTTTTGGCTATGGATTCTCAACGAAGATTTAGTGTTCAGACAAGGCTTTTCCTGCTGATCACGCTGTTCACTTGGGTGCTCACCTGCACATTTTTCGCCCTGCAATACACCCGCGAGCGCGACTATAAGACCAATCTGCTCAACGACCGCCTGCAGCGCGTCAACGGCTTGGTGCTCGACCGTCTGGCCGGTGGCGACTCCGTGACTCCGGCGTTTATTGACTCGCTGAGTCACATGGCTGGCGACAGCGTGCGCCTGTCGCTCATCGACTTCAACGGCAACGTGGTTTATGACTCCGGCGAAAAGCCCAAGGAAATAGGCAACCACCGCGACCGCCCCGAATTTCAAGAGGCACTGAAATATGGCCAAGGCTTCACGCGCCGCCGCCTCTCGTCCACAAGCAAGCGTGAGTTTTTCTACTCTGCCACACGTGGCAAGACACTGGTGGCGCGCAGCGCACTGCCCTACAACCACTCGCTTGCCGCCATGCTCCAAGCCGACCCCGTGCAGAGCTACGCCATAGTGGTGGTGGCACTTATCCTCACCATCATGGCATGGTTTGCCACCCACAGCATAAGCCGTGTGGTCAAGAAGCTGCGCGACTTTGCCAACGAGGCTGAGTTTGGCGACATCAGCAAATATGACAGCAGCAGCTTCCCCGACGACGAGCTGGGCGACATATCGCGGCACATAGTGAACCTCTACAAGATTTTGCAGTCAACAACCAATGAGCGCGACCGCAATCTGCGCGAAGCCATGTATGAGCAGCGCGACAAGGAGCGCATCAAGCACCAGCTCACCAACAACATCAGCCACGAGATAAAGACCCCGGTGCATGTGATTCAAGCCTGTCTTGAAACCATAGAGAACAACGACCTCGACGACGACACTCGCCATGCACTGCTCGACAAGGCTTACCAAAACGTTAAGCGGCTCACGTCGCTGCTCTCCGACCTCTCGGTCATAACACGCATCAGCGATGCCCCCGACCAGATACAGCTCGCGCCGGTTGACGTGACCTCGGTCATAAAGCGTGTGGCCGACGACATGAAGGTGTTTCCGCCAAGCCAGCAGATGCGCATTCACATCAATGTGCCCGACGGCGTGGAAATCAACGGAAACCAGTCGCTCATAGAGTCGATTTTCCGCAACCTGTTTACCAACGCGTTCAACTATAGCGGCGGACGCGACGTGACGGTGGAACTGACCGATGAGACATCTGACTACTACACTTTCACCTTTGCCGACAATGGCATAGGTGTGCCGCCAGAGCACCTAAGCCGCATATTCGAGCGTTTCTACCGCATAGACACCGGTCGCTCGCGCGCACTCGGCGGCACAGGCCTCGGCTTGTCGATTGTGAAAAACGCCGTTCTCTTCCACAAGGGTAAAATCTCAGTGGAAAACCAATACAACGGCGGATTGAAATTCACTTTCACGCTCCACAAATAGCCACTCCACACTAAAGACAAGATTACTCAAAACAACATAAAGAAACACATTTCTCTAAACTGACATTTTTTACTATGAGTCCCATTTTCACGGTAATCGTAGTCGTCTTGGCAATTTTGGCCATACTCGACCTGATTGTGGGCGTGTCAAACGACGCAATCAACTTTCTCAACTCATCAATCGGCTCCAAAGTGGCCTCGCTCCGCACCATACTCATCGTGGCTTCTTGCGGCATACTCGTGGGTGTGCTCACATCACACGGCATGATGGAGGTGGCACGCAACGGAGTGTTCCACCCCGAAGCGTTTCAGTTTCAAGACATCATGTTCTTGTTTGTGGGCATGATGCTCAGCGACGTTATTTTGCTCAATGCGTTCAACAAAATGGGTCTGCCCACCTCCACCACCGTGTCGCTGATATTTGAGTTGCTCGGCACTGCCGTGGCTGTGGCATCGTTTAAGATTTACAACGACAGCAGCCTAACAGTCAACAACATGGACATGTTCATCAACGGCGGCAAGGCTTTGGTCATGATTTCGGCCATTCTGGTGTCGGTGGTGCTGTCGTTTCTCATGGGCTCGGTCACAATGTATTTTTCGCGCTTGCTGTTCACTTTCCGCTACGGCAAGCAGATGAAGAAATATGGCGCGCTGTGGTGCGGCATAGCCATAGTGGGCATAATCTATTTTGCCCTGTTCAAGGGTCTTAAAAGCTCCGGTCTCATCACCCCAGAAATCAACGACTACATCAGCGCGCACATTTTCACCGTGATACTGGTGGTGTGGATTGCCGCCTCGGCTGTGCTCTGGGTGCTGCAGCAGTGCAAGGTGAGCATTCTGAAGGTGTCGATTTTGTGCGGCACATTCGCCTTGGCACTCGCCTTTGCCGGCAACGACCTCGTTAACTTCATAGGTGTGCCACTGGCTGGCTTCGACTCATATCGCATGGCGCTCGACTCCGGCAATGTGAGCATGACCATGGAAGGCCTCAAAAACCCCACCACCACCGACAGCTGGCTACTCTTTGCCGCCGGAGTGATAATGGTGATAACGCTGTTTTTCTCGCGCGACGCTATGAAGGTGTCGCAAACCGAGCTGTCTCTTGCCTCGCAAAACGACGAGAAAGAGCGTTTCAGCTCCACTCCAATATCGCGTTTTCTGGTGCGCTCTGCCGTCAATCTCAACAATGCCTACCTGCGCATGCTGCCCAATAACGTGATTGACTCCATCAACCGCCGCTTCATTCCACTCGACGAGAAAGAGCGCGGCAACTCCAACTACGACAAGATTAGAGCCGTGGTCAACCTTGCCGCTGCCGCCATACTCATCTGCATAGGCACATCGTTCAAGTTGCCGTTATCCACCACCTATGTGGTGTTCATGGTGTCGATGGGTTCGTCGCTTGCCGACCGCGCATGGGGGCGCGACAGTGCCGTGTATCGCGTGACAGGCGTGATGGTGGTTATCATGGGCTGGTTCCTCACCGCCATCATAGGTTTCATACTGTCGTTCTGCATGGGCTCGGTGCTCATGTGGGGTGGCGACTGGGGCCTGGCCGTGGCAGTGCTGTTTAGCGCATGGGCACTGTTCAGCCGCTTCTCATCAAGCAACAAGACAAAGAAATCAGCCCAAAACAAGCCGCTCGTCAAGAGCAACGACCGTCCACAAGACGTGTTGCACAACTGCACCGTGATGGTGTGCGAAACCATGTCGCAAACGTCGCGCGTTTACAACCGCATGCTCGTGGCGCTGTTCACACAAGACCGCCGCGCCCTAAAGGATATGGTTGACGAGTCGCAACGCATGTACGACGAGGCCAATGAGCGCAAATATTCCATAGTTTCCACCATAAAACTGCTTGAGGCACAAGGTGTGGAGACGGCGCACTACTATGTGCAGGTAGTTGACTACCTGTGCGAGGTGTCGAAAGCCTTGCTCCACTGCACCAAGCCGGCCTATGAGCACATCGACAACAACCACCGCGGACTCACTGCCGAGCAAATCCACGACCTCAAGGTGGTGAACGACCACGTTGACGACATATTCGCAAAAATCAACACCATGCTCACACAAGGCGACTTCTCGGCGCTCGACTCTGTGATGGAAATGCGCGATGAGCTGTTCGACACCATTGCCGCAATCATCAAGAAACACATAAAGCTGCTGCAAGCCAACCCCACGGCAAGCTCCAAGGCCAGCGCATTATTTCTCAACATTCTCACTGAGACCAAGTCGCTTGTGCTCCATTCGCGCAACCTCATCAAGTCGCAAGCCTATTTCCTCAATGTGGTGAAAGAGGAAAAGAAGCAAGCCTCAAAATGATGCTACTGCACATTCTGCCCACAAATTAACCTGACACAATATATTCTTTTAAAAAGTTCAGAAATCCGCTTTGCGCGCACAAGCACAAGGCGGATTTTTGTTCTGTTTGGCACATGGCCATTGAGGATATTGCTGGTGGCATGGAGTTCCGTAATGCGCTGTTACTGTTCTTTTTGGCCACTATGTTAGTCGTTCCATTGCCCCAGCACTAACTTTTTACCTTTTTTAACGTTAATTATCCGCTTTTGCGAAACAACCAATGAAATTTTATTACTAATTTCGCAGCGTAAAAATCCAGGAGGACAAAAGGATAAATAGTATAAGCCCCCTGCCAATTATTCGGTAAGACAAACTGATGGCAGTCACAAACTAACCACTGACTTCAAATCTGCTCAAGCCACCACACAAATCGCCCAACCGAACGCATTGACAGTGCAATTTAAAACAAACGAAATGCCGATGTCCGCCTAACGTGTTTTTTACCGAAATTAATAAGACCGTATTAAAAAATAATAAATTAATAAAACCAATTATCGTATGAAAAATTTTCTACTTACTATTGCTGTAGCATCATGCTGTGTCATCGGAGCACAAGCACAAAACACATTTAACGTTGAGACCAAAACGGTTGACAACACCAATGATTTGAAGAGTTTCGACAAGACTCCCAAAATGAACAGCAACAAAATTGAGTACCAAGAATTACAAACTAAAATTTTAGGCTACCAAAGCAACTACTTCAAAAACCAATTTGCCGTTACTGCCAATGATTTGAAAAATGCCGACGGCACATTCTTGCCAAAAGGTGCAAAAGTAACAGAAGTCAGCCTCGACGGTTATAATTCCACCAAATCTTTATTAGGCGGTATGGCAAACAACACATTCTCAGATATTCAAATATGGATTGAAAACAACGAGAAAAATCCAGAGCTAAACAAAGAGCTTGGTTTTGACAATGGATTGGTGCTTCCTGGTAATGACTGTCTTTACACTTCTGGAAAAACGAAATCTTATTCTTTTGAGAAAAACAGTTCTGAAAAGAATCTAACACAAATAATAAGCGCCAGTTTTGCTAAGCCATTTGCTTACGAAGGAAACGACATCGTTCTGACTATGTATCTTGCATACCAAGGCGACGCCATGCACTTATATTATCAAAAAGCAGATGCTGAAACCAGAATAGCAACTGTATTTCACACTGGTAACTGGGCATTTAGCACCGACGGTGCTAAATATAACGGCGATGCAAGCGATGCTTGGGTTAAGGATATTATCGCCTTTTTCACCAACATGTCAGGCAGACTTGAGGCCAACACAATTCCTGCATTCAAACTCAAATATTACACAAACGACATTCGCGTGAAAGTGCAAAACAATGGTGATAATGGTGGCGACCCTGTGCCAACCGATGCCTACATCACCCTTATTGACAAAACCACTGGCGAAACTTTATGCGACGGAAACAGCGAGAAAGCCACATCAAGCAAGACTTTTGAAAATCTTGACTACACTCACACCTACACTTTGAAGGTGTCAAACCGCTTTACCGCAGAAAAGGAAGTTGAGTTGAGCTTTGGCGATGTCAACGACCCTCTTGACGCAATTCAAAACGACCTCGACGTGGTGCTCACAAGCGAGGGCACTGTGACCGGTGTGGAAGACGCTAACGTTGCCAAAGCCGTGGCTGGTGTGAAATACTACAACCTGGCTGGTGTGGAAAGCGCTGAGCCTTTCACTGGCGTAAACATCATCAAGACCACTTACACCGACGGCTCTCAATCAGTTGCTAAGAAAATCATCAAGTAAATAATCTCATTATAGAAACTATTGTCTG
Source organism: uncultured Muribaculaceae bacterium (assembly GCA_934675575.1). GTDB lineage: Bacteria > Bacteroidota > Bacteroidia > Bacteroidales > Muribaculaceae > Sodaliphilus. The sequence goes on from CAKUQQ010000001.1 coordinate 43,907, forward strand.
CCCCTGTGAGGCAGACCTATTCACACAACCCACCGTGTCGCGACGACATGGTGGGTTTGTTATTTTTTCTGAAGAATGAATTCCCACATCGCAGCATAATATTCAAGCGAGCTTTGTGTTTTGCATCTCGATTTGCATTATCTTTGCATCAAGCCAACATAAACAGAAAAATAAAGAAATAAATGAAACGACTGGTATTGATTGCTGCAAGTGTCGCATGTCTGGCATTTGCCGCTGGACTAAAAGCCCAAACCACATTGCCGCTATACAGTGGCAAAATTCCCAACCAAAAGAAAACGCCCGGACTTGAGAACGCATTGCTGCCCAACCAAGACTCTGTGTTCACACAAGTGGTGAAACCCACAATCACCGTCTATCGCCCCGATGCTGCCACCGACAAGCATTGTGCCATAGTGGTATGCCCCGGCGGAGGTTATCAAAGCGTGTGCTTCGGCTGGGAGGGCAGCCGCATAGGCAAGGCTCTTGCCAAGCGCGGCATCACAGCTTTCTCGCTGTGCTATCGTCTGCCAAACGCCGACCAGCAGGACAACCCCTACATAGCTCCGCTGCAAGATGCGCAAAAGGCGTTGCAATATGTGCGTGAACATGCTGCCGACTATGGCATCGACCCTCACAAAATAGGCGCCATGGGATTCTCGGCCGGCGGACATCTCGCCTCCACGCTCGGCACGCACTACGACAAAGCCTATATCGACAACCCCAAGAACACAAGTCTGCGTCCCGACTTCATGGTGCTTGTCTATCCGGTCATATCCATGCGCCATGGCGTGACCCACAGCGGCTCTGCCGAGCACTTGGCTGGCAGCATGCTGCCCGAAGACATTCTCGACCTGCTGAGCAACGAGCAGCATGTGGCCGACGACACCCCACCGGCATTTCTTGTGCAGGGCACCGACGACAAAATTGTTCCTGTGAAAAACTCCCTGCTATTCTACGAGGCAATGCTTGCACACAACCGTCCTGTGGAAATGCACCTCTACGGCCACGGCGAGCATGGCTTCCCCACCACACCCACACTCGACGAGTGGTTGGGCAGAATGACCGCCTGGCTCAAACTCATTAAAATCATAGACTGATGCGCAAGCTGTTTTTCCATCTGTTTGCGCTGTTGGCAATAGCGACCACCGCGGCAAGCGACGGCAATGGCACAGAAATGCCGCTCTATGGCCACGACGGCGTGCCTGGCAACCTCCCCAACATCGAGGCTAAAGAAACCGTGGCAAACAAGGACTATGACGTGCGTTTCCACATAAGCCAGCCAACAATAGCCGTGTTCAAGCCCACCGCGCCAAATGCCGCGCGGTGCGCAATAATCGTGATTCCGGGTGGCAGCTATGCCTCCAACTGGTATGGCTACCAAGGCACCTGGGTGGCACGCAAGCTCGCCGAGGCCGGCATCACCGCATTTGCACTGAAATATCGCATTCCGCGCGACGACTTTGAGAGCAACAAGATGATTGCTCCGCTGCAAGACGCGCAGCGAGCCATTCAGCTTGTGCGCGAGCACGCTGCCGACTATGGCATCGACACTCACAAAATAGGGGTCATGGGGTTCTCGGCTGGCGGACACCTCGCGTCGGCTGTCACCGTGCACTACGACACGGCTTTCATAGCCAACCCTCTCGGCACGAGCCTGCGCCCCGATTTCGCTGTGCTCAACTATCCGGTAATCACAAGCCAAAAGGGTCTGGCCGAAGAAACCTCGCTCACCAACCTAATTGGCAGCGACCGCCGGGCCGACCGAGCCAAGTTTTTCAGTTCCGAGCTTCATGTCACGGCCGACACGCCACCAGTGTTCCTGACCCACGCCTCCGACGACAGCCTTGTGCCTGTGGAAAATTCCATCTTGTTCTACAAGGCAATGCTTGCCCACAACCGCCCTGCCGAAATGCACATCTACGCCAAGGGTGAGCACGGCTACCTCAACGGCACCCCGTCTTTCGACGAATGGCTTGGCCGCCTCTACGGTTGGCTCCGCCTCCTCAATTTCCTCAACTAAACAAAACAGTAAAATGAAAAAAATCATACTTATGGCTATGCTGCTTGCAGCAACTGCTGCAGTGCAAGCCAAAACCCCAGTAAAAATCCCTCTCTACGACGGAAAAGTTCCCAATAGCCGCACCACACTCGCCAAACCAGAAAAGACAGTGATGTCGGGCAACGACACAGTTTACAAACCAGTAACCCACCCCACTCTCACCATCTGCTTGCCTGACACGTCAAACGCCGGCCGCACAGCAATCGTGATTTGTCCCGGTGGAGGCTATTTCCAGACGAGCTACACGTTTGAGGGACTGCGTTATGCCGAAGAACTCAATAAGCACGGCATAGCCGCATTTGTGCTCAACTACCGCATGCCAAGCGACGCCAACCAGCCCGACAAGAAATTTGCTCCGCTGCAAGACGCGCAACGAGCCATTCAGGTGGTGCGCGAGCATGCCAGCCAATATGGAATCAATCCACATCACATAGGCATCATGGGCTTTTCAGCCGGCGGTCACCTCGCTTCCACAGCCGGCACTCACTACACCAAATCCTACATCGACAATCCTCTCGGCACGAGTCTGCGCCCCGACTTCATGGTACTCGCCTACCCAGTGGTATCGTTTGACAAGCGATATGGCCACGTGGGTTCTTGCGAAAATCTGCTTGGCAAAAATCCAAGCAAAAAATGGATTGACTTTTTCAGCAACAATCTGCAAGTCACTGCCGACACGCCCCCCACGTTCTTGGCACAATGCACCGACGACCGCACCGTGTCGGTGATGAACTCGGTGATATTCTACGAAGCCTTGCACAAGTTCAACGTTCCGGCAGAGATGCACATCTATGTGAAAGGAGACCATTGTTTCCGCCCAACACCGTCGCTCGACGAGTGGCTTGGTCGCCTCTACGGTTGGCTCGACCTTATGGGCTTCTCAAAATGACAGAGACACCACACCCATACATGTTTTAAGCGTGCAGGGAAGCGGTTTTTCCGCCTCCCTGCTTTATTTTTGCAGACGACAACCAATCTTTTTAACCTTGAATTTCATACACACATCTCTCCAAACCAAAGCCGGCTCTGCCACATGAGCCGCGCAAAAAGAGATTAAAAAAACTGTGGGCTGCACCTCACACATAGCGAGGCACAGCCCATAGTTTTTATTTTGTCAATGGCTAAAAAGCCTATCAGTGCTTGAATGTAACAGTAGCGTTAGGGTCGGTCACACACTTAAACGATGACTCAAGAGCACCAGTGTTGTCTTGATAGTCGAAATAGCGTGCTTCCACCTTGTGATAACCTTTCTTCATGGCTACCTGCACCTGCACTTTGTTGATGGCATGCAAACCGTCGTTGTTGATAAACTCTTTGCCGTCAATGAACATCTTGCTGCCGTCGTCGCTTGTGAGCGATATGTCATAAATACCATCTACCGGAGCATACAGATAACCATCGAAAATCAGGGCGCGGTCTTTGTCAACCTCTTTCGGCAGCTTAATGCCGTCGCACACGAGTTCGCGCTTCAAGCCGCCCTTGTCAACATCGGCACACGAGGTGGCCTTGTTGTTAAACCATTTCACTTTCAGGCCATCGGCTGTCGGGTTCACGTCTTGAGCTTGCAGATAACCGCTGCGCACAAAGTTTGCCGTCACCATTTCAGAGCGTTTGCCGTTGGGGCGGAACGAAGCTATGTTGAGCTTGCAATCCTTGGTTATGGTGAGCTTTTTGTCAAGCAATTTCGACTTGCTTGTGGGTATTGAGCCGTCGGTGGTGTAGCGCAACACACAGTTGCGTGCACGGGTATAGGGAGCTATTGTCATCTTGTCAACAAACACGTTGTTGCCTGCCACGCCTTGTATGTCGGGCACGCGATAGTTTATGTCCATAGCGTCGAGACGCAGGAATTGCGGTTGTATGTAGTCCCAGAACTTATCGGTGGTATGCTTAGTTTCTGGCGTGCACCATGCGGTTTCGGCCAGGGCAAGCATACGCGGCATTATCATGTATTCTATACGGTCCATTGTCGGAATCCACTCAGTCCACACGTTTGCCTGAATACCCATCACCAGCTTTTGCTGCTCTGGTTTCAAATCCATTGCCAGGGGGTCGAATTTCAAGATTTTATCCACATAGTTGTCGTCTTGCGGATAGTCAAAATACACATGCGATGTGGGCGAGCAAGTCACCTTCTTGCCCATGGCAGTGGCTGCCGATAGCACACGCCAGTTGTCGCCGCGCCACCACATGATGGCAGCGTCAGAACTCATGCCGTCGTAGGCAATTTCGTCCCAGCCCATGAGTTTGCGACCATTGCTGCGGAAGAACACTTCCATTTCACGTATAAACCAGCCCTGCAGAGCATCTACGTTGTCAAGCTCCTCGTCCTTCATGCGCTTTGCGCAATCAGGGCAACTGCGCCATTTGGTTTTATCCACCTCGTCGCCGCCTATATACACATATTTCGATGGGAACAGCTCAAAGATTTCTTTATACAAGTTCTTGCAAAATTCCAAAGTGGAATCCTTGCCGGGGCACACAGCGTCGTTAGGCTTGCCGTCGCAAGTGAGCCACGGCTCCACCTCGGTTGCCTTGAAGAAATGACCTGGCATGTCAATCTCCGGAATCACAGTTATGCCGCGTTGCTTGGCGTAGGCCACCACGTCGCGCACCTCATCTTGAGTGTAGAAACCGCCATACACAGAGTCGCCGTTCACCACCTTCATCTTGCTGCGGTCCACACGCATATCTGGATTGTGACCGTCTTTTGCGCTTTTGTCGCAACTTTCGTCAAGCACGTTGTTGAGTGTGCGGAATGCGCCTTTTGCCGTCAACTCCGGATAACGCTTCATTTCAATGCGCCAGCCCTGTGAGTCAACTATGTGCCAGTGGAAAACGTCGAGTTTATAGAATGCGAGCAGGTCAATGAAGTGCTTCACCTCATCTACCGTCCACCAGTGACGTGAAGAGTCGAGCATCATGCCGCGCCAGCCAAAGTGGGGAGCATCATCAATTTTCACGCATGGCAATGTGAGTTTCACAGTTGTGGCCTTGGCGTTGTATGGCGCATTCACAGGAAGCAGTTGCAGCAGTGTGGCAATACCGTTAATCACACCCTGGTAGTCGCCGGCTTCTATCACCACACCGTTTTTGTCCGACGTGAAGCGGTATGCGCCTTTTTTGGTCAAGTCGGCCACGAGCTTCATGCTCACATTGGCCTTGGCTGTGCCCACAGCCACACTCTTCAGCGTGGCAGCGCCCTTGAGTGCCGTGCCCATATATTCCGCTGCCGGCTTCAGGCTCTCGTCACTCACGCTCACACTAAGAGCCTTGGGCAAAGTCACCGTTCCGCCCTGCTCTGTCAGCGACACAGGCGTAGGCACAATAGAGATCACTTGCGCCTGCTGTTTGGCCATCACCGGCAACACGCCAAGCGACACAGCCATAGCAACCGACAAAATCTTTGATTTAATGTTCATGCTAAATACTTGTTATCAGTTAATAATCTTTTAATTTATTCACAAATTTAACGATTATGACCTTAAAAGGCAACATCTGGTAAGATTTTGGTCGATACACATCAGCATTTAACGGCCAAAAACCGCCATTTGGTCGATTTTCAAACATTTTTCCACGCCATACGCCCCATTTTCTATAATTTTGCACCAGTTTTTAAGAGTTAATAAAGAAATGAAAAAATTATCAGTTATCTTAATTGCCGCACTCACACTCGTGTCCACAAGCTGCGGCTCACTCGGAGGTTTAGGCTCTGGCAGCACTTCGTCATCATCGTCAAACTCAAGCACCGGAGGCAGTGTGCTTGGCAACATTCTCGGCGGACTCGCCGGCAGCAACACCACCGACGGTTTGCTCGGCCTTGTGATTGGAAGCGTGAAACTCTCGCAAAAAGACTTGGTAGGCGACTGGAAGTATTCAGAGCCGGGTTGCGCCTTCACAAGCCAGAACCTGCTTGCCAAGGCTGGTGGCGCAGTGGCTGCCGAAACAGTGAAAAATAAGCTCAAAAGCTATTACAGCACTGCCGACATCAACAGCTCAAACACCCACTTCTCGTTTGCCGAGGACAACAACTTCACTGGTGCAATCAAGGGAATTCCATTGAGTGGAACCTACACTTTCGACCCCAACACAAGCGCAGTGAAAATGAAGACCGGACTCGGACTCGTGAGCATGACTGGCTATGTGACACGCACCACCAACGGCATCAGCCTCAACTTTGAGTCGAAGAAACTCCTCAAGGTACTACAATCACTCACCAAACTGAGCGGCAACTCCACAATCAGCGCAATCGGCGACCTCAGCACCAACTACGATGGTGTGCGCGTAGGTTTCGACCTGAAGAAATAAACAACTAACAACTCATGGCAAGACACCCACAGCCGGTGTCATTGCCACAAAGCCACAATCCGACTTGCCCCCTCTCGCAAGCCGGATTTTTGTTTGCCCGATTTCAGAGATATTTGGAAATAAAGCGTTACTTTTACTGGTTCAAACACAAACTGTCATTGATTTGCTTCAAAAACAACTGATGAGACTCCTATCTGCTATTGCTATAACGATAACGGCTGTCGCCACACTGCTCCTGCAAGCCGCCACATCTGTGGCTTTGACACAGGACATATCGCCCACACCAGCGGTTGCCGTGAACTTCACAGCACCGGTGTCGATGTATCTTGGCGATGATGAGTATTTCGACATTCCTGCCACATTCACAATCACCGGCGAGCACACGGCAATGATAGGCGACGGCAACGACGAAGCCATTTTCAAGCGATACAGCGGCACTCTTGTTATTCCCGATAGCGTAGAATATGAAGGCAACTACTACACCATAACCAAGGTGGCCGACAATGCCTTTTCAGAATGTTCGCGCCTTACCGGCGTTGTGGTCAGTGACAGCGTTAGCGTGATAGGCAGTATGGCTTTTGGTGGCTGTTTGGCACTCGAAGACGTGAAGTTGCCCAGCGCCCTCGACTCCATTGCCCCACAAGCATTTAACGGCAACAGCAGTCTTCACACGATAACTTTCCCAAAACGCCTCCGAGCCATAGCTCCAGAAGCATTCTCCGGCGCAAGTGAAATGCGCTACGTCGATGCTCGCCAGGCACAAAAACTGGCCGTAAGCGAGGTGCGTGCCAGCGGCTCGCCTTTTGCCGATTTCAGCGACCAAACAATCATCTACACACCCATTGGCATAAAGTGCGGCAACGAGCCAAACGTGATTGCCACCGACAGCCTCGGCACATTGTCTTGCAGCAAACTCACCGCGGATTTTCAGGAATTCTGCGACGAGGATTGCCATCGAGGCATGGCAACCCACGAGCTAAACGCCATTTATAACGACCAAGTTTTCGGGCAGGAACTCGGAAAAGACCTCTACCCCATTCCTGCTAAAGACACAGCCTCTTTCGTGGCACGCGTTGCCTATTATGTGGGCAATGATTTGAAGTGCGACGACTACGCGAACTACTCCAAATGCGTGACCTCGCTGCCGTCGCCACAATCGCTTGGCTTCGACGCCAACGACCTGACGTATTTCCGTTACAGCAGCAACAACTGGTTTGAAACGTTCTCCACAGCCACTCCGGTCAACGCCGACATCGACGTGTTTGCCTATAAGCAGTCGCTCCCTGGCAACGACGGCTTTTTGTTTGTTGACAGCCTCACGGTCATCAACCACGACAACGTGAGCAAAAAAATCCCAGCCTTGTTCCGCGTCACGAGCCAAGCCGACCACACCGTTTCGCTTGGCGACGGCATCTATAACGCCACCGATCGCAATGCTGCCGGCACTCTGGTTATTCCTGACACCATTGTGCTCGACTCCACCTCATTCCGCGTCACAGCCTTGGCCGACAATGCCCTTGCATCGTGCCCAAACATCACCACGCTGGGCCTACCACACGGTCTTGAGCGCATTGGCACTGCGGCCTTGCAAAGCTGCTCCACAATCACGCAACTCACGCTGCCTGCTGCTGTGCAAACCATAAGCAACAAAGCCTTCGCCGGTTGCAACCAGTTGCGTTACATAGATATGCGTCAAGCTGCCACTCTTGAAGCCGACACAATAGCCTCCGGAAACGGAATGTTGGAACAGTTGCCCGAAAACACGATTGTTTATGCTCCCAAAGGCTTCACAAAAGCAGGCGGAAGCAATGTCATTGCCACCGACACCACAGGCCACACTCGCTGCTACGGCATAAACGCCAACGGCACGCAGCTCGACAGCGCAAACTGCGCATCTGGTGCAGCCACATATCTCTTGAACAGCATTTGGAAACAGCAAGTGTTTGGCCAGCGCCTCGGCACTGACAACACCCCACTCCCACTTGCCACGCAAGCCGACATGGTACACCGCATTGAGTTCTTCAACCGCGACTCTTTATGCGTCACCGTCTATGCCAACCATGGCAAGACAATAGCACTGCCGACACCGGCTGCACTGGGTTTGACCACAAGTCAAGCCGAGCTTGTTTACTATATAGGCAGCCGCGAAACAGCCTTTACCGACACCACCGCCATCTATTCCGACCTGACTGTACACGCATTTCCAAAAGCCGTGGCTGGCGAAGACGGCTACACTTTCACCCACAAGTTGAGCTACACCGGCATAAGTGGCGACACATTGACTTGTGACGCGACTTTTGCCGTTACGAGCTACGCCCAGAAAACGCTGCAACTTGGCGACGGTCGCCATAAAGCAATCTCTGCAAATGCAGCCCAGGCGTTTTGTCTGCCAGACACTTTGGTGCTCGACTCTGTTCCATACGCCCTCACATTGATTGCAGAAACGGCCTTTCAAGGCTGCGATTCCGTTCAGACGATAACTTTACCAGACCCGCTGCGAAACATCGCTCACGGGGCGTTTAACGGCTGTCAGCAGCTTCGCTACATCGACATGCGTCGCGCCACACACCTCTCCATGCCAGACAGTGCTGCGGTCGCCACCACTTTCTGGGGCATATCGCCAAGCGCATTGCTGTATCTGCCCATAGGGCACGCCACCGTCAATGTGACCAATGCCATCAGCACCGACAGCCTCGGCAACACCTCATGCACCGGCATAAGAGCCGACAATCGCGTCTTGACTGCCACCGAGTGCGCGTCAGGAGCCGCCGCCTATCTTCTCAACCGCCAATATGGCACACAAGTGTTCGGCCAGAAAATAGGATCGGAAAGTTGCCCCACACCTTGCAGTGAGCCAGCAACCGCAATTCATCGCGTGAAATTCGTGACCGGTTTTGAGGTGGCTCATACCGCTTATGCCAATCCTGGCAACACCGTGGCCTTGCCCGACACTTCATTGCTGCACTATGCCACTCACCACAGCCTGAAGTTCTACACACTCTCGCCCGACGGCACAGAGCAAACGTTCACCTCCGGCTCCAAAATTTCTGGCGACACCGCTGTTTGGGTAAAAGAGGGCGTAATACCCGGCGACATCAACAACGACAACGCCATCGACTCCACCGATGTGCAACTGCTTGTGTCGCGCGTGCTCACCCCCGACTCCACCATGTCGCCCGACGAGATAACAGCCGCCGACATTGACCGCAACGGCATAATAGACATTAGCGATGTCACCGCCTTAATCGACAAGACCATCACTCCCGACTCGCTGCCCTCCACTCCCGACACAAAAAACAAACCCGACACCCTTAACGCGATAATTATCGGCAACAGCTTTGCCTGCGATGCCTATTTTTACGTTCCGTTCATCATGCGCAACGTTGCACCCAAGCTGAAGGTCACGATGCACATTTTCAACCAAAGCGGAGCCACGCTTGCCGACCAGTGGTCTCTTTTGTCAGAAAACAAAAAATATCACTCATATCATGTGTATAGCGGCAGCGGCGTGTGGTGGTCGTCGCGCACCAACGAGTTCTCAGTTGCCGACATTCTCAAATCCAACCGCAACAGCATCAACCTCGTACTGCTCCAGCAAGGCAGTGCCGAGAGTGCAAACCAGCAGTCATATCAACCCTATGTCAACGACATTGTGCATGCGCTGAAAGACAGCATCGGCTCACACGTGGAAGTGGGCTTCCTCCTCACTCCGGCATATCCACAGGACTCATGGTGGCTTACCACACTTGGCAGCAATGGGCTGACAAGCAATGAAATGTATGAACTCACGGCAAAGGCTATTCGCAAAACACTCGACACATCAGACGTAAATTTCATAATTCCAGCTGGCACGGCTATCCAGAACGCCCGCACCACAGCACTTGACTCAATAGGCAAATGGCAATATCATCACCTCTCGTGCGATGGCATGCACCTGCAAGACGGTGCGCCATGCCTGATAGAGGGCTACATGGTGTCGCAAGCCCTGCTTCAGCACATGCACCGCAGCGAAACCATCTGGGACGAGAAGAAAACATTGCCAATAACCAAAGAGTGGCTTGAAACCATAGGTGCACGAGAAGTGGGCCTGCCGGTGCAAGGCATGGAGCCAAGCAACATAGAGCTGGTGAAGCGCAGCGTCAGAGCTGCGCTCAAAACTCCATTCTCAATCACCGACTGCAGCCAGCCAGAGGAAAAATAAAAAAAAGCAAGACCGCGCAACCCACGGCCTTGCCTATTTTCTAAATCATTATTGTTTTTTTTTGAGAGTTGTGGTCACCTGATTATTACGATTTTTGTTACCGCACCACTTGCATTGTCGTTCTCATGCTGCGACGCAAGCACCGCATAAACGCCACTTTTCACCTTATCGCCATTTTCATTGCAACCGTCCCATGTGGCCATACCGCCATTTGATTTAAGCTGCTTAACCACATTGCCGGCCGCATCGGCAATCTTGACAAGCGAATTCTCCATCAAGCCGCGTATCGTTATCAAGCCGTTGTAGTCTGGCCGCACAGGGTTGGGGTACGCATAAATGTTGGAATAATCGGCCTCGGCAGGAGTGGAATTACTAAAATACTCCATAACACCAGCCGCAGTCACCACATACACCGAGTTTGAGTTCGGGTTGCAGCACACACTGTATATTTTGTCCGACAGCAAATCGCTGTTGCTGGTGTTGAACTGCTGCAGTATCTCCGAGCCGTCGCTGCTGACCAGGAACAATCCTGCTGCATTGGTGCCTATCCATTTGCGGTTGGCACCATCTACGGCGATGCAGTTCACCGTCTGGCCGTCGAGCAGATAGTCTGCGAGGTTTGTACCATCGTTGCGAGGCACTTTAATGCGGTTTACCCTGAAGTTGGAGTCAAACGCATTGCGTGGGTCAAACGACACCACTCCATTGTCGCTTCCCAGCCACACTCTGCCATTTTGGTCTTCTACGAGCGCGTGCACAAACAGCCAACTATACGACTTGTCGTCCTGGTCAAGAAATGAGGTCGCAGCCGTGGAACGAATGTTTGAACCCAAGTTGCCACCGTCATTCCACACTGCCACAAAACCCTTGTAGTTGCCGTCAGCATACACTTTAAGGTTGTCGTGCGTCACAATCAGGCTCGCAAACTTACTGCCCACCACATCTTGAATTTTTGGTGTAGCCCAGTCGGCCTTTGTCACGCTTGCCGATGCGAGCTTAGCTTTCGGCAACACCATTATCCTGTGTTCCGTGTCGGTCGTTCCCGTCTGCACAGCCCACAAGTTGCCATTTTTGTCAATAGCTATGGTGTTGTGACAGTAATAATCGCTTGGGTGGGTCATCGGGCTGTTGGTCCAGTTGTAGTTGCCCACCACCTTGCCACCTTTCACTTTGTATATGCCGTTCCACCACGAATTCAGATAATAAGTGGTGCTGTCGTTAGGGTCAAACAATGGTCCATAGGTGCCACCACCCTCTATGGCAGGAGTTGGTGTAACATTCACCCATTGACCTCCACGCAAAGCGTTTATGCCAGTTTCATAGCTCTGAGCCGATATAAAATAGTTTGTTCCCGTGCTCGACACCCACAACTCCTTGTGAGCATTGTCATACACGCTGAAAAACGCATTCTCAAATGTCAGAGCATTTGGCCGCAAATAAGCAGATGCTTTATCACCTTCTATGCGTCTTATGCCATTTGTGCTCAATGCCCACCATGAGTTTTGTGCTTCTTGTGAGCTCACAAGCTCGGCATCTTCAGTCTCATGCTTCACGACATTGCTTCCGTCGGAGTCCATAGTGTAATAATAACTATGCCTCGGTGCAAAATTGGCTACAAAGCCTGCCTTTGTGCGTTGCACATTGGTTGCCGTGGTTTGGGCAATCACTTGGTTTTCAAACGTCAGTGCATCTCCATTTTCTTTAAGCATATATTTAGCAAACCAGCCTGTCAGCAAAAAGAAGTGCGTATCATCTATTGGCACAAAACGACCGTTGTCATTAGAAACAACCGTTTTGAAATCAGAAAGCTGCTCCATGTGTTTGTCTGCAAGGCCGTAATATATCTTGTCACTCTGGCTCAGCAACAGCCACTTGCCAACTTGTGCCACCGAAACAAGCTTTTGTCCAAACATGCGCGACTCCTTTACCTCAAATTTGGCGTCATTAATGACCACATATCCAAAATCAGTGGCAACATAAGCCGCCCCTGAGGCAAATGTCACATCATTAATCGACTTGTCCGCATTAATTTCCGCATTCTTTATGTCCGGCATATTTATCACCTTGCCGGAGTTTTCTATAATGTCGATATTGGCGTTGTCATACACCACCACCAGATATTTTTTTATGGTGTTGTAATATATGTTTGTCACCGTCACGTCCGACAACTTATTGCCTTTGTTATAGTGGTTGTTTTCTTCGGTCTCCTTGTCGTAGCAATACAAATTTCCGCTTACAAGGTAATACACCTTATTGCCGGCATCAACTATATTTTTTATGTCGCTGCCAAACACAGGGTGAATTTTCCATGTGCCTACACCGTTTTGGGCAATGGCTGCAAGTGGCAGCAGCATAAGCATTGCTATAAGTAATTTCTTTATCATCATTAAAAAAAATTGTGTATGAGCCGCGCGCCAGTGGCCATCATTCTCATGCCCGACGCTTGATGCTTGTTTGTCTTAACTATTATAACGCCGTTTTTATCATTAAATTGTGCTCCTGTAGCCACATTGTGCAACAAGCCCCATGGAATTTCTCATTCCACAGGGCTTGTTTATGCGTTGAGAGGTCGGCTTATCCAGCCGGCTTAGTCCATTTATTTGATAATCATTATTTTTGCCACAGGCTCTTTTGGTGTTTCATGGTCGATTTGCGATGCATACACACTATATGTGCCTGTTTCAAGCCGTTCGCCCTTGGCATTGCAGCCGCTCCATGTGACAGTGTCACCCACCGACTGCATTGTTGCCACCACTTCTCCGTCACTGTTCTTTATCGTCACAAACGAGTTATCCATAAGTCCCTTCATGGTCACCATTCCTGTGAAATCCGGACGCACCGGGTTTGGATAGGCATACACACCAGAATAGTCTTTTTGTGGATTACGGCCGTTGATAGAAAACTCTGCGATGCCGTCGGGGGTAACAACAAACACCGAATTTGTTTTATCAGCGTATGCCATTTGATACACTTGATTAGACGGCAGCATACTGTTAAGAGTATTATATTGTTGCAAAACCTTTGTGCCATCAGCATTGACAACATATATTCCAGCGTTGTTTGTGCCAATCCACTTGCGGTTTTCTGAATCAACCACTATTGCGTTGCATTGCACACCGTCTAGCAAGTAGCCGCCATCAACCATAGGCCTGTAGCTTGTGAAATTACTGCTAAACGCATCTTTAGGGTTAAATGCTATTATACCCTCGGTAGCACCAAGCCACACAAGGCCTGTGCTGTCTTCAGCAAGGCTGTAAATATATGTCCAGGTGAACGATTTGCCAGTCTGGTCAACAAGCGATGTGGCTTTTTTCACGTCAGGGGTCAGGTTCTGCACATCACCCTTGTTGTCCCACAAAAATATCGGGTCGGTATAGTCACCGTCAACGAAAATCTTGATGTCGTTTTTCCTCGCCACCATAAACCTCACCCTTTGCATTTGCGATGTCATGTTTGGCACTTCCACCCTAAGCCAGTCGCTCTTTTCCACGCTTTCTTTTTTCAATTTGTCCTTGGGCAACACCATCACAGGGCTTGTTGTGTTCTTGTAGTTCTGCACCACCCACAAGTTACCATCGTTGTCCATTGCGCTTGCTGGCTTATAATTGTTAGCCATAAGGCTATTTTTGTTGTTATACACAGCCACAATCTTGTTATCGGTGACTTTATAAAGTCCGCCTGTGAATGTTGCCTGATAATACGTGTTGGGGTCGTTAACGTCGAATGTGAACCAATATGGGCCGCCATTGCTGCGAGTTTCGGGAGTTGCATCTGTCCACGCGTTACCGTCATACACGTTAATTGCATACACGCCATTTGCAGTCTCGGTCATTCCTCCATTTCGACCGGAATTGGTGAGATAGACCTTGTTTTGCGCACTGTTGTAGCCAATCCAGTATGGCTTGACAAGCGAAATTCCCGACGGCTTAACGTATTCCGTTTCTCCGTCCTTACGCAGTCCGCTCGGGCCAAGAGCCCAAAGCGAGCCGTCGGCACTCGACGAGTAAAGTTCCTTACCGCCAGCCACCTTAGTGCCGTTGCCGCCATCGGCGTCAAAACTGTAATAATAGCCTTGCGTCAAGAAGTTGGCAATGAAGCCGCCGCCTGTGGCTTGCACGTTAGTGGCGCCAAGAGCCACTGCCTGCTGTGCGTCAACTTTCAGCGTGTCGCCGGCTGCTGTGCTAAGTGTGCACACGCTAAGTGCGCCGGTCGTGTTAACAAAAAACTTGGTGTCGTTAATCGGGCACAACTTGGCACCATCGTAGTTGCCGTCAACCTTGGTGAAGCCCGACAACACATCATGAGGCTTCTTAACCGGCGAGCAATATAGTGCCTTGTCGGCCGCAACCACCACATTGTCGCCAACTCTGGCCACGGAACTGACAGCGGTGTCGAATATGTGCGATTCCGCAACCCTGAAGTTGTTGTCGTCAATCACCAAATAGCCAAAATCGGTTGCGACATACATTTCGCCAGTGGCAAACGTCACGTCATTAAGCACTTTAGATGAAGTGAGCACTGCGTCTTTCACTGCGGTCACATTCACTATGCGGCCGTCCCACAGCACCACGTCTATGTTGAAATCCTGATACGTGACCACCAGGTAGTCTTTCTTGATGTTGTAATATATGCCAGTAGGCATTATGTCCGACATGCCGTTGCTCTTGTCAAGACACTCGGTTGTTTTCGTTGTTTTGTCATAACGATACAGGCAGTTGTTCACCAAATAGTAAACCTTGCCTTTTGCATCGGTCAGATTCTCTATGTTTGCGCCAAACATAGAGTGCAGTTTCCATGTGCCCTCAAGCCCTTGTCCGGCTGCGCCAAAAGTCACAACCAGCAGCAGTAGTAATAAAAGTTTTCTTGCCATTTTTCCTACCTGTTTAAAATTCATATTCTTATCATCATTATTCATTGTCACACACACATTCTTATTGCCGACACGCCACATTTTGTCAGTAGTGCATCTCCTCCAGTTTGCTATTGCCTGGCAGATTCAAAAACGAGAACGTGCACCACTGGCCGTTCACCTCGCTTTCATAGCGCACATTGAGCCTTCGTTGTGGCACGAAGCCGAGCAGTGCCGACGCTTCACATGGCCATTCATCGCCATAGGTCGTGGTCACTCCTTTTTTCTCCACGATTTTCATCTTGTCACCGGTGATGGTAGTCACCAGGTTCACCGTTTCTCCATCGTGCAGCGCCATGCCACTCCGGCTTAGAAGCACCGCACCAGAGTCAAGTGACCTTAGCTCCACCACACCTATGCCGCCGGTTTCTGTGCCTGGGTGCAAGTCAAGCGCCACGATGTTGGTAACAGCCGGTCCGCTGTCATTTCGGGTGAATATCAGCCCCAAAAGTGAGAATGCAACCACCAACGCCAGTGTATAATATAACGTCAGGGTCGCATCCATATTGTATCATTTTGCCGTCTTGCCCAATCAGAGATTGGCCGCGGCCAACTGGTTTTCTCTTTTATTTCACGTTGGCGGCTGCCTCAACCCAGCTTTTCACCTCGTCGGCTGTCGGCAGCTTGTAGCCAAGCTTATATTTCTTGTTGATGTCCTGCAGTGCCTGGAACAATTTGCCTGGGCGGTCGAGCTGGCCAAGTGCCTCCACCGTGAGGTAGCCGGCCTTTTGCACTGCAGCAACCCACTCTGCTGGCACTCCAAGAGCAGTGAAAGCCTCTTCTTTGTCGCGTTTTGCCACAGGCTCCGGACGCATTTGCGGGAACAAAATCACGTCTTGTATGTAGCTGTGACCAGTCATGAGCATCGTCAAGCGGTCTATGCCTATGCCTATGCCACTTGTGGGAGGCATGCCATATTGCAATGCGCGCAAGAAGTCGTGGTCTATAATCATGGCCTCATCGTCACCCTTGTCGGCAAGCTTCATTTGCTCCACAAATCGCTCTTCTTGGTCTATCGGGTCATTAAGCTCGCTGTATGCATTGGCAAGCTCCTTGCCGTTGACCATAAGCTCAAAACGCTCGGTCAATCCCGGCTTGCTGCGGTGCATCTTTGTCAGTGGCGACATTTCCACCGGATAGTCGATGATGAACGTTGGCTGAATGAACGTGCCCTCGCAGAACTCACCAAATATCTCGTCGATGAGCTTGCCTTTGCCGAAGCTCTCGTCAATGCTTTCCATCTTCAGGTCCTCAACGGCGATTTTGCGTATTTCGTCCTCGCTCTTGCCGTCAAGGTCAAAGCCTGTCTTTTCCTTGATTGCTTCCAAGATTGGCAATCTGCGGAATGGAGCCTTGAAGCTGATTGTTTTGCCATCAATCTCCACCTCATCTTTGCCGTTAACAGCCACACAAATTTTCTCAAGTGTCTTTTCGGTGAAGCTCATCATCCAGTTATAGTCCTTATATGGCACATAAAGCTCCATGCAAGTAAACTCCGGGTTGTGGTTGCGGTCCATACCCTCATTGCGGAAGTTCTTGCCTATCTCATACACGCCCTCAAATCCGCCCACAATCAGACGTTTCAAGTAAAGTTCCGTGGCTATGCGCATATACATGTCTATGTTGAGCGCATTGAAGTGGGTGATAAACGGACGTGCGCTTGCACCTCCGGCTATGCTTTGCAGTATAGGGGTCTCCACCTCGGTGTAGCCAGCTTCGTCAAATATCTGGCGCATGGTGCGCAGCACTGTGGCGCGCTTGGCAAACGTGTCTTTCACGCCGTTGTTCACTATCAGGTCAACGTAGCGTTGGCGATAGCGCAGCTCCGGGTCTTCAAAGGCATCGTATGTCACACCGTCTTTCTGCTTAACCACAGGCAGTGGTCTGAGGCTCTTGCTGAGCAGCTTCAGCGTCTTGGCATGCACCGACACCTCACCGGTTTGTGTGCGGAACACAAATCCTGTCACGCCCACAAAGTCACCTATGTCGAGCAATTTCTTGAAAACCTCGTTATAGAGTGTCTTGTCTTCGTCAGGGCAAAGCTCGTCGCGGTTCACATACACCTGTATGCGTCCTTTCGAGTCTTGAAGTTCCATAAATGAGGCCTTGCCCATTATGCGGCGGCTCATCACACGGCCGGCAATGCTCACTTCGCGCACATCGCCGCCATCTTCAAATTTGGCTTTGATGTCGTCGCTCCAGGCATTCACTTCATATTCCTCAGCCGGATATGGATTTATTCCCAATTCACGCAGACGGTTCAGACTGTTGCGTCTAACTATTTCTTGTTCGCTTAATTCTAATACGTTCATACAACTTGCTCTATTGTTAGGTTTTGCAAAATTAAAAATAATTTTTCAACCTTTCAACCCTCCTCGACCTATTATGTTTCCTTTTATCCGCCAACGCCTTATTTTGTCAGTGTCGCCCCAGTGCGGCACATGTCGCGCGTGTCGCGGGTTGTCAGATTTTATT
This sequence comes from uncultured Muribaculaceae bacterium, assembly GCA_934675575.1. Taxonomy (GTDB): domain Bacteria; phylum Bacteroidota; class Bacteroidia; order Bacteroidales; family Muribaculaceae; genus Sodaliphilus. The sequence continues at coordinate 61,859 of CAKUQQ010000001.1, forward strand.
GCGTGGATTTATCCACTTTATCATGTCTTTAATGGTCAATTTCTTGCCATAAAGCAATATTCCTGTGCGATATATGCGCCCAGACGCCCACACCATGGCAGCAGCCGTGCCATAAAGTAACGCCACGCTCACGGCAAGCTCCCACAACGGCACATCGTAAGGGAGTCTCACCATCATCACAATCGACGACGTGAACGGTATCATTGAGCACCACATGGCCATGGGTCCGTTAGGGTTGTCAACGCAGGCTATGCCAGCATAAAATGCCACAATCATTATTATCATAACAGGCATCATGAATTGCGATGCGTCGTTGGCTTGGTCAACTGCCGAGCCAAAGCCGGCAAACAGCGAGGCATAAAGCAGGTAGCCGCCCACAAAATATAGCACAAAGCACACCAGTATGGGCAGATAGTTAACACTAAGCACCGACTGCACCAGGCGCGCCAGCTCCTGGTCGTCGCCCAGCGCTCCGCCTCCGGCCATCGTCATGGCGGCTTCACTGCCGCCATCAGCCAGTGCCGACAAGCCAAATGCCGTGCTGCACACTCCGCCAATCACGCCAAGCAGCACAGCCCAAACGGCAAATTGTGTCAAGCCCACAAGCCCCACGCCTATGATTTTGCCCATCATCAGCTGAAATGGTTTGCAACTGCTCACCACCACTTCCACAATGCGGTTCGTTTTCTCCTCTATCACGCTGCTCATTATCATGGAGCCATAGCTCAACACAAACATATAGGTGAGAAGTGCCAGAATGAACCCGACGGCAGTGGCAACTTCGGCGCTCGACATCAGCTCTCCTCCGTCGTCGCTCCACTTCACGCCATTCACGCTCACATCTATGCTCGACTCGTCTATCATTTTTTGCAGACCAGGCACACCATACGAAGCCACCTTGGCGGCTGTTAGTGTGTCGCTCAAGCAGCCCTCTATGTGGTTTGTGAGAGCCGGGCTAAGGGTGTTCTCGCTATACACCGTCACCTTGGCCTTGTCCATCACATCGCGCGGTATCACCACCACAGCCGCCAAATTCCCGTTTGCCTTGTCATAGAACTCGCGCGGGTTGGTTTTGCCGGCGGCATTTGCGGCAAGAGGCACAAAGTGATAATTGGCGTCATCAGATATTGCCTTGGCAAACCGGCCGGTCTCGTCGATTACAGCCACATTTTCCACGCTACCATTGTCCTCATTGAAATATGCCAACGCCACAGGCAGTGCTCCGCACCCCACCATCAGCAGCGGCACAAGCAGGGTCATCACCAGGAATGACTTGCGCCCCACTATCGACATGTATTCTCGTTGTATAATCAGTCCAAGTTTCTTCATGCGTTCAAATTTTTGACGGTTTCAATGAATATTTCGTTCATGCTCGGCAGCAACTCCGAGAAGTGCGCCAAGTGATAGTGGTCGTTAATATAAGCTATGGCATCATGAATTTGCACACCAGCGTTAAGCCTTATCAGGGTCTCTCCTTTTTGCAGGCGTGCCCTGTCGGGAGCGTCTTGCAGCTCAAACAGACCCTCACATGCGGCAAGGATTTCGCCTTGAGCCACACCCACCACAAACAGGTTTTTCTTGTATCTGCGCTTTATTTCATCTACATGGCCTTGCAGCACCGCCTTTGAGTGATTGATTAGCGTTATCTGCTCACACACCTCTTCCACCGACTCCATGTTGTGGGTCGAGAAAATGATTGTTGCTCCGTCGTTTTTCAGATTGATTATTTCGCGCTTCAGCTGCTCGGCGTTCACAGGGTCGAACCCGGAGAACGGCTCGTCGAATATCAGCAGCTGTGGCCTATGTATGACAGTGGCTATGAACTGCACCTTCTGCTGCATGCCCTTCGACAGCGTTTCCACCTTGCGGTTTTGCCATTCCGACAGCCCAAAGCGTTCCAGCCACGAGCGCATCTGCTGCTCTGCTATTGCTTTTGGCATGCCTTTGAGTCGAGCAAGATACACTATCTCCTCACCCACCTTCATTTTCTTGTACAAGCCACGCTCCTCTGGCAGATAACCTATCATGGCTATGTCGTCAGGGCGCATAATGCGTCCGTCAAACCACACTTCGCCGCTGTCTGGGTTGGTGATTTTGTTTATTATTCTTATCAGGGTGGTTTTACCTGCGCCGTTAGGTCCCAAAAGTCCGTAAATGCTGCCTTTGGGCACTTCAAGGCTCACGTGGTCGAGAGCCAAATGACCGTCATAAGCCTTGACCACATCTTTAACCTCAATAAAGTTCATATAAAAAAATTCAAAATTTGGGGTAATACTCACAAATATAGCAATTTTATAGCACACCACACCCATGCAAAGTTTTAATATTCATCAACATGTTAGCCCTGCATTTACAAAACATTGAATTATTCTGCTAATTTTGCATCAGAATTCAATGTTTAATAAACTTCAACTATGAAAAATCAGTTTCATATTTCCACTATGAGCCCTTTGCTTTGGAGCAAGCGCAAAAAGTCACTGTCAAGCAAGGCCTTGATACTATGCTTTATCCTGCTGCTCCAAGCGTCATTTGCCGCTCTGGCAGCCAACATCTCCGGCAGCATAACCTGCAATGGCAAAGGTCTGCCGGGCGTGGTCGTGTCCGATGGATATGCCTTTGCCACCACAGATGCCCAAGGACACTACACCCTCACGTCCGACAAGAAAAATGGCTATGTGTTCTATGTCATACCGTCGGGCTACATGCCCAAAGCCGATGACAGCAGTGACTGGGGCGAACGGCTGTTTGGCGGCTTCTGGCAACCGCTCATTGCCCACGAAGACAAGCCCAGCGACGAAACACATGATTTTGTGCTGCAAAAAGAGAAAAATGACAAGCACATCATGGTGTTTGAAGCCGACCCCCAGTTGGCCAACAGAAAAGACACCAGAGACATGGCGCAATATGAACGGCTATTTTTGCCACGCATAAAGCAAGAGGCCAAGAAAGCCGGCCGAACGCCCATCTATTCCACCGTGCTTGGCGATTTGTCGTGGGATTGTTTCTGGTACCGCCGAAACTTCTCAATAGCCGACTACAAGAACTACATCGCTAAAAATCATCAATACTACAGCATGCGCCACTTCTGCGTGACCGGCAACCACGACAACAACCCCTCCATTCATCACTCCGATTCCACCGATTTTCTCGCTTCGGCCTCTTTCAGGCAAGCCGTAGGACCAAACTACTACTCCTACAACATAGGGCAAGTGCACTATGTGGTGCTCGACGACATCATCTATGAAAATCGCCCAAGCAAGTCAGGCAAATATGACAAGGGCGTGGTGGGTATGCGCGACTATGAGGCCGGGCTGACCGATGACCAGTTGGCGTGGCTTGACAAAGACCTGTCTTATGTCAACCCCAGCACACCGGTGTTTGTCAGCCTGCACATTCCGGTGTGGATTGAAAATGGCAATTTCGAGGTGGTGCCTCGCCTTAAATACAACAACTCCACAATGCGCCTATGCCAAGCCTTGCGCAAATTCAAGACAGTACACATCATGTCGGGTCACCGCCATCAGTGCTACAACATGCTGCCAGAGCAGTTCCCCAACATCATGGAACATTCGCTGGGAGCTGTGGGAGGCAACCTGTGGTCTTCTGGAGCCAAAACCGGCCACCCCACTTGTGCCGACGGCACGCCTGGCGGCTATCAGGTATTCACCATCAACGGCAAAAACATATCTTGGCAGCTGCGCACGCTCGAAGGCAGTGGCAACGAGCAAATGCGTGTAATCGACGGCAATACGGTCAAGGCGTTTTTCAACACCAACCCCACATGGCAAGCCATAATTAAAACTTATCGTGGCAGACAAGACTTCTCCACCCTGCCCGACAACACGGTGCTCGTCAATGTGTTTAACTACGACAAAGCCTGGAAGGTTCGCATTTTTGAAGATGGGCACGAGCTTCCGGTTAAGCGCATAAGGTGCGAAGACCCTTATGCCTCCATGAGCTACGACATTCCCATGTTTGCAAAGAAAGGGTCGTATGGCGACGGCAACGCCACCAGGGCCAACACCCACATGTTTAGTGCTGTGGCGAGCAAGCCAAACAGCAAGATAACAGTGAAAGTGACCGACCGTTTTGGCCGCACATACAGCAGCACCAAGCAGCTGCCCATAGCCTGCACCATCGAGGCACTTGCGCCGTCTGGCAAGTGAAAGCCGACACCGCATGACAAAAAAAGTTGTGCCGCAGCCATTAGTGGTTGCGGCACAGCTTTTCAATATCCCTTTGGTGTGCAAACGGCGAGATTACTCCTCGTCTTCGTCTTGCATGTCGGTAAACACGTTTTGCACGTCCTCATCTTCTTCAAGCACCTCGATAAGGGCGTTAACTTCCTCACGCTCCTCAGCGCCAAGTGTCTTGTAGGTAGCAGGCTCATACACAAACTCGCTGCTGTTGATTTCAAAGCCATTATCCTCAAGATATTTCTGAATATCACTGTTGGCCTCAAATGCGCCAGAAATCACCATTTCTTCATCGTCTTGGTCGAAATCCTCAGCACCAAGGTCAATGAGCTCAAGCTCCAACTCCTCAAGCGTAACGCCGTCTTTTGGCTTCACGTGGAAATAGCACTTGTGCGAGAACATGAACGCCACCGAGCCAGAGTTGCCGAGCGAACCGCCCTTTTTGTTGAAGTAGTTTCTCAAGTTGGCCACTGTGCGTGTTGTGTTGTCAGTGGCAGTCTCAACCAAAATGGCAATTCCGTGAGGGCCAAATCCCTCATAAATCACCTCCTTGTAGTCGCTTGCGTCCTTTTCCGATGCCTTCTTGATGGCACGGTCGATGGTGTCCTTTGGCATGTTGGCGGCCTTGGCATTGGCTATCAACGCACGCAGACGCGAGTTGCCCGACAAATCAGAGCCACCTGCCTTAACGGCTATGGTGATTTCCTTGCCTATGCGGGTAAATGTGCGCGACATGTTGCCCCAACGTTTCAATTTCCTTGCTTTGCGATATTCAAACGCTCTTCCCATAAATTTCTATTTATAATTTTATGTTTTTGTTTTGTTGTTTTTCTTTGTTTAGCGGAGTTTTGCGCCCACCTGCTTTTCGAGGTTTGTCACAATCTTTTTCATGATTGCCTCAATCTGCTTGTCCTGCATTGTCTTGTTGTCGTCTTGCAGTGTTATTGATATTGCATACGACTTCTTGCCGGCTTCAAGGTTCTTGCCCTCATACACGTCAAACAGGTTAACGCCTTTCAGATAGTGTTTCTCGCTCTGTGCCACCACCTTTTCAATGTCGGCGTATGTCACCGTGCGGTCAACGAGCAGAGCCAAGTCGCGGCGCACTGGCAGCGTCTTTGCCAGGTCGGCATACTTCACGTCTTTCTTCGCAGCCAGGCGGCACGCTTCAGTCCAGTTTACTTGCGCAAAGCTCACAGGCTGGTCCACATCGTGTTTCTTCAGCAAGTCGCTGTCCACCTCGCCAATCACGGCAATCAGCTTGCCACCGCGTGTGGTGTAGGTGAGTGCGGCCTCAAATATCTCGTTGGTCAGCTGCTCCTGCTTCAAGTCGCACACGTCAACGCCAATTCTTCTCAAGGCGTTTTCCATGTCGGCCTTCAAGTCATACACGCTCATGGCGCGCTCTTTCTCCACCCAGCTTTGCTCGTGGTTCTTGCCTGTGAGCCACATGCCAAGCACATTGTGCTCGGTGTAGGGGGCAAGTGCCACTTCTGTGTTGTCGGCAGCAGGATTGAACTCATACACATTGCCGAACTCATAGAATTTCAAGTTGGCGTTCTTGTGGTTCACGTTGCGCACTATGCTCTCCAAACCGCCAAACAGCAGTGTCTGCCTCATCACGTTGAGGTCAGAGCTAAGTGGGTTCATCAAGTGTACGCAGTGGTCTTCTGGCAGGCTCTCAAGCCCGGTGTAGTTCGATGCCGCTGTGAGCGAGTTGTTCATTATCTCGTTGAAGCCACGCGAAGTGAGCTGGTTCGACACAAGCTCTTGCATGTCGTCGCGGAAATCAACCTCTCCGCGGTTCGACAAGCTGCTGTGTACCTCGTTGGTAAATTCCACGTTGTTGTAGCCATACACGCGCAATATGTCTTCCACCACGTCGCATGGCCGTTGCACATCTACCCTGTAAGTTGGCACCACAAGGTTGAGTTTCTCGTCGTCCTCAGCCACAATCTGCATTTCAAGGCTCTTGACGATGCTTTTTATCATGTCCTTGCCTATCTCTTTGCCTATCAGGTTGTGCACATAGTCGTAGCGGAGTTCCACAGGGAAGCCTGGAAAATCGTGTGCCTTAACATCTACTATGTCACCGCAAATCTCGCCTCCGGCAAGCTCTTTCACCATCAGAGCGGCAAGTTTCAAGTTATATATCGTGTCGTTGGGGTCGATGCCGCGCTCAAATCTGAATGAAGCGTCGGTGTTCAGGCCAAAGCGGCGTGCGCTCTTGCGAATCCAAGTTGGGTGGAAATAGGCCGACTCGATAAATACGTCGGTGGTTTCGTCTTTCACGCCCGAATCCAAGCCGCCAAACACACCGGCTATGCACATTGGCTCCTCGTCGTTGCAAATCATCAGGTCACGGTCAGTGAGTGTGCGTTCCACACCGTCGAGTGTCACAAACTTGGTGCCCGGTGTCACGGTCTTCACCACCACATGTCCGCCTTTAACCTTGTTCAGGTCAAAGCAGTGCAGCGGTTGGCCTGTGCCAAGCAATATATAGTTGGTTATGTCCACTATGTTGTTGATTGGGCGTTGTCCGGCTGCGCTCAAATAGTCCTTGAGCCATTTCGGACTTTCCTTCACCTTCACGTTGCGTATCGTCACACCACAATAGCGCGGACAAGCCTCGGCGTTCTCCACTGTCACGCTGATTGCGCCGTCGGGACGGTCGGTCTTGAAGGCATCTACGCTTGGGCGGTGCAGATTGGCTGCCTTGCCGTGGCGTGCCAACCATGCAGCCAAGTCACGTGCCACACCATAGTGCGAAGCGCCGTCTATGCGGTTTGGTGTCAAATCCACTTCTATCAGCCAGTCGCTCTCCACGCCATAGTATTCGGCTGCAGGTGTTCCCACCTTGGCATCTTCTGGCAGCACGATTATGCCAGCGTGGTCAGTTCCCACGCCTATCTCGTCCTCGGCGCAAATCATGCCGTATGACTCCACGCCGCGCAACTTCGATTTCTTTATAGTGAATTCTTCGTCTCCGTCATATAGTTTTGTGCCCAATGTGGCAACAATCACTTTTTCGCCGGCGGCCACGTTGGCAGCACCGCACACTATCTGAGCTGGAGCTTCTCCGTTGCCCAAGTCCACTGTGGTCACATGCAGGTGGTCGCTATTGGGGTGCGCTTCACAAGTCAGCACCTTGCCCACCACGAGACCTTTCAGACCTCCCTTGATGGTTTCCACCTCTTCAAGGGCGTCAACCTCCAATCCAAGCGAAGTGAGAGCGTCGCTCACTTCTTGTGGAGTCAGTTCAAAGTCGAGATACTCCTTCAACCATTTATATGAAACATTCATAACGTTATGTTTTTTTTGCGCAAAAGCTCTGTCACGAGCCTAATTATCTAATATCGTGCAAAGTTATAAAGAAAATTCCACTTACATGCCCAATTTCCCCATTAGATTTCTGCCACAAAACAGCTGGGGCCACGCCTTGATGGCGCAGCCCCAGTCTTTTCACTGTTATATTTTCACACCGTGTGTGTGCTTAGTCGATTATGTCGAAATGCGTGTATGGGCGCAAAGCCTCCGGAATCACTATACCCTCTGGTGTTTGGTTGTTCTCAAGCAGAGCGGCCACAATGCGTGGCAATGCCAGAGCCGAGCCATTGAGAGTGTGTACCAAGTGTGGTTTCTTGTCATCACCACGATAGCGGCATTTCAAGCGGTTGGCCTGATATGTCTCAAAGTTCGACACAGAGCTAACCTCCAACCAGCGTTTCTGGGCAGCCGACCACACTTCAAAGTCGAATGTGATGGCAGAAGTGAAGCTCATGTCGCCGCCGCACAGACGCAATATGTGCCAAGGCAACTCAAGTTTTTCGAGCAAGCCTTGCACGTGATTTTTCATTTCCTCAAGTGCGGCGTATGAGTTCTCCGGCTTCTCAATGCGCACGATTTCCACCTTGTCGAACTGGTGCAGACGGTTCAAGCCGCGCACGTCCTTGCCATAAGAGCCGGCCTCGCGACGGAAGCATGCGCTATATGCGCAGCACTTCTTTGGCAACTCCTCCTGCGGAATGATTTCGCCACGGAATATGTTGGTCACAGGCACCTCTGCCGTAGGAATCAAATAGAAGTTGTCAACCTCGCAGTGATACATCTGGCCTTCCTTGTCGGGCAATTGGCCTGTGCCAAGACCCGAAGCCTCGTTCACCACGTATGGTGGCTCTATCTCGGTGTAGCCAGCCTTGCCGGCCTCATCGAGGAAGAACTGAATGAGGGCGCGCTGCAAGCGTGCTCCCTTGCCAACATACACGGGGAAACCTGCGCCAGTGATTTTCACACCAAGGTCAAAATCTATGATGTTATATTTCTTGGCCAGCTCCCAGTGTGGCAGTGCATCTTCGGGCAACTTCACATCAGGGCCTCCGGTTTTCTCCACCACGTTGTCAGCAGCGGTCTTTCCCTCAGGCACTCCGGCGTAGGGCACGTTTGGCACTGAGAGAAGAATGTTGGTTATCTCGTCTTCTACCTTCTTGAGGTTATCGTCAATCTCCTTGTTTGTTGCTTTAAGAGCAGCCACTTCGTCTTTAACGGCGGCAGCTTCGTCTTTCTTTCCCTGCTTCATGAGAGCACCTATCTGGGCGGCGAGTTTGTTGAGCTGGGCAGCGTTGTCGTCACGTTGTTTTTGTGCCGAGCGGCGCTCCTTGTCAAGCTCCACAACACGCATGATTGGCTCGCGGCCGTCAAATTGTTTCACGGCGAGACGGCGAATCACGTCTTCGGGGTTCTCGTTGATTAATTGTAATGTAAGCATACTTTATGATTGTGTCATTAAACTTAATTTCGTTGTTTCACTCTTTCAGGCGAGCAATTCCTTCACCTTTGCCGAGATTGATTTTCCGTCAGCCTTGCCGGCAAGCTGCTTTGTGGCCATGCCCATCACCTTGCCCATGTCTTTCATCGACGTTGCTCCGGTCTTGGCTATTATGTCGCGCACAGCGGCCGTCAACTCCTCTGGAGTGAGAGGTTTTGGCAAAAACTCGGCAATCACGCCTGCCTGGAAGCGTTCTTGCTCCGCAAGGTCGTTGCGGTTGTTTTGGGCAAACAGTTCTGCGGTTTCCACATGCTGCTTGTGCAGGCGCACAAGTGCCTTGATGGCAGCCTCATCGGTCACCTCGCCCTTGCTCTCTGGAGCGGTTTTGACTATCAGAAAAGCGGCTTTTATAAGTTGCAGCGCTTCCAGACGCTGCTTGTCGCGTGCAAGCATAGCCGATTTGATGCCGGCATTGACAGTTTCAAATATACTCATAGTCTTTTCTTTTTTGCCAGATGTTGCTCACGGCTTATTATTTGTTTTTATGCCGCAAAATTACACAATAATTCACTAATTTTCAACTTCAACCCATCATTGAGCCAAAGTTGATTGTGCCCTGCTTGCCCTTCTTGGGTTCCTCGTGACGCGGAGCTTTGGTCTTGGGCTCGTTTTGTTTTGCCTTGATTGCCGACAAAAACTCTGGTTTGCGCTTAAATGTGGGAGTGCTCCACAGCATGTCTATTATCTCGTCGTTGTCCATGTCGTCGAGGCGCAACACCACATAGCGTGCCTTGGCGCGCTCCGAGTCTTGGTCTATGATGGCTTTTGCCCCATACTCGTCCATCAAGCGCTTGCGTGGGTCTGGTTCTGGTGCCGGTGCAGCTTTTTTCACCTCTGTCACTGGCGATTGGATACTTCTCTTTGGCTGTGCCGGACTCTCATCGTTGAGCGACACATCAAATCCTGCGGCAAGTATCGTGATTTTCACACGGTCTTCAAGCGTCTCGTCAAATGCAGTTCCGGTAATCACATCTACATCGGTGCTGCAATTTGCCATAAAGGCTTGCAGTTCGTTGACCTCTTCCATCTTGAACGGATTCTTTGCCTCGGGATTGAAATACACGTTCACCAATATGCGCTTTGAGCCATACACGTCGCGGTTCTTCAGCAGCGGTGACTCCAGAGCGTCTTCTATTGCCTTGGTCACACGGTGTTCGCCCTCGCCATAGCCAGAGCTTATGATTGCCACACCGCCGTTTCGCAGTGTGGTGTTCACATCTCTGAAGTCTAGATTCATCTGGCCATTGGCTGTAATCAGGTCTGAAATGCTGCGTGCTGCCACCGACAGTGTGTCATCGGCCTTGCCAAACGCATTCACAAAGTTCAAGTCAGGATATATCTCTGTCAGGCGTTGGTTGTTGATTATGAGCAGAGCATCTACATATTTGCCCATTTCGTCAGCACCTGCCAATGCCTTCAATATCTTTTTTTGTCCCTCAAACAGGAATGGTATTGTCACAATGCCTATCGTCAGTATGCCACGTTCCCTTGCTATGCGAGCCACTATAGGCGCAGCACCTGTTCCGGTACCACCGCCCATTCCGGCTGTGATAAACGCCATTTTCGTTTCATCGTCAAACAAGGCTGCTATATCTGAGGCACTTTCCTCGGCTGCTTTCTTGGCCACATCGGGGTCGTTGCCGGCACCAAGTCCCTCGCAAGTGTTAGGGCCAAGCAGCAGACGATTTGGCACAGGCGAGTTGTTAAGGGCCTGACGGTCTGTGTTGGCAACCACAAACGACACTCCGCCTATGTTTTGCGAATACATGTGGTTCACGGCATTGTCGCCGCCACCGCCCACACCCACAACTTTTATGATCACAGGCGTCTTTTTCTCTTCCACAAACCCAGGGTTGTCGGCTATTCCGCTCATTATATCATTTTGATGATTTTCCATATCTTAAGCTTTTTTCAGTTCCACTTTAGGTCATTTCTCACCATCTACGTCGTTCTCGTCAAGGAGTACGCTGGCTCTTTTAAGCAACTTGTCAAAGAAACCGCCTTTTTTCTTCTTAGCGCCCGCATTGGGGTCTTCAGCCTTTGGTGCAGGTTCTGGTTCAGTAACCGGTTCTGGTTCAACCCCACCGCGCAACTCCGGGCCATCTACATATTCCATGCGCTCCACACAACTCTCGCCAGCACTCATACGCTTGGCCGAGCGTGACAGCAACGAAAGAATTTCTATGTATTCTGGGCGGTTAACATGATGGTCGGTAATCACCACGTCAATCGGATATTCGCCGCGACGCACCTTCACCTTCAAGTCTTCTTCCATCTTTTCTGGCAGACCCTTGAGCTGTGCACCACCTCCCACTATCACTATGCTCTTCACATCGAGCGTGGTGAGCTTGGCGTATGCCACCTGCTCATTGATGTTTGCTATCATCTCACCCATTCTTGCCGAGATAAACGAAGCTGCGTCGGTCGATTTCACTCCGCCCACCTCTATGTTGTCGGCATTGGGGTCAAGAGGGCTGTTGAGATTGAGTTTTATGCTCTCTGCCTCATCTTCCACCACACTCAAGCCCATGGCTATGTCTTTGGTCAAATTGAGTCCGCCAAGCGGCAGCGTGTTGAGATAGCACAGTGCGTTGTTTTTGTAGATTGACACCGTGGTGGTTTCTGCGCCCATATCCACCAGCATGCACCCAAGCGACCGCTCCGACTCCGTTAGCACTTCTTTTGCCACGGCAAGCGGTGTTATCACATATTCCTTGTTGAGCATGCCTATTGAGCGGTCCAAGTTTTGCTTCACCATGTCTTTGGCCACAATCAAGTTGACGCTGATGCTGATTTTCGAGCCAAATTGCCCCACAGGGTTTGTGGTTTCTTTGTTGTCAACCTTGATTACGCGCGGCACTATGTCTATAATCTCATAACCCTTTTGTGGGTTTCTGGTCATCTCCCTGATATAGCTCTTAATCATGTCCTCGGTTATTGGGCGTGAAGAGTCGATGCCGTGCTCCGACTCCACTTCCACCGAGTGCACCGAGCGTCCAGACACGCCAACATACACTTTTTTTATCACGCCGTCAATCGCATTTTCCAAACGGGTGATTATGCGGTTGATGCTACTCTTCACCATGTCTGGATTTTGTATGCCGCCGTAGCGCACGCAATTCGACAGCTTTTCCCTTTCCAGGCATCTCACTTGCACTCCTGCCGCTGTTTTTTCGGCTATGGCACCCACTATCTTTGAGCTGCCAATCTCAAATGCAACTATATACTGGTTCTTTCCCATAACTATGAAGGTATTTTTGTCTTGTTTTAATTATTTCTTTTTATTTGTAGTTGTTTTATCTTTTGCGCCTTTACTCGATTTATTATCGTCTTTCTGCTTTTTGGTGTCGGCCTTGGGCTTCTGCTTGGTGTCTGCGCTCTTTTTCACATCTGTTTTCTTCGCAGCCTCCTTTTTCACATTGCCCGCATCTTTTTTCTTGCCGTTGTCAGCAGCCGCCTTTTCTTTTTTGTCGGCCTTGCCGGTTTGTTCGCTCTTCTTTTTGGGTTCATCAGCCCTCTTGTCGGCTTTCTCCTCCACAGGCTTTTTCTTGGGAGCTTGCTGCTCGTCGGCAACGGCTTTTTTAGCCTCACCCTGGTTGTCGTCCTTCTTAACGGCAAGCGTCTGGTTCACATCGCCCACGCTCATAGTCTGAATGTCGGCCATAGGCTCGTCAAGAGAGGCATCATAGGTTTCGTCTTGCGCCACAGCTATCGCACGCTTGGTGGCAACCACCTGATGCGTCCATTTCACCGACACTGTGTCGTAGGTCAACCACCCTTTCACCGGCATAACTTTGCGGTAAAACAGCAGCAGCTTTTTGAACTTGTTCACATAGTTGTCGGCATTGCCGAGGTTCACCACATGCCCTTTTATGGTTGGCACCACAAAAATGTCGTTGGTGTCTTTTATGCAATACATCGACACAAGCGAACGCAACACCTGGTCGCTGTTGACATAGTCAATTAGCGGCAAAATGCGCATTGGCGTGAAATCCTTTGTGAAGTGGCCCTCCACTATGGGCACGTCGGCATGATAGCTTGCCGTGGCCGACATTCGCTTGCCTCTGGCGTTAACATAATACGACGCTCCGCCGTCAAACACCCTCAGCACCGGCACAAGCTGCGTGGCGCTTATCACCACCTTGCCGTTTTGTGCCTTGTAGCAATCCACATTCTCCAAATATTCCGAATCGTGCAGCGCAGCCTCCACCTTGTCGGTGTTGATGTTGCGCATGGGTTCGCCCACCAGGTGCACATTGCGGTTGCGCAGCTCGTTTAATATTCCGTCTCGCGTCACAAACGTTATGCTGCCGGCATTGGGAATGTCAACCACCACTTGGGTGCACATCTCATCGCCAGCCTTGCCACGAGCCCAGAATATGCCCCACAGGAGCAGTCCCGCCAAGACGCCTATTATGGAATATTGAACTATGTGCTTAAGCATTATTTCTGTTTCTGTACTTCTTCACAAATTTGTGGCAGCAAGTTCACTATGTCGCCGGCACCCACCGTCAACAGCACTTCAAATTTAAGTGATTGCAAAGACTTTAGCAAATCTTCTTTGGTATCAAAGCTTTTCTTCACCTTGCTCGTCACCTTGTCATATATGATTTTGGTGGTCACTCCCGGTATGGATGCCTCGCGTGCCGGATATATCGGCAGCAGATACACCTCGTCGGCAAGCGACAGTGCCTCGGCAAACTCGCTGGCGAAATCGCGCGTGCGTGTGTAAAGGTGCGGCTGGAAGATTACCGACAGCTTGCGGCCGGCATACAGGTCTTTCACCGACATTATGCTTGCCTTTATCTCATTAGGGTGATGAGCATAGTCGTCAATCACCACATGTCCGCCCGGCAGTGGTTGCTTCAACCAGAACTCAAAGCGGCGTTTCGCACCCATAAATGTGCCTATGGCGGTGCGCATGGCATCGGCATCTACGCCTATCATGTGGCACACAGCCATTGCTGCCACAGCGTTCTCTATGTTGATGTCAACCGGCACTCCGAGTTTTATGTCGGGCACTATGCCATTGGGTGTCACGAAGTCAAACACGATTTCTCCGTCGCCTTTTCTTATGTTTTTGGCATGATAATCGCCATCGTTGCGTGAATATGTAAACGTTTTCACGCCTTTGGCCACACGCGGTTTCAGTTTCAGCCCTGTGTGTATCAAGAGCGTGCCGTCGGGGCGGATAAGCTCGGTGAAATGGGCAAAACTCTCAAGATAATTCTCATAGTTGCCATATATGTCGAGGTGGTCGGGGTCGGTTGCGGTCACCACGGCTATATATGGGGTCAGGTGATGGAATGAGCGGTCAAACTCATCGGCCTCTATCACCGAGTAAGGGCTTGTTGACGACAGCAGGAAATTGCTGTTGTAGTTGCGCAACACGCCGCCCAAAAAGGCGTTGCAGCCCACTCCTGCCGTTTCGAGTATGTGGGCGCACATGCTCGATGTGGTGGTTTTGCCGTGCGTGCCCGAAAAGCACAGTCCCTTGGAGTGCTCTGTGACCACTCCGAGCAGCTTGGCGCGTTTCACCACCTCAAATCCGTTGTCGATAAAATATTTCAGTATGGGCTGTGTGGTGGGAATTGCCGGCGTATATACCACAAGCGTGGTATTCTTGTCGCGGCAATAAGCCGGAATTTTGTCGGCATCGTCCTCAAATGTCATCTCCACGCCCTCCTTTTCAAGGGCTGTTGTCAGTTCGGTAGATGTACGGTCATATCCTGCCACTTTTTTGCCTTTGGCAAGGAAGTAACGCTCCAGGGCTGCCATACCTATGCCGCCGGCACCCACGAAATATAGCGATTTGAAATCTTTCATAATCGAAAATTCTCTTTTGTGTTTTTAACTGTTATTTTTTATTTTCCACGAGTTGCATCACGTGGTCCACTATGTGCTCCGCAGCGTCGCGCAAGGCCATTTTCTGCACATTTGCGCCAAGCGAGGCGAGCAGCTCCGGCTGATTAACGGTGGCGAGCATGGCATCTACCAGCTTGTCGCCGGCCTCAACGTCTTTCACCAGCAGCGCAGCCTGCTTGTTGACAAGGGCAAGCGCGTTTTTGGTCTGATGGTCCTCTGCCACATTGGGCGACGGCACAAGTATCGACGGCTTGCCAAGCAATTGAAGCTCCGAGATTGAGCTGGCTCCGGCGCGCGACACCACAAGGTCGGCAGCACGATATGCCATATCCATGTTGTTAACAAAAGCCATTTGCACCACGTTGGTCGCACCCGACTGCTTCAGGGCTTCGCGGCAACGCTCGTCGTAGTTTTTGCCCGACTGCCAAATCACCTGTACTCCTGCTTCGGCAGCGATTTTGCCAAGTCCGCCTATTATGCTGTCGTTCACCGTACGAGCACCCAGACTTCCACCTATCACCAATATGGTTTTCTTTTCGGGGTCGAGTCCAAACGCCTTGCGTGCCTCTTCAACGGTGGCAGTGCATTCAAGCAGGTTGCGGCGCACCGGGTTACCAGTCATCACAATCTTGTCTTTTGGGAAAAACCGCTCCATACCTTCGTATGCCACGCAGATGCAGTCGGCCTTGGCGGCAAGCAGCTTGTTAGTCACACCGGCATACGAGTTCTGCTCTTGCAGCAGTGTGGGAATGCCATGCTTCTGTGCCTCCTTCAGCATAGGGCCACTTGCATAGCCGCCCACACCTATTGCGATGTCGGGCTTAAAGTCTTTCAATATCTTCTTAGCGAGCATGAGGCTCTTAACGAGCTTGCACACCACCTTCACGTTTTTGAGCAGATGACGGCGGTCAAATCCGGCCACAGGCAAACCTTTGATCTCATATCCTGCGGCTGGCACGCGTTCCATTTCCATGCGTCCCTCGGCTCCCACAAACAATATGTTGGCATCAGGCATTCTGCGTCTGATTTCATTTGCTATCGACAGCGCCGGGAATATGTGTCCGCCAGTGCCGCCACCGCTCACAAGAAAGTTCAATTTATTTCCACTCATTTTTTAATGATTCATTTACCTTTTGTTCGGCGTTCTGCTTTTCTTCTGCTTCGCGCTCCTTATCTGTTTTTATGTTCTTGTTCTCCTGACGGGCAAGCGTGCGGCTCACACTGAGCATTATGCCAAACGCCATGCTTGTCACGAGAATCGAAGTTCCTCCTTTTGAAATCATAGGCAACGGTTGTCCCGACACCGGGAACACGCCCACGTTGATTGCCATGTGAAACAGTGCCTGAAACACTATCATGCACGCCACGCCTATTATCAGCAGCGACGGCAGCACACGGTGGCTTCGCCGCCTCACAATCATCAGCGCCCGCGCCAGCAGCCACAAGTAGAGTATCATCACCACCACGCCGCCTATCATGCCGGTTTCCTCCACAATTATCGAGAATATGTAGTCGGAGAAGGCAAGCGGCAGACGGCTGCACTCGCGCGAGTTGCCTATGCCCACGCCATACACGCCGCCATGCGCCTGGGCTATGCGCGAGAACATCTTCTGCTGGTTGTCACTCGTTATTGGCCTATACACCAGCGAGTCGTTGTCGAGCCAGTCGTTGATGCGGCTCTTCCATGTTCCGCTTCGCATCGGCTGGGATTTTTTTCCACCGGCTTCCTGCTCCACAAGCTCGGTCTCGCCTCCAGAGCGCGCCATGTTTTCCATTTTCTCGTCACCGCTCTGCTTGATTACCAAAAACAGCAGCACGAGCACGGCAAATATGGCTATCAGCACGCCTATCTTCTTCCACCGTGTGCCACACAGCACCATCATGGTGGCGCTGATTGACATAAACAGCAGCGTGTTGGTCAAACCGCCCTGTATCAGAAACACCGAGAAAACCGCCATTATGGCCACCGACACCAGCAGACCATTCCAGCTCACGTCCATGCTGATTTGCGTCTTTGAATAGACCCACGCAAGCAGCGTCACTATCGACAATTTGGCAAGCTCCGACGGCTGAAACGTTATGAAGCCCAAGCTGATGGCTCGCTTTGCACCGTTGATGTCCATACCGGCCACCTGCAACCACACAAGCGAGGCAAGCGTTATCACGCCAAGTCCCATAATCAATATGCTCATCAGCACCTTGTTGTTATAATCCACCTTGTAGATTCCAAACATCAGTACAAAGCCGGCAAGCAAGAAAAACGCCTGCTTTATCATTGGGAGATACACGCCTGCGGTTGCCACCTCGCGGCTCGATGCCGAGTACGACTCGATTATCGACAGTATTATCAGCGTCAAGTAGATGCCCCAAATCCATGGGTCGCCATACTTGCACGCCATTTCATCATATTTGTTAACTTTTCCCGACATTTCCGTGCCTATATTGTCACTTTAAGTCTCTCACACACTGCTTAAACTGGTTGCCTCGGTCGGCCATGTTCTTAAACAAGTCGAAGCTTGCGCAGCATGGCGACAGCAGCACTGTGTAGCCGTCCTTGGCAAGTGCGTGGCACTTGGTCACACACTCTTTCATGCTTCGTGCGTCCTCCACCACTGGCACCTTGCCGTCGAAAAACTTGTGAAGTTTGGTATTGTCCACACCAAGGCACACAATGGCTTTCACCTTTTGCTTCACGAAAGGTTCTATTTCACTGTAGTCGTTGCCTTTGTCCTTGCCACCCAAAATCAGCACAACGGGTTCTTTCACGCTTTCAAGCGCATACCATGTGGCGTTCACATTGGTGGCCTTGGAGTCATTGATATATTTCACGCCCTCCACTGTGTCCACATATTCCAGTCTGTGCTCCACAGACTCAAAGTCGGCAAGCGAGCGTTTTATGTCCTCGTTCTTTATGTCGAGCAGCGTTGCCGATATACCGGCGGCCATTGAGTTATACAAGTTGTGCAGACCCTTGAGCGCAAGTTCGTCGCGGTCTATTTCCCAGTATTTTCCGTCAACATCAAATTTCACCACACCATTCTCCACGTATGCGGCGCAGTTTTCCTCGTCGTTGCCGCTGAAAGGCAATATCTTGGCCTCAGTTTTCACTTGCTTGAGCTGGGCCGACACCACTGGGTCGTCCTGCCAGTAGATAAATGCGTCGTCGCTTGTCTGGTTTTGCATTATGCGGAATTTTGCTGCCACATAATTCTCCATCTTGTAGTCGTAGCGGTCAAGATGGTCAGGCGTTATGTTGAGTATCACTGCCACATTGGCCTTAAACTCATACATGTTGTCGAGCTGGAAACTGCTCAACTCTATCACATACACATCGTGATGCGTGGTTGCCACCTGATAAGCAAGGCTTCGCCCCACATTGCCGGCAAGACCCACGTCGAGTCCTGCTTTTTTCAATATATGGTATGTCAGCAGAGTTGTCGTCGTTTTGCCGTTGCTTCCGGTGATGCACACCATTTTTGCGTCGGTATAGCGGCCGGCAAACTCAATTTCCGAAATTATCGGAATGTTTTTCGACATGGCTTTCTCTATGATTGGCACATTGAGCGGCACGCCTGGACTCTTGATTATCTCATCGGCGGCAAGCACTTTTTCCATTGTGTGATGCCCTTCTTCCCAGGCGATATTGTATTTTTCAAGCACGTCTTTGTACTTGTCCGACACATGCCCGGAATCGGTCAGCCACACGTCCATTCCCTTCACCTTGGCAAGAACGGCAGCTCCTACGCCACTCTCTCCAGCTCCGATTATCACAATACGCTTCATACCTATTATCTGATTTTTAATGTTACAAATGTAATTACTGCCAAAAATATGGCAACGATGAAAAATCTCATCACTATTTTAGACTCAGGCACTGCCTTGTGCGGACGCGACATGAGCGCATTCATCGGGTTGCCCTCCACCTGGAAATGATGGTGTATTGGGGTCATCTTAAACACGCGTTTGCCCACACCGGTCTTTTTCTTAGTGTATTTGTAGTAGGCCACCTGTATCATTACCGACAAGTCTTCCACAAAAAATATCAGGCACAAGATTGGTATCAGCAACTCTTTGCGTATCAAGATTGCAAACACTGCTATTATGCCGCCCAGACACAAGCTGCCGGTGTCGCCCATAAACACCTGTGCCGGAAATGAGTTATACCACAAAAATCCTATCGTGGCTCCTATGAATGCGGCGGCAAACACCACAAGTTCTGCGCTGTCGGGTATATACATTATATTCAGATATGTGGAATATATCACATTTCCGCCCAAATAGCACATTATGGCGAGCGCCACTCCTATTATGGCCGATGTCCCCGTCGCCAGGCCGTCAAGTCCGTCGGTCAGGTT
Organism: uncultured Muribaculaceae bacterium; assembly: GCA_934675575.1. Taxonomy (GTDB): domain Bacteria; phylum Bacteroidota; class Bacteroidia; order Bacteroidales; family Muribaculaceae; genus Sodaliphilus. The sequence goes on from CAKUQQ010000001.1 coordinate 81,100, forward strand.
TGCACCGTTGCTCACTGCAGCTACCACAAATATGGTCACGAGCACAAACACCACCCAGCCGCCTGTCTGGGCGTGCTTACCCATCCATTGGGTCAGCGAGGCATAGTCAAAGTTGTTGTTTTTCACAAACGGTATCGTGGTTTGTGTTGACTTTTCCGTTTTCAGAGTTGCCTGTCCGCCAGAAGCCACAAGCTCGGTGCTTGCACGGCTCACAGTTTCCTCGTTGTCGCTCATCACCACATCGGGACTAAGGCACATTGTCAGGCCCACAATCAGGCCTATGCCCACTTGACCCACTATTTTGAACTTGCCCTTCATGCCTTCCTTGTCGTGATGCACCACCTTTATATAGTCGTCGGCAAAGCCCAGTGCGCCGAGCCATATCGTCGATACTATCATCAGCAGCATATACACATTGTTCAGCTTGCCGAGTAGCAGGCACGGAATCAATATTGAGATTATGATTATGATGCCTCCCATTGTGGGCGTGCCCTTTTTCTGCATCTGGCCCTCAAGACCGAGGTTTCTCACGATTTCGCCCACCTGCATGAGCTGCAGACGCTCAATGATTTTTTTGCCGAACACCATGGCTATGAACAGCGACAGTATCAATGCAAATCCGGCACGGAACGTGATGTAGTCAAACAATCGCGCTCCCGGCACATCAAACTCCTGCAAATAATGAAATAAATGATATAACATCTTTCTTATTTTTGGTTATTGTTTTTCTTCTTGAAACTCCTTTTGCAATTCCTCCCGGTCGTCGAAATGATGTTTCACGCCCTCTATCTCCTGATAGGTCTCGTGTCCCTTGCCTGCCACAAGCACCACATCGCCTTTCTGTGCAAGGTGGCATGCTGTTCTGATGGCTTCGCGGCGGTCTGTTATGCGCAGCACTTTTCGGCGAAGTTCTGCCGACAGTCCAGCCGCCATTTCGTCGAGTATTTCTTCCGGATTTTCAAAACGTGGATTATCACTCGTCATCACCACCTTGTCGCTGCGCGACGCGGCTTCTTTGGCCATGATTGGGCGCTTGCCCTTGTCACGGTTTCCTCCACACCCACACACGGTGATTATGCGGCCCTTGCCGTTGAGCACCGCTTTTATCGTGCTGAGCACATTGACAAGTGCGTCGGGCGTGTGGGCATAATCCACAACGGCAGTGTAGCCAAGCGGAGAGCGGAATGTCTGGAAACGTCCAGCCACAGGCACGAGCATGCTCATCTTCACGAGCACCTCGTCGGGGTCGAAACCGAGCAGCAGCGATGCTCCATACACCGACAGCAGGTTATAGGCATTGAACCCGCCGGTAAACATCACCTCAAGCTCATGCCCGTTAAATTCCACAGTCATGCCGTCGAGCCTGTCTTCAAGCACACGACCCATGTAGTCGGCCATTATGCGCAGCGAGTAGGTGTATTTATGAGCCTTGGTGTTCTGCACCATCACACTGCCCACCTTGTCGTCGGCATTTACCAGAGCAAATGCGTCGGCTGGCAGGCCATCAAAGAACATCTTCTTTGCGGCTATATAGTTCTCCATCGTCTTGTGGAAATCAAGGTGGTCGCGCGTCAAGTTGGTGAATATGCCACCACTAAAGTGCAACCCTTCTATTCTGCGCTGCACACAGGCATGCGAGCTCACCTCCATAAATGCGTAGTCGCACCCGGCTTCCACCATTTCATGCAGCAGGCGGTTGAGCGTCAAGTGGTCAGGGGTTGTTTGCTTTGCTGGATATTCCGTGCGGTCAACGATGTTTTTCACCGTTGAGAGCAATCCGGCCTTATATCCCATCAGCCGCGCCATCTCATAGAGCAGCGTAGCCGTTGTAGTCTTTCCGTTAGTTCCAGTCACACCCACAAGGTGCAACTTGGCAGAGGGGTTGTCAAACCATTGCGATGCTAAGTGGGCAAGTGCTATTGTGCTGTCGGGCACTTGCACGTATGTCACATTCTCGTCGAGCTGCGAAGGCATTTCCTCACACACCACCACTCCTGCTCCGGCTTTCACCACGTCGGGAATGAACTTGTGGGCATCTACGGCAACGCCTCTCACTGCCACAAACATTGCGCCTGGCTTCACCTCGCGTGAGTCACACACCACGTCGGTCACCATCTTTTGGGCCGCACCCTCCACACGGGTCACCTTAACCACCGCAATCAGTTCTTCTAATCTTTTTTCCATCTCTCTATTTTGTTGTTTTTCACACTAATATCTCAGTTGCAAATGCACGGTCTGCCCTTTTCTGAATGGCGAGCCTGGTGTCATGTCTTGATGCGCCACATAGCCCACGCCCGAAAACCGCACGTTAAGTCCTTCTCTCTCAAGGTCGGCTATTGCCTCTCTGAGCGACAGCCCTCTCACATCTGGCACTCCGCGTTTTCCGCGCTGCGGCGAGCGGAACGTGCGCACATGCCCCATCTGCAATCCCTGGCGCAGCACTGTCTGTGCGCCCTTGTTGGAGCTCGCATACAGCGTGGGCGATGCCACCCGGCTTTTCACGCTGTCGGCATCGGCAATGTAGCTCGATTTGTTGTTGAGCAGTCCGTGGGCATACATGCGCAAGGCTATGTTCTTCATCACCACTCCGCTGCTCGCGCCTGCGCCTCTGTTAGCTCCAAGCATAAGCACTATGCACGAATACTTCGGCTTCTCGTATGGGAAAAATCCACAGAACGCGAAGCGGCGCTGGTGCGTGTATTTTCCATCTACTATCGTGAATGCCGTGCCTGTCTTGCCGGCTATCTCCACCAAGTCGCTCTTCACCCAGTGCCGGGCAGTGCCGTGGTCGCCCCACACCACATCGTGCAGCATGATGCGCAGTTTGCGCGCATTTTCGGGCGAGCACACTTGGCGGCGTATGTATGTTATCGGCACAATTGAGTCAGGATAACCGGCTCTTGAGAATTTCTTCACCAGGTGTGGACGCACATATTTTCCGTCGTTGGCTATGGCGTTATACATGCCCAGCGTGCACAGCGGCGGTATGAGCGTCGAGTAGCCGAAACACATGCGCGTCAGTGCCACACGGTCGGCGCGCGTGTTGCCCAGTCGGCGTATCTGCGGCACTTGCTCTCCGGCAATGCCGGTGTGAAATGGCTCAAAGAAGCCCATTTCCTTCAACCGGTCGTAAAATCCGCCTGGGTTTGCCCCATATTTTTTAGTTATTATCTTCGACATGCCTATGTTCGACGACGTTTCTATGATTTCTCTCGGCGACAGTGCCGCACCGCCATGGGGGTCATTGATGGCACGGCCCTCATAGAGCCAAGTGCGCCCTGTCTCCCACTTCTGGTCTATGTTGTTCACCGTTCCGTCTTCCAGTGCCACCATCATCGATATTGGCTTCATCACCGAGCCAGGCTCATAGCCCAGCACGGCATTGTTGCGGCCCTCCACATAGTCTTGCGCGCGGTCGTTCCACTCAAGGTTTGATATTGCTTTGATTTCTCCGGTTGCCACCTCCATGAGCACAGCCGTTGCCCAGCGCGACTCCGTTTCGTGGCACATTTTGTAGAGCTCCGTTTCCACAATGTCTTGCAGCTGCACATTGATGGTGGTGGTCACATCATAGCCATTGATGGCTGGCGTGCTAACCCAGTTTGATATGCTTGAGTTGAGCTGTATGCGTTTTGCCACACCCGGCACACCATACAAGAAGCTGTCGAGCGCCGACTCCAGTCCGGAGTGTCCGTGCACACCGCGACGGCTCTCGCTCTCGCCCACAGTGCCTATGCTTCGCGATGCCATAGAGCCGTATGGCTTCACACGCTGCATGTTGTCCTCGGTGTAGAGTCCGCTTTTCTTTTTGCCAAGTTTGAAATATGGGAATGTGCGCAGACGCTCAAGCTGTCCGTGTGTTAGCTTGCGGAACAGGCGGAATGAGCGTGCGCGCCGGTCGTGGTTTTCTCTCATCTTGAAGCCTTCCATGAGCCTGTCGCTCCACTGCTTTGCCGTGCGAGTGTCGTCGAATGCGTGCAGGCTGTCACTCAGTGCCGGCAAGTTTTTCAGAAACACGCTGTCTTTTATGCCTGCCGAGTTAAAGTCAATTCTCACAGTGTAGAAGTTGAGATTGGCGGCAAGCACAGTGCCGCTGTCCGACAAAATCTTGCCGCGCTCCGGCTCTATTGGTGTCTCAAACGTGAGCACGCTGTCGGCCTTCATGTTCCACTTCGATGCCTGCACCACAGTGGTTTCAAAAAGCCCATGCACTATGCTGCCCGAAAACAGCAGTATCGCGCCTATCACCCACCACGAGCGTGTAAGAATATGTTGCTTGTTCGACTTCTTCATTTGTCACTTAGGATATATGGCGGTTTCTCCGGCGAGGAGAGGTCTATGTGCATCGTGTCGATAAACGCTTTCATTTGGCTCTCCCTTATCATCGAGTTATATTGTGCGCTGGCGTTCACGCAATCGGTCTTGGCATTGTCGAGCTGGGTGGTCATGTCCATCATTTCCTGCAGCTTGTTTTGCGCCTCATATTTTTGGGCTATATACATGAGCATCATGAGTGTCACACAAACTATCGTCACCCCAAACTTACGGAAAAAGCCCAGCGTCAAAAACGACCGTCCTTGCAGAAACCGCTGCAAAAACGTCAGCGGGTTCAAACCGAACATCTTTTCTTTCTTCTTTGCCATATCACCGTCTTCCGTTACTTATTTTCTTCTTCGTCCTTCTTTTCGGCAATGCGCAGTTTTGCGCTGCGCGAGCGCGGATTGCGTTCCACCTCATCGGGCGTGGGCACTATCACTTTGTTGTTCACAAGCCGGAATGGCGTGTTCACCCTGCCAAAGAAGTCCTTGTCAACTCGGCCTTCCACATTGCCGCTGCGCATCATGTTTTTCACCAGCCTGTCCTCAAGCGAGTGGTAAGTTATCACCACCAGCCTGCCGCCTGGCGTCAGAGCGTCAAGAGCTTGTGTCAAGAAACGCTTAAGCACGTCGATTTCGTGGTTCACCTCAATCCGCAACGCCTGAAACACTTGCGCCAGTTCTTTCTTCTCCTGGGCTGGTCTTATCATTGGTCTCACCAAATCCACAAGTTGCTTTGTGGTCTCTATGGGCTGCGAGGCGCGCGCTTTAACTATCGCAGCCGCCATGCGGCGCGACTGCTTCAATTCGCCATACAGATAGAGCACATCAGCTATCTGCTGCTCGCTATAGGTTGCCAGCACACCACGCGCATCAATGCCGCCCTCACGGTTCATGCGCATGTCAAGCACCCCGTCGTCATATCTGAACGAGAACCCACGGTCTTTGTCGTCAAAATGGTGAAACGACACACCAAGGTCGGCCAATATTCCGTCAACCTTGCTGGCTTCATAAAACCTCAAGAAGTTGCTCAAAAAGGCAAAATTGCCGTGTACAAATGTAAATCGGCTGTCATCTATTCTGTTGCGATAGGCATCTATGTCTTGGTCAAAGCTGAGCAGACGCCCATGCTCGCCAAGCCTCGACATTATGGCACGGCTGTGGCCACCACCACCAAACGTCACATCCACGTATGTCCCGTCAGGTTTTATGTTCAAGCCGTCCATGCACTCGTTCAAAAGTGCCGGTATGTGATAGATTTCAGATGCCATAGCCAATCGACATTTTTGCTTTTTCTTTCTGCTTTTCTTGTGTTCGCTCACACACGTGCGCGATAAATTGGTGTAAAGTTAGCTAATCTCGCAGTGAGTTTACAAATTTGAATTTAACTTTTTTCACAAGCCGGCAAAAAAGTTATTAACAACCAATGAAAATCAACGATTTTACCGCACCTGCACACAAGCCTAACAGCCAGTTTTTCATTTGCACTTGTAAATTGCCACACTGCCACCGTCGTGACACCAATGCTGAGGCTTTGCTGCCGCCACTTTTCAATTTTCGGTTTCAACTTTTTTCAACTAAATTTGTCAGTCAAAACAAACAATCCGAAACGTCAAAAATAAGCAATGAAACAATATCTCGACCTCTTGCAGCATGTGATGACCGACGGCACCGACAAGGGCGACCGCACCGGCACCGGCACCAAAAGCGTGTTTGGCTACCAGATGCGGTTTAACCTCGACGACGGCTTTCCTCTGCTGACCACAAAAAAAGTGTTTCTCAAAGGCATAATCTACGAGCTGCTTTGGTTCTTGCAAGGCAACACCAATGTGCATTGGCTTCAGGAGCATAAGGTGAGAATTTGGGACGAGTGGGCCGATGAGAACGGAGAACTTGGCCCCATCTACGGCCACCAGTGGCGCAGCTGGCCCGACTATCAGGGCGGCACTATCGACCAGATAGCTGGCGTGGTCAACGAGATAAAGACCAATCCCAATTCCCGACGGCTCATAGTTAGCGCATGGAATGTGGCAGAGGTCAACAGCATGGCACTTCCGCCTTGCCACACGCTGTTTCAGTTCTATGTGGCCAACGGACGCTTGAGCTTGCAGCTCTACCAGCGCAGTGCCGACCTTTTCCTCGGTGTCCCTTTCAACATCGCCTCCTATGCCCTCTTGCTCATGATGGTGGCGCAAGTCACAGGACTGAAACCAGGCGATTTCGTCCACACTTTTGGCGATGCGCACATCTATCGCAACCATTTCGCCCAAGTCAAGGAGCAGCTGTCGCGCACACCACGTCCATTGCCCAAAATGATCATCAACCCCGACGTTAAGAGCATCTTCGATTTTCAATACAGCGACTTCTCGCTCGAAGGCTACGACCCCTGGCCGGCAATAAAAGGTGAAGTGTCGGTTTAATCGCATTTTTCCAGTATGACAACAAACAAAAAACTATCTGCAATCGTTGCCGTTGACCACGATTGGGCCATAGGCAGAAATGGCGATTTGCTATGCCACCTGCCTGCCGACCTGAAGCATTTCAAGTCAATAACCATGGGTCACCCCATCATCATGGGGCGCAAGACGTTTGAGTCTTTCCCAAAAGGGCCGCTTCCCGGCCGGCAAAACATTGTCGTGACACGCAACGCCGACTATCATCACGACGGTGTGACCGTGGCGCACAGCATTGACGAAGCTGTCGAAAAATCCGATGAAACCGATGAAATTTTCTTCATAGGCGGTGCACACATCTACCGCTCCATCATCAACGCTATCGACACCCTGCACCTCACGCGCATCAACGCCCACTTTGATGGTGCCGACACTTTTTTCCCGGCAATCAACCCCGACGAATGGGAAGTTACCGAGCAAACCGACTTCCAGCCCGATGAGAAAAACGCATTTGCTTATAGCTTTATAACCCTTAACCGCAAGAAATAGCTATTAAAAACACACTCTCTCACAACGCACACACATACCAGCCCACAAAGCTGGCATGTGTTTTTTATTTTTTAGGCAATCTTTCGTTTGTTCCGCGAAAAACACGCCAAAATGTTATAAAAGCAAAACTTTCAGATAAAGAAATTAACCAAAAGCCGTATATTTGTAACGTTTTATCAAATTTCAAGTCACAAGTATGAAAAAATTTTACAAATTGGTTGCTTTGGCGACTGTCATCGCTTGCATTGGATTAAGCGTGAGAGCCGCCGTTTCACCATTCTTCGACGCAGAGCAAGGCCGCGTGCCGCGCTCCGTAGTCCAAAAGATGGGGCAACGTGCTAATTTGGGGCAAATTGCTCCCGAATTGCAGAAAGTTGATGCCGGCAAAGTGGTCCATCAGTCTGCAATTAACCGCGCCGCGGCAAAAAAGGCTGGAGAAATCACAGCTTTCTCCAACCCAGTTATTCAAATCAACTACTCCTCTGGTGGTGTGTTCAGTGCATCTCACGAAACGCAAATCGTTTTGGGAGAAAACACCATTGAAATCAAGAATTTCAATGCCATGGGCGAAACCATCAAGGGTAGCCTCAACCGCGCTACCGGCGAAGTGGCTTTCCCTGTGCAAACGGCTTACAATTCGGCTAACTACGGCCGCTGCGTGCTGGCGCGCGTGACCAACGACCTCAAGTATTTCGACACCACTACCACCGTTAATGGTGTCATCACCAATGGCGTGCTCACCCTGCAACCGTGGTGTGTGCTCATCACCACTGGCGACTACAAAAACTACACCTTCGGCATGGTTGAGAGCGCAAAATTCGTCAGCGCAAACGCTCAGATGAAGAGTGCTTCGCTCGACACTGCCAATGTGGTGACCAATGTCACAAGCAGCGTGTATGCCGAGCAAACGGCTGGCAACGAGATAACCATCTACAATGCTGCCGGTTACAGCTGCCTGCTCCGCGTGCAAGTCAAAGGCGACAAGTCGCTTGCCATGCGTCCACAAGTGCTGTTTACCTACAACAACAAATATTTCTACAACTACAAGGCCGACTTCACCAAGGGGTTGGTTTACACGCATGACCAAATCACAGGAACCACCGAGGGCAACAAGCTCAGCTGGGGCAACTGGACCATTTGCAATGCTGCCGGAACATGGGCTTTCCGCGCCAATTCCACAGAGATACAGCTGCCTTTCGACATAAAGTATCCTGCCGCACAAACACAAACCGGCTGGAAAGGAAGCGGCACGGCAGACGACCCTTGGCTCATTGAGACTCCTGCCGACCTCCTCGCTCTCTCCGACAGCGTTAACTACGTGTCGGGCATTCAAGCCTCCACTCGTTGCTACAAAGCGTTTGAGGGCAAATATTTCAAGCAAACAAAAGCAATCAACCTCAACGGCATTAATTTCCCACCAATCGGTGGTTTCGACGAAGTCTATCGTTTTGCCGGTCACTACGATGGCGACAACAAGACTATTTCCAACCTCTATGTGAGCAGCGGCAACGCTGGCGACGCAGCTCTTTTCGGAGCTGTTGACACTGTAGGCTCAATCAAGAACCTGCGCCTGTCAAATCCTAAAATCATCGACCAATACATGTATGCCGGCACTGTGGCAGCCTATTGCCAGGGTTCACTCGACAACATCACCGTCACAAACGGCGACGTCAGCGGTGTTTACTGCGCCGGTGGCGTGTCGGGTTCGTCAGGCCCAGCCAACAACATTTCTTTCACCGGCAAGGTGAAAGGCGCATCGCAGGTGGGTGGCGTGTTTGGCGTGCTCAGATGGCCAGGCAAAAACCTCGTGGCAACCAACACCACCGTCACTGCAACCTCCACTCAAGAAACCGCTTCTGTGGGTGGCATAGTGGGATTCCTCGGCTATGAGCGCGGCGGAAAGCTAACCGACAGTTATTTCAGCGGCGACGTGGTGCCCACCATGAACGGCGAGTATGCCGGTCTTGTGGCTGGTGTCAGCAGCGAGGGCATCATTGAGCGCTGCTTCGGCATCGGCACAATCCACGCCCCGTCTAACGGCATTTCTGCCTCTGGCCTGGGTGGCGTGGTAGGCGGCATTCAAGGCTCTATCGTGAAAGACTGCTACTTTGCAGGAAATCTCGAAACTGGCGGCACTCGCACCGGTGCCATAGTGGGTGTGGCACTCAACACCTACGATGTGGCAGGTCACCGCAACCAAAATGAGCTGACCAACGTGTTTGCCTCTGGTGTGTTCAAATCCACTTCCACCGAGGCCTACATGCCTTTCATCGGCAAATTCGACGCAACTACCCTCGGCAAGGCTCCGGCCATTACCAACGCCTACTTCGACAAGCAGATTAATCCTCGCTTCAAGGAACTTAACGGCGCCCTTCCCACATCACAGCTCACGGCAGCCACACTCCAAGGCTTCGCCGACTCTGTTTGGGTGCTTGAGGCCGGACGTTATCCGCGCATCAAGGGTCTGGAGGCAAACTCTGCCGCCTATGTGGCAGCCGCTCCAATCCAACTCTCCGACGACAACCAAAACGTTGACCAAGTGAGCAAAGACTTCACCGGCAGCGTGCTTAATTCTGTCAAGTGGCAAGTGCTCCGCAACGGTGTGGCAAGCACCGAAGGCGTGGGTGTGAACATCGACACCAAGGGCAACATTCACCTTACCGGCTCTGTGTCAACCGACACTCTTGTTGCTTCTATCGGCACTTTCAAGAAGCAAATCGCCATAAAGCTCGCTCCAGCCACGCTGTTTGAGGGCAAAGGCACCGAGGCTGAGCCTTATCTCATCAAGAACAAAGCCGACCTCATCACACTTGCTTCTGCCACCACAAACAACCTCCTGTCGTTTGAAAACACTTATTTCAAAATCACCAACGACATCGACCTTGAGAACGACACCAACTTCATAGGAATCGGAGTCAACGACTCTCGCACCTATGGCTTTGCCGGAATTCTTGAGGGCGACGGCCACAAGATTACAAACATCTACCTCAATAAGTGCAAACTTGCCGCCAACGGCACCATACCCAACGACCAGCGCAAAAAATATATTGCTCTCGTCGGTATCCTCAAAGAGGGCGGTGTGATTAAAGACCTCAAGCTCTATGGCGACATCACCGGCTACTCCAACGTGGGCGGCTTTGCCGGCTATAACTACGGCACTATCGAAAACTGCCGCAACTACGCCAGCGTAACAGCCCACTCAGGCAACATTGGCGGCATTGCCGGCTACAACGAGAAAGGCCTAATTCGCGACTGCTACAACGCAGGCAAAATCACTGCCGGATACTTCAATGCAGGCGGCATTGCAGCTTGCAACCGAGGCACCATTGAGAACTGCCAGAACGACGGTGAAGTGGGCGTTGAGCAAATCAACAGCTCTTATGCCTGGAGCAAGCTCAATGCCGCCGGCGGCATCGTGGAGACCAACTTCGGCACGCTTAAAAATGTGCTCAACACCGGCTATGTGCACGCACCAAAATACGTGGGTGGCATTCAAGCCTGGTTCAATGGCAACACAACGCAAGTTATGCAATCGTCAGCAGTCAATGTGGGTATGCTCTGGACTGCCAACACCGACGACGCCAACACCATTGGCAACATCATCGGCAAGCTCTACAAAAAAGGCATTCTTGAAACTTCCTACTACGACCGACAACTCAGCACATTCAGCACAGCACATGGAGCCGAATATGCAGGCGGATTTGGATTGACCACAGCCGAGCTCACAAGCGGCAAGCCGCTTGAAGGTCTCGACACAGCATACTGGTCTTTTGAAAAAGGCAAGTACCCCACTCTCAAGACGTTTGCCGACGAACCTGGAGCAAAAGCCGGCGCACTTAGCGTGGCATTCTTCAACACCAACTCACGCGCCGACTCCATCAAGACCGACATCAGTCTCAGCAAGGCAGAGGGCCTTGTGTGGTCAGTGGTCAGCGGCACCGACGCCTTTGCTGTCAAAGACGGCAACACGTTGTCGATGGACGCAGCACCTGTGCTCACCGACACACTTGTGGCCACCTATGCCGGCTTCGTTAAGCGCATTCCTGTGGCTGCCGTGCCCGACACCGTGCCTCAACCAGCCATCGCCTATGACGTGACCACCAATACACTCACATTCTCCGATGAAATGGACGGTGTGACCTACTACTACACATTCGATGGTTCTGAGCCGACTACAGGCAGCACAAGCACCACCGAGCCGGTGTTCCCACCCAAGGGCTCTATCACCGTCAAGGTAATAGCAGCCAAGCACAATTTCTACCCGTCGGTTGTAGCCTCTACTGAAATCGCTGCCACTGCCGTCAATGACATCAACGCCGGCAAAACCGTGATTAAGCAGACTTACGTCACTCCAAGCGGACTCACTTCGCCAACTCCAGTTGACGGCGTAAATGTGGTTATAACCACGTTCAGCGACGGAACACGCAGTGTTGCCAAAAAGCTTTTCATAGTCAAATAACGAAGTTTTCGGCTTTTGCCGACTCCCCATAACAAGTTGAGAGAACCCACCAAGCACGGTGAGTTCTCTCACTTTTTTCATGTCCGCACTATAAATGCCAGTAGCCACAAAATGCCGCCATATCGCCACAGGCAACCCCAACTGTCCTTGACCTGTGAAAATAAATTGTTATCTTTGCTATATAATCTCCGCACTATTAGCAGATAGCTTTGTAACAACGTGCATGTTTTTTTAACTGATTAGCAAATACCCACACAGCCACTAAAGCACAATGGACGACTTGGTTTCGAAATTCAGCCCCATCACGCTCAGTGAGATGAATGCAGTGAAGCTGCTCAACCGCACCGACACTAAATTTGTCACTTCAACCGAAAAGTTGAAGCAGCTGCTTATGCTCGCACACAACGACTACCGCATTCTCGTGGCCGACGGCAAACGCATCAGCCCCTACTACACAGTGTATTTCGACACCGCCGACCTCGACATGTTTCGCCGCCATCAGGCCGGACACGCCGACCGTCAAAAGCTGCGCATACGCTCCTACGTTTCATCGCAGCTCAATTTCCTTGAAATAAAGACAAAAGACAACCATAAGCGCACACGCAAGCAGCGTGTCACAATCACAGGTTTCGACTCCACAAATCCTCCACACGACATCACGTTTCACTCCGGCCACGAGCAGCGTTTCGGCACTTGCGACGATTTCCTCAACCAAAACCTGTATTACGCCCCCGGCGAACTTATAGAGCAGATAGAAAATCGCTTCAACCGCATAACGCTCGTCAACCGTGGCATGACCGAGCGGCTCACAATCGACACCGACCTGCGTTTTCACAACATAGCCACCGGGCGCGACTTCGCGTTTACCAACACCGCCATAATCGAGCTGAAACGCGATGGCAATGTCCCCTCGCCCATTCTCGCCATTCTGCGCCAGCTGCGCATCAAGCCCATGGGCTTCAGCAAATATTGCATAGGCACAATTCTCACCAATCCGCATGTGCGCTACAACCGCTTCAAGCCCCGGCTCCACGCAATCGAAAAAATCGAACAAAAACAGTTAATTAAATATTATTAAGAAATACAAATTTCAAAAATAAACTATCTTAGCAAAATGGAAAATCTAAACGAAATATTGATGGGCGTAGCCAATTCCGACGTGAGTTTCACTAACATGCTGGCACTCTTTGCACTCAACACCACAGTTGTGTGGGCCATCATACACTTTCTTTATTTCCGCAAGAGTCACCGGCGCGACTTCTATTTCACATTCATTCTCATCAGCATTGCCATCTTCTTTCTGATGTTCTACATGATTTTCATGCTCGACAACCTCAAGGGCAAAACGAGCATTGGCATAGGAATCGGGCTGTTCGGCATATTCAGCATCATGCGCTACCGCACCGACGCCATGCCGGTGCGCGAAATGACCTATCTCTTTTCAATAATCTGCCTCTCTGTGGTCAATGCTCTGGCTGCCGGCTCCACACAGTTCACGCTCGTGGTGCTGCTACCCAACATAGCCCTCACTCTGGCAATACTGCTCTGTGAGAAACTGCTGCTAAGCAACAAGGAGAAGTCCAAGCTTGTGCAATACGACCGCATAGAACTCATCACACCGGAGCGGCACGACGACCTCATTAAAGACCTCGAGCGCCGCACAGGGCTCAGCATAACCAACGTTGAAGTCGGTGCCATCGACTTTTTGCGCGACATGGCAATGATTCGCATTTTCTACAACTCTTACGACAACAACGATAATTCCACAATTAACAACAAATTAAAGTTATCTAAAGAAGAATGGAAAAATTTCAACGACGATTAATCGCACTTTTATTTGCTGTTTTCACTTTGACGGCAGCAACTGCCTTTGCTGACGACAACAATGATTTTGGCATTAAATATTCTGCCGAAGCATCTAAAAAAATCAACAAACACTGGAGTGTTGATGCCGGTGTGGGCTTCCGCACACGCAACAATGCAAAAACTGCCGACCAGTGTGACGTGTCGGTAGGAGCAGGCTACAAAATCACACATTGGCTCAAAGCCGATGCAGGCTACCAGTTCATCTACGACAACAACGAGGAGAAATTCAAATACAACTCCACCGGCGATGTCACAAAGTGGCGTCCGTCGTTCTGGGGGCCTCGTCACCGCACCTATGCGTCGCTCACGGCAAGCATAAAGGTGAACCGCGTGAAATTCTCCATTCGTGAGCGCTGGCAATACACCTACCGCCCCGAAAAGACCACAGAACGCTATCTCTACGGCTCAGATTCCTGGGAAGATGTTTCTGTGCGCAGCAAGAGCAAAAACGTGCTCAGGTCGCGTTTTCAGGTCTCCTACAACATTCCAAAAAGCAAGGTCTCTCCGTTTGCCAATGTTGAAATTTACAACTCTTGGTCTCTCGACAAGACACGCCTCACCGCAGGAGCCGAGTGGAGCATCACCAAGAAGCACTCCGTAGAGGCGTTCTATCGCTTCCAGTCAGTTAACAGCACCGACGACGACCACGACATCAATTCCCACATATTGGGATTAGGATACACATTCAGTTTTTAACCATTTACACACACTCTAAAAACAAGCAACAAAATGAAACGTTTATTTCAGTTAGCCTTGCTGCCTGTGCTTGCAGTTGGCATAATGTCGTGCTCAAGCGACAACAACGGCTCTGGCAAGGGCGATGGCGAAGAAGTGGAAATAAAGCAAATAGAAGTTGACTCCACCGACCTTGCGGAAGCACCCGAAGTGATTCCCACCGACGACACCGACTCCACATTCAACGACTATGTTGAGAACGCCAAAATCACGCGTAACATCAACCTGAAATTCAGTGGCAACGCCGTCACTGCCACTGGCGACGTTGACGCCGTGACCATCACCACTTCGGGGGCGCATGTCACCATCAAGTCATCATGCAAAAACGTGTCATATTCCCTCAGCGGATATAGCAACGACGGCTCTATAAAGATTTATAGCAGCAACAAATACAAGCTCGAACTCAACGGCATTTCGCTCCACAACCCATCAGGCGCAGCCATCAACAATCAGTGCGGCAAGTCGCTCTATCTCGTTTTGGCCGACGGCACAAGCAATGCCCTCAGCGACGGCAAGACCTATGTGCCGGTTGCTGGTGAGGACATGAAGGGCACCCTGTTTAGCGAAGGCCAAATTTTAATAAGCGGCAAAGGCACGCTCAACGTCAATGCCAATTCACGCAACGGCATTTGCAGCGACGACTACATAGTGGTTCGCCCAGGCTGCAAAATCTATGTCAACAGCACTGCCAACAATGCAATCAAGGCCAACGACGGTGTCACAATCAAAGGGGGCGTAATCAACCTCGTCACCTCCGGCAACGGTGCCAAAGGCATAAACTGCGAGAGCAACATCAACATCTATGGCGGACGCACCACTGTGATTAACTCTGGCTCTACACTCGTACTCTCCAACGACACAACAGGCTGCGCTGGCATCAAAGCCGACAGCACCATCAACGTCACCACCGGCATAGTCAACGTGAAATGCACTGGCGAAGGCGGCAAAGGCTTCAACAGCGGTGCCGACATCAACATCTATGGCGGCAACATCAACGTTGTCACCCTTGGTGCAAAGAAAAACTCTGCACCCAAAGGCGTGAAAGCCGACCGAAACATCTCTATTCTCGGTGGCAGCTTCTACTCCTATAGTGCCAATAGTGCCGCCCTCGATGTGGCAGGCACACTCAAGCTGGGCGAGAACCCCACAGGCCAAAAATCAGGCACACACTACTACATCATAGGCTTCTGACGCGCTGTCAGTTGCCGCCCTCACCCATCGAGGACACCCACTTACAACGGCGGAGAGACTGCGTATCAGTTTCTCCGCTGTTGTTATTTTAATGCCCATTGCGCTCTTAGTCTAAATTTTTCTATCTTTGCAGCATAGTTAACGAAAACATAACAGCTTATACCCTATTATGATATTCAACTCCTTTCAGTTTCTATGGCTGTTTCCTCTGATTTTTGGAGGATATTACTTGATTAGCTATTTGATAGACCTAAAATCGCAAGGCCGTGGCAGCAACATCTTGCTATTATGCACCTCCTATGCCCTCTATGCACAATATGCACCCCTCCACACCCTTGTGTTGCTTTGGGTCACCATAGTCACTTATTTCATGGCTTTGGCGCTCACAAAGACTGCCACACGCACCAAAACGATTTGTTGGGTGGGCACACTGCTTGGCATCGCCCCCTTGCTTTTCTTCAAGTACTATGATTTTTTGGCAAGCAACATAGAAGAGTTGTTTGGTTGCCAACACACAGCCGGACTCAACTGGGCTGTGCCAATAGGCATTTCTTTTTTCACATTCCAAGCCGTGGGCTACTTGATTGACGTTTATAAAAAACGCATCACTGCAGAGCGTGATTTTCTTGACTATGCCTTATTTGTGAGTTTCTTCCCACAAATTCTGTCAGGCCCCATAAGCAGAGCCTCCGAGCTTCTTCCGCAAATCAAAGCCAAACGGACATTCTCTTTCACTAAAGCTGTGCAAGGCCTTAAATGGCTGCTCTGGGGCATGTTCCTTAAAACCGTGTTGGCCGACAGGCTCGGTCTCTACGTAGATAGCGTGTTCAACAACTACGCCTACCAGAGTGGCATTTCCTGCCTATTTGCAGCCATTCTCTACGCTCTGCAAATCTATGGCGACTTTGCCGGCTATTCACTCATGGCAATAGGCGTGGGGCGGCTCATGGGCTTCGACTTGGTCAACAACTTCCGTCGCCCCTACTTTGCAAGCAGCATTTCCGAGTTTTGGCGCAGATGGCACATTTCGCTCACACGCTGGCTCACCACCTACATCTACATAGGCCTCGGCGGAAGCCATTGCTCCAAACTCAAGCATTATTTCAACATTATGGTCACTTTTCTTGTCAGTGGCATCTGGCACGGAGCAAACTGGACTTTCATTGTGTGGGGACTCCTGCACGGAGCACTACAGTGCATCGAGAAAATCCTGGGAATAGACCCCAAGGGACGGTTTGCGCAATCCGCCGTGCTAAAAGTGCTGAAGCCGGCGCGCATTTTAATCACATTTTCACTGGCGACCCTGTTGTGGATTTTGTTCAGAATGCCCACTATCGCCTCTGCAAGCGCCGTCGTAGCCAAGATTTTCACACTTGAAGGCTCTGGGCTGTTTGTGTCAACCAAAACCGACATGGCGTTCATTTTCTTGGCTGTGGTCATAGTTTTCGTCAAGGAGTTTTGCGAGGAATACGTTCCCAAGCTGCAACTTTTCAACAACAGGCACACCCTTGTCCGCTGGTGTTCCTACATTGCAGTCGTTGTTCTCATCATGCTGTGTGGCGTGTTCGACTCCACCCAATTCATCTATGTGAAATTCTAAAAACCTGAACTATGAAAAAATTCATCATATTGATTTTAGCGCTGTTTGCCATATTGGCCGGCATCGACATTGCAGCCGGCATTGAGTTTGACAAACTCACACTCTCGGCCAAACGAGGCTACTCCGGCCGCAATGAGTTTATAGCCGACAAACTCAACGACCCGGTGCTGGTGTTCGGCTCAAGCCGGGCGGTACATCACTACGACCCGCAGGTGCTCAGCGACAGCCTTGGCATGCCTTGCTACAACTGCGGTCAAGACGGCATGGGCATAATCACATTTTACGGCCGTTTCAAGCTGCTCACGGCACGCTACACGCCACGGTTGATTATCTACGATGTGACCACCGACTTCGATTTGAGAAGAAACGACAACATGACATATCTCACATGGCTCAAGCCTTACTATAACCGCCCTGGCATCGACAGCATATTCTGGCATGTAGAACCCACAGAACGCATTAAAATGCTGTCAAACATGTTCAGATACAACGGCAAGTTCTTGCAGATAATCACTGACAACAAATCGGGTGATAACGACGATGCTCTAAAAGGCTTTGTGCCCCTTGACGGCACCATGACCTACGACAAAATTGAAGATGCCACCAAGACACAAGTGGACCTCGACACGTTGAAGCTATATTACATCAACCGCTTGATTAAAGACTGCTCTCAGAAAGGCATACGTCTCACGTTTGCCGTATCTCCGCTTTACAACAGTATAAATCAGCCCGATGCCTATCTGGCTGCTTTCTTGGCCATGGTCAAAAAGAGCAATGTGCCTGTAATAAATCACTATTACGACGCCAGTTTTGCAACCAACAAAAACCTGTTTCAAGACACTTACCACATGAATCGCTCTGGCGCGGAAATCTACAGCAGAATTCTGGCACACGAGATTAAGCATCTGCATTTGCTGCAATAGCCAAGGCCAATAAGCAACGCAAGGCTCGCTGTGTGGGGGCATGACGAAATAAAGCGGCTGGACTTGCATTTGCTTGAGTCCAGCCGCTTTATTTCGTGGGGCAGAGCGCAATCAAAATGATGCGCCCCCATTTGTCTTGTCAGTCAACGAAGCGCCATGTCACAGTGCCCACGCCCTCGGTAGTGGTATTCTTTGGCACTGAGAACGCCGATTTCAGCGTTTCTTGCTCACAATAGCGCCGCACACTTGGGTGAGCATAAGCACCGCCTGTGCCACCCACGCAGTGAGCCTCGATGATGCGGCCGCGCGTGTTGACACGCACTTTCACCACCACAGTGCCAGTCCACTGGCTGTGCGGCCGACCCCAATACTCAAGCGTGTAGCCCACCAGTCCACCAATGCCTGGTTTTCCTGTCAGAGAGCCGCTTGACGAATTGCCATCTGGCGAGCCTTGTTTGCCATTGCCCGAACCGCCCGATTTGCCAAAAGCATTGGCAATCTTGCTGTTCACTGCATTCTTATTGCGCTTTTCTTTCTCTTTTTGAGCTATTTGTTCCTCCGAAGGTCCGGTCTTTTGCTTTTTCTCAACCTTTTTCTCCTTGACCTTCATCGGTGACTCTTGTTTCGATTGAACCAACGGTTTCGGTTGCTTGGCCGGTTGTCCGGCATCTTCAAGGTCCTCACCCTCGGTGCTTGGTTTTTCCGCCACTTCCTCAGCCTGTTCAGGCTGCTCATTGTCCATATCCTCCGACGGATTTGGCTCTGGCGTGTTGCCAAGCATCACATATTCGCCACCAAACATTATGGAGTCTTGCTGCAAGTCGGCTTGCAGTTCCTTGACGTTTTCCGGCGGATATTGATAATGCAAATGTGAGAACACAAGAACACACAGCACCACAGCCATAAGCAGCAGCGTGATTAGAGCCGAAGCCATTTCGTTCTTGTTTCTATTGTTCATTTCTCGTAGGTTTCTTTTGAGGTGAATTTGTTTTCCTCTTACTCTCCGTTATTGAGCAGGCTTGGCTGTCACGGTCTGTTGCTGTGTAGCCAACTGCTCGTCTGGTTCTGGAGCGGCATATTTTGCCGATGCCGGCTTGGTGGCCAGCACTATCTTCAACCCATTTCGTGAACCCTTATCCAAAATCTCCACAATCTTTCCGTATGGCACTTCCTCGTCGGCATATAGTGCCACAAACTCTTGTGGATTGCTCTGGTGCAGATTTGCCAAAAATCCGTCGAGCTGTGTCGGCGGCAGTGGCATCAGTTCCCCTTCCTGCAAGCTGTCGCCCTGTGTGCAATACATGTTCATTGCACTGTCAACATATATGCGTGTGGTGGGTTTGAGCGTTGTTGTCTGGCTGCTTTGCGGCAAGTTCACCTCAAGAGCCGACGGCGACACAAATGTGGAGGTCACCATGAAGAAAATCAGCAGAAGGAATATAACGTCGGTCATCGACGCCATACTGAACATTGATAATGTTTGATGCTGTCTTTTTAAAGCCATGTCAATATCAACTTAATTTCATTTTTTAGCGGGTTCGTTAAGCAAGTCCATGAATTCCATGGTGTTGCCTTCCAGTTTGTTCATCACCTTGTTCACACGAGAGGTGAGATAGTTGTAGGCAAACAGTGCCACAATACCCACAATCAAACCGGCCACTGTGGTCACGAGAGCCTCATAGATGCCGCTTGCCAGGATTGACACGTTGCTGTTGTTGCCTGCGCTTGCAAGCGAGAAGAACGCCTGCACCATACCAGTAACCGTTCCCAAGAAACCAATCATAGGAGCACCTGCGGCAGTGGTTGCAAGCCAAGAGAAGCCTTTCTCAAGTTTTGCCACTTCCATGTTGCCCACATTCTCTATTGCCACCAGCACATCGTTCATCGGGCGACCTATGCGGCTCACACCCTTCTCAATCATGCGCGAATATGGCGAGTCGGTCTTTTTGCACAATTCAAGTGCCTTGTCAATCTCTCCGCCGTGAATGTATTCCTTGATGCGGTCCATAAACGACTTGTCCTCATGCGAGGCACTAGTGATGGCAAAGAAACGCTCAAAGAATATATACACACTCACCACAAGCAGCAATGCCAGAGGCACCATCAGCCAACCTCCGGCAAGGGTCAAATCCCACACCGAAAGGTCGTTAACCACACTTGGGGCAGCATCGCCTGTAGCTGCATTGTTTAACGCCTGTGCCGCACTGTCGGCAACATTTGAAACCGTATCGGCCACCTGAGCTGCTGCATCGCTCTGCACAAGTGCCAGTATCGAGTTGATTAATGCCATGATTTAAAATCTTTTGTTGTATAGTTTTTTTAATGATTATTATTCTTGTTATTTAAGACACTCCTGATAAGCCTTGATGGTTTGTTCAAGTCCTATATACAGAGCCTCGCACACCAGGTTGTGCCCTATCGACACCTCCTTGAGGTGTGGCACATGGGCTTTGAAATAAGCCAAGTTTTCCAAGCTAAGGTCATGTCCGGCATTTAAGCCCAATCCGCACTGATATGCAGCCTCGGCTGCTGCCGCAAATGGAGCCACGGCTTCAGCCGCATTGGCCTTGAATCCGGCTGCATAAGGCTCGGTGTAGAGTTCCACACGGTCAGCGCCTGTTTTTGCGGCTTCGGCTATATTGTCAGCGTCAGTCCCAACAAATATGCTCACGCGCATTCCTCCGTCTTTCAGCCTTGCCACCACGTCCGACAAGAAGCCAAAATTAGGCTTAACAACCCAACCTGCCGTCGATGTCAACGCGTCAGGGCTATCGGGCACCAGAGTCACTTGCGTTGGCTTCACCTCAAGCATCATTTTCATGAAGTCGGGGTCGGGGTAACCTTCAATGTTGAATTCTGTGTGTATCAGATTTTTCAGCGCATACACATCAGCATGGCGTATGTGTCGCTCATCTGGCCGAGGGTGTACCGTGATGCCGTCGGCACCAAAACGCTCACAGTCAAGAGCCACTTTTTCCACATCTGGCACATTGCCGCCACGCGCATTGCGCAGAGTGGCAATCTTGTTGATATTTACGCTTAGTTTAGTCATTTTCAAAACAGCCGTCCTCCTTCACAGCGGCTTTTGTTGTTTCTCTTTTATCTTTGCTGATTTTTTTGTTAATTTTGCCGCTGCTATCTCTATTGATATGCAAAAATATAAGGAATTAGCGAAAAATAAAAACGAAACCGCCCTTTTAAGCCTTTTTTCAACTATTTTTCGCAACCATTCCCAAACTATTGTTATAACTTCGGCAACGACATGAAACTCGCTATCTTCGGCAATAATCACCAGCACCAATACATCGGCCGCATCGCAGACTTTTTCTCGTTTTTGCGGCAGCAAGACATTGAGTTTGCGGTGCAACATTCTTTTGCCTCCTACATCAAGTCGCAAATGCCCGACATTCAGCCATTCAACTGCTTCGACGACCACAGTGTTCCACAAGCCGACGCGGCATTGAGCATAGGCGGCGACGGCACTATGCTCCACACAGCCTACTGGATTGCCGGCTCTGCCATTCCTGTCATGGGGCTTAACACCGGCCACCTCGGCTATCTCACGGCGGCTGGCATCGACGAAGCCGAAGAAATGGTAATGCGGCTTCTCAACGCCGACTACAAAATCGAAGAGCGCACGCTGCTGCAAGTAGATACATCTTTCGACAAAACCATTGACCGCCCATTTGCCCTCAATGAGGTTGCCATTCTGCGCCAAGACACGTCTTCCATGATTTCCATGCAGACGGCCATCAACGGCACACACCTCACCACCTACAAGGGCGACGGGCTCGTGATATGCACTCCCACAGGCTCCACCGCCTACAACATGAGCGTGGGCGGCCCTATCCTTGAGCCAACGGCAAGCTGCATGGTCTTGTCGCCAATATCACCCCACTCACTCAACATGCGACCGCTTGTCATTCGCAACGACTCCACCATAACCGTCAGCACCCAGTCGAGGGCATCAAACTACCAGGTTAGCATCGACGGCAGACTTATCCAGTGCCCAAACGGCTCTACCGTCACCGTGCGCAAAGCGCCATTCTCCGTTAGAATTCTGCAAAAATCAACCCACGATTTTGCCCACACCCTCAGGTTGAAACTCATGTGGGGCACTGACCGCCGCTAAAGCACAGCCTCCACATGCTCTATAATTTCAACGACTCTGAATTTGGGCAAATAATCATAGCCACACGGCGTGGACAACGCTCTGTGCGGTTCTTTTGGCGCGACGGCACGCTGCACATGTCTGTTCCCTGTGGCACATCTGTCGATAGCGTTATCCGTGTCTTAAACGACTGCCGTGAGCAAATACGCACCTTGCCGGTCAACACCTTGTCGTTTCACGCCGGGCAAGTGATACAGTGCTACGGCTGCACCGTGACCCTTGCCGAGCAAGACACGTGCCCCAGCCGCATCACCATAGCCAGAAGCGGCGACAACATCACCATTGGTTTTCCGCAAGGCACCGACATATCCAATCCGGCCTATGCACAGCACATATCACGCTACATAAGTGCCGCCATGGAGCGTGAGCTTAAAGCGCGAGTGTTCCCATTGGCGTGGGAGCTGGCACACAGGTTCCACCTCTCCCCCACCGAATTTGTCAGTGGCCGCGGCGTGCGCAAGCTCGGTCACTGCACTGCCAGCGGCTCCATACAGCTGTCGCGCAACATCATGTTTATGCCCGAAGATTTGATTAGGCTAATCATCTGCCACGAACTTGCTCACCTCACACACCACAATCACTCCAAAGAATTTCATTATCTTTGCAATAGCTATCTTTGTGGGCAGGAAAAAGCGCTTGAACGCAAGTTGAAACTCTTCAAGTGGCCTATTATCCGATAGACTCGCAAAAAACGGCGCATGTGTGCATAAAAAATGCCATAACCGATTAATGAACCGACGATTTCTGCAAATATTATCCTACGTGTTTGTCGTGGCTCTTGCCGTGACATGCTATTTCAGCGTGTTTCCGCCCACAGGCGGCGCACATGCCACAGCCGACACGCAAAGCATCATGCCTGCCGACAAAATGCAGGAGTTGGTTGACTACTGCAAGGCTCACAACCTCTATGCTCACCGCATTATCATCGTTGATTTTGCCATTCGCTCCAGCCAGCCACGCTTTTTCGTGGTCAACACCCAAAACCGTGCCATCGAGCTTCAGAGCAAGTGCGCCTCTGGCAGCGGTTCCGACAATTCCTATCCGCCCAAGTTCAGCAACGAACCAGGCAGCAACTGTTCGAGCATAGGCCACTTTGCCGTGATCGTGAAACGCCGCATGAACACGCGCCGACTCAACAGCTTTGTGCTCAACGGACTCGACTCCACAAACAGCAATGCCCACCAGCGTGGCATTCTCATTCACCCAAGCCACACTGTAGATGCCTATGCTGACAGTGCTAACGCCCTGATTCCGGCATCATCGCAAGTGAGCAGCGGCTGTTTTGCCATAGAGTCGGCAGCCATGAGCAAGCTTGAGGCAATCTTCGCCAAAGCCGACCGCCCCATGCTGCTCTATGCATTCTTCTGAAGTTACAACACTTATTTCTTCACCACACGCACAGCCTTACCACCGTTCACTTTCACGAAATAAACGCCATCAGGCAGTCCGCCGAGGTCTATCTGGGTGCTCGTGTCTTTAAGTACAAGGGCGCCATTTGAGCCATACACCTCCACACTTCTCACCTCGCCCTGGTTGTCCACAACTATGTTGAGCAGTCCACTCGTCGGGTTGGGATACACTTTCACTGTCTCTTGGCTGACAGCGCTTATTTTTTCCACAGCGCTGCTGGCGTCGGCAGTGGTCAGTTTGCTTAGGTTACCGTCACGCAGCACATACAGGTCAATGCCCAGACCTTTCACCTCGCCCACAGCCGTCACATAGCTGGCAGCCTTGTTGTCAAGTGTCACGCCGTCGGCTTTGATTTGCTTGGCCACATTCATGCCGTTTGTCACGTCCCACAGCTTCAGTCCGGCATTGCCGCTTGCGCTCACCACAGGTTGTGCCATGATGGCCTTTTTGGCATATTTGAAATAGTTAGCCCCAGTGCCGGCGGTTGCAGAAGCTATCATTCTGCCAGCCACCTTGGGTGCTGCCGCATCGGCTGCTATTTGCAACTCCACAGGCGCCATGTTGGCTCCGTCAATCACAAAACTGTCGTCATCACGTGGCGACACAGTCACTTGGTAGTCAGTGCCCATGCCTGGTGCTGTGTATTCTGAGCTTTGGTTTCTTATATCCGACACGAGCGCGCCGTTCTCAACATAATAAATCAAGAACCTCACCGTGCCGCCAGCCGCCGTGGTTTGAGCCGTGGTTATCAGCTTGCCCGACTTTGAGCTGCCTGAATAGGTCATGGTGCGACCCACATAGGCATGATAGAAGTTACCGCTTTTTTCCGATGTGAACCACTGCTGCGGTCTCCCCACCGGCATGCCTGTCGCCTCATCAATGCCCCATTTATACACTCGTAGCTGACCACGCACTCCACCGGCTTCCACTTGGTCGTTGCTGAACTGGTTCTCTCCGGCATTGCAGCCCAGCAAATAGCCGTCGGCAGTAAAACTTATGTCGCTCAACGCCATTTCTGCGCCTTGCGTGCCCACTGTTGAAATAGTTTTTATCACCTTTTTCTCCACAGGGTCAATCACATATACAAACGGCTTTTTCAACGCATCGAGCGCAAGCACAAACAAGTTGCCGCCACGCATTAGCGCACGCCTCACCGTCTTGCCCTCAAGCTCGGAGATTGAGTAATCCACATATTTCTGATTGAATTTCAACTCCTGACCAAGAGCCGTGCCTTCAGGTTGCTCCGGGTCGGGATAGTTGGGATATGTGTCCGACTCCGGCACATAATCCACCGCTTCAAGTTTCAACTTTGGAAACGAGGTTTCATTGGCTTTCACTGCAAACGCCTTCTTGTATTCATCGGTCAAAGCCTTGTAGCCGTCAACTGTCACGTCGAGCGTGTAGTCATTGCCGGGTTCAAGGTCATAGAACACAAACACACCATTGTAGTTGCCGTCGGTGGTGTAGGTATTAACCACCTTGCCGCCTTTGCGAAGCGTAACTTTCGCGCCATTGAGCGGCTTGTAGCGGTCATCGCTTTGCGGCCTGTAATGATACAACGGATTGTTGAGACACGCGTGCATGTCTTTCACCGTGCCCATTATTTGCCCTTTTTTGTCGGCTGCAATGCCAAAATAGTTGGCAATGCCTCTTGCATAGCGTATTCCCTCCTGCTTGCAGAAGTCCACGTTGAGTGCGCGGTGACGTGCCGGCTGATAGGTGTGAAACCACCCCTCTATCAGTATTCCCGGTGTGCCGTGGCGCAGCACCCCAAGGTAGCCGTGATAGGTTATGCCTGAATACTTGTTGCGCTCCTCAATGTCCTTGCCCATATAGGTTATGTCGCCCACCACGTATGGGTTGTTCTTGTAGTCGCCGCTCCACGACTCTATGCCGTTTTCCCAACCATAGTTCCACATGGCGTTTGCTATGTCGAGACTCAACGGCAGTGCCGGGTCGCCTGTCTTGCCGCGATACATATACACCGGATAGTTGGTCATCGTGGCGTCCTCATTGGTGGCATTGGAGTGTACTGATATGAACATGTCGCCCCCAAAGGCCTCAACCTCGGCGGCAATCTCACTCAATGGCCGGTTATACTTCTGAGCGTCGGCAGCCCCTACCACGTATGGATACGGCCCGTTCTGCACACGCGAATACATGATGTTCTCGTGCTTCACGCCGAGTTTTTCGAGTCGTTTGCCCATTTCGAGCACTTTCCACAAGTCGGTGTTGCTCTCATAAAATCCGCATGTGTCGGGTCGCCCGGTGGCTGGCAGATTGGGATACGAAATTGTGGCCATTGGGCGGTCGTTAGGCCCCCAGCTGCCATGTCCTGCATTTAGATATATCTTTACTTGGTCTGCGGTTTTTTGCGCTTGTGCGCCACAAAACGCCATTGCTGTGGCAAGCAGCAACATTCCAATTCCTATGCGTTTCCCTTTCATTGCTTGCTCTGATTTTTCACGTTAATGATTCCAATGTCGCCTTTTGGTGTTGAAAAGGCTATTTTGCCGGCTTGTGGTGCGGCAAGCGGATACATTGCCACCACCGAGTCGTCGGTCAGCTGTTGCTCCGCACCGTCAAGGCGTTTTGCCACGATTGCCGATTTATTCACCACATATCCGTCATCAGTGTCGTTCATGCCAATCACGGTTTCATTGCCATACCACTGCGGAGCGCGCAAAGCACCCAGCCGCTTCGCGCCGCTGCCGTCGGTGTTGCACACATAAGCGCCGTCGCAGCTCACGTAATAGAGCAGTTTTGTTCCGTCGGGCGACACCGACGGCCACAGATAGCTTTTGTCATTTCCGTTTGGCGAGAGCACCGTTTCTTTTCCGTCGGCAGCAAGCACGAGTTGGCGGTTTCTTATGCTCACCACGACACTTTTTTCTGCCACAGCAGCTCCACCAACGCTCATGGCTCGCATTTTGCCCCCGGCCATGACTTTAGCAGCATTGCCGCTGATAGTCAAACCTCTCACGTCGCGCGATGGCTTCACCAGCTCTTTTTGCACACCGGTGGCCACATCAACCGACTTAATGGCCACATGGCGCAAGTGATTGCGGTCGAACGTGTTGTCGTAAAACAGCACCGTGCCCCCATCGGGTGAGATTAATGCGCCATAGCCTGCGCCCATGGCATCGGTCAGCGTCTGCTTGTTCCCATTTTTCAGGTCAAGTTTCACCAATCCGCGTTTTTCACACGATGATAACAGCACATAGTCGCCTTGCGGACTCATGCCCACACCCACCATGCTGGCATCGCCACCGAGTGGCATCGTGCTTACCGATTCCACCTCAAGCACCTGGGCGTGCCCGGCAAAGGCAATGACGCACCCCAAAGCAAGTGTCAATAATTTGTTTGTCATAGAAATATGGTTTTTATGGAGCAGGAAGCCATGCCGCCCAACTCCTTGGTTTAATCAAATTAATGGTTCACACAAGTGTCAGCAAATATAATGCTTTTCGGCATTATATTTGCCACACGCCTGCCACAAAATACGCATTTAGCGCAATTTAAGCTCCTGACCCGGCGTCACGTCCTCCGATTGCAGTTTGTTGCGCTTCATCAGGTCTTTAAGCCGCAAACTCAGCTTCTGCGACACCTCCCACAGGGTCTCGCCTCGTTTCACCACATAGGTTTCATAGCCAGGCACGGCTTTTTTGCATTT
Organism: uncultured Muribaculaceae bacterium; assembly: GCA_934675575.1. GTDB lineage: Bacteria > Bacteroidota > Bacteroidia > Bacteroidales > Muribaculaceae > Sodaliphilus. The sequence continues at coordinate 108,386 of CAKUQQ010000001.1, forward strand.
TGGCTCTATATACACGCGGTCGCCCTCGCTAAGTGTCACATTGCGACCTTGTGCGTCGTTATACTCGGCTATTTTGCGTGGGTGCAAATCAAATTCAGCCGCTATCGCCTCGTAGGTGTCACCCTCCCTGGCAATCACAAAATTCACGTCCCAGCGGCGATGTATGTTGTGCATTTCTGCCATGCTGCGCAATATTCCCTCGTCCAACGTCTCGCGCGGGTCGTGGCCTATCGACTCGTCTGGCTCCAGTTCCTCGCGCCGTGCCAGTCGTGGCTGGTTGCTGTCATACTCAAAAAGATTGTATTGCTCTATTATGCCCACAAGCTTCGCAGGATAGTCAGGATCTTCGGCATAGCCACAGTCTTTCAAGCCTTTTGCCCAGCTGCGGTAGTCGGTTACGTCAAGTTCATATAGCTTGGAGTAGCGGCGGCCTTTCAGAAACTTGGCGTGATCGAGAAACGAGTCCTCCGCCTTGCCATATTGCCTGTAGCACATGTGTTTCAGCGTGTCGTCATACTGCACGCTCTCGCCGTGCCAGTTGTTGTGGCACTTTATGCCAAAGTGATTGTTGCCGCGCGTGGCAAGATAGCTTTGTCCGGCACGGCTTTCGAGCAGTCCCTGCGCCAGCGTGATGCTTGCCGGTATGCCATATTCCTGCTGGTGCTTCACAGCTATCTCATGATATTTGTCGATGTAGCCAAGATATTTTGCCGACAGTTGCTGTGCGCACAATGATTGTGCCAGCGCCAAAACCCACACCAGTCCTAATAGGATTTTAGAAAAATATTGAATAAATTTGCCGTTGTTAATTACTTTAACCATGACTGAAAAAAACATTGTTACAAAGATACAAGTTTACTCCTACAGTGAACTTGTTGGCAACGACAAAAAATTGGTCGATATGGCAAAGCTTGCCACCAGAAACAGCTACACGCCCTACAGCCATTTCAACGTGGGTGCAGCCGTCATGCTGCAAAACGGGGTCACCATCATGGGAGCTAATCAGGAGAATGCGGCGTTTGCTGGCATCTGTGCCGAGCGCAGCGCGTGCTACAATGCCGGTGCCAACTATCCAGGCGTGCCCATCACGGCAATAGCTGTGGCGGCCTTCACCAAGGGCAACTTTGTGGAAGAGCCATGCTCACCGTGCGGAGTGTGCCGCCAGGCTCTGCTGGAGTTTGAGAAAAACGCCCAAAAGCCCATACGCGTGCTTCTCGTGGGGCGCGACACGGTCTATGCCGTCAATGGCGTGAGCCAGCTACTGCCGCTTTGCTTCAAAGATTTCTGAGGCTATCGCGCCAAGCAAGCGGTTTGGTGACGTTTTATTAACTATCTTTGCATTTCATAAAGAAATTTCATCTACCATCATTATGGAACAGAACTATGTAGTTTCGGCACGCAAATACCGCCCGTCAACATTTGAGAGTGTGGTGGGCCAGCATGCCATAACTCACACGCTCAAAACGGCTATTGCCAACCAGCATCTCGCGCAAGCCTACCTGTTTTGCGGACCGAGAGGCGTGGGCAAGACCTCGTGTGCACGCATTTTTGCCAAGACCATCAACTGCGAGCACCCCGATGCCAATGGCGACGCCTGCAATGAGTGTGAGTCGTGCCGCGCGTTCAACGAGCACAGGTCGTTCAACATAGTGGAGCTTGACGCTGCCAGCAATAACTCGGTCGAGGACATTCGCAGCATCACCGAGCAGGTGCGCATACCGCCCCAAGTTGGGCGCTATCGCGTGTTTATCATCGACGAGGTACACATGCTCTCTTCTGCCGCATTCAACGCCTTTCTCAAGACCCTTGAGGAACCGCCGGCCTATGCCATTTTCATTTTGGCGACCACTGAAAAGCACAAGGTGATACCCACCATATTGTCGCGTTGCCAAATCTACGACTTCTCACGCATCACCGTGCCCGACATTGTGGAGCAACTACAATTCATCTGCAACAAAGAAGGCATTGAGGCAGAGCCTGCGGCTCTCAACGTGATAGCGCAGAAAGCCGATGGCGCAATGCGCGATGCCTTGTCGATATTTGACCAAATAACAGCGGCTTCAAATGGCCACATAACCTATGAAAAGGCCATCGACAACCTCAATGTGCTCGACTACGACTACTATTTCAAACTCGACGAGTCATTCCTGACCGGCAACGTGCCGCAAGCATTGCTCACTTATCGCGACATTCGTGACCACGGATTCGACTCCAAGTTTTTTGTCAACGGCCTTGCGCAACACTTGCGCGACCTTATGGTGGCAAGCACGCCCTCAACCGTGTCGCTGCTCGAAATGAACGACGACGTGGCAAAGCTCTACACAGCCGAGGCAGCAAAATTCACTCCGCGGTTTTACTACCAGGCTCTTGACCTTTGCAACAAGTGCGATTTGAGTTTCGACACCTCATCAAACAAGCAGCTACTCGTTGAGCTCACGCTCATAAAACTGTGTCAACTTCTCAATCCGTCGCCCACTCCAACCCTCGACGGCAATCAGCCTCTCAAGCAGATTAAGCCTCAAGCCACCTCTGCCACTACCGGCGCACCGGCGCAAACCACCGCTACGCCGACTCATGCCTCGGCTGCGGCTGCACCTGTGGCACAGGCAGCACCACAACCGGCTCCAGCAGTGCAGCCACGCACCCAGCCACAGCCGCAGCAGACCACAGCGCCAGCCCCAAGCACAGCAGAGCCTACCACAGCTTACAGCCACAGTGACAACGACATTCCCACGCCACCCATTCCCGAAGCTCCAGCACCCGACATAAGCCAGCAGATACCCATTTCGCCACTTGGTCTGGGGCGCAGACCCAAGGCCACAAGTCTTGGACGCGACGATGTGCATCTGGGCAGTGTGGGCAGCAGCTCAGCCTCACAGGCAGCGCCACAACGTCCACTGGCGGCACAAGCCACACCCCAAGCTCAAGCGACAACTGCTGCAACTGCAGGCGGTAATGCCAGCTTCTCTGAAGACCAGCTCTCCGACGCTTGGAACGAATACATCGTGCAAAATCCGTCAAAAAAGATAGTGATTAACGCCATGAGGGCTTCTCGCCCTCAAAAGGTCAACGACACGCCTCTCTACGAAATTTCGGTTGAGAACGAGCTGCAAATCAGCCATATCGAAAAAGAAAAAGCCGACATTTTGCAATTCTTACGCAAGCGGCTTAACAACAACGCCTTCTCCTTCAACGTAAAAATCACCGACAAAGCTCCAGCACCTCACACTTGGACACAGCGCGAAATCATGGCCGACATGATTAAGAAATCTCCCGACTTTGCCAAAATGGTGAGTGACCTAAAACTACGGCTCGCCTAACAGCCTCCACCACCCCCCCCATTTAGTTTTTTACTATTACGCAAAAAAATAGCCTTGTTCCGCAATCACTGCGTGGCAAGGCATTTGGTAATTTAATATAGTAACAAATGGGTCTTCTTTTTCCTTTTGACTTGCAAAATTCGCTCAGAATCTGCCTCCGCCCATTGGTGGACGTCCGCCTCCCATTGGTGGACGACCGTGACCGTCGGGTCCAAACCCTTCGCGGCGAGTGTCGGGCTCTTCACCCTTCTTAAATGAGGTGAACCTGTAAGTCAGCGTGAGCATGCCGTAACGGCCGAGCGAGTTATATATAGCATCTTCTATATAGCTTGCCGTGACGTTGCGGTTCACGTTTTTGCGCTGTCCCAGTATGTCATACACCGAAATCATCACCGAAGCCTTCTTGTCTTTCAAGAACTGGTAGGCTATAGAGCCATTCCAAATCCATTGCTTTGTGTCGTAGCCGGCAGAGTAGCCCGATGTGGCGCTATAGCTCAAGTCGGTGCTGAGCACCAGGCCAAACGGTGCGCTGTAAGTGCCGTTGAATTGTCCGCCATAGGTGTGTATGTTGCGGTTGTTGCTCACTGCCGTCTGCACCGAGTTGTGCGTGGTCTGAAAGTTGTAGCGCGGACGTATCTCAAGGTCAAACATGTCGGTGCGGTAGGCAAGTCCTGGCGAGTAGTTTATCGAGAATGTCTGGCTGCGGTTATAGGCGTCGTTGTTGTAACCCACCGTTTGGCTGAAACGCGAGAACAGGTGGCTTGTAAACGAGAACGACTTGTTTGCGGAGAATGGCAAGCTGAGCATGCCCATTCCAAATGCGTCCCACACACCGTTCACATTGGCATAGGTGGTGTTGCGTCCACCTGTGGTTGCATCATATTTCACCGTGGATATAATGCTGTTTTGGGCGAAATTCACACCAAGCATGCCCATTATGCTGCGCTGTGCCTGCTGGTTGAAGTCGTTGAAACGCAAGTTTATGCGGTGAGTAAACGTTGGCTTCAAGTCTGGGTTACCAACCACTATGTTCAGTGGGTTCGACACATCGGCCACCGGCTGCAACTGCGTGAGCGACGGCTGGCTGCTGCGCATACGGTAGTCGAAGCTCAACGAGCGTGTGCGTGTGAAGCGGTAGCGGAAACGTGCATACGGAGCCACCGTCCACACCCAGTGCGACGGTATGTTGCGAGCCGAGTTCATGCGGTCTTCGCTGCTCGACATTGCCGAGTTGACCGAAGCGCCAAGGTCGAGGTTATATTGCTTGCGCACTTGGCGGAAACCCACGGTGAGCGCCTGGTCAAAATATTTGTTGGCAAAGTCATTGCTTTGTCTTTCGTTCAAGTCACGGTCAAGCTCCGGGCCAAGCTCCAAGCTAAGCACTGTGCTCAGCAACTGTCCGTCCGACAGCACATTCGACCCATATTCCTGCCCTATTGCGCGGCGCAAGTTGGGGTCAGTGAGCACCGACAGCAGCGTGAAGTTGTTGTAGCCGCCCAGAGTGCTGTTGCTCTGCGAGCCGTCAGCGGCACGAGTTATGTCATACACCATCTTGTTGGCTGTGCTGTAGCGGTAATTGCCGCGATACGACAGCTGCACGAACCGGGCATTCTTTATGTTGCCCAGCGGTTCTGTCCAACTCAAGCGTCCGCTAATGCCGTTTGTGCGGCGGTCGTTGCTGTAGATTTGGTCTATCGTCTCTGTAGAGTCCGACTTCAAGAAATAGCGGTTTTGCGTATATGTGTTTCCGTCCTCATCCACCTTGCTGTAGTTATAGCGCACCTGTGCACTGTAGCTGCGGCCTGGGTGCGACTTGAATTTGTGGTTAAACACCAGCTCTCCGCCAAACTCATAGCTTTTGCCATCGTTGTTATAAGTGCTGAAACTGCTGTTGACTGGCGACTGCAATGCGTTGCCTGCACGCGTCATCGATGAGTCGGCACGCGTGGATTTGCTGAAATTCAACTGAAAATTTGGCCTGAACTCAAGTGTGCTGAGCGAGTCGATGTGCCAGCGCATGCGGAAGTCACCACGCAAGTTGTGTCCCTTGTCGCGAGCCGAGCTTGCAGAGTTGTAATACGACGTTGAGTCTTGAAACAAATATTGTCTTGCGGTTGACTGGCGCGTGTCGCGGTCGCTGTGCGAATACATCAGGTCACCACCCACACGCAGCTTCTCCTTGTCTTCGCCCTGTGAGTCATTGGTGCCAACGCTGAAGTTGATGCCTGCCATTTGTGATGTGGTGATGCCTCGGCTGCCGCCAAACCGCTGGAAACGCGATGCGCCACCGTCGGTAAACCCAAGGTTATTGGTGTTGTTTCCTCCGCCTATCACTGTGAGTTGGTTACCATTTCTGAAATAATTGGCATTCAAGCTGGCTGCATAGCGGTCATCGGTGCCATAGCCGGCGTTGACAGTGCCAAACCAGCCGTTGTTCATGCCTTTCTTAACCGTTAGGTTAATCACAGTCTCATCATCACCGTCGTCCACACCTGTCAAACGCGCTAAATCGCTCTTGCGGTCCACCACTTGAAGCTTGTTGACCATGTTGGCAGGAATGTTTTTTGAAGCCACGGTAGGGTCGTCAGAAAAGAACTCCTTGCCGTCAACCAATATCTTTTTCACCTCCTTGCCATTGGCGGTGATTTTGCCATCGGTACCCACTTCCACGCCCGGCAGACGTTTCAGCAAATCCTCAACCACGGCATTGGCTTGTGTCTTGTAGCTGTCGGCATTATATTCTATCGTGTCTTCCTTCACCGTGATAGGTGTTTTCACGCCTTTCACCACAGCCTCTTTAAGCAGCACAGTGTTTGGTGTGAGCATAATCTTGCCGAAATCCACGTCTCGGCCGTCAGCTCCCACCGCCACTTTCAGTGTGCGGTCAGCGTAGCCCACATAGCTGAATTTCACCAGATAATGTCCCTCGCCAACGCCGTCCAAACTCCATGCGCCGTCAATGTCGGCAGTGGTGCCTGCCACAAACGAGCTGTCCCTGTCGGCCTTCATCAGTTTTACCGAAGCCTCCACAAGAGTGGCAGTCGTGTCGGTAGCGTCAACCAGACGCCCCCTTATCACGGCCGCATCAAGGGTAGCCCCCACTGCCGCGGCTGCCAAAAATAAACTTATCGCAACATTTTTCATCATCACAGTTTTAATTTCGGCGGCAATTCTCTTTTTGCAGCCGCCACGCAATCGCAAAAGCAATGCAGCTGGCACACATGTCAAGCCGGCAAATGCCACCGCAACACATTTTGCAATTACAAAATTATTCAACAGCCAAGCCCCATGCAAAAGCGATATACCAACCCACCCTTTTTCAAGATAATCCCCCCATTTTCCCCGACCAACTGGTGTGGTTGATGGGCGGTGGTTGGCAATGCGGAAAAAGTTTGTAACTTTGTTGCTTGAAGTATTGACTTCTGCCACCACCAATTCTTAACACCGACAACTGATGAAAGATTTTTTCAAAATACTGACACGCTTCGTGCTGCCATACAAGAAATTCCTGGCTTTGAACATTCTGTTCAACTTGCTTGCCGCATTTCTCACTCTGTTTTCGTTTGCCCTCATCATTCCCATTCTCGAAATGCTTTTTGGCATCAACCACACGGTGTATTCGTTCATGGAACTTGACGAAGGATCGTTGAAAGACGTGATTGTCAACGACTTTTACTTCTATGTGCAGCAGATAATCACTCAGTATGGCCAATCGCTGGCACTGGCAGCCATAGCTTTGGCACTGGTGTTGATGACGGCATTCAAGACAGGCAGCGCCTATCTGAGCGCGTTTTTCATGATACCAATCCGCACCGGTGTGGTGCAGGACATTCGCAACCAGATTTACGACAAAATAGTGTCGCTGCCGCTTGCTTTTTTCTCCAATGAGCGCAAAGGCGACGTGATGGCACGCATGAGTGGCGATGTTACCGAAGTGGAGAACTCCATTATGTCGTCACTCGACATGATGTTTAAAAACCCAATCATGATTATTGCCTGCCTCACCATGATGATTTTAGTGAGCTGGCAACTCACCATCTTTGTGCTGATTTTGCTGCCGCTTGCCGGCACTGTGATGGGGCGCGTGGGCAAAAGGCTGAAACGTGTGTCGCTCGAAGGCCAGAACCAGTGGGGCGTGCTGCTCTCCAACATTGAGGAAACCATTGGCGGACTGCGCATCATCAAGGCTTTCAACGCCGAGGACAAGTCACGCCGCCGCTTTGGCAAGGAGAACAAGAAATATCGCGACATAACCACTCGCATGAACCGCCGCTATGAGCTTGCCCACCCCATGAGCGAATTTCTTGGCACAGCCACCATAGCCATAGTGCTGTGGTTTGGCGGCACATTGATTTTGAGCGGCAACAGCACAATCACGGCACCATCGTTCATCTACTACATGGTCATCTTCTATAGCATAATCAATCCTGCCAAAGACCTCTCCAAAGCCTCATACTCCATTCAGCGCGGACTTGCCTCCATACAGCGCATCGACAAGATTTTGAAAGCCGAAAACGACATCAAGGAGCCAACAGTGCCGGCACCTCTCACCGAGATGCGCCAAGGCATAGACTACAGCCACGTGCGTTTTCGCTATGCCGACAAATGGATAATCAACGACGTGTCACTAAGCATCAAGAAAGGTCAAACTGTGGCTCTCGTTGGTCAGTCAGGTTCCGGAAAAACCACACTTGCCGACCTGTTGCCTCGCTTCTACGACGTGCAGGAGGGCAGCATAACCATCGACGGCACCGACATACGCCAATTCACCACCCACGACTTGCGCTCACTCATGGGCAACGTCAACCAGGAGGCTATCCTGTTCAACGACTCATTCTACAACAACATCACGTTTGGTGTTGACCACGCCACTCGCGAGGAGGTGATTGAGGCCGCAAAAATAGCCAACGCCTACGACTTCATCATGGCGAGCGAGCAAGGGTTCGACACCAACATTGGCGACCGAGGCGGCAACCTGTCGGGTGGGCAGCGCCAGCGTGTGAGCATAGCGCGCGCCATTCTCAAAAATCCGCCAATTCTGATTCTTGACGAGGCCACATCGGCTCTCGACACCGAGAGCGAACATCTGGTGCAGGAAGCCCTCGACAAGCTAATGCGCAACCGCACCACCCTTGTCATAGCCCACCGCTTGTCAACCATCAAGAACGCCGACCTCATCTGCGTGATGCAAGACGGCCGCATCGTGGAAAGCGGCACTCATGAGCAACTCATAGCCAAAGGCGGTGAATACAAGCACTTGGTTGACCTGCAGCAATTCTGACTATCACAACCAGCAACTACAAAAGAAACATGAAAAGAATATCCATATTTGTCTCCGGCGCAGGCTCCAATGCCGAGAACATAGTGCGCTACTTTCAGACCAACCCATGCGGCATAGAAGTGGCATCGGTCATGAGCAACAACCCCAACGCGGCCGCAATAGCCCGTCTGAGACCTTTTGACATCGAAACCGAAGTGTTTCCACGCGAGCAATGGAAAAAGCCCGTAGAGGTGGCCCAGAGGCTCAAAAAAGAGCATGTGGACTTCATAGTGCTGGCGGGATTTCTGTCTTTCATCAACGAACCGCTGCTTTCCGACTTCAGCGGACGCATTGTCAACATACACCCATCGCTGCTGCCCAAACACGGCGGCAAGGGCATGTGGGGACTGAATGTGCACCGTGCCGTGCTCGAAGCCGGTGACAAGGAAACTGGCATCACCATTCACATGGTTGACAAAAGCATTGACGGCGGAGCCATTGTGGAACAGCGCCGCTGCCCTGTGCGCCCAGGCGACACGCCCGAAAGCCTCGCCAACCGCGTACACGAGCTGGAGTATCTCTACTATCCGCAAGCCATTGAGCGGCTGGTCAACGAAACGGTGTGACCAACACGTGTAAAAAACACAAAAATCAGAATTGGAAATAGATGAAGGGCTGAATGTCGCTGCTCTTCACCTGTATTATCAGGTATATCATGGCCACAAGCACCACCGCATAGGCAAACGTGGGCAGTTTCACAAAGGCTGTTTTCACCTTTTGCTCCACATTGTCGGGCACAAAATGCAACACATAGCCCAGCGCCATGAGAGCAAATACTTTCCAGTAACCGGCCACAAGCTGCCCAAACAGCTCCGGGTGGAAGTTTGTGAATATCTGCTCTATCATCACCAGCGAGCTCCCAAACTCCTTGTTACGGAAAAATATCCAGCAGAAGCAGGCAAAATTAAACGTCAGCAACACGCACAGCACTTGCACAGCACGATTGGCATGCGGCACGCCGGCTTTCTGCCCAGTGAGCTGCAACCACATCTTGTGTACAGCCAGGGCCACGCCGTGAAGCATGCCCCACACCACAAAATTCCATGACGCACCGTGCCACAACCCTCCCAAAAACATGGTGATGAACAAATTCAGGTATTGTCTCACCTTGCCCTTGCGATTGCCACCAAGAGAAATGTAGATGTAATCGCGCAGCCACGACGAGAGCGATATGTGCCAACGCCTCCAAAACTCGGTGATAGATGCCGACTTATATGGGCTGTTGAAGTTGATGTTAAACTTGAACCCGAGCAGCAGCGCCAAGCCTATAGCCATGTCGCTGTAGCCGGAGAAATCGCAATATATCTGCAATGCGTAGCCATACACCCCCATCAGGTTCTCAATGCCGCTGTAAAGCGACGGATCGTCAAACACACGCTCCACAAAATTAACGCTGATGTAGTCGCTAAGCACAGCCTTCTTAAACAATCCTGTCACCACAAACCAAAAGCCCATGCCGAGCATCTCACGGCTCACATAAAGAGGCTTGCGTATTTGAGGAATGAAGTCGCTTGCCCTCACAATTGGGCCCGCCACAAGCTGAGGAAAGAACGACACATAAAACGCATAGTCGAGCAGACGGTCGAGCGGCTTAATTTTGCCACGATAAATGTCGATTGTGTAACTGAGCGACTGGAATGTGAAAAACGATATGCCCACAGGCAAAAATATGCTCATGTCGTGAAAAGCGTTACCCGACAAGTCAGCCCAAATGTGACCAAAGAAGTTGGTGTATTTGAAATATCCGAGCAAACTGAGGTCAACCAGCAGGCTCAGCGCCACAAGCCACTTGCGGCCGCTCTTGCTGTGCGTTTCATATATGCTGCGCCCTATGAAATAGTCGCTGCAAGTGACCACGGCGAGCAAAAAGAAATACACACCGCTGCTCTTGTAATAAAAATAATAGCTGAACAGCGTGACGAAAGCTATGCGCGCCGTGTCGCGACGGTTGAGCATGGCATACACCACGATGAAGCCGGCAAACAGCCACAAAAAGATGCCGCTTGAGAAAATCATCGGCGACTTGGGGTCGTAGGCAAGCTGCCGCAGTAGCATATCCACGTTGATGTTACCAGCCGCTTCAAGCAAATCGTCCACCCTGTTATGTTGCATCATGCCGTCAATCATTGTTCTTTCTGTCTCTTATAGTTCTCATATCCCCACTCCATGGCTTCATAGAGCAGTTTGCCGAGCTTGCGGCCACCCAAGAAGTTGATGTGCGTGTAGTCGAGGTTGGCAAGCGGCGGATTGGAGTTGACCATCTGCACAATGCTGCCCTCGCCGCCCATGGCGGTGTATAGATTCCAAAACGCTATCTTGGTGTCGAACGCTATGTATTGCTGCACATTGACCAGGCTCTGCACACCACGCATAGTGTGAAATGAGCCACCGGAGCGTTCCTCCCTGTCGGCCACGCTCACAAGCAAGAATCCGGTGCCAGGCATTTGCTGGCGCATGCGCGTTATGGCCTGTTCCATGCGCTGACGATAAGCCTTGTAGCTGCTTGCCTTGGTTCCTGCCACATTGAGACCATACATCACCACCACAAGGTCGTAGTGACGAGCTTTGTCAAAGAGCTGATACATCTGGTCGCTCACGCCGAGCAGATGCTGACCGCTTGCCGAGCGCAGCGAGTAGTTGTCAACAGCCACGCCACGGTTGCCGTCGAGCGACGCACCTATGCACACAAGCTGCCCCGATGCGCTCTCCACACTCCACGTCACGCGCCCTATGCGGCGACCGTCGTCCACAGTCACCGTTTGTATCTCATTGCTCGGCGAAAGCGTGAAATAGTGTGGAGTGGAACCGTTGACCAGAGCCTTGACCTGCGCTCCGCCACGAGCCACGAAATAGAGCGAGGTGTTGTCGCAACTGTCGAGTTTGGGCAAATATCTCACGCAGTTAAGCGTGGTTGAAGCTCCGCCAGTGGCATAGGAATAATGGCCTGTGATGGTGGCAAACGTGCTCTCGTAGCCAGTGGGGTCATTGGCATTGTGAGTGTCCCAGCCACTCGAATACTGACGCACACTGCGCCTGAACCCTGCCGTTTCCGACGACATTGGCACATAGCCCACTCCACAGCCGCCAAAACGCTGCTGAAATAGCGAGCGCAAGTCGGCGGTGAGTATGTCGCCCTCTATGTAGCTGTCGCCAAGCACGGCAATGCGCACAGGCCGCCCCAGAGAGCCGATGTTGTCGAGAGCCTCATAAAAAGGCTCCATGCCGGTTTCATCGTCGCTGAAGTCATTAATGCAAGTCATGCCAGGCTTGCACGAGTCAATCTTAACCTTTGGTTTCAGTGTTATCACGGTGTCGGGCACCGAGGTGGTGTCGGAGCGCAAATCGGCAAGTATGTCAACCTTGCGCATGGTCCAGCCGGCAATGGTCACGTCGGGCAACCAGTAGAGGCACAGCAGTGCCAAAACCAGTGTCAACACTATCCAAACGACTGAATGTAAATACCCTTTCCGCATTTATCCACATTAAATTGCCCGCAAAGGTACACAAAAAACACTTGCGCTAACCGCATTTGTTTGCAAAAAAACAAGCAAGACCGGGCAAATGACCCAATCTTGCCGATTGTTTCATGCAACTATAGCTAACGACGGCTTCAGAACGGAGTGGCGTCGGTGTCGGCAAACGACTTAAACAGGTTATTTGCCAAGCTGCTGGCACCAATTCTGAAATATTCGCTGTCGAGCCATTCCTTGCCAAGCACCTCTTTCACGATTGTGTAATATTTCACCGCATCTTCGGTGGTGCGTATTCCGCCGGCAGCCTTGAAGCCAATGCGAGTGCCAAACTTGTCGTAATAGACCTTTATGCACTTGCACATCACATAGGCAGCCTCAAGCGATGCCCCAGGATAGATTTTGCCGGTCGAAGTTTTTATGAAGTCGGCTCCGCTATACATTGCCAGCACCGATGCGGCCTTGATTTTCTCGGCCGTTTGCAGCAGCCCTGTCTCCAAAATCACTTTAAGCTTGCGGCCGCCTGTGGCATGTTTCAGCTCAGAAATCTCGTCGCACAGCTCCTCGTATGCGCCATCTATGAAGTAGCCCATGTTTATCACCACATCTACCTCGTCGGCACCGTCGGCCACGGCAAGCGCCGTCTCGGCAATCTTGGTTTCCAAATGGGCCTGCGACGACGGGAAATTGCCGCTGCACACCACTATGTTCACGTCGCTCACTTCGAGATTGGCGCGCACCACCTCGGCAAAGTTAGAATACACGCACACCGAAGCCACATTCTGGTAGTCGGGATACTTAACCCAGTAGTCATTCACTTTTTTTGTGAACTCGGCCACGCTGTGCTCACTGTCGGAGGTGGAGAGTGTAGTCAAATCCACACACCCAAGCAGGAACTGATACACACTCTTGGTGTCGTTTTCCTTAAAATGGGCTGCTATAAGGTTCTCAACCTCTGCCTTAATCTGGCCGTCGTCAGTGCCCACATTGCAGTCGGCAATGGCTTTCTCGTATTTTGTGGTTTGAGCAGATGATTCCTGCTCGCCTCTCAGATTTTTGATAAGTCCCATAATCTCAATTTTATTTTGTTGTTTTATATTTCTTTTGTTCCATCAATCTGCGCTGGTTGCGTCAGTTTCAGGTTATTCAGGTGTCTCTTGCTGTCACGCAGAGTCTTTTTCTGCAAGTTTTTCTCAAACGCCACAGTCATGTCAACACCCGTTTGGTTGGCTATGCACAGCAGCACCCAGAGCACATCGGCCAGTTCATCGCCAAGGTCGAGCTTGTCCTCGCCGGTCTTAAACGACTGGTCGCCATAGCGGCGGCTGATTATGCGCGCCACCTCACCCACTTCCTCGGTGAGTTGAGCCATGTTGGTCAGCTCGCTGAAGTAGCGCACACCATAGGTGCGCACCCATTCGTCAACCTGCTTTTGTGCATCTTCAAGTGTCATGTCTGCCGATAAAATTTAATTGTATCTTAAAAATCAGAAAAAAAGACCGATTGCTGCTGCGAAGATAACACCAATCTGCTATTCTTTCAACTCTGAGTCAATTATTATGGTCACCGGTCCGTTATTTATCAGCGACACTTTCATGTCTGCACCAAACACGCCAGTCTTCACCTCACGACCAAGCAAACTCTGCACCTCGGCCACATAGGCCTCATAGAGCGGAATGGCAAGGTCATGCCCTGCCGCATGAATGTAGCTCGGACGGTTGCCCTTGCGCGTGGAAGCGTTGAGCGTGAATTGGCTCACTGCAAGCACTTCTCCGCCCACGTCAGCCACACTGCGGTTCATCACTCCAGCCTCGTCGTCAAAGATGCGCATGTTCACCGTTTTCTGGGCAAGCCAGTGCACGGCGTCCATAGTGTCGCCCTCACGCACCCCCACAAGCACCATAAGTCCGCAGCCTATGCTGCTGTGGAGCACGCCTTCTATTTCTACCGACGCTTTATCCACTCTTTGTATTACCAATCTCATAGTAATCGCACGTTATTTTTATTCTATATTCTTATTATTCAGCGCATTATACACAACATTACCTTTTGCTGCGCCTATCACTGCCTGTATGTCAGCCAGCGAAGCCTCGCCCACACGTTTCACACTCTTAAAATGCTTTAGCAGAGTCTGTTGTGTCTTAGGACCTATGCCCGGAATGTCGTCAAGCACCGAGTGTATCTGGCTCTTGCTCCGCCTGCTGCGATGATGCTTTATGCCAAAGCGGTGCGCCTCGTCGCGCAGCCGCTGAATCACCGACAGGGTTTCGCTGTTTTTGTCGATGTAGAGCGGAATTTCGTCGCCCGGATAATATATCTCGTCAAGCCGCTTAGCTATACCAATGGCAGCTATCTTGTCGCGCACGCCCACCTCGTCAAAAGCCTCAATGGCGGCATTAAGCTGGCCTTTGCCACCATCTACCACCACCAGTTGCGGCAATTCCTCGCCCTCGGCAAGAAGCCGACTATAGCGGCGGTTGAGCACCTCGCGCATCGAGGCGTAGTCATCAGGCCCCACCACTGTGTTGATGTTGAAGTGACGATACTCCTTTTTCGACGGTTTTCCGTTGCGAAACACCACGCACGACGCCACCGGGTCCGACCCCGAAATGTTTGAGTTGTCAAAACACTCTATGTGGCGTGGCAGGCTATTTAGGCGCAGGTCTTTTTGCATCTGCGTCAGCGTGCGCATCTCGCGTTGTTCCGGATTTAGCTTCTCCATTCGCTTGTATTTGTCGGCCTTATATTGCAAGGCATTTTTAAGCGATATGTCAAGCAGCTTGCGCTTGTCGCCTCGCTGCGGCACCACAAATTCCAACCCCACAATGGCGGTGTCGGGCATAACGTTGACCAAGGCCTCCTTCACCCTCTCCTTGCCATAGCTTGCGGCAAAACGTTTGTGAATGTCATTAATTGCAATCGACATCAATTCTTCGGTGGGTTCGTCCTCCTCACTCTGCCGCAACTTATACTCCAGATTCAAGCTTTGCACCACCGAGCCGTTGCGCATGTGCATAAAGTTGAAATATGCAGCCGAGGCATCACGTACCATCGAGAAAACATCGATGTTATGGATTGACGGATTCACGATCACCGACCTTGCCCTATATTTCTCCACAGCCAAATATTTTCGCTTCACCTCGTTGGCTTGTTCAAATTGCAACTCCGATGCAAGCCTTTGCATCTCAGCCACGAGATAATCGCTCACTTGCTTTGTGTCACCGTTTAATATATGCTTGATTTCATCGATGTATTCAGCATATTTTTCGGCCGACACAAGTCCTTGGCAGCAGCCCTCGCAATTCTTGATGTGAAATTGCAGGCACAAGCGATTTTTCCGTTGCTCTATCGTGTCGGCAGTGATGGTGTGCCGGCACGTTCTGACAGGGAATATCTTGCGGATAACGTCGATTAATGCGTGGGCAACCTCAGTCTTTGGATATGGCCCGAAATATTTCGCTCCGCGCGACTTCATGTCGCGAGTCATGAACACTCGCGGATACAGCTCCTTGGTCACGCATATCCACGGATAGGACTTGTCGTCTTTGAGTAGCACATTGTAGTGTGGTTGATATTCCTTGATAAGGCTGTTCTCCAAATCGAGAGCCTCCTCCTCAGAATTGACCACGGTGTACTCCATGTCCCAAATGTTCTTTACGAGCATATTGGTGCGAAGCACAGAATGAACCCTATTGAAATAGGAACTCACCCTGCGCTTCAAATTCTTTGCTTTGCCCACATATATGATTGTACCATCTTTGTTTTTGTAGCGGTACACTCCAGGTGAGTCGGGCAGCAGGCTCACCTTTAGCTTCAGTTCTTCTCGCAAAGTTGTGTTTTGTGCGGTTTATTCGGAGAATTCAAACAATGAAGTAACCTCCACGTCTTTCGGAAACACGTTTATTCCGTTGAGATATGCAAGGCTGCACACAAAGCTCAGATAAATTTTCTTCGGGCTGAACGATTTTACCAAGTCGTATGCGGCAAGCATTGTGCCTCCAGTGGCGAGCAAATCATCATGAATAACCACGATGTCATCGGGGGTTATTGCATCTTTATGAATCTCGATTGTGTCAGTTCCATACTCTTTAGTGTAGGTCTTTTTTACGGTTACTGCGGGCAATTTGCCAGGTTTGCGCAACGGCACAAATCCTGCGCCAAGTTCGTTGGCAAGAATAGCACCTGTGATGAAACCTCTGGCTTCAACACCCACCACTTTTGTCACGCCTTTATCGCGATAAATATCGGCAAGTGCGACACTCGTTTCATGCAAAGCTTCCGGGTTTTTGAGCAAAGTCGTCAAATCCTTGAATTGAACTCCTTTGATGGGATAGTCTGGAATGTTCCTGACCATCTCTTTAAGTCTTTTAAGATTTTCGTTGTTCATTTTACTGTCGTCTGTATTTTTGTTCTTACTGATTGTTCCACGTGAAACAATTTAATTTTATCTTCCTAATAATAAAAGCAATATATTGATGTCGCTTGGCGATATTCCAGGAATGCGTGAAGCCTGTCCTATGGTCTCAGGGTCGATTGCCTGAAGCTTCTGGCGAGCCTCTATGGTGATTTGCGTAACCTTGGAATAATCAAACTTGCCCTTGATTTTAACCTTGTCGAGCCGCCCTATTCTATCGGCCACCATTTCCTCACGTTCTATGTAGCCTTTATATTTAATTCTGATTTCTGCAGCTTCAAGAATTTCATCTATTCTATCGGAGTCAAATGTTGCAACAAGCTCCTTGAGTTGTGGTATTATCTCCACAAGTTGCGGGAACGACAATTCCGGGCGTAGCAGCAAGTCATAAAGTTTGTAGCCACGGCTTAGCTGCCCCACTCCCATTTCTGCAAATTTTTCGTTCACCACATTTGCCTTAACGGTGAACTCTTTTGCAAAGTCAATCAACTGCTCTATCTGTTGCTTTTTCGACACCATCAGTTGATAACGCTCGCGCGAAGCAAGCCCTATTGCATAAGAACGCCCAGTGAGGCGTATGTCGGCATCGTCTTGACGCAGCAAGATGCGGTGCTCTGCCCTGCTCGTAAACATGCGATATGGTTCATCTACACCTTTTGTTACGAGGTCGTCTATAAGCACACCTATGTAAGCCTCATCGCGACCAAGCACAAACGGCTCTTTGCCGGCCACCTTCAAGTGCGCGTTGATTCCAGCAATCAAACCCTGGCCAGCGGCCTCCTCATATCCTGTGGTGCCGTTGACCTGACCGGCGAAAAACAAGTTTTGCACCAGTTTCGTTTCCAAGCTGTGCGTTAACTGCGTGGGGTCGAAATAGTCGTATTCTATGGCATAGCCGGGGCGGAACACATGCACATTCTCAAATCCGGGTATCTGCTGTATGGCATTGATTTGTGTGTGAAGCGGCATCGACGAAGAAAATCCGTTCAGATACATTTCATGGGTGGTTTCACCCTCTGGTTCCACAAACAGCTGATGGCTGGTTTTGTCGGGGAATGTGACAAGTTTTGTCTCTATGCTGGGGCAGTAGCGCGGTCCTTTGCTCTGAATTTGTCCATTAAAAAGTGGCGATTCTGCTATGTCGTCGCGCAAAATCTGGTGAACTTTTTCGTTTGTGAACACAATGTAGCAAGGGCGTTGCTTTAGCTCGCTATGCACACTTGGCAGATAGGAAAAATGATGAAAATCGTGGTCACCGTCCTGCACAGTAGCCTTCGAAAAGTCGATTGTTCGCTCATCAAGGCGCACTGGAGTTCCTGTCTTCATGCGGTCGGTGGTGAAGCCAAGCTTCACAAGCTGCTCCGTCACTCCATGCGACGACGGCTCTGAAACACGGCCGCCCGACAGCTGCACACGCCCCACGTGCATCTTTCCGTTAAGGAATGTGCCGGCAGTAAGCACCACGGCCTTTGCCTTGAAGTCAACGCCAAATGCGGTTTTCACGCCGCATGCCCTACCCTGCTCCACATCGAGCGACACCACCGTGTCTTGCCACACATAGAGATTGGGGGTGTTTTCTATTATGTGACGCCAGTTGTTGATAAATTGCTGCCTGTCGGCCTGTGCTCTTGGACTCCACATGGCCGGACCTTTAGAGCGGTTGAGCATGCGAAACTGTATCGACGAGCGGTCGGTAACAATTCCCATTTGTCCGCCAAGTGCATCTATCTCCCTGACTATTTGTCCTTTAGCAATTCCACCAACAGCAGGATTGCAACTCATTTGGGCTATCTTGTTCATATCCATAGTGATAAGCAACGTGGAGCTACCCATGTTGGCAGCAGCACACGCGGCTTCGCAGCCGGCATGGCCGGCCCCTATCACTATCACATCATATTCAAATTTCATTTGCTTATATAGAAAACGTCTTTAGGCAGCATTGCAAGTGCCTCATTTTCATTCTTTTCCATAATTTCACGTTCACCAGGGCCTTTGTCATTTATGCCGCAAAGGTGAAGCACGCCATGCACTATCACGCGCATCAGCTCCTCCTCGTAGCTGCGAGCATATAGCTCTGAGTTGGTGCGCACAGTGTCGAGCGACATCACCATGTCGCCGGCTATGCGGTGACGGTTGGTGTAGTCAAACGTGATAATGTCGGTGTAGTAGTCGTGACCCAAATATTTGCGGTTGGTTGCAAGAATATACTCATCATCGCAAAACACATAGGTGAGCACCCCCACCCTCTTGCCGTGATTAAGTGCCACTTGCTCCAGCCACCCTTTCACCGCCTCGCGGTTAAACTTGGGCATCTCAACATTTTCCGCTATATAATTAACTTCCATAATAGAAATTTTTCAGCAATTACAAAGATAAGTCTTTTAATTGACACAATAATTTACTCACACCTTTAAAAATAGAAAATTAAGCTTCGTCAACTGTTTTCTGTCACATCGAGCAAAATTGCGTTATGTGCTGCACACAAGCCATTTAACCAATTTCAAGTCCGCGAGAATCAAAAATCCGCAGCCGTGCTTGGCAGTTCAAGGGGATTTCAGACTCACAAAAAACTTATTTTTCCAACTTTTTGACCTTATGGCACAATTATTGCACTATATTTGTAGAAAGCAACCATCAGCATATATCATCTTAAAATTTCAATAACAATGGTAGATTACTTTTCAGCACACCTGTGGCAGCTTTGGACCATAGTCTGCATAGCTTGCCTAATTCTTGAACTTCTGTTGAGCACTGGCGACTTCTATATCCTATGCTTCGCCGTGGGAGCTGTCGCTGCCCTGCTTACATCGTTCCTTGGATTCAGCTTCATAGTTCAAGTCATAACATTTGCCGTGATTGCCGTGGTGTGCTTGTTCTGCCTGCGTCCGCTCGCCATCACCTATCTGCATCGCAGCGAACCAGACCGCTTGAGCAACGCCGATGCTCTCATGGGCCGTACAGGCATAGTGAGCCAAGAAATAGCAGCCGACGGATTTGGCCGCGTGGCAATCGACGGCGACGACTGGAAAGCCATAAGCTCCGACAATGCAAAAATCGAAAAAGGGACAAAGGTTGTGGTCGTGGGGCGCGAAAGCATCATAATCACCGTTAAGAGGGCTTGACGGCAAAGCCTCTATCACAAAAACGAATTTATTTTTACCAACCAAACAAATAACAACGCTATGACACTAACATCAATTATTCTGATTTGCATCGTGCTGCTGGCTCTGATTATCCTCAAAATGAGCATCGTAATCATTCCACAGTCAGAAACTCGCATCGTGGAACGCCTCGGCAAATATCACGAGACCCTAAAACCGGGAGTCAACATCATCGTGCCGTTCATTGACCGCGCAAAAGTGATAATATCGCTCGAAAACGGCCGTTATCGCTACACCAACGTCATAGACCTGCGCGAACAAGTATATGACTTCGACAAACAGAACGTGATTACAAAAGACAACATTCAAATGCAAATCAACGCCCTGCTCTACTTCCAGATTGTTGACCCGTTCAAGGCCGTGTATGAAATCAACAATCTGCCAAACGCCATCGAAAAGCTGACGCAAACCACCCTGCGCAACATAATAGGTGAGCTTGAGCTTGATGAGACTCTCACGTCGCGCGACACCATCAACACCAAGTTGCGTGCCGTGCTCGACGATGCCACCAACAAGTGGGGCATAAAAGTAAACCGCGTTGAGTTGCAAGACATTACACCACCGGCAAGCGTGTTGCAAGCCATGGAAAAACAGATGCAGGCCGAACGCAACAAGCGCGCCACAATCCTCACAAGCGAAGGCGACAAGGCTGCCGTAATTCTGCAATCTGAGGGAGAAAAGCAGTCGGCAATCAACCGTGCCGAAGCGCAAAAACAAACCCAGATACTCGAAGCCGAAGGTCAGGCACAAGCCCGCATACGCAAAGCCGAGGCCGAAGCCATAGCCATAGCCAAAATCACCGACGCTGTGGGCAAGAGCACCAATCCGGCAAACTATCTGCTCGCTCAAAAATACATTGCCATGCTGCAAGATGTGGCGCAGGGCGACAAGACCAAGACCGTGTATCTGCCATACGAGGCCACAAACCTCATGGGCAGCATTGGCGGCATAAAAGACTTGTTTAAAGACTGATTTTTCATCACTCACATAACACTCAAAAAGCAGAAACCGGTGCCAACGCGATTGTTGGCACCGGTTATTGCTTTATCATCTTGCCACGCACATTAATTTGTGGGTATGCGCGCAAGCCCCCCTCTATTTGTTTTTGAATGCGTGTGAAAGCTTCACTCCGAGTATTGTGAAGCGCAACCTCAGCACAAACACCAACCGCTCCAAACCACGGTCAAGCTCCTTGACCACAGCGATATTCTCACACAAAGCCTTCTCTCGCTCACGATTGCTCACACCGCTTGTGTCATAGCAAGCAATGGCCTCGTTGAGATGCAGAAACTTGCGGCCGTCTTTCCAGCATTTCTTAAAGAAATAGAAATCTGCCGAATACTTGAATCTGCGCTCAAAAGGCATTTCACGCATCAATTCCGCGCGCACAAATGCGGCCTGATGGCAAAAAAATATGTGGTGATAATTACGCGGCTCATGAGCCGGAATCAGAGCCCACGCACCGTCTCTCATCTTCATTATGTCGCCATAAAGCACATCAAGGTCGCTGCCTTCGAGCCTGTCGGCAACAGTTGACAGCACCTCCGGACTGCAAAAGGTGTCGCCGGCATTGAGGAATATTATCCATTTGCCGTGAGCCTTGGCAGCAGCTTTGTTCATAGCGTCATATATTCCTGCATCGCGCTCCGACGTCCACGACGTGATGCTTTTCTCATAACGCTTTATGGTGTCGATGCTGCCGTCGGTTGAGCCGCCGTCAACAACAATGTATTCATAGTCAACAAACTCCTGTTTCAACACACTTTCTATTGTGCGCTCAAGCAAGGCGTTGCAGTTGAGTGTCACCGTCACTATGGTGAAAACTGGATTCTGTGCGTTCATTCTGATTAATAATGATTTTCAGTGCGCAAAGTTACGCATTTTGGCCCACTACGTGCAAAAATAACCAAAAACAAAGCCCATAATTGAAATAAAAAAAATATCTTTGCCTTAGTAAACTTCTAAAGAAAGGTAAAAACTTCCGTGATCAACGTTTTTCACATAGTGTCAAACAAAATCTGGGGTGGCCCGGAGCAGTATTCTTTCGACGTTATCCGCCACATGCTTCACGATGACTATTACGTGGAGGTGGTGTGCCGCCACAACGATGCCATCGTAAAACGCTTCCGCTCGCTCGAAATCCCAGTCTCCACACTGCCTCTGAAAGGTCCTACCGACATCGACAGCTCCATAAGGCTCGCGCGTCTACTAAAAAAAGGCAAAAATGTGATTCACGTCCACTCTTTCAGCGATGCGTTTGCCGCTATTCTCGCCAAGCACCTCTCCGAAAATCCCGAAACGCACGTTGTCATGACGCTTCACCATGTGAAAAAGCCATACAATAACTACCTTTTCCGCAAGTTCTACGACGAGATAGACCGCTTCATCTTCCCCTCGCAACTCACCTACGACCTTTTCACATCTACCGCCAAGAAGTTTGACACACGCAAGGCCTGCATAATCCGCGAAAGCGTTCCGGCGCCAGACACCGACAGCACCACAGCAGTAGTGCCCGACCTGCGCAAAAAACTCGGCGTGGCTCCTGAGCAAAGCCTCATCATGTTTCATGGCCGCCTGTGCCACGAAAAAGGCATCGATGTGGCACTAAGAGCCCTCACCCAGCTCGACAAAAACACATTCAAAATGGCTGTCATAGGCTCCGGAAACCACAAATTCGAGGCTCAGCTCAAGGGCTTCATTGTGGCAAACCAACTGGTGCGCAATGTGAGTTTTCTCGGCTTTAACGACAATGTATTGCCACTCATAGCGCAGTGCGACTTCGGCGTGTTGCCATCTGTCGTGCCAGAAGCCATGGGTCTTGCCAACCTCGAATACATGATTCAAGGCAAGGCACACATCACCACCGACAATGGTGCGCAAAAGGAATATGTGACCGACGGTAGCAACGGCATTCTTGTTGCGCCTGGCAACTATTTTGAAACCGCACAGGCCATCAAAACGCTTATCGACGACAAATCGCTATGCCAACGCCTCGGCAACCAAGCCCAAGCTGACTTCCGCCAAAACCTGTCTTACACTCATTTCTACAACTCGCTCAACGCTCTCTACCACTCATTCTTCAGCTAAGGCTTTCCTTTTATCGAAGTTTTGTGAGGCAAAAACCGCCATTTATCGAAGTTTACACACCCCAAAACCTTCCATTTATCGAACTTATATTTTATAAATACGCTACTACACAACCCATTACATGCTCGTCTGCAGATAATCATAATTTTGCGTCAAATTCCATGCGTATCAACCCACTTTTTTGGTCCTCTGGCGTCTCACAAAACATAGTGGCAAAACAAAAAGCCTCGGCCGAATTGGTCGAGGCTTTTGAGTGGGTAGAGATGGATTCGAACCACCGAAGCTATAAAGCAGCAGATTTACAGTCTGCCCCATTTGGCCACTCTGGAATCTACCCAAGAGCCGTAAAAGCGATGCAAAGATAGCAACATTTCGCCATTTCCGCAAATTTAATCACCACAAACATTTATTCAACACCACAATTTCTTCAAAGTTGCCCTATTCCTCCACAACAATGCACCATCACAGAAAAAATCAAACCAACCAGTCTGCATAAACGAAACGTATTAAGAATTTAACACAATATGCCCAATAACGCCACCGTCCTCGGCAGTGGCATCATGTGGCATCACATGAATTGTTGCAGCTCATCATCAATTATTTTGTAACTTTGCCCGAAGTCTAAGAAATTCAATTTTATCGCAATGAACAAGAAAAGCAATTCCTCTCGCCTCGTGGCACGAGAATATGTCATACCATTCATTCTCATCACCTCACTTTTCTTTCTGTGGGGAGGAGCAAGAGCCATTCTCGATGTGCTCAACAAGCACTACCAACTCATACTCGATGTGAGCAAAACACGCTCTGCACTCATGCAAGCTGTGGTCTATCTGGCATATTTCCTCGGAGCACTGCCTGCCGGGTTGCTCATACGCCGTCTCGGCACACGCACAGGCGTGATTACCGGCCTGCTGCTGTTTGCCGTAGGCACATTTCTGTTTCTGCCAGCCGTGGGAATAGGCACATTTGAGCTTATCCTGCTGCCGCTGTTTGTCATAGGGTGCGGGCTTGTGCTGCTCGAAACTGCAGCCAACCCCTATGTCACGCTGCTCGGCAGTCCAGCCACCTCGGCAGGACGACTAAACATTTCGCAGTCGTTCAACGGCCTGGGTTGCATGATGGGGGCATTGCTTGGCGGACTGTTTTTCTTCGGTTCTGGCAGCACTGGCGAGGGCGCATCGCCCACAAGCGTCATGGTGCCCTACTCCATTCTCGCCGTCATCATGCTTGTGGTGGCAGCATGCTTTGCCAGAGTCAAGCTGCCTGAAGTGGCCATGGAGCGCAAATCGGCAAGCGGTGCCAAGCACCGCCATGCGCTCAAGCTGCCATTTTATTTTGGCTTCATAGCCCTAATAAGCTACGAGATTTCAGAAATCTCAATCAACACATTTTTCATCAACTTCATGACCGACGACGGCTTCATGACACCCACACAGGCCACATGGGCACTGTCGATGGGCGGACTGCTACTCTTCATGGCAGGACGTGTGCTTGGCGGAATGCTCATGACACGCGTCTCCACACAGCTCATCTTGCTGGTGTGCGCCATTGGCACAGTGGTTTGCACTGCCACGGCAATGGCTCCACTTGGAGCTGTGTCAAAATGCGCCCTGATAGTGTGCTATGTGTTTGAGAGCATCATGTTTCCCACCATATTTGCCATGTCGCTCCATGGGCTCGGCAACGACACCGAGTTTGGCTCATCAATACTCATGACGAGCGTGGTGGGCGGTGCCATAGGTCCGCTCGCCATGGGCTGGGTGGGTGACCATTTCTCCATTTCCACAGCACTTGCCGTGCCATTTGCAACATTTGTGATAGTTCTTGCCTTTTCAGTGTTCTCTTTGGCAAGAAGCCGGCGTGCCTCACTTGACAGTTGATGATTTTTTGCGTAACTTGTCGCCGATTTTCATACTAAAAGAGGAATTGACATGAACGACGACTTAAAAGTTTTTTGCAAAAACACCAATGAATATATCGACATCGACGGCGGCGACACACCCCTGTCGATATTCGAATCAATAAAGACACGACTCAGCAACATCAACCCCATCTGCGCACGTGTCAACAACCGCACACAGCGCCTGGGCTATCACATCTACTCACCATCGATGGTGGAGTTTCTCGACACATCTTCCACGCCAGGCTATCGCGTGTATCTGCGCTCGCTGTGCATGATTATGTTCAAGGCCGTCAAAGACCTCTACCCCACACGCCGCCTCATCATCGTGCACTCTGTGTCGGGTGGCTACTACTGCCGGTTCAAACATGACGACACCGCCATCAGCGACACCACCGTAGCGGCCATCAAGGCGCGCATGCGCGAGATTGTTGACGCCGACCTGCCTTTCGTGCACCACGAGCAACTCACCACCGATGTGATTGAGCTGTTTCGCAAGCAAGGCATGCCCGACAAGGTGCGCCTGCTCGAAAGCTCCAACAAGCTCTACTCGTCATATTACAAACTTGGTGACCTCATCGACAGCTACATGGGGCCGCTTGCGCCAACCACTGGCCGCATATCTGTTTTCGACCTCATTTCGCACAAAGACGGCATGCTCCTGCTACCGCCCGACAAGAAACACCTTGCCGAGCCGGCCAAGCCTGTGAAGCAGCAAAAGCTTTTCCAGGCCATGAACGACTACACCACGTTTAACTGCATAATAGGCATTGCCGACGTGGGCGAGCTCAACAAGGCAATCGACACCCACCGTGCCAGCGACCTCATCAATGTGGCCGAAGCCTTGCACAACCAGGCCTTTGCACGCATAGCCGCCGACATTGCCGAGCGCAACCGCCAAGGCGGTGCCAAGGTGGTGATGGTGGCAGGACCGTCGTCGAGCGGCAAGACCACATCGGCCAAGCGGCTGTCCATTCAGCTCATCACCAACTATATAATACCCAAAGTCATATCGCTCGACAACTATTTCGTAAACCGCGAAAACACTCCTCTCGACGAGAGCGGCGACTATGACTACGAGTCGCTCTATGCACTCGACCTTGAGCAGCTCAACAGCGACATCAACGACTTGATTGCCGGCAAGGAAGTGAAAATGCCAACCTACAATTTCAAGACCGGCAAGCGCGAATACAAAGGCGACACGCTCAAGCTCGAGGCCAACAACATTCTGCTCATGGAGGGAATCCACGGCCTCAATCCCGAACTCACCAAGCAGATTGCCGACGACATGAAATATCGCGTGTATGTGTCGGCTCTCACCACGCTCACGGTAGATGACCACAACTGGATTCCAACCACCGACAACCGACTGCTGCGCCGCATAGTGCGCGACTACAAATATCGCGGCGAGAGCGCGCAAAGCACCATAGCGCGGTGGCCAAGCGTGAGGCGCGGTGAAGAAAAGTGGATTTTCCCGTTCCAGGAAAACGCCGACGCCATGTTCAACTCCTCGCTGCTGTTTGAGCTTGCCGTGATGAAAAACTATGCCTTGCCCATATTGAGCCAAGTGCCGGCCAACGCTACAGAATATGACGAGGCACAACGCCTAATCTCATTTCTCAACATGTTTCACTCTCTTGCCGAGAGAGACATTCCAAGCACAAGCCTGCTGCGCGAATTTCTGGGCGGAAGCAGTTTCCACTATTGATTTTACAATCAAAAGAGCCTCAGCCAAAGTAGTTATCCATAAGACATTTGCACTATTTTAGTGCACAAAACACGGCTGGTTGTGCAACAATATGCACAACCAGTTTTGCGTTGTGCGCATTTAATTTTTTTTCACAGAAAAAAATCGCCACTCCCAGTTTTTGCTCCTACTTTTGACGCGGAAAAAACAGGCATAGCCTGCTTTAGCTAAATGAAATTCGCAACAAAAAGAGACTAAAAGATTATGAGCGGAAAAGAGAAAATTCAAGATGTGGCAGAGCGCCTACATGGCCTTCGCGACGCCCTTGAGCTGACAACAGCCGAGGTGGCCGAAACATGCGGCATCGACGAAGCCACTTACAAATCCTATGAATCGGGGCAACACGACATACCCATAAGTTTCATACAGACACTTGCCGAGAAATATGGTGTGCAAGTGCCGGAACTGCTGTTTGGCATGACACCCAAAATGAGCAGCTACTATGTGACACGCGCCGGTAAAGGCTCAAGCGTGGAGCGCACCAAGGCCTACTCCTACCAGTCGCTTGCCGAGGGCTTCAACAACAGGGTTATGCACCCGTTCCTCGTGACAATCGACCCGGAGAACAACAAAATCACGCACCCCAATGCCCACACCGGACAAGAGTTCAACTATGTGCTTGAAGGCACCATGGAGTTCCACATAGGAACCAACGCCATCACGCTCAATCCGGGCGACAGTATTATCTACAGCGCCCTCCAGCCTCACTACATGAAGGCTCTAAACAACAAAAAAGTGGTGTTCCTCACCATAATTGCCCAGTAAAAGATTTCAAATTCGTCATGTTAGAAAAATTTCTCGACAGAACAAAGTTTGAGTCATACGAAGACTTCAAACAAAATTTCCACATAAAAGTTCCCGAAAACTTCAATTTTGCCTACGACGTGGTAGATGAGTGGGCACGCATTGCCCCCGACAAGCACGCCCTGCTGTGGGTCAACGACAAGGGACAGCACCACCAGTTCACATTTGGCGACATAAAGCGTGAGAGCGACAAGACAGCCTCTTATTTCAGCCAGCTCGGCATTGGCCATGGCGACATGGTGATGCTCATCATGAAGCGCCGCTACCAGTTCTGGTTTGCCATCACAGCACTCCACAAGCTCGGTGCCGTGGTGATTCCTGCCACACACATGCTCACAGAAGACGACATCGTGTATCGCTGCCAGTCGGCCGACATCAAAGCCATAGTTGCCGTGGGCGACGACATTGTGGTCAAGCACATTGACAACGCCATGTCTAAATGCCCCACAGTGAAGCACCGCATCTCCATAGGTCCCGAAATTCCGGAAGGCTGGGACGACTTCAACAAAGGCATTGAAAACGCTCCCGAATTCAAGCGTCCGGAGCACGTAAACGTCAATAGCGACACATCGCTCATGTATTTCACAAGCGGCACGTCGGGCGAGCCTAAGATGGTGGCACATGATTTCCTCTACCCTCTCGGCCACATCGTCACCGCAGCCTATTGGCACAACCTCAACGAAAACAGCATTCACTTCACTCTTGCCGACACCGGCTGGGGAAAAGCTGTGTGGGGCTGCTACTATGGTCAGTGGATTGTGGGCTGCAATGTGTTTGTCTATGACTTTGAAAAGTTCACTCCGGTAGATGTGCTGCGACTGGTGCACGAATACCGCATCACCAGCTTCTGCGCACCGCCCACAGTATATCGCTTCCTTATCCGCGAGAATGTAAAAGACTACGACCTCACGTCGCTCACATATTGCACCAATGCCGGTGAGGCCCTCAACCCAAGCGTGTTTGAGCAGTGGTACAAACTCACAGGCATCAAGCTGCACGAGGCTTTCGGACAGACCGAAACCACTGCCACACTCGGCACCTACCCTTTCATGGAGCCACGCCCAGGGTCAATGGGCAAACCAAGCCCTGGCTATGACATAGACCTCATGACCAACGACGGCCGCTGGGCTGAAGACGGCGAGCAGGGCGAAATCGTGGTCAAGACTCATGGCCACAAGCCTGTGGGACTGTTTAAGGAATATTATCGCGACCCAGAGCTAACAAAGCAGAACTTCCACGATGGCATATATCACACCGGCGATGTGGCTTGGCGCGACGAAGACGGCTACTACTGGTTTGTGGGCCGCATCGACGACGTTATCAAGTCAAGCGGTTACCGCATCGGCCCGTTTGAAGTGGAAAATGCCCTTATGAAGCACCCTGCCGTGGTAGAGTGTGCCGTGACCGGTGTGCCCGACGATGTGCGCGGCATGCTCGTCAAGGCCACCGTGGTGCTCGGCGAAGAATACAAGCACACACAGGGCATTGAGTTCAACAAGGACTATCGCGGCAAAGACAACATTCCGCAGTTTGTCAAGGAGCTCCAAGACTTTGTGAAGCACACCACCGCGCCCTACAAATATCCACGCATCGTGCGTTTCGTTGAAGAGTTGCCAAAGACAATCAGCGGCAAAATCCGCCGTGTGGAAATCAGAGAGGGCGACGAAAAGAAATAAGACCTGATGAGAGATTAAAACACGTTCTTTATGCGGGGTTTGCGTCCTGCAAACGTCTTAAACTTATACGACAGTGTTACCATGGCGTAACGTGTCAATGAATTGTAAGCTACATCTTGTATGTAGCTTGCATTTATTATGCGCGACACTGTTTTGCGTTGATGCAGAATGTCGTTGACCCTGAACTGCAACGTGAGCGACTTGTCGCTAAAGAACTGATAGCCCACCGAGGCGTTCCAAAGGCACTGGCTCACATCATAGCCCTTGGAGTAGCCCGACGTGCCGCTATAATTGAGCCGAGTGTCAACCACAAGCCCGAATGTGGAGAAGTAATGGCCGTCGAGCGACACGCCATAGTGGTGCACATTGCGGTCATTCTTGGTCTGCACTGTGTTTTTGGTCATCTGAAAGGCGTAGTGCGGCCGCAGGCTCACCTCCACCACATCGGTGCGATAGGCTATGCTTGGCGACACATTCACGTTGTAAGTTCCGCTTCGGTTATAGCGGTTGTTGTTATAGCCCACCGTCTGCGAGTATCCTGCCGACGCGCTCGTTGACACATAAAACACCTTGTTGTTAAGCGGCATGCTGAACATGCCGTGGGCGTTAACGTTCCACACACCGCCCACATTGGCATAGGTAGTGTAGCGGCCACCAGTCTCCTCGTCGTGAGTGGTAGTGGTGATAATGCTGTTTTGGGCGAAATTACACCCTATTCCACCCGACAAATTGCGCTGGCTCTTTTGGTTGAAATCGTTGACATTAAACGTGGCGTTGTGCTTAAACGTGGGCTTCAATCCCGGATTTCCTGCCACCACGTTGAGCGGATTGGTCACATCTGGCACCGACTGCAGCTGCCCCAGCGACGGCTGCGACGTTGATGTCTGGTAGCGGAACGTGAGGTTGCGTGTTTTGCTGAACCTATAGCGGAAAAACAGCCTTGGCGCCACGCTCCACACCCACCGCGACGATATGTTGCGTGCCGGGTTAAACAGGTCGCGGCTCTTCGACATTGCCCCACTCGCCGCCATGCCCACGCTCAAATTGTAGGTTTTGCGTATCTGACGAAAGCTCAAGCCCATGCGGTGGTTAACAAAATTATTGCGAAACTGACTGCTTATCTGCTCGTCAAGCTCCTGCCCGGTCACCACTCCTGCCGAGTCGCGCAGTTGGTTATACACCATCTTGTTTGAGTTAGACGAGCGAGTGCCCGAGTTAAGCGACAAGTCAATGAACCGCGCGTTTTTCACAGACCCTATCGGCTCTGTCCATGTGAGACGCACACTGCCACTGTTGTTCCAGCTGTTGTTGTGAGTGGCGCGGTCTTTTATTTCCTCGCTGCCCATGGTGCGGCGGTAATAGTGGTTGTGGGCGTAGCTCGACGCGTCGCTGCTGTTGCTGCCGTGGCTGAAGTTCATCGTCACGCTGAAGCTGCGTCCCTTGTGGCTGCTGAACTTGTGGTTATAGAGCACGCGTGTGCCCACATTCACGCCGTCGCCGTCAGATGTGCGCGAGTTAACGCTGCTGTTGACAAGCGACATCAGCTCGTCGCCGGCGCGCGTCTTCGACGAGTCGGCCGACTGCGAGTTTGAGAAGCTGAACGACAGCTGCGGCCTCACCTCCACGAGATTAAACGAGTCAATGTCCCACTTCATGCGCAAACTGCCGCCCACACTGTGGCTGTGGCTGTGCGACACGGAGCCGGCGTTGTAATACGACGTGGAGTCCTCAAACAGATACTGCCTGTTGGTCGTGCGCTCCAAGTCATTGCCCTTGTGGCCATAGTTGATGTTTCCGCCCACGCGGAATGTCTCACCGTTGCCCACATTGAAGTTCAGACCGCCCGACTGCGCCGAGTTGAGTCCCTGCCCAGCCCCAGTGTTGTTGGCACTGCCCACAAGCGAAAACTGGTTGTTGCCCACAAAGCGGTTCACATTCACGTTGCCGCGATAATGGTCGCCTGTGCCATAGCCACCGCCCACATTGCCAAACCAGCCTTTCTTCATGTCTTTTTTCACCGTGAGGTTAATCACCATCTGCGTTTCGCCGTCGTCAACCCCTGTGAGCTGCGCAAGGTCGCTCGGCTGCTCTATCACCTGCAGCTTGTCAATCACCTTCACCGGAATGTTCTTGGTGGCCATGGTGTTCTTGCCCAGAAAGAATTCCTTGCCGTCAACCATTATCTTGGTTATAGTCTTGCCGTTGGCTGTGATTGAGCCGTCAGATGCCACTTCCACCCCAGGCAGACGCTTCAGCAGGTCTTCAACCACCGCATCTGGGCGTGTCTTGTAGCTGTCGGCGTTATATTCCACAGTGTCTTCCTTAACCACAATCGGCGATTTCACTCCAGTCACCACCACTTCCGACAAAAATGTAGAGCTTGACGCAAGAGCCACCTGCTCCACATCAAGGTCTTTTTTCACATTTATCGGCAAAATGCGCTCCGCATAGCCCAGATACGACACTCTCAGCAGGTAGCCTCCGCTCTCCACGCCCTTTATGACAAAAGAGCCGTCGGTTTCGGTAGTGCCGCCACCCGCATAAGTGCTGTCGGCATCGGCCTTAAGAAGCCTCACCGAAGCCGACACCAGAGGTTGGCGGTCGGTGGAGTCAACAACCACGCCCTTAACCACCGCAGCTTGAGCCACAATAGAAAAACAAAAGCACAACAATGCCAAAAAGAACCTTGAGGTCATATCTGTTCTATTCTATAACGCTAAACAATTTACAAAAAATAAAGAAAATCGTGAATGTTGACCACAGTCTCGTGCCACACACCCACGATTTTTGATTTTAGCCGCCGCTCACGGCATTTTTCTGCTCGTTGCGATAATTTACACATCGAAGCAGAAATTGCCTTCAGAGACGTTATTTCAGTGGTTTTGGAAAAATAGTGTTGGTTGTGATGAAATCCACACCATAATCTTTCATCTTCTGGAACACCTTGGGGTCATCTACAGTCCATGCGTTAACCTTAAGACCAGCCTTGTGCAGAGCGTTCACGAGCTCTGGAGTGATGAGCGACCACACTGCATCGAGGTCGATTTTGCGCTTCAAGCACCATTTCTGCCAGTAATCTGTGGTCTTGTCACCGGCAAGCACCTGCACTTGCACCTTGGGATAATTCTTGTGAATGTATTCTATGGTTTCGGGCATGAATGAAATAATCACAGCCTTGTCAATAAGGCCCTTGCGTGTAATCAGGTCGATGAGGGCAGGCACGCCAGTGAGGTTGTCGGCTGCTGGGTTGCCAGACTCTGTGTGAATGTTGAAGCACTGGTCACCCTTGATTTCTATCACTGGCACCACGTTTTGCTCCACACACAGGTCAAGATATTCGCCCAAAGTCATTAAGTGACCCACATAAGTCACTCCAAGGCGAGTTTCCTTGAGCGGAGTGGCGAGCACCTCGGCCACGTTAAGCTCTGTGAAGCCTTTATCTGTGCCGCCGAGTCTCTTCATGTTGCCGTCGTGGCAAATCACAAATGCACCGTCCTTGGTGGTGTGAATGTCACACTCCAAGCCCCATGCACCAGCCTTTGCGCCGTTGATAAATGCAGCTTCTGTGTTTTCTACTCCCCACACCGAGCCACGATGACCCACTATGAGCTGTGCGTTAACCGCAATCGATGACAGCAGCACAATGGCCACTGTAAAAATACTTTTCAACAAAGTCATGATGTTAAAGTTTTTGTTTTTGTTGTTAATAATATTCTCAATTTCCTTGATTTCAGGTTCTGCCCCTATCTTGTTGGCAAACAGCAGCAGCGACTCAAGCAGTTGCTCTGCGGCGGTGCGCCGGTTCACCAGACGGTGCAGTCCCTTTGCCAGCCCTATCGACAGGTCAAGCTCTTTCAAGCCCATGGTGTCGTTGAGCTTCTTCTGGTAGCGCAATGCCTTGGTGAAATATTTCACAGCATCGCGTCCGTTGCCCATTTCAAGCATTATGTTGCCCTCATGGCCAAGCGTGTCAACCAAGTTTTCCAGCGCCTCGCGAGCCTTGGCATTCTTGGTGTCTTTAAGCTCGTTGGTGTAGAGCTCGGTCATGGATTGGTAGTGCGCAAACACCTTCATCTGCTTGGCGCGCGACTTTATGATGCTTGCCGAAGCCTCCACCGAGTAGAGCAGCAATGCCGAAAAACGATTTTCGTTTTTCTTCACCAGCCGCTCAAATATCTTTTGTGCCTTGGTCAGCTCTTTGGCGGCACGGCTGTTGTCACCAAGCGCATTGTGCACATAGGCAAGATTATAGAGCAGTGAGCCTATCAGTCCCAGAAAGTCCTCCCCTTTCTTGTTGTGCACGTCGGCAAGCAGACGGAGAGCGTTTTCGGCAGCTCCAAGCGCAAGCATATTATCGCCGTCGAGCACATAGAGACTCATGCGCGCCAGCCACAGCCATGCGTTGTCAACAGCCGGCATCATGCCGGCATCGTCGGCATAGGTCATGCCGTCAATCACCTCGGCAGCCTCGTCATTGCGGCTGTTGCGCAGTAAGTAGAGGGCGTAGGTCATCGTCATGTCATGAATCACTTCACGGTTAAGCCCATCGGTGACTGGCATGACACCAGACGACTCTATTTGAGCCTTGGCTATTGTCATGTCGTTTGACAACTGGGGAAATGACGGTTCAAGCAGCAGACTGTTCATAATTTCACTTGTTCTTCAATTCTTCTTGCCTGGCCATGGCTGCTTCCAAGTCGGCCTTGCGCTGCTCGGCAAAACCCTGTGTCAAGCAGTTGTCAGCAGTGCTGGCACACTCGGCAGCAAAGCTCTTTGCAACGTCTATTATCCCCTGCCAGGTATCGTCGTCGGTAGCGGCAACCTGGTCGCGTGTGAGTCCGTTGCGCAATATCATGTATATTATGCCGGCTGCAAAGCCCGACTGCCAACCAAGCAGATTGTCGGTTGCCAACGCCTCGCTGTGGGCGAAGTCATGGCGCTTGCCTGTGGAAAACAGCGTCACGCCCAAGTCGGGATTGATGTGCAGATATGTGGGACAATAAAACTCTATGTGGTTGCGAAAAGCCTGCTCACTGGTTTCGCCGGGAAATATGTTGTTGATGTCGCGCTCATGTGCTATCACTATGTCGGCTATCTCAAGGTTTTCGAGAATTGCCGGCATCACGCGCGTGATGCGCATGTTGATGCCATGCTGAAAGCCCGGCAAATACACAATTATCGCCTTGCGCTCGGCAGCATAGGAAATCAGCTCAAACAACCGCTCACGCTGTGGCGTGTCGATTGCATAAAGTGAGCCAAAAAGCACTATGTCGTCTTCGTCGATGCGCGGCCACACCACATCGAAGCGGTCGGCCGGATAGCGTCCATAGTTCACTATTTTCTTTTCCTTGCCTGTGTCGCAGAATATTGCCGAAAAAGCGGTCGTGCCGTCAGTGAAGCGGTCAACCGACTTAACGTCAACGTTATGTGTCGAGAGAAAATCCACAACCATGTCGCCCACCCTGTCGGCACCACACTCGCTCACCATCGACACCGGCAGACCAAGCTGGCCAAGCGCGGCAGCCGAGTTGGCTATGCGGCCGCCCACAAATGAGCGTTCTGGCAGTCCGTCGCGAAACAACATGTCGAGAACCGACTCTCCTATTGTTATGATTTTCCGCATTTTAGTTTTTTCAATAAGTAAATTCTTTGTTTTTGCCTTGATTTTAGCAGTCACGACCGGCTTTTCTGCCCCAGATAGCCTCCGTGGTGGCGCAAAGCATAATCGTGCTTGGTGAAACCTGTGGCACGCATAGTATTGACCACCAGCACATCGCCTATCACCGTCATCATGGTGGTGGACGTGGTGGGCGTCAAGCCAAGCGGACACACTTCGGGCGTACCGCCTGTCCACAGACACACGTCGGCTGCATGAGCCAGCTCGCTGTCGGAGTTGCCGGTGATGACTATGAACTTGAGCTGCGGGTACAGTCCGCGTGCCAAGTCAACCAATGCCACCACCTCGTTGGTCTTGCCAGAGTTAGAGAGTAGCAGCATCAGGTCGTTGGGCTGCAGCACGCCAAGGTCGCCATGCTGTGCCTCGCTGGGGTGAAGAAACACCGCCGGAATACCTGTTGACGAAAACGTTGTAGCTATGTTTTGGGCTATTTGTCCACATTTGCCCATGCCCGAAGTCACGAGTTTTCCTCCTTTTTCGTGCACCTGCTCCACTATCAGCCTCACCGCCTCCTCATAACCGTCGGTAACCGGAATGTTCATGATGGCACGGCTCTCGGCTTCAAGTATTTCTTTCATTGATTCTTTAACACCCATATACTTAGAAAGAATGTTTTTTATTCTTATGCAAAGATAGTGCAAATATCGAGTTTGCAGAATATTATTTATATCATTCGTGCACGGCATTGAGGTCGCGACCCTCAATTTTGCAGAGCACATCGCGCCACTCCTGCGATATGGTGGTGGGAATCTTGGTCTTAACATCAAAATGCACCATCACCGTGCGGCACACGCACTTCACTTCGCCAGTCTTGGTGTTGACCACGCGGTGCAGCAGCGTGAGGCTCTTGTTGCCAATCGACTCCACTTGGGTCTGCACGGCTATCGGCTCGTGATAGAGCGTGGGATTGAGAAAATCACAATTCACGCTGGCTATCAAAATGGGCACTTCTGTCCAGTTGAGATTAAACAGGTGAGTCTTGTTGAAATAATCAGTCTTGCCCAAGTCAAACAGGGCGAAATAAACCGAGTTGTTAAGATGGCCAAGCGTGTCGATGTCGTTAAACCGCAGCTGCACAGGCGTTGTGCACTTAAATTCATGTTTCACTTCTATGCCTCGCATTGGCTTCTTTCCTTCCATTTCTGCCATTATAAATTCTCCAGATATTTTGTCTTTCTTTGTATTATTTTCTATATCTGTCAATCACCATGCGCACATGCCGGCAAGCACCAGCGCATAAGTGACCGTGCCACGCATGTGCGTGTGTGGCACAAGTGTTTCACTTAAACACAA
Source organism: uncultured Muribaculaceae bacterium (assembly GCA_934675575.1). GTDB lineage: Bacteria > Bacteroidota > Bacteroidia > Bacteroidales > Muribaculaceae > Sodaliphilus. The sequence goes on from CAKUQQ010000001.1 coordinate 144,255, forward strand.
TCTCCTTTATGACCTCACGCCCCAAAGCCTCATTGAGGCGAGCTATGAGCGCCGAGCGCGTAATCATCAACTCGTTGCGCAGCGGTGCCGACGACAGGTGAACCGTCATCACGCCCTTACTCACTCGCCGGCTTATCGTATAGCGATTTATGCCAGCCCCCACAATGCTTGGCCACAAAGCCGAGGCCCTGTGCTCATCAAGCTCGTCCTCAAGGTTTTGCTGCTTGAGGAAATCTTTTATTATATCGCCAAGCTGGCGAGCTTCAGTCCTCTTCATGTCACACAGTGCTGTGGTCGAGTGGGGCACATGTGCCGTCGGTCACGGCAAACATGCAGTAGTCTCCGCTCAAGTTTGTTATTATTTCGTCGATGTGGGCACGATTGGTGTCGGTGATGAAAATCTGGCCGAAACGCTCCTGCGACACCACATTCACTATGCTTGCCACCCTTTGTGTGTCGAGCTTGTCGAAAATGTCGTCAAGCAGCAGGATAGGGGTGGTGGGGTTGTTGTTTTTCAAGAAGTCAAACTGCGCAAGACGCAAAGCTATGGTGTAGGTTTTGCATTGTCCCTGCGAGCCTGTTTTGCGCATGGAGTGCCCATCGAGCAGCAGTTCTATGTCATCGCGATGCACACCGCGCGTGGTGTAGCCTATGGCCAGGTCGCGCTCACGGTTCTCTTCAAGCAACTGCTCAAGCGATTTGCCGTTGAGGTGGCTTGTGTAGCCCAGCTTCACCTGCTCTCCGCTGCCGGCTATCGCCCCATAGTAGCGCATAAACACCGGGGTGAACTTTTCAATCCATTGCAGCCTGCGCTCATGTATCAGCTGCGCCGCCGAGCACATAGCCGTCTCCACCGTTTCATAGAGCAGACGGTCGCGGTAGTTGTGTCTTATCATGCTGTTGCGCTGCTCCACAGCCCTGTTATAGGCTATCAGGGCAGCAAGATACTCGGCATCGTTCTGCGAGATGATTTGGTTCATGAGGCGGCGGCGCTCCTCGCCGGCACCACGTATCAAGTCCCAGTCCATGGGCGACACCATCACAAGCGGCAGCAGCCCTATGTGCTGGCTCAAGCGCTTGTATTCCTTGCCATTGCGCCTCACCACCTTGCGCTTGCTGCGCTGCACGGATATTGCTATGTTTTCTTCCTTGCCTTGGCGAGTGTATTGCCCTTGCAGCATCATAAACTCCTCGCCGTGCCTCACCACCGACGCATCGGTCTGGTTGATGAAGCTCTTGCAGAAACTCATGTAATATATGGCGTCGAGCACATTGGTTTTGCCCATGCCGTTGTTGCCCACCAGGCAATTCACGCCTGGCGAGAAACACAGCCGCGCATCGGCAATGTTCTTGTAGTTCATTATCGCCACATTGTTGAGTATCATAACGCAAATTTACTCATTTTTCCCGACTTTTTCGCCTTGCCGTGGTTCTCCATTTACTTCTGCATGCAAAAAACGCCGCACAAGTAGCAGCAAGACTGCCCAAGCAACAAGTTTTTACACATTTTTATCATCACAATATGCACATTATCACTATCTTTGTGCCAAGTTAAGAACAAACTAAACTGTAATAAACAACTATGTCGAACATAATCTGCCCCAAGTGTGGCAAAGCAAATCCCGACAATGCCAGTTTCTGCAACAACTGCGGAACTCCGCTTATTCCTACAATAGGCTGTCCTCACTGCCATCAGCCAATTCCGGCAAATTCAGTTTTTTGCCCTAAATGCGGCAAAATGGTGCGCGACGACATGGCCGCCCAGCAGCCTGGTGAGACCAATGACGGCACACCCGATGCGCCCACGCCAGACAATCGCAAGCGCAACATCATCATATCCATTGCCATAGCACTGTTTGTGCTGCTGTTTATTGTGAACCGATGCTTCTTCAGCGGCAACAGCACCGACGGAAGCACCGACACCGACAGCATTGCTGCAACCGACAGCACTGCCGAAGATGCAACGGTGATATTCTCGCGCGCTTTGCAAGACAATAACCAGACGAGCGACGGCGCAATAGCCGTCTATGCCCTAAAGGTCAGCGACGACGACCAGACCGACGGTCCAGAACGCATTGTTGGCATAACATGCCTGTCAAACCCCATGAGCCGCTCGTTCTTCAAAATATACACAGTGTCGCGCAACAACGGCTCAAACTGGGCTCTCGACAACGCACCGGTAATCCGCTATATCAACCAGCGCGCCATAACGTTTGACAACGGCGCTCTGATTGTTGACTCAAGCATTGTGCCGCAAGTGGCAAAAATCGACGGCAAGACATACTTCATGTTTGCTTATCTCGACATGCCGCAATCAGTGGGCGAGAACTCTGTGGGACGTGTCACCTTCGGCCTCTACAACGTGGACAGCAAAGAACTCAAGACTTTCAATTACGACGGCCCTGTGAAAACCCGCGACGACGGCCGCCAATATGTTTACGGCAAACTCGTGGGCGAGAGCACATCGCCAGAGGCAAGGTTCGTGCAGTCGCAGGCTGCATCGGTGGGAATAATCTACATTCCCACGCCCGAAGAGCTTGAAGCCGAAAAGCAAAAGGAAGAGGACGAGAAGCTAAGCGGTGCCGACATGTCGGTAGAAAAATGGAAAAAGGACAATGGCGACAACCTCACGAGTCTTGACGCCGGCGACGGTGTAACCATGTCGGCCACAACCTATGACACGCCCATATTCAATTTCGATGACGCTAAAGTGAAGAAAGAAAACGACCGCTACATTGCCATACTTGCCAAAGACGGACACGTGTATGGCTTCAACAAGCAGTCGCGCAAATATTTTGTAGTCTATGCCGGCGACCGTGCTGCCGACATAGGTTTTGCCTCTGGCAACAACGACGAGACCAAGCTCAACATCAAGGTGGCAAGCGGCCGCATTGTGTATAACCTGAGCAGCGGCAAAGCCCAGAAAGAATAGGAGAGGGGGCGGAGCAAAAAGGAAAGCGTCACCGTGAGCCAAAGCACTCTCCAATCAATTATTGCCACGCATGACGTGAGCATGGGCGTGATTGCCCTGCTGCAGCACCCTCTGGTGGAACAGCTCATCAAGTGGCGCGACGGTGACAAAGCATGCGGTGTGATGTTGCTGCCAAGCACTATAGCGGTTGACGACAAAAACGGCCGTGTGACACTAACGCCCGAAGCCTATCGCCCAGGCTCGCCATTCGACGAGGAACAGGTGCTCAAGGCCTATGGCTCAATGCTCCTGCAAGCCTTGCAAGGCAGCCGTCAGCGTAGCCTGGTACACATAGCCAACCGGTGCACAAGTGGCGACATAGGCTCGCTCAACGACCTCTACACACTGCTTGAGCGCAGGGCAAGTAATTTTGTGTATGTGCCGCTCATTGCCGTAATCGTCGCACTCCTCACGTTGCTCTGGTGGCTCAACTCCACTGCATAGCAGCAATGCACGGCACTCTCCACGCAAGCAAATAAGAAGAATTTTCATACTAATCTCAATAAAATCAAAAAATGGCAATTGAAATAAGACAAATAGAGCCAACGAAAAAGAACTTGCTCGAATTTGCTCACTTTCCGATTGATATTCTCTACAAAAATAATCAATACTACGTTCCAGACCTTGTGACCGACATTGTTGACACGCTGCGCCCTGACAAAAACCCTGCCTTTGAGTTTTGTCAGGCTGCCTATTTTATGGCCTACGACGGCAAGAAGCCGGTGGGGCGTGTGGCAGCCATAATCAACACTGTGGTCAACAAGCGCAACAACCGCGACGAGGTGCGCTTTGGCTTCATCGACTTCATTGACGATGCCGAGGTGGCCGACGGCCTCATTAAAGCCGTGGAGGAGTGGGGCACAGCCCGTGGCATGAAATACATAACCGGTCCTCTCGGTTTTACCGACATGGACGCCGAGGGCTGCCTGATTGAGGGCTTTGACCAGCTTAGCACACAGGCCACTATCTACAACGCCCCCTACTACCAGCAGCATTTTGAGCGCATGGGATTTGAGAAAGACGCCGACTGGGTGGAATTTAAAGTAACCATACCGAAAAAGATTCCGGAGAAAATGGTTCGTGTGGCCGATATTGTAAAATCGCGCTACAAGCTCAAGACCATACGATTCACCAGCCGCAAACGCCTTGTCAAGACCTATGGCGAGGCCATATTCGCACTCATCAACAAGGCTTACGACTCACTGTTTGGCTACTCACCGCTCACCGAAGCCCAAATTCAGCATTACATCGACATTTATCTGCCGTTTTTACCACTCGACCACGTGTCTCTCATAGTGAAAGAGGAAGACGAGACACTCATAGGATTCGGCATATCCATTCCGTCGCTCTCACAAGCCCTGATAAAGGGTAGGGGACGGCTCTTTCCCACAGGCTGGTTTCACCTGCTGCGCGCCATTCAGGGACACACGCACATCGTTGACCTCATGCTCATAGCCGTGGAGCCAGAATATCAAAACAAGGGCGTCAACTCACTGCTGTTCACCGACCTACTGCCAGTGTTCATCAAGCGCGGCTACAAGTGGGCAGAGACCAATGTGGAGCTTGAAAGCAATCAAAAGGTGCAGTCGCAATGGCAATATTTTGAGACCGAGCAGCACAAGCGCCGCCGTGCCTACACAAAAGAAATCAAATAACAAAAACAACATTAAAATAACGCATTTTAATCATGACCGATTCAATTAAAATCAACAATTCTGCAGCACTCAAATTTGTGGGTGCCGACAAAATAAGCAGCCTGCTGCCAAGCGCAGCAGCCGCTGCCGAAAAACTCGAAAAAGGCACAGGTCTGGGCAACGACTTCCTCGGCTGGCTTCACTTGCCGAGCAGCATCACACCAGAATTCATAGACGATGTGCAGCACACAGCCAATCTGCTGCGCGAAAAGTGTGAATATGTGATAGCAATAGGCATTGGCGGCAGCTATCTCGGCGCAAAGGCTGTGATTGAGGCTTTGAGCGACAGCTTTGCAGCCTACAAGCAAGGTGGCACAAAGGTGCTTTTTGCCGGCAATAATATAGGCGAAGACTATCTGTATGACCTCATCGACTTGGTGAAAGGCCACAATTTCGGACTTATCAACATTTCAAAGTCGGGCACAACCACCGAGCCAGCCATAGCATTCCGTCTGCTCAAAGACCTGCTTGAGCAGCAAATGGGCAAAGAAGAGGCCGCAAAGCGCATTGTGGCAATAACCGACGCCCACAAGGGTGCTCTGCGCAACCTTGCCAACCAAGAGGGCTACAAGACCTATGTGGTGCCCGACAACGTGGGCGGGCGCTTCTCTGTGCTCACTCCGGTGGGACTTCTCCCTATAGCCGTGGCAGGGTTCGACATCAAGGCCTTAGTAGCAGGTGCCGTGGAGCAGGAAAACGCTCCTACCGACGATGTGTTCACCTATGCCACCACACGCAACGCCCTCTATCGCAATGGCAAGAAAATAGAAATACTCGTTAACTTCAACCCTCGCCTGCACTACTTTGCAGAGTGGTGGAAACAGCTCTATGGCGAGAGCGAGGGCAAGGACCACAAGGGCATTTTCCCGGCTGCCGTTGACGACACCACCGACCTTCACTCCATGGGTCAATGGATTCAAGACGGCGAACGCACCATCTTTGAGACAGTGCTCTCTGTTGAGGCTCAACAAAACAAAGTGGTTGTGCCTAACGACGACGCCAACCTCGACGGTCTTAACTACCTTGCCGGCAAGCGAGTAGATGAAGTGAACAAGATGGCTGAACTCGGCACACGCCTTGCACACATAGATGGCGGTGTGCCAAACATCGTGATTACCATACCTGCTCTCACCGAAAAATACCTCGGCCAACTCATCTATTTCTTTGAGAAAGCCTGTGGTGTTAGCGGCTACATTCTCGATGTAAATCCATTTAACCAGCCTGGTGTTGAAGCCTACAAGAAAAACATGTTTGCCCTGCTCAACAAACCTGGTTATGAGGCCGAAAGCAAGGCAATTCACGCCAAGCTCGCAGAATAAACGCACATAACGCCGTGCGCGTGGCTTAACCACGGCACACACATACACACAGTGCGCCCCGGCAACTGAAAAATTGCCGGGGCGCATTATTTCATTCTGTGCCTCTATGCAACAGCGAGGCTTAATTGCATTTCAGCTTGCTTTGCCTATCAATAGTTCTCGGCCTTGATTTGGAAATAGCTTTGTGGGTGATTGCACACTGGGCACACCTCTGGAGCGCACTTGCCCACCACGATGTGTCCGCAGTTGGCACATTGCCAGATGCAGTCTTCGTCGCGGCTGAACACCACCTTGTCGGTCACATTCTTCAGCAACTTGCGATAACGCTCCTCATGAGCTTTCTCTATGGCGAGCACACCCTCAAACTTGGCTGCAATCTCCTCAAAGCCCTCCTCACGGGCTTCTTTTGCCATGCGTGCATACATGTCAGTCCACTCAAAGTTTTCGCCGGCAGCGGCCGCCTCAAGGTTTTCTGCCGTAGATTTTATGCTGCCGCCCTCCAGATACTTAAACCACATCTTGGCGTGCTCCTTCTCATTGGCTGCAGTTTCCTCAAAAATGGCTGCTATCTGCTGATAACCGTCTTTGCGAGCCTTGCTTGCAAAATATGTGTATTTGTTGCGAGCCATCGACTCTCCGGCAAAGGCTTCCTTCAGATTAGCCTCGGTCTTAGTTCCTTTTAAATCTTTCATAATGCTAAAAATTTTAGAAAGTGAATATAGTTATTTTTTGTGTGTATCGTCTGTGTGTGCTTTTATTAAAAGAACCCGACTCGTCGCTCAAGCCTTGCTCAGCTCGCTCTCGGAGTGCGACACGCCTTCTTCCTCGGAGTGGCGACGGCGAAGCTGCGACTCCACACCGTCTATCACGTTCACAATGAAGTCGCCAAGTTTCTCGGCCTCGCATATTATGTCCATGTAGAATATGCCAGCCTGATAAGGATATTTCTTATTGTTGATGTTCTCAATGTTCTCGGTGCGCAGCATGTTGCGGAAGTTGTTGATTTCGCGCTCCTTGTTGTAGTTGCGCATCAGCTCCTCGCTCGTCACGTTCTCTATGTCGCACAAAATGGTAATCATGTTGCTCAAAGCCTCACTCACGTAGCGCAACATGGTGTCTATGTTCTGATAGTTATATTCAGTGAAGTGGGCACCGGCCTGCTCTTTGCGCACGAGCGTGCGAGCTATGTTGTTGCAGCTGTCGGCTATGCTCTCTATCTCGCTCACAATGCTGAGCATGGTGCTTATGCGCAGCTTGGCGTCATAGCTCAATCGACCATCAACCACCTTGTTCAGGTAGTTGGCTATCTCTATCTCCATGCGGTCGCTTATGTCCTCATATTTGCCTATACGAGTGTATATTTGGTTGAACTCCGTTGTTCCAGCCTTGGTGTGGAGCAACTGCTTCACCATGCCAAGCATGCGTTCCACCCTCTGTGCATACACCACAATCTCCCTTTGAGCCTGAGTGATGTTAAGCTCAGCAGCGTTGAGCAAACCGCCCGATATGTAGCGCAATTGAAACTCGTCGTCCTCTTTGTGGTGGCCTTTCAGAATGTGATTTATCACCTTCACGTATGTCTTGGTGAACCATATCATCACAAAAAGGTTTATCAGGTTAAACACCGTGTGAAACATCGACATGCCAAACGACATTGAGAATGCCATAGAGGCTTCTTGCTGCGGAGTGATTGCCTCATTGTGGCTCATGCGTGTGTATAGCTCCGTGGGGTCGCCCATAGAGAACACGCTGTCGGTTATCCACACTATCAGGTCTATAAACCAGAAATACACTATCAGTGTCCACAGCGTGCCAAGCACGTTGAACATCAGGTGTCCCACAGCAGCCTTTTTGGCCGCCAGATTACCGCCAAGCGAGGCGAGCAGCGGTGTGATTGTGGTGCCTATGTTGCTGCCGAGCACCATGGCGCAAGCCATGTCAAACGGCACCCAGCCTTTTGTGGCCATCACAAGCACTATGGCAAACGTGGCGGCACTCGACTGAATTACCATGGTCACAACCATGCCCACGAGCAGGAATATCATCACCGACAGGAAACCCATGTTGGAGTAGCCCTCAAGCACTGCAAATGAGCTGGCATCGAGCACAGGCACGTTTTGCTGAATGAAGTCGAGTCCAAAAAACAGCAGCACGAAGCCTATGAGCAGCTCGCCTATGTTTTTATACTCGTTTTTCTTCAAAAACAGCATTGGCACGGCAAAAGCCAGCAATGGCAGCAATATGGCGTTGAGATTGACCTTAAAGCCGAATATCGACACGAGCCATGTGGTGAACGTTGTGCCAACGTTGGCACCAAATATCACCGCCATAGACTGTTCGAGCGACATCAGTCCGGCATTCACAAAGCTCACCACCATCACCGTAGATGCCGACGAACTCTGAATCAGAGCAGTAATTAACACTCCAGTGACCACCCCCATATAGCGGTTTTTGGTCATCACTGCGAGGATTGAGCGCAAACGGCTTCCTGCCGCTTTTTGCAATCCCTCACTCATCACTTTCATTCCATAGAGGAACAAACCTACGGCACCCAAAAGTGCCAAAAAGTTCAAAAAGGAGTAATCCATCTACTCTGAATTATTTGGGTTTTAATGAAAAAAAACAATTTTTTCCATTCACAAAGATAATGCAAATCACATACATAAAAAACAAGCAATCCATTTTTGCCAAAATAAAATTCCTCCCCTTGCAAGACGTTGCTGCTTTGATTCTTTGATGAAAACATGCAAAATAATTCGGAATTTCAATTATGTTTTCCGAGCGAAGTTCATTTCTGATATAACACTGATAATAAGTGGTCTATAATATTAAAAACAAAATCAATAATTTCATACGTTTGTGTTATTTGCTCGGAAAACATCACAAAGTCGCTCGAAATTTCAAGAATTTACGAGCGACCATGTTGAGTGATTTCCTTTCGTCTCATTCTTTATCTTTCCTGATTGACGCATACGCTTTAACAAGTAATCTACTTTATTATTTTTTTGTTTTTCATTCAACTGATCCGGCAACAATGTCCACAGCAACTTTACAATCTCAGACTTATTAAGCAAACCATGGTCTTTAAGTGAATCCAACAAAAGAGCCTCACATTTTTTATCGTCCAAGCCTTTATGCTTAGTGTATTCAACTCTTTGATTCATAGCCTGAGCTATTTGTTTTGAAACGTAAACATGAGGAGCTCGACCTTCAACCAAGTGGCGTTTTCGCAACATCTTTATAGCCTCTGGAGAAATGCGGCAACCTTTTTGCACAAAATCCAATAGCACCGTATCTGTCAACGACAAATTAGGGTTCTCCAACAACATTATACTATAATTTTCATCAATAATAGTTCCAGGTAGAGTCAGCGTTACTTCTGTTGCCGTTGACTTATCATAATCAGGCATTGGAAGATAGCGTTTTTTCTGGCTAACAAACATTTTATGAATACCATATCCTTGTGTATCAATCATTTTTATGTTGACCATTGCCTTTACCAAGGCTGGATTGCGATACCTTTTTGGAGTTTTCTCTCCAGTGATATATTGATTATATGTTCCTTCAAAAAACGAACCATCGTTTTGAAATGTCAATTTATCTTTATCTTCATTGACAATTATGCGCGCATCACACTCATATTTTTGATGAGCTATTGCGTTATGCAATCCCTCAAGAATGCTCTCTGTGTCATATTTCCATACTTCTGCAGGAATAAGTGAGTTTTTGGGATAAATCTTAAATCTATAATTTCTTATTCGGTTTAGCAACTCACTTGTTGTCCGAATAAAAGGTATTGTATAAACGTCTCCAAAAATCTGATTATCTTGAAAGCATTTCCACACAATTTGTGCTATGTGGTTTAGTTTGTGTGCCTTTTCTTCTTTACCTACAAGTAATAGGGTTGCACGAGTTATATGTCCGTCTATCGTTAAGCAAGATTTGTCTAAAAACACGCTATCACTCCAAGTGTCACATTCATTGGCAAAATTAGGATAACGCTGTTTATAACCTTCTCTTGCCAATTTGATTGCCTCTGAATCCAAATCTTCTATAGTCGCATTTTCTATAACTTGTGCAGTCCAATCATAGGGCATTTCACACTCATCAAGAATAGCATTACGACGAGAATCTGTCAACTCAACCAAAGAGTCTTCTAACCGTTGCCACGCTTTACTGTGTGCATACACAGGAAGACGGTTCATGTGTTTTGGCACATGAATCACCCATACGGTCTTATGACTGTCGTCGGTTATGAACTCTTCAACCAACAAACCTTCAGAAGGGAGATTTGCACATTGGTCAGTGAGTCGCAATATTGCTTTCTGAGTGTCATAATTGTATGTATCAGTTCCAGCAATGGCAAGCGTTTTGTCAACGACGCCAATAACCAAGCTTCCACCTTCCATATTTGACAATGCTGACACATAGGAAATAATATCATCTTTTTCCTTGCCACAGAAGTCATTCTTAAGGTTTTTAAATTCCTTCCACTCACAACCAGCATCTTCTCTTGGATATTTGGAAAGCAAATATTGTTGTAATTCAAATTCTGTCATATTAAAACCATTGTCTGCTGAAAATCTCCTAAAAAATATCGATTTGCGCATAAATTTACAGCTTTTTGCCGAAACACATTTAAAAAGCTTAACGATTTATACACAAACATTTTATTTCCAAATTAAAAGCTTATCGTATTCAAAAAAAAACGCCTTTTGATTTAGCGAAAACATAATCTTACATCATTTCTTCAAAAAAACACAACTGACCTATATGGACATGTAAATCAACTTGTTTTTAACAAATTTGTTGGTTAAACTGAATTTTTGCAAGCAAAAAGCCTTGCAAATTGCGTAATTGTAAGTAATTTTGTGTGATTATTTACAGATTAGATTTATAAACTTATGAAGAAAAACTACATTCTTTTTCTTGCCGCCTCCACGGCAATAGGTGCAACAGCAGCAGTATTCAGCACCGGCGGCACTGGCAAAACTTTTACATTCAAACAATTAAGCGAGGTTGACACAACTGGCATCACCAAAGTGGGTGGAGCTTATGTCGTGGCAAATGATTTCACTGTGAGTGAAAACGACACTCTTAAACTCGAAAACAACGACACTGTGAAACTCGCCGACAAAGTGTCAATCATAATCGCCGGAACAGGACTTCTCAACCCAAGCGACACAGCATACGTCACAAAAGCCAGCGACACGGCTCTGCCAAAAGGTTTCAGATTTATGGGCAAAGGCGTAACGGCGCGACTCAAAAACGTGACTTTCGACTATGTGGGTGTGTCGTTCTTCTCTGAAGACGGCAAAGGCAACTTGCAAGCCGACAACTGCTCTTGGCGCTACTACAACGGCAAACTTAGCTCTTCGGCTGCCATCAACTTCTCAAACCAAAGCGATGGCAACGTGATAAAAAATTGCTACTTCCTGCAAAACACCGTGGGTGCTGTGGCAAGTGGCTCTAACACTCCTGTGGGACTTGATTTCACAAACAACTACTTGTGGCACAACACCACCGACAACAAGAACCGTCCGCAAATCAACCTCACCACTGGTGCCGACCACGCGCTCAACATTGTGGGCAACAAAGTGATTGGCGGAAAATTCACCATGGTGGGCGGCATCAGCGTGAGCAATATGCTCAACATGTCAAACACCGGTAGCGTGACCATCAAAGACAACCTTGTGGAAGATAACCGTTATGGCATCACAGTGCTTGGCAACATGAATGTGGAGATGCTCAACAACACAATACGCAACAACAAGTACGAGACCAACGCCAACAACGGCGGTAGTGGTATCAGCATATATTCCAACGGTCAAAAGACTGTTGTGACAGGCAACCTCATTGAGGGCAACCTTTGGGGAGCAACCATCATCAACAAGTGCAAAAACGTGAATTTCGGCAAGACCGACAACACTGCTGCCAGCGACTACAACCCAGGACTGAACGTGTTTAAGGACAACGGCAACAACGGCGTGCTATATGACCTCTATAACAACACTGCCGAAACCGTGTATGCACAGGGCAACACTTGGAATGTGGCCGTGCAAGACTCTGCAAGCATAGAGCAAGTGATTTTCCACAAAGTAGATAACGATGCACTCGGACTTGTGATTTTCATGCCATCTAAGTCAAGTGGCGTTGATGGTGTGGCAGCCACAACCACAGCAGCCGCTTATGCAGTTGCCACTGAGGCCATCACATCGCCCGAACCAGCACAAGTGGCAGTATTCACTCCGGCTGGCGCACTGGTGGCAAAGTCGGGCAAAGCAGTCACAGAATTCAGTGTGGCAGGTCTTGCACCTGGCTTCTACATAGCACGTGTGGGCAATGCAAGCGTCAAGTTCCAAAAGAAATAACACAAGCCACACCCAAATAGTCTGCGCGGCAACTGCGCAAACTCACACCCCATAGCGTAACGCACCGCCCTTTCAGCAGGCGGTGCGTTACTGTTTTTGACAGGCGTGATGATTTTAACCGCAATGTTTCGGTTTGACGATTTTTATTACTACTTTTGAAGCAAGTCATTAAAAACATTTTCATCAAAATGAAGAATACATCAGCAGCAGCCCTGCTAATTTTTTTGCTTTGCATCACGCTCTGTGCGTGCTCCGGCGGCAAATTCAAAATTACAGCCCACCTCAACGGCATGCCCGACGGCAACGTGCGCATAGCCTATGCCGCCCCCGATGGCGTGAAAGACACTTGGGTCTTGGTCAAGGACGGCAAGTTTGAGGCAGAAGGCTCGTCGCCACAACTCACCGTGATGGGCATATATGACAACAGTGGCAAAATGATGCTAAAAGTAGCCGTGCAAAATGGCGACAATGTGTCGATAGAAGGCGACATTGCGCAAAAGTCCGACCTCAAAGTGAGAGGCAATAATGCCAATGAAGAGTGGTTTGGTTTTATGCACGACAATGCCGATGCCTACAACTTCGGCAACGAGCCAATTCTCGGCATGAAGATAGAGCAATTCATAAAAGCTAACCCCGACAATGTGGTTTCCACACTCCTCCTGCTGTTTGACTACCCATACCGCAACTCCACGTCTAAGGTTGAACGCTTGCTCAACACCATAAGCAAAGACGCAAAGCCCGATTTTTTGCTTCAAACTCACAAGGCCCTTGTTCAGCAGCAAGGCACGCCAATCACGTCAATCGGCACGCTCAACCTGCTCAACACTGCCAATAAAGTGGCCAGCATAAGCGCCCTGGGCAGCAAGTTCACCATACTCTATTTATGGAACAACGACGATTATAACCACACCCAAAGCGTTACCCAACTCAAATCCATGGCAGAAAAATCGGGTTCAAACCTGAAAATTGCCGACATCTATCTCGAAGCCGACACTATGCAGTGGCGCGACAAGCTCAACAACGACAATGCTCCATGGCCACATTTCTGGGCTCCAGGAGGGCCTGTTGACAACGAGCTGAAATCACTGGTTATAACAACAGTTCCGCTGCTTGTGGTCACTGACAGCTCCGGCAAGATAATATATTACGGCCAGTCAACGGCACAAGCCTGCCAAACGGCAGCCTCTGCCATAGAACAATAATCCACCCACACATCACACAATCTAACAATGCTTGCCAAAATCACAGGAGCCGCCGTCCACGGCATAGACGCCATAACCGTAACCATAGAAGTGTCGGTTGACTGGGGTGTGAACCTCATCATAGTGGGCTTGCCAGACGCAGCCGTCAAAGAGAGCGCGGAGCGCGTGCGCTGCGCCATGGTTCAGTCTGGTTTCAACTTTCCAAGCAAATCGGTGGTAATCAACATGTCGCCAGCCGACATAAAGAAAGAAGGCTCTGCCTACGACTTGCCCATAGCAATAGGTATAATTGCTGCCGACGAGAAAATCAGCACCGACCGTCTTGGCCGCTACATGATAATGGGTGAGCTGTCGCTCGACGGCTCTGTGCGCCCCATAAAAGGTGCCCTGCCCATGGCCATACTGGCACGGCAGATGCAACTCGACGGATTCATATTGCCGCGCGAAAACGCCCGTGAGGCTGCCGTGGTCAACAACCTCAACATCTATGGCGTTGACAACATCAAGCAGGTCACCGACTTTCTGAATGGCACAGCCCAGCTCACGCCCACCGTGGTTGACACGCGTGCCGAGTTTGCAAGCCAGCAGAGCAACTATCCCTACGACTTTGCCGAAGTCAAAGGTCAGGAAAGCGTAAAGCGAGCCTTTGAGGTGGCATGCGCCGGAGGACACAACCTTATGCTCATAGGCAGTCCGGGGTCAGGCAAGTCGATGATGGCAAAGCGAATACCGTCAATTTTGCCGCCACTAAGCCTGGGCGAAGCCCTTGAAACCACCAAGATACACTCAGTGGCAGGAGCTTTGAAAAACGGCACCACCCTCATGACCATGAGGCCGTTCCGCTCGCCTCACCACACCATATCATCGGTGGCTCTCGTGGGTGGAGGAGCATATCCCACACCTGGCGAGATAAGCCTTGCCCACAATGGTGTGCTTTTTCTCGACGAGCTGCCTGAATTCTCACGCAATGTGCTTGAAGTGATGCGTCAGCCGCTTGAAGACCGCCACATCACCATTTCACGCGCCAAATATTCAATTGACTATCCAGCAAGTTTCATGCTTGTGGCGAGCATGAACCCATGCCCATGCGGCTACTACGGCCACCCTTCCAAGAAATGCGTATGCACAGAATATCAGCGTCAGCATTATTTGAGCAAGATAAGCGGGCCGCTGCTCGACCGCATTGACCTGCAAATAGAAGTGCAGCCTGTCAACTTCAACGACATTTCCTCCAAACAGCCTGGTGAGTCGTCGGCAGAAATCCGCAAACGCGTAGTGGCTGCACGAGCCATTCAAACCAAGCGGTTTGCAGAAATCCCCACAGTACACTGCAATGCACAAATGACGCCTCGCATGATTCACCAGTGGGCAGAACCCGACGCCGAAGGGCTTGCCCTTCTCAAAAATGCCATAGAACGCATGAACATGAGCGCAAGAGCCTACGACCGTATTCTCAAAGTGGCGCGCACCATTGCCGACCTTGCAGCAAGCCCAAGCGTGAAAGCTGAGCACATAATGGAAGCCATAGGCTACCGCAACCTCGACCGCAGCAGTTACTTTTCATTCAAATCTTAACATTCTGCATGGCAAGTTCACCCACCTCGGCACCATTCACCAACTGGCAACAACTGCTACTCGCCGACATGCGCCAAGACATGACGTTCACAGCCAATTTCTCTGGCAGCGACATTGACGACGAACAATTCACCGCCGCTGTGGCCACAGCAATGCGGTGCTGCGCCGCTTTATCATCGAGAGTGGCACTGCAACCCACCGGACACAACAAAATCGCTTACGATGCCACAATAATCGAAAATGCCGTCGGCAACCTCCGCATAAGCGATTACCCAAACGAAAACGAAAACTGCAAGCAGCTTTTCGCAGTAAGCATTGTGCGCACAGCTACAAGCAGCCTTTTGCTTCACCTCACAGCCAGCCCTCTCATCTGGGACATTGCAAGCTACCACAACTTCATGCTTTGCCTCGACGAAGCTTATGCCGGCAAGCCACTATATCCAGAGGCGTTAACTTTCATTGACCACGCCCTTGCCGAAGAAGCTCAGCGCAACACCGCCGAGCACCTCTCACATCAACTTCTCTGCCGCCGCACACTCACCACTTTTGCCACTAAATGCCATGACAGCAAAATGTGTGTAAAGGAAATCATGCTCAACGTGTCGGCAGAGCAAATGCTGCATTGCTGCCACGCCGCTCGTGTGAGTGCCGAACGCCTTACGGCCGCCATATTTGCCATGTGTGTTGCACAAGCCGAAAAAACAACCAATGTGGCTTTCACTGTGCTGCACGACCAGCGTCTCGACAATCAAACCGCAGCCTACACCACAGGTCCACTCATGCCAGAACAGCCAGTTGTGGCACACTGCACACCCACATCTTCATGGCAATGCGTAGCGACGTCGCTCTCGACCTTATCTGCTTGTGCCTATGCCGACTTCGTGTGCAGCACTGCCACAAGACTCTCCCACACAGTAGCTTATCTTGGAAACATGCTGTGTCACCCAGCCGCATGCTGCGCCTCCGTGACGGAGTCAATAAGTTTCAGTATCGCACCAAATGCTGACTTTGGGCTTTTTGTGTATCAAAACAGCCCAGGCTGCCACACACTAAGGGCAGAATACCACAGCGCGTCTTTTTCTGAGCAGCAAGTAAGCACTTTCTTGCAGCACTACGCACATTTGCTCACCCAAGCCGTCACAACCACCCCATAACCCTCACCCCCTCGCCCCCAAAAAACACAAATAGCACGTTTATAGAGCATTACATCGTTTTTATTTTCTACAAAAATAGCTACAAATTGAAAATCATGGGAATTTTATATTGAAAATCATGGGAATTTTATATTGAAAATCATGGGAATTTTGTAATTTTGCTGGCAAACGATATAAAGGTATGTATTACGAAAGACTTGTAGAAAAAGAAATAAAACTGAAGCTGAAAACATCTGGAGCCGTGGTTGTTGCAGGACCAAAATTTTGTGGAAAAACAACAACCTGCATGCGTTATCAAAAAAGCTTTGTGAAGCTAAACACAAAGCAAGCAATTACAATGGCAAGAATGAATCCCAAAGCTGTTTTGCAAGGCGAAATCCCAAGACTTATTGACGAGTGGCAAAAAGCTCCCGATATTTGGAATCAAGTTAAAGATGATTTGGATTTTGATTATCAGTTTGGGAAATACATACTAACTGGCAGTTCCACACCAGCCGACAAAACAGAGGTGCATCATAGTGGTGCTGGAAGAATCACTCCAGTAAAGATGCGTCCAATGAGTCTGTGGGAGTCTAAAGAATCTAAAGGAACAATATCGCTTATTGATATTTTCAATGGTAAAGGCAATTATCCTTGGGATTTGAACCAGGATTTCACCATTGACGATGTTGCTTTTTTATTGTGTAGAGGCGGTTGGCCAATATCTGTAAGGGCAACTAAAGACATAGCAATAGAAATAACCAAGAATTATTATAATGGCTTATTTGTGTTTGAAGACTGTGAAAACGAGCGTTTCAGAAACAAAAGGCCCGATATTCTTAAAATGATAGTAAAGAGCTATGCCAGACACATATCCACTGAAGCTGCCATATCAACAATAATAGCTGATGTTAGGCAGACCAATGAGCGAACCATGGACTCAAAAACTTTTGACGAATACAAAGAGGCGCTTAATGATTTATATGTGATTGAGGATATTCCGGCATGGAACCCAAACATTAGGTCTAAAACATCGATAAGAAGCACTCCCACTCGGCACTTTGTTGACACTTCCATTGCTTGCCGGTCGCTTGGTGTTGGGCCAGAAGATTTGAAAAATGATTTAGAAAGTTTCGGATTGTTTTTTGAAGATATGGCTGTCAGAGATTTATCAATATATGCAAATGCCATAGGCGGCACAGTTTCTCATTATCGTGACAATGCCGGACTTGAGTGTGATGCGGTGCTGCATCTTGACGATGGCAGATGGGGTGCCATTGAAATAAAACTTGGAGGTGACGATTTGGTGGAAAGTGGTGCAAGCTCTCTTAAAACACTTAAAAATAAGATTATTGAAAAAAGTGACGAAAAAGCACCTTCTTTCCTTATGGTGTTAACAGCCGTTGGTGGTGCATACCAAAGAAAAGATGGAGTATATGTTGCACCTATCAACTTACTAAAACCATAATTCACATTGGAGATTGGGAGAAAAGAAATCAGGTTGCGCCGATTGGCACAACCTGACTTTTGTGGTCCCTGTAGGGCTTGAACCTACGACTCCCTGATTATGAGTCAGGTGCTCTAACCAACTGAGCTAAGGGACCGCAAATAGGCGTTATTTCCTAATTTTGCACGGCAAAGGTACAGCGAAAGTTTGGAATTATCAATATCTGTTGATATTTATTTTTTGCAGCTATGGAAATAGCGCCTCAAAATCAGATATTTATGCTTTTGTCTTACAATGGTTTTTTGCGGCTTGCCGTGGTGTTTTGCATAGGCTTCGCCAACAATAGCCATTATTTGGAGAGCCTTGCATTTATCACCATTTCCTTGATGTCTTTACAAAAGTCAAGGAATTCTTCTTTTTCGTTGTTGTTTAATGCCGTAAAAGGATACACATACCTGTTATCCTTGACTTTGCGTATGAAGAAAACATAGCTGTTCATTGGCACAAGCACTGCGTATGAATTGTCGGCATAATTATTAAATGTGATTCTGTTGTCCTCACCGTTTTCCTCCTCATCGTCGCCTCCTTTGAAGTCAGATATTTTTTCAAATTCATAAGTGTCGAGCTTGGTGCCGTCTTCAGTTATCATGAATATTTTGCTTTTTGAAATGTTGATGATAACAACGGCTTTTTCGTCGTACGACTTGTCATATATCTCATAGTTGTTAAAAGTAAAGACATAAGCCAAGTCTTCGTTTTTGTCATAAAGCTCCGTCAAATCTATTTTCTTTTTTGCTTGCGACGACGCATTACTATTGCTTGATGACGGGGAGGACGACCGAGTGGTGTTGACATTTGCCGCTATTAGGCGGTCGTAATCGGCAGGGCCATAGCCATAGCGTTTCAGCGTTTTTATAGCTCCTTCATATTTGGTTTCTTTTGCCATTTTGGCAAGAATTTGGAGTCCTTTAGCAACATTTTTATCAGTGCCAACTCCTTCAAGATAGCAGTCGGCTATCGACGAACGACAATCCTTTCCCTGCTTATATGCTTTTTCATACCATTCAAGGCATTTTGATGGGTCTTTAGGCCCATACCAGCCATATCTGTAAGTGGACGCTATGGCATAGGTGGCATCTGCATAGCCTAAAGCTGAACTTTTCAGAAACGATTCCCAACCTTTATCCGCTTGCTTATAGTAGTTATAGAAATTAGCAAGTTCGTACCACCCTTCGCCACTTTTTATGGTTTGAGCAGCTTTCTTGAACCAATATTCAGCCTGTTTGTAGAGGTCGGCATTTGTCTCGTCGCTGCGCCTGTACTCAACGTCATAGTGAATAGCCACATCGAGCATGGCTTGTCCGTTGCCAGCCTTAGCCTTTCGGAGTGTGGCTTGTGACAATTTTGCTGCTGTAATGGAGCTTGCACCACACACAATGCACATCAATAGCAGCAATATGCGGTGAAAAAAAGAGATTGAGATTTTCATCATCGTTGATATTTAAAGTTCAACCATTAAAATTCAAAAATCAGAAATTTCGGCCTGTGAGAGTTTTGCCGTCTATGTCAACTTTCACTATCACTTGGCGTTGTGGGCAGTTGAGCACCACCATGTTGGCACCCTGTGCCACGGCTGTGTGTGCTGTGGCCACAACCATGCCTTGCAGGTTATAGACCGTGACAGCGGCCTTGCCTGCCGCCGAGGCTTCAAATTCCACATTGAGCACATCGCTGACAGGCCTTGTGATGTGGAGAGCTGTAGCCTCTATATTGCCCACCTGCTCCACGCCAGACGATGGCAGTTCGGCACCTTTGTAGCGATAATTGAAGCGTCCGTTTGGCGCACACTCTCCACTTGCATAGAAGTCGAGAATGTCGGTCGTGCTTTTCAGCACATTGTCCACCCATTTGAAATCGAAAGTCTTGTCGCCTGAGAGCTCCAAGGCAGCTTTATCCACAGCCACCATCATTTGGCTGCCCTCTATGCGAGCTTTTGCTTTGGCCGTCTCGACCCATGTGGCGGTTTCTTTGTTGTAGGCATACACGGTCATGTTCATGTCGTCATCGGGGCTAATCATGTAGTCATAACCATACCAGCCTGTGTTATACATGCGGTCGGAATTAATCAGGATAGACATGTGGCGGCTTTTTGTAGCCTTGGTCATGCCGGCTATGTCGCTGCGTGTCTGGGCATAGAAATACAGCGAGTTGATGTCCTTAGTCACACGGCACAACACAATGTCGTTGGTAACAGAGTCGATGCCTTGCTGCTGGGCGGTGGCTGAAGTGAAATCCACATCACATGGCTCGTCGATGAATTTTGGGTCTATGTTGTCCCACTGCTCAAAGCTGCCGTTAATGTCAATTCCCTTGCTCACCGTGGGTACAGGAATTTTTCTTGCGCCCTTGTATTTGCGCATGTTTGATATGAGTTGCATGTAGTAGTTATCACGGATTAGCGGATTGCGGCTTGGCTCGGAATCGCGGCTGAACTCCTGGTTATATTCGTCGATGAATATGCTTTCGCCTATGCGGTGAGGCGCTCCTGGGCGTATGTCATTAAATTCGCTCTCACTTTGCGCTATGTAGCGTCCGGCAATCCATTCGTTCCACTGCGTAATCATGAGCACTGGAGGGTGAATTTCAAATGCGCGCTTCCATTGCTCGGCAAAATTGTAGCCGTATGGCGTTTCCTTGCACAGACCATATTTGTCATACTCTGGCTCCACCTTGTTGTGATAGCTGCGTCCTATTTTTGTGGAGGCGTGCTGTGCCACACACACTGTGAGCTGCTCTGTTTCTTTGCTGCCGCTGTTGTTTGTGGTCCAGCCAGGCTGTTGCGGATAGTTTTCGAGCCATGGCCAAGCATTCTCAATTTTTCCGTTGAGCCAAGCCCAACTGTAGCGCATAGTGAAGTAGTCGCGTATGCTTGCCGGCAGAGCTTTCACTTCGTCGTCGTTGGCATCAACGAGGGCGAGCGGCTTGCCTTGCCAGTGAAACCACATGTCGTTGTTGTTATAGGGGTTATGCTTGTAGAAGCCGATGTAGGCCTTTTTAAGCGTAGTGCCCGGTGCGGAGTGAAACATGCACGCAAGTTGCGGAGCTTTAAGCCCCAGGCTGCGCCGGCGGTCAATTTCTTTCATCACGGCAAGTACATTTTGGCTATAGATTAGTGCATTTGTCATGTCGAAAAACAAGAAGTCGATACCGGCGTCAACGAGCATCTGCATGTGCTTGGCTATGATGAACGGGTCACCGCCCTTGTAGTAGCCCATGGCCGGCTCTCCCCACCAGTGTGGCTGTCCGGGATTGCCCCAAGCAGGGTTCACGGGGTCTTTTGCAAGCAGCTTGGTCACGTCTTTAATCTCTTCGCCGTGCTGGCCATGCCACACGTAATAGAAAATGCCCACCTTCGAATTCTTGTCGATAGTATTGTTGGCCACAACATTGTCGGCACTTGCCACCACACGCCCAAGGTCGTCTTCGGTGACCCATGTGTCGCTCATAGGGTCAATTTTCACATAGTCTTCGCTATCGTGGTTGTTGTAGGGATATTTGACAATCACCTTGATGTCGGTGCGGCTCGACGGATTGAGATAGAGTTTTGGATTACCATTAATGACTTTTACGAATTTCTCATCAAAATATGTCTTTGTGTTAGAGCTGAAATCGGTGTCGATATAAGTGGTTTCTGTGCCGTCGTCGGCTATTCGCTTTGCAGTCACGTCATCGAAAGCTACGATTTGCTTCTCGTTGTTGAGATTGCTGGCATAAAACCCTATTGAGTCGTTGCGCAGCACCCTGCGAGTGTCGGTAAAAGTGTCAATGAGCGTGCCATTGACGTATGTTTTCACAACGCTTCCTTCCACATCGAGTTTCACATTAGTGTTGGCTTGGAGTTCAAACGTCTGTGTTGGCACATCGTCGTAGTAGTCGTTGCCGTCAACAAACACATGGCGGCAGATGTAGCTCTCGGTGCCGTTTTTCACAAACTCCCACATCAGATAGTTCCTTGCCTGCTTGTCGGGAGATATTATGATGCCGCCTCCGGCGTGCGTCACGGTTATGGTCACATTGAGACTGAAATGCGGATTTGCGGCGTTGGCAAAAGCAACCGTGACTGCCATTGCTACCGTAATCAAAAAAGTGCGGATAAGTTTCATTCAAATGATGATGAGGAAAAAGTTATGTCAAATTTGTTGCAATTAGTTGGGCTTGTGCGCCATTATGCAAAAGTATGCAAATAAAGTGACGACTACAAATTTTTTGTATGGCGACAATGAGCTAAGCGAATTAATTTTTTTATCTTTGTAGGAACACATATCATTTTGATTTATTAATATAAACTAAAACAATAACAGTTGTGAAGAAAATCAATTTATTAGTTGCTTTGGTTTGCCTGTACGTTGGCAACGCTTTTGCAGGCTCTCCTGAGATTATTGAGAAGTACGTGACACCCACACGCGTCATGTGGACTTCTGACCAATCTGGAAAATATGTGAAAAACGCCGACATTCTCACCGAGCCGTTTAGTGGCCAGGTTGCCGTTAATGACAATCACTGCGTGGTAATGA
The DNA here is from genome assembly GCA_934675575.1 of uncultured Muribaculaceae bacterium. Lineage (GTDB taxonomy): Bacteria > Bacteroidota > Bacteroidia > Bacteroidales > Muribaculaceae > Sodaliphilus. The sequence goes on from CAKUQQ010000001.1 coordinate 166,541, forward strand.
AGAGCGACGACTCTCACACTGCATCATTGCTCATTGACTTTGGCAAGGAGATGCACGCCGGACTCAAGATTTTTGCCGGCATACGTCCCGACAACAAACCTGTGAGCATTCGTGTCACCTATGGAGAGTCTGTTACTGAGGCCATGAGCCAGATTGCCCGCGACGGCAAGAAAAACCCGACCAACGACCACGCAATGCGCGAGTTCACAATCCAGCTACCTTGGCTTGGCTCTGCCACCACAGGCTTCTCAGGTTTCCGCTTTGCGCGCATCGACTTGCTCGACAAAAATGTGGAACTTGACCTCCGCGCCGTGCAAGCTATCCACCGCTTCCGCGACTACGACTATCTCGGCACATTCAAGTGCGACAACGAGCGACTCAACAAGATTTGGAGCACCGCTGCCTACACCGTGCAAGAGAACATGCAGGAATACATTTGGGACGGCATCAAGCGCGACCGCCTTGTGTGGCTCGGTGACTTGAACCCAGAAATCCTCACCATCTGCAATGTGTTTGGTCCACAGGCATTCGACCTCGTGCACAAGGCTCTCGACTTTGGCAGCACCGGCTATCCACTGCCACAGTGGCAAAACGGCATGCCATCTTACTCGTTGTGGTGGATTATCAACCAGTACGACCTCTTCATGTATGAGGGTAACTTGCCATATTTGAAAGCTCAACTGCCATATATCAAAGGCCTTGTGGAACAAGTGGCAAAAAACATCGACCCCAAGACCGGCCGTGAGAAGATTAAAGGCGGTTTCCTTGACTGGCCAACTTCGCCCGACTCGGTGGTGGTGCATGCCGGTATGCAGGCTTTGTGCATCATGACATTTGACGCAGCTAAAAACATCGGCACATACACTGGTGACCAAGCTCTTGTGCAGCGTTGCGAGCAGCTCATCAAGCTCTTGCGCAAGCACCGCCCCGACCACCACAAAAACACCCAGGCTTCGAGCCTCTATGTGCTCTCTGGCTTGTCGAAAGACGCTAAGAAAGATGCCCAAAACATCATAAACAACGGCATGGACCAATACTCCACATTCTATGGCTACTATGCTACTGAGGCTCTTGCCCGCACAGGCCACTATCAACAGGCTCTCGACGACATCTCAAAATACTGGGGTGCCATGCTCGACCTCGGCGCCACCACTTTCTGGGAGGATTTGACATATAAGTTCGTTGCCAATGCCGGCCGCATCGACGAGTTTGTGCCCGAAGGCAAATATGACATTCATGCCGACGGCGGTGATTTCTGCTACAAGGGTCTCCGCTTGAGTCTGGCTCATGGTTGGGCTTCTGGTCCTGCCATCTATCTCACCCAAAATGTGCTTGGTGTGCGTCCGGTGGAGCCTGGTTGCAAGACCATCAAGGTCACTCCGCACCTTGGCAACCTCAACTGGGCTGAAGGCACATTCCCCACTCCTCAAGGCATTGTGAAAATTAAAGTTACTAAAGACGCCAACGGCAAGGCTGTGCCTCAAGTTGAGGCTCCTGCCGGCGTGAAGGTGGTTTATGAATAACAAGATTAAACTTTCAAGCATATTGGGAGCCGTGGCCTTGGTGATTAGCTCACCAGCCCTGGCTCTCAATCCTATTGTGCCCATGGGCAAGTTTATGAGCGACCCTGCCGCACGTGTTTTCGACGGCAAGGTGTATCTCTATGGTTCGCGCGACGACAGCAAGAACTATTATTGCTCAAAATACTACGACGTGTGGGCAAGTTCCGACCTCACACACTGGACAGAGTATCACGACACGTTTGCCAGTGTGGGCAAAAACGACCAGATTGACTATTTCGACGGCGACTTATATGCCCCCGACTGCATCAAGAAAGGCAACACTTATTATCTCGTTTATAGCAATTCTGGTGCCGGCGAGGTGCAAGGCATAGCCACGGCAAGCAAACCATACGGCCCATTCAAGCACGGCAAGCTGCTGAAAGGCGTGACGCAGATAGACCCGGCTTTCTTCCAAGACGACGACGGACAGATGTATCTCTATTGGGGTCAATTTGCCGGCAAGGTGGCCAAGATGAAACCAAACATGCATGAGGTTGACTGGACCACCTATCGCGACAGCATAATCACAGAAAAAGACCACTGCTTCCACGAAGGCATACAGATGATAAAGCGCAATGGCATCTACTATCTGGTGTATGCCAACATAGGTCGCCACGGCATGGCCACGTCGATAGGCTATTCTTATGGCCACTCGCCATACGGCCCATTCAAATATGGCGGAATAATAGTTGACAACTTCGGGTGCGACCCCAATGTGTGGAATAACCACGGAAGCATAGTGGAGTATAAGGGCAAGTGGTATGTGTTTTATCACCGTGCCACCAATGGCGTGGTGTCGATGCGCAAAGCGTGTGTGGAGCCAATCACATTTAACCCCGACGGCACTATCAACGAGGCAGAAATGACCACACAGGGTGCCGACGGCCCTCTTGACCCAACAGTGACTATGGACGCTGCACGAGCTTGTACGCTCACTGGCAATGTGCGTGTGGAGCTGAAAAACGACACCACCGAGTGGCTAACCGGTGTGCGCAACCTCAACACTGCCGTGTGGAAGTATTTCGACTTCAAAAAGCAGCCAAAAAAGTTCACCATAACGCTCACTCCGCTTGAGGGTGGACACATCACCGTGTTTGCCAACAATTTGTGTCTGCCGGTGCTTGCAAGTTTTGACGTGCCTAAGGGCAACGGCATTGACCCAATGACAATCACCGTTGACGTGACCGACAAAATAAGTGGCGTACACCCGGTGTATATGCGCTTCTCTGGCAAAGACGACGTTAACTTATTTAATGTGCAATCATTCAAGTTTGAGTGACAAGCACTGACGCATAGTCAGCATAGCATAAACGATAATAATAATGGCGTGCTAAATCCCAAGGCACGCCATTATTATGTTTTTTGTGCTTATGTTGTGGAGAGATTTTTATTGTCGTGTTGCCACAGGCCGCACATAGTTTGGAAGACTTCTGGGGTTAGTTATAATTTGAAAACCAGCTCCCCAAACTTTTAGACAGGTCGGACTGTGAAAATACTCATCGTCTGCTTGCTTATCAACCGACCAGTATTCATCTCTGTCTTCATTGAACAGAGATGTTGTTGCCGGGAAAAATACGTTTTTGCCATTTTTACCTGTTGCCAGCATACCACTTACACCGTCTATGGTAATCCACATAAAAGTGCAATTATCTTCCAATTCGTTAAATTCCGTCTCTTTAGGCATGCGACAAGCATTGCCCCAGTTCACCACAGCGGCATCATCAATAGCCTCAAGGCGTGTTTTCTTGTCAATCTTGTTATATTTTGAGTATGTGTTTGTAGCGTCGTAGAACTTGTAGTTTTTTTCCGTGTAATTGTCTTTGGTCTCGGTTTCACCCCATGCAAATGTCAATCCTGATTCAGTTGGCTTTTTTGCCCCAACATTGCAAGTTGCCCACAAAAGTCCGCTCGGCAGCCCCAAATCCACAAATTCATGTCCGTTGATTGTCACGTCGCCAGGACTCACATTTGCACTTGGCAAAAACATTATTGTGTCAAGCTGTTCAATGGTATATGTTTTGATTTCAACCCCATTTTTCCAGAGTGAGATTGTGTTTTGTGCCGAAGCCGTGTTTGGCAAGTTGCACAGTGCTGCAATAGCACATAGAAATCCAAGTATATTTTTCATAATCAGTTGCGTATAAAAGTTCATTTTATTGTTTAATCATTTTGTAGCTCACATTCCCAGATCGCACCACATACACCCCATTTGGCAGAGTAGATGTAGAAAGATGCGCAGTGCCGTTGGCATCGCACTTGCAGCTTAGGGCGATAGTACCGTTCAGTGTGTAGATTGCTACTAAACTCTCTGATTTCAGTCCCGACACAAACACATTGCCACCTACGAGGTCTATTTTCACGTTTGTACTACCAACATTGTTTTTGTCCATCACGTTGTTAACTGCCGATGCACCTTTTTCTACAAAAGCAAAGCTTTTCACATTGCCGAAGCATAATTTTTGCTTGTCTGTGCCGTTTGTGATCAATGTAATAGTGTCGGGCGCAAATGTCACAAAAGGCTTTGTGTCGTAAGCCACAGTCACGTTGTTGCCGTTGCGCAGCGTTATGGTCATAGTCGTGCTTTCACCACACAAGGCTGTGATGCACGAGCACAGCAAGAGGCTAAGTATAAATGTCTTTTTCATATTGATTTTTTTAGTTTTGTGATTGATAATTGGTTATTGCTGTGCATTTTCTGGGTCTAGCACAGGGCGTACAAAAGCCCCCAGTTCTCTTGAAAGACTTGGAATATAGAGCGTAGCTGTGCTGCCATAGAGCTTTATGCCAAAAGCAATTCGTTGGCTGTTGTCTTCGAGTTGAGCAATATTGATTGACTGCGTAGCAAAATAGACTGTTTCGTTTGTCTTGTAATATTCCGGCAATATAAATTTTATTGAGTTGCCGTTTTTCTTGCTTTGCAAGGTCACTATATACACACCACCCGACATGTTATATCGGAAACTCGCAGTTGTGTTTTCTTTTAATTCTCTGTATTCAGCCACTGTTGGTATTCTCCATGGTGAGCGCCAATTAATGGTGGCAGCATCGTCTTCAGGTAGAAGTTCAGTCAAGTTATTGTAATAAGAGTATTTCGTGTAAGTTTTAGACGCGGTATCATAGAACTTGTAGTTATCCTTGGTAAATTTATCTTTGGTCTCGGTTTCGCCCCATGCAAACATGTGCCCAGGTTCTCGTTCCTTTACTGCTCCAATGTTCTTAGTTGCCCACAACACACCGCTTGGCAGCCCAAGGTCCACATAATTGTGTCCATTTTTGCAATTTCTCTCGGTAAATGCGATGCTGTCAACTTCGGTTGTAGTGTATGACTTTTCCCACTCCCAGTCATTGTAGCCCTTGACAATAAATCCTTGCCCCCATGCCGTGTTACATAGGCTTAGAGCAAAGATGGTGCAGATGGCTACAATTAAAATCTTTGATTGTTTCATTTAGAGTTTGTTTTTGTTATAGTTATAGTTTCAAATTTATTTTGTTGTCAGGAAAATGCTTTGTGATGTGGAGGTTGGCAAAATTAAATAATGGCACGAGCAAAATTTTTATTTTCCGCGTGGTATTTGCTTTCCATGCCGCAAATACCACAAAAACACAGTGGCGAAGCGGGAGTAGCGGCAACTTAATGATGAGGGTGACACGGAAATAGGCAAGAATTGATTAACTTTGAGAATTATTCAGAAAAAAGTTGCAATCATTCTGCGAAAAGCAAATAAATAACCATAACAATGAAAAAGATATTTCTTATTGCCTCCACGGCTCTCTTGGCTTGCTCTGCCACGTTTGCCAAGGTAGATGAGGCTAAGATGAACAAGTTTATTGACAACCTCATTGGCAAAATGACCCTTGAGGAGAAACTCGGACAGCTCAATCTGGGTGCCGCCGGCGACCCCAAAGTGGTCAACAGCACCTACGGCATGGACGAGTCGGCACGACATGGTCTCGTAAGCTCCACTGGCGGAGCCGATGAGAACTTGCAGCGCATAGCCGTAAAGGAGTCGCGCCTCGGCATACCTATTTTGTTTGGTCTTGACGTGATTCACGGCTATGCCACCACATTTCCCATTCCGCTTGCTCAGTCGTCGAGCTGGAACTTGGCACTTATAGAGCGTGGCGCGCAGATTGCCGCCAAAGAGGCTGCCGCCAACGGCATTTGCTGGACATGGTCGCCAATGGTTGACATTTGCCGCGACGCGCGATGGGGACGCATAGCCGAGGGCTCTGGCGAAGACCCGTATCTTGGCAGTCTGATAGCCCAGGCTATGGTGCATGGCTATCAGGGCAGCGACTTGTCGAGCGACACCACTCTGCTTGCCTGCTTTAAGCACTTTGCACTTTATGGCGCAAGCGAGGCTGGGCGCGACTACAACACCGTTGACATGAGCCGCTGGTGCATGTATAACTTCTATTTGCCGCCCTACAAGGCTGCCGTAGATGCCGGTTGCGGCACAGGCATGTCATCGTTTAACGTGGTTGACGGTGTTCCTGCCACAGGCAACCGTTGGCTTCTCACCGACCTGCTGCGTGGCGAGTGGGGCTTCAAGGGTTTTATGGTGAGCGATGCCGGTTCGGTGGGCGAAATGGAAACACACCGCATGGGCAACGCCGAGAAAGTGGCTGAAATGGGGCTCAATGCCGGCCTCGACATGGATATGGGCTCGCAGCGTTATTTGCGCAATGGCTTGAAACTTGTGAAAGAGGGCAAGGTGAAAGAAGCCGACATAGATGCCATGGTGCGCCGCATACTCGAAATGAAATATCGTCTCGGACTGTTTGACGACCCGTTCCGCTACACCAAGCTGCTTAAAAACAAAAAACGCCAAGCCGACATCTTGAGCGACGAGCACGTGTCTGCCGCCCGACGCTTGGCAGACGAGTCAATAATTCTGCTGAAAAACAATGGCAACTTGCTGCCACTGTCACAAGGCTTGAAGAGCGTGGCCGTGGTTGGCCCGATAGGCAACAAGGCCTCTGACCTGTTTGGCACATGGTCAACACGCCCCGACGGCCGCAAGTCGCACACTGTGACCGAGGCTCTTCAGGCTGCCATGGGCAGTGCCTGCAAAGTGACATATTCGCAAGGGTGTGTGGAAACCGAGGGATATGGCGACTACTACTCCGGCAGCACGTCGGCAAAGAGCGACCCCATGATAGCCAAGGCTGTGGCCGATGTGGCCGATGCCGACATGATAGTGGCTTGCGTGGGCGAAACAAGCTCATGGAGCGGTGAGGCGCGCTCAAGGGTTGACATTTGCCTGCCACCCTGCCAAAAGAAGCTGCTCAAGGCTCTGAAAGCCACAGGCAAGCCAGTGGTGATGGTGGTGTTTGGTGGTCGTCCGCTTGTGTTGACCGACGAAGACAAACACTTTGACGCCATAGTGGAGGCTTGGCATGGCGGCACATCGGCAGCCGATGCGCTTGCCGACGTGCTCACCGGCAAGGTGAATCCATCGGCAAAGACAACGGTCACATTCCCACGCTTCACTGGGCAAATTCCAATCTACTATAATCACCTTAACACAGGTCGTCCGCTTGGCGAGTTCTGGGCAACAAGCAAATACATCGACATTTCGCTTGCCGACAACAGTCCGCTCTATCCCTTTGGCTATGGTTTGAGCTACAACACCTATCGTTATGGTGACGTGAAAGTTGACAAGAACCAGGCTTCTGGCGATGCCGACAAAATCACCGTGAGTGTTGACGTTACCAACGAAGGCACGCGCGAGGGCAAGGAGATTGTGCAACTCTATGTGGCCGACCTCGCAGCTTCCACATCGCGCCCTGTGGAGGAGTTAAAAGGCTTCCAGAAGCTCACGTTTGCTCCGGGTGAAACAAAGACCGTGACGTTTACCGTTACGCCAGAACAGCTTAAATTCTATAACTCTGAGCTGAAATATGATTGGGAGGCTGGTGACTTTAACCTGTCGGTAGGACCAAACTCGCGCGACCTCAAAACAGTGAAAGTCACTTGGAACAAGTAATTCAATCAGTCAGTAATTGACAGAAACTCAGAAAAAAACCTCAAAATATCATTGATATGAATGTATTAAGAAATTTATTGGCACTCTCGGCGGCAGTGTTGCTTGCTTTTGCCTCGGCAGCCCAAGGCATGGGCGCGCTGGCCAAGAGCGACTCGTTGCCACTGATTCCTTATCCTGCCCACATAGTGGTGGGCAACACCGATTTCCATGCAGCAGGGCCTGTGGCTGTAAACGTTAACAAAAACGCCGACGACCGCTTTGCTGTGACCACGCTCACTGACGACTTCACATCGCTGAAATGGAGTGTGAAAGAAGCCAACAAAATGGTCAACGGAGGCATTACCATTACACGCCCCGGACTCGACCGCGCCGCCGACAAGGCTATTGCCGACGCCGGCCTGCGCCTCGACACCACCAGCACAGAAAGCTATGTGCTGCTTGCCGACAAAGACCATGTGATTTTGCAGAGCCACACCGCAGCCGGTGTGTTCTATGCCATACAGACACTGCGACAGCTCTCCTACACCGACGCAGCCGGCAAGTTTTGCGTGCGCAATGTGAAGATAGCCGACAAGCCTGCCATGCGCTATCGGTGGATTCAAGACGACTGGAGCCGTGGCCCTATTCCAAACATGGATTTCATAAAGAAACAAATCCGCACATTGGCAGAATATAAGGTCAATGGCTACTGCATATATGCCGAAAACGTGTTTCAGTCAATGAAATACCCCGAAATCAATGTGCGTGGAGCCGTGATTACGCCGGAGCAGCAAAAGGAAATCGTGGCTTACGGCAAGAAATACCATGTGGAGATAATTCCGCAGCAGGAGTGTCTTGGACACATGCACTACACGCTGCGTGAACCCACGTTCAACGACATTGCCGAGCGCGTGGGCGGCCAGGTGCTCAGCCCGGCGGTGGAGCGCACCTACACATTCCTCAACGACTATCTTGGTGAGATTGTGCCTAATTTCGACTCCGAGTTTGTGCATGTGGGCTGCGACGAGGCTTTTGAGCTTGGTCTTGGCAAGAGCAAGGCAATGGCCGACAAAACATCGGTTGATGACGTGTTTATTTATCACATGCAACGCTTGGCAAAACTTCCTGCTCTTAAAGACAAAAAATTGCTCTTCTGGGGCGATATAGCAGTCAACAAACCCAACATCGACCTGTCTGGTCTGCCCAAAAACGCCATTGCCGTGGTGTGGGAGTATCTGCCAAGAAGTGATTATAGCTATTATTTTCCACAGCTTGTGCGCAACAAAGTGCCCACAATTGTCACTCCGGCAGCCTATTGGGGCGGCCGTGTGTTCCCTGAATACAAGGCTCACTTTGTCAATATTCAGCAGCTTGTGCGCGAGGGTAAGAAATATGGCACGCTTGGACTGATGAACGCCACATGGGACGATATGGGCGAAGACTTGTTCGACGTGGCTTGGTATGGCATTTTGTTTGGTGCGGCATGCTCATGGCAGCAAGAGGCCGAAACGCCCATAGAGCCGTTCAAAAAAGCATTTGACTGGGCATTCTATCGCAATGCCACCGGACATCAGTTTGCCGAAGCCATAGACCTCGTGGCATCGGCTCACGATATGATGGGCACCTCTATCTGGTATGACTGGGCATGGACTGTGCCTTTTGAGGAACAAGGCGTTGGGCAGCAAAACATGATTCAGGACAAGGGCAATATGGAGCAGATACGCGCCACTTGCGCCAAGGGCTACAGCTTGCTCACACGCAGCCAAAATCTGGCTCATCTGCATCAGTCAACCATCGACGCGCTGCGCTTTTCGGCACGCCGCATGGAGTTTGTGTTCTCAAAGGCTGCACTGGCGGCTGGCGTGTCTTATCGCTATGACCTGTATTGCAACGATGACGACAAGGGTCGGCCTGTAAACACGTCGGTATATGACCTCGTGATGCCATACGCAAGCATGATAGGCTCGTTGCGCGACTACACCAAGGAGCTTAAAAACTGGCATCACGACCTGTGGCTGCAGGAAAACCGCCCATATCATTGGGACATTGTGGAGATGCGCTACACCCACATGCTTCAGGCTTGGAACGAAGAAGACTTCAAACTGCGCAAGGCATTTGGCACAAAAGCACCGCGTGAGCAGGTGGGCATAGGCTACAAGTGCATGGAGCAATACGGAAAATAACAAATAATGCTATTAACTAACAAGAAAACAAACTATATGAAACTCAAAAAGCAAAACATAGCTTTAGCAGCCATGACGGCTGTGGCTATCACAGCCGTGGCCGACAATCACGCTGTGGCTCCCGACACTTGGGTGGCAGTTGACGGACTTGGCCGCACTGTGGCATCGGCTGATGCCGGCGCACCGCTGCGCAATCCTGCCGACACATCGGCCATAGGCATGTTCTACTACGTGTGGCATGGACATCACGGAAAGGAAACCAAAGACTTGACGAAGCTGCTTGCCAAAAATCCAGAAAAACCTGACTTTGGCCCATATATGGCGTTTCACTGGGGCGGAGAGCCTTGGCTTGGCTACTATGTGGGTGGCGACAAGTTTGTAATAGCCAAACACATGCAGTGGCTCATGGACGCAGGCATGGATTTCTATTTTTTTGATGTGACTAACCAGGAGGTCTATCCGGAGCAGATAAAGGCTGTGATGGCTGAGGTTGACCGCCGTGCCGCTCTTGGGCTCAAAACTCCAAAATTGGTGTTCACAGTTAATTCCGGCCCTGCCAACACTGTGCAGAAGATATATGATTTGTTTTATTCTAAGCCAGAGTATGACAAATATTGGTATATGTGGCAAGGTAAACCGCTCATTTTTGCTAATATAGCCAAGTGCAAGAAGTTGTCAAAGAAAGTTATCGACCGCTTCACATGGCGATTCAGCTGGGCATGGATGGAGGGTAAAAATCCTAATGAGTGGGCCTGGCTTGAGACCTATCCGCAGCAGCCTGGCTGGACACTTGATGCCGCTGGACAAAAAAAAATTGAACAAATCTCCGTCAGCACAGCACAGCACCCCACGACTGGCATTGGCAAGAGCTACCACAACGGAGCTGAGCCACCGGTTGATAAATATGGCTTGTGCAAGGAAACCCCATACGGATTGTATTTCCAAGAGCAAATGAAGCAAGCCCTGAAGGTGCACCCGCCAGTGCTTCTGGTCACACAATGGAACGAGTGGATTGCCATGCGCTTTAAGACCGAAAAAAGCGGTCTTGTGCGGCCAGGCGGATTTAAGGCTACACCCGATGAAACATTCTTCGTTGATGTGTATAACCAGGAGTTTAACCGCGACATTGAGCCAAGCAAAGAGCCGCTTATTCGCGATAACTACTACATGCTGTTTTGCTCTGAAATGCGCAAATATCGCGGTGTGGAAGCTTTGCCAGTGCCAACAGCTAAAAAGACGATTAAGATTAACGGCAAATTTGACCAGTGGAATGGTGTGAATCCAGAGTTTGCCGACGAGCCAGGCGATGCTTTCTACACATCGGCCACGGCCCAATCGCCGGCATCGCTGCTTCGCAGCACCAACGACATTGTGCTTGCCAAAGTGGCAGCCGACAACAAGAATTTGTATTTCTATGTCAAGACCAACGACAAACTGGTGGAGGCCAACGATTCTACACTGTGGCTGACGCTGCTTGTTAACGCCGATTGCAACTACGACACCGGATGGAACGGATATAACTTCATGGTCACTCCATATGGCAACGGCAAGATGGCTCTCAAACGCTATGTGGGAGGCAAGTGGACCGTGGTTAAGACACTGAAATGGAAACGTGGCGACAAGGAAGTCATGGTGGAGGTGCCAAAGAAACTCATGGGTATGTATGGAAACACCGACTTCGATTTCAAGTGGGTTGACAATGTGCCTAAGTCGCTCACCGACATTATGCTTTTCTATAGCGACGGCGACGTGGCACCAAACACGCGCTTCAACTACCGCTACAAAGGCAGCAAATTGCACTAATCCTTACTTATTTGCAAACTAAACGAGCTGGGCTGAACCTTGAAATTGGATTCAGCCCAGCTCATTTAACCGCTAAAAGAAACATTTATTCTGGCGTATCATCGTTAGTTTCTGCTGGTAGAATGGACTTTTTTGCCTTTCTTGCCTCATCAAACTTTGATTTCATTGTTGGATTTTTGTAAGTGAGCTTACGGATAGTCAGTCCTTCTGTGTCATTGCAAGCCAAACGCAGGTTGTTCTCTGAACTTAGCAATTCGTCTTTAACTTTCTGAAGTTTAGTAATGGTTGCATCAATATCTTTTATTGCTGCATCGAACTTTTTGGAATATAGCTGGTAGTGTTGACCAAATTTATTTTTGAAGTCATTAATCTTAGATTCAAAGTTGGTCACATCAACCTCTTTGTTCTGTGCAATAACGAGCTGCTTCTTATATTCCAAACTTTTCCTTGATGCTTGCACCAGCAGATTGATAAACGGCACAAAAAATTGGGGACGAATGACATACATTTTAGGGTAGATATGGCTCTTGTTAACGATGCCATTGTTATAGAGGTCATTGTCAGCCTCAAGCAGACTCACCAGCACAGCAAATTCGCAACCTTTCTTTCGCCTGTCCTCGTCAAGTTTCTTCAAGAAGTCGTCGTTCTTGTGTTTGGTGTTGGTGGTGTCCATTTCGTTTTTCATCTCAAACATGATTGAAATATATTCCACGCCATCGTCTGAGTCGCGGAATATGAAGTCGCCTTTTGTGCCGCTGGTAGCGTCATTGTCTTTATCGAAGTAGGCATTAGGCATCATCGGACGAATGTATTGCTCAAACTCTATGCTGCAGTGTTGTTCCAGCGTCTCGCCAACCATCTTCGTTGACATACGAGTCTTCAAATCTTTGTAGTAATCTATTTGGTCCTGTTTCATACGCAATTCTTCCTCGTGCTGTTTCATCAAGGCCGACTCGTGAATCTGTGCCTCGCGCTTCTCCAGCTCAAAGTCTGTGCGCAGTTTGTTCAGTTCAGTCTCTTTTGCTTGAACGCTCTGCTGTGCCTTATTGCGCTCTTCCATCACAGCAAGCTGAAGTTTGTCGTTGCTTTGCGCTATGGTTGAGTTAAGCTGCGCAATAGTCTGGTCTTTTTCGGCAAGAGCAAGAGTCAGTTCGCTCTTTTTCTGGTTTTCGATGTTTTGCAACTGCATCTTCAACCGCTCTATCTCGGCGTTCAGTTCGCCTTTGATGCGTGCAATCTGGCCTTCGTTTTCGGTCTTCATTCGCTCTATGGCAGCGTCTTTCTCTCCAAGTTGCATATCTTTCTTGGAAAGTTGCGCCTGAAAAGTTTGCTCGGTTTGTGCAGTCTGCAATTTCTGCTCGGCCAATAGGCGTTTGCTCATCTCTGCAAGACGACTCTCTATCTCATTTTCAAACTCTGCGTTCTTTACTTGGGATACAATAGAAGCATAATCTGCTTCATCAACTTGAAACACGTTTCCACATTTTGGGCATTTAAGTTCTTTCATATTTTAAAAATTAAAGGAGTTACTAAATCATCTTTTTTCGTGTGCAAAGTTAAAAAACAAAAGTGCAGTCTATCTGCATAGTTGAAAAAAATATTAGTTTATCTTATTGGGTTCAATCGAGTGGGGTGGCGGCAAGAGCCATTGTGTAGTCGTAAAGTTTTTTATAAAACGGGTGCTTGGTCATGGTTTGCACATCGCCAAGAATAATGAGCTTCATGCGGGCACGAGTAATCGCCACATTCATGCGTCGCAAATCGCGCAAAAAACCTATTTGACCACTATCGTTGCTACGCACAAGGCTAATCAGCACAATGTCGCGTTCCTGTCCCTGAAAACCATCAACGGTGTTTACAACAATGTCTTTTCTAAAAGGCTTGAAAAAGTCGCTTCCACGAAGCTGTTGGCGCAGATATTGCACTTGAGCCCTGTAAGGCGATATAATGCCCACATCAAGCCTCTCATCAGCCACTCTTTCACACCCTATCTTGCATAAATAGTTTTGCAATGTGAGCAGCGTGAGTTGTGCTTCGGCCTTGTTGATGCGGCCAAAACTCTCACCCACAAACTGCTCATGCCCATCGGCATCTGCTGTGTCAAGCCATGTGATAGGCACATCAAGGTCGAGAATGCCACGGTTGCGCACCTCTGGCGCACTCTCAACCTCTCCATGATAGAACCACTCGCTGCTGAAGTGCATTATGGCATCATTCATTCTGTATTGCACTTTAAGAAGCGTAACAGCCTGCGGAATGTTTTCCACGATACGTTCCATGAGAGTTTTGCCAAGTCCACCGCGCAAAGCCTCAACACTCTTAACAGTGGGTGGCAGTTGGCAGTGGTCGCCGGCAAGAACAATGCGGTCAACCTTGGCGGCAGGAATCCAGCATGCCGCCTCAAGAGCCTGTGCAGCCTCATCTATGAAAAGAGTGGTGAATTTCATTCCGTCGAGCACACGAGCGGCGCTGCCGGCAAGTGTGCATGCCACCACGCGTGCTCCAGCAAACAGCTCACTGTTTATCTTGAACTCAAGTGCTGTGGCACGCTCTTTTAGTTGCTCCAGCTTGTTGTAAAAAGCAGAATCACCTCTTTTGCGGCGACCACGCATCTCTCTCAATGTCTTTCTTGCAGCCCAAAGCTGAGGATAGTCGGGGTGGTCCTCAAATTTTTTCTCATATGTGAACGACAGCATTTTCTCATTCACCTTGGTCGGGTTGCCTATGCGCAACACTTCTATGCCGCGGTCAACAAGTCGCTCGCTTATCCAGTCAACAGCCATGTTGCTCTGCGCACACACCATAACTTGGCTCTCACGGCGCAATGTCTCAAAAATGGCTTCAACGAGAGTGGTGGTTTTACCTGTGCCTGGAGGACCATGAACCACAGCAACATCTTTTGACCAAAGCACTTCGTTAACAGCTTTTTCTTGCGTGGCATTGAGCCAAGGAAACTTTATTGGCGCGTAACATAGCTTGCGTGGCTTGGCATTTGGTTTATAAAACAAATCGCGCAACTGTGCCAGACGGTTATCTTTGGCCTCAATCACACAGTCGAGCGCGCCCATCATCAAGTGATATGTGGTTTCATCAAAAGAAAGTTGCACTCCCAAATTGTCGTGCGAGCGCAATTCGCCCACACAACCCATGTCGGGCACAACAATCACCATGCGGTTTTGCTCGGCATAACTCACTATTGCAGAAAACTTGAAATATCTTATTTCATCGTCACTACCTATGTAGAAAAACATGACATGCCGCCCAAACTCAAAATTGTGTTCTATGTCGGTGTCAGTGTCACGAAACACTTCCACCACAGGCTGATTAAGCGAATTGTAATAATTACGCCCTGTGTGCACGCCAAACCAGCAATCGCCACGTTTCACTTTGCGCGCTATGCCAATAGTTTCTGTTTGTCGCTTGAATTCCTCTTTTTCGGAGTTATATTCGCTCTGCAAAAGTTGCTTTTGCCTCCTTAGCTCCTGTATGGCATTTACTGTCTTTGTCATGCTGCCCAATATGCTATAAAAAATCAAACCGGAGCAGCAAGCCCACCCTCTGAAGTTTCTTTGTAGAGCGACGGCAAATCCTTGCCTGTTTGCTTCATCACTTGCACCACACGGTCAAAACTCACAGTGTGCTTGCCGTCGCTCATGCTTGCATATATGTTAGCATCGAGTGCGCGCGCGGCAGCATAGGCGTTGCGCTCTATGCAAGGAATCTGCACCAAACCACACATAGGGTCGCACGTGAGTCCGAGGTGGTGTTCGAGTCCCATTTCGGCAGCATACTCAATTTGAGCCGGAGTCCCCCCGAAAAGTTGGCAAGCCGCAGCCGACGCCATGGCGCAAGCCACACCCACCTCGCCCTGGCAGCCAACTTCTGCGCCCGATATAGAGGCATTTGTTTTAACCACATCGCCAAATATGCCTGCCGTGGCCAATGCTCTGAGTATTCTTTTCTCAGATATGTTTTTCTCTGTGTGAAGCAAATAGAGCACAGCAGGCATCACGCCACACGAACCACAAGTTGGGGCCGTCACTATCTCACCGCCCGAAGCGTTCTCCTCGCTCACGGCAAGAGCATAGGCATAGACCATGCTGCGGCTTCTCACGCTTCCGCTATATCCGTTGGCGTGCATAAAATAGCTCACGGCCTTGCGGCGCACACCCAAGCAGCCTGGCAACACGCCCTCGTTGTCAAGTCCGTTTTTAATCGACTGTTTCATCACTTGCCACACCGTGGCAAGATAATTCCATATTTCAGGTCCTTCACACTCGTCAACGTATTCCCAATAGGTTTTACCTGTTTTCTCGCACCATTGCTGTATTTCTGAGATTGTTAGCATCTCATACACTTCTTTGGAGGTATCGTCGGTCTTACCTTCCTCTGCCAAGTCGCCGCCACCAATCGAGAAAACAGTCCAATCCTTTATCAAATAATTTTCAGCGCCAAATGCTTTGAAGTTCATTCCATTTGGGTGAAATTTCAGAAACACGTCGGGCTTCCATTTTATCACAGTGGGAGCCACAGGCTCAAGAATTGATAAAATAGCCTTGTCGGTCAAGTGCCCCTTGCCTGTGGCTGCCAGCGAGCCATATAGAGTTACCTCAAATTTCTTAACGCCCTCCACCGTGCTCAAAAATTTTTGAGCAGCAAATTTAGGCCCCATTGTGTGGCTGCTTGAAGGCCCCACGCCTATCTTATATATATCTTTAATCGACTTCATTTATGACCTTAATCTAAGCATTTAATGAAACAAACCTTCAAAAGACGTTATCAACAACCTTGCTACTTTTCTAAAATTTTAATTTTCAGCATTTTAGAAATAAACATTAGAATGGTTGTCAACAAGTTTTTAATTTCATTTTTGAGAAGAAATTCCACATCACTATGGCAGCCGTGTTGGCTATGTTTAGCGAATGTTTGGTGCCAAATTGCGGTATCTCAATGCAATAGTCGCTTGCATCAACCACCTGCTGCTCCACGCCCTTCACTTCATTGCCAAGCACAAGAGCATACTTTTCATTGCCGCTGACAATAAATTGTTCAAGGCTTACACTGCCTTTTACTTGCTCTATCGAGCAAATATTATAACCTTTGTCACGAAGAACTTGCACAGCATCGGTGGTGCTGGCGAAATGCTCCCACTCCACGCTGTATTCAGCACCAAGAGCGGTTTTGTGTATCTCTGGCATAGGCGGAACAGCCGTTATGCCACACAAGCAAATCTTCTCTATCAAGAAAGCGTCGGCGGTGCGAAACACCGAACCAACATTCTTCTCGCTGCGCACATTGTCGAGCACAATAACCACTGGCAATTTGCCGACCTTTTTATATTCTTGAGTTGAGAGGCGGTTTAGCTCCACCATTGTTTTCTTCTTCATCAAAAAACTCCTGTATTTATCTTATGCTTACACAAAATTAAGGAGAATGTTGAAAACAGCGGTTATCAACAACGGTTAAAATATTGCAACATGGTAAAAATCAACGCTTAAAAAGATGCAGACGCAGGTTATTAACAAATTGTGAATAACCATGTGAATTGGCGATGATAAAAAAGAAAAAACTTTATAGCCTATTATCTTGCATTTTCAAAATCAACACGCTATAACAGCAAATCAATTAAATCAAAATAAGTTAACACAATGTTTTTAATGACGGTTAAACAGGGTTTTCATCAACTTTTAGTAGGTAAAAAAACATAAAATTATTAACTTTGCATGTTATCAACAGGTTGTTAATAAACCAAGGAAATGGCTAAAAATCAAAAAGAAAGATTGTGCATATCCTTGTCATATCTCAAAACAGTAGTTTAATAACTTAATATGCAAGAAATGGCCTAAAAAGTTATTATAGCTATTAACAATCTATAAGCATCAGTATAAAAAGAGATTTTTAAAAAATTAAAAATAAATTATTATGATATGTAACGGTTGATAACGCCATATAGCTACAATTCTGGATTGTGATAGAAAATGGCTTGCTACATGTCATCGTGAAATAATGGAGAACTAAAAATTAAGAAATATATGGAATACAATTTCAGGGATATTGAAAAGAAATGGCAAAAGTATTGGAAAGAGAACCATACCTACCAGGTGGAAATAGACGAGAGCAAACCTAAATACTACGTTCTCGACATGTTCCCATATCCGTCGGGTGCCGGACTTCACGTAGGTCACCCTCTGGGTTACATTGCAAGCGACATTTTTGCGCGCTACAAGCGTCTAAATGGCTACAACGTGCTTCACCCTATGGGATATGATGCATATGGACTGCCGGCTGAGCAATATGCCATACAGACCGGACAACACCCTGAAGTTACAACAGAGAAAAACATAGCACGCTACCGTGAGCAGCTCGACAAGATTGGTTTTTGCTTTGACTGGAACCGCGAGGTGCGCACATGCGACCCCTCATATTACAAGTGGACACAATGGGCTTTCTTGAAAATGTTCAAGAGCTACTACGACACCAAGCTCGACAAGGCACAGCCCATAGAGAAGCTGGTGGAGCATTTTGAGAAATATGGCACAGAAGGTTGCAATGCCGCAACCAACGGTGATGACAAATTCACTGCCGAGGAGTGGAAAGCCTTTTCTAAAGTGAAGAAAAACGAAGTGCTCATGAATTTCCGTATAGCCTATCGTGGCAACACAATGGTAAACTGGTGTCCGAAACTCGGCACTGTGCTTGCCAACGATGAAGTGAGCGAAGGAGTTTCGTTGCGTGGCGGCTATCCTGTGGTTCAAAAGATGATGAGCCAGTGGTGTCTGCGCGTGTCGGCCTATGCCGGACGTTTGCTCAGCGACCTCGACACCATAGACTGGAGCGACTCAATCAAGGAAACCCAGCGCAACTGGATTGGGCGCAGCGAAGGTGCAGAAATGAAATTCAAAATCAAGGACTCTGACGTGGAGATGATTATATTCACCACTCGTGCCGACACCATTTTTGGAGTAACATTTATGGTGCTTGCTCCTGAGAGCGAATATGTGGATATGGTTACCACTGCCGAGCAAAAGCAGGCCGTTGCCGACTACATAAACGAAGTGAAGCATAAAACAGAGCGTGAGAGACTCATTGAGAAAAAAGTGTCGGGTGTGTTCAGCGGAAGCTATGCCATTAATCCGGTGACAGGAAAGAAAATTCCTGTGTATATAAGCGACTATGTGCTTGCCGGCTATGGAACAGGTGCTATTATGGCCGTTCCGGCACACGACAGCCGTGACTACGCTTTTGCAAAACATTTCGATTTGCCCATAATACCTCTTATTGAGGGTGCTGATGTGAGCGAGGAGAGTTTTGATGCCAAAGAGGGTGTTATGACCAACTCTTCAAACGATAAGTTGCAACTCGATGGCTTGCAGGTTAAAGAAGCAATAGCCAAGACTAAAAAATACATTGAGGAAGCAGGCATAGGGCATGTTAAGGTTAACTACAGGTTGCGTGACGCAATTTTCAGCCGTCAGCGCTATTGGGGTGAACCGTTCCCTATTTACTACGATGAGGACAACCAACCTCAAGCCCTCGACGAGAGCGAACTCCCATTGCAGTTGCCAGAAGTGGATAAGTTCTTGCCAACAGAGAGTGGTGAGCCTCCATTGGGACGTGCCAAGAATTGGGTGACTAAAAACGGCCGTCCTCTTGAGCTTTGCACAATGCCTGGTTTCGCTGGTTCGTCGGCATATTATCTGCGCTACATGGACCCGCACGACAATGATTGTTTAGTTTCGCACAAAGCAAATGACTATTGGCGTCAAGTTGACCTCTATGTGGGAGGAACCGAGCACGCCACAGGTCACTTGATTTATAGCCGCTTCTGGAATAAATTCCTCTATGACTATGGCTATGTGTGCGAACCTGAACCATTCAAGAAACTCTTTAATCAGGGAATGATTCAAGGCCGCAGCAACTTTGTGTATAGAATAAAGAACACAAACAAATTTGTGTCATATAATTTGAAGAAAGACTACGATGTAACGCCGATACACGTAGATGTAAACATAGTGCACAACGATGTGCTTGACCTTGAGGCATTCAAGAACTGGCGTCCGGAATTCAACGATGCCGAGTTTGTGCTCGAGAACGGCAAGTATATGTGCGGTTGGGCCATAGAAAAGATGTCGAAGTCTATGTTCAATGTGGTGAACCCCGACGACATTGTAGAGAAATATGGAGCCGACACGCTTCGCCTCTATGAAATGTTCCTTGGCCCTGTTGAGGCAAGCAAGCCTTGGGATACTAACGGCATTGACGGTGTGAACCGCTTTTTGAAGCGCTTGTGGGGACTTTTCTTCAATGGCGATGCTTTAGCCATCACCGACGAGAAACCGAGTCAGGAGGCCCTTAAATCGCTTCATAAGCTTATTAAAAAAGTTACTCAAGACATAGAGGTGCTTTCCTACAACACTTCAGTGGCTGCTTTCATGATTTGCTTGAATGAACTTCACGCCCAGAAGTGCCATTGTCGCGCCATTTTCAATGACATAGTGGTTTTGCTTGCTCCATTCGCTCCGCACATAGCAGAGGAGTTGTGGCATGTTCTTGGCCATGACACAAGCGTGTGCGATGCCTCTTGGCCTAAATGGAATGAGGAATATTTGAAGGAATCAACGGTAAAATACACTGTTCTTTTCAATGGTAAACCGCGTTTCAATATAGAAGTGCCGGCTGGCACCGATAAAGACAGTGTGCAAAAGCTTGCGCTCGAAGATGAGGCTGCACAAAAATGGATTGATGGCAAGACGCCTAAAAAGATAATTGTTGTTCCTAATAAGATAGTGAACGTTGTGATTTGATTTCGGTGAAATCCGTAATCAAAAAAGAACCCTGATATGGAGAAGAAAGAGAGGGTAGCGTGGCTCGACTATGTGAGGTTTTTGAGCATATTTTTAGTGATACTCTATCACACGCCGCCCAGGTTTCCGCTTGTAGATGATGCTGTCATACTCAATATGCGTGTTCCTGTTTTCTTCTGCATATCAGGATTTTTATATAGCATTGAAAAATACCCAACATTTTTCAAGTATTTTTTGCATCGCGGAAAGCAAATACTCATACCCTACACCACATTTTTCATAGTTTTTTATGCGCTGTGGCTTTGTGTGGGGCGTAGCATGGTTGGAGCTTCAGAGCAAGCCATCAGCGTAATGACTCCAATAAATGAGTTTTTTGGCGGAAACCCTGAAGTGGTTGTTGCTCCATTCTGGTATATAGCTTGTCTTTTCACCATACAAATGCTTTATTACGCTGTGGAGCGTGTGTTTCCGCGCCGTTGGGTGTTCTGGGTGTGTATAGCATTGTCGCTTGCCACTTGGTATTTGCCTTATGTTAAGTATTGGAACTTGTCAAATGGCTTGCTTTATCTGCCATTTTATGCTTTCGGCAACAGTTTCAAGAAATATTTGGGCGAAGTTTCATTTTCTTCTTGCAAGTCAACCATTATGCTTTTGGCAATGGCGGCTATGTCTATGCTGATAATGGCGCTTGTGAGTGGCTATAAACATTATGATTTCTACAACATAGTGAAAGTTTTGGCTGGCTTTATGTTGATTCCGGCATATGTGTGTTTCAGCAAATTGCTGGCTGGAAGATTTGGTCGAAACCGTGTAGTGGAGTTTGTGGTGGTTAGCGGCACGGTGTATTTAGGCTTGCAAAACTACTTCATAGGCTTCATAAAAATAGTGCTTAACCGCACTTTATATGATGGTGTGATTGACGACAATGCCTGGTTGAGGCTTGTGATAGCCATTGTGGTTATGGCAGCAATCTATCCTTTTGCATGGTTCATTGACCGTTACATTCCCTGGTTTATAGGTAAAGGAAAATATCTTGATAAAATATGAAAGAATTAGTTTAGTTTTTGCTTAATAAACACAAATTTATAAATAATAATACTTAACTTTACACTCCATAAAAATGTCATTTGTGACACTTTTATGGAGTGGTTTTATTATATGATAATAAAGAGAGACAAATATCTAAATGAACTGATTGGTTGGAAACATACCGACCTAATCAAGATTGTTACAGGCATAAGGCGTTGTGGAAAATCATTTTTATTGTTCACGCTTTTTCATCAACATCTATTGGAGTCAGGCGTTGACGAAAGTCATATTATAGAAATAGCCTTAGATGACATAAGTAATGAAAAATTACGTGACCCATTTCAAATGATGGCGCACATAAAGAAACTAATTAAAGACAAAAAGCAATACTATTTAATAATAGATGAAGTGCAGCTGCTCGACCGTTTTGTCGATGTATTAAACAGTCTGATGCACATGTCAAATTTAGATGTGTATGTAACTGGAAGTAATTCTCGTTTCCTCTCAAAAGACGTGGCTACAGAATTTAGGGGAAGAGGCATTGAAATAC
Organism: uncultured Muribaculaceae bacterium; assembly: GCA_934675575.1. GTDB lineage: Bacteria > Bacteroidota > Bacteroidia > Bacteroidales > Muribaculaceae > Sodaliphilus. The sequence goes on from CAKUQQ010000001.1 coordinate 188,441, forward strand.
ATATATTCCCACTTTCATTTTCAGAATTATATGCTTCAGAAGGCGGTGATAAGCAAGAATTATGGAAACGGTATTACACTTATGGTGGTTTGCCTTATTTGTCGGCTTTGCACGATTACTCAAAAAAAGCAGAATATCTCACATCACTCAACCGCACTTTGTATTTGAGAGATATTGTTGAGCGTAACAGAGTGACAAATGTGGAAGAATTTTCTGAGCTTATGAATGTAATGGCATCTGGCATAGGCTCGCCTTGTAATCCAAATAAATTATACAATACGTTTAAGACAGTAAAAAAGGTAACTCTCGACGCAAAGACCATAGCAAATTATCTTTCATACATGAAAGATGCCTTTATTATTGAAAAATCAATGAGATATGACATTAAGGGTCGTAAATACATTGGTACATTGTCAAAATACTATTTTCAAGATATAGGCTTGCGCAATGCCTTACTCAATTTTAGGCAAATGGAGGAAACACATATTATGGAAAATGTCATATATAATGAGCTTCGTAGCCGTGGATATGGTGTAGATGTTGGCATTGTAGATGTTAGGACTGCCACGCTCCGCAGGCAGCTTGAAGTTGATTTTGTGGCAAATAAAGGTGATATGCGTTACTATATTCAATCGGCTTTTGCCTTGCCAAATGAAGAAAAACGTGAACAGGAGTTAGCATCGCTAAAACGCATTAACGACTCATTCAAAAAAATAATAATAGTGCGCGAAGATATTGCACCTTATCATGATGATAATGGTGTGCTGATTATAGGGCTGATGGATTTTCTGCTCAACGACAACATTTAGCAGATTTTTTGATAATAAAAATTTATATCAAACAAGTAATAAATAAAAGAAGTATATATGAAAGAATTAGTTTTTGCTACTAATAATAAGAATAAGCTTGAAGAACTTAGAAAAATAGTTGGCGACAATTTTAAAATATTGAGTTTGGCCGATATAGGCTGCCATGACGACATTGCAGAAACGGCCTCCAACATAGAGGGCAATGCCAAGATAAAAGCAATGTATGTCAAGCAGAACTATGGCTACGATTGCTTCAGCGATGACACAGGGCTTGAGATAGATGCCTTGGGAGGCGAGCCTGGAGTATATTCGGCGCGCTATGGCGGTGTGGCTCACGACAGCGAGAGAAACATCGACAAAGTGCTGTCAAAAATGCTTGGTGTCACCGACCGCTCTGCTCGCTTTCGCACAGCCATAGCTCTTGTGATAGGTGAAGACTTGCATATTTTTGAGGGCGAGGTAAAGGGCGTTATAACCACAGAGCGTCATGGCGCTGGCGGTTTTGGCTACGACAGCATTTTTCAACCCATAGAGGGCGATGGAAGCACTTTTGCCAAAATGACTGCCGAGCAGAAAAATAGCATAAGCCACCGTGGACGCGCTGTGGCAAAACTCGTTGATTATTTGAAAAACAATTTCAAATAATTCCTGTGCGCAGACTCATTCTGATTTTGTTTCAGATTGATAAATTTTGAAAATAGAAAAAATTAAATACTTGCAATGTGCGCTTTAGTATGGACGCGTTGTGAGTATTTTTATTTACTTTTACACCGACTTTTCTATATTGAATTAATTATGCACGCTGTAATTGTTTTCCTGAAAAACTGGACACTGCCTGCCGCCATGGCTTTTGGAGCTTTGGCTTACTCAATATTTGCATTTGTGCCGGCTCTTGGTAGGGCAGCAGACTTCTTTGCTCCGGTGTTCGACGAGATATTGCCTTGGTTTTTGTTTGTGATTTTGTTCATCACATTTTGCAAAGTTGACTTCTCTAAAATGAAGATGCACCGCTGGCATCTTTTGGTCAGTGCTTTTCAGTTGCTGTTTGTGGTGATGCTCATGAGCTGCATTCTTGGGTTTGAAATGACGGGAAAAAACTTGATTTTAATGGAAGGCGTGCTAACATGCATCATTGGTCCTTGTGCCTCGGCAGCTCCTGTGGTGACGGCTAAGCTTGGCGGCAATCTTGAGTCAATGACCGCTTATACGTTTCTTTCCAATTTCATAACTGCCATCATGGTGCCACTGTGTTTTCCCATGATAGAGCAAAAAGTGGTTATGACTTTTTTCCAATCGTTTTTGTTGATACTGACCAGAGTGTTTGTAATACTTATAGTTCCAATGTTTTTGGCATACGTTGTGAAGCATTTTTTGCCGCGTGTTCAGCACATGATTTTGAGCATTAACGATTTGCCATTTTATTTGTGGGGTTGCTCGCTTGCCATAGTCACTGGCACAACGGTTAAAAACATCGTCAACTCTGGCTCGACTGCAGGTTTCATACTCACCATTGCTGCCGCAAGTTTCATTCTCTGCTTGGTGCAGTTTTCAGTGGGTCGCTATATAGGACACTTCTTTGGTGCCACCGTGGAGTCGGGGCAAGCTTTGGGTCAAAAAAACACAGCGTTTGCCATTTGGGTAGCCTACACATATCTCAATCCGTTGTCATCGGTTGGCCCAGGGTGCTACATTTTGTGGCAAAACGCCATCAATAGCCTTGAGCTTTGGCAGCAGCGGCACAAAGAGGATAAAAATAGGGTGAGATAGCAAATAAATGTCCAAGATTTAAAATCTAACCATGAGTTCAACCACAATTTTACTTTGCTCCGAAACTTTTTTCACGGCCTCTTTTTTGTAGAAATAATTTTCGTAGTTGAGTCGCAAGTCGGCGCAAAAAGGCTTTGCCAAGCTTAGTGTAACGCCGCCAGTCACGCGTTTACGCGCAGCATCGTCAATTATGAGTTTGCCCTCGTTGTTGCATTTTCCGTTACTATGATCTGTCATCATATCATATCTGCCAAGAATTGATATTTTATGAAAAATTTTTGGAAGCATTATATCATAACAAACCATTGTATTTAGTGCGTTGACATTTTTGAAAGCATCGTTTTTGTAATGTTTAAACAAATATTCTCCTTCAAATTTTAGGTTTCCTATTTCCACATTTGCTCCTGCATTCCACATGTATATGCGCACTTCTTGTGGCTTAATGGTTTGTGTGCTAAGCACCACGTTCACTTTAGCCGGTAAGTGAAGTTGTAGCTTTGCAGAGTAGTTTAGGTTATTGGTCCAGTAGTCTTTTTGATTTGTTAATCCAGAGCCGTTAAATATGCCAGCTTCTATGGTTAATGGCAGAAGCAATGAGTTGAAATCATAGCGTCCGGCAAGTCCCACATCGCGCACGTTGCCCACTTGCTTGGCTATGAACGAGCGGTTGGCAAACCACTGCTTGTGTGGAGATCGATGGGCATCAATTGTGAACGGAACACGCATTTGTCCGAGAGTCAAAGCCGATGCAGTTGTAGGCTTAAAGCGTGCAAAGGCATCAAGCATTTTTATTTGGCCCTCGTCACTTAAGTCTATTTCAGCTTTATAACTTATTTGTCGGCTTATTGCACCATCAATGCTTACACGCGCATTGCGCACTTCGAATCTTTCCTTTTCAATTTCTGGTTGATATTCAAATTTAGTTCTTACAGTTCCGTGTATTTTAGGAGTGTAATCTATCACATTGGTCGTGTCAGTTTGTTGCGAAGCGTGACATACATTATTAGCCACCATGAAAGTCAGGCAAATGGTTATAATAAATTTGTGTTTCATGTAGCAAAGTTAGGAATTATGGTTTAGTGTGAAAATACCGCAATTAAAAAGTTATAAAAGTAATGTATTTTAATTACACTACGCCTTAAATTATAAAATATTATTAAAAGTATTGTGTTCTAAACCAAAAGAAACTATATTTGGCACATATTTTAAAAATTAGAAGTTATGATTAAAAATGTTTTCAAATATTTTATTTCTTTCGCGTTGGTGATAATGGCGGCAAATGTGGCATTTGCTGCTGCCGACAAGCCCGATTTCAAGTATGGCAAGCCATCAAAAGAAGAGCTGGCAATGACACAGCTCGATAAAGACCCGGCAGCCACAGCAGCAGTGCTGTTTAAGACATGTAATGTGTCATACGACTTCAATATCAATGACGGCCTGAATGTGGTGTATGAATATCAGACCAGAGTGAAGATATTCAAACCCGAAGGCGTGAAATATGGCACTGTGGCCATAGAGTACCACGACAATGGCGACGGACTCATGGTGGTCAACGACCAGGTGCTCGGCCTTGAAGCCATCACATTCAATAGCGAAGGCGGAAAAGAAAAAAAATCGAAGATGAAAGACAGCGCCATCAAGAAAACTTCTCTTGGCAACAATTTGGTTAAACTTGAATTCACGGCACCAGACCTTAAAGAAGGCTCGGTGGTTGATTTCAAATATCGCATCAAGTCGGCGCGTCTCACCGAGCTGCGCACTTGGCAACAACAAGAAGAAATCCCAGTTAACTATAGCCGTTTGGAGCTCGGCATGATAGAATTTTTCTCATTTGCCGTTACACAAAATGGTTCAAATTCTGTTTTGACAGGCAGCAAACCTAACAGCATCACCTACGTTGTGAAAGAGCAGTATGAATCAAAGTCTATTTCAGTTAAGGTTATGGATTTGACATACACAACTGCTTATCTTCCGGCATTGTCATCTGCCGACAAAAATGCCTATAATGCTGAGGTTTTCACACTGTCGAAGCCTTTCTTGCCTTGGGTGATAAAACGTGAAGCCGACTCCGGACGCACTCAAAACTGGAATGACCGTTCTGGAGGCTACTACTCGCGTCAATTTACCGACGATGTTGACAAAAAGCTTGAGGCACTGACTGCCGAAAAACTTAAATAAAAAAAATGGCTGATATTTTCCTCATTGAGGTGTCAGCCATTTTTTTTATTTAAGTTTTTATTGGACAAGAATAATTAAAAAATCATAGATTTATCTATTATATTGTCAGGCGAAAGGCTATGCTGAATGTGCGCGCTGCTCCTGGATAGCCACGGAATGTTGCCAAATCATGACCACTGCCGTCAATGCCTCTTTCAAAATATTTTGTATCAAGCATATTCATGACATTCAAGAAAACATTCATTTTCACCTTATCTCCAATATGTCCACGCCAACCAAGTGTGCAATCAAGCAACTGATAAGACGGTAGCCGATAGGCATCTTCTTTGTCACTTGATGCGCGGCTTGACGGCTCAAAGTCGGCATACATTCTGGCATTCATTTGCCATGATGCGTTGAAATAGAAGCCTCTCGGCATGCCAATATTCATTTTTCCACCCAACTGGCTTTGTGGTGCATCACCCACATGCAATCCATTGCACATAATGCTATACTCCTTCAAAGCATCACCGCTGAATGAGTCATAAATAATAGCACGTCCAGAATTTTTCCATTTCCACGATGCAGTCATAGCAAAAAAGCTCATTTTAAGCCAGGAAGTCAACTGTTGATATGCTGTCAGTTCTAAGCCCAAATGCAGTGCATTCAGCCCTTTTATCTGATATTTTTCTGCTGCTTCATCAGCACGCTTTGAGATGTCAACAGTGAGCGTCTTGTTGCGCCACGAGGCCACATAGCCAGACAATTCCGCACCACCGCCGTTCCAAGTTGTACGCCACCCCACTTCAGCCATAATGTTTTTCTCATTTGTAATATCGTTTGTAACGCTCAAGTTGTTTGATGCCAGATACACACCGGCGTATGGCAGACGCGAATTGTAGCCACCATTCACATACACGACATTGCCTTTATTTACATGATAAAGCGCACCGCCTTTCACACTTGCGCCCCAGCCATGAGCCCACTGCGAATGTTCACCAGTGGCATGGTTGCTTCTGCGATAATTGCCATTAAACACCGACACGCCAAAATTGGCGTTTATGCGTGATGTGTTATAGCGCAATTGCACATATGATGACAAATGATGTGTAGTTCGCCCATATCGAGGACCAACCATATTGCCAGGCACGAGCCTACTGCCAGAGGAGGCATCACTCCAGAATTCTCCGCCAAGCAAATCAAGTATCTTCATCTTCTGCCAAGTGGCGAAATACTGATATTGCGTGCCTGCTCCAAGCGTTAAAGACGTGTTTATAAGATATTCACCCGATGCAATAGCTCCCACTTGTGTGTGTCCCGACAAAAAATCTATCATCATGTTTTGCGATGCGCCATTTAGTTTGTTTTCTGCAACAATGGCGTCAAAATCTATGTGTCCGTCCTCAGTTTGATGGCTTATTATATTTTTTGCCCCGCGTGCTGCATAAGTTGAGCGTCCGCCACCATCGGCGATAGCCACATACACGGAATTGTTCATTTTAAAGCGTTTCAAATCAAGTGCATGTTGAAGTGTGAAATATGGTTTGAAATAATGGTTGCGCGCAATGCTATATGGCTTGCCGCGCAAATAGCCCCAGTTTTTACTGTAATTTCTGCCATATCGCTTCACCTCATCATCACTCAAGGCTGTGTTACGCTGGTCGTGAGTTTCTGGAGAACCAAGTGCTGTGAATGTGAGAGTGTGTGTATCTCCTATTTTTTTGCCTATCGACAGCAAATAAGACAACGTTTTAACTCCTGTGTGCTGCACATATCCATCACCTTTTATATACGACAGATTTGCATTGACGTTCCACCCATGAGCCAACTCACCTGTAGAATATTCCATATTGGTCTTAAAAGTTCCCCATTCATTCATATTTGTGCCAACTACTACTTGTGGTCGTAGCCCAGATGTGCGTGTCACAATATTCACACTACCACCCATGGCACAGTCTGCAAGCATTGATGTGCCAAGTCCTTTCTGCACTTGCACAGAATATGTGGCATCAGCAAGCCCAATCCAATTGTTCCAATACATTGACCCCGAAGTCAATCCTTGTATTGGAATACCATTGAGCAGTATAGAAATGTTGTCTTGCTTAAAACCTCGCATGTTCAGTGATGCATCGGCATAACTGCCAGTAGATGCTGTGGCATATACACCAGGAATACCCTGCAACATCTTCACATAGTTTGTTGATGTCACATTCATCAGAATGGTTGACGGGGTGATTGTTGTTAGGTTTAGCGGAGTGTTGCCGGCATCGGCAAGATGAGTGTGCACCACCACTTCTTGTAGTGATAGCACAGTGTCAGGGTTCTCTTGATTTTGTTGCTTGGAGTCTAAACCTTCACCAGCGACAACAGCACTTGCAAGGTTTGGCAGAATTGCTACACCCAACGCAACAAGATAATTCTTTGATTTCTTCATCGAAAAAAGCATTAAATTGTTAAACATTTAGTGTCACAATTCAAGGCTTTTATTTTTCAGACGTTGGCAAGCACAAGTCATTCACATTCTCGGATAATCAATTATTAGTTAGTGAGTGTCCTTGAATGTGTTTTTTCTCTATGCTTGTCTAAACTTCTTCTTCCATCCAGACTTTTACTGTCGGTACCGTAATTGCAACGGTTCGTGCCACACATATATGCGACAAATAAAGATGTCTTTTGTCACAAAAATGGCTCGCGGACTATACCGCCGGTAGGGATTTTCGCCCTGCCCTGAAGAGTTCACTAATACAAAAGTAGTAGATTTCTACCAATTCTACAATTTCCACACACAACTCGATTGGAGGTTTCAGAAGAAACATATTGCATTGTGTCATTTATTTATATTTATTGTCGTTGGGAGAAAAAATGGCAAAGTCCAATACTAGCACGAAATAGGGTGGGCTGTGGCTAATTTGGTGTCATAGCCCATTTATTTGTGGCGATTTAGGCAAGTTGCTGGCCGAGATTGGTTATATTTGCATACGTAAAAAAACGAAAAAGATTGTTTTGCAATGATTGATTTCACACCATTAGTCCGCAACCACTTTTTGAGCCGGCTTTATCAGCAGACGCGCTACATTGACCACGCCGACAGCATTCAGCAGGGCGAGCTTGTGAAGCTGATAGAGAAAGCCGCGCTCACAGAGATTGGGCGCAAATACGACTTCTCAAAGATTCGCACCTACAAGCAGTTTGCTTCCACGGTGCCGCTCTATCGCTATGAGGACTTGAAGCCGCAAATAATGCGCATGGTGGGCGGTGAAGCAAATGTGCTGTGGCCAGGCAAGACATTCAACTTTGCGCAGTCGTCGGGCACAAGCGACTCGAAAAGCAAATACATACCCGTCACGCGCGACTCCTTTAGGCTAAACCATTATCAGGGAGCAAGCGATGTGGTGTCGCACTACCTCAATCTCAATCCCAATAGCCGCTTGTTTTCTGGCAAGGCATTTATTTTGGGCGGAAGTTTTGCCAATGAGCTTGACCTGAAACCTGGCGTGAAAGTGGGCGATTTGTCGGCAAACCTGATTGACAACATCAATCCTCTTGCCAACATATTCAGAATACCGTCAAAAAAAGTGGCTCTGATGAAAGATTGGAGCGAGAAGCTGCCGGCGCTCGTTGATGCCTGTGTCAATGCCAATGTCACTAATCTGTCGGGTGTGCCGTCGTGGTTCTTGACGGTAATAAAGCAAGTTATGGCACGCAAGGGTGTGGGCTGTCTGCACGAAGTGTGGCCCAACCTTGAGGTTTTTTTTCACGGTGGAATTGACTTTGAGCCATATCGTGAGCAATATGAGAAGATATGCGACATGAGCAAAATGCACTTTCTCAACACCTACAATGCCAGTGAGGGCTTCTTTGCCGTGCAGAGCGACTGGAGCACCACAGCCATGCTGCTGCTGCTCGACATAGGCGTTTTCTTTGAGTTCCTGCCCATTGAGGACACTGACAGCTCCATGCCCGAAGTTTACCCTATATGGGAAGTGGAGCAGGGTCGCACCTATGAGCTTGTGATTACTGCCTGCAATGGCTTGTGGCGCTACCGCATAGGCGACACTGTGCGCATTGAGCAGCTCCACCCGGTGAAAATAAGCATTGCCGGACGCACCAAGAGCTTCATCAATGCCTTTGGCGAGGAACTCATGGTGGGCAATGCCGACTATGCCATGGCCCAGGCGCAGCGTGAGACTGGGGCTGAGGTGGCAAACTACACCGCCGCGCCCGTGTATGCCTGTCCCGATGTGCGCGCGCACCACCAGTGGCTCATAGAATTCAGTCGCGAGCCTCGCGACATGGCGGCGTTTATAAGCGCGCTCGACGCCCACCTCAAGGCTTGCAACAGCGACTATGAGGCAAAACGCAAGTCCGACATATTTCTGTGTGCTCCCACCGTGGTTGTGGCCAAGCAGGGCTTGTTTGACCACTGGCTGGCAAGCACAGGCAAACTTGGCGGCCAGCGCAAGGTGCCGCGCTTGAGCAACAACCGCACCATAATTGAGGACATGCTTGCCATTAACAAGCGGCTTTGAGCTCCTCTTGATTTTCTTGAAAAAACACTTATAACGCATAAAACAAATTTTAAAGCTATGATTAGGTTAAACGCTTTTTTTACCGTTAAAAAAGAAGTTGAGACCAGCAAGGTGCTCGACTTGGCAAAACAATTAGTTGAAAAATCGCTCAAAGACGAGGGTTGCGTGTCATACGGCATCTTCCAGAGCGGAACAGACAAGCGCGTGATGATGTTTTGCGAGACTTGGAAAGACCAGGAGTCGCTCGACAAGCACAGCGCCTCAAAGCACTTCACCACTATAGTGCCGCAAATCGAAGCACTCACCGTTGACGGACTCAAGTGCGAGCGTTTTGAGTTTCCGTTCAGAAAGTGGGAGTCAGACTGATTGTTAGTAACACTTAAAAAACAATCAGCCACACAGGCATTAATAATTAGCGTGCCTTGCAGAAAAACACTCTGCAAGGCACGTTTTCTTTTTTCTCAGTTTGCCGCTCTGTGGCAAGTGCTGTGTGTGCGCGAAGCTCAAGGCTGCAACTTGTTTTCGTTCATGCGCCACATATATTGCTGTATTATGGCCTTTAGCTCCGTTTCAAGGCGGTTTTGTTGCGGCACTTTACCCACTATGTTGTGTTGCAGCAGAGGGTCGCTCTTGAAGCGGTAGGCGGCTTTCACGTTTTGTCCGTCAAACTGTATCATGTAGTCACCTTTCAGATACTGGTATATGCCGTTGTTGTAGTTCACAGCCCAAGTGTCTTGCGGCGGTGTGCTGAGCAGGTCGGAGCCAAACGCCACATAAGGCTTGTCGTAGCCGAGCAGGTGCATCAGCGTGGGCATGATGTCTATTTGCTGTGCAATCACATCGGTGCGCATGCCGGGCTTTATGCTGCCGTCGGGCGTGTAGAATAGTATGGGTATTGAGTATAGGCCGAGGTCGGTCTTATATTCCGCATGCTTGTTGAGGTTTGTGTGGTCGGCCACAATCACAAAAATCGTGTTTTTGTACCATGGCTGGTGTGCCGCACGCTCAAAGAATTTGCGCAGAGCCATGTCGGTGTAGCGAATGCACTTGTGAATGGGCAGTCCGCCCTCCTCGCGATACACGTTGGCATATTGTGCCGGCACTTTGTAGGGGTGGTGTGAGCTTGCACTGAACACTGTGGTCACAAACGGCTGCTTAAAGTGTTCCATCTCGTCGAGCGTGAACTGGAAGAAAGGCTCGTCCCATATAGCCCACTTGCCGTCGAAGTCGTCCATGCCGTGATATTTTGGCGATTTGCAGTATTCGTTCAGCCCGAAGTAGTCTTTGTAGCCTATGGCGTGGGCAAATGCCCCGAAGCCCATGGATATGTTGTGGCCACCGTGGAAAAATGCGCTGTAATAGCCCTTGGGGGCGAGCATAGATGCCACACCGCTCACTTTGTTGAGCGACGCCGGTGTGAGGAAGAAAGGCTCCACAAACATAGGTATGCTCGACAGCACCGACGGCATTGCGTCCATGCTTATGCGGCCGTTGGCGTAGCTATACTTAAACGTGAGTGATTTTGGCACCAGGCTGTCAACAAACGGCATGTAGCCTTTGTAGTGTCCGCCCTCAAGAGTGGGGTTTAGGCTGCCTATATATTCTTTGCCCATGCTCTCCATTATGAGTATCACCACGTTTTTCTTGCCGAGCGACAGTGAGTCGGGTTTGGGCGTGATGATGGGCTGGTAAGTCTTGGCCATTTGGTAGAGTGTCATGTAGTGTGGCGTGACATACACTTTCTTGCCTATGCTGCGGATTATGGAAAACGGTGTGTTGAGCACGAGCACCGACTCCACAGGACGGTTCACATATTCGTTGGCGTTGCTTATGGTGATGGGGCGTGTGCCGGCAGTTGCGCTGCCGCGTATGCCTATTACCGCCATAGGAGCCACCACAGCGAGCGAAACCAGTTGAGTGGTATAATATTTCCAACCGCGGTCAAAAACCTCCACACGCGCCGTCACAAAGCATTTCCACAGCATTGTCACCAGCACTGCAAACACCAGCACCAGATACCAGTGGTTGACAAACTCGGTGAGGAATATAGACCCTATGTTGCTCTCGTTGGTAAACTCGCTGAACACGGTGATTGTGCTGCGCCGGCCAGTATATTGGAAATAAACCGAGTCGATGAGGTTTGAAGCCGCTCCGGCAGCGTTTGTCACCACAAAAATCCACTTAAGCACGTTTTGAAATTTCGGAAATTCCTTCAGGTGCAACGGCAGCAGTGTGAGCGCGAGATACAGGGCATTGATGTAGAGAAGTGCCGAGGTGTCAAACACCAGCGCGCCCTTGAGCATGTTGGCTGCAAGAGGGCACGACATATAGGGAGCATATGTGCTCCAGTTGACAGCAAAAAATGCCACGCGCGTGAGCATGAACACTGCGTATGCCACCAGCATATTGATGGCAGCGGCACAGATATTTGAATGGATTATTTTTCTTGTGGTTGTCATGCTGCAAAATTACGAAAATATCGCATAATCCAAAAGCTGGCATAAATACACACACAACGCCCTCTCTTGGAGCAGGCTGTGTGGTGGCGACTCTGCTTCAAGCAAGGAAGTGTTGTGTCTTGTTTTTCTGTCTGGTCAGTCGAGGTGAAAAACCTCCTCAATCGGAATGCTCACAGGTGAGTTGTCAGGGTTGACGTCCATGATGTCGGCCATCATGTCCCACCATTTTTGGGTGATGGGGTCAACATTGCTGGTGTCTTGGCTGTTGGTGTCCTTGCTGCACTCCTGGTAGGCAAACAGCAGGTTGGTGTCCTTGTCCCAGAAAATGCTGTAATTGCTCACTCCAGAGTCTTTGATCATCTGTTTGAGTTCTGGCCAAATGGCGGCATGACGGCGTGCATATTCCTTTTCCATGCCTGGTTTCAGATACATTTTAAATGCAAATCGTTTCATAGCTGCATTAATTTGAATAATTAGAGTTTATAGTTCAATGGTTGTGAAGTGTAGTGCCTCATTGTGCTGCCATGCAGCGCAGCGTGGCGGTCTTCATTGCTGAAGCCAAATTTAGCGATTAATCATGGTTCACGCAACTGTTGTGCGAGGTTTTGCGACAGGAAAACTTGAAAAGAGAAAAAATGTGCTCCTAAAAGTCGCTGAAGAAGCGTGGCCTTATGAGCAGACCCACGCGCAGACGCGAGCGAAACTTGTTGTAGTCGAGCAAGTTTTCGCCATAGCCGTTGTAGTATTCCACAAAAAGAAACTGGTTGTCTTTTTTGCGCAGACGCACACCAAGTTGGGCTATAGTGTTGACATTCAGATTCCACCCTTTGCGTTTCACAAACACCATCGACATCACGAACCTGTTGTCGGCACTCATGGCTTGAAAGCCCGATTGATATATGCCGCTGTAGCGCAAAATGTCGCGGTTGTTCTCGCCGTCGATGATAGGAATCCAGTATTTTGCGAAAATCATTAGCTGTGGGTCAACGAAAATGTTGCCGCTGAACGAAATTTTGTTCCAGCTGCGTGAGGCGAGCTTGTCGCGTCCGTTTGACTCATGCTCTATCATCACCGTCAGGCTGCCTATCATGCGGTCTTTCACAAACAGCAGTTTCGACAGGCCGAGTCCGGGATTGAAGTTGAGGTCGCGCATTGGCAGCGAATTCTCAAACACGCTCCACACACACTTTTGCGAATAGGTGAGAAACAGATAGGAGTGAAAGGGCAGGGTGCTGTTGGTGAGTCGCTGCTTGAAGCTGATGTTGAATTTCACGTCGCTGTTGTGCTGCGTGGGTTTTGCGCCCACCACAGTGCCTATGGTGAAGTAGTTGTCCTTAAACAACGAAAAATAGGGCTGATGGTCGTAGTAGTTGCGTATGCTGTCGATTTTGCTCTGGTAATCAGGTGTTTCGACAATCTGGCACCAGCCTGTTGTAGCAGCCAGAGCCAAAACCAAAGTCATTGCTAATCTTGAAACTCGCTTAATTGTTGTCGAAATCCAAATCATTGCCGTTTTTTACCCTTTGCGCAAAATTATGAAATTTGTTTCATTCCTCACTCCTTTTACCCCCAAATTCACCATCATCAGCGACGTTTGAGCGAAAAACCTACCATTACGTCGGTGTAGTTGGCCGACAGGGCTGAAAGCATTTTCACTGCTGGATTTTGGCTGAAAGTGCTCAGAAGTTGGGCAGCATAGAGCAGCTTGTCGGTGTCAAACAGCAGCTGACATTCTTTTTTCCCTTTACGCACTAGTCGCGCCTTGAACGGCAGGTAATGCCAATACATGGTGATTTGCTCCGAGGCGGCATCGTAGGTGTAGCGGCCGTTTATGTCATGCCCTGGCAGATGCAGGCTATAGTTGCCGTCGGGCTGCAGCTCCATAGCCATGCCCATAGATTTCAACTTCAACTTGTCGAAAGCCTTGCCAAGCTTTTTCTTGATTTTTGACTTGGCTATGGGTTTGCCAAGTTTTGAGATTATGTTTTTGCCTTTGGCATCAACGGCTGGGCTCTGGTATTGCCAAGTTCCGGCTATTGCCTTGCAATTCTCGGTGCTGGCGCTTTGCTCGGCAGCCACCACCGCGCTGTCGGTCAGTTCCTGTGCCGCTCCTGTGCCCACTGCCAGCAGTGTGGCTAAGGCTGCTGTGACTAATAATCGTTTCATACTGTGCTGTTTTGCTATCAGGCTGCAAAATTACAAAAAAAACAGCAAGGGCGGTTCCACTAATGAAACCGCCCTTGTGCATTATGTGTGGTTATTTAAGTTTCTGAAACTTATTTCACAAGAACCTTAACGGCCTTAGAACCAGCCTTCACTACATACACACCAGCAGCAACGTTGAGTGTGTTGTTAGCTGTGCCTACGAGAGCACCGGCGAGGTTGTAAACCTTAGCAGGAGCAGTAGCGTAGATAGTGCCGTTGGCAGCATAAGCGTTGAAAGCGTCAGCCTTAGCAGCTACGTTCTCAACTGCAGAAGGAGCAGTGTTTTGGAACACGAGAGCGTCGAACACGAACTGAGAAGCAAGACCAGTCAGTTTGATTTCGTGTTTACCCTTAGTGAGGTTCACAATCCAGTCTGGAGTTTCGTGAGTGTAGCAATCCCAAGACATTGGAGATGCTGGGTTAGGATAAACCCAAACAGTGTCGTTAGCTTGACCGTTCACGAGTGTAGAAACCCAGTTGTTAGGGTCTGCTGCGCGAGCCGTGTATGCATCTGAACTTTCACCGGCAATGGCTTTTATGTGGCTCTTTTGGTTAGATGGCACGTTCTTGCCGTCGATTTCCAGCACCATAGCGCCAGAGTAAGTCTTAGTCCAGTTGAGGTCTTCGTTGCCTTCGATGATGTAACCTTCATCTACGCCTGGCTCAAGACCAACAGCTGCGATAGTTCCCCAAGATGCGAAGTGAGCACCTGCAAGCACGTTGATGTTGGCAGTGATGTCTTCTTTCACGTCGATAGTGTAAGTGTACCAAGCACCCCAGTTCTTAATGGCCATTTCTTTAGTAATGAGCACATCGTCGTCGCTGATGTAGTTTTGGAAACTGTATGCATTCCAGTCCACACCCATGTCGGCAATGCTGAAGCCACCATGACCGTTGCTTTGGATAGAGGCGTTGCGGCAGTCAACACGGCAGAGGGCTCCTTGACGGTCGTTCTTTCCATTCTCACCATTGAGGTAGCTTGGGTCGCCAGAGCGATAGAAGTAAGTCACACCGTCGCTGCCTGCATAAGTAGCTTCACCATCAATGAGGTTGGCCTTGTAGTTCTCCGCCTCAAGATACACTTTAGTACCCACCTTGTATTCAGTGTCGTCTGGTTTTGGGTCATCAACACCTTCGATTTGCACGTTCTTGACTTGAAGAACTGCACCTGCTTCTGTACCCAAGTCCCAACGCATGTTGTTGCCAGCGTCGTTACCCCAGTTAAGAGCTTCGCGAGGCTCAGAGATGTCGATAGTGGCGTGTTTCCATTCAGAAGTTTTTTCAATCACATTGCGGTATTCAACAGAGCGTCCACCGGCGATTGGAGAATAGAAAATCTCAAGAAATCCGAGACCGGTTTCGCACTTGTAGTCGAAAGACAATGTAGTAGCATCACCAAGCGCTACACCATTTTGTTTGGTCTGAATGTTAGGGTCGCCACCTTCAAGAGTCTTGAAAGTGTAAACACCAGTTTCCTCGTCATACGAGTACTCAATTTGATTGACTGTTCCTTTATCAAACTTGATAGTCAATGCGGAAGCACTGAAGCTTGAAGCAACAACCAAAAGACCTAAAAGTAAAGATTTAACTTTCATAAGCTTTTGTTTTTAATTTAAATAGTTAGTAAATAGTTATTTGACTAAATAATTAGTTTCGCATTTAAGTTAGTGAAAGCAAATTTATAAGATAATTTTCAAACGAGCAAAAAAAATCATGATAAATAAACAAAAAATCTTAACGAGGCACATGAATTTATGCTTTTTGTGTCATTGACAATGCTTTAGAGCGCATCGACGTGAGCGGCTTGCCAACCGGAGTGTATTTTGTGAAAGCCGGAAAAGCCGTGATGAAATTTGTGAAGCGCTGACAGGCATTTGTGGGTTTTTGGCTGTTGAAAGCCGCCGCGAATGTTAAAAATGAGCGAAAAACGTTGATTATTAGCAAGAATGTTACTACCTTTGTGGCGATTTTAACGCTAAAAAGTTGAGAAAGGTCGATGAATTTCAGTTGCCCTTAAAGGGCGTGCCTATTGGTACTCAAAGTTTTAAGTACCATTTAGATGGTGCTTTCTTTAATGGCGATGACGACAAAAACGACGTTATCGACAGCGACGTGACCGTGGCTCTCACCGCCGACTACCGTGCCGGAGGAATCTGCGAGCTGAGGTTTGAGTTCAGCGGCGAGATAAGCGTGCCTTGCGACCGCTGTCTCGACCCTATGCCGATAGCCATCGACACCACCTATGACTTGAGCGTGAAAGAGGGCACACGGCTCGACGACAGCACCGACAACGTGCTTGAAGTGCCGGCCGACATGCGCTACCTCGACATAGCACCGGCGATGCGCGACACCGTGCTGCTGTGCATTCCCATAATGCACGTGCATGCCGACGGCGAGTGCAACCCCGATATGCTCAAGGCGCTTGACAGCCACGCCGCCACAAGCGGAGCTGACGAGCAGCCCGACGACGAAGAACTAAATGACAGCGGCATGGCCGACCCGCGCTGGGAAGCCTTGCGCAAACTGAAAGATAATAAAAACAATTAAAAATAAGTAATTAAAAATGGCACATCCTAAACGCAGACAATCAAAGACTCGCACAGCCAAAAGAAGAACTCATGACGTGGCTGTAGCCCCTACAATCGCATTATGCCCTAACTGCGGCGCATGGCATGTTTATCACACAGTATGCCCAGAGTGCGGTTACTATCGTGGAAAGAAAGTTATTGGTGACGAGGCAGCCGTTTGATTTTTAAGAAGCTGACAAAGACAGAATCATGCGATTTTGCACCTTTGTGAAGCACGGCCGTTGATTCAAAACAATAAGAAAACAACATCAGGTATCCTAAATAATGCACTTGTAACAAAGGCCGACACTATTTAGGATATTTTTTAAAGGGATAAAAAAAACAACAAAATGCTTAACGCAAAGATAACGGGAATAGCGTCATATCTGCCCGACTACGTGCTCACCAACGACGAGCTGTCGCACATTGTTGACACCAACGACGAGTGGATAACGACACGTGTGGGAATCAAGGAACGCCGCATTTTGAAAAAAGATGTGGGTTCGTCATACATGGGAATAAAGGCGGTGGAGAAGCTGCTTGCCGAAACCGGCACCAACCCAGATGACGTTGACTTGCTGATTTGTGCCACGTCGAACCCCGACTACCGTTTCCCGTCAACAGCATCTATCATTGCCCACCAAGTTGGAATGGAAAAGAAGTGCTACGCCTACGACATTCAGGCTGCTTGCGCCGGCTTCATCGTGGCCACCTACGATGCCAACGCCTACATCAAGGCTGGCTTGTATAAAAAGGTGATTGTGGTGTGCGCCGAGAAAATGAGCAGCATGACCAACTATGAGGACCGCTCCACTTGTCCGCTCTTTGGCGACGGTGCGGCAGCTGTGCTCATGGAGCCCACCGACGACCTCAGCACCGGTATCATCGACGGCGTGATGCACGTTGACGGCAGTGGTCTGGAGCATCTGCTCTACAAGGCCGGAGGCTCGGCTCACCCAGCCACACATGCCACAATCGACGCTCGCGAGCACTATGTGTATCAGGAGGGTCGTGCCGTGTATAAGCATGCTGTGATGGACATGCTCACTTCTTCGCAAGAAGTGATGAAGCGCAACAACCTCACTTGCGACGACATTCAGTGGTTTGTGCCCCATCAGGCCAATCTGCGCATCATTGAGGCCGTGGGCAGCCGTCTCGGCATCAGCGACGACAAGGTGCTCGTCAACATAGAGCATGTGGGCAACACCAGCGCAGCGTCAATACCCATCTGCTTAGACGAGTATAAAGACAAGCTCAAGAAGGGCGACAAGATAATTCTCACCGCATTTGGAGCCGGCTTCACTTGGGGAGCCGAATATCTCATCTGGGGCTGATTTTGCCGCTGAAAAGAGCGATACTCCAGCACACACACAGAGGACATCAATGCATCACACACACTCAAGAAATTGAGGGCGCGCGGTGCATTTTTTTGAATTAAGGCAGGCACAGCGGCGCTACACGGTGGTCGCAAGAAGTTTCTTTTTAGTAAAGAAACCGAAGCCAAAAAGTAAAAAAATGCAGAAAAGAGATTTTTGAGTTATGGAAGAAACGCAGCACAAGGCCGGATTTGTGAACATAGTGGGCAACCCCAATGTGGGCAAGTCAACACTCAGCAACCTGCTGGTGGGCGAAAGACTGTCGATTATCACAAGCAAGGCGCAGACCACGCGACACCGCATAATGGGCATAGTCAACGGTCCGGACTACCAGATTGTGATAAGCGACACGCCAGGAGTGCTGAAGCCTAAATTCAAGCTTCAGGAGAGTATGCTCGACTTCTCTACCGGCGCACTCGTAGATGCCGACATATTGCTCTATGTGACCGATGTGATAGAGACTCCCACCAAAAACAAGGATTACCTTGACAAGGTGGCAAAGGAGAAAATACCGATATTGCTCGTAATCAACAAGATTGATTTGCTGAAAAGCCAGGCCGACCTCGAAAAGATAGTTGACCAGTGGCACGAGCTGCTGCCCACAGCAGAAATCTGCCCCACAAGCGCAAAAGAGGGCTTTAACGTGGAGCCAATAAAACGCCGCATCATAGAGCTGCTGCCGGTACACCCGCCCTATTTCGGCAAAGACGCGCTCACCGACAAAAATTCACGCTTCTTTGTGACCGAGATAGTGCGCGAGAAGATACTCCTCGACTATGACAAAGAAGTGCCCTATGCCACGCAGGTGATTGTGGAGCGTTTCGACGAGCAGGACACGACGATTCACATCAATGCCGTGATATATGTGGAGCGCGACACGCAAAAGGGCATAATCATAGGTCACGGCGGCCGCAAGCTGAAGCGTGTGGGCATAGAGGCCCGCAAAGAGATTGAGGCTTTCTTCGGCAAGCATGTGTATCTGGAAATGTTTGTCAAGGTGGAGAAAGACTGGCGCAACCGCGAGAACAAGTTGCGTGAGTTTGGCTATATCGAGTGAGCAGACTCACGATTGGAGAGAGAATTCAAATTTTTTACAAGAAATCAAGGCTGGCAACAGCTGGCCTATAAACACACAAGGAAGAGATAAATGGGAAGACTGATTGCTATTGTCGGACGCCCTAACGTGGGCAAATCCACATTGTTCAACCGCCTCACTAAGACGCGTGCTGCCATCGTGAACGACGAGAGCGGCACCACGCGCGACCGCCAGTATGGCAAGACCGACTGGGGCGGCATGGAAATGTCGGTGGTTGACACCGGCGGCTGGGTGGTGAACAGCGAAGACATTTTTGAGGGCGAAATAAACAAGCAGGTGGCTATAGCCATTGAGGAGGCTGACGTGATTGTGTTCATGGTGGATATTAAAAATGGTGTCACCGACCTCGACGACCATGTGGCCGACACGCTGCGTCGCAGCGGCAAGCCGGTGGTGCTGGTGACCAACAAGGCCGACAACTACGAGAACCTGTATGCCGAGGCTGAGTTTTACTCACTGGGACTGGGGCAGCCTTACTCCATTTCGGCAGCCAACGGCACCGGCACCGGCGACCTGATGGACCGCATCGTGGAGCTTATGCCCAAGAAGGCCGACGACACTCCGCAAGACGAGATTCCGCGCTTTGCCATTGTGGGCAGGCCTAATGCCGGCAAGTCGTCGCTCATCAATGCCTTGATGGACGAGCAGCGCAACATAGTGACCGACATAGCCGGCACTACGCGCGACAGCATATATAGCCGCTACAACAAGTTCGGCTTCGACTTCTATCTGGTTGACACCGCCGGCATTCGCAAGAAGAACAAGGTGAATGAAGACATTGAGTATTACTCGGTGTTGCGCAGCATCAGAGCCATAGAGAACAGCGACGTGTGCATTCTGCTCATCGACGCCACTCGCGGCATTGAGTCGCAAGACGTCAACATCTTCTCCATAGTGCAGAAAAACCGCAAGGGACTCATAGTGCTCGTCAACAAGTGGGACTTGGCGGAAAACAAGAGCCAGGAGGCGCAAGACCACTTTGAGAGTGCCATACGCTCGCGTTTCGCACCGTTCACCGACTTCCCCATAATCTTTGGTTCGGCACTCACCAAGCAGCGCATCTACAAGGTGCTGCAGCAGGCAATCGAAGTGTATGGCAACCGCACCACGGTGATACCCACATCGCAACTCAACAATGTGATGCAAGACGCCATAGCCGCCTATCCGCCGCCAGCCACCAAGGGCAAGATAGTGAAGATAAAGTATGTGACTATGCTCAAGGGTTCGTATGTGCCCACATTCCTGTTTTTCTGCAATCTGCCGCAGTGGATTAAAGACCCCTACAAGCGTTATCTGGAGAACAAGATAAGGGAAAACTGGAAATTCACAGGCACGCCCATCAATCTGTTCTTCCGTCAAAAGTGATTCTTTATCACACACATAAATATTAGCAATAAAGGCAACCTTTAGCGAGGCTGCCTTTATTATTTTGTTGTCTTTCTGCCGTGTTGTTACAGCTCGGTGGCCGATAGTTCGGCATAGGCTTTCTGGAACGACCGCTCCGCGTCAAGCGACTGGTTGACGGCGTCGTAGTAGAGTCGCATTTCCACCAAGTAGTCGAGCAGCGATATTTCGCCCTCGTCAAGGGCTTTTTTGAGCAGAGTGGCGTTGCTTGTGGCTCGGAGTGCTGTGCGATAGGTCTCGGCTGTTTTCTTCAGCCCGGCGGCGCGGTCATAGAGCACCTTCAGGTTGCCGTAGAACTGCTGCTTGGCGTCGGCTTGGCGTGCCTGTGCAGCCAGCACGGCAGCTTTTGCCTGACGCACGCGCTTCTTGTTTGACCACAGCGGTATCGACACGCCCACCGTCACGCCTTGATAGCGCTGGTCGGCCTCAAACTCGCCCATGTAGCCGGCCGAGAACGACGGCAGACCTTGCTTCTTGGCGAGCGACAGTTGCTTTTGGCTCACTTCCACCTCTTGTCTCACATAGGCGAGCAGCGGACTTTTGCCCTCGGCTTGCGCATACCATAACTCAAAGTCGGCTGGCAGAGCCACGGCATCGTAGCCGGTTTGGCTGATTGTAACGGCCTCGCCGCCGTTGAGGTTGGCAAGCTGTGCGAGCACTGCCGCGCGCTCAGCCGACAGGCGCGACACCTCGCCCTCTATCATCGACATGTCGAGCACCACCTTGTTGTATTCTATGCGGTTGCCCTCGCCGCTGTCGAGGCGTTTTTTGTGCAGTTCGGCAAGTGCGGCTGCTTGCTTGTGGCGTGCGGCAAGCTCAGAGAGCAAGGCGTTGTAATATATCACGTCGAGGCAGGCGAGCTTGGCGTCGAGCAGCAGCTGCATGCGGCTTGAGCAATATTCCCACTCCACGAGCTTGTTTTTGCTGTCGGCCACCTTGCCCTTAATGCCCGAAAGTGTGGCTATGTCGAATGACTGCGACACGTTGAAGTCCTTGCGGTGTCCTATTGCGGTGGGGTTGCCCCACAGGTAGTTGAAGCCAAGCTCCAGGTCGGGCAGCGACACGTCGGCGCGGTTTTCGAGTTTCTGTGCATCGGTGGTGCTGCGCAAGGCTTTGAGCGTGGTGTTGTTGCGCTCCACGGAAGCCAGCACACCGTCTATGCTCTGCTGGGCGCAAAGCGGCATGGCAGCAGCTGCGAGCAGCAAGAGGGTGGTTGTTATCATCAATTTCTTGTTCATTGTGCGTTAGGTGTTTCTTTTTGTGCCACGGTGGCGGCAATTTTTTTGTTGGTGAGAATATACATTATGGGAATCACAAAGCTGTTGAGGAACGTTGAGGTGAACAGTCCGCCCAAAATCACCTTTGCCATGGGGCTTTGGATTTCGTTGCCAGGCAGGTCGCCGCCCACTACGAGCGGAATCAGGGCGAGAGCCGACGTGAGTGCGGTCATGAGAATGGGATTGAGCCTGTCGGCAGAGCCTTGCATCACGCATCGCTTAAGCGGCACGCCGTGGGCGAGCAGGTCGTTGTATCGCGCCACGAGCAGCATGCCGTTGCGTGTGGCAATGCCGAAGAGCGATATGAAGCCTATTATGGCAGGAATGCTTATCACACCGCCGGTGAGCCAAATCACAAGCACACCGCCTATCAGCGCCAGCGGCAAGTTGAGCAAAATGACCACCGCTTGCGTGAGGTTGCGAAACTGGTTGTAGAGCAGCAGCAAGATTACAAACACGGCAAACACCGATGCCACCATGAGGGTGCGCGATGCCGCCTGCTCGCTCTCAAACTGGCCGCCATACTCCACATGGTAGCCGTCGGGCATGGGCACTTTGGCATCTATGCGCTGCTTGATGTCGGCCACGGCTCCAAGCAGGTCGCGCCCGGCCACGTTGGCAGAAATCACTATTTTGCGTGCCACGTTCTCGCGGTTGATGGTGTTGGGGCCTTCGGCCGACTTCACCTCGGCTATGTTGACGAGCGGCACTTTCTTGCCGTTGGCATCTACGATGAGGTTCTTGATGCGCTCTATTGTGCTGCGGCTGTCGTCGTCAACCTTTACCACGAGGTCAAACGAGCGGTTGCCCTCATACACTTGCGACACCGTTTCGCCGTCGAGCATCACATCTACTATTTCGGCAAACTGCGGCAGCGTGATGCCATATTTGGCCAAGATGTCGCGGCGCGGCACTATTTGCAGCTGCGGACGCTCCACTTGCTGCTCCACATTGAGGTCGGCAATGCCCTCCACATCGCCAATCGCCTCTTTTATCTGGTTGCCGAGGGCATACATCTTGCCGAGGTCGGTGCCAAAGAGCTTTATGGCGATGTTGGCTTGTGTGCCCGACAGCATGGCGTCTATGCGGTGGGTGATGGGTGCGCCCACTTCCACATTTATGCCTGGAATCACTTTCAGCCGCTGCCTGATGTCGGCAAGTACAGCGTCTTTTGAGCGGTCTTTAAGCTCAAACGGAGCTTCTATCTCGGAGTTGTTCACGCCCAGTGCGTGCTCGTCAAGCTCCGCACGTCCGGTTTTGCGTCCCACGGTCTTGATTTCGGGTATTTGGAGCAGAATTTTCTCAACCTTTGCGCCTATCTGGTTCGACTCGTCGAGCGAAATGCCCGGCATGGTGCTCACATTGATGGTGAACGAGCCTTCGTTGAACGGCGGCAGGAAACTGCGTCCCAAGGCAAGGAAAATAACCGCTGTTAGTACAAACACAGCTCCTGTGGCGCACAAAACCGCCTTGTGGTGGCTTATCGTGCCGTCGAGCATGCGCATATACACCGACTTGAGCGCACGCGCCACAATGGGCTCTTTTTCCTCGTTGCCCTCGGCGTGACGGTTGCCCTTGCCCAGCAGATAGCTGCACAGCACTGGTGTGAGAGTGAGAGCTACCACTGTAGATGCGCACAGTGCCGTGATAAAAGCTATGCCCAGCGGTGCGAGCAGCCTTTTCTCCATGCCCGACAGGAAGAACAGCGGCACAAAGCCGGCTATGATGATGAGCGTGGAGTTGAGAATGGGCACACGCACCTCGCGCGAGGCGTCAAAGACCACCGTCAGCACAGGGCGGCGGCGCACGGGCGGCAAGTTGCGGTTTTCGCGCAGCCGCTTAAACACGTTTTCCACATCTACTATGGCATCATCTACGAGCGACCCTATGGCTATGGCCATGCCGCCAAGGCTCATGGTGTTGATTGACAGTCCCATGAGGTGCAGCGAGAGTATTGACATGACAAGCGCGAGCGGAATGGTGACCAGTGATATGATTGTGGTGCGCGCGTTCATGAGGAAGATGAACAGCACCACCACCACAAACACGCCGCCCTCCACGAGCGACTTTTTCACGTTGTCGATGGAGCTGTTTATAAACCGCTCCTGGCGGTAGATGTCGGTTGACATTTTCACGTCGGCAGGCAATTTGGCCTTCAGCTCGGCAAGCGCGGTGTCGAGTTTCTGTGTCAGGTCGAGCGTGCCCACATTGGGCTGCTTGGTCACGGTAATCATCACGGCGGGCTTGTCGCGGTGCGATGCCACACCCATTTTGGGTGCACGGCTGCCGATTTTCACATCGGCCACATCGCTCAGCAGCACAGGGCCGGCGTCGGTGCTCTTGACCACGGCCTTGCCGAGCGAGGCCAATGAGGCGGTTGACAGGATGCCGCGTATGATGTATTCGTTGCCATATTCATAGAGCACGCCTCCAGCCACGTTGCGGTTCATGTTTTGCACGGCGGCATAGGCTTCGTCGAGCCCCACACCATAGTGCTTCATGCGGCCGGGGTTGAGCAATATCTGATATTCCTTGATGTCGCCGCCCATCACCGTGGCTTGCGCCACTCCGCCCACCGACAGCAGTCGTGGCCTTATGGTCCAGTCGGCAAGTGTGCGCAGGTCGCTCATAGATGTGGAGTCGGCCGTGAGAGCCACAAACATCACCTCGCCGAGGATTGACGACTGCGGGCCGAGCGTGGGGTTGCCCACATTGGGCGGCAGCGCGTCTTTCACCGCCGATATTTTCTCCGATACTATCTGTCGGGCAAGGTAGATGTCGGTGTCCCAGTCAAATTCCACCCACACTATTGAGAATCCTGTGGTTGACGACGACCGCACGCGCCTCACGCCGGTGGCTCCGTTCACAGCCGTTTCCACAGGCATTGTCACCAGCCGCTCCACCTCTTCGGGTGCCATGCCCTTGGCCTCGGTCATAACGGCCACGGTGGGCGCGTTGAGGTCGGGGAACACATCTACGTCCATGGTCTTGGCGGTGTAGATGCCGGCTATCATAAGCAAAATCGACACAACAACCACGGCAAGCCTGTTGTTGAGCGCAAATTTTATTATTTTGTTCAGCATGATTTCTTGCTTTTAGCAGTGTTTTGTGAGAATTAGTGTGAATGTCCGGGAATGGCAGTGGTCATAGATGCCAGTTTCACCTGATAGGCTCCGCGTGTCACCACTTTGTCGCCTGTGGTCAGTCCGCTCACTATCTCCACTCTCACACCGTCGGTTTGCCCAAGAGCCACTTCTTGCTTGCGGTAGTGCTCGCTGCCAGTCTGCACATACACAAACGTCAGCCCTTGCTCCTCGGTAATGGCCGACACCGGTACTGAAATCACGCCGGTTCGTTCTGTCGAAAGCAGATACACCTCCACGTATGCTCCAGGCACTATGTCACCAATGTTGTCGAACTCAAACGTCACCGGAATGAAGGCTGTGCCGGCTGTCGCCGACTTGCCGTAGGACACAAGCCGCCCATTGAGCGACGCGAGGCTGTGCACTGCATCGTCGTGCGTGGTCTTGAAATTTGCGCTATGCACGCTGCGCAGCTGGTTGAAGCAGCCTTCTGGCACATCGGCGCGCAGCTGTAGGCGCTTGTTTTGCGACACTACGGCTATGGGCTGACCCACCGACACATAGTCGCCTTGACCCACGAGACGGCTTTTGATGTAGCCCGACATGGGCGATGCCACGGTCACACCCTGTGCCGTGACGCTGCTTGCCTGGCCGGCATAGATTGCCTTTGCCGATTCGTAGCGCAGCCGTGCCTGCTCAAATTCCTTTGTCGAGATTATTTGGTCGGCAACGAGGCGTTCGGCTCGTTTAAATTCTTTTTCGGCGGCATCAAATGCTGCCTTTGCCTGGGCTGTGGGGTCGCCGCCCTCAAGTTTTTTTGCCGAGATTGCCACCATGGTTTCTCCGGCTCTCACTGGCGAGCCTTCGTTGATGAGCGCATTGTTGAAGCGCACTATTCCGCTCGCTGTGGCGGCTATGGTCTGCTCGTTGCCTTGCGACGACTGTATTTGCCCGGCTGCCGTAATCACTGAGTGGAAAGTCCGTGGGCTAACCGTCTCGGTGACAAGTCCTGCCGATTTGGCTTGTGCTGCGGTAAATGTGATTTCGCCGCTGTGGGCATCGTGAGAATCGCCGTGGGCTTTTTTCTCATCGGTGCCTTTGGTGCTGCAGCCTGCGGCAATAAAGGCGACAGCAACCATTATTATGGTTGATTTCTGTAATTTAATCATTGATTTTCTTGTGCTGTGAAAAAAGATTGTGATTGCGGCATGCCGTATGCTTCATTTCATTTGCGGCAGGTCGCGTTGCTTTGTTGTCAGCGAACCACGATGTTTTTGGTTAGGGCGTGGCTGGACCGACGTTGCGCACTGCTGGCGCTGTCAAATCACGGCACAAGAGGGTGGGGCTCTGAGTGAGAGACCGCCTAACATCAGCGATTGTGCGTGCCGCACAAGTGGTGAGTGCATGAGGCTCACGCAAGGCAGGCACAGGAGCTTTGTTGTGGCGCACAAACCTGGCAAGGCGACAAGTAGCGGCTGTTTTGCGGGCGAGGGCTTGTGGCATGGCTTCTTTACGGCTGTGTCTGGTGACACCATGAGCCCGGCATTGACGGTGCAGAATGTCTTGCTGTCGCCACCATGCAGGGTGTGCTTGTCGTTGTCGGCATCATCGGCTTCGCAGTGCTCTACTATGGTGCACAGCTCAGAGCCGTGGTGATGATGCGGAAAGTGCGACACGGCCAGCAGCATAATCACCGCCAGCCACACAAATGCCATATATAGCTTTCTCGCTTTCATATTTCTCACAATGCAAAGATAAGACAATATTTCTGCAACTCAGTTGCAAACGCAAAAATGACAAAAGATGTCAAATTTCGCACTTATTACACATTTTAACATTTATTTGCCAAATATATTTTTATTGTGAAAAATAAGATGTTAATTTCGCAATGAAATCACATTTTGACAATTTGGTTAGATTGAGATTGTGATAAATGGGCATTGATTGCTTTTATCATGCAGAACTGAGTCCAGGGCATTTTGATAGATGTTTTTTGTGATAAGCAGTTATCTCATCGTCCTTTGTCGCCTATAATGTGATGTGGATTTTGGCAACAAACAACAATCTAATAATATACTTGAATTTTGGTTATGAAGGAGGCGCGCCTATTGTGAAATAGGCGTGCTTTCATTTTAGGTGCTTTCGCCAAGCAACCCCTGTGCGCTCCACAAAAATCAGTAATATTTGATGTCTTTTTGCGCTGTGAGGTCGAGTGTGCCGCCGTGTGCCGACTCATAAACAAACCGCATGCCGCTGTAGCCCGACGGCACCCAGAGCACATCTACTCTGCCCCATTGCGGCTCGCCGTAGTCTTGCGACATGCCGCTAAGCACCACTGTGAGCGACACATAGTCTATGCTCCAGTAGCCACCGCCCAAGCAGTGGTCGTCTGGCAGCAGCAGGTTGCGGTGCATGTTCACGTCGCCCAAGCGCAGCTCGCCTCTCGATGTGATTATGAATTTCTGCATATCATCGGCAAAGATAATGCAAATCGAACGCAGAACATCAAGCAGGCTTGAATGTTATGCTGAGATGCAGCTTATCTTATCTAACGATAATGCAAATCGAACCGTAGAATATCAAGTTTTTGCGAGCGAAAACGGCACGTGGGTTGAGCATTTGTAATAACTTTGCAAAATAAATGAAAACAAAGCAACTGATGAAACAAAACATAGTGGTCAACCCCGAATATGCGCAGCTCATGCCCTTTGTCAGCGCTGTGGCATGCGGCACTGCCGACCTTGGCGAGGAAATCTACAGGGCGCGCAATGTGGTGAGCCACACGCGCCAGTGCGGCCTCGACCTGATAGTTAAAAGTTTCAGGGTGCCACGGCTGCTCAACGCCTTCGTTTATGCCCATTTGCGTCACAGCAAGGCTCGCCGCAGCTACGACAATGCCTTGCGGCTCATGTCGCTCGGTATAGGCACCGCCGTGCCTGTGGCATACGTTGAGATATTCAGCCACGGCTTGCTCAACCGCAGCTATTTCATCAGCTTGAAGGTGTGCGGCAGCGAGATGCGTTTTTGGGAGAAACGCGCCGACAGCAACCTGCTGCTGCACAAGTTTGCCGCATTTATGATAGAGTTGCGCGACAAAGGCGTGTTTCACAAGGATTTCTCGCCAGGCAACGTTATAGTTGACGACCAATATCACTTTTATTTGCTCGACGTGAACCGCATGAAATTTAATGTGCACAACAAGGAGTGCTTTATCGATAATTTTGCGCGGCTTCACACCGAGGCGTCTGAGATAGCGCGCCTGGCAAAAATATATGCCGAAATGGACGGAAATACGCACCCCGAAGCATTTGCAGAACTTGCTGTGGCGCGTTTCCATGCTTTCTGGAACGGCAAAAAGCGTCGGCATGAGCTTGAGCACAAGCTTCACTTGCGTAAATAACAGTCACCATCTCTTTGGTTGCAACCTTTTTTCACTCTCTCAATATTGCACAAAAAAACAGTGGCGTGCCCTGCGGCATGCCACTGCTCTTTTTTGTGTTTAACTATTATTTGTGTCTAAACAACAGTTTTGCTGGCTTGTTGTTATTTCACAACCTTCACAGTTTTGCCGTTAACTGTAACCACGTAAACGCCTTGTGGCATGTTAGAGCCGTCGATAACGCTTGTGCCTTCAGTCACGTTAACTTTCTTGAGGAGTTGACCACCCACGCCATAGATGGCTGCTACGCCATTGGCATCGGCATTGATAACGAAGTCCTCACCAGCTGCATAGGCTACCTTGCCTTCTGCCTTGGCAACGCCTTCCACACCAGAAACACCTTGTTTCACAATGTAGTTAACGTAAGAGCCAGGAATGGCGAGCTTAACGTTGGCCTCACGATATTTCACGTCGCTTGGCAGAGCCTTAACATTGAATGTGGCGTTACCGGTGAATTCGTTGCCCACTTTGTCTGCGCTTGCCAAAGTCAAGCCTACCCAGTCAGGAACATCAGCACCGTCAACGGTCTTAGTCCAGTTGTTGTAAGTCTCGTTGGAGATGAGTTTGATGGTGGCAGATTCGCCGGCAGCGTCAAAAGTCTTTTCAATCATGCGGCGAGCGTCGGTTTCATTCTCAAAGTAGCTCAAATATGGGTGAAGCACGTCAACACAGATAAGTGGAGCTGTCTTGAGAGGAGCTGGAGTGCTGCCGTCGGTGGTGAGCAGATTGTTGATGCCGTGGATTTCAGTCACCTTGTTTTGTGCGTCAACCTTGGCAAGATAGCCGAGTTCGCCAAAACCATCGTCGTTGAAGTCGGCCGACACGGGGATTTCAAAGTTTTGAATCTTGTCGCTGCCATAACCGCTGACAACAATCATGATTGGGAAGTCGATTTCTGGAGTGATTTCTTTGCCTTTAGCGTCTTTGAGGGTGAATGACAGAGGATAAACCATAAGACCGTCGTTCTCGCCTTGAGAAGCCTCAGGAATCTCATAATATTCGCTCACATTGGCAGTGCCTGTTGCAACCACCTCGCCGAGTGTAGGAGTAACCGACTTGGTAGCGTCGTAAGCAGGAATTTCGTTCATCTTATACACGGTAACGGTGAGAGGAGCGTCCTCGGTACACATGAGGATTGATTTGCGCTCCATGTCGTTGTCGGCATCGTGGCGATAGAGCACATACACGTTGCGGAGCAGGTAGGCTGTCTCTGGCTTCTCAAAAGCGGCACCACAAGCATTGAATGTGGAGTTCTTGCCAAACCAGAATTCGTTTTCTGTGCCTGCCACGCGGAGGGTGGCGTCTAACTGGTCGCTTGGAACCATTACACCCTCGCCGCGGTCATACATATAGGTAGAGTCGCCAGTGGCGGTGAAGTTCTTGGCAGTACCAATCTCCCAGTAACCAGAAGATGCTATATCTACGTAAGCATAAATCCAGTTGGAGTAGAATGGCGTTTGCGACTCGGTGTTGTAGTTTTGAGCCAAAACGCCTGACTGATACATGCGCACCTTATCGCCGTCGGTTGCGGTGAGCTGTGGAGAGTGAATGTAGCTGTTAGGAGCCATGTATGCCACGAAATCTTTTTCGGTTGATGTCTGTTTGGCGTTAAAGTCCCAGCCGTATCCGTTGTTGTCGCCCCAAGCCCACTGATAAGTGGTGTTGGCAGTAGCCTCTGGGTCGATGTTCTTAAATGTCATAGGCACACGTGGTGAGCCGATGTAAGTGTTGTTTTTCCACCAGTGTCCTTGGTTGAGGAAAGCACTGTTGAAGCAGCCTGCAGGACGTCGATAGAGCTTATACTTGTTGTTGAAAGTTAGGTTTGTTTGCGCTTTCTTCATCTTTGTGGCCTTGGGGGCTGCAGATGTTTGAGCTTGCAAAAGCGATGCGTCAAGCACATAAGCTTTAGAGTCGCGATAAGTTTCGGCCGAAGTGGGCATGGCAAGCATACCAGCGGCTGCCAATGCACCGAAAAGGAGTAAATTCTTCTTCATAAGTTCTCTTTTGTTAGTGTTAATACGTTTTTAAAAGAAATATGTCTTTGATATTTTTTATACGAAGATACAATTAATTCTCGTGGTGAATAATTTCCGTTGAAGTTAGACATTATTTTTTACACTAATGTCATAAAAAACGGTATTTATACCTTTTTAACACGTGTGTAAAAAGTAATGAAAATAGGCGTTCACGCACAGTTTTGCCCATTGTGGGCAACGTGCGTTTCACTCGTTGTCGATGAGGTCTTGCAGATATTTTCTGGTCTTTACCATATAGTCCATGCTGTTGAGGTTCAGCTCATATTCTATGGTTATTGCACCCTTGTAGCCCTCTTGCTTAAGATATTTTATGATGGCTGGAAAATCCACGTCGCCTTCGGGTATTGGCTTTTCCTGTCCAAGTTCGTAGGGGTTGTCGCGTGTTGGATATTTGCCGTCTTTAGCGTGAATGTCTTTCACGAGCGGGCCAAAGAGCTTTATTGCGTCGGTTGGGTTGGCCTTGCCATAGAGCAGCAGGTTGGCCACGTCGCAGTTTATGCCCAGATTGTCGTAGCCAATATCTTTAATTGCGCGCACGAGTGTGATTGGGGTCTCTTGTCCGGTTTCAAAATATATGCTCACGCCGCGGTCTTTGGCATATTGGGCAAGCTGCTTCATCACCGATATGAATGTTTTGTATTTGTAGTCCGACATGTCTTCGGGAATGAAGCCGAAGTGCGAGTGCATGGCAGGCACCTTGGCGAGCTGGCAGAAGTCAATCATCTTGTGATATTCGGCAATGCGGTTGTCGCGGTCGTCGGCTGGCACGAGGCCTATTGTGGCAGGCCCTTGCGTGAAGTTCCACTTGCAGTTGCCCGGCACTCCCACCACTGTGGTAGCCTTGATTCCGTATTTTTGCTCGTTTTCTATGATTTTCTGCGCCAGTTCTGGGGTCATCTTTGCGCTCGACCAGTTGATTTGGCAGCTCGTGAATCCGGCGTCGTGCAGAGCCTTGAATTGGCCGTCGATGTCGTCGAGATGATAGATTATGGTGCCAATGGTGATAGGGGACTTTTCTTTAGCGACCTTGGCTTTTGCCTGCATGTTGCTCAAAGGGGTTAAAGCCAAGGCAGCAAGCATAGTTAATAGTAATATTTTTTTCATTTGTCTAAGTTTTTGATATTATTTGATTTGTATATGCCAAATATACAGAAAATTTGCTACAAAATCACTATTTTTGCCTTGATTGTGGTTGTGTTTCGCGCATTGCCATGGCAAACAGGCATGAGTGATTGTGCCTTTTGCGCATTGACACAGCCAACTACACTAACTAAACAAAGCAAAAACTTTTTTATGAAGCATAATAGAATTTTGATTTTTGCGGCAATAGCCGTGTGTGCCGCCTTGCAAGCTGGGGCGAGCCTTAATCTGCGATTGCAGAGCTCAAACAGCAATCAAGTGGAGTTGAAGCTGTCGAGGGGCGAGATGTCTGACGATGTTGACACAATCAAGACCACAGGAACCGACCCATTTGTGCAGGTGATGCCGCTGACACGCGACCTTGATGACGATGAGGTGATATTCACATTTGAATATAAATGCTCTGCCGAAATCCGCGACCTGCAAATATTCTTTGGTGCTCCTGCCAGTGAGGACCGCTCGCAGCATTTTGGCGCGATAGCCAAGTCGAGCACCTGGCGCACCTACAGCATCGACATTTCGGAGGCAAGAAAAAATTTCAACTGGGGTCAGATGGGCAACAGACTCCGACTCGACTTTGGCTATGACCCCAACATCACGCTCATAATGCGCCACTTGAGGGTGTGCAAGGCAAGCAACGACCCATGGGTGCCCACCGAAAGAGAGAAATATGACATTGCCACCATCTTGAAGCTCGGTTTGCCGGTGCTCGACATTGAGACCGTGAACCACGAGGAGCCCACATGCGATTATGTGTCGTGCCCTCCAGGCAGCATGGGCGGCGGCATTGCCAATGCCACCAAAGTGCCGGGCCATCTCAACATATATGTGGGCAATGACGCAAAGAACCCCGTGTATGCCAGTGGGGAGTATAACAAAGACGCAAGTGGCATGACCATAAAAATACGCGGCAACACGAGCGCATATCCCGACAAAAAGCCATTCAAGATAAAACTGCAAAAAAAAGCCGACTTGCTGCTGCGCGGCGACGATGCCACATATAAGGACAAAGACTGGATTTTGCTGCGCGACCCAACGCTGCTCACCATCACTGGTTGCAAAATCAGCGAGCTTATGGGGCTGCAGTGGGCTCCAAAATGCCACTATGTTAATGTGCTCTTCAACGGTGACTTCCGTGGCATGTATCTGCTCATAGAGTCGGTGAAGCGCAACCCCAAGTGCCGTCTTGACGTGGCTGAAGATGGCTACATCTTTGAGCTTGACCCCTACTGGTGGAACGAAAACTCGCAGTATGTCAACTCCATGTTCACACCGTCGTATAACTACACGTTTAAATATCCCGACTGGGAAGATATGTCTCAAAGCCAGATTGACTACATACAGGGCGCTGTGAGCAATTATGAGTACTCGGTGGCACAAGGCACTTATCCTAAATACATCGACGTGCCTTCGTTTGCCGCATGGCTGCTTGGCCACGACTTGTTTGGCACTTACGACAGTGGCGGCTCAAACATGTATTACACAAAATATGATGCCACCGACGAAACCAAGATACGCATGGCCAACATGTGGGATTTCGACTCGTCGGAGCAGTTGCGCGACGCATGGTCGAACCTGCACATACACCGCTTTCCACAGTTCTTCGCCACTCCCAACAAGGAGTTCTGCCGCGAGTATGTGAAAAAATGGAACGAGGTGAAAGGCACGTTCTTTACCGACATTCTTAAATTTATCGACGACTTTGCCCAGTCGGCCGAGGGTAAAGGCTTCGACAAGTCAATTCCGCTCGACAATTCGCGCTGGGGGTATGGCAACCAGGGATTGAGTGCCGAGGTGAAGCGTGCCCACGACTGGTTTGACCGTCGCAAGGTGTGGCTTGAAGGCGCCATTGCCGGCATCGACACCACAACGTTCATTAAAGACGTGAAGCTTGAGGTGGGCAAAACCATTCAGGTGCAGGCCGAGGACTATGACGAGGGTGGCCAGGGCGTGGCCTACTGCAGCCACAACACCACACGCGGAGCCTACCGTACCGACAATGCCGGTGTGTCGCTCACGTCGGGTTCGGAGCTTGTGAACGGCTGGGCTATAGCCGACATGGGCGACGAATGGAATGCCGAGGGTTTTAACCTCACTCGTGAGCAGGCAATAGAGAAGTGGGGCGCGTGGTTTAACTACACATTCACCGCCGAGGAAGACATGCAAGTGGCCATCAACATAAAGGGCGGTGCGCACTGGGCATCATACGGCGCAATTACCACCTATGGTTGCAATTCATCAATCATAGGCGAGCCCAATCTCACCAACTGGGTCAAGACTTACAGTGGCGCGGCTCTTCTCACGCTCGATGGTGTGGAGCTGACTCCAAACCAGAAAAGCCACCCTGTGAATACGAGTACAAACAAGGAAGCCTACATGAAAATTCTTGCCGACAAGTCGAAATGGACTCCCAACCCGGCTGGAGAAAACACCATTTGGCTTTATCCTGATGTAAACAACATGGACTCATGGCAGCCTTACTATCAGAAAGACGTGTACGGCGAGCCAGACAACTTTACCGTCAACATCACCAAGGGCAAGCACTCGTTGCGCTTGTCGAGCCTTGCAAGCCAATGGCTGTTTGATGAAATTTCCATCAAGGGCATGAAAGCAGGGGCTGTGGAAGACCTCACGGTCAACAATTTTGCTGTGTGGACCATTGGCACGGAAATTCATGTGCGCCCTGCCGGCAGCAATGACAAAGTGGAGGTTTATAACCTTAGCGGACAGTGCCTGTATGCCGGAACAAAAACTACAATCGACGTGAAAGCCGGTGGCGCCTATATAGTGCGCGTCAACGGCAAAGCTCGCAAAGTGTGGGTTAAGTGATGATGAATACGGCGGTTGTGATGGGCGCCTCGTCGGGCATGGGGCTTGAGATTGCTCGCATATTGCTCGCCAAAGGGTGGCGCGTGGGTGTTGCCGCACGGCGCGCCGAGCCGCTGCGTGAGCTGTGCAGCCAATGGCCAGAGTGCGCCCATGCTGCCATAATTGACATTGACTCTGATTCCGCTCAAGAGCGGTTGCTTGGGCTGTTTGGCGAATTGGGCGGAAAGATTGATCTCTATGTACACACCGCGGGCATAGGCAAGACCAATATGGAGCTGGAGCCCAGAACGGAGCTTGACACGGTTGAGACCAACGGTCTCGGCTTCACACGCATGGTGACGGCGGTGTTTAACCACATGGCAACGCATGGCGGCGGACACATAGCTGCAATAACGTCGATAGCCGGCACCAAGGGGCTTGGAGCCGCTCCTGCCTATTCTGCCACCAAGTCGTTTCAAAACTGCTATCTGCAAGCTCTTGAGCAGCAATCGGCCATGCGGAAGCTTGGCATCACGTTCACCGACGTTAGACCGGGGTTTGTTGACACCGCTTTGCTTGGCGGTGACCATTATCCCATGCTCATGGACTGCAAGACCACGGCAGCCGGCATTGTCAACGCAATAATTGCCCACAGGCACGTTTGTGTGATAGACTGGCGCTGGCGGCTGCTCACCGCCCTGTGGCGGCGTGTGCCACGCTGGCTGTGGCGCAGATTGCCTGTGCACAAATAAGAGGGCTGTGAAGATAAAAATTCAGCGGCATCGCAATAGTTTCGTTGCGGTGCCGCTGTTTATATTGTCTTGTGCAGTAATGGCACTGCTTGCGGCCGTCAGATGCTGTTGAGCACTTTGCGGTATATGTCCATCACGCATTGCGCCAAGTCGTCGTTATTGAATTTCTCGGCATTTTCGAGTCCGTCTTTTACCATTTGTTCGTGGCGCGTGCTGTCGTTGAGCACGGTGTTGAGTGCGGCTGTCATTTGCTCCACAGAGTCGGGGTCAACGTATATGGCCGCCTTGCCCCCAGCTTCCTCCAGACAAGAGCCTTTGGCGGCAATCACAGGCGTGCCGCATGATTGCGACTCAAGCACAGGCAGCCCGAAGCCCTCGTAGCGCGACGGATAGACCGAGGCTCTCGCCATGTGATATATGACAGGCAAGTGCTTGAAGCGCACAC
This sequence comes from uncultured Muribaculaceae bacterium, assembly GCA_934675575.1. GTDB lineage: Bacteria > Bacteroidota > Bacteroidia > Bacteroidales > Muribaculaceae > Sodaliphilus. The sequence continues at coordinate 223,790 of CAKUQQ010000001.1, forward strand.
GTGACAGGCACACCACGCGGTGTCGCAGCCCATTGGCATGGACAAAAGCCTTGATTTTGTCAAAATATTTGGTGTGGTGGCCTATTAGCACGAGTTTCACATCCTTGTCGTCGATGTCGGCAAGAGCCTTCACGGCCAGCAGTGCGTTTTTGCGCTCCTCCACTGTGCCCACACACACTATGAAGTTGTGCGGCAAGTCATATTTTGAGCGCACCTTGTCGATTTGCGCCTGTGTGACTTCTTCGTGGAAAATTTGGTTGCAGCCCTGATATGCCACATCTATTTTTTCGGGGTCAATGCCGTAGAAATGCACTATGTCGCGCTTTGTGCACTCGCTTATGGCAATTATGCGGTTGGCGTTGACGCACGCCTTGCGTGCTTTGAAATCATAGATTTTGCGGTCGATGAAGTTGTAGTATTGCGGAAAGCGCAAGAAAATCAAGTCATGCACGGTGACCACCGACGGAATGTCGCTGCGCCTTATGTCGAGCGGAAGCTCGCCGCTAAGGCCGTGGAAAATGTTCACACGGTTGTGGTGCGCATCGCTCATCATGCCGTGCACAGAGCGCCAATAAGAGCCGATGATGGCTTTGCGCGGTGTCTTTATGTGCACGTTGGAGTAGCGCATCACAGTGCGCAGGTTGGGGTTGTCAACGAGCTTGGGGGTGTATAAGATAAACTGGCTGCGAGGGTTGTTCTCTGCCAGCGACTGCACCAGCACACGGCTATAGTTGCCAAGCCCGGTGTTGTTGAGAACGGCGCGTTTGCCGTCAAATCCTACTACCATATAACCAAAAGATGTGACTTGAAATATTAATTTTAGGCAAAATTACTCCAAATCATTCTTTTAACCTACAAATCACATTCGCTTTTCGCTTTTTATGCCGTTCTCCGGCTCTTTCGGGACTGTGCTGGCACACACGCATGGCTGTGGTGGCACGAACTGCAAAAAAATGAAAGCACCTCATGATGTTGTTATCTTGAAATGCTCTCATCTTTGCCGCAGAGGATTTTTACTACATTTCTCATGCTGATAAAAAGACTCCCGGCATAGGGAAATTTAGACTAAATGATTTATAAACTTTGCAGCGCGATGATTTTGCTCATGTGTTTGCGCTGCATAATGAAAGAGTTCACACGCTTTTCTAATGCAAATATAGCAAAAACCACATCTATGTGCAAATAATAAGTGCTTATAATTCACTTGTTTTCGCATGTTATAAAACATGTTTTTTAAGCATGGGCTCTTGCTGCGGCGTGTGTTGTGCCAGCTGGAGTTTTGTTTCGAAAGATTGGGAATTGCGTTTTCAAATTGGCGTTTGGATTAGGATATAAAAAAATTGATTGTCTCCCGACAACCAATCTTAATTAACCTTAAATCTAATACCATGAAAAACACATCACAAATTTAATTCTATTTTTTAATTTGACAAAAGTAGATGCTAACAAAATGTTACAATTAACTTATTTTAACACATATATCACAATATTGGTTATTTTCGTTGCGAAAAAGCACAAAAAAAGACCGCACTCACAAAAAGCAGTGCGGTCTAAATGTTATGGTTCAGTAATCAGTGGTTCTGATTAGAGAATTTGCTTGTAGAGGGCAACGATGTCGTCGCGAGTCACCTTGCGTGGGTTGCCTGGAGTGCAGGCGTCAACGATAGCCTGGTCGGCAAGTGCGTCGATGTCTTTCTCTTGGATTCCAACCTCGCTGAGGTGTTGTGGAATACCCACAGTCTTAGAGAGCCATTCGATTTGGTCGCAAGCAGCGTCAGCAGCCTCAACCTTGGTCATACCTTCTTTGTACACGCCGAGCACCTTGGCTATGTCAACATATTTGTCGAGGCAAGCAGGAGCGTTGTAGCGCATCACAGTTGGCAGAAGCATTGCGCAAGCCACTCCGTGAGGAATGTCGAACAATGCGCTCATTGGGTGAGCCATGCCGTGGTCAACACCAAGACCAACGTTAGAGAATGCCATGCCGGCCACATATTGTGCCACGGCCATGCCATTGCGTCCCTTCTCGTTCTTGGGGTCAAACACTGCCAGTGGCAAGTATTTGTTAATCATTTCAATGGCTTTGAGCTCAAACATGTCGCTCAATTCCCAAGCAGCCTTTGTAATCAAGCCCTCGATAGCGTGAGTCATTGCGTCCATACCAGTGGCAGCAGTGAGCTTCTTAGGCAGACCATACATGAGCTCTGCGTCAACGATAGCAACAGCTGGAATGTCGTTAGGGTCGGTGCAAACAAGCTTTCTTTGCTCTTTCTCGTCGATCACAACGTAGTTGATAGTTGTCTCGGCAGCAGTTCCGGCAGTAGTAGGAAGTGCGATGATAGGCACAGTTTTGTGCTTTGTTGGGGCGCAGCCTTCGAGCGACACAACGTCAGCGAAGTCAGGGTTGTTGGTCACGATGCCAATACCCTTGGCGGTGTCCATTGACGAACCGCCACCAATGGCGATAAGGAAGTCGGCTTTAGCGTCGGCAAGAGCCTTAACACCGTTTTTCACGTTAGTTACGGTTGGGTTTGGCTTAACCTCGTCATACAACTCGTATGGTATGCCGGCCTCGTCGAGCACGTCAGTAACCATTTTTGCAACACCGCAGGCAACGATGCCTTTGTCGGTAACAACCAATGCCTTTTTGAAACCAAGGCGGTCAACTACTCCAGGAAGCTCTTTGCGGGCACCTGGACCGAAGTAAGAAACTTCGTTAAGAATGAATCTATTAACCATGATGAATTAATTATAAGGATAGAATTAATTTCTTATGTTCATTTTTTATTTTGGCAGGTTGAAAGCCACTGTCATGTCTTTCATCTGCTGCTGTGTCATGCCCTCTGGTTTGAAGCCCATAGCGCAAGAGTTAACATAAATCTTGGCACTCTTTGAGAGCACGTCGATTTGGTCGAAGGCGTCCATCACATCGAGACCCTGGGCAAACACACCGTGTTTCTCCCAAAGCACCACGTCGTAGTCGTCAAGTTCCTTGAGGGTGGCGTCGGCAAGCTCCACAGAGCCTGGCAGAGTGTAAGGAATGATGCCGAGACCCAGTGGGCAGAAAGCCTTGGTCTCTGGAATCATGCTCCACAGAATGTTGGTGAGCACGTCTTTGCCCAAGAACTCCTTGTTGTGGCTCATTGCCACGAGCTCTATCGGGTGAGTGTGCACAGTGGCCTTGTAGTTTGAGCCTTTTTCAATCAGGTGATTGTGCACTGTGAGGTGCGAAGGAAGCTCACTTGTGGGTTGAACGGCGTTGTCAGCTATGATTACATAGCTCTCGCAGTCGTCGAGAATGCGGATTACACTTCCGTTTTCCATAGGCCAGCGTGCCAGGTCGCGCATGCGCTTTCCTGTGCCTTTGCAATAGAAATAGCAGCCTTTGAGGTGAGGCAGCACAGTGCCTATGTGCTTCACTTCGCTGATTGCCGGCAGTGTGCGGATTTCGTCATCTACAAATTCAGTGATGTTTACGGTGATGTTTCCGCCGTTGCGTTCTGCCCAACCATTTTGCCACAGATAACCTGCAACTTCAGCCACTTTGCCTATTTCTTTGGCCAGAGCCGGACGATTTTCAAGAATTGATTTCATTTTGATGTAAAAACTTTTTTCTATAGTTTTTTTAATAAGGTGGGGAGGCCGTTGCCGGCCCCCACCTTAGGTGTTTCAATTATTAGCAGTGCTTTAAGCCAGCAGTTGTGGCAAGAAGCAAGATATCACAAGAACCACGATGCCAAGCACCAGCACGGCTATCGTCTTGGAGCTGCAGCCTTTCCACTCTTTGAGAATGAGACCCCACACGTTGCTGAACACAACGTTGAGAGCCATAAGAATGCAGAACGAGAGCGAGAGCAGTGTGGGCGATGACTGCAGGAAGCCCTTGCCGAGCGACAGTCCGAAGAACTGGCTGTACCACAGCAAGCCTGCAAGCACGCAGCACAACACATTGTTGAGCAGCACGCCACCTTTGCCATAATCGCCCCAAGTCTTGTTCTTTTGGTTTTGATACAGGCAGTAGAGCGCGTTGACAACAAATCCGCCCAGAGTCACAAGGAATGTGGCAGGAAGTGTCTTGTACATGTCGGCAGTTTCGGGGAAATTGATATCCTTGCCGAATTCCAGACCCACATTGAAGCAGCCGCTCATGAAGCCTGCCAAGAGGGCGATAGTGATTCCTTTGGGGAAATTGAAGTCCTTAACGGCCTCTTTCTTCTCCTCCTCGCTGAGTGAAGCCGACTTCATGCCGCCAGCCACACCTATTATGGCGATACCGATTAGTGTAACCACCACACCGGCTATCACTGCAAATGTGAGCGAGTCAAGAGCGTTGAGCTCTGGGAAGAAGATGTTGAGGAGCACAGGGCCCATGATAGTGCCCAGACCGGCACAAGTGCCGAGGGCAACCGACTGGCCAAGTGCCACGCCAAGGTAGCGCATAGACAAGCCGAATGTTAAGCCGCCCACGCCCCACAGCGCACCAAACAGGATTGTCATCCACACGTTGAATGTGGGTGCTTGGGCAAACATCTCACACATGCTCTGGCCTCCGGGCACTGCAAGTTGCATGCCCAGGAAAGGGAACAGCAGATAGGCAAAGATGCCTTGAGTGAGCCAGAAGCTTTCCCAGCTCCAATCCTTGACCTTGTTGTTGGGCACATAGAAGCTTGATTGGCAGAATGCGCCCACAGCAATGATCAATAAACCAATTACGATATCCATAATTATTATCTATACTTGGTAGTGTGTTAAAAAGTAGCTATGCTAAGCCGCAAGCCAATTAGCCGCGCTTGATAGTCACTTCCTTCTCATACTCCTCTACGGCAGCCAGGTAGTCTTCTGCTACGGGCACACCGTTCTTCAGGTTGAAGTAGTCATAAACTGCGCCCAGTGGCAGAGTCTTGGCTTCCTCAAGCAGAGCAAGGCGTTGGAACAACTTGCCTTCGTCCTCATATTTGCGCAATGTGGCCAGAGGCTCAAGCATAGCGTTCAAGAGGCACTTCTGAGCAGCGCGAACACCGATGATGTAAGCTCCGATACGGTTGATTGAGGCATCGAAGTAGTCGAGGCCGATGTGAGCACGGTTGAGTGCGCCGGCACGAACGATTTCGCTGAACAGGTTGCGAGTGTTGTCGTCATACACAGTCACGTGGTCAGAATCCCAGTGCATTGGGCGAGACACGTGGAGCATGAGCTCTGGAACATAGAGCAAGAGAGCTGAGATGGCGTCAGAAACGTTCTCAGTTGGCTCGTAGTGGCCAGTGTCGAGAGTATAGATTACGTTATTTTGAGCGCAGTAGCCAGTGTAGAAGTAGTTAGAACCCACAGTGAAGGCCTCAAGTCCGATACCGAACAATTTAGCCTCAAGGCAAGACTTCATGTTAGGAAGTTTCTCGCTCAAAATCTCGTCGAGAGAGTTCTTCAAGATTTCACGATAGCGATATTTCTCCACAGTGTAGTCCTTAGAACCGTCGTGAATCCAGATGTTCATGATACATGGGTCGTTCTGATATTTACCCATAGCATCGGCGATGCGGCGGCAGCGCTTTGTGTGCTCAATCCAGAAGTCGCGGATTTCTTTGTCAGGGTTGGCAAGTGTGAGGTTGCCGCTCTTTGGGTGAGAGAAGCTTGTAGAGTTGAAGTCGAGCTTCAAGTCGTTCTCCTTGGCCCATTGCATCCAGCCCTCAAATTGCTCAACACCCACTTGGTCACGGTCAACGATTTTGCCGTTGAACTCACCGTAGATTTCGTGGAGGTTCAGACGATATGTACCTGCGAGCAGTGATTTCACTTTCACGATGTCGGCGCGGAGCTCGTCGATGTTGCGTGCACGGCCAGGATAGTTACCAGTTGACTGGATACCGCCTGAAGCAGCCTCGCCACGCTCAAAGCCAACCACGTCGTCGGCCTGCCAGCAGTGCAGAGAGATAGGGGTCTTTTCGAGAGTCTCGATTACTTTGTCAGTGTCGATGCCAAATTCGGCATAGCGAGCTTTAGCTTCGGCATAAGCCTGCTTGATTTGTTCTTCTTTCATAATTTGTTTTAATTTAGTTATTGCTGATTGATTGTTATTTTCTTCTCTTCATTTAGTTATCTCAAGGTATTTCTTGTAGGCAGCGTCCCATTGCTGTTTGTCGGCTGGCTCAAATTCCTTGAGCTCAAGGCTGTTGGCAATGATTTCGCGCATTTCCCAGATGTCTTTCACCAGACCGCCGGCCTTGGCTTGTAGCATCACGTTGCCAATGGCTGTGCCTTCTTGTGGACCTGCAAGCACTTTCACACCGCAAGAGTTGGCTGTGAATTGGTCAAGGAACTCGTTCTTGGAGCCGCCGCCAATGATGTGCAGCACCTCGATTGGGAACGAGGCTATGTTTTGCAGATAAGAGAACACCTGACGGTAGCGCAGAGCCAGAGAGTCGAAGATGCAGCGGCAGATTTCGCCCACAGTGGTAGGCTTGCCCTCGCCGTGGTCTTCGCAATAGGTCTGGATAGCCTCAATCATAGAGTTTGGATTTGCGAAAATCGGGTCATCGGGGTTGATGATATATTTGAATGCCTCGCATGCCATGGCAGCCTCTTGAAGCTCCTTGTGCGATTTTGCGCGCACTTCCTCTGGCCACTCCTTGCGGCAGCGCTCATAGAGCCACATTCCGCAGATGTTTTTCAAGAAGCGGGTAGTGCCGTCGATGCCGCCCTCGTTGGTGAAGTTGAGCTCATAGCTCTCCTTGTTGATGATGGCTTCTTGTGTCTCGATGCCCATAAGGCTCCATGTGCCAGAACTGAGATAAGCGAAGTTTTCGTCTTTGGCAGGCACTGCAGCCACAGCCGAGCCTGTGTCGTGGCCGGCCACTGCAATCACTGGCACTGCGCCGAGTCCGGTGATTTTTTGCACCTCGTCGGTGAGCACGCCAATCACTGTGCCTGGGTTGACCATGCGGCCAAACTTGCTGCGGCTCAGGTTGAGGCTTGCAAGCAGCTTCGGGTCGAGTTGCTTTGTGCGTGGGTCAAGAAGTTGGCTTGTAGAGGCGATTGTGTATTCGCACACCATGTTGCCTGTGAGCATGTAGCTCAAGCAGTCGGGCACAAACAAAATCTTTGCAGCGTTTTTGAGGGCTGTGTTGTCCTCAAGCTGCATTGCATAGAGCTGGAACAGTGAGTTGAAGTTCATGAACTGAATGCCGGTGATGTCGTAAACCTCCGACTTCTTCACTTTCTTTTCAAAGTAGCTGTCCATCACGCCGAAGGTGTGAGGGTCGCGATAGGCGAGCGGGTTGCGCAAGATGGCGCCGTCGGCTCCTATGCACACGAAGTCCACGCCCCATGTGTCAATGCCGATAGAGTCAACTTTGATGCCGCGGTTTGCCACAGCTTTCAAGCCCTTGATGATTTCAAAATACAGGGCATATATGTCCCAATAGAAATGTCCGTTGGTTTCAATGAGATTATTGTCAAACCTTGTTATTTCTTCGAGTTCAAACTTGCCGTTGTCGAGTGTGCCCAAAATGGTGCGTCCGCTTGTTGCGCCAAGGTCAACGGCAAAATAATTAACTTTACTCATATCTTTCAGAATTATTTTTTTAACGTGTAAATATACGATTTTTTTGTCATTTCTCAACTAAAATCTTCACCGGTCCTTGCAATCCTGATGGTTGCAGTGGAGAATTGGCCTTATATGTGCAGTGTGATACGGTGAGTTTGGCATTTTTCGGGTCAACCTTGTCGCCGATGAGGCGGTTGCAGAAGTTGTTGGCCACATCTATCTCGATGGTGTTCTTGCCTGCCTTCACGGCGCTTGTTATGTCGATTGTGTATGGAGGAGTCCACACGCCGCCCACATATTTGCCGTTCACTTTCACCTTGCAGATGTTGTTCACCATGCCGAGGTCCACTTCCACCTTCTTGCCTGCAGGCACACTGGCCAGTGTGAATGTGTTGGTGTAGATGCCGTGACCGCCCATATATTTGATGTCGGGGTCGCTATACGATGTCCAGTCTTTCAGACCGTCCATAGTGATATTCTTGCTAAATCCGTAGTTGGTTGTGAGTTGCACGTTCCATTTGCCTTCTGGAGTTGCAGCCTCTTGCATCTGCGGATAGTTGAGGTCGGCGTTGAGCTCGTTGCTGCTGCTTGTGCCTGGTTTCTTGAACACGATAAATGCGCTCTCAAGTGGTGCAAGGCGCATAGGCACTGATGTAGTTCCGTTGAGTTGAACAAACGACTTGAGGTCGCGGATAGAGCCGTCCATTGCGTTCCAAAGCTCTGGAATGCGGCCGTCGGTGCGGAACTGGGCTGTGAAGTCAACAGCCTTGTTGCTCTGGTTGGCCACGAAATAGATGTCTTGGCCAGCTTTTGTCATGTGGCAATAGAGCACGTCTTTTGCGCTTGCTCCAGCCACGTTGAAGTCGGCCTTGATGTCAAACAACTCAAACACTTGCTCTATCGAGTATCCGTTGAGCAGATAGCCCTTGCCAATCTTGTTGAATGTTGACTTGGCAGAAGTGTCTGTGCCCCACATCTCGTCGGCCAGAGCCTTAACCTCTTGGTCGCATTGTGGGTAGTTTTGCAAACTTGGAGAGTGCTCCGGACGTGGACCGAGCACGATGGCGCCGTTTTCAATGAGTTTCTTGATGGCTTTGAGTGCCTCTGGGCGCATTGTCTTCGACGGTGGAAGCACGAGGAGCTTGTATTTGTTGCCATAAGGCAATGAGAGCTGGTGGTCGTCGCTTGCAGTGAGGTTGTGTTCAATCACGTCGGCGTTGATGAAGTCATATTGGCAGCCGGCAGGGATTGCTGGCTCCACGAGACCTGTCATCACAGGAACGTCCTCGCCGATGAAATATGCCACGTCGGCCACATAGGTGCCTTGCTGGAGCAGCAGGTTGCAGCGCTTCAGATAGGTGGTGAACAGGCCGAGCTGGTTATACCATGTGTTCTTGCGGTTGAACTCGTTGCCAAACCAAGGAATTATGTCGGGAATCACGTTCTCGTTGCGCTGTGACACATACACGTGCAGCAGTGAGTTGTTGATACCCTCGGTGAAGAAGAGGTCGCCGCGCTGCTTCATGTTGCGTGGGCTGCGGGCAAACTCTTGGCCTCCTGACGTGAATGACTCAGCAGAGATTTTTCCTTTGCCATAGATGTGGCCGGTAGATGATGCAGAGCGGTTCTCTATGTCGCCAAGGCTGCCTTCACTCCAGTATTCACCAGCCACCTCGCCACTCTTGCTTCCATACTGCAGGAACTCGCCTGGGAATCCCCAGTGGCCGTAAGACTCAAGCCAAGTGTGCTTGCCGTCTTTTTCAGCAATTTCATTCATTGCTCCAATGTTGTCGTAGGCCAGACGGTCGGCAATCATGCGGCGCAGATCCCAAAGAAAACGCTCGCTCTTGTCACCGCTGCCCACCACTGTTCCGCTATAAGTGAGCAGATATGGAGTGGGGTCGTAGCCAAAGTGACTCTTGAAATATTCAAAGAAGTCGTCGCCAAAGTTCTGGGTGGCAGTTTCATAGCTGTCGCACACCACTACTTTCCAAGTTTTGCGGTCGGCTGCCGGAATGCGTTTCATCACGGCGCCCATATAGGCGTTGTAGTGCTCTTGCAGAGCCTTGTGGTTCCAGCGGTCAACCTCAAGTCCTTGTCCATCTTCGGGGAACGAGGGTGAGCAGAGAATGCCTGTTGGAGCCATGTAAGTGCGCACGATTGTCCAGTTGCCTTCAGGTGCATCCCAAGTGAACTTGTCGCCCTTGAGGTTGGCTGTCAGGTCGAGAATGTCTTTCGGGTCAACCACTTCGTCCTTGCTGTAGTTTTCCTCGGTGGCCCACTTGTAGTCGTGCCAGTATGGCAGCGGCACTTGGTGCATGCGGGCGAGAACCTTCTCGGAGTAACGGCTCACCATAGGCTCTGCCGACACTTGCACGCCGCGCAGTGTGGCTCCCTTGTTCACGCCTGTGAACACGAGGCGAATGTCTTGGCCCTTAACGTCGGCTATACCCTCGGTGATAGGAGCGTATGGGTCGTAGCCGGTGTTCTTGTTCATGTTGGTGCGGTTGATGTTGAAAGCCTTTACTTCGCGGTAATTGCCGTTTTCTTTCACTTGCACCGACACGTTGCACGAGAGCACGCTGTTGGCGAAAATCTGCACTGAGCGCAGTGTGAAGTCACTGTTGTTTGCCTTTATGTCGAGTGTGGCCTTGTCACCTGTGATTTTTGCCACGGTCTTGGCGTTGCCGTCGAAGAGGGCATCAACGTTTTCTATTCCGTCGGATGTGTAGCTTGCCGAGGCGTTGTTGAGCAGTGCGTCAGCAAACTTGTTTTTGTAGGCAAGCACTTTCACGTTGCTCAAGAAGCCTTGTGGGTGGTCGAAAGTAAACGACACTTTGCTGCCGCCTTTCACGTATGCGCGTTGCGAGCCGAGGTATCTCATTGACTCTTCTGGTTTCACCCATTTGCCGCCCATGTGGCTCCAGCCCGGACCGTTGAATATGCCGATTTCTATGTTTTCTTTGGTAGCTGTTTTGAGAGCTGCGTGGAGAATGTCCCACCACTCTTTCGACATGAAGCGCACTTTGCCTCTTGGCACTTCACTCTCTTCAAGACCCTGAATGCCGATGAATGCACGGTTGATGCCTTGCTCTTTCATCGTTTTAAGGTCATTGATAACTCCTTGCTTGCTGATGTTACCCGAAAGCCAATACCAGTAGCAAGATGTCTGGACATCGGCCGGCGACTTGAATGTGGATTCAAGCTGGGTTGTCTGGGCATTCAAACCAAGGGCTGACAACCCAAGGATTCCAATGCCAAACGCTGCTTTTACAATTGTTCTCATTTGATGTTAAAGTATATTGTTTTTCTTGTTTTTATCCGGCAGGAGCCTGTGGCTCAGTGGCGGAACGTGGGTAGAGGTGTGTTGCCGCAAGGGCAAAGTTTGCCCATTAAGCATTCATTTAGCAAATTTAATCAATATAGTGGGATTATTTGGTTGTAAAGTGTTAAAATTGTGATTGTGAGTGGTGGTATTGACGAATTTTTTCCTTAATGTGGCGGTTGTGCCGGCTTGTGGCGTGTCTCCGTTATAGCTGCATGCCGGTCATTTGGGCGAGGGTGAATATGGCTTCACGGCCTTCATTCATTAACAGGTCTATTATGCTGAGCCGTGGGTGGAAACCGCCGTTGCCGTTCCACATTTGGTAGTAAGGCACATCGGCTATTGGCAGATTGTCGGGTTTCTTTCCGGCTATCTTGCCGCGCAGGTCTATCACGTCGCCGCTTGCGGCCTCCTCGGGGCTCACGGGCCTTGTCTCAAAGCATATTGGCAAGTCGAGAAATTCGGTTATCATGGTCTGCATCTGGGTGTTGAAGTCGATGAGGCGGTGCTGCTTGCCGTGGAGCACGGCTGCTATGTCGTCGGCGACATAGTCGAAATATGGCGACTTCCCGTAGGTCGAGAACAGTGCTCCCCAGTGCAGGTGCCGCCAGTTAGCGTGTTCCGAAATCAGCACGTCGGCCATTGGCACTGGCAGCGAGTTGGTTGAGCCCACAAGCGGCACAGTGAGTTTTTGCACGCCGTTTGGGCCGTCAACCTCGTAGCGGTGATGGCTGTGACGCAGTGGCAGATGTGTTTCGACGCTGTCCACAATCACTTTGCTGGCGGTGAGCATGGCAGCATAGCAACGCACGCTTGCCGCGCAGCAGCTGCCCACTATCAGCGCTTTGCGTTGTGGGTTGAATAGCTGTTCCGCCATATCATTTGTCGGGGTTGGCGTCGATAAACATGCGGTTCCAGCGTATCTTGCCGTCAAACAGGCTCTTGTCTTTGTTGAGCGATATAATCACAAACATGGGTGTGCCCACTATGTGGTCTTCAGGCACAAAGCCCCAGAAGCGAGAGTCGAGCGAGTTGTCGCGGTTGTCACCCATCATCCAGTAATAATCCATTTTGAATGTGTAGCTCGATGCCGGCTTGCCGTTGATTAAAATCTGGTTGCCTCGCACCTCAAGGTTGTTGCCCTCATAGTTCTTGATGCAGCGCGAGTAGAGCGGCAGGTTTGCCGTGGTCAGTCTCACGGTCATGCCTTTTTTAGGAATTGTGATAGGACCATAGTTGGTGTGTGTCCAGCCGTAGTTTGCGTCTATTGGATATGTAAACTCTGCCTCGGCGTTGGCTTCCTCCGGGCTGTTAAACCGCCAGCGCTCTATCATGTTGACCCACTTATAGGTTTTGAGCTGCTTTATCATGTCGGTAGTGAGCGGCAACACATAGTCTGGGGCGTTGCCGTGACGGTCTTCCACGTTGATTCCAAGCTGGTCATACACGTCGTCGGTGATTTGGGTGCCGTCGGTCTGCACATAGTAGAAGTATTGCACATTCTTGGGTTCGGGCAGCACGCGGCCGTTGATGTAAATTTTGTTGTCAACTATTTTCAGGGTTTCTCCAGGCAGACCTATGCAACGCTTCACATAGTTGTCGCGGCGGTCAACAGGGCGGTAGATTATGTCGCCATATTTGGCCTTGTTGCTCCACATCTCGTTGCGGCCCACCTCTTTCACGAGCGTGTAGTAGTCGGGGTTGGGGCAGGCTGTGGCCACGGTGTCGCCGGCCGGGAAGTTAAACACCACTATGTCAAATCGTTCCACATTGCGCACGCCCTTCAGGCGGTGGTATGCAAATTGCGGATTTTCCAAATAACTTTTGCAGCCAAGTATTGGCAGCGTGTTTTGGGCGAGTGGGAAATGAATTGGCGTTTGCGGCACGCGAGGGCCATACACCATCTTGTTTACCCACAGAAAGTCGCCGGTGAGCAGTGTTTTCTCAAGCGACGACGACGGTATCTGGTAGTTCTGACCCACAAACACAAACAAGAAATACACGAGCACAAGGGCATAAACAATGGCATCTACCCAGCTCATCACCGTGCGCACGGCTGCGCTCTTCACATGCTTCCACCACGTCCAGGGCACAAACTGCGTGAGATATATGTCGGCGAGCAGAAGCCATGCCGGCAGCACCCAGGGGTTGCCGAGCCATATCACCCAAGCCACAAAAATCGCCGACACTATGCCAAAGCGCACCCAGCGTGTTGTCTTCACGCGTGCCAGCCTCTCTTTCAGAGAGCCGTGTTGCATGGTGTCGGTATTGCTGTTTTCAGCCGTCTTGAAATTATCTTGTTGTGTTGTGTTGTTGTCCATAATTTTATGAGAAATATTTCTTTGCAAAAATACTTAAAATAAATGAATACGTTGCATTTTCGCCCAACACCTTGCCCGATTTTAGTTTTATTGTGAAAGTTTTGTAATTTTGCATGATGATGAATTCTGAAAAATCCACAACACTCTATGTGAGCGACATGGACGGCACGTTGCTCAACAGCCAATCGGTCATTTCGCCGGCCACGGCTGCCATTCTAAGCCGCGTGATAAGTGCTGGGGCACTGTTCACGGTGGCCACGGCGCGCACTCCGGCTACTGTGGTGCCGCTGCTGTCGGGCGTGGGCGTCAAGTTGCCATACATAGTGATGACGGGAGCTGCCATGTGGAACAACTCCACTCGCGGCTATGAGTGTGTCAGGGCATTTTCACCCGAAACGGTGTGCTGCATCTGCGGCATTTTTGAGCGGCACGGGCTGCACCCACTGGTCTATCGCCGCCATGGCAGTTTTCTTGAGGTACACCACACAGGAGACTATTCCGAGCAGGAACAGCAATTTGTGGCCGAGCGGCAAAATCTGGAGTTGAAACACTTCATGCCCGACGACCCCGACTATAGCCAAAGCCCTGACGATGCGCTGCTCATTTTCTCAATGCAGAACTACGAGCGGCTGCGTGCCGTGCACGACGAGATAGCCGCCACCACACAATGCTCGGTCATGTTTTATCACGACATTTTTGACCCTCAATCGGGCATTTTGGAGCTTTATGCCCCAGGCACGAGCAAGTCGGCAGCCATAGCCACGCTTGCGTCGCATGTAGGAGCCGACAGGGTGGTGGTGTTTGGCGACAACCGCAACGACATCGACATGATGCGCCGTGCCACCCACGCTGTGGCTGTGGCAGGAGCTGTGCCCGAAACCAAGGCTGTTGCGAGCGAGATTATCGGCTCTAACGATGCCGACAGTGTGGCGCGGTGGATAGAGGAAGATTTTTTTAGTCGGCAATGAATCTGAGAAACATATACGACTCGCGGCGCATTTGGAAGGTGGCACTCATTGCAGTGCTGCTGGTGCTCATGGTCGTGTTTATCGTGATTTCAAACAATCTGGTCAAAGACCTCTCGAAGCAGGAGCGCGACCGCATGGAGATTTGGGCCAATGCCACCAAGGAGCTTGCCTCTATGGGCAGCGAGTCGCAGCTCGACAGTCTTGGCAACCCATTGCCCATGGTCACCACCGATGTGGACTTCTTGCTCTCAATTATTGAGGACAACCACAACATACCGGTGCTGCTCGTTGACGACCACGACAACATATTGCTTAACCGCAACTTCAAGCTCCCGGAGCCTGTTGACAGCCTCGACCCCACAAAGATTTCTGACAAAAACCGTGCTTTTCTTGAGCGCAAGCTCGCCAAGCTCAAACGCTCGGCCAACAACAAGATAGAAATAGACATCGACAGCCACACCACGCAATACCTTTATTTTGAGGAGTCAACGGTGCTTCGCCGCCTCACTTACTTCCCCTATGTGGAGTTGGCGGTGATATTTGTGTTTCTTGCCATAGCCTACTTTGCGCTTGTGAGCATTAAAAAAGCCGAGCAAAACAAGGTGTGGGTGGGATTGTCAAAAGAAACAGCCCACCAGCTGGGTACGCCCATATCATCGCTCATGGCATGGACTCAGATGCTCGACTCCATGGGCGTGGACCAAGACATTGTGGCCGACATGGACAAAGATGTGCATCGCTTGTCGGTGATAGCCGACAGGTTCTCGAAGATAGGCTCAATGCCCGAAAAAGAGCTTACGTTTATCAACGAGGCTGTGGAAAAGGCGTTGGAATATATGAGCAACCGCATTCCCAAGCGTGTACGCCTCACCATTCACACCGACGACGCGCGCAACTGCGGTATTATGCTTTGCCAGTCGCTCTTTGAGTGGGTTATGGAAAACCTCACCAAAAATGCAGTAGATGCCATGAGCGGCGAGGGCAGTATCGACATCACCGTCACTGCCGACGGCCCCGATGCCGCCGTGATACTGGTGAAAGACACTGGCAAGGGCATTCCGCGCAAAAATTGGAAAGATGTGTTCACACCGGGATTCACGACCAAAAAGCGGGGGTGGGGACTTGGACTCACATTGGTGAAACGCATAATCGAGGAGTATCACAACGGAAAAATATATATAAAAGAATCGGAAATCGGGCATGGCACCACATTCTGCATCGAGCTTCCAAAAGTAAAATCGTGAATTTATATGGAGAAAATTATTATGTTAGGCACAGGCAACGCTATGTGCACCCGCTGCTACAACACTTGCTTTTTTCTCGGCACTCCTGCCGGCGGACTCATGGTTGACGCCGGTGGCGGCAATGGCATTTTCAGGCAGCTCTACAAGGCTCACTTGCAGTTTGAGGACATACGCCACTTGTTTGTGACCCACGCCCACACCGACCACATTTTGGGCGTGATATGGCTCATACGCAAAATTTCTCCGCTCATCAACAAAGGCCGCTACAAAGCCCCGTTCACCATCTATTGCCACGATGGCGTGAAGCACGCCATTGAGGTAATGTGCTCGCTCATGCTGCCGCGAAAGATAGGCAGTGCTGTGGGCGATACCATCATTTTGCGCGAGGTGACCGATGGTGAGACGGTGGAAATCGACGATATGAAGGTCACGTTTTTCGACATCTGCTCCACCAAGCTCAAGCAGTTTGGTTTCAAGGCCGTGCTGCCCAGCGGCAAGACGGTGGTGTGTCTTGGCGATGAGCCTTACAGCGCTCACGAAAAGCCCTATGCCGAGGGTGCTGACTGGTTGCTCTGCGAGGCGTTCTGCCTGTATAACGACCGAGCCACATTCCGCCCCTACGAGAAAAATCACAGCACAGCTCTCGATGCAGGCAAGCTGGCTGGTGAGCTGGGTGTGAAAAATCTGCTCCTCTATCACACCGAGGACACTAACCTGTTGCAACGCAAAGCCACTTACACGGCCGAGGCGAAAAGTGTGTTTGACGGCAATGTGTGTGTGCCAGACGACCTTGAGGTAATCGACTTGTAGATATAGAGATATAATCTCCGCCTTTTTCTTAGGCGTTGGGGGGAAGAAAATTAAAAAGCAGAAATCTGTAATAGAAATCAAAACAGCGACAGCTGCTTGTGCAGGCAAAATGATTTGCGGTGATATGGCGTGATGTCAAATTGCTCTATTGCCGCATAGTGCTCTCGTGTGGGGTAGCCCTTGTTTTTGTCCCAGTGATATTGTGGATATTCCTCGGCAATTTTGCGCATATAGGCATCGCGGTGGGTTTTTGCCAGAATCGATGCTGCCGCTATGTTCATCATGGTGGCATCGCCCTTCACTATCGTTTGAAACGGTATGGCGTGATATGGCTTGAAGCGGTTGCCGTCAACGAGTATGTATTCCGGTCTCACTGCAAGCTGGTCGAGTGCGCGGTGCATTGCCAAGATTGAGGCGTTGAGAATGTTGATTTCGTCGATTTCCTGCGGACTCACCATTGCCACAGCCCACGCCACAGCCTCGCTCTCTATTATGGGGCGCAACCGTTCGCGCTGACGCTCGTTGAGTTTCTTGCTGTCGTTGATGAGCTCATTGCTGAAATGCGGTGGCAAAATCACTGCTGCTGCGCACACAGGGCCTGCCAGCGGACCGCGTCCGGCTTCGTCACACCCGGCTTCAATGCGTCCGTCAACAAGAAATTGCTTCAACATAACAATGCGTGTTTTTTTGTGTGGGTAGTTGTATGTGTTTTTTCGAAAAATCAGATTTCGCGCTCAATCACAAAGTTGAAAATGGCTTTGAGCGATTCTATGGTGTCGCAGTCGCCATAGGCTTCAAGTTCTCGCTCGGCCTCGTCGCGCAGCTTCGTCATTTCGTTGTAGGCATAGTCAATGCCGCCGTTTGCCTTGGCAAACTCTATTAGCTGCTCTATTTCGTCGGTGTCAAGCATTTCTTTGTGTACCAGACGGTTCATCTCGTCATGACCCTCTGCGTCGTCTTTGGTGAGTGCATATATTAGTGGCAGTGTCACCTTGCCCTCGCGCAGGTCGTTGCCCGTGGGCTTGCCTATGGCAGGGTCGTTGTAGTAGTCAAATGTGTCGTCCTTTATCTGGAAGCACAGTCCGAGCAGGTCGGCATAACGTTTTATGGCCGTCAGCTGCTTTGGTTTTGCTCCTGCGGCAAGTCCACCCACTTCCACACAGCTTGTGAACAATGAGGCAGTTTTGCGGCCTATGATTTCGTAGTAGGCTTTCTCGTTGATGTTGCGGCTGCGGGCTGTGTCAAACTGGTTGATTTCGCCAAGCGACAGGTCGCGGCCGAGTTTCGACAGCGACTTCATGATGTTGAAGTCTTGAGCCTTTGAGGCGCATGCCAAAGCTCCGCTCACAAAAAAGTCGCCCACAAGCACAGCCACGTGGTTGTCCCACACACTGTTGATGGTGGCGGCTCCATGACGCTCCTTGGAGCGGTCTATCACATCATCGTGAATTAGCGATGCGTTGTGCAGCATCTCTATGGCCGCGCCCGAGTAGAGCACATTATCGGTTATGCCGCCAAAAAGCCGTCCGCTGAGCAGCACGAGTATGGGGCGCAGCTGCTTGCCTTTGGTCACAAGATACTTGCTCACAATGCTGTTCATGAGGGCACTGTCGCTTTTCAAAGTGTCCTCTATAATCTTGTTGAGAGCTTTTAAATCAGGACCTATTGACTTCTTGATGTCTTCGAGTTTGACCATTTATTCTTAATTCTACACAAAAGTAAGAATAATTATTTGCTATAATTAAATTTTGGTCTAAATATTTCCTAATGCCGATTAAATGGTCTAAATTTATATGTTTTTATCATGCGGCCGTCCGGCAACGGCGCAGTTATTTTAACCAAATTTCCCAATAGCAGAATAATGGAACAAAAACGTCTATTCCTACTCGATGCCTATGCTCTGATTTTCAGAGCTTATTATGCCATGCTACGCACACACCGCACCACGGCTTCCGGTCTTAACACCTCGGCAATTTTTGGCTTTGTCAACACGCTTCAAGATTTGCTCAAGCGAGAAACCCCCACACACATTGCTGTGTGTTTCGACCCTGCCGGCAAGACATTCCGCCACGAGGAATATCCGGCCTACAAGGCGCAGCGCGAAGCCACCCCCGAAGACATAAAGCTCTCCGTTCCCTACATAAAGCAAATTCTTGACGCTTATAACATAACTGTGTGTGAAGTGCCTGGTTTTGAGGCCGATGATGTGGTGGGCACACTGTCGAGGCTTGCGTCAGAGCGAGGCTACCAGACCTTTATGGTGACCGGCGACAAGGACTTCGGGCAGCTTGTGAAACCTAATGTGAAGATTTATAACCCTGGCAAAAATGAAATTCTTGGCGTGGCTGAGGTTAACGCGAAATATGGTCTTGAGTCGCCGCTTCAGGTAATCGACTTGCTTGGACTCATGGGCGATGCCGCCGACAACATTCCCGGTTGCCCAGGCGTGGGCCCGAAAACCGCCGAAAAGCTAATTGCCACCTATGGCTCCATTGAGAACTTGCTTGACCACACCGACGAGCTTAAAGGCTCACTCAAGCAGAAGGTGAGCGACAATGCCGAGCAAATACGCCTGTCAAAGCATCTTGCCACAATCAGAACCGATGTGCCGATAGAATTTGATGACGAGCGATTTAAGCGCGTGCCGGTTGACTACGTTAAGTTGCGCGAAGTGTTCTCACAACTTGAGTTCCGCACGCTCACCACACGCATCATCGACCACGGTGAGGCTAATGTGGGGCTTGAGGGTGTGGCGGCTTCGGCCGATGATACCGAAGTGCAGCTCTCGCTTTTTGGCGATGAGGAAACTCCTGCGGCAAATGCAGCCCCTGCGCCGCCACACAACTCTTTTTCAGCTGCGTCGTGCCACTACACCTTGGTGTCAGACGCCGACGAGGCTGCTGGCATAGTGAAGAGATTGCTTACACTCGACAGGGTGGCTGTGCACATTGTGGCCGACGGCAGCGAGGCTATGCGTGCCCATGTGGTTGGCTATGCGCTGTGCGGGACCAAAGGCACTGCCTATTATTTGCCAGCCGATGGATTTGGTTGGATTACCGAGGCCGTGAAGCCGTTGTTTGCCGGCAAGGCGTGCATTGTGAGCAGCGATGTGAAACGCGACATGGTGATATTGAAAAATCGTGCGGTTGACTTCACAGCCCCATACTACGACACCGGCGTGGTTCATTATCTGCTGCAGCCGGAGCGTTATCACGACACGGCAAGTGTGGCCGAAACTTTGCTTGGCTATGTGGCAATCTCTCCCGACACGGTGCTTGGTGCCAAGGGCAAAAAGCGTGGCTATGCTGCCGTTTCACCCGAAAAGCTCACCGACTGGGCTTGTGAGCTTGCCGACCTAACCCTGCAGCTGCCCGACGTGCTTAATGCAAAAATAGAAGAAATAGGGTTGACACACCTGTTGACCGATGTGGAGCTGCCTCTGGTTGAGGTGCTTGCCGACATGGAGCTGACTGGCGCGAGAATTGACGTCAAAGCTCTCAACGACTACTCCGTGACGCTCACCTCGCAAATGAATAAGCTTGAGCAGGAGTGTTTTGAGCTTGCCGGCGAGAAATTCAACACGGCTTCGCCTGCACAGGTGGGCGAGGTGCTGTTTGACAAACTGAAGATTGACGACAAGGCAAAGAAAACCAAGACAGGGCAATATTCCACCACCGAGGAGATTTTGCTGCGACTGCGCGACCGTCACCCCCTTGTGGGGCACATTCTGGAGTTACGCGGCATACGCAAATTGCTGTCAACCTACGTCAACGCCCTGCCGGAGCTGATTAATCCGCGCACGGGGCGCATACACACCACCTATAACCAGACGGTGACGGCAACCGGACGCTTGTCGTCGGCAAACCCTAACTTGCAGAACATTCCGGTGCGCACCGACGACGGCAAGGAAATACGCCGGGCTTTCATTCCGGCCGACGGCAATTTGTTTTTCAGTGCCGACTATTCGCAGATAGAGCTACGCCTTGTGGCCGACTTAAGCCATGATGAAACCATGCTTGATGCCTTTGCCCACAACGTAGATGTGCATGCCCTCACGGCTTCGCGCATATATCATGAGCCAATAGAGAGCGTCACGCCTGAGCAGCGGCGCAAGGCCAAGACCGCCAATTTTGGCATACTCTATGGCATATCGGCATTCGGGTTGTCGGAGCGGTTGCAGATTCCGCGCTCCGAGGCCAAGATGCTCATTGATGGTTATTATGAAACATTCCCAAAGGTGAAAGAATACAAGGAGCGTTGCATAGCTCACGCCAAAGAAAAAGGCTATGTGACTACGCTCTATGGCCGCCGGCGCATGCTGCCAGAAATCAATTCGCGCAACGCTGTGGTGCGAGGCTTCTCGGAGCGCAATGCCGTCAATGCTCCCATACAGGGCACGGCAGCCGACATCATAAAGGTGGCTATGGTACGCATATTCAGCCGTTTTAAGGCCGAAGGACTGAAGTCGAAGATGATACTCCAGGTGCATGATGAGTTGAACTTCGATGTGGTGCCGTCGGAGTTGCCGGTGGTGAGTAACATTGTGATTACCGAGATGGAGAATGCCTACAAGGGCGATGTGAAGCTTGAGGCTTCACACGGAGTGGCGACTAACTGGCTCGATGCTCATTAAACTTGCTGAACGGAGAAACGATATATATTTTTAACATAACTAATAAGCAAAACTAAAATGAAAAAAAGATTTGGTATGATTTTAACGCTTGCCTGCGCCATGGCGTTTTCTTTGCCGGCACAGCTGCGTTTTACAACGGCCAAGTTCCACATGGGCGACAACCCGGAGTGGAAGGCACAGAACTTCGACGACAGCAGTTGGAAGTCGGTGGCCACCGACATCACATGGCAAGGGCAGAATATGCTCAAGGAAAACACATGCGGCTGGTATCGCGTGAAGTTTGTGCTGCCAAAATCCATGCTTGAGAACTCCGACAACAAGTCGGTTGTGGTTTTCGACCTCAATAAAATTGACGATGCCGACGAGACTTATCTCAATGGCAAGCTGATAGGAAAGACAGGTGCTATTCCACAGCAGGGCGTGGCTTATGAATCCAAGTTTGATGTGCATCGCATCTACTCGTTGCCTGTCAACGACGCGCGGCTCAATTGGGGCGGTGAGAACATTCTTGCCGTGAGAGCTTATAACGGCACTGGCGACGGTGGCATGAACGGTGGCCCAATCACCATTTCTGTGCCAAGCAATAGCGATTATATAGAAATCACATCGTCGCAGACCGATGTGACGCGCAAAACAGGAATGTGCACCGTCAAGCTTCACAACCAGCTCAAGGTGGCTCAGAAAGGGAAACTTGTGATTACCACCACCGACCCCGCCACTGGCAGCGCCATAGGCAAGGTGTCGAAAAACGTGGTGCTGAAGTCAGAAGGCGATGCCGCCGTGTCATTCAAATATCCGAGCAATAAGATAACACTTGTGAAAGTGAGCTTTGAGCCGGGCAAAGGCAAGGCTCGCACTGCTGAATTTGTGCCAAAATACATTCTCACTCCCGAGGCTCCTGCCGCTCCGCGCATCAATGGTCCTGACCTGATGGGGGTGCGTCCTGGCTCGCCTGTGATTTTCAAAATCCCGGCTTCTGGTGAGCGCCCCATGAAATACTCTGTTGAGCGCCTGCCCAAAGGACTCTCTGTCAACCCCGACAATGGTGCGATTTCTGGCAAGTTCGACAAAGAAGGCGTTTATGAGGTGACTTTAGTTGCCACCAACGCCAAGGGTACAGCCCGCAAGAAATTTGAGTTCCATGTGGGGCTGCAAATCGGTCTCACTCCGCCTATGGGTTGGAACAGCTGGAACTGCTGGGGTCTCAGCGTGTCGCAGGAAAAAGTGATTTCTTCAGCTAAGGCTTTGCTCGACAAGGGCCTTGCCGACTATGGATATAGCTACATCAACGTTGACGATGCTTGGGAGGCTCCTAAGCGCAATGCCGACGGCACTATAGCTTGCAACGAGAAATTCCCCGACATGAAAGGCTTGGGCGACTTCTTGCACAGCAATGGTCTGCGCTTTGGCATCTATTCATCTCCAGGCGATATGACTTGCGGCCAGCACCTTGGTTCACTCGACCACGAAAAGCAAGACGCCGAAACCTACAATAGCTGGGGTGTTGACTACCTGAAATATGACTGGTGCGGATATTTTAAGGTGTTTAATGCCGACCGCGACAAGACCACCGCAGCCTATGTGCGTCCATACCTGCTCATGGAGAAGTATCTGCGTGAGCAGCCGCGCGACATCTTCTACAGCCTTTGCCAGTATGGCATGGCCGATGTGTGGAAGTGGGGCAACGTGGTTGACGCCAACTCTTGGCGCACCACAGGCGACATCACCGACACTTGGTCGTCGCTCTATCAGATAGGTTTCATTCAGCAGGCCGAGCTTTATCCTTATGCCAAGCCGGGCAACTGGAACGACCCCGATATGCTCATTGTGGGCAAAGTGGGTTGGGGACCTCAACTGCGCGACTCTCGACTCACTGCCGATGAGCAATACACCCACATCAGCTTGTGGTCGCTTCTTGCAGCAAACATGCTGATTGGTTGCGATATAGCCCAGATGGACGAGTTTACTTGTGCTTTGCTTTGTAACAACGAGGTGGTTGCTGTCAACCAAGACCGTCTTGGCCGTCAGGCAAAGCGTGAGGTGGTTGATGGCAAAATCCAGATTTGGAAACGTCCGTTGCACGATGGCAGCTATGCTGTGGGCATATTCAACATAGGTCTTGACAACGATACCGTTGACTTTGGTGCTTACCTTTCACAGCTTGGCATATCTCAACTCAAGTCGGTGCGCAACCTTTGGGAACAAAAAGACCTTGACACGGCAAATCTTCGTTACTTCATTCCGTCGCACGGTGTGAAATTCCTCAAGATAAAGTATTGATTACTATTTCTCATAACCCATAACTAAGCAGAATGGCAGGAGCCGCATACGGCCCTTGCCATTCTTTTTGCTGAAAAATCAAATTGGCGAAAAAGTTGTGAATTGTGAATTAAAAATGCTATCTTTGCACCACAAAACGATGTTCGGGGTGTAGCACAGTTGGTTAGCGCGCCACGTTCGGGACGTGGAGGTCGGACGTTCGAGTCGTCTTACCCCGACAGAGCATTGCGAAGCGGAGGAACAATAATAGTTCTCTCCGCTTCGTTGCTTTATAAGGTTGGCGTGCTAAAAAATACTCGCTTCTACACCGCTGTTATATAGCGGCTTTTCACTAATTTTGCGAATTGCAAACAACAAACAAAAAGACAATTTTCTCAATGACTAAGATTTTGTGTGCGCCGCTGCAAGGCTACACCGATAGCGCCTGGCGCACTGCCCACAGTGCCGTGTTTGGCGGCATCGACACCTATTATTCACCGTTTTTGCGCGTGTTTCACGGAGCAATCAAGGGGCTTGCCGATGTATCGCCGGAGCGCAACGCCGGCGTGTCACTTGTGCCGCAAGTGCTTGCCGGCCGACCAGAAGACACGGTTCACATAGTCGAGGCACTGAAAAAATCTGGTTATAGGCGCATCGACATTAACATGGGCTGTCCGTTCCCACCGGTTGTCAAGCATCGTCAGGGTGCCGGACTGCTGCAGCACAAGCAAGAGGCCGAGGCATTGTGCAGCGCACTGGCTGCCGTGCCCGATGTGGCGTATAGCGTGAAAATGCGTCTTGGGGTTGATGATTTCGGCCAGTGGCGTGATGTGTTGCCGTGTTTGCAGGTCATCAGGCCGGTGCTGCTCACTGTGCACGCGCGTCTTGCCGTGCAGCAATATGATGGCGACGTTAATCTTGATGCCTTTGGCCAGTTGCTTGCCGAGGCTGGCTGCCCAGTGGCCTACAATGGCGATGTGACATCGGTGGCCGACATTAACCGCATAACGGCCACATTCCCTGCCGTGTCGGCTGTGATGATAGGACGCGGATTGGTTGCCGACCCTGCAATGCTGTGTCCGGAGCTTGCCACGCCGGCAAACTATAGCCGCTTTCACGACATGATTTTCAGCACGCTAAGCCAGCGCAACAATGGCGGTGACCACATTCTGCTCGCCAAGATGAAAAGTCTGTGGACTCTGTTTCTGCCAAATGCGCCACGCAAGGCGCGCAAAGCCATTAAGAAGAGCACCACGCTCGACAAATACCGCTCTGCCGTGGCGCAACTTTTTGCCGAACTATGATTACTGTTCTGCCTTAGCTGGCAGTTTACATGAATATACAGAATTACCCCATCACCACATCGAGCACCATCATCAGTGCGAAGCCTAATGCAAACCCCACGGTGCTCATGTTTGAGTGTTCTCCCGACGAGGCTTCGGGTATCAGCTCCTCAATCACCACATAGAGCATTGCTCCTGCGGCAAATGCCAGCAGATATGGCATGGCTGGCGTGATTATGTGTGCGAGTGCTATCACAAGCAATGCGCCCACAGGCTCCACCACACCGCTTAGCCCACCTATGACAAATGAGCGCATGCGGCTGTTTCCGGCCATGCGCATGGGCATGGAGATTATGGCACCCTCTGGTATGTTTTGAATTGCAATGCCCACAGCGAGAGCCACGGCACTTGCCGTGCTTATGCCGGAGTCAGGGGCTAGTGCGCCGGCTATCACCGTGCCCACTGCCATGCCTTCGGGCAGATTGTGAATGGTCACCGCAAGAGTGAGCATAGATGTGCGCGACAAGTGGCTCTTGGGCCCTTCAGGGCTGTTTTCGCCAATGTGCAGGTGTGGTGTGATATAGTCAATCAGCAGCAGAAACGCCATTCCGGCCAAAAAACCTGTGGCTGCTGGCACAATGCGCCAGTTGCCCATGCCGGAGGCCATGTCCATGCTGGGTATCAGCAGCGACCACACCGAGGCTGCCACCATAACGCCAGAGGCAAATCCAAGCAGCGTTTTTTGTGTGTGGTTGCCGATTTCTTTTCTTAAAAACAGCACCGTTGCCGCTCCGAGCACTGTGCCCGACAGCGGTATCAGTAGTCCTGCCAGTAGTGTTGTGTTAATCATTTCACTTGCACACCGGGCATCACTGCGCCTTGCGGACCGATTACCACCAGACGGCCGTCGGCGTCTTCTGCGCTAAGAATCATGCCCTGCGACTCAATTCCCTTGAATGTGCGTGGAGGGAAATTGGCTATGAAGCAAATTTCCTTGCCCACCAAGTCTTCGGGATTATAATATTTTGCAATGCCCGACACTATGGTGCGGCCTTTGAGTCCGTCGTCAATCTTGAAGCACAGCAGCTTGTCTGTTTTCTTCACCTTTGTGCACTCCACCACCTTGCCCACTCTGATGTCGAGTTTCGCAAAGTCGTCGTAGGTCACATTTTGTGCCACTGCCTTAGGCGTGAAGTTTTTCAGTATGTTTTCGTGCTCCGTTTTCTCAAGTTTCTTGATTTGGGCTTCCACCACGTCGTCTTCTATCTTTTCAAAGAGCAGCACTGGTTTTTCCACCGTGTTGCCTGGAGTCAGAATGTCTATATTGCCGAGCTTGTCCCATTCCACTTTGTCCATGCCCAGCATGTTGCGCAGCTTCTCGGCGCTGAAAGGGCAGAACGGCTCAAATGCTATTGCGAGGTTGGCACACAACTGCAGGGCTATGTTCAGAATGGTTTCCACACGTTCTGTGTCGCCGGTTTTGGCCACCTTCCACGGTTCGGTGTCGGCAAGATATTTGTTGCCTATGCGTGCCAGGTTCATGGCCTCGTTGAGCGCGGAGCGGAAGTGGAATGTCTCTATGTTCTCGCCGAGCTTGTCTTTCACGTCGCTGAATTCGGCAAGCGTCTGCTTGTCGTAGTCGCTCAGCTCGTGTGCGGCTGGAATCACGCCCTTGAAGTATTTTTGCGTCAGCACCAAGGCGCGGTTCACGAAGTTTCCGAATATGGCCACAAGCTCGTTGTTGTTGCGTGCCTGGAAGTCCTTCCACGTGAAGTCGTTGTCCTTTGTCTCAGGCGCGTTGGCACACAGCACATAGCGCAGCACGTCTTGCTTGCCTGGGAATTCCTCAAGATATTCGTTGAGCCACACAGCCCAGTTGCGGCTGGTGGATATCTTTTTGCCCTCAAGATTCAGGAACTCGTTGGCAGGCACATTCTCTGGCAGCTGATAAGAGCCGTCGGCCATGAGCATGGCAGGGAATATCAGACAGTGAAACACTATGTTGTCCTTGCCTATGAAGTGGATTATGCGAGTGTCCTTGTCTTTCCAGTATTTTTCCCAAGTGTTGGGCAGAAGCTCCTTTGTGTTGCTGATGTAGCCTATAGGGGCGTCAAACCACACATACAGCACTTTGCCCTCTGCACCCTTGATAGGCACCGGTATGCCCCACTTGAGGTCGCGTGTCACGGCACGCGGCTGCAAGTGCTGGTCAAGCCAGCTCTTGCACTGGCCATACACGTTTGGTTTCCACTCCTTGTGCTCGTCAAGAATCCAGTGGCGCAGCTTTGGCTCCCACTTGTCGAGCGGCATATACCAGTGCTTGGTTTCGCGCAGCACAGGCACGTTGCCGGTTATGGCGCTGTGGGGGTTGATGAGGTCGGTGGCATTGAGCGATGTGCCGCACGACTCGCATTGGTCGCCATAGGCGTGGTCGTTGCCGCAGTGTGGGCATGTTCCCACTATGTAGCGGTCGGCAAGCCACTGGTCAGCTTCCTCGTCGTAATATTGCATCGAGGTCTTTTCCACAAACTCGCCCTTGTTATATAGGTTCAAGAAGAAGTCGCTTGCCGTCTTTTCGTGTATCTTGCTTGTGGTGCGCGAGTAGATGTCAAACGAGATGCCCAGCTCTTCAAACGATTTTTTGATGATTGCGTGATAGCGGTCCACAATGTCTTGTGGTGTCACGCCCTCTTTTTGTGCCTTGATGGTGATGGGCACTCCGTGCTCGTCGCTTCCGCCTATCATCACCACGTCTTCGCCTTTAAGACGTAGATAGCGTGTGTAGATGTCTGCTGGCACATACACTCCGGCCAAGTGGCCTATGTGTACCGGACCATTGGCGTAGGGCAGAGCCGTGGTCACTAATGTTCGTTTAAATTTCTTCTGTTCTTCCATACCTATATTCTCTTGTCCTTTTGATGTTTTCAGTCTTGCAAAAAGCCTTTTGTGCGGTTTCTCGCCGCCAAGTGTGGCTTTTCAACGTTAGTAACTGCAAATTTACTACAAAGTTGCCGTTTGCGCCCTATTTTTGTGTCAGTTAATCGTTTCTCACATATTTTTCTCTTGTTTTTTGTCACCATTTCTCGTTTGCATGCCCCATGTCTATGGTCGTCACATTGTCTGCAAGTCGGGCAGTTGGGCTATTAGCCGTTGGTGCAGGCGATAATGGCCGTCAGTGGGGCGCACCACGCATCGGGCTATGGTCAATTCAGGCTTTACGCCAGGCTCGCACGACAGCAGTAGCAGCCGGTTGCCGTAGTCTATGGCGGCAGGGTTGTGGCTCTTGCCGCAAGTCCACTGGTTGTGCTGAGGTGTTGTTTCTGGGTCGTCGGGTTGCAGAAATCGTGTCACGCTGCGTTGCCAGTTGCTCAGTTGCCATTCCACAGGGCGCACGCACTGCGCTGGCATCATTGCTGTTACGGCACCGTTTGCGTCGGCGGTGAGCGCCACTTCTGCCGCCACGTCGTCGGTTGGCAGTAGCTCTGGTGGTGCTGTTGCAAGCAGTTCGGCATACCATCGCCTCAAGTGCATTGTCAGCAGTGAGTCGAGGTCTATTCCGTCTTCGCGCTCCAAAGTGCAGTCGTGCCGTGCGGTGTCGATGTGCAGCAGCGTTTTCCACATGTTGAGCATTTCTTTTTCGCTCATGTCGAGCATTCCATTTGTGTTTTCCATGTCATTGTTTGTTTTTGGTCGCAAAATTACATCGTTGCCGCCACGGCTGCACACATCAATCGGTCACATGGGCGCATGTGGCTTCGGGCGCTTTGCCACTGCAGTTTGGCGTAAAATGTGGCGTTTCACATTTATTATGCCGGCTCGTGGTGGTAGTGAGCCGAAAAAGCAGTAACTTTCGGCGATTTTTAGGAGATAATTAGTTAAAAGGTATAGTATTATGAGATATTTTCAGCATGTTGCCGACATTGGCGACCTAAAGGCTGCTGTTAGTGAGGCATTGGAGGTTAAGAAAAATCGTTTTGGCTATAAGCGCCTTGGCATCGACAAAACATTGCTCATGGTGTTTTTCAACTCTTCGCTCCGCACACGTTTGAGCACACAAAAAGCTGCCATGAACCTTGGCATGAACGTGATTGTGCTCGATGTCAACCAGGGCGCGTGGAAACTTGAAACCGAGCGTGGTGTGGTTATGGACGGCGACAAAAGTGAGCATATCCTTGAGGCAATACCGGTGATGGGCAGCTATTGCGACATGATTGGCGTGCGCTCGTTTGCCACGTTTGAAAACAAGAAAAACGACTACGAGGAGAAAATCCTCAATCAATTCATAAAATATTCCGGCCGACCAGTGTTTGCTATGGAAACGGCCACCGTTCACCCTCTTCAGGCTTTTGCCGACCTCATAACCATCGAGGAGCATAAGCGCACCGAGCGTCCCAAGGTGGTGCTCACTTGGGCACCTCACCCCAAGGCTCTGCCGCAGGCTGTGCCCAACTCGTTTGCCGAGTGGATGTGTGCCACCGACTACGATTTCACAATCGCTTGCCCCGAAGGCTATGAGCTTGACGAGCAATTTACACGCGGTGCCAAAATCACGCACAATCAAGACGAGGCTCTTGCCGGCGCCGACTTTGTGTATGCCAAAAACTGGTCATGCTATCGCGACCCCAACTATGGCAAAATCATAAGCAAGGATATGAACTGGACTGTCAGCACCGAGAAAATGGCACTCACCAACGACGCTTTCTTCATGCACTGCTTGCCAGTGAGGCGCAACATGATTGTCACCGACGACGTTATCGAGAGCCCGCAATCTCTTGTTATCCCCGAAGCCGCCAACCGCGAGATTTCGGCAGAGGTTGTCATCAAGCGCATGCTTGAGAGCTTGTGATGGCTTGAGATGGTGAAAAAGACTGCTTTGCATGCTTGCCGATAAGATGGGGAAAGCAGCAGTAGAGTGAAAAACAAATGGGAAAAGGAAATAAAGGAGAGGTAATATGCGAATATTCTCAATAATTTCAGCAGTTTTTGCTGTGTTGCTTATGTCGGGTGAGGCTGTGGCACAAACTTCCGATGTGAGGCTATGGAGTGAAGGTGCTCTCAAGTGGAGCGACTTTTGTGGAGCTTCTCCGCTTGAGTCCGACAGCATTTCGTTCTTGCAGGTGGAGCTTGCGGTGAAGTCCGTCAAGGAGAAAGACATAGATGGTCAGGCAAGCGAACGCTTTGAGGCACAAGCAATCATGCACCGCAACGCCTCATTTGCCGATGCGTCTAAGTGTACACGTCAGCGTTTGCGCTATCACCAGTTGCAGTTCGATTTGCTTGAACTGCTCCGCCGTCGCTTGCAGCTCGACATCAACACTGGCATAAGTGCTTATGAGACCGACCGTCGCCTCAATGAGTATCAAAGCATTTATCGCCAGCGTCTCCGCCGCATCGACAGCGACACGCGTTGGGGCACCGACAGCGCTGCCCTTCAGGCTTGGAGCACCGATGTGCTTCGTCAGCTCACCGACATGGGCAACCCCTCGGCGGCAAGTATGCGTCCGGGCGGCTTCGTCTATGGTTTGTATGCCGGAGTGGGAGGCATGTTCCCCACAGGTTCGCTTACCGACAATTTCAAGGGTTGCGCGGCGTTCACCATAGGTCTCACTGCCGGTTACAACCGCTTCCGCATCAAGGCCGATGTGTCTTATGGTCAGCCGTCATTCAACAACGACAACATTTTCAATCGTGTTGACGAGCTTGGTCGCCAGCTTCAGGGCAATGCCAAGGCCGATGCCACGCTGCTGTGTGTGGGCACACAGCTCGGCTATTGCGTTTATTCTGGTGAGCGTTTTGCCATCACCCCCAACGTGGGTGGCTTTTGGACTGGCTATAGCTGGGAAACTCAAGATTTGAATTGGGTTAGAAAAGAAGACACCGATGAGTTTGTGCCAAAAATAGTGGGTTCTTCCACATCGCATCTGCGCAGCTACAACTGGATTGCGTCGGTTGATTTCGACATCAAGTTTCACACCACCAAGTCGTCAAACATGCCCATCATCACATCTGGTCGTCGCCAGTCATTCACATCGTCGGTGCGCATCACGCCATTTGTGGCTCGTGCGTCTTATCACAGCGTGCCTTCCGTCAAGGGCTATCAGGTGGGTTTCTGCGTGAGCTATTGCGGACTCGCGCGCAGCCTGCACCTCTGATTGGTGACGCATGTGGCTTTTGTTTTGTGGATAGCAAAAATTAATCAGTTTTTACGGCTTGCGAACCGAAACTTTATGATAATTTTGTGACCACCAAAATTTCATCTAAATTATGAAACGGCTGATAACAGTTTTGGTTGTGATATGTGCGGCACTGCTGCCGTCGTTGGCTGATGCACAGACGCAGACGCATGTCGATGACATTGATTTGCCGTCGCCTTTGCAGCAAGTGTTTGCCGGCATGTATCATTTTCGCGACGCTGCCACAGGCGACACCTTGGCAATGATTGTGTTCAATCCCATAACTGTGTTTCCGCCTGAGCGTTTTCGCAACAAGGCCGAGGAGCAGTTCTATTGGCGCACCGTGCGCGATGTGAAGCGCACCTTGCCCTATGCCAAGCTCATAGGCTCCACTCTGCTTGAAACTTATGAGTATCTCGAAACATATCAGTCGCAAAAAGCCAAACAGGACTATCTGATAAAGTTCGAGAAACAGCTTTTTAATCAATACAAGCCTCAAATGAAGAAGCTGACCAAAAATCAGGGCAAATTGCTCATCAAGCTTGTCAACCGTGAGACCAACCAGACATCCTACAACATTGTCAAGGCTTTCATGGGCACGTTCAAGGCTGGATTTTGGCAGACATTCGGACGCTTCTTCGGGGCAAATCTTAAAGACAATTATCGGCCCGACACCGACCGCACCGATGCCATGATAGAGCGCATTTGTGTCAAGGTGGAGCAGGGCGCATTGTGAGTGAATGACAGACAACGACGGGAAAAATAATGGCATTATCGACAGCGTTGGCTTGCTGCAAAGTCACGGTGTGAAACCCACGGCAAACCGCATATTGCTTGTCGAGGCACTGGCTCACGAGCAGCGCCCCATGTCGCTTATGGAGCTTGAGGAGCAGATTGTCACTATCGACAAGTCAAACATTTTTCGTGCCCTCACCATCTTCCGCACGCATCATCTCGTTCACACCATTGAGGACGGCGCCGATGTGGTGCGCTATGAGCTGTGTGCCAGCTCTCACGATGACGACGACGATGACATGCACGTTCATTTCTATTGCGAGGTGTGTCACCGCACATGTTGCTTGCCAGAAATCAACATTCCTCGCGTCTCGCTGCCCGACGGCTACGAAATGCGCTCCATCAACTACATGGTCAAGGGCATCTGCCCCTCGTGCGCCTCAAAGGCCCACTGACCCACCCATTGACGCAAATCATTTTGCTTGGTTTTTGATTATTAGGCGGGCGTTTCGCTGCAGGCCTGCCAGTTTCCCGCGTTTCACCGCGCTGTGGCTAAACAGGCGGCTGAAGTCGGCTTGCTCCATTCGGGTTATTTCTTCGGCAGTCAAGTGCAGCAGCTCGTCTTTTGGCTGAAGCTCTGCTATCGTGTTGCCCTTGGCTCGGCGGTTGTGCGGACAGCACTTCTGGCACTCGTCGCAGCCATACACGCGGTTTCCTATCACCGTTCCCACCCATTCCGGCAACTCGTCGTGGCACTCTATGGTGAGGCACGACAAGCACTTTCTCGCATCTACCGGTTCTCCTCCACACAGCGCATGGCTTGGGCACGCCCTTTCACACGCATGGCAGTTGCCGCACGTCAGTGTGCACGGCTCGTCGGGCTCTATGTCGAGCTGCGTGACCAGAACGCCAAGAAAGTAAAATGACCCCTTTCCGGGCAATATCAGGGCATTGTTTAGTCCTATGAAGCCCACTCCGGCTTGCTGTGCCCAGTATCGCTCTCTGATTGGGGCTGAATCCACGCAGCAGCGCGAGTCCTTGCCGGTGCTCTCCTTGGTGAAAGCGGCAAGCTTGCGCATACGGTCTTTCAGCACCTCGTGGTAGTCACGGCCATAGGCATAATAGGCAAATTGTGCGGCATCATCGCTTTGAAAAGTGCTTGGATAATAGTTCATGGCCACCACTATCACCGTTTTTGCTCCATCGAGCAGCAGACCGGGGTTCTCCCTTATGTCTGGATAGTTTTTTGTCCAGTCCATGCAGCCGTTTTTGCCATCGGCAATCCATTTTTCATATCGTGCCACGGCTTCACTGTCCACCGGCTTCACCTTGGCCATGCCGCATGCGTCAAAGTCAAGCTCCTTTGCTTTCGCTTTGATTGTCAGTTTAATGTCGTCGTGTGCAGATTGTGTCATGCTGGGGTGGCGTGTGGTTTGTGGCGGCGGTTCTTTCTTTACATTGGTATCACGCCAAAGTCATATCCTTGGCTTTTAAGCCATTCGATTGCTCTTGGCATGGCATATCTCATGTTTTTCTCGGCTTTCAGCGAGTCGTGAAACACGATTATTGAGCCGTTGCGGGCAAATCGCTTAACGTTGTTGAGCACGTCTTCGCCATTGATTTTCTTTGCGTAGTCGCGTGTCACGAGGTCATACATGATTATTGTGAACCGCTCTCGCAGCACCTTTGACTGCCCCCATCTGAGCCACCCGTGTGGTGGACGAAACAGGGTGGAGTGTATCAGCTCATTTGCCGTGAACACATTGTGCAGATATGTCTTTGTTGTCACCTTGGCGCCTTGCAGGTGGTCCATTGTGTGGTTCCCGTAGCTGTGTCCGCGTCGTTTTATCTCCTCAAAAAGTTCTGGGTGTTTAGCCACGTTGTTGCCCACCAGAAAAAATGTGGCCTTTATGCCATAGTGGTCAAGTGTGTCAAGAATCCACGGAGTTATCTCTGGCACCGGACCATCGTCAAATGTCAGATACACCGTGTGTCGCTTTTTGTGTATGCGCCACATGGTTTCGGGGAAAAGCATGCGAAATAGCAGCGGAGGCCGCTCTACAAGTCTGTTAAGATTCATAATTTCTAAAAAAAATTAAGCTGCTTGTGTTTTGCCGGTGCAAATATATATAAAAAATAAAGACGAGGCGGCACATTGCTGTTGCTGTGTGTCAGCCTCGTCTTTGCGAGTTATTGTTTCGCAAGCCAGCTGTGGCTTTGCGGTTCAGCGTTTTTTTTAGAAGCCCAGAAGTGAGCCGCTTGCTTGCGAGTCGCTTTCGGTTGCAAGCAAGGTGTCTGCTGTGGTTGCTTCTGTGCTTTGCGCTTGCATCTGCGATGTCTGCTGCATGAAGCTGTTCAGACGGCCTATGTTCACGCCCATTTTCTCCAGTTTGCCTATCACGGCGTTCAAGCCGCTTGGGTTCAGTGAGCCGTAGTAAGAAATCAGCTCGCCCACATAGTGCTGGTCGATGTAGCGGTCGTTGTTGGTCAGGCGGTCGTAGTTGCGGGCGCTGAGCGATTGGTAGAAGCGCATGTAGCTGCCGTAGCGCAAGATTTCATCTTCCACCATCTTCAGAGCCTTGGCCTTGGCTGCCTTGCTGCCGGAGTTCTCGGCCAGATATTGATAGGTCTGTGCTATGCGCAAGCCGAGTGTCACTGCGTATGGGCTTGACTTGGCAGGCAGTTTCTGCTCCATGAGGTTGAGCACCTTTTCGGCCTTGGCAAAGCGGTCGTCGCGATATGCCTTGGCGTTCTGACCCATAAATGTGGTTTGACCATGCTTTATTGCCTCGTTGGCGGCTGCACCTTCGCTTGTCAGGTCGGTGGCAAGGTCAATGAGCGAACTTCTGATTGTGGTCACCATGCGGCGTATTGTCTCGTCGAGGTAGAGCGAGCCCGGCTTAGCCTTGTCGATGCCCCCCCAGCGGAACTTGGTCATCACCGTTTCATACATCTTGTCGGTGTTGCAGGCTATGTCGCCACTTTGCGACATGCCGCGCAGAGGAGTCACCTGATAGCACAAGCCTGTGTTGCGCAGATAGGGTGACAAGCCCAGATAATAGTTGTCGGGCACTGTCATGGCAAAGTAGCATGGGCGTTTCCAGCCTTGTGCTATGCTTGATGCAATCATGTCGAGCGACATCACTTGGCTCGATGACATGCCTCCACCGTTCTGCATCAGGTTCAAGTCGATGGTTTCCTGAATTTGGTCACGGTATCCGGCTGGCACCACACCGGCTTTCACTGCTTTGTCGGCGTCGATGTTGATAAACACGTTTGGATACTTGATTTCAGGCACACCATAGCCGTTGCTCATGCACGCAGGGCTGTAAAGCTCCTGCAGCGACTTGATTACGGGCACGCGTGTGGCAGTGTCGGGTGCTATGAAGTAGTTATACTGGCGGTTGTTGTAGGCAAACGTCGTTGGGCCAGCTTGCATGGGCAGCGGTGCCGACTCGTAGGCTGCACGCTGCATTTGCGAGATATACCAGTCTGTTGACAGATACGACAAGTTCACCACGCGCACGTCGGTGCGGTAGCCCTCCACCTCTTGGTTATACCACAGTGGGAATGTGTCGTTGTCGCCGTTACAGAAAATTATACCGTTTTTGTCAACGCCGGCCAGATAGTTTGCGCCAAAGTCGCGTGCGGCATAGCGGTCGGAGCGGTCGTGGTCGTCCCACGTCTGGCTCACCATCTGTATCGGCACGAGCAAACCTATCACGGCAGCCACGCTTGCCACAGCAAGTGAGGTTTTGCCGGTTGTGTCGCTGTCAGAAGCTTTTTCAGCAGCCTTTGCTGCTGTGCCCTTGGCGTTTTTCTCTGCCTTGCGCTTGAGTAGCCAGAGTGCGGTGCGCCATATTCCTGCCACACCCATTCCTATCCATATTGCAAACGCATAGAATGAGCCGGCGTAGGCGTAGTCTCGTTCACGCGGCTGGCTTGGTGTTTGGTTCAGATACATTACTATGGCAATGCCGGTCATGAAGAACAAGAAGAACACTACCCAGAATTGTTCTATTCCCTTTTTGCTTGAGTAGGCTTGCCACAGCAGACCTATTATGCCGAGCAGCAGAGGCAGCATGTAGAACACGTTGTGACCCTTGTTGCCTGTGGTTAGGTCGGCTGGCATGAGGCTTTGGTCGCCGAGGCGCAGATTGTCGATAAACGGAATGCCCGAAATCCAGTTGCCTTGTGTGATTTCGCCCATGCCCTGAATGTCATTTTGGCGGCCGGCAAAGTTCCACATGAAGTAGCGCCAATACATGTAGTTTAGCTGATAGTCGATGAAGAACGTGAGGTTCTCAAGGAATGTCGGCTTGATGCGCGGCTCATGCTCCACGGCATTGCCGTCGGCATCTACGCGCGTGGTGGCATCTACTTGAGTGCCGTGCAGGTTGAGCCACTCGGTGTATTCTCTGATGTGTGCCGAGCTATACACGCGTGGGAACAGCATGTTGAGCTCCGGATTATACTGATAGTCCTCCACGTTGCCTATTGCCTTGTAGCGGTCGGGGTCACTTGCGTTGGCCTTCACCTCGCGGGCATAGAGTGTGCGGCCTTTCTTGATGAGAGGCTTAGCCGTGCCGTCGGGCTGGTTTTGATACACCACGCTCGAATTCATCGTTTGGCCATAGAGCAGAGGGCTCTTGCCATATTGCTCACGGCTCAGGTAGCTCTGCAGTGCAAACACGCTGTTTGGTGAGTTCTCGTCAAGTGGGGTGTTGGCGTTGGAGCGTATGAGAATTAGCGCATACGACGAGAAGCCGAGGAATATCATGAATATGCTCAGCACCACGTTGGTGAATATGCGCACCGGTATCTTGTTGCATTTCTTGGCAAGCCACCAGGCAAGTGCCACGAGAATTACCACTGGTATAATCATGCTCTCGCCGATAAACGGAATTCCGCTCATAAATATGCTGAGGAAGAACGACACCTTGATGCGCTTGTCGCTGCGGTTCTTGCGATAAAGCTCCCAGATGCTCCATGAGAACACTGCCACTGTGAGCAGTGCATAAATCAGTGTGCCCACGTTAAATGACAAGCCCACCGTGTTGGTGAAGAACAGCTCAAAATATTGCGCGAGCTCCACAAAGCCAGGCTCAAGTCCGTAGAGTATCAGCACTATGATTCCAAACGAAACCAGCAGTGCCAGCAGCGAGCCTTTGAGCGATGTTTTGCTGAATTTGCGGTAATAAAACACCAGCACTATGGCAGGAATGCAGAGCAGGTTGAGCAAGTGTACACCCAGCGAAATGCCGAACACATAGGCTATCAGCACTATGTAGCGGTCGCTGCCAGGTTCGTCGGCATGGTCTTCCCATTTCTGTATCAGCCAGAACACCAGTGCCGTGCAGAACGACGAGAAGGCATACACCTCGGCTTCCACGGCCGAGAACCAGAATGTGTCGCTCCATGTGTAGGCAAGTGCGCCGGCAATGCCGCTGCCCATTATGGCTATATACTGAGCCACACTCATCTTGTCCTCTTCGCCGTCGGTCACGAGCAGCTTTTTCACCAGATGGGTTATGGTCCAGAACAGCAGCAATATCGTTGCCGCACTCAGCAGAGCCGACATCGAGTTAACGCATTTTGCCACTGCCGTCACGTCGCCGCCGGCAAAGTTGGCTGCAAAGCGTGCTGCCAAAATAAATATCGGGTTGCCCGGTGGGTGTCCGATTTCCAACTTGAATCCTTGTGCTATAAATTCTGGGCAGTCCCAGAAACTTGCTGTCGGCTCAATGGTGAGCAGATATGTTATCGCTGCCACCACAAACGTCAACCAGCCTAAAGTGTTGTTGATAATGTTATACTTTCTCATCGTCTGTGTTGATGAATGATTGTAATTTGCTTTTAACTGCAAAGATAATGCAAATCGAGGGCAGAATGTCAAGTTTCACTTGAATATTATGCTGAGATGCAGCTTATCTTATCCAAAGATAATGCAAATCGAGGGCAGAGAGGTGTGCTTATGCGATTTTTTTGCCCAGATGCAACCTATCTTGACTAAAGACCTGGCGAAAACCAAGCCATGTAAACATCTTTTCACAGTTGTAAAGTCACAGCATGGTTAAACCTTTTGCCGTTTTTGCAGTCATTGTGCTAACAGTCAGATTTATTTTGACTATTTTTGTATTCCTAAAATTATTTGAAAGGGGGTTTTTCGTTATGACATTTAACTCAAAACGCATTATTTCGCGGCTTGTCGTGGCGATAATTCTGTGTGTTTCGGCTTTCACCGCCGGTGCTCAGGAACTTCGCAACGAGAGCTACGTGGCTGTGGGGCGCATAGCGGCAAACGGCACTGTGCGAAACTCCGATTACAAAACAATAGGTTATTTTGATGCCGACGGCACCGTGCGCAATGCCAATTACGCAACGCTTGGCCGCATTGCCGACCACCAGGTCTATAACGCAAGCAATGTGCGCATAGGCTACTTCAACTCAGAGAATGGCTACGTTGAGGTGCGCGACGGCGAGAGCAAAGTGCTGGGGCGCATTGATGCCAACGGCACCGTGCGCAACGCCGCGTTTGAGATTATTGGCTATGCCAAGGGCGTGCTGGCCGACCGTGCCGCATGCTATTTCTTCTTCCACATGTTCGGCTGACCTTTCACGGGTTTCTGATGATAAAACAAAAAAACTGCTGGCATTTTATTGCCGGCAGTTTTTGTTTCGTTTATTGTGCTAATTGCAGTTGGCTTGTCACGACACCTTTTCAAGGCGTTTCATGATAGAGAGCATAAACAGTGCCGACAAGAGGCAAAGCACGGCAAATATGCTCCACACGGCCCACAGTGGCAGACTGCCCCACACAAAGCCACCCACGCTCACAAGCAGATTGCCCACGGCGGTGGCAACAAACCAGCCGCCCATCATCATTCCCTTGTATTTTGGTGGAGCCACTTTGCTCACAAATGAAATTCCTATTGGCGACAGCAGAAGCTCACCGCATGTGAGAAGCAGGTAAGTCGATATCAGCCAGTTTGGCGACACGAATGTGGCAGCGTCGCCGGCGGCTTTTTGGGCATCGGGCGATAGCAGGTTGAGCGAGCCCACGAGCAGCACGCAGTAGGCCACGGCTGCCACGAGCATTCCGTAGGCTATCTTGCGCGGTGCGCTCGGCTCTTTGCCGCGTTTGGCAAGCCAGCCAAACAGAGCTATGCTCACAGGGGTGAGCATCACCACAAAGCAGGGATTGAAGTGCTGGAATATTGGTGCTGCCACAGCCACGCTGCCCTCCAGGTTGCTGTATTTCCACACAAGGTAGCCCACAGCGGCCACTATCACCACAACCGATATTATCCGCCCCTTTGCAGTCTTGCTCTGGAACAAGGAGAACAAGGCATATACCACGAAAATCAATGCCACGAGGTTGAGCACGTCAAATGCCATGCTCTCCACGCCCGACGACGACTTGGCTGTGAACTCGTCGGCAAAATAGGTGAGGGTTAATCCGTTTTGTTGAAATGCCATCCAGAAAAACAGCACCACGGCAAACACGAGGCACAGGGCTGTGATGCGCTGTCTGGTCTCGGCCTTGGAGAGCTGCTCCACAGGTTCGTTTGAGCCGGGTTTTGCCGATGTTTTTGAGATCTCGGCGTTGCGGAATGTGGAGCGGAAGCCATAGTATATGGCAATCGACACCACAAGCGACAGGCATGCCACGGCAAATGCGTAGTGATAGCTGTCTTCCACGCTCACGCCAAAGTGGGTTTGCGTGTATTCCATGATTTTTATGGCAGCCGTGGGGGCAAAAAGCGCGCCTATGTTGATTGCCATATAGAATATCGAAAATCCGGAGTCGCGCTGTGCGCTATATTTCGGGTCGTCATACAGGTTGCCTATCATCACTTGCAGATTGCCCTTGAAAAGCCCCGTGCCCCATGCTATCATGAATAGGGCCGCGAGCATTGCCACGAGTGCTGTGGTGTTGCCTCCAAGCGGCACCGACAGAAATAGGTAGCCGAAAAACATCACCACGATGCCTATGGTCACCATTTTGCCGTAGCCCCAGCGGTCGGCAAATATGCCGCCCACAAACGGCAAGAAATAAACGAGTCCCATGAATGTGCTGTAGATTGCTCCTGCGGCGCCGGGGCTCAAGCCGAAATTGGCTTTTAGAAAGAGCACAAACACGGCAATCATCGTGTAGTAGCCAAATCGCTCGCCGGTGTTGGCAAGCGACAAGGCATAAAGACCTTTTGGTTGATTTTCAAACATAACTTATAGATTGTATAATGAATTATTTGTTCGTTTCTTAACGTTTTCCGCTGCAAAATTACAAGAAAAATGCCACTTTTGGTAATAAATTATAATTTTGTGGCTTCTCGGCGCGCAAAAGCGTGCTAAAACACACTGACACACAGCCGGCAAGCCTCCCTCAGGGCTTGACTTGTGACTTGCAGTGTGTCCTTGGGCCTGGAGGTGGGCATTTTGCCGTGTCGGGAAAATTTTGTAACTTTGTGGCGATGAAACATATAGCAAAATTTATTTCACTCAAGTGTTTCTCTCCAAAGCGCGTGTTGCTAATGATTGCGGCATTTTCCGCACTGTCGGTGTCATCGTTCGCGCAAATTTCAGTAAGGGCCTCCAAGTATCACCCTGGCCATCGCGGAGTGGGTCATTTCACGGCAAGTGGCGACCGCATCAATCTTAAAAAGCTTCGCAATTATGAAATCCGTTGGGTGGCCATGTCTCCCGACCTGTTCCGCAAGCACGGCTTCAGTCTTGGCGACACAATCAGGGTCACTTGCTCCAATCCCAAGATTTCGGGTTTGTGGGTGATAAAGGACCGCATGTCAAAACGCATGCACAATTATTTGGATTTTCTCGTCCCTTACGGCGACAACTACAATTTTCATGCGCCCATGACGGTGCAAATTGAGAAAGTGTAGCATCTCTCTCTCTTGTGTGATGCTGCTTCACAGCCGCCGTAACACGTGGTTTCTAACTTACACACTAAAAAAAGCAAGGCGCAGTTCCTGAATTCAGGTGCTGCGCCTTGTTGCTATTAGTGCTGTGTGGTGTCAGATTCTTATTTCTTGAAATAGCGGTTGTAGAGACCTTCAAAGCCCTTGCCGTGACGTGCCTCGTCCTTTGCCATCTCGTGTACGGTGTCGTGAATTGCGTCGAGGTTCAGCTCTTTTGCCTTCTTGGCAATCATCAGTTTGCCTTCGCATGCGCCAGACTCTGCCATCATGCGCTTCTCCACGTTGGTCTTGGTGTCCCAAACCACTTCTCCGAGCAATTCTGCGAATTTTGCTGCGTGCTCAGCCTCCTCAAATGCGTAACGCTTGAAAGCCTCAGCAATTTCAGGGTATCCTTCACGGTCGGCTTGACGGCTCATTGCCAGATACATTCCAACCTCAGTGCACTCGCCGTTGAAGTTGTCTTTCAGGCCTTGCAGAATTTCTGCGTCCACACCCTTGGCTACGCCAATCTCGTGCTCACATGCAAACTGAATACCTTCTTCTTTCAGTTCTTTGAACTTACTTGCAGGTACACCACACTGAGGGCATTTTGCTGGTGGGTTTTCTCCTTCTGCTACATAACCACATACTGTGCAAATCCATTTCTTAGCCATAATCTTTAAATTTAAAGTGTTAATAATTAGTTGATAGTCGTAAAAACTTTTTTGTATGTTTTTTGGCAATATTTCAATTGTCGTTATTTATCTCTCTTATTCTGCAATCGGGGCATAGTCCCACGTAGTTCAGCTCCACTTTCTCTATAGCAAACTTGTCGCTTGTGAACAAGTGCTCACGGAGATGGCTGTTGACTTCCACGTCAAATATCTTTCCGCAGCTTCGGCACAGGAAATGGGCGTGTGGGTGAGTGTAGCCGTCAAAGTGCATGTTGTGCTGGTCGATGGTCAGTCCGAGCACTGCCTGGTTGGTCACCAGCAGTTGAAGCGTGTTATACACCGTTGTGCGCGACAGTGTGGGCATCGTTTTCACAAGTTCTGTGTAGATGTCGTCGGCCGTGGGGTGGGTGCGGTGGTCAAGCAGATATTGCATGATTGCCACTCGTTGCACCGAGGGTCTGATGTTGTGCTCTATTAGCTGTTCTGTCGCTGTCATTGCAGTTCGTTTTTTTTGATTTTTATTGTGAAAATGTTACAAAAATGTATTTGTTATATCTTTATAATTATTACGTTTTTGAAATCAGTACAAAATTATATCAATTTCAATAAACTTGCAAATAACTGCTTCATTTTTTTCAAAAAAATTGCAAAAAAAAATCAGGGCGGCCTCAAGCTGAAATGAAGCCGCCCTGTCCAAAAGGTTGATAAAAAGGAATTTATATCATTGTGTTATCTAAATTACTTTACAAGAATTTTGTGAGGTTTGCCGTTGGCAACCACGATATACACACCGGCCACAACGTCAACAGAGTTTTTGCCGTCGCTAATCAAGGCGCCTGAAGCAGAGTAGATGCTCACTGTGCTTGCACCATTCACTTCAATGTGTCCCTTGCTTATGCCGATTATCACATCTTTGTTCTTGTTAGGCT
This sequence comes from uncultured Muribaculaceae bacterium, assembly GCA_934675575.1. GTDB lineage: Bacteria > Bacteroidota > Bacteroidia > Bacteroidales > Muribaculaceae > Sodaliphilus. Next base: position 265,599 of record CAKUQQ010000001.1, read on the forward strand.
CGCTCACGCCTGTTGCTCCTGGCTTCTCGCAGTTGAAGTTGTCGAGACAGAAATAAGCCGGAGTGTTGAGGCCAAGCTTGCCTGTGTCAGAGCCGCTGAGTGTGAATGTCACGTTGGTCACCTTGCCCAGAGAGCTCAAATCCCACCATGTCCAGTCGCGCACTATGTAGTGGTCGGCTGCATCGGTACTGCGGTAGTCGGCAAGATAGAACTCTGCGGTGGTGCTTTCGCCATCGGCTGTTGTGCCTTCGGCTGTCACCTTGAACCAGTCGCCTTGAGTGAACTTCTTGGCGAAGCTGTCGCCGTTGACCATGCTGTTCACTGCATAGGCGTTATTGGTAACAAACACGCCCTTGAGCACGTCGCCGTCGAGGTTGTTTGTCACGTCAACAGAGCTTCCACTCGGATAAGCCACGCAGTAGTTTGCACTGTTCTTGTAGCCGTGGCCAACCGAAGAGTTGAACTGGTCACTGAGCGAGTTAAACTCTGTGGAAGTCTTGTTGCTCAAAGCGTAGCCATACCACCAAGATTTGTAGTTCGACACATGGAATGCGTAAGAACCGCTGTAAATCACATCGTCGGTGTTGTCGCCCTGGAAACTTGATTCCTCGGCAAGATAGTTGTCGTCGAATGTGGCAGTCACAGCCTTTCCGGCCACATACACGCCAGTCTTTGCCACAGCCTTCTGACCATCGGCACTTGTCACGGTGAGCTTGTATCCATAGGTTTGGGTCGGCTTCACAGTCACGGTTGCCTCGTGGCCAATCACGTTGTTCATCTGGTCGCGCCACTCATAGGTGTAAGGTGCGTCGCCGCCAGTGATTGTCGGCTCTATTGTGCTGCTGCCGCCTTCCTCAATCATGTCATAAGGATTGGTGAGGTCTATCGTCAGCGGGTCTATTTTGCGCAGAGTAGTAAACTCGTCGCTTTCCACGATGTCGCTTTGGCTTCCGTCTATTGCGCTCACCAAGATAAAGTATGCTTTATACTTTGTGTTGGGCTCAAGCTCTGTGAACTTGGTGGTGGCTTCTGTGTCACCGGTCACATCTACGGGAGTGCCAGCGAGCAGGTCTTCGGCCGAAACGCCTGCGCGTCGCAGCGGAGCTGCCTTGCGGCCTGCTGGAGCCTTGGTCTCAACTATCTGTTCAACCTTGGAGTAGAGTTTTCCGCTCACGTTCCACTTGGTGTTGACGTCGGCAGAAGTCTCTTTCACGTTGAGCACGGTAGGATAGCCGTCGGCAATCACTGGTTTGTCGGCCACGATGGTCTTGTACTCAAATGCTCCGATAGTCGGGGTAGCACCGTCACGGGTCGCACCGTCGGCGTCAGTTGTGATGCCGGCTATGGGAGTGGCGGCATTGAGTTTGCCGGCACTCTTGAGGTGCAAGTCAGTTTCCGACACAAATTCGGCATTATCAACCAAGTTGCCGCTGTTGCCTTCTATGGTGTTGAGCGCATCAATGTCGGTGCTTGACAAGATGTTGCTGCCCGAGAAGGCGTTGGTCGTGGCTTTTGCTTTGTTGATGTAGGTCGAATAGATAAACATGTTCTCGCTCGATGATGTCAAGTTCTGGAACAAGTTGTTGGTGAGGCTTATGCCTGTGTACATTTCATTGGTGCGTGCGCGTGCGCTATAGAATGTGTAACCACCGTTGCCGGCTATGCGCACGGTGTTGTAGGCCACGCTGATGTTCTTGTTGTCGCCGTCAATTTCAATGCCTGCACTGCTGCCGTTTGGCGAGTTTGTGATTGACACAGAGTTGTTATACACGAGAATAGGCTCATTTTCGCTTCCGTAGCTCTCGTTTCTCACTTCTATACCATAGCTATAAGCAGAGTTGGCGTTCACAATTTTGTTGCCGCTCACCACCACCTTGCCGCGTGTGCGAGATAGGTCTATACCGTGATAATTGGTCTTCTGGGCGGTTGATTGGGTGATTGTGTTGCCAGAAATCACAGCGTTGTCTTCATCGGTTGCATACACACCCTTGCTGCCAGCCTCGGTGATAGTGTTGTTCTTCACCACAAGGCCTTCTTCGCGAGTGAGCTTCACATAAGATGTTCCGCCCAGATACAAGGCTATGTAACCACCAGTGAACTTGCTGTTGGTGATAGAGAGGAAGTCATTGTTCTTGCCATCTTCATTCTTGGCCTCTGCCTTCACGAGCGACATGCCCGATGCTGCTTGTGAGTCGTTGACAGACTCGGCTGTCACCACCACATTGTCTATCGTGGCATGGCGGCTCTGGTTGTAGAGGTGTATCACGTATGGGTAGGTCTGTGTGGCTGGCACGAAGCTCATGTCTTTTATTGTCACATAGCTTGTGCTGTCAACATAGAACATGCCTTCTTTGTGTGCACCATAAGCTGGGTCTGAGTAACCGCCGCCTGTTATGGTCACGTCGGCTGGGTTGCCCGAAAGGCTCTTGAACACTATCGGGTGCTGCTCGCTTGCGCCTTGCACACCCACAATGCGCACGTTTTCGGCGTAGGTGCCGTTTTCCACATTGAATGTCACAGGGCCTTCAACGCCATTGGCCAGGGCAGCGGTTGCCTCGGCAAATGTCTTGTAGTTGGCATTGTCGCTTGCGCCAATCACGTATGTGCCGCTGAGTCCGGCTTGAATTTCGCGTGAGGCAGCAGTTGCGGTCGCGGTCTTAACTTCGTCGTTTGCCGTCAGGCTTGTGAGCTGTGCGCCAATCTTGTTGCCGGCAGTGGCATTGGCGGCAATGTCGTAGGTGAGCCAGAAGTAGAAGTCACCTCTTGCCTTGATTTCCACTGGAGAGGTAAGCGTCAGCTCGTTGTCGGCGCTCAAAGTGGTTGCCGTGCCCACGAGACCCTTGCCTGTGAAGTTGTCGGTTGCTCCAGTGTAGAAGAGGTTGGCGCTGGTCACATCGGCCAGAGCTGTAGTTCCTGTGGTGGCGAATTTTATTGCCGAAACTTTCACTGTTCCGCGGTCGCCGCTAACTTTTACACGTATTTTTTGCATAACGGCGTTTGAGCCACGCACAGCCTTGCCTGTCATAGCGTTGGCTGTCACTTCGTCGGCCACAAACTGTGTGAGCTCGTGCAGCTTCACTTCCATTGCGAAGCCGTCGTAAGTTGAGTAGCTTGAGGTCGGACCGGTGTAGTGTACGGTGAACGAGCCGTCCTCTGCGTCAGAAATCACGTCGCCAGGACCGGTTGTGTAGTTATATGTGCCTATCAGCTTGTCATCATTCACCTCTTTACCTTCGTAAAGGTAGAATTTGCCTTGACCGGTGGAGAAGCTCTTGGTGTTTATTTCCACAGCAGTGCCTGGCTTGCCTGGCACGAATGTTATGGTCCCGTCGAAGCCCTTGGTCGTTGGGGCGTCGGCACCACCGTCGTCATAGAACATCACTGGATTAATCACCGTCATCACTTTTTTGCCGGTGGTGATGTTCAATATGTGCTTAACGATGCGCTCGCCTTCAGGGTCAGCGTTCACGTCGCTTGTTGTGCCGTCGCTCCAAATCAGCTGCTTCACGGCGGCATCTACGGCAGTTTCAGCCTCGGCGTCGTTCTTGACATTTACAGTCAGGAAGAAATTGTTGTCACCTTCGGCAAGAGTGGTCTCGCCGTTGATAGTCACCTCAGCGCCCTTAACCTCGGATGTGCCAAAGGTCACTGCATTTTCAGTGTTGGCCTTGGCTTCGTTGTAGAGCAGGTTCACGTTGCTCAATGCGTCAGCGCCCTTGAGTTGCAGCTTCACGCCATTGAGCACTTTGTGTGTGAGTGTACCCTCGGTCACCACGTTGAAGTTGATGAGCGATTCGCCGCTTGCTCCGGCTGCAAGGTTTGCAGTGCTTGCTTGGGCTGACTTCACCTCGCTCACAGTCATGTCGTGGTTGCGGAATGCGCTCACTTTGGCTTTCCAACCAGTTCCGGCATAGTAGCTCGATGTGGTTTGTGGGTTGAAAAGTATTGTTATGGAGCCGTCGGCTGCCTTTGAGCGGATTACTGTGCCAGGGCCTGTGCTTGCGTGCTCAGAGTCGCTTAGCTTCCATAGAAGCTCGCTTGCTACGCCGGCTTTGTCGCCGCTGTAGATTTCAAACTTTGCTTTTGTGCCGTAGCTTGAAGAAGTGTAGTAAACATCAAATTTAGAGAAGTCGATTTGTGCCACAGTCCCCTCCTCGGCAGGAGTGAACGTCACCACATAATCGGCGTTTTCAGCCTCATATTTGCCGCTGAAGCCCTCGGTGTTGGTAAATGTCCAGTCGCCACTGAACACGTGGCTGTGCGTGCCTTTTGTGGCGCGGCACACGTTTTCCACGGTGCGTGTGGCTTTCACTTCTTCGGCTGTGGTCTGCACATTGCCGGCAATGGTGGCGCTGTTGAATTGCAGCGACACCTTGTCGCCGTTCACGGCCGATGTCTTTACGTCTGCCACCACGGCAAAGTAGTTGTGGCCTTCCACTAAGGCGGTGTTGCCGCTTACGGTTATTGCCGAGCCGCTCACTGTGCTTTCGCCCACAAGGTTCGAGGTGGAGAACACATTCTTTTTGCCAAGGTAATAGACTTGCACATTGTCAATGTTCTTGGCTTCGTCGCTTGTGAGTTTAACTTCGGTGAGAGCCAGGGGCTTCACTTGGTTGTCGGTCACAACATCAATGGTCAGCAGCTGTGCTTGCTTGTCGCCGGCAGCCACAGTCTTGTCGCTTGCTGCGCTTGCGCTCAAGCTCTTGAATGTCATGTCGCCAGGCAAGAACTGCGACACCACAGCTTCCCAGCCGTCGGCAGGATAGCCTGTAACCGATTTGAAATACACGGTCATTGAGCCGTCGTCGGCTGTTGATTTCACAGTTTCGGCATCGTCAAGCAGTGTGGCGATGAGGTTGGCCGCATCTGTTGTACGTCCGTTATACACCTTAAACACGTCGTTCAAGCCGGTTGATGAGGTGTTGAACAGCTTGAGCTTTGTGATGTCGAGTTTTATGGCTTTGCCTTCGGTGGCAGGGACAAACGTAATGCTGCCCTCGAAGTCTCTTGTGTATTTGCCGTCTTTTCCACCGTCGTCATAAAACATGGCGTCGTCGTCAATCACGTATGTTTTTGCCTCGGTGCCAATTTTTATGACGTTAATTATCGCCACGTCATTGCCTTTCACGGCTTCTGGCAGACGGTTTTCTCCGGCTATTTTTAATGTAGTCAGTTCAAGTCCGGGCAAAGTGCCTTTTGCCGCATCAGTGATATCGGCCACTACATAAAACTTGTTGGAACCGCTCTTCAGAGCCAAATCAGTGGTTTTAAGTCCATCGCCAGTGTTGGCGGCGGTGGCAAGAAGGTTTGCGTCGCTGAAGGCAGAGCCTTTATACAGACGCAGGTTTGTCACGCTTGCAGAGCTGGCAAGAACGCTTGTGTTCACGCTAAGCTCATTAAGCGTCAATGGGTTCAGGCTGCCGTCCATGACCACATCAACGCCAAATATGGCTACATTCTTTTTGGCGCGGTCCACAGCAGCAATGTCGGTCATGACTGTTGCCGACTTAAATGCCATGTCTTTTGGCGACACCGACGTCACGGTGATGTCAAATGACTGTGCACTTTGGGAGTAGCTTGAGTGGAAACCAAACGACACGCTGCCGTCATCGGCAGTTGAGGTGTAGGCCTCACCGGCGCTGCCTTCCACATACTTCTTGACCCAGCCGGCTGGCAAATACCGTGACTGGTCTTTGCCATCGCTTGTGCCATAACCTATTTTTTCTATAGCTCCGTCATAGAGCAATAGATAATTGTCACCGCCCAAGGTGTTTGCGTTCACAGTGACTTGAATCTGGTCACCTTTGTTCTTGGGGGTGAAAACAACGCCGCAGTCGCGCCCGGTTGGAATTCCGTTTTTGGCGCCCCTAAACGTTACTGTGCCATCTACAGTGTATTGCTCGAGTCCGTCAGCGGTTTTGAGGTAAAACACCTCGTCGCTTGTGTCATAACTTTGGGGCTTGAGCTGCTGCACTGCCGATGCCTGCACGTTGCTTCCAAATGCGAAAAGCACAAGCAGGAATAAGCATAGTTTCAGTTGCTTCATAGCTTTTTTGTTAAATTGTTAATAAAAAATTAGTTGTTCTCCTTTTTCTCTACGATTTGCCGACAAATCGTGGTTAAGGGTCGCAACTAAGCAATGAAGCCACTGTGTGTGGTGTGAAATGGTCAGTCTTTTTGTGCCGTCGCCCGTTGTGGGGCATGCGCACAAAAGCCACACGTCTGCACGTCGGGGCAGACTGTTCTTGTTTCATTTCGACTCTATTGCCACGAAAGTCAAAATACCAACATGCCGCTTTTTCTGCGTTCGGCATGCCATCAGGCAGGTCTTCTGGCTCACCCCAAGCCTTGTGTTCCCACACCTTCCCGGCTCAGTGAGCGAGCCAGTGGCTTTTGTGGGAGGCTTTTCCGCGTTGCGGGGGCTTACAGCAGCGGGTACTGCCCAGGATTCACACCTGGTTCCCTTTTAATTCAAGCATTTGTTTTCTTGAAAACCTGATATTTTTTTCAATTAGTTATTTCATTTACAAAAATATAACAAGTTTTTCATTGGAGCAAACAAAAAGCCCGAAACTCAGTAGAGCCTCGGGCTTGTTCGCTATAATGATTTAATTAAGTCAAAAAAGTGGCTTCAAATTAACCATTGTGCTTCTTCATAATCTTGATAAGGTCGATTACCTTGTGGCTGTATCCGAACTCATTGTCATACCAGCTAACAACCTTAACGAACTTGTCAGTCAAGTAAACACCAGCCTCAGCGTCGAAGATTGAAGTGCGTGGGTCATCGAGGAAGTCGCTTGACACAACTGCGTCTTCAGTGTAGCCAAGAACACCCTTAAGTTCGCCTTCAGAAGCCTTCTTCATAGCGTTGCAGATGTCTTCCTTAGTTGCAGGGTTCTTCAAGTTAACAGTCAAGTCAACTACTGACACGTCAAGAGTAGGAACACGCATAGAGATACCAGTCAGTTTGCCGTTGAGCTCAGGGATAACCTTACCTACAGCCTTAGCAGCACCAGTTGAAGAAGGAATGATGTTGCCAGAAGCAGCACGGCCACCGCGCCAGTCTTTACCGCCCTTAGAAGGACCGTCAACTGTGAGCTGGGTAGCAGTAGTAGAGTGAACTGTTGTCATCAAACCAGTTTCAATGCCGAAGTTGTCGTTCAGCACTTTGGCGATAGGAGCCAAGCAGTTGGTTGTGCAAGATGCGTTAGAAACGATTTGTTGGCCGTTGTATTTGTCGGTATTAACACCGCAAACGAACATGTCAGCTTGACGGCCGTCTTCGCCCTTCTTTGAAGGAGCTGAAAGAACAACATATTTAGCACCGGCTTTGAGGTGTTTCTCGGCACGGTCCATTGTCAAATAGAATCCAGTAGATTCTACAACGTATTCTGCTTCTACTTCACCCCACTTGATGTTTTCGGCATCGCGCTCTGCGAAGATGCGGATTTCTTTACCGTTAACTACAAGTGTGTTCTCGTTCTTAACTTCCACAGTGCCGTTGAAACGTCCGTGCATTGTGTCATACTTAAGAAGATAAGCAAGATAATCTACTGACAAAAGGTCGTTGATTGCAACTACCTCTACGTCATTTACATTCTGTGGCTCAAGAGTTGAACGGAATACGAAACGGCCAATACGACCGAAACCATTGATACCGATTTTAATTTTACCCATAATATTAATAAATTAAGTTGGTTAAAAACTTTCTGTTTTAATCCGATTACGTATCTTTGCGACATGCAACCGCGCAAACTTCTGGTTTACCCTCAGTTTAGCGATTGCAAAATTAATATATTTTTTGTATTTAAATCCAATTATCCAACCTAAAAATAACGGAAATATTTCCTTAATTAAGGAAGTTTAATAGTTTGTTTCCGGTTCGTTATTTTCTGGCTTTAATTTTATTTGCGCAATGAGTAAATTTTTAAATGAGTTCAAGGAGTTTGCCATGAAGGGCAACGTAGTTGACATGGCCGTCGGTGTGATTATTGGCGGTGCTTTTGGCAAAATAGTGTCATCGCTTGTTGATAATGTGCTTATGCCCATTTTTGGCGTGCTCACAGGTGGTGTTGACTTCAGCGGACTGTCGGTTAAATTCAACGATGCTTCCATTCAGTATGGTTTGTTCATTCAAAACGTAATCGACTTCCTGATTATTGCTTTCTGCATCTTCTTGTTTGTCAAGGCACTCAATAAATTCAAGAAAAAGACCGATGCAGTTCCTGCTCCTGCACCGGAGCCAAGCGCCGAGGAAAAATTGCTTGCCGAGATTCGCGATTTGCTCAAGCAGCAGAATGATGGCAAATGATTGCCTGCGGTTGTTAAACCAACGCCCCTTGTTGCCGTCTAATTGATAGCAAAAGCCCCTCGGGGCTTGCCGCAAAATGTGGCTGCTAATAAAAGTTCAAAAGATATGAAGACGATAAGAAATTTAATCATGCCCGTAATGCTTCTTGTGTTGGGGCTCGCGTTCACTTCTTGCGAAGATGAGTCAATAAGCAGCACTCTTGAGGGCACTTGGGAGGGTAACACCTATATGTCGTCGGTTTATAACGGACGCATCTACAATTCTTCGTACTCCTACGTTGACTTCACACTCGACCCGTTCCGCTTCACCAAGGGCAGCGGCCATTGGGTTGACTACTATAGCAATGCTCCGTGGGACTACATAGCAAGCCACATCAACTGGCAGGTGCGCAATGGCGTAATCGAGGTGCATTTTGTTGAAGATGGCTACACGGTCTATATCTCCAACTACCGCCTTAACCACAACCGCTTTGTCGGCACTATTTATCTTGATGACAGCAACTGGCAGTTCAATCTGGTGCACACGTCTTCGCCCAACTGGTCTGACTACGACTATGGTTATTGGGCACCGTCGGCTTCGGGCACCAGTGCGCGTCCGCAGCGCATCTTGCAGCATCGTTGATGCCGTCAGGCTTCTCGCAATTCATAATAAACACGGCTGGCAGGCCCAATGGGTTCTGCCGGCTGTGTTTTTGTTTGCCGGCATCAATGACTTGCTGCGGTGCTTTTGCGAGTTTTCTTTTTGCTATTTGTGAGCCTCTTGCGGGAAAAGTGTTATATTTGTCATATCAAAAAATAGAGATATTTTTTAGTGTTTTTGTTGTGAGCAAAAGCAACTGAATGTTGCATGGTTGCATTAATATCTTTGTGTGTACCATAGCCGTGCATTTTGGAAAATTTACCACAAATTTCAAATAAGTTCTCTAAATAACTAACAATCAAATCAATGAAGAAAAAGTATTTATTGACGTTGTTGTCGTGTTGCCTACTGTCAGCGGCTGGCAATGCGCAGCAACAGCTTGCTTCCCAGCTATTGGGAATCAAGAATGTTGACACGTCTGTGAGCGAAGCACCTCCGCGCTTGGTTTCACCTTCGGAGACAACACCCACATTCACCGTGGTGAAACCAGACGGTGTGCTGGGCAAGCTTGCCGAGGGCAAGTTGAGTGAAGGGGCATTGCAGCGTGCCGCTGTGCGCAGCACAGCCCGAAAAGCGTCGGCAAATGCCAAGTTTGGCGACAACTATGCAGAGTTTGACTACGCTCTGAAAGACGGCACCAAGACGGCGCAAGCCATGGTGTCAATCAAGCCATTTAGTGCCGATTCTGCCTATGTCATCAACCTGTATGGGCTTCAAGACACTCTCCGCGCCGCCTATAATTTGACGGCAGGCACTATCAGCATTAAGCCAGGCAAGATTTACAACCATGCCACTTATGGCCCGGTGTGGGCGTGCTCAATCAACGCCACTGGCAGCACTTTCAGCACCACCGACCCCATCGTGGGCAATTTGGCTGCCGACGGCACTGTCACCCTTAGCAGCTGGGCTGTGCTGGTGGTTAGCGGCAACTATCGAGGCTCTGCATTTGGCTCGTTCTCAAAAAGTGAGTTGAAACCCACCAATGCGAGCATAACCGAGGTGCTTAACAATTCGGGCACTGATTCCACCGTGGTTTTCCCTGCCTACATTGAGCAGACTGCCAAGAACGAAATCACGCTGATGAACTTCTCCAACAACGGTGCCGTGGTTAAGGCTCGTGTAAATCCCGACAAAACGGTAGAGATTGCTCCACAGCGCATATTCTCAAACTCGGTTTATGGCGATTTCTTCTGCTATCCTACCGATTGGAAGGCCGGCAAGCTCTACGTTAAGTCTATAACCGGTCAGGGCACCGATACCGACATGAAGTTTGGCAACTGGGGTGTAAGCAACCACAGCGACAAGACCCTGCTGACTCGCCGAGTGATGAGCACCACAATCACGTTCCCTAAAGGCACTGTCACATATCCGGCCAAGCCGGTGCTTAGCTGGACTGGCGACGGTAGCGAGTCAAATCCATTTGTTTTGAAAAACGTGGCACAGCTTCAGGATTTTGCTGAAGATGTGCGTTGCGGCAACAGCTACAAGGGCAAGTTCATTGCTCTTGGCGGCAATATCGACATGGGCACTCTGGTGCAAGGATTCAGCCCTGTGGGCGTGAATGAGGAGAAACCATTTGAGGGCACATTCGACGGCAAAGGCTTCACATTCAAAAATCTGTCGCTCTCTGTGGGCGAAGAAAACTACTTTGGCATCTTCGGCTATGCTGGTGCTAACAGTGTGATTAAAAACGTGGTTATCGACAGCTGCGGCATCAGAGCCTATGGCACCAACGTGGGTCTGCTGGCAGGTTTCAGCCTTGGAAAAATCAGCGACATCAAGGTCGTTAATTCTGCACTTGTGGCCATTGGCTTAAACGCTGGCGGCATTGTGGGCGGATATGATGGCCCATCTATGACAAACACCACTTTCGACGGCGCCGTTACAGGCGTTGGCGCACATGGTGGCGTGGTTGGTCTGCTCAAAGGCAACTTGGACCACTCACAGTCGCACGGCACATTGAAGATGACAGGACGCATGTCCGACTACTATTGCGGCATGGGTGGTCTTGTGGGCATGACCCTGCCCAAGGGCGCACAGCGCGCAAACATCACTTATTGCTACAACGACGCAAGCATTACCGACGTGCCAGGCTATGGCTATGTTGGTGGCTTGGTGGGAAGTTTGCAGACAGGTACAATAGATTATTGCTATAACTTGGGCAACATCAGCTCCAAGGCAATATCCTACGATGGCACAGCCTCTTTGCCGCAAGGCTCTGTGGGTGGTCTTGTGGGCACAACCTATGGCGGCAACGTATTCAACAGCTATGCGTCTAACATAATTATCAACACACGCGAGTCAAACCGCGTGGGCGGCATCGTGGGCAATGTGATTGTGCCTGTTATAAAGACTGACGGCAATGGCAATGTGATTTCCACAGTGTTCCCGTCTTCGTTCAAAAACTGCTACACAAGTGGTCAGACTCGTCTGCCTAAGCTTTATGACGCGCAAGGCATCTACGGTGTCACTTACAGTGATTCAATATTTACCAACTGCTACTACGACAAGCAAGTCGTGGGCAGTGAAAAGCCCAAGAAATGTGCAGTAGAAACGTCATTCCTCGCTTCTGGCAAACCTCTGCCAGGTTTTGAGGTTGACAAATGGGTGTTCGCCGAGGGCTTGTATCCGCGCATCAAGGGCATAGACGACACCAAGGAGGCTTGTCTGTCAGCTTCTACGCTGACTCTGGGTGCTGGCGAAACCGTGCTTAAGGTTAAGCATGACTTCAAGGTTTCCACAGCCAATGGCATTACATGGAAGCTTTACGACAGCTCCTCGCAAAAATTCGTTGATGAAACCACAGGCCTCATTCTCAGTGGCGATTCTGTTAAGCTCAAAGATATTAACTCAGCCGAGGTGATTGTGGCACTCGCTCCATCGGGCATGCCTTACAAGATGTATGGACTTGAAACAGTCAATCCGTCTGGTTTCCTTGGTTCTGGAACAGAAGCTGACCCATATTTGATTCAAGATGTCAACGACCTCATGACGCTCGATAAGGGTGTTACGTCTAACGGTCAGAACTTCAAGGGCGACTTCTTTAAGCAGACCAACGACATCGACCTCAAAGACGCTGCCGGTTTCACAGGAATTGGCAATGTCAACAACGCCAAGATTGTGTTTGGCGGCACTTACGATGGTCAGGGTCATGCAATTCACAACATGAAACTTGGCTCCATTGCTGCCGATGCCAACAATAAGCCGACCACAAAGGGTTCTTCTCAAAACATAGGCTTGTTTGGCTATACCAGCGCCGACGCCACAATCAAGAATGTGGTGATTGCTGCCGACTGCGAGGTCATTGGTTACTCAAACGTGGGTTCTGTTGTGGGTCACTCTGCCGGCAAGATAGAAAACTGCCGCAACTATGGCAATGTGACGGCAATCAGCTCCTATGCTGGTGGTATCACGGGCTATGTTGAGGCCACTGGTAGTGTGGTTAGCTGTTACAATTCTGGAAATGTGGCATCTTGTGGCACTTATGCTGCCGGTATAGCAGCCTATTCCAAGGGCAAAATCACATATTGCCAAAACGATGGCGATGTGAGAGCCGACTCTGTGACACAATATGCCACTTCGCCTATGCCAAACAATGCTGCCGGCATTGTGGGCTTCCTCTCTGGAGCCACTACCGTGAGCCACAACATCAATTCTGGCAACGTGTATGCCAAGAACAACGTGGGTGGCATATCTTCTATGCTGGCAAGCATGGGCACAGACTTTGAGGGCAACATCAACTATGGTATTGTAACTTACGAAAAATATTCAGAGCTAACTCGCGGTGCCGTTATAGCCAAAAACCTCAATTCCAAGTCAACGGTCAAGAATAACTACTACGACAGCCAACTTGGCTACTATGGTGGTGCTGCAACGGCAATCGTCAAGGGCATTAACGGTGTGACCACCAAGGAACTCACCTCTGGCAAGGCTCTTGAAGGACTTGACTCCACGGCCTATGACTTTGAGACTGGCAAATACCCGGTGCTGAAGCCGTTTAAAGACGAGGCCGCTGCCAAGGCAAACCGCTCTATGGTGGTTACGTTTGCCGACGGCAACACTGCCGACGATGTGTTTGCCCCAGCAACACTTGCCAGTGGCGACAAATTGCTGGTGTGGACTTTGAAACAAGGCTCTAAATTCACTGTCGGCGACGGCACGTTGAGTGTGAATATTGGCGAAGGTGCAGCGAGCGTGCGCGACACTCTTGTGGCCACCGTTGGAGGCTACAGCAAGGTGATAGGCTTGCGCGCAATGCCTAACCTGTTTAGCGGTGCCGGAACTGCTGCCGACCCATATCAAATCAAGACGGTTGCCGACATGGCAAAACTTGCCGATGTGACCAATAATGAGCACTTCACATTCTCTGGACGTTACTTCAAGGTTCTCAACGACATCGACTTTGCCGATGTTGATTACGCTCCGGTAGCCATTGGTGCCAACAAGTTTGACGCCGATTTCAACGGTGGCGGCAATAAGTTCACCAATGTGAAATATAGCACTGACAAGACTGCTGACACCTATATTGGCCTGTTTGGCAATGTGGGGCAGCATGGACGTCTTCATGATTTGACACTCGTAAGTGGCAGCATTACGGCTTACAGCAGCTCGGCGGGTTTTGCCGGACGCGTTTTTGGCCAGATTGAGAATTGTGTTAACAATGCCACAATCAGCACATACAAGAACACGGCTGCTGCCGGTATCGCAGTTTATCTTGCCTATGGAGGTTCGATTAAGAATTGCCAGAATCACGGTCACATTGCAAGTGTTAGCTCTGGTAGCGTTGGTATTGTGTATGAAACAGAAACCAACACTTTAGTCGAAAACTGTGTCAACACAGCCGACATAGTGGTTGAGTCTAAAAACACCAATGCCGGTATCGTGGGAAGCAACGGCGGTACTATTAAGGATTGTGTCAACAAAGGCAAGATTGGTGGTTCGGCAAGCCTTGCCGGCATCGCCGTACACTCGGTTGGCGGTGACTCCATTATCAACTGTGTCAACGAGGGCGACATCACCGGCACATCGGGCACGATGGGCGGTATCGTGGCACTCAAAGACAAAAATAACGCTGTTACTGTCATCAAGGGCTGCCACAACATTGGTAAAATCACTGGTGCTGCCAACATTGCCGGCATTATCGGTAGTGCCACACCAGGCCTTATGATTACCGACTGCTACAATACTGGCGACATCTCTGGCACTGGCACAGCCGTGGGCGGTTTCATGGGAGCTTGTAGCACTATTGCCGACAAGACTGTTGTCACCACAGTCACCAGCAGCTACAACACTGGTAACGTGAGCAGCAAGAAATCGACAATTGGTGGTTTTGTGGGTGATATGAATGAAACTGCGGCTGTGTTTGCTGACTGCTACAACACTGGTGACGTTACCGTAACAGGCAACTACGTGGGCGGTTTTGCCGGCGAATGGAGCGGAACGGCTTATCGTTGCTACAATGCTGGTAACGTGAAGGCCAACGGATATGGCATTGGTGGCTTCTCAGGCATAGCCCCTGGCGAAATCCATGAGTGCTTCAATGTGGGTGATGTGACAAGCACCGGTTCTTCTTCAAGCTCGCTTGCAAATGCCGGCGGACTTTGGGGATATGGCTATTCTCGCATCTACGACAGCTACAATATGGGCACAGTGACCGCCAAGGCACTTGCCGGCGGCATCAACGGCCGCACTTATGGTGGAGCTGTGATTGACAACACTTACAACGCAGGAAAGGTGGTAGTGACCGACAAGACGGTGGTTTCTAACATCACCGACCTCTATAAGGATCAAATGGAGCTTGAAAATTGCTACTACGACTCTTGGGTTAACCCCGATGTCAAGTCGAGCACCGATGAGCGCGCCACAGCACTTAGCACACGCGGTCTTGCCCTGACGTCAATCAACGACAGCACATTCCGTGTGGTTGCTGGCATGTATCCCACACTCAAGTGCTTTGCCGACAATGAGCTTGCCAACTGGTTTGCCGCCATTCCGGTTCTTGCCGAAGGCGACACCTACGACAACGTGAGCAAGCAGTTTGTGGTCGGCACACCGGAGGGTACGGAGTGGACATCGTCTGACAACATCACCATCAAAGACGGTGTGGTTAGCTCCACAGCCATTGGTGAGGCTTGGCTGACCAAGAAACTTGGCGACCGCACAAAGACTTATAACTTCACGGTTACTAAGGTTTCTGGCATAGAAGATGCTTATGCTTCGGCACAAATCATCAAGTCGGAGTATTATTCAATCAGTGGCGTTGCACTCGGTGAGGCGCGTCCATCTACAGCCGGCATCTATGTGGTGAAGCTCACTTACGACAATGGCACCACAGTGTCAAAGAAAATTGTCATAAAGTAAAAAACGGCGCATGAGGGCGTTTAGCCCCCAGCGACCATAAATTTTATAGGGCGCAACGGAGTTTTCTCCGCTGCGCCCTGCTTTTGTGCTTGTGTTGTCCGTTCACCGCATGAGCAGGGTGGCTGCATTGCGTCTCACCAGGACTTTTGCATCATCGGGACTAATGCAAAGTGTGGCGGCTATGGTGGCAATCACATCGTCAATGCTTTGTGGGCTGTCGTCGGTTTCCGCAAGTATTTTGTCGGTGGGCACTGCCTTGAGTGTGTCGAGGTTGAATTGTGTGCCAAAAGAGAAATAAAATTCGGCGTCAATCAGTTTGTGTGCCACATTTGGGTTGCCTCTCATGCCGTGAATTACCCACGGCACGCTTTTTTGCGACTCGTTCCACAACTTCAGCACCTCTTGCGAAGTGCGCACCATGTGCACAATTAGAGGCTTGCCCACGTGCTCGGCAATGGCTATGTGTTGCAGAAACAAATCAGTCTGGGTGTTTAGTGGAGCTCCACGCCTTGAGTCAAGCCCGGTTTCTCCTATCGCAGCCACTTGTGGGTGCGAGGCTATGCTTTTTAGGCTCTCTACCTCCGTGGTGAGGCTGGTGGCAGCGTGCCAGGGGTGAATGCCCACGGCATACAGCTTGCCCTCACTGGGCGCAAATTCGCTTGGCTCAACGCATATCAGGGCGTTGGGCGCATCATGATTGTGGGTGTGAATGTCAATAATCATGGCACGGGGTCATATCCGCTTCCGCCCCACGGATTGCATCGCAAGATGCGCTTTATGGCGAGCCATGTGCCCTTAATGGGACCATGTTTTTTAATGGCTTCTATGGCATATTGGCTGCACGTGGGCGTGTAGCGGCACGCTGGTGGCAGCAGCGGAGAGATGAATTTCTGATAAAATCTTATTGGTAATATCAGCGTCCACCCCACAAAATGCAATGTTTGGGCAACGAAGTCTCTCATTTTCTTTATGGTTTACTCTCGATTGACGCGCTGATTTTGACAAGAATTTCTTTCATTTTGCTTTCAATCACGGAATAGTCGGTCTCACTTTTCGACAAGTAGGTGAAAGCAATGTCCACGTTTTTGCCTTGGGTTTCGAGTGTGGTGTAGAGCAGGTCGCGGTTCAGACGATAGCTTTCCCTCACGCGTCGGCGCATGAGCACACGCCCCACGGCGGTGTGTATTTTTTTCTTGGGTATGCTTATCATAAACTGAGCCGCCTTGGCACGCTCGCTGTCGCCGGCTATGCGAAACACGGCGCGCAGTGGGTAGGCAATCACTGAGTCGCCCTTGGCAAAAAGTGTGTTGATTGCCGTGCGGCTGCAAAGTTTTTCGCTTTTATGTAGTTTCAGTTGATGCATAAGCTTACAATACCGCTAAGTTAATAAAAAATCGGAGTAACAGCGTGGCGGTCACTCCGGTTTGTGTTGCAAAATGAGTATTTTGTTTATTCTTGATGTTCTTTAAGCCACTGGTCGATTGCTGCAGCCATCGATGGCACAGCTGGTGAAGTGGTGAGGTCGAGACGCAGACCGGAGTTCTTGATTTCGTCGAGAGTCTTCGGACCCATACCGCCAATCACGATGTCGCCTTGCTTGAATTTCGGGAAATTCTTCAGCATCGACTTCACACCTGTGGGGGTGAAGAATATGAGCATATCGTAGTCAAATGGCTCGTCTGGGGCAAAGTCATTGCTCACAGTGCGATACATAATAGCCTTTGTGTAGTTGATGTGGTTCTCGTCGAGTTTTGAAGCCTTGCTGTCGTGTACATTCGACATGGGGTAGAGGTATTTCTCTTTGTTGTGCTTCACTATGGCAGGAATCAAATCTTCTATTTTTCCTGTTTCGCTGAAGAAAATCTTGCGTTTGCGATACACGATGTATTTTTGCAGATAGTGTGCAACTGTCTCGCTGACACAAAAATATTTCATCGTGTCGGGCACTTCAAAGCGCAACTCCTTGCAGAGTCTGAAATAGTGGTCTATTGCTGTTCTTGCTGTGAAGATAACTGAAGTGTGGTCGCTGATAGACACTTTGTTTTGACGGAACTCTTTTGATGATAGTCCCTCGACTTTAAAAAAAGGGCGAAACACTATGGTAACACCATATTTCTTCTCGATGTCGTAGTATGGAGATTTTTCTGAGGACGGCTTAGGTTGTGAAACCAGAATTTTTTTAATCTGCACTGTTAACTCTTAGGTTTTTACGATTGTAAAAAGAAACAAATATTCGTTGCGCCCAAATATACCAAAATTGGGGGTACAATTTCAACGCTGCAAAGGTACAAAATAAAAAAGAGAATTGAGGATAAATCGTTGAAAAAAATTCTAAACCCTTTGTAGATAAATGCTACTCTTGCAGCGGCATAGAGGGCTAATGCCACAATCAAAAGTGGCTGTATCAGCGAGTGGTAAACGAGCATCATCACCGTCACAGGAAACAGCAGCAAGCCCAGCAGCGACTGTGTGGCCTTGAAGCCGTCGAGCCAGATGTGGCTTTGCATTTTGTTGCCGAAAATATAGCCTAAAAGCCAGTAGAGTGAGAGTTGCAGCGCATAAAACAGCAGTGCCACGGCACTGAAGCAACCTATGTGGGCAAACACATTGGCATGGAGCGAGGCGCGGAGTGACGGCTCGTTGTGGTTTATGCCGAAAAACAGCATAAAACCCTCCATTATGCAGGTGTTTATAATCAGTGCTGTCAAAATCTGCGTTTCGGTCACTGTGTGGTCGTCAAACAGGTTTTCGCGCATTTTCACTGAGAAAATGTTGTGGGCGAAGTTTTCTATATACTTGTAGCCTGTGCGATAGGTGACGATTATCAAAAACAGTCCGGCAAGCAGCATGCTCATGGCTCCTGTGTCGTGGAGCGGTGAGTTGCCGTAGGGTTTGGCGCGGTCGGCCATGGGAATTTCCATCACCGGTTGTTGGCTGATGTGGGCGTATGTGGAGTCGTTTCCCTTGATAGTGGGCAGACCTTGCGGAAAGCGCGGCTTATAGGCTGCTGCATGCTGCTGCACTGTGGCACTGTCGGTGGTGACGGTGTCGGTTGGCTGTGCCGTGGTGTGAGTGGCTTTTGTGTGTAGCGTTGCTTTGGGCATGGTCAATATTTTGATTCGGCATGTGTCACGCCATGTTCAAATTCTTCTTCAATGGCCGCTATTGCCTCTTGTGGCGTTTTTGCCACAGTGAGCAGTTTGGCATGCGAGGGTTTCATGAAGCCCTCGTCAATGCTGCGCTTAATCATGTCCACAATGGGGTCATAGTAGCCGCTGGTGTTGAGCAGCACGATTGGTTTTGACATAATGTTGAGCTGGCGCCAAGTAAAGGCTTCAAAAAGCTCTTCCCATGTGCCGCAGCCGCCTGGCAGAGCCACTATGGCGTTGGCAAGGTCGGCCATCTTCTCTTTGCGTTGGTGCATGTCGGCGGTAGCGATAGTCGATGTGAGCCGCTCGTAATTCCATTTGTTGTCAATCATGAATTGCGGAATCACGCCTATGGCTTCGCCTCCGTTGTCGAGCACACCGTCGCTCACGGCGCGCATCAGTCCGTCGCGCCCGGCACCGTTGACGCAAGCCCAGTCTTTTTGGGCAATCAGCTGCCCAAGCAGATAGGCATCGGCGGCAAATGTCTTGGCTATTTTGCTGCTCGATGCACCGAAAACCAATATTTTAGTGCTTGATTTCATTTTGTAGGTGCAAAGGTAGCAATTATTACACAAATCTCATTTTAGAAGTGTGCTCATAATCTCGTTCCAGTTGGTCAAGTCTTGAATTGAGCCGAGAAAAGTGTCGTTTGGCTTGAATGCGGCGGAGTCGTTGAGTGTGTAGGTGTGCGCAGGCATTTCTATGCACAACTTTGCATTGCCCCAGCTGTCGTCTTTGCTATATCGTGAGCCAAGCTGCCTGAAATAGCTGCCTTGCAGATAATACACGCGAGTGCCGTCGTTGGCCAGATAGAGCTTGTCTATTTGGGTGTCGCGCAGGTGTTGGGCGCATTGCAGCAGCACACGCATCACGTCCACGCGATTGAAGTCGTGGTCGTCGTCGGGCTTTTTCACGTTGAACACGGCATCGTGGCTAAACCATGGGCGTGTCACCTCAATGTTGATGCCTGCATTTTGTGGGTCGAGTGCCACAAGTTGCTCTTTGCCTATCACGATTTCACCGCGGTTGCAGATGTTGACAATCATCACGGCAAGCACGGTGGCAAGCAGCACGGCTGCTATTGCAGCATAGGCTTTGGGGCTGATTTTTCTGAAATCAATCATAGCGGTAGTGGAGAATTATTGGTTCTTACATATAGTTGATTTCTCTGTTAGACCGCCGCTGGTGCCTTGTGGTTTAACTACGCTGCTCAGAATAGAGACAGCTGCCTGTCGTCCTCTATTTGCGGTTTGGTTTTCTCCACCACAGGCTCTGGTTCGGGTTCTGGCTCCGGCTCGTTAAATGGCACTGGAGTGAGCCAGTCTATTTCGTCGAGGTCAATCTCGTTGCCCCTCACGGTGGCGGCAGTGTCAGTGTCGCTTGCTGGTAGTGTTGTGTCGGGTGCAGTAGGCGCAGTGTGCTCATAGGCCGTGGCGCTTTCGCGGCTCATTGCCACTATACGGTCGTTGGCATCATTGAGTGCATCTATGGTTTCTTTGAGTTGCGATTCGCTCGACATCAGCGCTGCTTGCGTTGACGACAGTGTGCGCTGGCTGTCGGTCAGCTGCTGGCGCAAGTCGTTGATTTCTGCTTGCGCTTTGTGCAACTGGTCGCTTAACGCTTGCACTTCCTCGTTGGATTTTTGTGCCACAGCCTTGCTCTGCACAGCGGCTTGCGATAGTGAAGCTTCCAGGTCTTTGACCTGCACTTCGAGCAAAGATGCTTTCTCGTTGTTGTGTGCCAACTGGTTTTTGAGGCGGTCTATGTTGTTGGCGGTGTCGATGTCGCGTTGCTTTTGCACCGAGGCGTCCTTGTCGGCCTTGGCCATCATTTTCTCTATTTCCTTGCGCAGAGCCTCGTTGGTGGCTTCCAGTTTGTCTTTTTCTTGCTCTTTTACGGCAATTTCGGCTTTGTAGGAGGCTTCCACAGTGTCGAGCGATTTCTTCAGCTGGCTGATTTGTTCATTCGACTTGCGTCGGTTTTCCTCAGCTTGCTCCACCTTGTGCTGTATTTCGGCCGCCATGTCGAGATTGGCTTGCAGTTCGCTTATTTGCTCGCTTTGCTTTGCCATTTCGCTGTCGCGTTTTTCAATTTCGGTTTGCAGTCGTGCCGTCTCGTTGTTTTTCTCCGCAATTTCGGCCTTTAATAGTTCTATGTTGGCTTTGTCTGCTTCATTGGCTGCGGCTTCGGTGAGCTTCTCATTGGCCTCGCGAAGTTGTGCCTCAAGCTGCGCATTGCGGTTTTCGCATTGCATCAGTGAGTCTTTTTGCTCCTCGGTGAGTGTGCGCAGGCGTTCAGCCTCTTCCTCTGCGGTTTTGTATTGGCTTTCGCGCAGTTGCAGCACCTTGATTTTGTTTTGCAATCCTTTGAGCTCTACACTTTGTTGTTCCTTTTCGTCTCTTATTGCGGCTATTTGCTGCTTCAGTTCAGAGGTTTGTGCGCTTATCACCTTGTTGAGGGCATTGGCGGCATTGAGCTTTTCGGTTGCTTCGGCAAGTGCGTTTTTGTCGATGTCGCGTTGCAGGTTGCCAGCCGACAAGGCTTTGCTTTTCTCGCCGTTCACAAAGTCGATGAATTGTTTGCCTATTGCGTCGTCAATGGCTTGTTTTTCGGCGTCGATGTCAATGCAGTCTTTGATTATGGGTGGCAAATTGCTGTTGATGACGTTGATTATGGTCGATGATATGCTGTCGGGTAGGGCGTATGTGGTGGCGTTGCTGCTTGGCAAAGAAGCGGCTGCCGGTGCTGCGGTTTGAGCTTCAGCGCTGACGGTTTGCGTTGTGTCGTGGTCATTGCTAGCTGGCAATGTGGGTTGAGATGGCTCGGTGGCAGAGGCATCGCTTGACAGTTCCTTTTGTGGGGCTGGCAAGGCAAATGGACTGCGCCGTGTGCCGTCGTAGTAATCCACTTCATCGTCAATTTCGTCGCCGTCGGTCGAGAATCCGAATGCGCGTTTTAGTCCTTTAACAAATGACATGTTCTAAACTTTTTCTCTATGTTTTGCTGTTCGTTTTGGTTGTGGCGGTGGTGCCGCATTATTCGTTTTCGGGCTTTAGCACCACACCCAAGCCTTTTTGTCCGTTTATCGAGACTTTGAGTGGGGCATCAAACCGCACTATTGTCACATTCTCGCTGTCGTAGGTGGTGGGCAGCGATTTCAGCCAGTCGATGTCGAAAATGCTGTCGTCGCCAGGAGTGCCCACGGTGAAATAGCCCACGCCAAACGATGTCAGGTTCTGGAAGAAGTGGGTGCCTTGGCTTGGCTCAATGGTGTTGCCTGGCATTGACAACTCCACAATCAGCTTGGCCGCCGCTATGTTTGGCCACTTCACCGGAATTCCGAGGGCGGAGTCGGAGGAGCCCCATCGTCCGCAGCCGGCGAGAATGTAATTTTCACCTTTCTCGGTAAAGTTACGATTAATTTTTTCAATTTCGTTGGCAATTAGCGAATTGTTTAGCATTGAGAACCGTTCAGGCTTCACGAGCACCACATGCGTTATGTTGTCCATAGTGCCATGACCCAGTGCGCGCGTGCTCTTGATGAAAATGTGGCTTGGGTCGGCATTCATCACTGTCTCATCGAGCATTTCCTTGCGGTCAACCATAGGACGCATCTGTAGCCAGTAGATGTCGCCCTTTTTGCCTTTGGCCATGTCGTCGGGGCTGCCAAGCTGGCAAGCATATTCTATTTCCACAGGGCGGTTCATTTCGCTCTCACCTGTGGTGAGCATGAAGTCAACGGCTTTGGCGAGCGGAAACACACCATGCTGCAGAATGTTGGCAAATGTCACCACCTTGCGGCCTTGCCCCAGGTCGTTGTCAACCAGCATGTCGTTTTGGTAGTCGTAGGTAGAGACCATATATTTCAAGTCGCCTTTACGGCCGGCGTCATTGACCTTGAGCTTGGCGATGTTAAATCCGTCGTTGATTGTGAAGTCGTTGGCCACATGGCTCGTGTCGAGAGCATAGAAACGCGTCTGCGTGTCGCGCAGAGCCAAGTCGAGCGTGCTGGTTTGCAGCACTTTGTTGGGGTGTCGTGGCGACAAGCGCAGTGCAAGGCCACCGTCAACTATGTATTTTCCGAGACCCACGGCAATTTCCGTCACTCCGTCGCGCGCTTTTTCGTCATTGATGGGGTAGTAGTTGAGCGAGCGCCCCACACCGGCAAGCGACGGATAGAAGTATTGGCCGTGCTGCGCCCCCACCACTTCTTGTATTATCACCGCCATTTTTTCTTGGTCGATTACGTTGCTTGTGGCCACCATGTAGGCTTTGCTGTCGGCATAGAACACCGAGGCATACACGGCCTTAACTGCATTTTCAAGCAATTCGAGCTCATGGGTTTTATCGTCGAGGTGCGGAATCATGTAGGTTGAGTAGATTCCGGCAAATGGCTGATAATGGCTGTCTTCGAGCAGGCTTGAGCTGCGTATGGCGAGTGGGCCGTCAATCACATCATAGAGTGCGCTCAGGTCGTCATCGAGGCTGGCTGGCAGCTTGGCGGCAAGAAAAGCTTGGAGAATGTCCTCGTCGGGGGCTGTTGACAATGCCAGCGGATAGAGGTTGTTGCTCTCCATAAACTCGTCGAAAATGTCGGTGCAAAGCACCACCGTGCGCGGTATTTGAATCACAGCACCGTCGAAATTGTCGCACACCGGATTCTTTTTGATTATCGAGTCGATAAACGCCAGGCCGCGCCCTTTGCCTCCGAGCGAACCTTTGCCTATGCGCGCAAAGTTGGAGTAGCGGTCGAAGCGGTCTTTGCGAAACTCTGCCACCACGCCACGGTTCTTCATCTTGCGGTATTTCACTATCAAGTCAAAAAACAGTTGCCGCACGGCAGGAGCTTCCTCTATGTTGCGGAAGCGGTGCATCTTCACCACTTGCGCTATGGGGAACAAGGCGCGTGAGTATAGCCAGCGCGAAATGTCGTTGTGCTGCGCATGAAAAAGCAGCGACTCGGCCGGTATGTCGAATATGTGATATTGCAGCTCCTTCAGGTCGTGTATGCGCATTATTTCCTCGCCGTTGGCAGGATTCTTGATGATGAAATCGCCAAAGCCGAAGTGGTCTTTTATGGCTTTGCCAATGTCGAGAGGCAGTTTCTTGGAATTTTTGTCGATGAACGTGCCGTTGAACTCCGCCATGTGGTTGCGGTTTTCGGCGTCGCTCGACTCCATGATTATGGGCAAGTAGGGGTCTTGCTCACGCAGATAGTGCGCGAGCTTGAGTCCGGCCTTCTGGTCTTTCTCGCCATTGCGCTTAAACGAAATGTCGCTTATCACGCCAAGCATGTTGTCGCGATATTTGTTATATATCTCTATGGCTTCCTCGTAGTCGCGCGCAAGCATCACCTTTGGCCGTCCGCGCATGCGCAGCATCGACTCGTGGCCGTTGAGGGCCTCGGTTGAGAATATCTGCGACTGCTGCAGCAAGAACTTGTAGATTGTGGGCAGCACCGACGAGTAGAACCTCACAGAGTCTTCCACAAGCAATATCATCTGCACACCCACACGGCTCACGTCGTTGTCGGCGTTCATCTTGTCTTCAAGTAGCTTTATTATTGCCACAAGAAGCTCCACATTGCCCAGCCAGCTGAACACATAGTCCACTCCGCCAAAGTCCTCGTTGGCAAGCCGTCGCGACACGGCCCGTGAGAATGGGGTCAGCACCACAAACGGTGTGTCGCTATATAGCTTTTTTATTTCTTTGGCCGACGCAAACGTTTCACTCACATCTACGCCCGGCATTGCTATTATCAAGTCGAAATGTTTCTCGGCAAGCACCTCAAATGCTGTGGCAAAGTCGTTGACACGGGTCACGCGTGGTGGTGAGCTCAAGTTGAGTGACACATATTCCGAAAAAATCTGCTCCTCTACACGTCCGTCTTCCTCCATCATGAAGGCATCATATGGCGTGGCGATGAGCAGCACGTTGTACACACGCTCCTGCATCAAGTTCTGGAAAGCGGTGTCTTTGAGATAAAGTTGGCTGAACAAAGGCTCGTTCATTGCGCACTGTTTTTGTTTAGTTTTGCTGCCTTGTCCCGGAGTTTTCCGGGCTGGGCTTTGTGATTGTAAAGATAATGCAAATCGGGCGCAATGGCAAATTGGGCAAAACAAAGTCGGGGTTGACGCTTGGTGGCGTTACAACCCCGACTTATGTGTGCTGTTAAGCTATATGATTATTTCAAGAGCTTTGCAGTGTTTTTGGTGCCGTCGGTGTATATGGTTACAACGATGTTTACACCTGTGAATGGCTCTGCGCTCTGCAAGCCGGCGGTGTTGTAATAAACCACTGATTTCACTTGCTTGGCCACGGCAGCCGAGGTAACGCCAGTTTGCTCGTCTTCCTCGTTATAGGAGATGAAAGAGTCATTCCACTCTTCGGCTGTTTGGTAAGCCTGAAGTGAGCCTTTTGGCACATAGAGGTTCATCTTGTAGTTGGGGAACATCACGCCAAATGCGCCAGTCTGTGCCACAGGAGGTGTCACGGCGCGTATGTGGAACTCGGTGAGTTGAGAGCAGGCATCGAATGCACCCACGTCAATGGTTTTGACGGTAGATGGCAAATAGAGCTTGGTGAGCACGGTGTCGCCATAGCACATGCTGTTTGGTATTGCTTCCACGCCTTCGCTTATGCGGAGTGTCTTGAGGCGTGCTGCGCAGTCGAAAGCAGAGTTGGCAATCTCTTTAACTGTGTTTGGTGTAGTGTATTCTGTGCGGGGGTCGGCCTGTGGGTAGGCATAGAGCTTGGTGACGTCGGTGTCGAAGAGCACGCCGTCAACTGTTTTGAACTTGCTGTTGGCGGCTGCCACGGTGAATTTTGCCAAGTTGAGGCAGCCGGCAAAAGCGGCATTGCCGATTGTAGCAACGTTTGCTCCGAGATTCACGCTTTTGAGAGCAGAGCCATAGAATGCTGTTTCACCGATTGAGGTGAGTTCGGCAATGGCGTTAAGCGACTCGATGGCTGTTTTGTAGAACGCCGATTTGCCTATGGTCTCAAGAGTAGATGGAAAGTTGAACGACTTCAAGGCATAGCAGCTCATGAATGCTTTTTGGTTGATTTTTGTGAGACCTTCGCTTGCCACGATTTCTTCGAGAGCTTGGTCTTTGTAGAAAGCATTTGTGCCGATGGTTTTGAGGGTTTTTGGCAACACCATGCGCTTCAGCACTTTGTTGAGGCTCATAGAGTAGTTTGGTAACACACCGGTGTCGTTGCCATCTGCATCTACGATTTGGGCGTCGGCCATGTCGAGGTTGGTCACTGCAGAGGCCTTTGCCAGGCCACTGTTGATGTCGGTACTGTTGACCTTGCCTTTGATTGTGAGGTCGGTGATTGACGATGCGTCGTCGCCGAGCAGTGTGGCAAGAGTGCCTGGAGTTGTAACTTCAATTGTCTTTGCCACTGTTTGTGCGTTGGCGGTAATAGCCAGCACAGCTGCAAACAAGAGTAATAATTTCTTCATAAGTTGTTTTTTATTGTTAAGAAATAAGCTGTTATTATGCGTTTTTATTTTTTTGCTGTTCACAATGTTTTATTTAGATTTAGTGGCGACAGTTTTTTTCTTGGTTGTCGCAGTTTTCTTTTTAGCTGTGGTCTTTGTCGCTGCTTTGGTCTTGGCGGCAGCGGCGGCGCGCCTAGTGGAGCTTTTTGAGGCGTTGGCTTCGTCGGCCACTATTTCGCGGCAAGCCTCGAGTGTGAGTGATTGTGGGTCGAGCTTTTTAGGAATCTTGTAATTTTTCTTTTCAAAGCTTATGTATGGTCCGAAACGTCCGTTAAGCACTTGCAACCCAGGTTCCTCGTCAAAAGTCTTTATCACTTTCTTTGCCTCGGTGTCGCGTTTCTGCTTTATCAGTTCCACAGCCTCGTCGAGCGTTATTTTGTAGGGCGACAACTCTTTGGGTATTGACACGAACTTGCCGGCATGTTTCACATAAGGACCAAAACGACCTATTGCCACCGACACATCGGCATCTTCAAATTTTCCAAGGTCTCGTGGCATCTCGAATAGTTTCAATGCCTCATCAAGTGTGATTGTGGCCACGCTCTGGTCTTTTTGAAGCGATGCGAAGCGCGGCTTGTCCTCGTCGTCGGTGCTGCCCAGCTGCACGAGAGGGCCATATTTGCCTATTTTTACCGACACTGGCTTGCCGGTCTTGGGATCGGTGCCCAATATGCGCTCACCCACCTTGTGCTCAAGGTGCAAGTCCGACACCTTTTTGATTTCGGGGTGGAAATCCTTATAGAATTTGTCGATTTCGTCGTTCCATTTCTCCTTGCCCTCGGCAATTTCATCGAAGTCGTTCTCGATTTTTGCCGTGAAGTTGTAGTCCATTATCTTGGGGAAGTATTTCAGGAGAAAATCATTGACCACCATGCCCACGTCGGTGGGAATGAGTTTGCCTTTCTCTGCTCCGGTCATTTCAGAGCTTTCTTCACTTGAAATTTTGCCGTCTTTGAGCGATATTATCTCGTAGTTGCGTTTAATGCCCTTGCTCTCGCCATGCTCCACATAGTCGCGTGCCTGTATGGTGGATATTGTGGGGGCGTAAGTTGACGGGCGGCCTATTCCCAGCTCCTCCAGCTTGCGCACAAGCGAGGCTTCGGTGTAGCGAGGCGGTTGCTGGGTGAAACGTTGTGTGCTCACTATCTCGTTGACGGTGAGGGTCTGTCCTTCTTTCACCTGTGGCAAAGTGCCTTTGGCTTCATCGGCTGTGTCGTCGTCGGTAGATTCGATATACACCTTCAAGAAACCGTCAAACTTCACCACTTCGCCTGTGGCGGTGAAGTGCTCGCTGCGGTTGCTGATGTTGATGTCTATCGATGTTTTTTCCACTTGGGCATCGGCCATCTGAGAGGCTATTGTGCGCTTCCAGATGAGGTTATAGAGTTTCTTTTCTTGTGCTGTGCCCGAAATCTCGTGGTTGCTTATGAATGTGGGGCGTATGGCCTCGTGAGCCTCTTGTGCACCCTTGCTGCTGGTGTGATACTTGCGTATCTTCAGATATTCTTCGCCTATGTTTTCGGTGATTTCGTTGCTGATAGTGCTGAGCGCCAAGCCAGAGAGGTTGAGTGAGTCGGTACGCATATAGGTGATGTGTCCGGCCTCATAGAGGGTTTGTGCCACACGCATGGTTTGTGCCACCGAGAAGCCGAGTTTTCTTGCGGCCTCTTGCTGCAGGGTGGAAGTGGTGAATGGCGGTGCCGGCGATTTTTTCAGAGGCTTCACCGTCACATCGCCCACGGTGAGTGTGGCTGTGTTGCAGTCCTCAAGAAAACGCATGGCCTCGTCGTGGTTGGCAAGACGCTTGTTGAGCTCGGCTTGCACAGGCATATTTGTGCTTGCAGGGGTGAGTTGTGCTGTGATGCGGTAGTATGGCTCGCTCTTGAAGTCGCGAATCTCTTTTTCGCGCTCGGCAATCAGCCTCACAGCCACGCTCTGCACACGGCCGGCCGACAATGCCGGCTTGATTTTCTTCCAAAGCACAGGCGACAGCTCAAAGCCCACAATGCGGTCGAGCACACGGCGTGCTTGCTGCGCATCTACGAGGTTGATGTCGATGTCACGCGGATTTTCTATTGCTTTGAGTATTGCAGACTTGGTGATTTCGTGAAACACGATGCGCTTTGTGTTCTCTGGTTTGAGTTTAAGCACCTCATACAAATGCCAGGAAATGGCTTCTCCCTCGCGGTCCTCATCACTTGCGAGCCACACGGTCTTAGCCGACTTTGCGGCTTTCTTCAACTCTGCCACCAAAGCCTTTTTCTCGGCCGGAATTTCATATATTGGCTTGTAGCCATGTTCCACGTCGATGCTGAAGTCTTTTTTGTGCAGGTCGCGTATGTGGCCGCGGCTCGACATGACAGTGTAGTCTTTTCCAAGAAATTTTTGAATCGTTTTGGCTTTTGCCGGAGACTCAACTATAACCAAATTGTCTGGCATACGATATATAATTTTTCAAAATGGTTGGTGCATGCAGCTTTAGGCACTGTGCATTTAGGCAAAAGAAGCGTTTCACCCGTTATTCACTGACCCTCACACCAACACAAAGCTCAATGTTTTTCTTAATTGGCTGCAAAATTAGAAAAAAACTCACAAACCAATAAATTAATGTGTCATTTTACAACTTTTTAAGCTTATTTGCACCACTTTTTGTGTCGTTTTGCCATTTAGCTGATTGATTGTTGCCTGTGGCGTTAATTGCTGGCGCGTGTTTGTCCGTCGCCCTCAATAATGTATTTGTAGGTGGTGATTTCTGGCAGTCCCATGGGGCCTCTGGCGTGAAGTTTCTGGGTGCTTATGCCTATTTCTGCGCCAAAACCAAATTGACCGCCGTCGGTGAACGACGTGGGCAGGTTGGTATATACACACGCGGCATCAACCTCTTTCACAAACCTGTGCTTGGCTTCTTCATCTTCGGCTATTATGCTCTCGCTGTGTCCCGAAGAATAGCGCGCTATGTGGGCTAAGGCTTCGTCAATGCCGCTCACCACCTTCACCGACAGCTTGTAGTCTTTCCATTCGCAACCCCAGTCGTCGGGCGTGGCGTGAAGCAATGGTTGGGCATAGTGACCGTCGAGTGCGGCGTATGCCGCGTCGTCGGCATAGATTGTGACATTTTTATCGGCAAGCGGAGCTACAAG
This sequence comes from uncultured Muribaculaceae bacterium, assembly GCA_934675575.1. Classification (GTDB taxonomy): domain Bacteria; phylum Bacteroidota; class Bacteroidia; order Bacteroidales; family Muribaculaceae; genus Sodaliphilus. The sequence continues at coordinate 294,705 of CAKUQQ010000001.1, forward strand.
CTCGGCAAGCTGTGGCAAGCGCGAACTGTCAACAAGCAGGCAGTCGAGCGCATTGCACACACTCACGCGTCGGGTCTTGGCGTTGAGCACTATGGCCTTGCCTTTGTGCAGGTCGCCCGATGTGTGGAAATAAGCATGGCAAATTCCGGCTCCGGTCTCAATCACCGGCACTTGTGAGTTCTTGCGCACAAAGTCAATCAAGCCGCGTCCGCCACGCGGAATTATCAAGTCAACGAGTCCCACGGCATTCAAGAGTTGGGCTGTGGCCTCGTGTTCCATAGGGAGCAGTGTGGCAATTGCCGTGTCAAGTCCTTCGGCTTCAAGCACTCTGGCAATGGTGGCTGTGATGGCAACATTGGAGTGAAAAGCGTCTTTGCCGCCTTTCATCACCACGGCGCTGCCGGCTTTTAGACTGAGTGCAAACACGTCGAACGTGACGTTTGGCCGAGCCTCATAAATCACGCCTATCACGCCAAACGGAACGCTCACTTTGGTTATCTTCATGCCGTTTGGGCGCGTCCACTGTGCAAGGGTCTTGTTGAGGGGTGAAGGCAGAGCGGCCACGTCTTCCAAGCTCTTGGCGATGTCGGCAAGTCTTTCGGGGGTGAGCCGCAGCCTGTCGCGCATGGGGTTGTCCTCGTCCATTGCTGCAAGGTCGGCGGCGTTGGCTTGGAGTATTGTGGTGGTGTCTTCTATTGTAGCTTTTGCCAAGTGGCGCAGCACGCGGTTTATGGTGTCGTCGTCAACCAGGTTGAGAGAGCGTGATGCGTGGCGGGCGCGTTCCAAAACAGTGGTTATGTCCATATCACTAAATGTTGAGAGTCTGTTTGTCTGAATTCTTGTTTTAATGCCACAAAAATACAAACAAACTTGCTATTAGCGCGCACCATTGTGCCGCAAAGCTGTTAATGGCCCATGCGTGATGTGTCAACGGCTTTGACTGTCTTTTCTTTATATTCACCAAACTTGTAGATGACGGCAAACGTTCCAGACACCCACTCAGGCATAGTGGTTAGGTGAAAATCCTGGCTGCCGCCCACAGAGTGTGAAAAATGAGACAATTATGTGGCTTTGTGCGGAAAAAGTGGCAATATTGCCAAAAAATCCGCGTAAAAAGAAACTATGCAAATAAAAAGAGAATTTTATTTACAACAACTTATAGATGGCAAACAAAACGGACTGGTGAAGATTGTGACTGGCATCAGACGCTGTGGTAAGTCGTTTCTTCTTTTCAAATTATTCAGGCAATATTTGCTTAAATCAGGAGTTGATTCAGACCACATAATACAGATAGCTCTCGATGACATTGAAAATGCGGATTTACGTGAACCTCTCACGTTGTATAAATGTATTAAGGCAAAAATGACAGATGGTGAGTTATACTATATTCTGTTGGACGAAGTGCAGCTTGTTTCGCGATTTGAGGAAGTTTTGAATAGCTTACTGCGTATAGATAATGCCGATGTCTATGTAACAGGAAGTAACTCAAAATTCTTGTCAAGTGACATTATCACGGAATTTCGTGGCCGAGGTGACGAGATACGTCTTTATCCTCTTTCTCTCCCTGAGTATTGTGAGGGTATAGGCTTGTCTCCCGCTGAAGCATGGAAAGACTACTATACTTATGGAGGACTGCCACACATATTGTCGCTCGGAACAGAGAAAAAGAAAATTGATTACTTAAACAAATTGTTTGAAAGTGTTTATCTAATAGACATTTTGGAGCGTCAGCGTATCAAAAACAAGGCTGAATTTGAAGAACTTGTCAAAATTATCGCCTCAGGAATAGGAGCACCTACAAATCCGACGAAATTGGCGAATACGTTTAAGAGGGTGAAGAAAAAGAACATCGATTCTGTGACTATTGACCATTATCTTGGATATATGCAAGATGCGTTCTTAATAGAAAAGGCAGAGCGGTACAATGTCAAAGGTAAAAAATATATTGGTAGCCTTGCCAAGTATTATTTCACCGATCTTGGATTGCGAAATGCCATATTAGGTTTACGCCAACAAGAAGAAACGCACATAATGGAGAATATTATCTACAATGAGTTATGCCGCAGAGGTTGTAAAGTAGATGTGGGTATGGTAGAACAGCGTGTTGTTGACAACGATGGTAAGTGGCAACGCAAGCAGCTTGAAGTAGATTTCGTTGTGAATGAGGGTAATCAAAGATATTATATTCAGTCTGCGTTAGCTTTGTCCGATGAAGATAAACGAAAACAAGAAATGGGGTCATTACTTCGTATTAACGATTCGTTCAAGAAAATAATCATTGTAAAAGAAGACATAAAACCGTGGTGTGATGATAATGGTATTCTTACAATGGGATTATTGGATTTCTTGATGAATCCTAATAGCCTTAGGCAATAAGCATATTATTTTATTATCGCATGTTGGGTAGTGTGGAGATAGCCTCCAGCAGCGAGTAGGTGTCAACCACCGACTCCAATGACTGGCAACAGGCTTTCTTGCAGCGCCCCTCCACTGCATCAACGAAGTTTTTTATCTCACTGAAATACCCTTGTGTGAAAATCTGGTTGTTTTGCACTATAGTGGCAAATTTTTTCCAGCGGCACACCCATCAGGGTTTGCTGCTTGCTTTGAAATGTAAGGTGTTCCATTTGCGTCATGTGATATGAGCCTTTACTGGTGTTAACCGTGAGAGCTTAGGTGGCAGTGCTCCATGAGTATGCTGTGGATAGCTCAATTACTCCGGTGGCATATTTGTGTTTAAGAATTAGCATGATTGTGTGGTCATTGACGCTTTCCGCACACTTGACCTCAGCTTTGCCAAACAAGAATGTTACACAATCCAGGGGGTGAATAAACAGGTCAAGCAGCGCGTTGCCTTCGGGATATGCACCTGTGAGGTACTTCTTGTTGTAGGTGACAGGGCTGTCTCCGTTTTTCTTCAATTCTTATTTGTGGATATGCGATGCTTGCATACCCCAGTAGCATATATGGTTGTCCATCATGTATCAAATGCGAACTTTCATCACAATAGATGTTAAATGTCTTGTTCATATTGCAGCCATTACTCTGATTGCTTAAATAATTATTGGCAAAGATAATAATTCATTTTAACAATTAGCAAAGGTATAATATGGTGGGTCGTATTTCAATGGCCCATGCGTGATGTGTCAACGGCTTTGACCGTCTTTTCTTTATATCCGCCAAACTTGTAGATGACGGCAAACGTTCCCGACACCCACCCAGGCATAGTGGTTAGGTGAAAATCCTGGCTGCCGCCCACAGAGCGTGATTTGAATTTTGTGTTCAACAGATTGTTGCCTTTGATGCGAATACCCCACGCTCCGTCGTGCGATGTCCATTGCAACGTGGCATTCAAGAGGAACACAGGGTTAATGTCATAAACTCCTTGTATGGCCTTTGATTGGAAGAAAGGGTTGACGATTAGGCGCAAGTCTTGTGTTCTGCAGAGTTTCATCGACGCAGTGCCGCCCAATGTGGCAGTTATCTTTTGGCGGTCAAAGGGTAGGTCAAAGAAATCGCTGCTTTTGTCGTGGCGATAAGTCCCCACGGCATAAACATTTCCGTTGAGCCATTTTCCTGCATGGAACATGGCTGAAACTTGCAGACCAAAGTTGCGGTTGTAGTCATAGTTGATTTCTTGAAATATTACAGCCAATCTGTCTGACGGTTGATAAGGCAACTGTCCGGCATAGTTGGGCTTGAGGCTTGCAAAGGCCATTAATGTGTAGCGTTGCCTAAACTGCCACATGAGATTTATGTTGTAGTACGAATATGGCTTCAAATTAGGGCTTCCCCATATTTCTCTGTAAGTTGAGGAATAGAAAATGCCGCTCATTGTTGCCCAATAGCTTGGAAATTCGGAATTTGAGTTAAATGATAGGTTAAGTATGTTGTTGGTGTTGATTTTCCAGATAGTGTTTAGTGTTGGATAGCAACGCCACTCATTCCATTTTGGTGTGTGATACTGCTCGGCAGCCATCGAAGCCTCAAGGCTTATTGCTTTTGTGAATTGTTTACTGAATCCAGCATATAAGTTCCAAATCCGTTCCGAGACATTCACGTTGCTTGATGCGTCAGGAAGTTCATTGCCTTGCTTGTCGAGAGTGGTTTGGTAACTGTCGTTTCTTGAAAACTGGGCTTTCACACCGTATGACAACCCCCAACCATGCTTGAGGTAATGGCTTTGGTCGGCAGCAAACAGCCATTTGTTGATGGTTTGGCGGCTGTTTGTTGTCAAATCGCGCTCGGTGTCATACAATGTGCCGTCAAGGCGCTGTCGCTGGGGATTGCGGTAATAGGTGTAAGAACCGCTTAGTTGCAGACCGAAAGGCAATGTGTAGTTTACATCTGCATTGTGTAGATACACAGTGTTGTTTGTGTGTTGCACCGATGTGCCGGAACCATAAGAACGCAAGTCTGAATTGCTGTCGCTCCATTTGCCTGTGTATGCAGCACTAAGGCGATGATTCTTGGCAAAAGCATAGTTCAGACCAAGTCGGTAGTCGTGTCCTTTGCGTAAAGATTTTTGATTGGTTGACTCAACGTATGTCAGGTGTTCGTTTTCAATAAATTGGTTGGCATTGGTGGCGGTGTATGTGTATGAATGGCCGTCGTAGAACGAGTATTGTGCGTCCATTCCTAACTTGCCATGCTGCACATCTACATAACCTTTGGCCACGCCCAGTCCATATTTGCTTTGTTCCCAAGCACCTACGAGCTGACCTGAAACTTGGTTCGTTCCAGAGTTGTCTTTTGTCACAATGTTGATTGCCATGCCGCGCACATGGAGTCGTGCCGGTGCGGAAAGCATTACTTTGGCTTTGGCCAGCTGTGCTGCCGGCATTGCTTTGAGCCGGTCGGCAATTTGGTCGTTGGAGAGTGTGGTAGCTTGACCGTTTATTATAAGAGTCACCTCATTGCCAGAAAACTTAATGCTGCCATCGGCATCACTTACGCCAGGTATTCGAGTCAGTGCTTCGTATGCGTTGTCGGCAGGCAATTGTTTCAAAAGCAAGGGCATGTTATACGACAGCATGCCGCGTTCTGCTTTAACGATGGGACGTGAACCTTTGACCATGATTTCTGGCAATTCGTGCATCATGTTTTCCATGGAGAGAGAGTCTGTTTGACTTGTGGGTTGGGCATTGCTTGTTGTGACTGCGCATAGCAAGACTGCGGACATAAATAGCCTATATTTCATTAACATTTGCGCTTGTTTTTATCTTGCACAAAGATACAGAAATGCGCTCCCCCCCCCCCCAAAAAAAAAACTTGGAATTAACAAAAATTTAATGATATTTGTGGTAGAGGCGAAAACGTGGAAAATGAGGTTGGTATGTGGCTTTATGCGGAAACCCCAAGTCTCCATTCTTGTACTTACAGTAAAGGCGTCATATAAAGCGGAAGATAGGTGATGCCGTCCACTACCTTATAGTCGGCGGCATGCAAAACGGTAGGAGTGGTCACATATTCTCCAAACTTCTTCATACACTTTGTCAGTGAAGACAACGTGTAGTTTTTGCCTCTTTTTACTTCTATCGGACGGATATTATGATGGGTGGTCACTTTGTCTTTTTGGAGCAAGAAGTCGATTTCCATACGTTCTTCGGCTTTTTCTGAAGACTTGCTATAGAAAAAAAGCTTGTTACCACTTGCTGTCAACATTTGAGCCACGATATTCTCAATGAGCATTCCTTCGTTAACCTCCAGTTTTCCAAAGAGTAAATTCTGATAAATCTCTGACGAAACGATACCCTTTTCATCAAAAGAGTGACTGAGCAACAGGCCAAGCACTTTAATGTAGTACGGTCTTCGTTCATCTTAAGCCCGATGTTTGGCTCTGTTGAGTTGTAGCAAATGTTGACAACTCTTGCGTCTTTCAACCAAAAGAAAGCATTGTCCCAATCTCGATATTTCGCACCAGGTTTTAGGGCAGATAGCCGGAACTTCTTTTCGTGTTTAGATAGTTGAGGAGGAATTTGGTCGAATATGGACGCCACCTTGTCGGCAATCTCACTTGCGTAATTGAAAATGTCGTTGCGATAGATTGTCAGAACATCGCGTTTAGCGGCATCTACAGCATCGAAATCTTTAGTCTCAACATACTTCTTAACTGCTTGTGGCATACCTCCAACTACCATATAGAGACGGAAAGCGTCCATAGCTTGACGATGAAAAGCCTGTCCCATCGGTTTTCGCTCTGCATACATTTTCCGTATCAAGTCCATCAGCATGTCGTTACCAGTAGCCCAGAGAAACTCTTCAAAGTCCATTGGGTACATCTGTATAGGACGCTCTTCTGACGGGAGTACGATGCCTTGCATATTTTTCTTGATGCTTACCAGCGAGCCTGTTTCAATGTAGTCATATCGACCATCTGCTACTAAAAACTTGATGGCAGCTCTCTCTTTGATGCACCTTTTTGAGATTTTTATGCAATGGTTTTATTGAGAAATTACTGGCGATGCAATAAAATTATGGCTCAATTTGGAATGCACAAAAGGGTAGCAAAGGACTGAAGTGTGATTTTTTGAAGGGTTATGGCTAGTGGGGCAGTGTGGAGACGGCCTCCAGCAGCGAGTAGGTGTCAACCACCGACTCCAATGACTGGCAACAGGCTTTCTTGCAGCCCCCCTCCAATGCATCAACGAAGTTTTTTATCTCACTGAAATATCCTTGTGTGAAAATCTGATTGTTTTGCATTATGGGGGCAAAATTGTTTCTGGCAAACAAATCGATTGTGACGTTTGGTCGTGGGCAGATTTTTTCCAGCGGCACACCCATCAGGGTTTGCTGCTTGCTTTGAAATGTAAGGTGTTCCATTTGCGTCATGTGATATGTGCCTTTACTGGTGTTAACCGTGAGAGCTTCGGTGGCAGTGCTCCATGAGTATGCTGTGGATAGCTCAATAACTCCAGTGGCATGTTTGTGCTTCAGAATTAGCATGAGTGTGTGGCCATTGACGCTTTCCGCGCACTTGACCTCGGCTTTGCCAAACAAGAATGTTACGCAATCTAAAGGGTGAATAAACAGGTCGAGCAGTGCGTTGCCTTCGGGATATGCACCTGTTAGGTACTTCATGTTGTAGGTGACAGGGCTGTTGCCGTTTTTCTTCAATTCTTTTTTGAGTGTTTGTATGGCAGGAGCAACGCGCTTTTGCAGCCCCACTGCCACAAGAGGCAATCCCGAAGCCCTTCTGGTGGCTATGAGGCGCATTAGTTCATCTTGGCTCTGGCACGGCGGCTTCTCTATAAAAAGGGCTTTGCCGCTTTTGATTACCTCGCTCGCAATGCTGAAGTGTGCTTGTGGACTTGCACACACAAAGACACCGGTTATCTCATTGTCGCTCACGATGTCGCGCAATGACGTGGTGGCTATTACGCCTGGGAATGCCGACTCAATCAGCGGTTTTTTGTCGGCACTCTTGCAGCAGATGCGCTTTAGCGGCACATGCAGATAGCTGAGAACCGGATAAAGATTGCTTGTGCTGTGGCTCCCTATGCCCACAAAGGCATATTTCTTGGAGCAGCGTTGTTGCAACATTTGCTTGCTGCGCAAGTGCTTGTAGCGGTTGATTAGTAGTTTTAGTTGTTCCATTAGTTGCAAATGCGTTTGAGATAGTGCTTATATGTTTCCTTGGCGCTCGCCGTCCACTGATAATGGCCGTAAAACAGTTCTATCAGCTTTTTGGGCAGAAAACGTTCCATGTTGCGCAATAGAATTATGTCGTATTTGCGGTGAAAGTTTATCCAGCAGCCGTTGCACTCTTTTGAGTATTTGCATTGTGTGGAGCATGATTGCGCAGAATTGAAGATTTCGTCAAGCGTGTTCTGGTGAATGTTGCCAAGCTTTACATCGAGATTCTGGCACAACGGCACATCGCCATTTGAGTGTATCACCAGCTCGCTGAAAATGCTTTGGCAGCGTAGCTTCAGGTTGCCGTTACGCCACTCGTCATACAGTGCCACGAAATCATAGTTCTCCTCGGTGTTGTGAATGTTTGCAGGTATCTTTTGCAGATAGTTTTCCACATCGGCTGTGAGCAGCTCGGCTGTGGTGTCCATAAAATCCATTGTGCCATAAATGCCTATGCGCACGTCCACGTTATATTTCTTGGCAATGCCTATGACATGCTCCATGTCGGCAAAGCTGTTCCAAGGCGACAGGCAGAACATCAAAGAAATGGGGACTTCGTCTTTTAGAGTTTCAATCACCTCAATCACTTTGTCGTATCCGTCACGGCCACGCATGAATTTGTAGGTTTCTTTGTCACCGTCAAGCGACAGATACAAGTGCTTGGGGTGGAAACGCCTGACCACATCAACCACTTTTTGAGGCAAAAGGCAGTTTGAGAGCAAGGTGTAATTAGGGTGATTTCTCATGAACCACTCCATGATTGCGTAGGCTTCGGGGTGAAGCACAAATTCTCCGCCCTCAAGCCCTACCACGGTGTTTGGGGTAACGCACTTGCTCATCATGAGCGTTTTGATGTCGGAGAGAGAAAGGTTCTCTTGAGGCTTCTTCCATATAGAGCAGTGCTTGCAGCGCGACTGGCATCGTGTGGTGGAATAAATCATGAGTGTGCTTAGCTTCTTGTGCCTGGGGCGTGAAATGTTGTTGAGATAGAGAAATCCGTTGTATAAGTAATCCTTAATGCTGTACATGTTTCTTTCAAAGCTTTTGTGCTTCTGCTTAATTAGATGCAAAAAGGCTTCGAAAGACTGCATGTGCTTTCACCAGGTGTATCTTATTCCGAATGGAACGGTAACTGAGAATGGGTGTTCCGTCCAAATGGTGTGTGTGGAGCTTCTGTTGGGGATATACCAGTTAACCGTTGGCTCGGCATATATGCCCCAGTTGGTGTTGAGCTTGTATTGCAAGCCCGCGTTTGCGCTAACGCTCCATTGCACCGGTGGAGTGAAGTGCCACTTGCTGCTATATGGCACCGACGCGCCTGTCACATAACGCTCTTGCGTTTTGCCATAGAGTGGCATGTTTAGTGTGAAGCCTGCCGAAGAATATGCCTCCCACTTTTTGAGGTTGAGCCATTTGTGTGACACTTGCAGCGGAATGCCCAGATAGTGGGCTTTTTGATATTTCTTGATGTAGTAGTTGCCCTCGCCTAAAGTGAATGTGGACTTCAGCAGCGAGTATTGCAAGCCTGTTGCGATGCTCCAGCGGTTGCCAAGCATTTTTGTTGCCGACAGTGCAATTGTGATAGGCTTGTCGTGATGCTCATGCTCCACGATTTTTCCGCCACCATTGTTTGCGGCTATGTCAATCAGAGCAAGCGTGTCGGCAGGCGTGTTAGCATGTTTGTTTGAAATGAGATAATCGCGAAGTTCTCCCCAAGTTTCAAAATTCGTTGGGCCAATGATTGGACCGTCTGGCTCAGTGGTTCCGGAGGTGATGCTGTTAGCAATCAGCGCATACACATTCTGCGCCAAAGCTGGGCCTAATGAGCCTGCGGCGAGGAATTGCCATTTCGGTTTGTGGCGCTTGCCGGTGTTTTCCTCTGCCACATTTGCATTGCTTGCATTGGAGTCAATGTCCTGCGGTGGTGGCAGGGTTCCGGAGGGCGAAATTGTAGTGCTGTCATGCTTTTCGGTGGCAGCAAGTGCATTTTCAAGGGTTGAGCTGCTTGGCTCGCGCAAAGCGGTGGAGTCGCCGAAAGAAGAGGTAGCTGTTGTGTCGGGCTTGATTGGCGATGCTGGTAATGCTTGCGTTGAGGTTACCTTGACATAACAGGGTGGAACTGGTGTGCTGACATCGGTGCTGGAGCTTTGCCGCATGTTGCCGCCGACGTTTTTGCGCTTGGATTTGTCGTCGTTGGCAAACTCCAGTGGCTTCTGTTCCTTATGTAAGAAGAAATGCTTAATGAGCGGCAGGCTCATAATCGCAATGGCAATAATGGTGATTGTGCGCTTGTTGATGGCATGGCGCAACATGGCTTTGGCTCTTGCCAGCTGCGACGATGAGCTGTGTGGCTCTATGCCAAGCCTGTCGGCAATCTCTTTATGCGAAAAGCCCTCAAGGGACATGCGCAACACTTTGCCATATCCGGTAGGTAACTTGTTGATTAGTTCCTGTATCTCTTTTTCGTTCAACGCAGAGTCGGCTGTGGGAACGTCGGTGGCTGTGATGTTGGCGTCAACGGCGGAAAATGAAACAAACTTTATCTTGGAGTCACGCTCCACATGCTTTAGTGCCACGTTTCGTGTTATGGCAGTTATCCAGCTTTTGAATTTAGAGGCTTCACGAAGTTGGTCAAGAGAATAGTAGGCAAGGATAAAAGATTCTTGAACAAGGTCGTCGATGGTGGCGGCGTCGGCTTTGGTGATGCTGGCGCATATTTCCCTCATCAGAGGCGTGTATGTGTCATAAAGCATGCGCAAAGCACCTGTGTCACCAGTCTTTACTCGTTTCAGCAATCTTTCAATATCCATGTCGGCATAATAGGGTATATTATGCTTATGATATTGCCAGAAGCAAAAAGACTGCACGCGGTGCTTGTTAAAGAGTGTTAATCGCGGTGTGGCTGTTGGTTGCGCTCCACCCACATGTAGTCGTAATGCACCACAGGACGGCTGCCACGGTGACCTGCAGAGGCTGCCACTTTGGCGCTGCTGTAGGCGGTGCGTCCGTAGGCAAACGTTGTGCCGTCGGGGGCGGCTATGCCCACTATGTCGTTAGGCTCAAATGTGCCTGTCACGCTGTCTATTCCCACAGGCAGCAGGCTTGTGGCCTTTGCCGACGTGAGTGCCTCAAAAGCCCCTTGGTTGACGTGTATGGTTCCTTTGGCGAAGCCTTCGCTGTGGGCAATCCATTTTTTGACGGTTGATGTGGGTTTGCTTGAGCGGTGAAACACTGTGTAGGGCACTGTGCGCTGCTGGGCTATTATGTCGGTGAGAATGTTGTCGCGCTTGCCGTTGGCAATTATCACGTCAATTCCCTCGCCGGCCACCTTGAGCGCAATGCGAAACTTGGTGCGCATGCCACCGCGGCCAAACGATGATTTGCTGTCTTGGATTATGCTGCTGTCGTCGAGGTGCGCGGCACTGTCGATGTCGCGTATCACCTGTGTGTCAGGTGCTGACGGGTCGCCGTCATACACGCCGTCTATGTTGCTCAAAATCACGAGTGCCTGTGCCCCCATCATCGATGCAAGCAGTCCCGACAACTCATCGTTGTCGGTGAACATCAGTTCCGTGACCGAGATGGTGTCGTTTTCGTTGACTATGGGAATCACTCCGTGATCGAGCATCACTTCCATGCAATGCTTCTGGTTGAGGTAGTGGCCACGTGTGGCAAGGCTCTCCTTTGTGGTCAGTATTTGGCCGCACGTTATGCCGTGGTCGCAAAAAAAGTCGAAGTAGCGGTTGATGAGCTTGGCTTGACCCACCGATGAGTATAGCTGGCGTGCCGACACAGGGTCGAGGTTGCCCTTTATGGTGCCGCGCATTAGGCCGCGTCCGGCAGCCATTGCGCCCGACGACACCATCATCACTTCCAACCCGCGGTTGTGAAGTTCGGCCACTTGGTCCACTAAGTCCGACATGCGCGTAATGTTGAGCGTGCCGTCGGGGCGGGTCAGCACATTGCTGCCTATTTTTACGATAATCCGCTTGTAGTTTGTTTGTGTCACAGTCATTGTGCAACTTATGTTTTTTCCCAATGTTGCAAAATTAATCAAATCTTTCATAATGCGTCAAAAAACGAGGCGGCGCATGGCTTATGGGCGGCAACAAAAGGTGTTCTTCGGAAATTTTGTACTAACTTTGCCGTCAGAAAAATAAATTTGTGATACTCATGAGTTTCGTAGATAACTGTAACAAAATTTTTGACGAGGCGATAGCTCTCTATCATGTGACCGACGATGTAGATGCCACTATGCGCAACCCCTATGCCGACGGCACCATAGAGCACGACCTGTTTGTCAAAAACTGGATTGACACGGTGCAGTGGCATCTTGAGGACTTGATACGCGACCCAGAAATAGACCCGGTGGAGGCTCTTGCCCTGAAACGCCGTATCGACAAGTCGAACCAAGACCGCACCGACCTTGTTGAGAAAATTGATAGTTATTTCAGAACTAAATATGCCGATGTCGAGCCGCTTGCCGACGCAAAAATCAACACAGAGAGTCCGGCTTGGGCAATAGACCGTCTGTCGATACTCGCTCTCAAGATATATCACATGAGAGAGCAGGTGGAGCGCGCCGATGCCACTCCGCAGCATGTGGCTACCTGCAAGGCCAAGCTCGATGTGCTGCTTGAGCAGCGCAAAGACTTGTCGCTGTCGATAGAGCAGCTTCTCGACGACATAGCTGCCGGGCGCAAATACATGAAGGTGTATCGCCAGATGAAGATGTATAACGACCCGTCAACCAATCCGGTGTTTTATGGCAAAAAATAACGGGCACTTCAGCAGTGTGCTTGTTACGCGGTTTTCGGCTCTTGGCGATGTGGCCATAGCTGTGCCGGTGTTGTATGACGTGTGCAGGCTTCAGCCCGGCACACGCTTTGTGTTTGTGACACGCAGTGCTTTTGTGTCGATATTTGTCAATGCTCCTGCCAATCTTGAGGTGGTGGGTGTGGATTTGAACAACTACAAGGGCATGGCAGGATTGTGGCGCTTGGCTTCGCAGCTACGCAGCCGCTACGGCACAGATGCCTATGCCGACCTGCACAGTGTGCTGCGCACATGGGTCATAGGAGCTTATATGAGGCTGCACGGTGTGAAGACTGCGGTGATTGACAAAGGGCGCGGCGAGAAAAAAGCACTCGTGAGCGGAAAAATCAAGCGGCAACTAACTCCCACAGCCACGCGCTATGCCAATGTGTTTGCTGCTCTGGGGCTGAATTACGATGAGGCCTTCACATCGGTGTTTGACCATAAACCGGCAGCTGCTAAACGGTTGTTTCCTTTCGCCAAGGCCGAGGGGCAACGCTGGGTGGCTGTGGCTCCATTTTCGCAGCACCAAGGAAAGAACTATCCGCTTGACATGATGGAGCTGGTGGTTGAGGCTCTTGTGGAGCTGCCGGGAGTGGCAGTGTTTTTGTTTGGCGGTGGCAAGCGCGAGGCCGCTCTGCTGCGTGGCATAGTGGGCAGACATCAGCACAATGTGTTTTCGGTGGCCGACATAAAGCACGATTTCAGTCAGGAGCTGGCTTTTATGAGCGAGTGCGATGCGATGGTGTCGATGGACTCGGCCAACATGCACTTGGCTTCGCTTGTGGGATTGCCGGTGGTGTCGGTGTGGGGTGCCACTCACCCATATTGCGGCTTTATGGGGTGGAAACAAAGCCTCGACAATGCTGTGCAACGCACTGATATTGATTGCCGTCCGTGCTCGGTGTTTGGCCAAAAGCCTTGCCGCTATGCCGATTATCGCTGCATGACAGGCATTGAGCCACAAGTGATAATTGAAAAAGTGAAAAAAATATTGCAACTATGAGCAAAAAGATATTGATAACCGGGGCTGGTGGCTTCATAGGCGGATATTTGGTGGCAGAAGCTCTGAAACGAGGCTTCGAGACATGGGCTGCCGTGCGCTCCACCACAAGCAGGGAGTTTCTGACCGATGAGCGCATACATTTCATAGAACTTGACTTTTCTGACTCCGACAAGCTGGAGGAGCAGTTGCGGCAAACTGTTGCCGAAAACGGTGCATGGCACTATGTGGTGCATAACCTTGGTGCCACAAAGGCTGCTAATTATCAGACGTTTCGTAACGTTAACTATGGCTATTTGCGCGCCTTGGTTGACGCTCTCACCGAGATAGGCGCAGTGCCCGAACGCTTTCTGCTTATGAGCAGCTTGAGCGTGATGGGTATGGGTGACGAGAAGCAATACACACCATTTCGCGCAACCGACGCTCCGCACCCAAACACACGCTATGGCATGTCGAAACTTCAGGCGGAGACCTTTTTGCAGATGCACCCCGACTTTCCGTCGGTAATCTTTCGCTGCACTGGGGTTTATGGCCCTCACGAGCGTGATTACTATTTGATGATAAAGTCGATAAGCAAGGGGTTTGATTTCAGTGTGGGGTTCAAAAAACAAATGCTCACATTCTTGTATGTGGAGGACTTGGCGCGCGGAGTGATGGACGCTCTTGAAAAAGCGCAGCTTCATAAGGTGTATGTGATGAGTGGCGACGGAAGCTACACGCAAAAGCAATTCCGCAAGATTGTGGCAAGAGAGCTTGGCAAGAAATTTGTGGTGCCCATAGTGTGCCCCATCTGGCTGCTGTGGCTTGTGTGCCGCATAGGCTCCATATATAGCAAGTTGACACTAAAGACGGTTACGCTCAATGCCGACAAGTTTAAGATTTTGAAGCAACGCAACTGGCTTTGCGACACATCTGAAGCCAAGGCCGACTTTGGCTTTGAGCCGCGGTTCGACCTCGAAAGCGGCATTCACAGGGCTGTGGAGTGGTACAAGCAGGCAGGTTGGCTGTGAAATGCACCAAATAAGGCTAAATAGACGAATTTTTGAGCAGCTTGGCCAATTGCCGGGCTGTTTCGTTTATCTCCTCCACACTCTCAAGGCGTGTGGAGTCGAATCGCAGCATGGCCTTGGAGTAGAATGGCTCGCGCTCTTCAAGTCCACGAGTCACCGTGTCGAGTATTTCAGCGTCGGGCTTATCTTTGATTAGCGGCCTCTTGGCTTTCTGCTCCGGCAAGCACAAACGCGATGTGATGCGCTGTGGCGTGGTGGTGAGCCAAATGGTGAGCCCGGCATTGTTCATGAGCTGCATGTTGCCCTCAAAGCACGGTGTGCCGCCTCCGCACGCAATCACGGCATCGCTTGTGGCAGCCACCTCGCACAAGGCTTGCTGCTCAATTTCGCGGAACTTCCGCACTCCGGCTTTTGCAAAAATCGTGTTGATTGTGGTTTCGTATTTCTCCTCTATATAATCGTCGAGGTCGAGAAATTGAATTCCGAGCCAAGTGGCAAGGGCTTTGCCGAGCGTGGATTTTCCGCTGCCCATGTAGCCGATTAGAAAAACAGGTCTCATCGTTTGATTTTCAGTGTTGATGTCACAAAAGTAGTAAAAAAATCGTAACTTTGTTGAAACAACAAATCACTGCGACACTTATGGCAAACAGAAACAAATGGTATGTGGTGTGGGTAGGCACGGAGCCGGGCATTTGCGAGTCGTGGGCCGAGTGTGAGGCTCGCGTCAAGAATTTTCCCGGAGCCATCTACAAGTCATATCATTCGCGTGAAGAAGCCATTATGGCCTATCGCGGCAAGCCCGATTTCGGCTTGCTGAAGGCTATAGCCAAAGGTCCGTCGGTCACGGTGAACTATGCTGCAATTCCGGAGATAATCCCCGGCAGCATTGCCGTTGACGCGGCATGCAGTGGCAATCCCGGCATAATGGAGTATAGAGGCGTTGACATATTTTCGGGCAAGGAGATTTTTCATCAAGGTCCGTTCGGCGACGGCACAAACAACATAGGCGAGTTTCTTGCCATTGTGCATGCTTTGGCCATGTTTGCCAAAACAGGCAGTAACACGGCCATCTATAGCGACAGCCGCACCGCCCAGGCGTGGGTGCGCGACCGTGTGTGCCGCACCAAGGTTGCGCCCACGCCGGCCAATGCCAATTTGCTTGCCATACTTAAACGCGCCGAGACTTGGGTGCAAACCCACACTTGGAGCAATCCCATCATCAAGTGGCAAACCGAGAAGTGGGGCGAGATTCCTGCCGACTTTGGACGCAAATGAGCTGCAGTGACTGCGTGGGCAAAAATGAGTGGAATGGAAAATTTTAATTTGAGCAATGAAATACCGAAGTGAAGATGATAAATGCTATGGAGTGACCGGTATGGTGCTGGGTTTGGCGATTTTTGACGCCAACGACCTCTTTACTGGAATTTCTATTGACGGTGATAGCGATAGCAATTGCATAAGTTTCACCCCCGATTTCTATTTCAGGGGCAATCCACGCTTGTCGGCCAAGGACTCATGGCAATGTCTATATTCTCACTATCAAATATCTATGGGACTGGTCATATCCAATGTGTTGTGCCGCAAAATGCTGCTTGACCACGGTGTGCTCGACGCCAAGACGCGCAAGGCACTGCTCGACGTGATGTGTGAGGAGGGCAAGGAGACTTGCCAGCTTGAGCGCGACGAAGTGGAGCAGGTGTTTGACAAGTCCTATTCCTATTTGATGCGCATCTTCTCAAATTCGGCATTGGCCAAGCCAATACGCCAATTTGCCGCACGGCTCAAGGAAAAGCGCACACTCACAAGCGGCGAGGCTCTTGACTTGCTTGATGAGTTGAACATAAAATTTGGCTAAATAACCCACAGGCACATTCATTCATTACCCAATCAGATAGCTTATGAGAGTCTTGATAGTCAACCGCAGCGATATGCTCGGAGGGGCGGCAATAGCGTCGCACCGGCTTATGCGGGCCTTGCGCCGGCAAGGCGTAGATGCACGCATGTTGGTAATTGACCGCCGCGACATCGACCCCTACGCCCAAGCTATGGGCAACGAATTTAAGAACAAATGGAATTTTCTTGCCGAAAGGCTTGGCATATATATGCACAATGGCTTCAACCGCGAGACTCTGTTTAAGATTGACACTGCCACACGCGGCTATGATTTGTGCAAACACCCCTGGATAGCTGAGACCGACATCGTGGTGCTCAACTGGATTAATCAAGGCACGCTATCGCTCAACACGGTGTGGGACCTTGCCGACATGGGCAAGCACATAGTGTGGACCATGCACGACATGTGGAACTGCACTGGTGTGTGCCACCATGCCTATGATTGCCGTAAATATGAGCAAACATGCATGGCGTGTCCGTTGCTTGGCACAAAAGGCAACGACTTGTCAACACGCACCCAGAAGCGCAAGAAAAAGCTATATGCCAATGTGCCCATAAGTTTCGTTGCTGTGAGTAATTGGCTTGCCGATTGCTGCCGTCGCAGTTCGCTTATGGCTGGCAGCAATTTGCAGGTGATAGCTAATCCGTTTCCCACTGATGATTACGGCTTTGACCGCTATCGCGATGAGGAGCTTGACATTCCTGCCGACAAAACTGTGGTGGCAATGGGGGCTGCGAGGCTCGACGACCCCGTTAAGGGCTTTGACCGCTTCATTGCAATGACCCATTACATAGCCGACAGCAAGCCGGCACTTGCTTCAAAGCTTCATTTCATGCTCTATGGTGGCATAAAAGACGAGTCGCTGCTCGAGGATATAGCTTTGCCGTTCACCTATCTGGGCTTTGTTGACAGCTATGAGGTGAACAACGTGTATCGTCAGGCCGACATTGTGCTATCCACGTCGCTGCACGAGTCGTTTGGCTACACGCTGGTTGAGGGCATGGCGAGTGGTTGTGTGCCGGTCACTACCGGCGATGGCGGACAGGTTGACATAGTGGAGCACTTGAAAAACGGCTATGTGGCAAGCAGCACAGAGCCGGCCGAGCTGGCAAAAGGCTTGGAGTGGGCAGCCGGTTGCCACATAAAGCGCGGCGAACTTCATGCCTATGTGGCAGAGAATTTTGACTCAAGCATAATTGCGGACAAATACATGGCACTGTTCAGCAGTTTGCTTGCGGAGTGATAAGTTGATTTGATTTTTCTGATATAGCAAAAGATAGATATATACATGCAGACGGTATTGTTTCATAGCACGATTTTTGGTCCTATACACAGTCGGCGTCTTGGTGTGTCGCTTGGAGTGAACCTTATGCCAAACGATGGCAAGATATGCTCGTTTGACTGCGTATATTGTGAGGCGGGATATAATGCGCAAGGCCCTGGCAGTGACGGTGTGCCTTCGCGCGACACGGTGAAGCGTCAGCTCAAAAACAAACTTGCGCAGATGAAAGAGGCTGGCGAAACGCTCGACGTAATCACTTTTTCGGGCAACGGAGAACCCACGCTGCACCCACACTTCAAGGAGATTGTGCATGACGTGAAGCTCCTTCGCGACCGCTATTTCCCACTTGCCAAGGTGAGCGTGCTCAGCAACTCCACTATGGCCGACCGCTCCGATGTGGAAGAAGCGTTGAAAAGTGTTGACAATAACATCTTGAAACTCGACTCTGCCATACCCGGCACCATGCGGCTCATTAATCAGCCTGTGTCAAAACAGGTGATACCTGAGGCGGTGATTGACAATTTGTCGAAATATTCGGGTCAGTGCATAGTGCAAACCATGTTTCTGCGCGGTGAGCACAACTCTAAGCCCATCGACAACACCACCGACCAAGAGGTAGATGCATTGATAGCCGCTTATTTGAAGATAAATCCGCGTGAGGTGATGGTGTATAGTATCGACCGCAAAACCCCTGAAGAAGATTTGCAGAAAGTCCCCAAAGAGGAGCTTGAGCGCATTGGCGCAAAAATTGAGGCCGCAGGCATCAAAGTGCAGGTTAATGCGTGATTTGGCAGTTCCTCCGCGGCTCAAGCCTGGCGATACGGTGGCAGTGGTGTCGCCGGCAGGCAGTGTGTCGCCCAAAATTGTGGAGCAGGCGTCTGTGGCATTGCGCCGTGAGGGCTATAGCGTGAAGCTGGGGCGGTTCTGCCTGGGCAGCTACACCGATGGCGTGATAACGTTCAGCGGCACTGCGGAGCAGCGCCTTGCCGATTTGCGCGAGGCTATGGAGGACTCAAGCGTTAAAGCCCTGTGGTGCTCAAGGGGCGGTTTCGGCACGGTGCCGCTGCTTGCGTCGCTCGACATCGATATTCTTGCCAAACACCCCAAGTGGATTGTGGGCTACAGCGACATCACCGCCCTGCACGCAGCCATGCTTGCGGCTGGCGTAATGAGTCTGCATGCGCCCATGGCGCGGCACTTGGCGGAGCACGGCATTGCCGGTAACGCCATTAGTCAAACCATAATGCAAGTGCTTGGCGGAGCGTGCCGCACACTGCATTACGAAGTGCCAAGCCACACGTATAACCGTAGCGGCTGGTCAAGTGGCTGTCTCGTGGGCGGCAATTTGGCAGTGATTGACTCGCTTGTTGCCACTGATTTCGATATGCTACACCCGGGGACGATACTTTTTATTGAAGATGTGGGCGATGAGGTGTTCAGGGTGGAGCGCATGATGTGTCACTTGCTCTTAACTGGCATTTTGCCAAAATTGTCGGGATTGGTGATAGGTCGTTTTTCTCGCTACCGGGAGTCAGCGCAAGGCAGTGCCATGCACGACATGATTAGGGCTATGGTTGCAGATTTTTCTTATCCTGTGGCATTTGGCTTTCCTGTTGGCCATGATGGGCGCAATGTGCCGTTGGTGGAGGGTGCTGAAGCGGAGTTGCGAGTGTCGGAACAATCTTCCTCGCTCACCCTTGCCTGGTGAAAACCATTAACTGTTATGGCGCTAACCCCCTTTTCTGGTGACTTGTCGGAAAAATCTTTGTATGCTAAAACTTATTTGCTCAAGTCGGAGAAGTCGTCAACGAAACCCACTTCGTGCCGCAATGCGTAGTGATTGCGCAGGCTTTCGAAGTTTTGTGCATTGGCTTTCAATAGCCTTGTGTCGGCAAGAGGGTCGTAACTTTCCAGAATTTTCATGAAATCCACATCGTCACATCCTTTGGCCGGTGTGGTGGGCAGAGTGGGGGTTATGCACCACCCGAAGTGTTTGTTTAGGGCTTCAACTACCATGGCTGTGCCACGCATTTTGCCTTCTTGTGAGTAGCCTGCTATGTGTGGCGTGGCAACAAAAGCCTTGGCAAGCAGCAAGCGGTCTATTTCCGGCTCATTCTCCCAGCAGTCGATTGCCACGTCGCCGTCGAACTCACGCAGAGCCAAGTTGTCGGCTATGGGGCCGCGTGCGGCGTTGATTAGCAAGCGGCAACGCTTGGCATTGTCGAGAAAATCGCTGTCGATTAGGTGATAAGTTGCAAACTCGCCCTCGCGGCACAGCGGTGTGTGCAGAGTGATGAAGTCGCTACGCTCGGCCACAGTCTTTAAATCCACAAAGTTTACTGTTTGCTCTGCTTGTTGTCGTGGAGGGTCGTTGAGCAGCACCTTGAATCCGAGCTGGGCAGCCCATCGGGCCACTATTGAACCCACATGTCCCACGCCCACAATGCCGAGTGTCAGTCCCTCGGCCGACTCAAATCCGTGAGATTTCAGCCAGTTGCCTATGGTGGAGAGAACATATTGTGCCACGGCAGGAGCATTGCACCCAGGTGCGTTGCACACGGTTATGCCGTGTGCTGAGCAGTAGTCGAGGTCTATGTGGTCAGTGCCTATGGTGGCAGTGCCTATGAATTGCACTTTGCTGCCGTTTAGCAGCGTGGCGTCGCATTGGGTGCGCGTGCGCGTTATGAGCGCGTCGGCATCGGCCACGGCTTGTGGCATGAATTCTTGCGGCTCAAGGTATGTCACTTGGGCAAACGGCTCAATCAAGCCTTTGATGAATGGTATGTGGCTCTCAACAACTATTTTTTTCATAGGGCAAAACTTTGTGCTACAAACGACGCAATTCCTGCCACAAGCAGAACTAACACAAACAAGTAGCGGCGCAGGTGGTTGCTTATGGTGAACGTGTGGGCTATTTGAATGGCGACACACAGGTTTAGAATCGGAAGATAAATTGGGAAGTTCTTGTAGTCGGCAACCATAATGAGTATGGTCATGGCTGTGAGCAGAATGAAAAACCCGTTATACACCCTGATTTGCAGACGGTAGTTGAAAATGGTGAAAATGTTGATTACAAACAGCACTATGCCCAAAACTGCGGTGAAGGCCGTGGTGCCCACCAAGAGCCATGTTTGCTGGCTTTCGAGAATGTCGCTGATGTTTGACATCTGTGGCAACTTGAAGTTGTTGAAATCCACAATGCCCAGTCCTATCATAATCCAATAAGGGGTTATCAGCCCTATAAGAAAAGCCAGGAAGCCTCTGAAATTCATGCTTCGCATCTGAATGAACCCTATGAAGAAAACCGGTATCAGAAACAGAAACACATATTGCAGCGAGCAGCAGAACGACAGCACCGAAAACACCAGGAATATGTTGCGTTGCGATGTGGATTTCTGCTGATAGCTGCCAAACAGCACAAACACGCAACCCATCAGCACCAGACACAGGGCACTGCCGGCATTAAACAGCACCCCGATGAACGGATTGACCATTTGCATGAACACAAACATCGAGGCAAACACAAAGGTGAACGACCGCACAAAATTGTAGAGGTGGTTAAACATCAGCAGCAGTGCAGCAGTGCCCAGGGTGCACAAAATGTTGACTATCGCCGAGCTGAGGCGGTTTTCGATGAGCGTGCCGGTCATGGTGAAAAACATGCCGTTGCCCACGCGTGGAGCCGGAAGGCGTCCGCTCGCAGCCTCGGTCAACGATGCAATTATGTAGGCAACACTGACAAGCAGCAGAAACAATCTGCCGTTAAGAAAATCGTTTATTCTGTCTTCTCTTACCATAGCGGTTTTTGTGATGTGCAAAAGTACAAATATTTTTCCATTCAGCAGGGCATAAAAAGTGGCAGCGCACTGCTCCGCTTCTGTGGGGCAATGCGCTGCTGTGCCGTGTGATTGTCGCTCGTGGGCTCTTATTTCAGGTCGAAGCCTATGTCGCGACGGAAATATTTATTGTCGAAGTTTATCTTTTCAATGTTTTTGAACGAAGTGTTGAGGGCTTCTTGCTTGGTGTTGCCATAGCTTGTCACGGCGAGCACGCGTCCGCCGTTGGTCAGCACTTCGCCGTTGGCACCAAACTTTGTGCCGGCATGAAACACCACGCTGTCGTTCACATCATCGAGTCCGGTGATGACTTTGCCTTTCTCGTATTTTTCGGGATAACCGCCCGAAACCAGCATTACAGTCACGGCATAGCGTGGGTCGATTTGGATTGTTTCAGCCTCAAGACGGCCCTCAGCTGTGGCCATAAAGAGGTCAACAAGGTCGTTTTGCAGGCGTGGCATCACCACCTCGGTCTCCGGGTCGCCCATGCGGCAGTTATACTCAATCACGTATGGCTCGCTATCCACATTTATCAATCCGAGAAATATGAAGCCGCAGTAGGGTATGTTTTCTTTCTGCAAGCCGCTTATGGTTGGCTCTATGATGCGCTCGCGCACTTTTTGCATGAATGTGTCGTCGGCAAAGCTCACTGGCGACACCGAGCCCATTCCGCCGGTGTTGAGTCCCTGCTCGTTCTCGCCCACGCGCTTGTAGTCCTTGGCCACTGGCAGCACTTTGTAACTCTTGCCGTCGGTCAGCACAAACACGGAGCACTCTATGCCCGAAAGAAATTGCTCAATCAGCACGGTGTCTGAAGCTGAGCCAAACATGCCGTCGAGCATTTGGGTAAGCTCTGCCTTTGCCTCGTCGAGCGAGTTGAGAATCAGCACGCCCTTGCCAGCGGCAAGACCATCGGCCTTGAGCACATAGGGTGCTTTTTGCTGTTCGAGAAACTTGAACCCTTCGGCGAGGTTGGCTTTTGTCACCTTAAAGTGCTTGGCTGTGGGTATGTCGTGGCGCAGCATGAATTCTTTGGCAAATTCCTTGCTGCCTTCAAGCATTGCTCCTTGCTTTTCTGGACCTATCACCTTGATTTGTGCCAGTTGTTCTGACGACTTGAAGTAGTCGGCAATTCCGTTCACAAGCGGGTCTTCGTTGCCCACCACAAGCATGTCGATGTGGTTGTCGAGCGCAGTTTTTGCCACAGCGTCAAAGTCGAGCGGCGATATGCCTATGTTCTCGCCATAGGCTGCTGTGCCGGCATTGCCAGGAGCTATGAGGAGTTTGCCTATGTGTTTGCTTTGCTTGAGCTTCCAGGCTATGGCGCACTCGCGTCCGCCTGAGCCAAGCAGCAGAATATTAATTTTGTTGTCGTTATTGCTCATTGCTGTTATTGTTGTTTTGGTTATTAATGTCGTCTATGGAGTTTCGCTTCCAGCTGTTGCGTCGGCCGCCTGTCACAATGGGGCGTTCGGCCTCTTTGCCCAGACGTGGAGTGCGGTGGCGGCGCTCAAAGTCGCTTTTGCTGCCACGGCGTGCTGGACGCTCTTCGCGGTCAAACCTCGGCTTCTTGTCGTCGAAAGAGCGGCGCTCGCCGTCGAATCGACGTGGCTTGCGGTCGCCGTCAGTTTCGTTGTCTCTTCTGCCAAAGCGGCGTGCTGCTGGGCGGCGGTCATCGTCGTGGTGGCGTGGGGCACGGTCGAAGTGGCGCTTTGGCCTGTCGCCGCGTTTTGACTTGCCGAATGTTTCCACAAATTCGCGGCGCACCGACTTGCGGTTCTCGTCGCTTGCGCGGAAATCCTCGTTTTTAATGGAACCGCCATTGCGGCGCAGGTCGTCGTAGCTGCCGTCGAATATCACATATTCGCGTAGCTGGCACTCAAGCTCGCCGTTGAGCAGAGGGTAGTGAAGCGATGCCTTGAGGCCTATTTTGCCGAAGAGTTCCTTGTCGTAGCCTATAATCCAGGCATCGTAGCCGCGGAACACGTTTTTGAGTTTGTCGCCTATTGTGGAGTAAAGCCCCTCCATGTCTTCCACCGAGATGCGCTCGCCGTATGGAGGGTTGGTGATGAGCACACCTTTTTCGGGTGCTGAGTCCCAGTCTTGTATGGCTTTGTTTTCCACTTCAATCAGCTTGCCCATGCCAGCCGATTTCACATTGGCTTTTGCTATGGCCACTGCTTTTGGGGCAATGTCGGCGCCATAAATCTTGAATTTGAACTCGCGCTCCTGGCTGTCGTCGTTGTATATCGACTCAAACAGCTCGTTGTCGTAGTCGGCCCAACGCTGAAACGCATAGTCTTTGCGATACACGCCGGGGTTGATGTTGGCAGCTATGAGGGCAGCTTCGATGAGAAATGTGCCTGAGCCGCACATGGGGTCAACGAAATTGCTGTTGCCGTCCCAACCGCTCAGCTTTATGATGCCGGCTGCCAGCACCTCATTGATTGGCGCGTCGGTTTGTGCCACACGCCAGCCACGCTTATACAGGGGGTCACCCGAAGAGTCGAGCGAAATGGTCACCTCGTCGTTGGATATGTGCACGTCAAACTTCAGGTCGGGTGCGGTGAGGCGTATTGACGGACGCTTCTGGTACTTCTCCATGAAATAGTCGGCAATGGCGTCTTTCACGCGGTAGGTCACGAAGCGTGAGTGACGGAAATTGTCGCTATATACCGTGGAGTCGATTTGAAATGTCTTGTCGGGTGTCATGAGCAGATCCCAGTCATAACTCTTGATTTGCTCGTAGAGATCGTCGGCATCGCTTGAACGGAATTTGTAGAAAGGCTTCAGTATTCTCAGTGCCGTGCGGCAGCAGAAGTTGGCCTTATACAGTGTTTCGTTGTCGCCTTTAAACGACACCATGCGGTTGCCTTGGAGCACATCTGTGGCTCCGAGAGCTTTCAGCTCGTCACTCAACACGCCTTCAAGACCCTGAAAGGTCTTGGCTACCATTTCGAATTGTTCACTCATTGTTATTCTTTAATCTGACTACGTTGTTAGCTTTTGCTTGTATTAATCTTTCGCCTGGAGCCACGTCCGATGTCACCCACAGGTTGCCGCCCACTATGGCGTTGTCGCCAATGGTTATACGACCCAGAACCGACGCGTTGCTGTATATTATCACATTATTGCCTATGATGGGGTGGCGTGGCACGCCCTTTATCGGGTTGCCGTTTTCGTCGGTGTCAAAACTCTTTGCGCCAAGGGTCACTCCCTGATATAGCTTCACGTTGTTGCCTATGATGGCTGTTGCGCCTATCACCACGCCTGTGCCGTGGTCAATGGAAAAGTGGTGTCCGATTGACGCTCCTGGGTGAATGTCGATGCCTGTTTCGCTGTGGGCAAACTCGGTTATCATGCGCGGCAATATGGGCACACCCTCAAGCAGCAACTCGTGGGCAATGCGATAGTTTGTAATTGCCTTTATGGCAGGATAGCAATAGATTACCTCTTCGTGGCTGATGGCGGCAGGGTCGCCGTCAAATATCGCCTCCACGTCGGTGTAGAGCGTGGTGCGCAGCTGTGGCAGTTTCGTCAGGAAGTGCGAAGTTATGCCGGTTGCCTTTCGGCGCAGCGACGGCAGGTCGGCTTTTTCGCGGCATTTGCAGCCCATCACAAGCCCAGCGGTGATTTGGTCGTCGAGTATTGACTTTAGCCGGTAACATTCCAGATAAAGCATGTTCTCAAGGTTGTGGCCGTCTATGTCGCTACTCCCGAAGAATCCGGGAAACAATATGGCTCTACACAACTTGATGGCTTGCTTTATGCGATTGTTGTCGGGGAAAGGTTCTTCGCCAAACTTGATGTGGCACATCAGCGGTGAGTTATCACTGCATGTCAGGTCGTGAACAAGTTTGTTCATCGCGCTTTCATCGTTGACGCTGCTGTTGCCCATTATAATTTGACTGCTAAACTTTTAATGTGTATGTGCGAAATATTATGCAAAGATAATGCAAATCAAACGCAGAATATCAAGTTTGCCCGAATATTATGCCCGACCGTGGCGCATATCGCTAAAATTTGTGCGAATTTGGTGGTGTGGAGCGGTTTTTGTGCGCAAATGCAGCTGTCGGCTCATGTAGCGGAGTCGGTTTGTCTATAAATAATGTGTTGGCGCTGCTGTAGATTGTGCTTCGCAAGGTGGACTGTGCCTGTTTTGCAGGTGCGTTGCTCTCGGTGTTAAGGCTGGGCAATGTGATTAAATTAGGTTTTTGCTGTGGCGTGGCGGCGTTGTTGTTTGCTGTTATGGCGCGGTTTGCCTTGTGGTGGTGAGGCCTGGGAGGGTGACTTTTTACCACATTTTTGCCTTATTGCGGGTTTTGGCTTGTTTTGAGCATTAATATTTTTGATTTTTTAAAACGTGGATAATCAGAGCTGTAGAAAATAAAATATGTTTTATAACATAAAATTCGGCTCAAAAGTTTTGCCAGTTCGGAAATTTGCCATACCTTTGCAAACGCAAACGAGAAAGGAACTCAATCAAATTCTGATGGTTCCAATTTTTTTTGAAATTTTGTTTGGTAATTAAAAGTTTTGTAGTAACTTTGCATCACTTTCGCCCACTTAACCAAACGGACGAAGTTGATAAGCCAAATAGAGAAGAAATTCGTTGGCATTGAGATCATTGAAATATTTGCGATAATGA
Organism: uncultured Muribaculaceae bacterium; assembly: GCA_934675575.1. Lineage (GTDB taxonomy): Bacteria > Bacteroidota > Bacteroidia > Bacteroidales > Muribaculaceae > Sodaliphilus. Next base: position 320,828 of record CAKUQQ010000001.1, read on the forward strand.
GAAATTGACAGCGAGAGACAAGGTAAAAATGAAGAACCAGCGGATC
>CAKUQQ010000002.1 GCA_934675575.1 uncultured Muribaculaceae bacterium
AATTTGAGTTTGCCGACTCCATTTTTGCCTGTGTGTTCAATCATCACCCTCTTGGCGGCGAGCGGCTCAACAAGCAGGAAATAGAGCGTGTGAACTACGACCGCATTTTGCAAGTTTACAAAAATCGCATGAGCGATTTGAACGACTGGAATTTCTACATAGTGGGCAATTTCAATGTTGACTCGCTCAAGCTGCTCACCGAACGCTACATTGCCTCGCTTCCCACTGCCGGACGCATCGAGAAGCCTCGCGACATAGGCTATCGCCTGTTCCCTGCCGACACCAAGCGAACTTTCTCGCGCAAAATGGAAAATCCGCAAGACAAAGTCTATTTCTTCTGGACGAGCAACAATGTGCCCTACTCGCTGCGCACCAATCTGCTCGCAAAAATCACCGGACAAGTCATGTCGGCCATTTTCCTCAAGGAAATCCGCGAGGACCGCGGCTGGACCTACCACGTTGACACCCACTGCAGCATAGTTGCCGACCTCAACGGCCAGGACACTCCTGTCATCTTCATGCCGCTCAATGTCACCATCACTGCCGGCAAGGCCGCAGAGTGTCGCAACCTCATTTCCGCCACCATGGCTTCAGTTGCTAAAAACGGCATCACTCAAGCCCAACTCGACAAGGTAAAACGCTACCTCAAGAAAGTGTTTGGCGAAGATGTCAAGGAAAACAGCTACTGGCAAGTGATGATTAAGAGCTATCTCAAATATGGCATCGACTTCAATCAAGATTACCTGTCGATACTCGACAGCATAACCACAACCGATGTGCGCGGCGGAGCCTGCCAACCCACGGCTTCACCGCGTTGTCTTTTTGCCTTGTGACGGTCATCATGACGCAGATATATGCCATATATGTAAAATTTTGATTAATTTTGTGCCTTGACAAGCCAAAAAGACACATTTTTGGTAATTTTTGGAACAAAATTGGGCTAAATATGAAAAAGTCTATCTTATCTTTAGCAACTGCATTGGTTGCACTTGCATCGAGCAACGCTTCAGCGTTTGAACTTTTAAGTTATGGTAATTTTGACCATTGGATTACACGACAAATCTCAGAATCGCACATCTTGGGCGGAAACACAAAGACCGTCTATGAAATAGGCCCCACACAGACCATTGTAGGCAACAAGCCCTACGTTAACCTCGGGGGGTCGCCTTGGGGCACAAGCAACGTCTATGCCAAGGTGCACGGCATTGTCAAGGCAAGCAACGCCGTCTATCCCGACACTCACAATGGCGGTCATTGCGCCAAGCTTACCACAAAGCTTGAGCACGTAAAGGCTCTTGGCATTATCAATATGGACGTGCTTGTGGGCGGCACCATCTTCACAGGCCAAATGATAGAACCTGTGAAAAGCACCAGCAACCCCTATGCCAACATGAATATGGGCATACGCTTCACAAAACGCCCCAAATATCTGCAATTCGACTATAAGCTATATGCCCCTTCGGGCAACCGCATATATAGCAGCGGCTTTGGCAAAAAGAAAGAGCTGCCTGGCAAAGACCACGCCGAGGTGTTTCTTCTGCTGCAATATCGCTGGGAAGACGCCAAAGGCAACATTCACGCCAAACGCGTGGGCACTGCGCGCCAGCGCTTCAGCACTTCCACTTCCAGCTGGGTCAATGCTCACCGCATACCTGTGCTCTATGGCGACATTCGCAACCATAGCGGCTTCCAGAGCTACATGGACCTCATTCCTAAAGCAAAAAGCTATTATGCTCGCAACAGCAAGGGCAAAATGGTGCCTGTGGTTGAAGAAGGCTGGGCAAGTGCCGACCAAACGCCCACACACGCTATCGTCATGTGCTCCAGCGCATGTGGCACTGCCTATGAGGGCACTGTGGGCATGACTTTGTGGGTCGATAACATAGGCTTCGTTTACTAAACCTAACGCCACCGGTGCGCAGCACTTTCAGGCGTGGCATCACTAAATTTGTTGTCTGAACTTTTCTCATGAGCCAAATCTCACATCGTATCGTCAGCACATTTTTCGGCTGGACAAAAAACCAGAAAGCCATATTTTGGGTTTTCTTGGCCGTTCTCATAATCCCCAACGTGCTGATGCTCTACACCGAGTCAACGTCACTGCTCACACGCATTGTGGGCGTGCTCCTGCCGTTTTCTCTCTACTGGTGCGCCATGACGTTTGCCACCAAACCGGGCAAAGCCTTCTGGTGGCTTTTCCTGTTCATATTCCTCGATGCGTTTGAGTTGGTGCTCCTGGGGTTATATGGAGAGTCGCCCATAGCGGTTGACATGTTTCTTAATGTTGTCACCACCAACACCACCGAAGCCGGAGAACTGCTGTTCAATGTGATGCCGGCATTCATCTCCACCATCACCATCTATGGTCTGGGCATTGTGCTCGCCATCGTCTCGCAGTGCAACAAGGCCACGCTCAATTCCGGTTTCCGCCTCTTGCAACGCAAGCTGTCGCTTGTGCTGATGACCGTTGCCGTGGTGCTGCTTGTGGTCAACTTTATAATTGACCGTGATTTCAATTTTCGCGACGACATTTTCCCTGTCAACTCATGCTACAACTTCGGAGTGGCAATAGAGCGCACACGCCTGTCAATGCACTATGCCGAGGCTTCGGCAAATTTCAGCTATCAAGCCGCCAACACGCGCCCCGACTCCATATCGCAAATCTATGTGCTTGTTATTGGCGAGACTGCGCGTGCTGACAACTTCGGCATTCTCGGCTACGACCGCCCCACCACGCCGCAGCTTAGTGCCTTGGCCAGCAAGCAGCACTCCGTTGTGGCTTTCAAAGACGCCTTGACAATGAGCAACACCACACACAAGAGCGTGCCTATGCTGCTCACTTCGGTGGCATCACAGGGCAATTTCAACGACATTTACAGCCAGAAAGGCATTTTCAGCGCATTCCGCCAGGCAGGCTACTCCACCACTTTCATCAGCAATCAGCGCCGCAATGGCTCGCTCATTGATTTTCTTGGCACCGAAGCACAACACGTCACATTTCTCAAAGACCACCTGCCGCTTGAGTCAGAGCTTGCCGACGACTCCATTCTCACGCCTCTCAAAGCCTGTCTCGACAGCTATCACGGCGGTCGCCTGTTCATCGTGTTGCACACTTATGGGTCACATTTCAACTACCGCGACCGCTATCCGCGCAATTATAAGCCGTTGTTCACACCCGACCGCTTCACCGAAGCAAGCCGCGAAAACCGCGACAAGCTCGTCAATGCCTACGACAACACCATTGCCAACACCGACGCCCTCTTGTCGCGCGTAATAGCCATGGTGCAGGCCAAGCATGTGCCGGCAGGCTTGATTTATGCCAGCGACCACGGTGAGGACATATTCGACGACTCTCGCCACCGTTTCTTGCACGCGTCACCCATTCCCACCTACTATCAAATTCACGTTCCATTCCTTGTGTGGACCTCAAGCGAGTACCGCTCACTCTATCCGGCCAAGTGGCAGCAAATAGTTTCGCACAGCGATGCCCCCATCTCCACAAGTCTGGTCACATTTCACACGTTGCTCGACATGAGTGGTGTTAAATCCACCTATCTCTGCACTTCCGACGCTTTGTCAAGCCCCGACTTCAAGGTCAAGCAACGCCTCTATGTTACCGACCACAACGAGATGATTCCAATCAGCAAATCAGGCCTCAAGCAGCTCGACATAGAGCAGCTCCGCAAACGCGGCCTCTCCTATCCATAATCCGCCGCAAACCACAACCACCGCCGTCCTATTTGACACAACACCCATGTGTATGCAGCAGCATTAGAAATCGCCAATATTGACAAAACAAAAAAAGCGTTCACAATGAACGCTTTTTTTTGTGCTATATTATGTCTTGTTTTCCTTATTTCACCAGTACTTTCTTTCCATTTACAAGCACCACACCGGCATTCAAGCCACCAATGATTGTTTCACCGGCACCCACTGCCTTGCGGCACAGCAAGTGTCCTGCCAAGTCATACACGACAATGGTAGCTGGAGCAGCAGTCGTCACACTGATGGCTTTATTTCCACATGCAGCCACCTTAAAGTCGGCATTTGCCGATGTTGGGTTCTGAACACCTGTCGAGTTTATCTCACGTATCTCTGGAAATTGATTCCAGCCAAAAGTCAACTTATATGCGTCAACAGTTCCTGCTGGCACATAAAGCACACGGTCGGCATAATTATTGTCATCAAAAATCGTGTAGATTTCATCACCGTCAAGATAGCCTTTCTTCACCTCTGGAGGTGTCGTCGCCAACGAATATACAGTCTTGAGCTGTGGATTGCCCTCAAATGCAAAGCCGCCTATGTTTTTCAGCTTTGCTGGCAATGTGATTTTGGTCATCTTGTAGTTTTTATCAAAGCAATAGTTGCCAATGAATGTCAGTGAGTCTGGCAATTCCAAGTTCTCCAAGTTGTAGCAGTTGCGGAAAGCCCAGTGACCTATGTAAGTCACATTTTTCGACAGCTTCACTGTCTTCAGGTTTGTGGCAGAGTCAAAGGCGTAATCACCAATCTTAGTCACAGTTCCTGGCAGTGTCACTGATGTCAATTCCTCCAGCTCAGAAAATGCGCTTGAGCCAACCTGTGTCACAGGCAAAGTTTTGCCTGCGGTTGTCTTAACACTGTCTGCCACCACAATGTCGCCAGTGTATGGCGCAGCCACAACCATAAAATAAGTCTGCGATTTGTCCGACTTGTATTTCACACCATTGTAAGTAACAGTCACGGCAGCGCCAAATGCTGTTGCCGACGCTGATACGAACGCAACGACAAGCGATAGTCTTGTCAACCAATTTTGTCTAAACTTCATACTGATAATTAATTAAAAATTCATATTAACTTGTGGCTGTCTCAGCCATATTCAAAATAATCTAACTGTTGTATTTTAGCCGTCAACGCTTGTTGCGACCGCCACGGCCAGAGTGGTCACGACGGCCTCTGCCACCTTGTCCTCGCTTCTGGCGACGCGACGCATGTCCGCCCTCATAATCAGAGCGGCGGCGGTCGGCCTTGTGGTCATCATTGCCGGCAAAGCGATTGCCTTGAGTGATTGGAGCTTTGTCTATGTGGTGCGAATCCACCGGGTTGTTCGCATCAACCAAAGCATAGTCAAGCTGTTTCTTAATGAGGTCGGCACGTGCCACTTGTATCTTCACCTTGTCGCCCAGACGATATTTGCGGTGTGAGCGACGACCTATCAAATAGTAGTTTTTCTCATCAAATTCATAGAAGTCATCATCAAGGTCACGCACGGGAATCATGCCCTCGCAGTGTGTTTCGTCAAGCTCCACATACAAGCCCCACTCCGTGACGCCCGAAATGTGTCCTTCAAACACACCACCAAGCCTTTCGCCCATAAATTCCACAGCCTTATACTTTATCGAAGCGCGTTCCGCATTGGCGGCAAGTTGCTCCTGCGCACTCATGTGGTCGCAGTCGCCTTCCAGCTTCTCCAGATTCACGCTGCGTCCACCCTCGGCATAGCGGTCGAGCAGGCGATGCACCACAAGGTCGGGATAGCGGCGAATTGGCGATGTGAAGTGGGTGTAATACTCAAAGCCGAGTCCATAGTGTCCCACGTTGGTCGTCGAGTAAACAGCCTTTGCCATGGAGCGGATAGCCAAAATCGACAGCAATTCCTCCTCCGGCTTGCCTTTCACCTCCTCAAGCATCTTGTTGATTGACTTGTTCACCACCTTGGCAGTGCCGTCAATCTTCACCTTGTAGCCAAAGTGGGCTGCTATGTCGGCAAAGTTGGCCAATTTCTCCGGGTCTGGTTTGTCATGAATTCTATATACAAACGCCTTTGCTTTCTTGCCCTTGCCAACTTTGCCTATCGACTCTGCCACCTTGCGGTTGGCAAGCAGCATAAACTCTTCCACAAGTTTGTTGGCCTCCTTCGACACATGCATCACCACACGCAGTGGTTTTCCGTTTTCATCTACCTCAAAGTGCACTTCTTCGCGGTTAAATGCCACCGAGCCGTCCTCAAAGCGTTTCTTGCGCAATAGTTGAGCCAGGTCGTTGAGCTTCAATATCTCTTTTTCAAAATCGCCATGTCCACCCTCTATCACAGCTTGAGCCTCTTCGTATGTGAAGCGGCGGTTGCTTCTTATCAGCGTGTGGCAAATGTCGGTCTTATATAGTTTTGCGTTGTCGTCAAGTTCAAAAATCACCGAGAAGGCAAATTTGTCCTCATCTTGGCGCAGTGAGCACAAGAAGTTGCACAGTCTCTCTGGCAGCATTGGCACCGTGCGGTCCACCAGATACACCGAGGTGGCGCGGTCGTATGCCTCCTTGTCAATTATAGAACCTGGCGTCACAAAATGGCTCACGTCGGCTATGTGCACACCCACCTCTATGTGACCGTTGTCAAGACGGCGAATCGACAAAGCGTCGTCAAAGTCCTTGGCATCGGCAGGGTCGATGGTGAATGTCGTCACATCGCGCATGTCGCGGCGCGAAGCCAAGTCCTCCGGTGTTATCTCGGCACTAAGCTTGTCGGCAGCCTTCTCTACCTCTTCTGGGTATTTGTATGGTAAACCAAACTCAGCCAAAATAGCGTGTATCTCGGCATTGTTTTCGCCAGCCACACCAAGTATGTCTATCACCTCACCCACAGGGCTGTTGGCATCTTCTGGCCACTCTATGATTTTCACCACGGCCTTGTCGCCGGTTTTGCCATTCTTGAGTTTGTCTTTCGGAATGAATATGTCGGTGGCAAGAAACTTGCTGTCGGTGGCAAGGTGCGCAAAATATTTCTTCACTTGCAGTGTGCCTATAAACACCTGCTCCTTGCGTTCCAGAATCTTCAGCACCTCGGCCTCCGGCTCCAGACCCTCACGTGCTGCGCTTATGTGCACAAGCACCTTGTCGCCGTTAAGGGCGTGCATAGAATTGCGCTCGGCAACAAAAATAGGCTTGCTGTCTGCATCGTCAGATATGCTCACACTGTTCTTGCCGTTGCTGCGGCGAATAAACAAGCCTTCTGCCACCGATGAGCGGCGGGCTGCCTTGAAACGCCCAGGAGTGGTCTCGGTCAAGAAACCGTCTATTGCAAGCTCTTCAAGTATCTCAACAACCAAGGCGCGCTGCTTTGGAGTGTTTGCATCTATTTTTTCCGACACTTGCTTATAGTTGTAAGTGCCGTCTTCTGCGTTATTGAAAAAATTGATGACATTGTCGTGGAGAGTCCTGCGCTCCAGCTTCAGCGACTTGAATTTGTCTTTCGTTGCCATATTTCGTACAGTTTTGTTTTCTACGTTCTTCTGTCTCGGCCGCAACTTCACTTCAGACACGGCAGAAACCTTTTCAATTTACAAAGTTAAAGATTAAATTTGACAAAGCTATGACACTCCACCACTTATTGTGCAAAACACGGCCAAAAAGCATGCAAAAAGCCGCTATTGTCACGCCGGGCAATACTGCACAAATGCCTCTATAGCCTCATAGTCGGCAAGTCCCAGGCCACAATACTGCGCCGCCAAAGCCTTGTTTTGGTCGAGCGAACGCTGCCAGCTCAACTTCACGTCGGGTGAGTCGCGGAATGGCGCATCATGTATTTGCGACTGGAATTTGAGCACTGCATCGCGCTTGCTTGCAAACTCTTCCGGACTCATCGGCACTGCCATTTCCACATCATCTATGTTCCAAGCTCCCCATTGACCACGATACATCCAAATGCGGCAATCGCTCAAGCACTCATCGTTTTTCAGTTCATCAATGGCTGCGAGCAGAGCATTTGTCGCCAAATAATGAGTGCCATAAGGGTCGCCCAAGTCGTCGGCAAAGAATATCTGATTTGGTTTAATGTCCATTATCAACTGCTTTAGCACGCTCATGTCGGCCTCGGTTATGTTGCCACGCCCCTTAGGGTCGTTGCTGTAGAAAGGCATCGACAGCTCGTGCACATGGTCCTCGGCCACACCTATGCTGCGCAGCGAGGTGTGCAGCTCGCTCGAATAAATCAAGCCTTTCAGCACTCGCATGTTCGGCAGGTCGGGGTCTATCACCCTGCGGCTCTTGGCAAACTCTTTCATGCTGCCTATCGAAGTCTTAAACCTCTGGTTTTCCACACCAAGCCGCAGCATAACCTTTTCGAGCAAGCGTATTGAGCGCAGCATGTCCTCGTCGCTCACCACTACGTCGCCCGACGTTTGAGCCACCACATGCACGTCATGTCCATGCTCCACAAGGCGGCGCAGTGTGCCGCCCATCGACACCACCACATCATCGGGGTGTGGGCTGAACACCAGCACTCGCTTCGGATAAGGCACGGCACGCTCCGGCCTGCGGCTGTCGTCAGCGTCTGGTTTGCCTCCAGGCCAGCCTGTTATCGTGTGTTGCAGGTCATTAAACACCTTCACATTCACATTATATGCCGAGCCACACACCATTACAAGCTCGCTAAGTCCATTGTCGTAGTAGTCCTTTGTGGTGAGTTTCAATATCGACTTGTGCATCTTGCCGCTTAGCCACACTGTGGCACGGCGTGTCATGGCGTCGGTCCAGTCACACGAAGTCACCTTCCAGGGGCAGCACACCCGTGTGAGCCTTGACGAGGCGTCTATATCGGCAAAAAGCGTCACATTGTGATGCATCTGCAAAAACGAAGCCGGATATTGGTCAGAGAAACGTCCTTCCACGGCCTCAAGCACGGTGTTTGACCGCTCATCGCCAAAAGCCACGCACAACACGCGGTTGGCAGCCATTATGTTCGACACACCAAGCGTGACCGCCGTGTTTGGCGCATGCTCACACTGGTAGAGCTTGGCTATGCGGTTGCGCGACTCGCTGCTCAGCGACACCAGTCGGCACGTCGAAACACTCGATGTGCCCGGCTCATTAAACACCAGCCCTCCGTTTTTTGACAACTCACACACCACTAAGTCCAAACCGCCAAAATCGTCAATTTCCGTTTCATAGGCCTTGCACAGCATGTTCACGTTGTCGCGAGAGGCATCGTCGCTGAACGTGTGTATATTTTCTTTAGGAATGTCTATTTTGTTGAACAGCCGTTCTTTCAAACGATTGAGCGTACCTTGCCCGTTTGATGTCACGTCGCCCAGACCAAACTCGCTCAAACTGAAAGCAACCACGTTGCCAAAGCTCACTTTGTCGGCAAAATACAGCTTCACCAGCTCGTCATACACCGGCATGGCATTTTCTCCGGCACCGAAAGCCACTACGCAGCGGCCTTTTTCAGCCACATTGCGGTCTATGCAACGCACCACCTCAAGCGCAGCTGCGGCAGCGCCTTCCTGTTCTGTCTCCATCACGCGGGTCTGTATGCGTTCACATCGCGTCACCGACATCAATTCGTGTTCACTTTCCGGGTTTAAAATCTTCGATGGCACTTGGCCTCGTCTGATTTGCGAGCTAAGGTCTGTTATCATTTGTCTTCCTACTATTGTTAAAATGCTTAATGCTTCACCACACACTTGCACGGCTGCGCAAGTGCTTATGCGCAAGCCATGCTTCGTCGTCAGCTAACTGACAATGACAAAGGTATCTTTTTTTTCTCATGTGCGCAAGCACTGCCACAAATCTTTGCGCCACCCCAGTCACAGGGCGGCTTCACAAGACCGTTTTTTCCAACAAATGTTTTTCTCTGTAGAGTTTTATTTCCCAGCCGACTTGCCAAATATGTTGGCATACACAAAATCGGTGGCACCAAGGTGCGACTGAATGTATTTGTCAGCAATCGTGCCGCTTTTTTCAAGAAATGCCTTGTTCGACAGCATTTTGTCCATCACCTTGGCAAATGCCTCATCGCCGTCTATCGCAAAACCGCCGCCACAGGCTATCAGGTCGGTTGCCTCACGGAATTTCTTGTGGTTAGGGCCAAACACCACCGGCATGCCATACACGGCAGCCTCGTTCACATTGTGGATTCCTGCGCCAAAGCCGCCACCCACGTATGCCACTTGACCATAGCGGTAGAGCGACGACAATATGCCAAAGCAGTCAACCACCAGAGCGTCACACTGCTCCATTTCATCGGCCGAGGCGCACGAGTAGAGCGACACCGGCCGCTTAAACTTGGCAAGTAGCGCGTCAAGACGCTCTTTGTCAAATTCATGTGGGGCTAAAATCAGTTTCATGCCCAGGTGGCTGTTGAAATAAGGCACTATTATGTCCTCATCGGGCTGCCATGAGCTTCCTGCCACAAGTGTGAATTTTGAGTTCGACACAAAACGCTCCACCACCGGGAAGTCTTTGGCAGCGTTTCGCACATCGGCCACACGGTCAAAGCGCGTGTCGCCAGCCACCTCCACATTGTTGAAGCCTATTTTGTTGAGCAGCGTGCGCGAAGCCGCATTTTGCACAAACATGGTTGTGAAGCACGACAGCACTTCGCGGAACATGCCGCCCCACGGCTTGAAGAACACCTGCCCAGGGCGGAAAATTGCCGACACCAGATAGGTGGGTATGCCACGGCGTTTCAGTGCTTTCAGATAATTGCCCCAGAATTCATATTTTATGAATATCGCCATCTGGGGATTTACCAGATTTATGAACTTGTCAACATTCTCAGGCAAATCAAACGGCAGATACACCACGGCATCTACCATATTGTACCCCTTGCGCACCTCATAGCCCGACGGTGAGAAAAACGAGAGCACTATGTGCGCGTCAGGTTGCTTGGCCTTTATCATTTCTATCAACGGGCGTCCTTGCTCAAACTCACCAAGCGATGCCGCGTGAATCCAGATGTAGCGTGTGCCTGGCGTGAGCCGCTCTTTCAAGTAGTCGAAAGTGCGCGCTTGCCCGTCAAGCATTTGCTTGGCCTTGTGGTTTTTCAGCGAGGCTACACGAGCCCCAAGTTTATATAACGAAATGCCTGTGTTGTATAAAAAGTCCATTCTATGTTAGATAATTGCAATTTTTCAGTAGTTGTTTCGGAGCAGTGACTTGCCTTTGCCTCGGCTTGCGCTGTCGATATAAAAACGACATGCCACCTGCTGCCAGAAGCCGGTCACCTTGTCGGTGGCATGAAACGACACCGATGCCTCAAGGTCAACAAATGCCGTCTGCACTATGTGCGCCTTCAGGTCGGTGCGGCTATATATTTTGTCACGATAATAGGTGTCGCCCATGTTGAGCTGGCTGCCAAAACGCGGATAAAGCGGAAACAGGTCCTTACCGGCATAGAAACTCTCTTCTGCCTCCAGAAATTTCCACCTAACATTGGCGTTGGCAGTGAACCCTGCCACGTTGTTCCATTTTGAGTCAATGCGGGCACGCTCCAAGTTGACTATCGCTCCGGCTTTCACCCCAAAGTTCACATTACCGCCAGATTTGCTGTCATAGCCAACCATGGGGTTAATTGTCATGTCGTCGTTCACGCCCTCACTTTCGGGAGCGTTCTTGCGTTTTGCCAAGTGGTTATATTGTAGCAGTCCGCCAATCCACCAGCAGTCTTGCCACACATATCTGCGGCCGTCAAGCACCACATTGAATGCCTCGCGCTTGTTTTCGCTTTGCAGTTGTCGCCAGTCGATGAAAAACTCGGCATAGCTTCGCGCCCCATGCTCATATTGCACGAGCAGTCCTTTGATGCTTGGGTTGTGATATGCCATCGAGTCGCTCCACACATAGCGTGGCAACCGCTCTTTCAGCTTTGTGCGCGGCAGCATGCCAAACACCACGTTCCACTTGCCGCGTGCCGTGTATTGGTAGTAAAGCGTGGGCAGCACCTTGTAGCCGCTCAAATTATCGGTCAGCGGCTGAAACCATGTGACTCCACCCATCAGTTTGTGCCTTGCCTCGCCATCGTGCGACAGCAGGCTCACACCCACCTCCGGACTAAGGCGTGTGAACAGATAAGTGCCGTCGGGGCGCATCTCGTCGCCACCCTCGCGGTTGTTGAACACCGTGTTGAAGTCAACACTCCATTCCAACTCCTGCGCATGGGCACACAAGCACGCCGCAACCGCGGCAATCACCAGCACTGCAAACTTCATTTTGGGCATGGGCACCATTTGTTTTGTCAAGCAACAGGTTTTATCTCGGCTATGCCGCGCTTTATTCTGGCGATAGTCTCTTCCTTGCCAAGCAGCTCTGTTATGTCAAACATGTGCGGGCCCTTGCACTCACCCACCACAGTGAGTCTGAATGCGTTCATCACATTGCCCATGTGAAATCCGTTTTTGGTTATCCACCCAAGCACTATGTCCTCGGTGTTTTTCGACGAGAAGTCGTCTATGCCGCGCAAAATCTCTATCAGCTCTGCCATGCGTTGCGGAGTGTCATCTTTCCAGCGTTTCTTTATGTCCTTCGGATTATATTCCGTTGGTGCTTCAAAGAAGAAGTGGGCATTGTCCCACAGGTCTTTCACAAAGTTCACTCGGTTTTTCACCATACCCACGGCTTTCTCTATATAGTCAGCGGCAAAGTTGTCGGGATTCACGTGCTTTGCAAGCACCGGACGGAAATCACGTGCCAGTGTAGCGTCGTCAAGGTTTATCAGATACTCGTGGTTGAACCACTTGCCCTTCTCGTAGTCAAACTTGGCTCCACTCTTTGAGCAGTGGTCAAACGAGAAGTCGCGCACGAGCTCGTCCATCGACATGATTTCGCGGTCATCTCCAGGATTCCAGCCAAGCAGCGCGAGGAAGTTTATCACAGCCTCTGGCAGATAGCCGGCCTCACGATAGCCCGACGACACTTCACCGCTCTTGGGGTCGTGCCACTCAAGTGGAAACACCGGAAAACCGAGGCGGTCGCCATCGCGCTTGCTGAGCTTGCCCTTGCCATCGGGCTTCAGCAGCAATGGCAGGTGCACAAATTGTGGCATGGTGTCGACCCAGCCAAATGCCTCGTAGAGCAGCACATGCAGTGGAGCTGACGGCAACCACTCCTCACCGCGTATCACATGGCTCACCTCCATCAGGTGGTCGTCAACGATGTTGGCCAAGTGATAAGTGGGCAGGTCGTCGGCATGCTTATAGAGCACCTTGTCATCAAGTATCGACGAGTTGATTGTCACGTCGCCGCGTATCAAGTCATGCACGGTGATGTTGCGGTTAGGCTCCACCTTGAAGCGCACCACGAAGTTTTCTCCGGCATCTATCAGTGCCTTCACCTGTGCCTCGTCGAGCGACAGTGAGTTGCGCATCTCCATGCGCGTAGAGGCGTCATATTGAAAATTCTTCACCTCGGCACGCTTTGCGTCAAGTTCCTCTGGCGTGTCAAAGGCTATGTATGCCTTGCCGGCATCGAGCAGTTGCTTCACATATTTGCGATATATGTCGCGACGCTCGCTTTGCTTATAAGGCCCATAGTTTCCGCCTTCTCTCACGCCCTCGTCAATGCCTATTCCGAGCCATGCCAGAGCCTCGTTGATGTAGTCCTCTGCTCCGGGCACAAAGCGGTGCGAGTCGGTGTCCTCTATTCTCAAAATCATTGTTCCGCCATTCTGACGGGCAAACAGATAGTTATATAATGCTGTGCGCACTCCGCCTATGTGGAGCGGCCCTGTTGGCGACGGGGCAAAACGCACTCTAACCTTTCTTTCCATTGTTTTCAAAAAAAATTGCAATTAACGTGCAAAGTTACATATTTTCACACAAATTGCATTAATAATCACCCAAATCGCCACCACAAAGCCCCAGTTTGTGCAAAAAAAATGCACCACCCCATGCGGAGCGATGCACATTTTTTCTTTTTTCCCCGACCGTGGGCTTATTTGCGCTTCAAGCGCATCACCACCTTGCCGTTAGAGTCAGTCACCGTGGCCTCATTGCCTTTCACGCTCACCGTGGCCGTTGAGTTCAGAGCCTCGTTCACGGCACGCTCTATCTCCATGTGCTCGCCGAGCATCATGGTCATGCCCATATTTTTAAGTTGCAGCTTGTTGCCACTGAGTGTGTAATCGCCAAAGAAGTTGTTCACACTTGCATTACCGTGTATCTTGCCGCCTTTTTCAAACGTGATTTCGGCAGGGTTCATGCCGTTGGCTGTGCTTGTGCCACAAGCCTCAGTTATCGCCCATTTGCCCTCAACCGAGCCTCCGGCTGCTGCATTCTTACTTGCTGAGCAACTGCCCAGCATGATAGTTGTCACGGCCATCACGGCCATAATAGTTGTCTTAAAGAATCCCATGTTTTTTCCTTTATGATTTATTTGTGTAAAAATCTTTATTATCGTCTTTCCATCTCCGTTTTTGTCCACACACGAGCGGCTTCATTTCAGCAGGTCGCATATTGCCGGCATTGCCTCAAAGTCGGTCATGTCGGCACGGCATGGCGTTGCGCTCACCCAACCGCGATTGAGCCAATACAGGTCTGTGCTGTCGTCGTCGGGATTTTCGGGCACAAACTCCCCCGCCAGCCAGTAATAGTCACGCCCAAACGGAGTGGTGCGCTTGTCAAACACGTGATGAAACCGGCCACGCGCACCGCTTGCCACCTTCACACCATTGAATCTCTCACCGGCAGCCACGCGCGGCATGTTGATGTTGAGCACCACCTTGTCGGGCAAGCCATGTTCAAGTACCCTGGCCACCACATCTCTCACCACTGGCACACACGGCGTGAAATCGGCATCACGTCCATAGTCGCCATAAGAGAATGCCACACTCGGAATTCCTGCAAACAGTCCCTCGAAGGCAAAACCGAGCGTGCCGCTATACAAGGCATTTATGTTGCAGTTCAAGCCATGATTGATTCCCGACAGCAGCAGTTGCGGCCGTCTATCGGCAAGCAGGTGGTCTATAGCTATCTTTGCGCAGTCGGCCGGTGTGCCTTCCACACCATACACCTCCATGCCCTCATCTGCCTGCAGTTTGTTGACAAAAAGCGGCGTGAGCAATGTCACCGCCGACGACTTGCCACTCTGGTGCTGCATAGGGGCCACCACAACCACATCGCCAAACTCCGAGGCCAGCTCTGCCAAGGCCTTTATCCCCTTGGCCCACACGCCATCGTCGTTGCCTATCAATATCAACGGACGTTTTTCACCTTTGTTCTGCATCTGCAAATTATTATTTTCTTGTTTCTGCCTGCAAATTTACAAATTTATCTCTGCCTCACCACAATTACCGCCTTGTCATTAGGATAACTTTGGAGGATTTTGTAACTTTGTCAATATAATTAAAGCATTAATTGATAATTCTCTAAAACACTTTTTAGCATGAGACTGATTATCGAACCTGATTACGAAAAAGTATCAGAATGGGCAGCCAACTACGTTGCCTCACGCATCAATGCAGCCCAACCAACCGCCCAAAAACCTTTCGTGCTGGGCTGCCCCACTGGAAGCTCTCCACTTGGCATGTATAAAAAACTCATCGAGCTCAACAAGGCCGGCAAAGTGTCGTTTGAAAACGTTGTGACATTCAACATGGACGAATACTGCAACCTGCCCGAAAGCCACCCCGAAAGTTACCACAGCTTCATGTGGAACAACTTCTTTAGCCACATCAACATCAAGAAAGAGAACGTAAACATTCTCAACGGCAACGCTGCCGACCTTGAGAAAGAGTGTGCCGACTATGAGGCTCGCATCGCCAAAGCGGGCGGTATCGACCTGTTCATGGGCGGAGTTGGTCCCGACGGACACATCGCATTCAATGAGCCTGGAAGTTCACTCACTTCGCTCACACGTCAAAAGACACTCACCCAAGACACCATCATAGCCAACAGCCGCTTCTTCGACAACGACGTCAACAAAGTGCCTAAGACAGCTCTCACCGTGGGCGTTGGCACAGTCATGGCAGCCAAGAGCGTGATGATTATCGTCAACGGCTACAAGAAAGCTCGCGCACTGCAAGCAGCAGTTGAAGGCGGAGTTTCACAAATGTGTACACTCAGCGCGCTGCAAATGCACCGCAAAGCCGTCCTCATTTGCGACGAAGACGCCACTATGGAGCTCAAAGTTAGCACCTACCGCTACTTCAAGGACATAGAGAGCAAAAACCTCGACCCTGCAACTCTCTTGAAATAATAACGAAATCTCAGCAGCCACAAGGTGCGTTCCTTTGTGCCACACGGCACAGGTCGCCCACACCCACCGGCTGCAACAACCAATAGCACGAGTGGAGAACCTGCAGAAAGGCTCTCCACTCGCTTTTTCATTTATCACTGTCTTAAATGGTGCCACAAACCAGCCAACTGACAACGCAGCCACCCCTATACGCATACCTCCGGCACGCATTGCGAAGATGACGCCACTCACTGACCGCTGACCGTCGCTGTCGCTCCTCAGTCAGCGGTTACCTGCACACGAGCCCCTCCAGGGCCACCTCCCCTCACCACGTCCCCCACTCCAGCAGCATGCCATGACACATCACCAGACTAATCAACCTCTCGGCCGTGTGCCGATAGGCACATCACCAAACCAACCAACAAGCAAGCGTGCCGACAGGTACGCGTACAGCACAAACGAAACACAATATACCTTATCGCAACCCACACTCCTCGTCACTCTATCAATACGCATTTCCTGACACAACACCATCACCACAATGCCACCGTCACCACACACCGTACCAGTAACACAGCCGCCACACACAACGGCTCCACTCACCACACACGCACCCCGCAGCGGCTGCCCCAGAGGGGCAGGTGTATCCTTAACCCCCGACTGAGGAGCGACAGCGACGGTCGGGGGAGCGTGCCCCACCCAATAAGCTGGCGTGCCAGAGGTACGCGTATAGCACAACCCCTGACGCACCACACACCTCACGTATAGGCACAAAAAAAAGCTGCTCGCCTCGCACGAGGAGAACAGCTTCAAACTCTTTTACTGTTTATGCTTCAATTATTTTGCAACAGCAGCGCTATCAGCAGCAGGAGCAGCAGCAGAATCAACTACAGCAGCAGAATCAGTAGCAGCGCTATCAGAATCAGCAACTACAGTAGAATCAACAGCAGCGCTATCAGCAGCAGCAGCGTCCTTGTTGGCGTTGTTGCAAGAGAACAATGAAACACTGAATACAACAGCAAGTAATAAAACTAACTTTTTCATTTCTTTAAAAATTTAAATAATAAAACAATATTTTTCTTTTTCAAAAATCGATGCAAATTTATAACAAAAATATCACATGCAAACTTTTTTCATGTTTTTTTTTAGTCCCCAACTGAATTTTTGAGAGTTTTTTCAACATTTTTTAAAGTTTTAGCACACATAACTATTTGATTCATAATCAAATAAACCGAAATTGGTAGGTTTAATCCACAAGTGTTAATTAATGTTATTTTGATATTTATTACCTTTCAAGCACACATGATACACCTGCCGCAAGGCTCATCGGTAGAGGAAACGCTTGATGCTTCGTTTTGGAGTCTTTTCAAATTCATTCTCCATCACCTCTATGCTCGACAAACGCTCATAGGGAGCCACCAGCTTGTTGAGCTCGGCACGCACCGTCTCCATCAGTTCAGGCAGTTTGTCGCGCGTGAGCCCCTGCTGGTCGAGCACATCATAGTCCGGATACACCAGACCCACCATCTTGCCGCCGCGTTGCACCACAAGGCTCTCGCCCACATAGCTCATGTTGTTGAGCTTTGCCTCAATCTCTTCCGGATATATGTTTTGACCATTTGAGCCAAGCAACATCGTCTTCAAGCGGCCACGGATAAATATCGTTCCATCGGCGCTCAGTGTGCCCATGTCACCTGTGTGGAGCCAGCCGTCATCGTGCAGCACCTTGTCGGTGGCGTCGGTGTTGTGGAAGTAGCCCTTCATCACGTTCTCACCGCGCACGCATATCTCACCCGGTATGTTCTCCGGGTCATCGCTCAATATCTTGCACTCCATCAAGCCCGGAAGCACACGGCCGGCACTGTGAAGCACAAACTCGCGCCAAGGCGTGTGGCTCACAAGCGGAGCGCATTCAGTCATGCCATAGCCCACGGTAAATGGGAACTTAATCTTGTAGAGGAATTCCTCCACTTCGGCATTAAACGGAGCGCCGCCCACAATTATCTCCTCAAATTCGCCACCAAAGGCGTCAATGAGTTTTTTGCGTATCTGCTCATATATTTTTTTGTCGAGATATGGTATAGCCAGTGCCCAGCGAAGCATACCCTTGCTAATCATTGGCACAATCATCTTGGTGTAGATTTTCTCAAGCACCAGCGGCACGGTTATCACAAGGTTTGGCTTCACCTCGTTCATTGCCTTCACCAAGATTTTAGGTGACGGTATCTTGCCGAGCAGTGTGATGTGCGCGCCCACCACAAGTTCGGCAAGCATGTCAAACGAGCAGCCGTAAGCATGAGCCAGCGGCAGGAATGACAAGTGACGCGAACCGCGGAATGCCAACTGCGAGTTTATACCATATATAATGTTACCGGCAAGGTTGTTGCCCGTGAGCATCACGCCCTTGCTGTAGCCGGTGGTGCCTGAGGTGTAGTTTATCACCATCAGTTCCTCGTTGCCCACCTCTGGAAATCTCACGTCGTTCACCCCAAAGCCATTCGGATAGGCGGCGGCAAATGTGTCATCGAGCTTTTGCAACTCTGCGCCCACCGTCTCGCCCTCTTTTTCCGCAAGCAGACTCTTGCTGTCAAGCGAAATCGCAGCCTTCACATGCAGCAGTTGCTCAAAGTCAATGTTGTCAAACACCGAGTCGCTTGTCATGAGCAGCTTTGCCTCGCTGTGGTTAATTATGTGCTGCGCGTCATTGGGGTTGAAGTCCTGCAAAATCGGCACTATCACCGCACCGTATGTTATTGTGGCTATAAACATCACCACCCAAGTGGAGGTATTTTTGCCTATCAGCGCTATGTGGTCGCCCTTTTGAATTCCGATTTTACTATATAATAGGTGTACTTTTGCAATGTCTTGAGCAAAGTCGCCGTATGTGAGCGTGCAGTTAGTGCCATAGTCACTCACCGCAGCAAGCTCCCAGTTGTCGCGGAAGCTTTTCTCAAACATCTTGATTGTATTCTCCTTAACCATTTCTCTTTTTTGATATTTGCGTCGTGCAAAGTTACCTATTTTCTTCAACTTATCGCACAAAATCAGCATTTTTGTGTAATTTCGTCACGTTTCCGTCAACGCGCCCACAAACGCCACCGCTCTGGCAGTGCTGTGCCAGAGCGGTGGCACAAGCTGAAATTCAGCATAAAATGAAGCAACACACAGCCCTGGACACCGCTCCACAACTCTATTTCCACAAAAATTTCAAAAAAAACGCCGCCGATGCTTGTTATTTCAAAAATAACTCGTAACTTTGCAATCGCAATTCGGAAATAAAACGCAAGTTGACTCCGTGGCTCAGTTGGTAGAGCAACTGACTCTTAATCAGTGGGTCGAGGGTTCGAGCCCCTCCGGGGTCACAAAAAGGAAGTTCTTCGGGACTTCCTTTTTTATTTTCCCCACACTCATTTATAGCCATGACAAGGCTACAATAATCCAACCTTATTTGCTACCTTTGTGACATCATAAAACATCACAGATGCACAACGCATGAAACAACATCATACTCTCCCTATCATAAAAGACGACCCGTGGCTCAAGCCCTATGAGCCGGCCATCGTGGGGCGGCACCAAGATGCCGTGAGCAAGGAGCAAGAGCTAACCCAAGGTCACTCTTCCCTTGCCGACTTTGCCAACGCACACAACTACTATGGTCTGCACCATAAGCCCGACGGAGGCTGGGTGATTCGCGAGTGGGCACCAAACGCCACCGCAATCTATGTGATGGGACAGTTCAACTCATGGAGCGAGTGCGCCCCCTATAAGATGCAGCCATGCGGCACAGGCGGCGACTGGGAGCTCACATTGCCAGAGCAAGCCATGGTCCACGGCGACCTCTACAAATTCCACATTCATTGGCAGGGCGGCATGGGCGAGCGCATTCCGGCTTATGCCACACGCGTTGTGCAAGATGAGAAAACAGGCATTTTCTCGGCGCAGGTTTGGCGCCCGGCACACCCCTACCAGTTTCGCATCGCCAACTTCAAGCCAAGCACCAAGCCGCTTTTCATCTATGAGTGTCACATAGGCATGGCGCAGGAGGCCGAGTCCGTGGGCACTTACAACGAGTTCCGCACCACGGTGCTGCCGCGCATTGTGGCCGACGGCTACAACGCCATTCAAATCATGGCCATTCAGGAGCACCCCTACTATGGCTCGTTTGGCTATCATGTGTCAAGCTTCTTTGCCGCGTCAAGCCGTTTTGGCACTCCCGACGACCTCAAGCAACTCATCGACGAGGCTCATGCCCAAGGCATAGCCGTGATTATGGACATCGTGCACTCTCATGCGGTTAAAAACGAAGTTGAGGGCCTCGGACGCTTCGACGGCTCTACCGACCTCTATTTTCATGGCAACGACCGCCGCGAGCACCCGGCTTGGGACTCGCTGTGCTTCGACTATGGCAAGAACGCCGTGCTCAACTTTCTCCTCTCCAACTGCAAGTTCTGGCTTGAGGAATATCACTTCGACGGCTTCCGCTTCGACGGCGTGACGTCTATGCTCTACTACAACCACGGCCTCGGCCAGGCTTTCTGCACCTACGACGACTACTACAACGGCGCCCAAGACACCGACGCCATCACCTATCTCACGCTTGCCAACAAACTCATTCACGAAATCAACCCACACGCCATCACCATAGCCGAGGAGATGAGCGGAATGCCCGGACTCGCGCGCAAGTTCAAGGACGGCGGCATAGGCTTTGACTACCGCATGGCCATGGGCATACCCGACTATTGGATAAAGACCATCAAGGAGAAACGCGATGAGGACTGGAAACCATCGTCAATCTTCTGGGAACTCACCAACCGCCGCAACGACGAGAAAACCATCAGCTACGCCGAGAGTCACGACCAAGCCCTTGTGGGCGACAAAACCATCATTTTCCGCCTGATTGACAAAGACATGTATTGGCACATGATGGTGGGTGACGACAACGGCACCGTGAGCCGCGGCATGGCTCTGCACAAGATGATTAGACTTGTCACCGCTGCCACCATCAACGGCGGCTACCTCAACTTCATGGGCAATGAATGGGGACACCCCGAATGGATTGACTTTCCGCGCGAAGGCAACGGCTGGAGCTACAAATATGCGCGCCGCCAGTGGTCGCTCGTTGACCGCGACGACCTGAAATACAAGTTCCTGAACAAATGGGACAACGATTTCGTGCACCTCATCGTCAAGACCCACAACTTTCAGGCGATGCCTATACACAAACTGTGGGACAAAGACGACGACCAAGTGCTTGCCTTTATGCGTGGCAAACTGGTGTTTATCTTTAACTTCAACCCCACCCATTCGTTTGCCGACTACGGCATACTTGCGCCGTCGGGCGAATATGAGGGCGTTATGGACAGCGACAGCCCCGACTATGGCGGATATGGCAACATTGACGAGAAAGTGCATCACTTCACCGAACCCGACCCCGTGTATTCTCCGGCAAACCTCGGCTGGCTCAAACTCTACCTGCCGGCACGCACAGCCCTCGTCCTCAAGATGCTACCCACCAAGTCGCACCGCAAATCACCCAAGCGCTAACCCACAAAAAAAATGGCTGATACCACACAAGAAGTGCCAACCAAATTTTTCTTATAACAGGTTTATCGGCAATATCTTTTTTCAGATTTTGCTCATTTTCTTGGTTATCTTCAAGTATCTTGCCCATTGTGCCGAATGTACATTCAAAATGGAAGTGCAAAATTTGCGGTGAAAATAATAATATGAAAAACACCGCGAGTTTGCCAAACGGCTGGGGCGCGTAGCCCCAAAGAGTGTGCAGCTCGAGTCAACCAAGCAATACAAAAAAAAAGGAGACCGAAGTCTCCCCAAGATTAATTAATTTTGTGTTGCTAATGTACAAACAACTAACCTCAGAGCAAAGGTCGCAAATATTTGCACGTCTGCTCTGCCGATTCCTTGTTTTGATACACCATGCACCACATGTCTATGAAATTTGTGTAAAATCCGGTCAAGTTGCGGCGCGTGTAGTCCCAATACTTATAAGTTTGCTTGTTGGTCATGGAGTGCCACTGGTTGTCAAACCCCCAATACACCCTCACTGCACGGTCGGGCAGCGTGGTCACCGCCTGTCCTGCAAGCGGATTTGTGCCAAAATTCTCTGGCTTAGGCTATCCACCTTTGCCCGACGAGCTGCAACCCAAACTTACCATTGCCACACACACCAAAAGCAAATATCTAAAAATCACATTTTTCATTTTGTGTCTGATTTTTTCTGCAAATTTATGCCGTTGATTGTCGCCATGCGCACTTCAATCTGTCGCACACCAGCCACTACTCCCTTTTGTTGGCTGGCGGAGTGCCTATAAGCTCCAGAAATCTGCGCTCCACCCTCTTGGCCTGCGCGTCGGTCGGGGTTGCCAAAAACGAGAAGTTCGCTCCACGAGCCGCCTCCTTAAAGTGTGTGCAACCCTTGCCGTCAACCGTCGCGCGCCCAGGCATGCGGCGGTTGAAATACGCGCTGTCAGTTTCCACAGCATAAAGCAACGACGTCAAGTCCCAAGTCGGAGTGTCCTCATGCTTAGGGTGATACACCTCATATCCCACCCTCACTGGGTGATCCTCGGCATACATGTCTTTTATGCCTTGCTCGTATGGATATATGATTTTAATGCCCACCTCAAACGGCGAGCACACTATGGGCACCGGGCATTTGGCAAAAAAGTTGTTGGCCGCCACAGTATCCTTTATGACGTTATATTCTGGCACAGGCACGGCAGCCGAGCTACCGCCCATCACCGACACCATCTTCACCTTGCGCCTCATCAGCTGCACGCCGTTGAGCCGCGAGTAGCGGTCGGGCTTGCTGTCAACCAAGCGCGACAAGTTTGTCGAAAAACCAATCGACACTATCACCACCGAGCCGTCTTTTTGCCCGGCCAATATTTTGCGATACAGCGTGTGAGCGTCAGGCAGATTTTTCACGTCGGTCAGCGTAGTGGCGTAATATGGTGTTCCGTCGGCTTTTTTCTTCCCCACCACGTTTTCGCAATATTGCACTGCGTCGGCATGGCAGTCGGCACCATGCCTCACCACGCCTATCGGCACATTGGGGTGACCATAATAAGTGCCCATTATGTCAACGAAGCGAGCCGAAGCGTCGCTTTCCTTGTTCAGCATTATGGCAAGCAAATTCACCCGGCCGGCGTCAACATATTTATACAGCATGTCAAGGGCAAGCGCGTCATCCACGTCATTACCCATGTCAGTCTCAAAAATCACATTCACCGGCTGCTTTTCCGCAGCCCACGCATCGGCGCCCAGCAGCAATGCCGCCCCCACAACCAACACCCAAACAAATTTCATCTTCTTACACACGGCTTTATTCTTATTCATTTCAAATTTCAGACTAAATTAACAAACAGGTGTTAATCGTTTTATCTTCTTCTGCCCAAAGCAAACTTATACCCAAGCGTCATCTGAAACACAGAGTTCCTCGAATCCGGGCGAACATCGTTTTTAGCAAATCCACCCATGATTTTTGTAACGCCAAGATTATAGCGAGCATCGAAAACCATGCCGCCTATTTCATAAGACAATCCCATTGGTACGGACAAATCAAAACAGTTAACCTTTCCGTTTCGTCCGCTTCCCAATCTATAAGCTTCATCGAAATCCATGCTCACGCCACCAGCCGAAAGCCTTTTGCTCACATTAAATGCCGGTTGAAGTCCAGCCTTCAGCGCAAGTCCTTTAACAACATACACATTGGCAAGTATCGGAATATTAATATAATCCAGTTTTATTGTTGCATCGCTTCCTTTAACCTTTGCTCCTTGCATAGAGTACATAAGGGCACCAGTCATTGCAAACTTACGATTAAACTGGTATCCCAATTCCACACCGCCAGTAAAACCTATCCTGTTTTTTGCAGCATTGTCATCTGTAATTCTCGACACATTCATACCAACCTTTGGCTGAAGGCTAACAGTTCCTGCCGATGGTTGTGCAACGGCGCAAAGACAAGAAAATATCACCAACGTAATGCTCAGTAATTCCTTCATGATTTTCACTTTTTAATATTACACATTGTTAATTAGTTACCAAAATTTCAGCCACGCAGCGCCATTTCGTTTCCAATGCCGGCAAACCAAAATGCGCCACATTTCCACCTACAAATATAACACTTTTTGCAAGAAATCTCCTCGCCAGTCATTTATTCCTATTAGCCACAAAGCGTTTAAGCAAGAATGTGAGAAAATAAGGAAACGTGTAAAACTTGCCATTAAATCCCACATTTTTGTAGCCAAGTTTTATGCCATATTTCACATCAGGATATTTATCATCTTTTAGCAAATTATTAAGCGATGCCGTCGCACCGTCCATGGCTTTCACCTCCACAGGAATAAGCGAGTTGGCGTCTCTCACAAAAAAATCCATTTCAAGTGCAGGTTTGTCGCTGCTGTAATAAAACAAGCCATAACCCTGCTTCACCAGCATGTCGCCCACTATGTTCTCATATATCGCACCCTTGTAGGTACCCATATTTTTATTCGCCCTCAAGTCCTCTTGCGCTTCCTCATCAAGCGAGGCAATCAGCAGGCCAGTGTCTTTGAAGTATATTTTATACAATTTCGGGTCATAGTTTCCTTTCAGCGGAAGTTCTGGATAATTCATGCAATAACACACATTAATCAAGCCAGCGTCGGCAAGCCAGTCCACACAGCCCACATAATCGCGGTTTCTCGCATTCCTTGCCACCTTTGTTATTTGAAACCGTTTGTTTTCCTTGGCCAAAAATGTTGATATATGGTTATATATAGCCTTCACCTTGGCTTTGTCAAGGCCTTCCACATATTTTGTTATGTCCTCCTCATAGTCTTTGAGCAGCTGTCGCTGTATCTCAAGTGTGCCACTGAAGCTTTTGTTGCGCATATACGTACTGACCACTTCTGGCATTCCACCCAGAGTCACATATTCCCTGAACAATTCAAAAAGCACATCAAGTTGCAACTGCGAGAAAGGCTTCAGTTCGTGCATGTGACGGTAAAGGTCATCGACAAAATTCTCCGAATACCCCTTTGCCCACAAAAATTCCTCAAAGTCCATAGAGTGCATTTCATAGTCCACTTTATAGCCCACGCTATTCGACTCTATCTCCCTATAATTTATGCCCATCAAAGAGCCAGAGCAAACCACATCATAGCGTCCGTCAATCTTAAAAAATTTCAGCGCAGTAGCACAGTTTGGGCAGGCTTGCAACTCATCAAAAAACAGCAGCGTGTCATTTGCCACGAACTTATAATCAGGATTCAAAAGCGAGATATTCTTCATTATTGCGTCCACCTCAAACCCATCATCAAATATGCCTTTGTATTTTGGTTGCTCCACAAAATTAATTTGCACCACATGGCCATAATTGTTCTTTGCAAACCATTCAATCGAACGAGTTTTACCTATTTGCCTCGCCCCCTTAACAATCAGAGGTTTCTTTTCCTCACTGGTTTTCCAGTTATGCAAATACGCATCAATTTTTCTTTTTAGTAACCTATCCATAACATTCTGATAATTATGCACAAAAATAATAAATTTCACACAATCCACCCATTTTACGCCTCATTTTTCACATAATCCGCCTAAAGACGTACCAAAATTTCACATAATCCGCCACATTTCGCTCACATTTTTCACACAATTCGGTTAATCCGACCCAACATTTTCACATTTCCACCAACCCAACATCACGCCATCAGCCACTCCAACCACCACATGTTCCCCCAACCAACACTAGCCCAACAAAGCAACACCCCCTCACACAGCAAAAAGCACAACGTGCCAACAGGCGTACTATGACCAAACAATCATCACACAGCCACCAACCAACCCACAACCAAGCAAAAACCACAGCGTGCCGAAGGTACGCGTATAGCGCTCTCCCCAGCCCATAACAACAAAAAAGGCTTGGCAGCTCCAGCCACCAAGCCATGTAATTATGCAACGCACCACTTCAAAAAAATCACCAATACAAAAGCTGCACTAACAGCCAAAGTTTTGATGAGCTTTCATCTGTGCCCTCACATCATAACCATTTAAACATTATATCATCACTATAAACATTAACACTTATCGGATAGCCGTCAGAGTCCAGCGTCCAACAGATAGGGTAAATTATATTGTAGCTGATGTCGTCATTTTCAAGTGGCAAATGCTTGGTGCTTTTACCAAGTAAGCCAGCGTAATAGGCGTAGCACATTTCGTCCATATCTATGTCAAAAGCGTCATCAAACAGCATCACGCAACCCTTATTTTCAATCGAAGTTGCATATTCTTTTGACGTGTAGTTTATCGCTGTGATGTGCTCCCACCTCTCGCCTTCGGTTTCGTCAGTATCAATCGTTTGCACTTTCACTATGTCTCCATTCTTATATGTGATGTTTGTTTCTCTTTCCGATTCAGAGCGCCACATGTAACACAGTTGACCATCAGAATTATATTTGAAACGCCAACACTTTGTTTCACCGTCATCTTGTTCCACAACACTTTCCACAAAACCATTTTTCCCAATGGTCATTTCCAGAGCATATTCCAAACTGCCGTCATCATAAACGTTCATTAACACGACATTTTTCTTGGAATAGTCAAATTTAACCATTTCCTTATTCTCCAGTTTCATAAGCGAAGCTCTGCCCTCTTTGTCAAGCTCTATTGACTTAATATCACCAGCCGACAGAGGTTTCTTCCCTACAAAAACGCGGTTTATCATAGTGTTTGTCTTCCCATTTTCATTGCCACATCCGCTATCATTATCTTTGTTGCAAGCCACCAAAAGCACACAACTCACAAGCAAGCAAATTGCTAATCTCAAAAATCTCATCTTTCTTGTTTTTGCTATTTAATAATAATTTTAACCACTTTGCCCGACACTTTCACCACATACACGCCTGCCGTAGGCACTGCTATCGTCCTGTCTGTTCCGCGATACACAAGCTGCCCACCAATACCGTAAACATCAACCACGGCTTCATCAGTAGCACCGCTAATACGAATTTTTCCACCATCAGCGGCAACAGAAATGCCTTCTACTGTCACATCATCAACTCCAGTTCCAATCTCTTGAATATTTTTAAACTCACGCCAACCTTCAGCCGACTTATAAACTTCCAAAACGCCCTTAGGAACATACAGTTTTCCTAAATCTTTGGTTCCATCTAAAAAAGTTGTACTCAATATTGACGGAGCTTCACTGTTCAGCGATTTGACGGTCTTTAGATTCAAGCAATCAAATGCTTTATCTCCTATCTCCGTAACAGAATCCCCAATAGAAACGCTCTACAGTGCCGAGCAACCTGCAAACGCCGACTCCTTTATATTTTTCACTGAATTTGGAATATCTATAGATTTAAGTGAAGTGCAGCCACCAAATGCCTCGCGGCCAATGCTTTCCACTGCAATCGGAATGCTAATCGAATCCAGCGAAGTACAGTTGCAAAAAAGACAATCAGGAATAGCATTAAGATTATCAGGTATATTTACGGAAACCAGAGAAGAATCTCCATAAAACACGCCCCACTCCATATATGTGACCGACTTAGGAATTTCTATTTCTTCTAATGACGGACAATATTGAAACGCGCCAGTCCCAATAGCCCATATTGACTCTGGCATAATAACTCTTTTCAACGAAGAACACCCCCAAAACATATTTCCACTTACAAAAGGCAATGACGGCGAAAGCTTTACGGATACCAAAGATGTGCAACTTGAAAAAACTCCCAATCCCATATATTTCACCGATGATGGAATTTCCACATCAGTCAGTTTTGTACAGCCTCCAAAAACAGCACCACCAATGTATTCTAATGAGCCTGGTAAATTAAGCGATGCCAAACCACTACAACCACCAAAAGCCCCATCGTCAATCCTCTTCAATGAGTCTGATAACTGAAGTGTTGACAAATTACTGCATTGGTTAAATGCAGTATGGTTAATGTTAGTTACAGATTTTGACATGATCACTTTTGAAATTTCTTTACAACCAGAAAATGCAGATTCACCAACATCTGTTATTCCTTCCCCAATTAACACAGATTTAATAGCTTTATCCACAAATGGGGATCTTAGATACCTCTTATTAAATCCATAATCATACATTTTGCCACAACCCTTCAATGTAAGAACACTATCCTCACCTAATTTCCACGTTATGCTATCTCCACATTTTCCAAATGTTACCGTATCTATAACAGCTTCCATCTCTACAATGTTCTTAAAATCATGCCAATACGGTTTAGCTCTATATAAATCAGAAGCCCCGTTTGGCACAAATAACGTTATATCATAATTTGAAACAAAAGCACCATCTGTAGCAGGAGGATTAGTTCTAGGAGAACAAATAGTTTTAAGACTGTCGCAGTTATCAAAAGCTCTAGCTCCTATAGCTAATAGTTCTTCTGATAATTTAACAGATGTGATACTTTTGCAGCCATAAAAAGCACGAAGGCCAATACTGGTAACTCTTTCTGGAATTTCTATATTCTTTAAGCTTATACACCCCTCAAATGCGTAGTATCCAATATCCCGCAAACCATCTGGTAAAATCACAGTGGTGAGACTTTTACACCCATAAAATGCCGAGGTGCCAATATCCTCAACGTCTTTTGGAATCTCTATTGACTTCAAACTACGGCAGTCTGAAAAAGTAAAATTATCAATAGTTTTTATTTCCTTTGGCAATATTACAGAGACAAGTTTTGGGCAGTTCATAAATGCGTTTTGCCCGATTTCCATAATACTATTCGGCAATTCTACAGACTCTAATAGCCCATAATTAGCAAATGCTTCATCTTCTACTCCAACAACATTAAATTTCTCTCCATCAATTTCTATTATTTCAGGCACTTTAATATCACCTTCATAGCCTCCATAAATCAGTCTGGAAACAAACACATTGTTAGTACTATCTTTGCGATTATAATTAATTCCATCAACGACCGTTCCAAAGCAATTTGCCGGCAACAGTGCAAAGCAACAGACAATAGCCATTATGGTCAAAAAATTTGTCTTTTTATTCCTTAAAATAAGCCTAAACAAATTTTCAACTTTCAAATATTTCATTTATCTACAAAAATTTTAAATTTTCAAAATCGGGCTGTGCCGGCCACAACGCTCCACAGCTCACCAATAATCTATTTTTTAATAAGTTTTGTCACATAGCCAAACACAGCATCAAGATAAGCGTTACTCAGCGCTCGGCACGATGGGTGCTTCATTCCAATTACCCTGATTCCATTCCAATAACCTTGCCAAATTGCAACCTTTTCGTCAAGCTTCACCACTTGCACATCGTTCATACGCCTACGTAAGACATTAAACACAGAGCCTACAGAAAAACAAACTATCACTTGCGGCTTAACAATATTATGAACAAGCTCGTCAGTGAAATCAACCTGCTTCTCCCTGATCTCCTGATTAAATTTTCTGTTAACTGCGCTTATACTTCTTCCTGTAAAGTAGAACAGATTCATCATCATAAAATTACCCTCAGAAAGCAGTTCCTTTGCCCCTATGCGGCAAACCGACACGTATGGTCGAGACCAAATTCGCCACTTGTCACGCGTGTTCCAGTATGGATTTCCCGTGAAAAAGCGGCTTTTGTTTGCACCTTCAAAGCCATTGCTCTCATTGGTCTCATTTGCATCGTGGCCAAGAAGCAAAATCTCACACTTGCCGTCAAGTGCCGGTGGCGACTGCATAGTGCCAAAAGGCAAATTCACTTCGGGGCCAACTTTTTCGCCCCACGCGCACACGCACTCCACCCATTCATGATAACGTTCTTCCGTTTTCATCATTAATTTTCCGTATTAGCCGCAGCCTCTCCATATCGGCGTTGTTTTTATGTCAAAAGAAGAAAAGCGTGAGAGTCTGTATATGTCACCGTCCCACTTTTCCGAGGCTTCTCGCATTGCCTTTGCTCGTCAGACGGCAACGCAGAAGCCCACGCTCATATATGCAGACATTGCAATGAGCTCCAGCCTATTTTTCACAAAACGACAAGTTCATTGCATTAATATCAAACATATCCACGGGCATCTATCGCTGCCTTGTTTCTTGACGAGCAATCGAAATTTTGCGAGAATTCCAGAAAAGTCAAGAACAAGCGCCAATAAACGCTTTCCACTATGTCACTGTCACCCTTCCCACTCAACCTCCAAGCCGAGGGCCTCTTGCAGAATCGGCCAGTACTGCAAATATAATAGTAGTTTTCTTAACACACAAACAACCAACAAAAAAACGACTCCAAACGCCCACCCACAGCAAAAGCGCGGCGTGCCGAAGGTACGCGTATAGCGCTCTCCCCAGCCCAAATCACGAGTTATTTAATCTATCGTTAAAAAACTTGCAGCAACCGCCAAGCTGCCGTAATTTTACGGTCGAATAAAAGCAAACAACAACAGCCTCTCTCTTAAAGCAAATCACTGCACAATGAAACGTTTATCATTACTCACCGCATTAGTTCTCTCGCTATTCGCCACCCTCTCGGCACAATCTGCCGCCAAGCTAACCTACACCGAGGCATCGCAACTCACACTTGTGGGCAAACTCATGCCAGGCACGCCCAACCCCTACCACCGCATCGACACCACAGCATTCAAAGGCTTCACGCCGTCGGAAAACTTCCAGGTGCGTATGTCGGCAGGTATAGCCGTAGCATTCAAGACCAACTCCCCACGCATCGCCGTGCGTGCCACATTCGGGCAAGTAAGCACCCCCGACAATGCCACCGCCTTCACAGCGCGCGGATTCGACCTCTATTGCCGCCCCTCCAGCCACGACCAGTGGTGCTGGGCAGGCTCCGGTGTGATAGGCAAGTCGGGCGAGCTGACACTCGTCAACCACATGACCACCACCGCCAAGGAGTTTCTGCTCTATCTACCGCTTTTCTCCGAGGTAAAGTCGGTGCAAGTGGGCGTCAACACCGGCAGCACCATGCAACCGCTTGCCCAACCCCTGCGCCACCGCATAGCCATCTTCGGCTCAAGCTTCACCCACGGCTCATCAACCGGCCGTGCCGGCATGACCTATCCAGCCCAGTTTGCGCGTCTCACCGGCTTGCAGCTCCTTAGCCTCGGCTGCAGTGGCAACTGCAAGCTCCAGCCCTATTTTGCCAAGGCACTTGCCGCCGCCCCCGACATCGACGCTTTCATCTTCGACACTTTCTCCAATCCCACAATCGATGAAATCAAGGCTCGTCTCTTTCCATTCATCGAGACCATTCAGGCTGCCCACCCCGGAGTGCCGCTCATCTTTCAGCGCACCATACGCCGCGAGCACCGCAACTTCGACCAAGCCTATGACAAGCGCGAAGCCCAGCGCATAGCCGTGGCCGACAGCATGATGCAGATAGCCACCAAGCGTTACCGCAACGTCTTCTACATTCACCCCAACGCCACAAGCCCCGACCACAATGCCTCAATCGACGGCACGCACCCCTCCAACTATGGCTACACGCTCTGGGCAAAATCCATAATCGCCCCTGTCAGAAAAATCCTCAAAAAGTATAATCTGCAATGACTCTGCCGCCGGTGTGCTAACATTTTTTGCCCGACAGGCCGCTTTGGCTTAGCATTCATAACAAAAATATGCCATGAGTCTTTGCATTTAGTATTCATTTTGTTGCTATCTTTGCATTTCAAAGAAGGCAGCATGCGTTTTCAGAGTCTCGCAAAACTGGTCGTGGCGACTGGCACAACGGCTCACGCAACAAGCACTGCGCATGCCGCACACATATGACACAAAGAAACTTTTTTTGTAATCAACAAAAATTAAAAAAGGTATTTTTTA
The DNA here is from genome assembly GCA_934675575.1 of uncultured Muribaculaceae bacterium. Lineage (GTDB taxonomy): Bacteria > Bacteroidota > Bacteroidia > Bacteroidales > Muribaculaceae > Sodaliphilus. The sequence continues at coordinate 31,729 of CAKUQQ010000002.1, forward strand.
CAACACTAAAGAAAAATGATTGACGTCAACGAAATTGAAGTTGTAGTTTGTGGCGAAGAACACGTCAAATATATCGATGAGATATTAAAGACGATGTCCGATGCTGCAAAAGTTCGTGGCACGGGAATCGCAAAACGCACTCACGAATATGTGGAGAAAGTGATGCGCGAGCACAAAGCTGTGTTGGCTCTTTATCACGGCCGTTTTGCCGGTTTCAGCTACATTGAGAGCTGGAGCCACCGTCTGTTTGTAACCAATTCCGGACTCATTGTCCACCCCGACTTCCGAGGCATTGGTTTAGCTTCACGAATCAAGCGACGAGTTTTCGCTCTGGCGCGTCAACGCTATCCATTGGCCAAAGTGTTCAGCCTCACCACCGGTGCCGCCGTGCTCAACATGAACACCAAACTTGGCTTCAAGCCGGTCACATTCGAGGCTCTCACCAGCGATAAACAATTCTGGAAAGGGTGCGAAAGTTGTGTCAACTTCGACATTCTCCAACGCAACGGCGGTCAGAAATGCCTTTGCACGGCACTTCTTTGGGACCCGGCCGAACATCTCGACGAACAACCTGTAATTGAAGAGAAAATGGATAATCAGAAAAAAGAAATCAAGCGCGAAAAGGTCGTGCTCGCCTATAGCGGCGGCCTCGACACCTCTTTCGCTGTCAAGTATCTCACCGAGTGCGGCTACGACGTTTACACTGCCACAGCCAACACCGGCGGCTTTAGCCCCGAAGAGTTGAAGCTCAACGAGAAGCACGCTCTTGAACTCGGAGCCATCAGCCATGTCAACCTCGACATCACTCAAGAATACTACGACAAGAGCATTAAATACATGATTATGGGCAATGTGCTGCGCAATGGCACCTACCCCATATCGGTCAGCTCCGAGCGCATGTTCCAGGCAATAGCCATCATCAACTATGCCAAGAAGATTGGAGCCGACTGCGTGGCTCACGGCAGCACCGGAGCCGGTAACGACCAGATACGTTTCGACCTCACATTCCAAGTGCTTGCGCCCGAAATCAAGGTCATTACACCCACCCGCGACCTCGCCCTCACTCGCGAATACGAAATCAACTATCTTAAAGACCACGGTTTCGAGGGCGACTTCAAGAAGCTTGAGTATAGCTACAACGAGGGTCTGTGGGGCACCAGCATCTGCGGCAAGGAAACGTTGCACAGCGACGAGAACCTGCCAGAAAGCGCCTATCTCGTGCAAATGACGGCAAAAGAGAACAAGCGCATCACGCTCAACTTTGAGCAAGGTGAGCTGTGCGCCATCAACGGCACTCGCTACACCGACCACGTTAAGCTCATTCAAGACCTTGAGAAGCTCGTTGCCCCCTACGGCATCGGCCGCGACATCAACCTCGGCGACACCATCATCGGCATCAAGGGCCGTGTGGGCTTCGAGGCTGCCGCTCCGCTGCTCATCATCGCAGCCCACAAGCTGCTTGAGAAATACACGCTCACCAAGTGGCAGCAATACTGGAAAGAGCAGCTCGGCAACTGGTATGGCATGTTCTTCCACGAGAGCTATTATCTTGAGCCGGTTATGCGCGACATCGAGGCATATCTGCTCAAGTCGCAGCGCAATGTCACCGGCGAGGTGATTATCGACCTCAAGCCCTACCGCTATGAGCTGGTGGGCGTAAACAGCGATTTCGACCTCAGCAAGACCAACTTTGGCGAATATGGCGAGATGAACAAGGCTTGGACAGCCGACGACGTGAAAGGTTTCACCAAGATTTACGCCAATCCGCTCAAAATCTATCAGTATAACCAGCTTAAAAACGGCAAAAACGACATCGACTTATGATTAAGGCCGCTATCATAGGAGGCGCGGGCTACACCGCCGGCGAGCTAATCCGCATTCTCATCAACCACCCCGACGTGCAGTTGCTGTGGGTCAACAGTTCAAGCAACGCCGGCAACCGCATCGACTCTGTGCATCAGGGCTTAATCGGCGAAACCGACCTCAACTTCACTGCCGACCTCGATTTCTCCGACGTCGATGTGCTGTTTCTGTGTACACCTCACGGCTTCTCAAAACCGTTTTTGGCAGAGCACCGCGATGAGATTCCTGCAGAAATGCGCATAATCGACCTCTCGCAGGACTTCCGCATCGAAGACGGCACTCACGATTTCATCTACGGTCTGCCAGAGCTCAACCGCCGCCGCCTGGTGCATGGTTGCAAGCATGTGGCCAACCCCGGCTGCTTTGCCACCGCCATACAACTTGCCTTGCTGCCTTTGGCCAAGAATCTGCTCCTCAACAGCGATGTACACATCACTGCCGTCACCGGCAGCACAGGTGCAGGCGTCAAGCCAGGCCCCACCAAGCACTACTCTTGGCGCAACGACAACATCTCCATCTACAAGCCGTTCCGCCACCAGCACCTTGCCGAGATTAAGCAGTCGCTCACACAGCTCCAGATGAGCTTCAACCGACAGCTCGACTTCATTCCCATGCGCGGTTCGTTCTCACGAGGCATCTTTGCCACACTCTATCTCGACTGCCCTGTGGAGCTCAATGTGGTGCGCAAGCTCTATGACGACTACTACAGTGACCACAACTTCACTTTTGTCACCGACAAGGAGGTTGACCTCAAAGATGTTGTCAACACCAACAAGTGCCTCATTCACCTCGACAAGGTTGACGACAAACTGCTTATCACGTCAGTTATCGACAATCTGCTCAAGGGCGCAAGCGGCACTGCCGTTCACAACATGAATTTGCTCTTCGGCTTGCACGAGCGTGCCGGCCTTATGCTCAAGCCAAGTGCGTTTTGAGCCACAGGCGCAAATCAGGTTATAACAACATAAGAAGAAAACAAGCAACAACCATAGCGGCAGTAGCGGTCACCGCACACTGCCGCTTTCATTTCAAACAGAAACGATTATGAAATTATTTGACGTATATCCTCTCTTTGATGTCGAGATAGTGAAAGGCCGCGGTTGCCACGTTTACGATGCCAACGGCCAGGAATACCTCGACATGTATGGCGGCCATGCAGTGATTTCTGTGGGGCACAGCCACCCTCACTACATCGAGGCTTTGAAAAAACAGGCCGAGAATCTCGTGTTCTACTCCAATTCGGTCATCAACTCACTTCAGCAGCGTCTGGCCGAGAAACTCGGCAAAGTGTCGGGCTACGACGACTATCAGCTGTTTCTCATCAACTCCGGTGCCGAAGCCAACGAAAACGCCCTTAAACTCGCCTCGTTCCACACAGGCAAGAAGCGCGTCATAGCTTTTGGCAAGGCTTTCCACGGACGCACATCGCTCGCCGTTGAGGCCACCGACAACCCTCGCATTCAAGCCCCTGTCAACGTGCATGGCGAGGTCACGTTTGTGCCGCTCAACGACATTGAGGCAGTAAAGGCTGAAATTGCCAAAGGCGACGTGGCAGCGGTCATCATTGAAGGCTTGCAGGGTGTGGGCGGCATTAATATCCCCACCGACGACTTCATGCGCAGCCTCCGTCAAGTCACAGCCGACAATTCCGTTGTGCTTATCCTCGACGAAATTCAGTCGGGCTACGGCCGCACAGGCAAATTCTTTGCACACCAGTGGTCTGGCATTCGCCCAGACATCATCACTGTGGCAAAAGGCATCTGCAACGGCTACCCCATGGCAGGTGTGCTCATCAGTCCTGAGTTCAAGCCGTCATACGGCCAGCTCGGCACCACATTTGGCGGCAACCACCTCGGTTGCGCCGGAGCCATTGCCGTGCTAGACATCTTTGAGCAAGAGCACCTCGTAGAAAATGCTCACCGCGTGGGCGAGCACCTGCTCCAGAGCCTCAAAGCACTTGTTGGTCAAGGAGGCATCACCGAAGTTCGTGGCCGCGGACTCATGATAGGCATTGAGTTTGACCACCCTGTCAAGCAGCAGCGCCTCGACCTCATTCACAAGCAGCATGTGTTCACCGGTGCAGCCGGCACCAACATGCTCCGTCTGCTTCCACCTCTGGTGCTCACCACCGAGCAAGCCGACGATTTCGTGTCGCGCCTCAAGGCCGTGCTCTGACAAGTCAACACACCTCATAACGAGAGGCGCATCTTCCGCGAGTTGGGAAGATGCGCCTCTCGTTTTTATTTCGCTCACATGCGCCACTTAGCGCAAATCATTCGTTATTCAAATCCATACTTCTTACGAGCAGCTGATGCCACTTTCCCATCATGCTTCCAGTTCGTTTTGCCATAACTTATGCTGCGGCATATCTCTGCCAAATAGGCTTGTTTTTTGGCCTCGTCCATGTTCTTAAACACAACCGTCACCTCAAGCTTCGGCTGCCCTTTTTGTTTAATATAAATCTCAGTGCACGTTTTGTAGCCACTGCCAAGACCCGCCACGTTTTTCATCGGCACATCTTTCAGCATCACTGCCTCGTCGGCATTAAACTGCTTGGCGTCAAGCGTGGTTATGTGTTTGGCTATTTCTGCCGTATCAACGCCGGTTTTATCTCTTGCCGACTTCAGATTTGCAAGCAAATTATATGTATTAATCGCCTGATTTCTTGGCTTAAGACCAGTTTTACCAGTACCGAAAAAGAGATCATACGCCCACCACAAGTCTTTCAACATCACAAAGCAATCGCCGGCTTTCGAAGCCAAAATCACGTTATATTCCTCAATATGCTTTATGCCAGGTTCATCAGGTTCCTGCGAAATAAATGCCACATATTGCCGCACACCCTCAAAGTCCTTCGGCTTCACAATTTTCACGTTAAAAGCTTCTTCGTAATACTTCACCAGATTGTCATACCGGCACTCCACCGGACCAAACGAATAGTTCAGTCGCAATTTCTCCTGTTCTTGGGCTTTAGCCACTGCTGCGAGTGACAACAAAAGCACCACCAAGCAAACGATTCTTCTCATAGCCTTGTCGCTTTTATTTTGTTACTATCTCTTTTGAATGTTTCTTTCTCGTTTTTGAGGTTAGTTCAAGTGCTCCCGCTCTTTTGAGAACATACGCCAAATATACGCACAAAAAAAACAGTTTTTCAAACATTTACACCACTTTTTAATTCTTTTTTCCAGGACAAGTTGCCGCAAAAAAATGGGCGGAGTTGCCACAAAAGACAATTCCGCCCGATTATTGTTTTTTCATTGCGGCATCAGCCGCAGTTATGCATCACATCAGTCCATAACTTTCTTTATGGTTGTGGTCGTGCCGTCGGTGTAACGCGTAATCACAATGTTCACGCCATCAAATGGTTTCTTCGACTGCATGCCCAGAGCGTTGACATAAGTCACACTGTCCACCGTCTTTCCTGCCAAGTTTTCCTCAACGCCGCTCACTTTCACCACAGCCTCGTTGCTGTAGCCGCTGGTGGCTTTGTCAAACACGGCACGCACAGCATATTTCGCCTCGGTCAAGTCACCAAATGTGGTGTCGGTGTAACCAGCATCGGTGGTGGTGGCAAGCAACTTGCCGTCGCGATACACCTCATAGCCCTTAACTTTGAGCACAGGCACCGATAGGTCGTTAAACGTCAAGTCGTCAACAAACAACGCAAACGACTGGCTACCGCCAGGAGAAACACAGTTGATTGCAAAATACTTTGCGCCCTCTGGCAAACGGTAGCTATATTCAGTCCACGTCTCCGGCAACTCTATGTAGTCGCCACGGCTCACTTGCACAAAGTGCGACGGGTCGGTGTCGGTGGTTGAGTAAAGCACGCGCATGCGTTCTATCGTGTTGTCTTGATTTGTGAACGCCTTGGCATAGAACGAAATCACTTGCGATGTTCCGTTGAGTTGCGGCGACACAAGCCAGTCGTTGTTCACATAGTTGATGTTCGACATTGCCATGAGGAATTTGTCGCCAGAGTGAGGCTTGCCCTCGCTCCAGATGTCAATTCCCAGGCGTTTGGCGTTGCACACTTGAAATGCCTTGGGTGACGATTCGTTGGGGTAACTCTCCAGATCCTTGTGTATGCTGTAAGTCACATCATAGTCACGGTCAACCATGGTCCATTCGCCTATGTGGTCTATCGCGAAGTCCTCATAACTCTCTATGCTGTCAGTCACAGCTCCACGCGCGTCAGCAGGCTGCCATGCCAGAGTCACAGCCTTGTCGGCAAGAGTGGCTGTCAGTTGCGTTGGCACCGGAATCACCGGCTCCACCACCTGCGTGGTTGCCGTAGCAATGTTATTGCCAGTGTTCTCGTCGCCTGTGCAGCTCACGGTTGTAGTCAGTTTCACAGTCGAAACCTTGTCAAACTTCACAGCTAAAGTCACATTGTCCTCACTGCCGCTGGCTATGCTGCCTTTGGTTGCCGTCACCAGCTGGTTGCCGTCACCGTCGGTCAGTGTCACCTTGTAGCCGTCCACAGCCTTGCTGCCCACATTTGTCACCTTCACGCCATAAGTGGCTGTCTCGCCTTGCGCTATGCGGTGAGGAGCCTCAAATGCTGTTGCCTCAAGGTCGGTGGTGGCTGCATTGCTTATCGACACATTGTCGATATACACATTCTGTCCGCCGGCTGTTGTGCCGAGAAATGCGATGCGCAGATTTTTTGCACCCTTAACGCTGGCAAGCGACACCGTGTGACGCTGCCAACCGGTAGTGCCGTTGTCGCGCAGCCACTTTGCGCCCTCTATCTTCTCAAATGCGCCAGCGCCGTTCTTCACCTCTATTTCTATGCTCTCGGCAGTGTTGATGCTGTCGATGTGCGAATGATATAGCCAGAAGCTCAACTCCGGGTTCTCAAGGTCAGAAATGTCAATCTTCGGTGAGCTGAAGCGGGCGTGTATGCCCACACCTTCGCCCACAGAGTGCAGTGTGGCAAATCCGTTGTCGCCATTTTGGTCGCTGGCCGTGGGGTTGCTGCCGCTGGCGTCAAGTGTCCAGCCGCTGCTCATGAGTTTGTCGCTCTCTGTTACCCACGGATAATAATTCATGTCACTGTTGCGGAATGTCTCGGTCAACGGAGCTTTATAAGCCTTGCCGAATATCACGGCCTCGCTCAAGGCATAATCACCTCTCACGCCGTCTATGTAGGGAAACACCACATAGTCAATCAGCGTCTGTTTGGTCACATTCACGTTGTTGTCGGTGAAGTTGGTAACCACCACCGAGTCGGCAAGTTTTGTGTAGTTGTCATATCGCCATATCTGGTAGTAGAGCTTCGACGCGTCAATGTAGCCGCCATTGCTGCCCACCTCTGGAGCGTCCCAAGTGAGCACTGCGTTGCCGTCGGTTTCCACAAGTTTCAAGTTGCGTGGTGCGCCTGGCTTGTCCACACCCACAAACACGGTTGCCGTGGCCTCGGCTCCGTTGCCGGCACTGTTTGATGCCACCACACGATAAGTGTAGTTGCCAGCCTTGGTGAATGCGTTGTCAGTCCAGCTCAAGCTCTCGCCCGGTGCTGGCGATAAGAAGCTGTGCACCGGTGCAGCCTCGCTGTCGCGATACACGTTCACTGTCTTTATCTCCGTCAGCTTTCCGCCTTTGGTGTCAAGTTCCGGAGCCGTCATTGTGAGGGTGGCATTGAGTGCGCCCTTGTCGCCGGCTTTCACGTTGAGGCTGCCCACAGCGGCAGGAGCGTTGTTGTCGAGTATGTCAACAGCCACATCGTCTATGTCCAGACGATACATATATGGGTTGCTGAACTCATATATTCCCAGATGATAATATCCATCGGTTGGCACGGTGAATGTCACTTGATGTTTCTCGCCGTCGGTGTTCTTGTAGTCCACACATTTAATCAGCTCGGTGTTCATGGTCTCTGGTGTGGCGTCAGTTCCAAGAGCCACCTTGAAGCTCTCCGGATACGATTTTGAGTAGGTGCGGGCATACATGCTGAACCTATAGGTCACGCCTGCCTTGAGCGCAATCTTAGGGGAAATAAACCAGTCGTCGCCAGGCTTCTTGTCGGGAGTTTGGTCATATTTGTAATACGCCCTTTTGTTGGTCGCATCATATTCCCATGTGCTGCCGCCATTGTTATTGAATATAGTCCACAGGTCAAACGCGTCCTTGGTGTCGAACCCTTCCACAAACGGCACTTCATAGCCGTTGCCAAATGTCACCTTGTTGCTTTGTGCCGGGTCGCTGCTTCCCTTGGTTGTGAATGCTGTCACCTCGTAGTAGTAGGCATTTGTGCCCTTGCCGAGTTTGTCGTCGGTAAATGTGGTTTCTTTGCAGTTGTCACTCACCACCACAATGTCTGGGTAACGCACTATCTTATATGCCACAGCACTCTTGTTATACTCGCCTCCGTTCATGCCAAGCTCGGCAGGAGTCCATTTCAGCACAGCCTTGCCGTCTTGCTCGCTGAGTGTCACGTTTTGTGGCACACCTGGCACATCTTCGCCCACATAAGTGGTGCACCAAGCCAATTCGCCTTGATAATCTTCATTGGCTGCTGCAAAACTCAACGTCTGATAGCCTGGTCCAAACTGCACGCCCGGCATGGTGTGCGTGGCTCCGGGGGCTATGCCTGCCACCACGGTGTCAACACCAGCTTTGTTCACTATCACGCTCATATTGCCGCTTATGGTGCTGCCATCTACGTTCTGCGTCGGAGCTGTGAATGTTATATCGCCCGACGTGTCGCCAAAGTTCTTAAAGTTCACGGCTATATTGCTCACGGCACGTGGGGCTGTGAGTGGCGTGGAGTAAGGCATGGCAAACAAGCCGGAGAAACTTGCGTTTCCTGGCAGGTCCTTAATCTTTGTCAGCTTGCCTGTGTGAATGTTTATCTCATAGAGAGCCGACACCCATTTGCGTTTGCCACCAGAATACTCCTCATAGGTTGCAGCCCAATACAGACGGCCTGTTGCGTCGTCAAACGTCATTGAGTTGCGGTCCACCGGATAAACTCCGGTGTAGCCCACTGGCACTTGCGCGCCGGTTCTCTTGTCTATCTTATAGAACCAGCCAGTGCTTCCCACACCATACAGGTCTCCATTTTTGTTGCAGGCTATGGCATACACCGAGCGGTCGGCATCGGCAATCTTGGTGGCCTCGCCGAGCGACAGACTGAACTCGCAGAAGCGAGTGTAGTCGCCGGTACTCTCGTCATAGAAATAGCCAAACACTTTTTGAGTCACCGGGTCATAGGTCAAGTCGGTGGCAACGTTCACAGCGTCGATTTCGCTGCTCGTGCCCTTATACCATGTCGAGGTGGAGTAGTTGCTGTAATAGCTCGTTTCGCCGTCAAATGTTGACGACAGCACATAATATGTACTTCCCATTTTGAGTGCCGAGCGTGTGTACATCCACTGCTTGTCTTCTTTAACTTTCTTGATGGCGCCGTTTTCCTTTGCTTCCACGGTGTAGATGCCGGCGTCAATGGTTGCGCCGTCGGCAGCCCATGCGTCATCATACACTTTCACGCCACACAGCACAGTGTTACTTCCAGGCACCTTTGCCACAGTGGTGGCTGCATCTTCCACGTTTGCCAGGCTCACAGCCTTGCGTGGCCTCGTCTCCGGAACCGAAGTCGCCACCGGGCGGTTAAGCCTCAATTTCGACGCCGGTCCTTGCTTTGTGGCAAGCACTCCGGTGTCGGCATGAGCAGGCAATGCGGTCAGGAGCAGCAGTGCCGCTGCGCTCGCCAACCAATTACTAATCTTTCTCATTCGATAAATTTTGATATAAAAAACATAAAATAAAATCTTTAGCGTAAAAAACCGAAATTGCGCCCCCTCCTTTTCACGGGAAGGGACGCAGTCTTTTCGGAACAGATATTTAGTTTCTGTCTATCACTTCGAAATCTTGGCAGATATGCGTGCGCCGTTAACTGTTGCGGTCACCACATACACACCTGCAGGTTTGCCATTGAGGTTGATAGCTTCACCGTTGCGGCTTTCTGCCACCTTGCGGCCCACAACGTCATACACAGCCACTTCGCTTGCGCCTTCCACGGCGAGCACACCGCCAGCCACGCTCATAGCTCTCTTGGCGTCGGCCACGTCAACTATTCCTGTCACGGTTTTCTTCTCAACCTTGATTGACTTAACGTGGATTTCACCTACGTTGTTGGCATGGAAGCCAATCACTTTCACACCCGGAGTCACCACTACCACAGTATCAGGGTTCTCTTCGCTGTCGGCAAGTGGAGCAGCCTCGGCCGAAGTCACGTTAAACTCAACGTAGTCGGTCTGTGCTGTATTGCTTGTCGATGCTGTTGCTGCAGTGGTCAGGGTCTTAACTGCTGTCATTTGTGTGTGGTCAAGGGCTGGAGCCAAAGCCAAATCCCAAACCACATCGGCATCAGCTTGCGATGCATACGACTCAAGTGTCACGAGAACTCGTGTTCCGTCCTCAAATTGCAGACGTGGCGACATTGCCCAGTCATCACCCTGTATTTTGCCGGAGTTGTAATAGATTGAGCTGCCCGAAGCCTCCCAAGTGGTTTCATATTCCTCACCAGCTATCGTGCGGTGGTCGCCGTTGGCGTTGACGATTTTCCAGTTCGACCAAATGTCGCTGCTTTCGTCCACATTCACGCTGTAAGGCAATGCAAGGCCTCCGCCCACCCAGTCAATGAGCACGCTTGGAGCCAAATGTTCGCTCTTGCCGTTTTCGTTGTAGATTTCTACTGTGTATTTATATTGACCTGGAGTCTGGATTGTGTTGTCGGTCCATGTTGCAGTCTGACCCGGAACAAGTCCTTCTGTCACCACGCCAGCCTCAAGACCGTCGCGCAAAATCACAGCTTTAGTGATTTTGTCAAGTGCAATGCCGTCTATGTTGGTTGCAGTCGGGTTGAGCCATGTGAGCGTTGCAGAGAGCGATTGGTCGGCAGCTGCCTTTCCAGTCAACTCTGTTGCCACCTCTGGCACTACTGGAGTGTATTCCACCTTGATGTCGGTTATGTAGAGCTTGTTAGTACCCGACGACGAAGCTGTGCTGTAGTCTTGGAATGCGAAATACATCTTACCGCTATCCTCAATCTTCACCACGCAAGTGTCGATGGTGTAGCCGTAATCCTTCACATATTCAACATCACGGAATTGCTTGAAGCTGGCAGCCGGAGCCTTGGCGTCTTTCACCGTGCCCACCTTGAACGATGCACCCTTGCCGTTGTAGCTATAAATCACACGATAATATCCTGCCTTGATGTTAAACGGTGGTGTCACCAGATAGTCATTGCACACGGCATATTCCGTCATCTTAGAGTGGTCGTTGCATGCCGAGCCGCTGCCATATGAGCCGTTGTTATATGTCCATGTGTAACCATCGTTGTTGGCATCAACCACAGTGTAGAAACCCCACTGGTCTTTATTGTTGAACTTGAACTCGTATGGCAGCGATTGTGTGTTGTCGCCCACCCAGCCAGTTCTTACGGTCTTGGCAGTTCCTGCGGCAGCACCGCCGTCGTTGTAGGCCACCACCTGATAGTCATAGTATCCCGGAGCCGGCACAGCGTCAACATAGTTCATGGCTGCACCCACTTGTGGAGCGTCGAATGTCTTAACCACTTCACCTCCGCGCAGCACCTCAACCTTGGTAAGGGCCGTGAGGTCGGTGTTGATGTTTGTCTTTTCTGGATTGGTCCAAGTGAGAGTCACATTGTTTGTCATGTCGTCAAACGGCACTGCGGCAAGGTCTGTAATCTGCTCAGGCACAATTGAGGTCTTTTCCACGGTCAGACCATAGAACTTGTAGGTTGAACCATAAGACGCCACCTTCTCGCTGCAAGCGTGCAAGCCCAGATAGTATTTCCCTGCCTCTGGCAGCTGCACATACATCACATAGCTGTCTTTGCTCGACTTAAATGTGGTCAGTGTCTTAACCGGAATGTTGAGGCCCTCGGCTGTCTTTGTCTTGCCCATCAGCACCTCAAGTTTCTCGCCGCCATAATATCCCACAGCAAAATCCAGAGTTATCTTATATGCACCCGCCTCTGCCACAGTGAGCGGTGGAGTAACCAGATATTCATCTTCCACGAGGTTTGCTTTTGTGGCAAGCTCCATGCTGTTGCCATAATAGCTCGATGTCTTGTATTGCCATTTTGCGGTCTGTGTGCTGCTTGCGCCCTTAAATTGGGTGAACAGAGCGTCCACTTTATCGGCACTCGACAAGTCTGCCGTGTAGGGCAATGCCTGTGGAGCCACCGGACCCACATATTTTGTGGTAACGCTTGCTGCCACACTCTTGGCATTGCCCAGCACAGCTTTCACCTCGTAGGTGTGAAAACCGGCTTTCAGGCCATCGGCTTCAGTGTCTTGCCATGATGTGGCTATGCCGTCGAGGGTTTTCACCAAAGCGCCGTCGCGATACACCTCCACGCCTGTGAGGGCTGATGTGAGGGCATTGCCGTCGTCGTCAACAGTTGGCAGTTTCCAACTCAAATCCACCGTCAGAGCCCCGTCAGCACCCTCAGTGGCTGCAAGGTTAGTCACAGCACCTGGTGTGAGCACATTTTCTGCCACCTGAAATGCCGTGACATACACAGTGAACAAGTCTTTGGCGCTATATTCATATAAACCAAAATAGTAATCGCCCGTTTCTCTCGCAGTGAACACTTTAGTCTCTTTCTTGAATGTCTTTTCTGTCAATTCTGGGAAATCCAATAGTGTTTCGCTGTTTTTCGACAAAGCCTCCACAGTGTTGGCATTTGCCACCACCAAGCGAAGACTTTCTTTTGAGCCTGTGGTTTTCACATAAAACGAAATCTTGTACTCTTTGTCGGCCTCAAGATGCACTGCTGGCGACACAAGCCAGTCGTTAGCTGCCGACGAGCTGTTGTAAGAATACTTTGCTCCGGCTGTTGTGCCGGCATCTTTGTAACCACCGCTACCGCCATAAGTGTCGTTAGCCCATGTCTTTGAATCTGCATTGACGTCATAGACCGTCCAGTCCGCGTCAATCTTCGATGCCCCACCTATCTGTGAGAAGTAAGGCACACTCTTAGCCTGTGCATACCCCAATAGAGGCAGCAACACCGCAAGAGCTAAAAATAGTCTTTTCTTTAGCATTTATAAAAAGTGTTTTTAGTTTGTAATCGGAATTTAGATTGTGCGGAGAAGGAGAGTTGTCTAAGCGGCTAATAAGCCATTAGTTACTAATCGACCACAAAATTAATCGTTTTCGTTTATAATTTCAAAGATTTTTTGATACTTTTTAAGCAAAGCATTAGTTTTTTATGTCGATTTGCCAAATAAATTCAACTTTTTGGTTGCAAAACAAAACATTCTTTAACCAAAACCTGCCTCCATATTTTAAGGTGACACATACCTCGCTTTCACCTAATTTTGCTAATTTTGCAGCACATCGTTTCCCCATTGAAACCAAATTTGCTTTTCAAAACAGAACTTATGAAAATAGGAATTATAGGAGCTGGCAACATGGGTGGCGCAATAGCCCGCGGACTTGCAGCCGCAAGCTCCGCTGCAACCACTCTGCACATCACCGCCACATCGCCCAACAATCACGGCGAACTCGACGCCTTGAAGCGTGACTTCCCATGCGTTGATGTCAGCACCGACAACACCGCAGCCGTCGCCGGCACCGACATCGTAATCGTGGCTGTAAAGCCCTGGCTGCTCGACGAGGTGATGAACTCCCTCAAAGACCACATCGACTTTGGCTCACAAATCATAGTGTCGATTGTGGCCGGTGCCACACTTGAGCATTTGGCCTCGTTTGCCGGAGAGAAAAAAAGCACCGTGTTTGAGCTGATTCCAAACACGGCAATATCAGTCCACGAGAGCATGACGTTCATAGCCCATCGCGGAGCCTCGCAGCAACAGGTCAAAATGGTCAACGACCTGTTTGCCAAGCTTGGCGGCACCATGGTGGTGGAAGAGCGGCTCATTCCGGGCTGCATGGCTCTTGCATCGTGCGGCATAGCCTATGTAATGCGCTACATTCGCGCAGCCGTGGAGGGTGGCGTGGAGCTTGGCGTGAAGCCCGACGATGCCAAGCGCATCATGCTCCAGACCATGAAAGGCGCTGTGGCACTGCTCGAAGCCACCGGCAACCACCCCGAAGCCGAAATCGACAAAGTGACCACTCCGGGCGGACTGACCATCAAGGGGCTGAACGCCATGGAGGCCAACGGCTTCACCCACAGTGTCATCGAGGGGCTTAAAGCCTCGGTCAAGTGACTGCCGGATATTGGTTTCTTGCAAATTAAAACACACTTACTTAGCAATAACATTTCACGCTTATGTCTGTAAACAAAGCCATCTTACTGGGCAACGTGGGCAAAGACCCCGACGTGCGCTATCCCCAACAGGGACAAATCATAGTGACTTTTTCTCTCGCCACCACCGAGCATGCCTACAAGACTGCCGAGGGCGCGCAAATTCCGGAGCGCACCGAGTGGCACCGCATTGTGATGTGGGGCAAAAACGCCGAAGTGGCTGAGCGGTATGTGCGCAAGGGCACACGGCTCTACATAGAGGGCAAAATTCGCACTCGCACTTGGGAGGACAAAAACAAGATGCGCCACACCATCACCGAGATTTATGCCGACTATTTTGAGTTGCTTGGCCAGCCACGCAGCGACCAGCAGCAACAAAATCCGTGAGCCGCAAGGGCGACGCGCGACACGGCCTTTTTCATGGTTGTCAACACCAGCCCGTAGTTATTAACAAAAATGCCGACTTATCAACATTTCAGGCATTTTAACGCTCTTTTCCACTGCTGTTTGCCCAAAAAGTAATTCCTTTGCACTTAGAAATCAGTTAAAAACACTTATGGGAAGAATAATAGCAATAGCAAACCAAAAAGGCGGTGTGGGCAAGACGACAACGGCCATCAACCTTGCCGCTTCTCTTGCCATCAGCAAAAAGAAAGTGCTGCTGATAGATGCCGACCCACAGGCAAATGCCACTTCCGGCCTTGGTGTTGACCCACAAAAAATCACCTCGTCAATCTACGAGTGCCTTGTTGACGACTATCCCGTAGAAAGTGCCAAATTGCCCACTTGCGTCGAGGGTCTCGACATTGTGGCTTCACGCATCGACCTCGTGGGTGCGGAACTTGAGCTTGTGAACAAGCCAAGCCGCGAGAAAGTGCTTCGCGATGCGCTTGTGAGCGCCCACGACGCCTACGACTACACTCTCATCGACTGTAGCCCCTCGCTCGGGCTAATCACAGTCAACGCCCTCACGGCTGCCGACTCAGTGATTATACCTGTGCAAGCCGAGTATTTCGCCCTCGAAGGCATATCCAAGCTGCTCAACACCATACGCATCATCAAGTCGAAACTCAACCCCTCGCTCCAAATCGAGGGATTTCTGCTCACCATGTATGATGCGCGCCTGCGCCTCGCCAACCAAATCTATGAGGAGCTGAAGACCCATTTCGGCGACATGGTGTTCAACACCGTGATTCCTCGCAACATCAGGCTTAGCGAAGCTCCGAGTCACGGTCTGCCGGCAATTCTCTACGACGAGACAAGCCGCGGAGCCACAAGCCACATGCAGCTTGCCAAGGAGCTTATTGCCAAAAACCGCACTAAAGGCGCGAAAGCATAAGCAAGTGCTGCATTTGCTTCACACTACCCAACAATTATTCACCGTTTGCAATCAACACACAGATGACTAAACTCAAACGACAAGCCCTGGGACGCGGACTCGACTCGCTCATTTCCATGGACGACATTCAGACGAGCGGCTCTTCGGCAATCAACGAAATCAGCATAAGTCAAATCTCTCCCAACCCCGACCAGCCTCGCCGCACATTCGACGAGGAAGCCCTCGAAGAGTTGGCCACATCTATCCGTGAGCTTGGCATAATCCAGCCGCTCACACTGCGTAGCGTGGGGCCAAACGCCTACCAAATCATTTCGGGTGAGCGCCGCTACCGCGCCGCCAAGCTTGCCGGACTCGAAACCGTGCCGGCCTATGTGCGCACCGCCAATGACAGTGAGCTGACCGAAATGGCACTCATTGAGAACATTCAGCGCGAAGACCTCAATGCCATAGAAATAGCACTCACATTCCGCAAGCTCATTGACCAGTACGACCTCACACAAGAGCGCCTCAGCGAGCGCATAGGCAAGAAGCGCGCCACCATAGCCAACTTCTTGCGCCTGCTCAAGCTCCCTGCCGAGGTGCAGCTCGGACTCCGCGACAAGAAAATCGACATGGGGCACGCACGCGCCATTTTGTCGGTAGAGAAACCGTCGAAACAGCTCAAGCTCTATAACGAAAGCCTCAAGAAAGGTTTGTCAGTGCGCCAAGTGGAGCAGCTCGCCAAGCAGTACAACGAAGCCGACGCGGCCAAGACTGCCGACGACAGCACACGCCCTGCCGGCAGTGCCAAGAAAGACTATTCCATTCTGCAAAACCATTTGGCCAAGTCGTTTGGCGTGCCTGTGAAGTTTGCTTGCAGCGCCAATGGAAAGGGAAAAATCACATTCCCATTCGCCAATGAGACCGAATTAGAGAAAATTATTACTATCTTTGACAAATTAAAGAGCGACGAGTGAGGCGAGCCACAGCGTGGTCACACGCCCCACTCCATATGACACACATTAGATTTCTGGCTTTGTGAAAAGAAGATTGAGTCGCATTACAACCCTGACACGCAGCGCAATATTGCTATTGTGCCTGTGTTTTGTCATGCCATTTATGGCCGCCGAAACTGCTTCAGCACCAGCCGACTCCGTCACCGCCTCATCGCGCCACAAGCGCACCCAAGTGGAGATGCCTGGCAAGAAGAAAAGCAAAAACCAGAAAGAAAACGCCGAGCAGCAGCCTGTGCGCATCGTCACACTCGACGGCGACACGCTGAGCGTGGCATCGCTCGACTCGGTGGGCAAGCTAAAAAACGTGGAAATCCTCACCGACTCCATAACAGCCCCCAACCTCGGACGAGTCAAGGTGTTTAACCCCGACCCCATGCGAGCCATGTGGCTCTCCACCCTGTTTCCAGGTTTAGGCCAAATCTACAACCGCCGCTACTGGAAACTACCCATAATAGTGGGTGCTTTCGTGGGACTGTCTTACGGCACTTCGTGGAACAACCGCATGCTGTCCGACTACACCAAGGCATATCACGATGCCACCGACAACGACCCCAACACACGCAGCTACATGAATTTCTATCCGCCCACGGTCAAGGAAGACGACCTCGACATGGACTGGCTGCAACGTGCTCTCAAATCGAAGAAAGACTATTTCCGCCGCTATCGCGACATCTGCATTTTCAGCATGATAGGCGTCTATCTGCTCAACGTGCTCGATGCCTATGTTGATGCGTCGCTGTCGCACTTCGACATTTCTCCCGACCTCACCGTAGATGTGAAGCCGGCTGTAATCAGCAATCACAACAGCGGCGGCAGCTACACACCGTCGCGCTTGCCTGGTCTCGGCCTGCAGTGCGCCATCAGCTTCTGACGGCGTATTCATCTTCCCTCAGCAGCTCCTGTGGGGCAACAAGACAGAGAGGACCACAGCGCGGCAGCCGAACGCAAAAACAAAGAAGCAATAGAGACTAAAAAGACGTAATCATAAACACAAGAATATGAACAAATTCAAAATAGCGATTTTGGCACTCATGGGCACGGCCGCACTCACATCGTGGGCTGTCCCCAAGAAGTCAATACTCTCGCTCAAAGAGACCATCACCGATACCGCCATCGTCTATCCCGAAAGTTTTGAAACCAACACCAAGGAGATGATGAACAACTGGTATCTGCAAAACTACACCGTCCTCGACCAAAATGTCGAGAACCGCGCCACCGGCGACGTGTCCGACGAGGAATACATCAAGCGGCTCAAAGCCATTCCGGCTGTCATTGAGATGCCGTTTAACCAAGTGGTGAAGTCGTGCATCGAACGCTACATCACTCGCAACCGCACCCTTGTGGAGCAAGCCCTCGGCATGAGCCTCTATTACATGCCCATATTTGAGCAGGCTCTCGAAAAGGAGCAGCTGCCGCTTGAGCTAAAATATCTGCCTGTGGTGGAGTCGGCTCTCAACCCCAACGCCGTGTCGCGCGTGGGAGCTTCCGGACTGTGGCAGTTCATGGTGAGCACCGCCAAAGGCGTGGGTCTTGAGGTCAACTCGCTCGTTGATGAGCGCCGCGACCCCTACAAATCGTCAGAAAAGGCCGCAAGCTACCTCAAGAGCCTCTACAACATCTACGGCGACTGGTCACTTGCCATCGCCGCCTATAACTGCGGCCCAAACAACGTCAACAAGGCTTTGCGCCGCGCCAGCACCCCCGAAGGGGTCAAGAAAGACTTTTGGCAGATTTACTACTATCTGCCGCGCGAAACCCGCAGCTATGTGCCGGCGTTCATTGCCGCCAACTATGTCATGACCTATTTCAAGCGTCACAACATCAATGCGAGCCTGGCAAAAAAGCCTCTCATCACCGACACAGTGAAGGTGAACCGCCGCGTCAACTTCAACCAGATTTCCGAGGTGCTCAACATTCCCATCGATGAAATCCGCATTCTCAATCCTCAATTCCGCCACGATGTGATTCCGGGCGACACTCACCCCTATTCGCTCATCTTGCCGTCGCAGCAAATCTACAGCTACATAATGAGCGAAGACAGCATAGTGAACCACAAGGCAAACCAATATGCCCACCGCGATGTGGTTGAGCCTGGCGATGGCAGCGATGCCGCCGTGGCCGACAACTTCGCAGCCAGTGGCGATGTCAAATACCACAAAGTGCAGCGCGGCGAGAGACTCAGCACCATCGCAAATCGCTACGGCCTCACAGTGGCTGCGCTCAAGGACCTCAACGGCCTCAAATCAAACAGCGTGCGCACAGGCACAGTGCTCAAGGTGTCAGCCCCTGAAAAAGCCGATAATGCCGACACCGAGAACCTTGTGGCCGACAACGCCGACGCAACCGCCGCCAGCGAAGCCCCTGCCACAGCCGCCACCAATTCGCCCTACAAAGGCTCCTACAGCATCGACTCTCCAGCCCCAACGGCTGCCAAGTCGGAGCAAAACAAGCAGGTGGGCGACGTTTTCAGCCGCAGTGTCAAGCATGAGGCAACCGCTAATGCAAACGAGCCTGCACAGACCTCAAAGGCAGCCAAGACGAGCGTGAAAGAAGCCGAGGCGACCGACAACGCCCCAGTGGCCGACTCAAAGCAATGGAAGGCTCGCAACGAACGCTACGCAAGCAAAACCTCCACGGCAAAAGCATCTAAGGAAAGAACCTATAAAAATTCACGCAGCAGCCGCACCAGAGCCAAGGCCGAGCCTAAGGCCATGCCAAGCTCCTACACTATTCAAAAGGGCGACAACCTCATCGAAATCGCCAAAAAGAGTGGTGTGAGCGTAGATGAGCTTCGCAAGGCCAATGGCATATCTGGCGACAAAATCAAAGCCGGCGACAAGATTTCCATTCCGTCAAAGGCCAAGACAAACACTTCGAGAACAAAGAAACGCCGCCGCTGATTCTGAATCTGATGCGTGGCGATACCACGCACACCGGCATAACACGCAGGAGGAGAGCCACCACGGCACTTCTCCTGCTTCTTTTCACCCCTTTGCCCACTTTCTGCAAAAAACGCCATTAGCGCCACACCACAAGTTTGGAATTTAGCATAAATTTCACTAAATTTGTATATTAAATAGCGTATGGTCGGCAATGCGGTCAGCTGCCACGCTCATTCGCGGCAAAAACCAAGACTGACAACCATTTGCACCACACGCCCCATTAAAACAACTGTTACTTTTATGGCAGAAGATTTAAAAGAAGAACAAGGAGAGAAAAACTATTCAGCCCATAACATTCAGGTTCTTGAGGGTCTGGAGGCAGTGCGTAAGCGTCCGTCAATGTATATTGGCGACACTCACGTGAGAGGTTTGCACCACTTGGTGTCGGAGGTCGTTGACAACTCCATCGACGAGGCTCTGGCAGGCTTTTGCAACACCATCAACGTCACCATAGGCACCGACAACACCATAACCGTCAAAGACAACGGCCGAGGCATTCCGGTTGACATGCACGAAAAGTTGCACAAGTCAGCCCTCGAAGTGGTTATGACCGTGCTGCATGCCGGCGGTAAGTTCGACAAAGGCTCTTACAAGGTTTCCGGCGGTCTGCATGGCGTGGGTGTTAGTTGCGTCAACGCGCTTAGCGACTACATGAGAGCCGAGGTGCGCCGCGGCGGCAAAATCTATATGCAGGAATATGCTTTCGGCAAGCCCACCACTCCAGTCACCGTGATTGGCGACACAGATGAGCACGGCACCACCATCATATTCCACCCCGACGCCACCATTTTCCAGTCAATCGTCTATGAGTTCGACCGCCTGTCAACCCGCTTGCGCGACCTCGCCTACCTCAACGCCGGCGTGAAGCTCACGCTAACCGACCTGCGCGAAACCGACGAGAACGGCAAGCCTCGCAGCGAGACCTACTATTCAGAGACAGGTCTTGACGAGTTTGTGAAATATCTTGACGAGGGTAAGACTTCGCTCATCGGCGACGTTATCCACATTCAAAGCTCTAAAAACGACATTCCTGTTGAGGTCGCAATGACCTACAACAACTCCTATAAAGAGAACATCTATTCGTTTGTCAACAACATCTACACCGTTGAGGGTGGAACACACCTCACCGGTTTCCGCCGCGGCCTTGGAGCCACGCTCAAAAAATATGCCGAGGAAAACAAGATGCTCGACAAAGTGAAGGTGGAGCTTAACAAAGACGACTTCCTCGAAGGTCTCACCGCCGTCATTTCAGTCAAGGTGCTTGAGCCTCAATTCGAGGGTCAGACTAAGACCAAGCTCGGCAACACCGAAGTGATAGGCGCAGTGGAGTCGAGCGTGCGCGAGGCTCTGGGCAACTATCTTGAGGAGCACCCAAACGAGGCAAAGGCAATCATTGAGAAAATCATACTCGCAGCCACAGCGCGCTTTGCAGCTCAAAATGCACGCGCCAAGATACAGCGCAAATCTCCACTTTCTGGCTCCGGGCTGCCAGGCAAACTTGCCGACTGCTCCAACCGCGACCCGGCACAGTGCGAAATCTTCCTCGTCGAGGGTGACTCTGCAGGCGGTTCTGCCAAGCAGGGACGCGACCGCTCTTTCCAAGCCATTCTGCCGCTGCGAGGCAAAATCCTCAATGTGGAGAAAGTTATGGAGCACAAAATCTACGACAGCGAGTCGGTGGTCAACATTTTCCGCGCCATCGGAGTCAGCGACCCAAAGAACTTCGACATAAGCAAGCTGCGCTATCACCGCATCATCATCATGACCGATGCCGATGTCGATGGTGCCCACATCGCCACTCTGCTCATGACGTTCTTCTATCGCTGCCTGCCGCAAGTGATTGAAAACGGCTTCCTCTACATAGCCACGCCGCCGCTCTACCGCTGCAGCAAAGGCACAGTGCAGGAATACTGCTGGACCGACATGCAAGTGCAGCAGTTCAAAGACAAGTATGGCCGTGGCGACGACAACAAAATCAAGATTCAGCGATTCAAAGGTCTTGGTGAGATGAACCCTGAGCAGCTCAAGGAAACCACAATGGACCCCGAAAACCGCCGTCTCAAGCAAGTGTATATCCGCGATGCTGCCGAGGCCGACCACGTGTTCTCCATGCTCATGGGTGAAGATGTGGCTCCACGCCGCAAGTTCATCGAGGAAAACGCCCACTACGCCACACTCGACACTTAATACAGCGCATATACACTTATTATTAAAGCCAAATAATAAAACAAACTTTACACAAACAAAATCTTTTCATCAAAAGCCGTTTGCATCACCCTATGCAAGCGGCTTTTCTTTTGCCCATCGCTGCTCGCCAGCCATCAGCAGCACAATCACACACGCACGAGTGTCACAGCCACTTACGCATTTTTTTACATAAAAATCAGTGGTCCTTATTGCACAAAACCAAAATTAGATATATCTTTACGCCAGTAAAGTTCCTTTATTTAGTGCTATACCATACATTAGTATTTGTTTGATTAATAAAACCAAGAAATCTTGACGCGTTCCCGGTACGAAGACGCAATACCACAAGATTTCTATTGTCAACCAACGCTAAGAAAAATACCACAATAAAGGAAATAGTATGAAGATGAAAATTTTTGGAATTACAATCCAACTTCTCATCACAACCACATGCCTCTGCACAATGGCTTAAGCCATGCGCAGCGCATAACTCTATGCGGCCGTAGTAACCCATAAAGAAAACAACAACGGCAGCATAATGCACAAAAACGTTAAATTATTAATAAAAACCAGAGGCTGCTATGCGCCTCACAAAGAAAATTAAAATTATGAACAACTTCTATCGCTATCTGCATCGCGACGGCTACTCTCCGCCACCACCACGGCACACACTCTCAAACCATGAGTTGCGCCCATAAAAAATTAGTGCCTCAAAAAAACACTAATTAAAACTAAACCATCTCTCCCAACCCCCATAAACTCAAAAAGTGGGAAAAACACAAATTTCGTTTAATGTCAAAACTACTTATAAAACCAGTTCAGCCGCAAGAATCCATCAGCTGAACAGAAACTACTAAATTATGGAATCAACAAAACCTAAATGCCGCCCACATAGGGTGGCAAAAGCACTGGCAGCGGCCATGCTATTCTCTTTATTCAGTTTCACAGCTTCAGCACAAGAAGCCGTTTTAACCAAAGCTGATTACGAGAAAATCACCTATTCGTGGACAGAAGAAGATGGCACAACACACGAAAATGTGCCAATCACGGAAAAAGCTTCTGACCCACGGCAAATCATTGAGCTACTCAGCACTATCTACAAAGACCCGCGCGTGCCAGGCCCCAAGTACAACGCCTACGACGCCGATGGCAAACGTGAACGCGAAACTGATTATTCCAACGTCACAACCAATGGCTGGAATGTAACCGGTGTTCAAAAACCAACGAAAGAGGGCTACACAGTCCTAATTGTCTCTGTTAAAAACACATGGCAAAGTACAGACAAGACAAAAAAATTAGCAAATTACAAAGCTCTTGTTAACTACATTTCAAAAAGCATAGAATCCGTAGAGCTTATTACAGACGGTATGCGCATTGGTGAAGGTAGTAACCGAGGCACCCTTTTTAATTTTTCGGGTCGTTACAACCGCTTCTTTTTCATTTCAAAAGGACAAACCAGAAAAAATAAAAGAAATGTTGCCCTGGCTGCATTTATGCAGATGTACGAACAGTTTAGTCCTACAGCTACAAAACAACAAACAGGCACATCTGATTTCTATGCAAAAATGACTTCTGGAGAGACATATCCAGTAATACATGATTGCGAAGGTATCCTTGACCTTGACCACTATTTCTGCATGGCAGGAATGAAAGGAACCACCTATTATGATATGACCGGAGTCAATTTCTTCATTCCTGACCACAGAATGGATTTCTTTGGTAGAAAATATAGCACTATATTTGGTGGTACAAGGATAGAAGATTATCGTGAGGATGATGGAGACTATTACGTTATATACAACACCTCGCACCAACCAAAGACCCAGATGTACACCATCAAGCTCACAGCTGAAGCACAAGAGGCAGCAGAGCCGCGCAAATATGACGTAACACTCAGCTGGACTTCAAACCTCAACGACCTTGCCGGCGACATGGAGCAAGAATACTACATCTATCGTGTGGTTGACGGTAAAGTGGAAGAAGAGCCTATTAACAAAGAGCCTGTTTATACCACCACATGGAGCGAGACCGTTGACCAGCTACGCAGCGGCTACGCATTGACCTATGTTGTAAAAGGTCGCCCAAAGGGTGCCACATTCAATCCCATTCAGTCGAACCAAGCCTCTGTAAGCATTCCTGGCTTCGACCCCATGGAGCGACTTAAACTCAACATAAAGGGCGATTTCAATAGCCAATACAACCAAGACACAGAGTACAACAACTATAGCTGCACCCTACAGATGAACAACGGCGTGGGCACAAGCGTCAAAAGACAATATCTCGACGAGGGCACAGAATTCACCTTCATGCGCAGCACAGGCAGCGAGAGCACCGAGGTTGCAACCCTCAAGATTACCAGCATTTCGAGGTCTAAGTATTACTACACGCTCACTTACGCCAATCAGGAAAAGGACGGCAGCTCTATGGCCAAGAGTAATGTAACCGGTTCGTTCACTGCCAAGACTGATGACGACATTGACTTCAACAATTTCAGCATTACCGATGAATTTTGTGCCTCAACTGCCACCAACTCCCACCCCGACAAATACACTTATCAGGTGAGTTTCAAGCCTGCTGTGGAAATAGAAGGTGCTACCGGCGAATTGGTCTATAGCAACAGCGAGTACGTGTTTGTGCTCAAGACCACCAACGATGTCAAGACCACATATACCCTGAGCCAAGTGGCTGCCGACGACAATCGCGCACTCGCCATAGCCGACAACGGCACAGTTACCTTTGCCACTGCCAAAACACCAAGCATATTCCGCTATGTGGTGCGCCGTGGCAGCACAGAAATAGGTCAGGCACAGCAGACCACCGAAGGCAGCTACGCCCTCTCAGAGCTTATTAAAAACAGCAAGGGCAACTATGAGATGACCAGCACAGACCAAACACTGGCTGGCGGCGCGCTTGCCACCGTGACCGACTGGTCGCTCTCAGCACCGAGTTTTGCCCAATATGTGCCGGTAATCGAATCATACAAGACCGACAAGACCCAAGCAAAGAACACCTTTGGTTGCGACATCAAGTCGCTCTACACAATAGCCGTTGGCTTCACCCAAGAACTTGCAGCCAAGTCTCTCGGCACATTCCAGGGCGAAAGCGACCCCAATGTGAAATATCGCGGATTTGCAGCAAAATTCAAGGTAGAGCCAAAACGTGCTGATGCCCTCAACTCATATAAGTTCCGTATCTGGCGCAAAATAGAAGACGGCAATGAGGTGTTGCTCAACAACCTCGCACCTGCCACTGGCGACAACTGGACCATAGCTTCTGACTACGCCTTGATTAAGGCCGACGATGGCTCAAGCGAAATTCAAGACAGCGAACTCTCGTTTGCCGACAACTTCATCGCTCCCGAAGCCACACACAACGTGACCTACATAATTCGCTATTATGCACAAGACGCCTCTGCCAACGCCTATTATGTGGCAGAAAGCGAAGTCGTTGTCAACTACGACAACGTCACGCCAACTCAAGTAGATGGCGTCAGCGCCACAAAAGAGGTGTCAAGCGTTAAGTATATCAACGCCCAAGGCATGCAGAGCGACAAGGCTTTCAGCGGCATAAACATCGTTGTGACCACCTACACCGACGGCACAACCACCACCGAGAAGAAAGTCATCAGCAACAGATAACATAAAAACTATAGCAAAAAAGATACGGTAATAGTAAATTTCGAAATCATTTGATTGAAGCCGGGGTCCCACGTGATGTGGCACCTCGGTTTTTTATTTTCCATGGTTCTCACTAATTATGCACCTATACTTTCTTATGGCAACGGAACAAAAAAAAACACACCAAAAGCTGTGTTTGCTTCTGGTGTGTTTTCAGGTAGTCCCAGGCAGAATCGAACTGCCCTTTCAAGAATGAAAATCTTGCGTACTAACCGATATACGATGGGACCATCTTGTCAAGCCCACCCACGACCCCCATGCGGAGGTGGCAGTGCAGCTCAAAAACTTATAATGTCAAGCCCAAAGATTTAGGCTTCAGCATTCAACTTGTTTACGTGAAGAGCAAGTTTAGATTTCAGGTTAGCAGCCTTGTTCTTGCTGATTGTGTGGCGGATAGCCAATTTATCAAGCATTGAAGAAACTTTCTTCAAAGCCTCAGCAGCTTCAGCCTTGTCTTCAATCTTGCGGAGATTGCGAACTGCATTACGCATTGTCTTTGCATAGTAGCGATTGCGTAAATTTCTTGTTTCAGTTTGACGAATTCTTTTAACTGATGATTTATGGTTTGCCATTTTATAAACCTTTATTTTTATTTTTTATTTCTTTTTGATGTAGTCCCAGGCAGAATCGAACTGCCCTTTCAAGAATGAAAATCTTGCGTACTAACCGATATACGATGGGACCATTTCTGAGCGCAAGGCTCAAAAGCGAGTGCAAATATAGGAAGGATTTTCCAAATGGCAAAATTTAACAACCGAAATCTCAATTTCTTATAAGTTTTTTGCCGGCACTCACGCTTTTATGCCTTTTATTTCTAACTTTACATCAGTTTTTTATAACAATCTATCTAATCATGCGCGACAAGCTCACTGGCGTGGTGCTCAACACCATAAAATATAACGACAAGCACAGCATTGTGCGCATCTACACCGCCTCGCGCGGCATCACGGCTTTTCTTGCGCGCCAGGGCCACACTCCTGCGGCTCGCATGCGCGCTGCCCTGCTACTGCCGCTCTCGCTCGTGGAGTTTGAGGCCAACATTCCTGCCGGACGCGACCTTGGCACCATGCACGACCTGCGGCGCACACACCAGCTCAGCTCCATATATGCCGACCCATATAAAAACGCCATAACGTTTTTCGTCAGCGAGCTGCTGCTGCACACCATTCAGGAGCAGGAAGCCAACCAGAATCTGTTTAACTTCATAGAGCAGTCGGTGCTGGCTCTCGAAGAAGCCCAGCGCGGCATAGCCAACTTCCACCTGTGCTTTCTCTACAGGCTCGGCGCGCTTGTGGGCATACAGCCCGATGCAGAGAGCTACCGCGAGGGCTATTGGTTCGACATGGCTGGCGGAGTGTTCACGCCAAGCCGCCCCATGCGGCATGGGCTTGAGCCGCAAAAGGCACAGTTTCTGCACTTGATGAGCCGCATGACGTTTGACAACATGCACCTTTTCTCGCTCAACCGCAATCAGCGCAACGAGATTCTCGACACCATTCTGTCATACTATCACTTGCACAACTCCACGCTCGGCACGCTGAAGTCGCCCGACATTCTCAAGCAAATCTTCATCTGAAAGCACGCGTCTTTCCGTCTTGCAGTTCTCTACCACGAGCCCGAAGCTCCGCCGCCGCCAAACGAGCCGCCGCCGAAGCCTCCAAATCCGCCAAAATTGGAACTGCCGCCCGACGAGCCACCGCCGCCCATGGGTGGGAATATTATCGGACCGCCACCGCCAAATGTGCCGGAGCTGCCATTGCCGCCAGAGCGGCGCATAGCCACAAACACCACCACGCAGAATATCACAAACAGCACAAAGCCTGCAAGCATGGCTTCGGTGTCGTCATCGTCGCCCATGTATTGCTGCTCCGAATATTCTCCGGCAGCTATCGGCATTATCACTTTAAGGGCAGCCCACACGCCACCGCCATAGTCATTGGTTTTGAAGTGCGGAATCATCTCGCGCTCCACCACCCGGCGGCAAAGAGCGTCGGGCAGCGCGCCCTCCAAGCCATAGCCCGGAGCCACGGTTGCAGTGCCGCGCGTGCCGTTTTTAGGCTTCACGAGCACCACCACACCATTGTTGTGCTTTTTGCTGCCCACGCCCCATCGCTGGCCTATCTCGTAGGCAAGCATGGTGGGGTCATAACCGTTCAAGTCTTTCACCGTCACCACCACTATCTGGTTTGACGTGCGGCGCGCAAAAGCCTCCAGACTGTCCTCCATGGCCTGCGTGTCACCCAATATGCCTGCCAAGTCATTCACAAGCCGTGGCGGGTCGGGTCGTGCAGGCACAGCGTCGTCACTGCCGGCGGCAAATGCGCACACCGCCACGAGCCAAGCCGCCACCAGACACAAAAGTCTATCGCCCTTCATCGCTATATGATATTTCATTCGACAATTCGTTCACATCGTCAGCTTCCACCGGGAAATACTCGGCAAGCCTCCGCCCGGCATGCTCTATCACCTCGCACAATCCGTCGGCAATCTCTCCGCGCTTCAGGTGGGCGGCAAGCGTTGCGCTCTCTGCGTCCCAGAAGCCTGCCGGCACCTTGTGGTCTATGCCGCTGTCGCCCACTATTGCAAACTTGTGCGACTTAAAAGCCACAAACACCAGCACACCATTGTGGTTGACGGTCTTTTCCATGCCCAGCTTGTGAAACACCTCCACGGCACAGTTAAACACATCGCCTCTACACCGCGGCGTGATGTGTACTTTGATTTCGCCCGAAGTCAGCTTCTCGGCAGCAGCTATGGCATCTACCACGCGCTGCTGCTCGTCGGCAGCTATAAAGTCTGCAAGAGCCATGGCCGTTATTCTCCAAAATCCACCTTAGGAGCCTTGTCGGCACCGGCTTGAGCCTCAAAATAAGGCTTGCTCTCAAATCCAAACACTCCGGCAAACAAGTTGGTCGGGAAACGCTTGATTGTGGCGTTGTAGTCACGTGCCACCTCGTTAAACTTCTGGCGTTCCACCGTTATGCGGTTTTCAGTGCCCTCAAGCTGCGACTGCAGTTCCAGGAAGTTTTGGTTTGCCTTCAGGTCGGGATAAGCCTCGCGCACGGCAAGCAACTTGCCCAAAGCAGCGCCAAGCTCGCCTTGTGCGTCCTGAAATTTCTTGAGCGAGGCGGCATCGAGCTTGGTCGGGTCAATCTTCACGCTGGTGGCGTTGGCACGCGCGTTCACCACGTTTTCCAGAGTCTGCTGCTCATGCTTGGCATAGCCTTTCACCGTTGCCACCAAGTTTGGCACAAGGTCAGCACGACGCTGATACACGTTCTCCACCTGAGCCCACTGTGCCTCCACAGCCTGCTGCTTGTCCACCATACCATTATACATTCCTTTCACCCAGCCAAACACGCCAAGCAAAATCACCACCACAACAACTGCGGCTATCAAACAACCTTTTTTCATAATCTTCTTTTTATTTAATCATTTATAATTTACAGTTCGTAGTCTGCGTTTTTTCTTGAGCTAAAGATAATGCAAATCAAAAGGAAAACACCAAATTCATTCGGATATTTTACCCATGCGCCATCATTATCTTTTGCAGCGGCAAAGCAAATTGCCCTACATCTGTTAGCAAAACAATTACCGTGCCAAAACCAAGTATCGCAATGCACCTCCACAGGCGCGCCTTGCACAAACCGCCACGTTTTGTGCAATAACTAACTATCACTCTGCGCATTATCCTGTGTAACATTACAAAACGCAGTCCTCAATTCTGAAATAATTTCACAATTCCAACTGTTAAAAAATGTAACTAAGTTAGCATATAAGTCAAAGTGGACATTTTTCGTGCGTTTTAGGACAGCCATTCAAACTATATGTACTAATTTTGCCCACTGAAATTAAAATCGCAATAGAAAATAATGAAGAAAACAATCTTGTTAGGCAGTGCACTGCTGGTTTCGGCAATGAGCCTCAACGCTGGCGACTTGCTCACCAACACCAACCAATCTGTAGAGTATTTGAGAATGACTGCACGCGGCGCTTCGTGCGAGTCAGACGCACCCTACTACAACCCTGCCGGAACAGCTTTTGCCACCGAGGGTTTCCAAAT
Organism: uncultured Muribaculaceae bacterium; assembly: GCA_934675575.1. Lineage (GTDB taxonomy): Bacteria > Bacteroidota > Bacteroidia > Bacteroidales > Muribaculaceae > Sodaliphilus. Next base: position 61,048 of record CAKUQQ010000002.1, read on the forward strand.
CAACCTGAGCTTGCAAAACGCTTATCAGAAGCGTGACATAACCTCCACATTCGCCCTCTATCCCGAGGGCACACGCAAGTTTGAGGGTACAGCCGAAGCCCCTATAATCCCGTCTATCATGGCCACATACAAAAAGGGCAAGTGGGCTGCCTCGGCCTACATAGGTCTCGTGGGTGGTGGCGGCAAAGCCAACTACAAACACGGAATTCCATTGTTCGCATCATCTATCATGGCCGGGCTTTATGCCAAGACACAAGGTCAGCTCACTCCGGCCATGTACGACATCAACAGCTCGGTGTTCGGTCGCCAATACATCTTCGGCGGTCAGCTCGGAGCAGCCTACAACTTCAACAACCACATTTCGGCCTACGCCGGTGTGCGATTCAACTACCTCAACGGCCTCTACAAAGGTAACGCCACTGCCGTGATGAAAAACGGCGGCGACCCTATGATTGACCTGCGCCTGCACTGCAAGCAGACTGGTTTTGGCGTAGCCCCTATCCTTGGCCTCGACTACAAGGTGGGCAACCTCACTCTTGGAGCAAAATATGAGTTCCGCACCAATCTTACTGCCAAAAACGAAACTAAGGAGAACACTGACCCCAACGGAGCACTTGCAGCCTATGCCGACGGTGTGAAGACACCTACCGACATGCCTGCCATGGTGGCTGTGGCTGCTGGCTACGACTTCACCTCAAAGCTTCGTGCCTCTGTTGAGTATCACTTCTTCGACGACAAAAACGCCGACATGGCCGGTGCCAAGGAGAAAGCGCTGAAGCGCGGCACAAGCGAAGTGCTTGCCGGTGTGGAATACGACATCAACCGCATGTTCACCGTGAGCGTGAGCGGACAACGCACAGACTACGGTCTCACCGACGGCTACCAAAGCGACCTCAGCTTCTCTTGCAACAGCTGGTCGGTTGGCCTTGGAGGCGCGATCCACGCCACACCCAAGCTCACAGTCAACCTCGGCTACTTCCTCACCATCTATAGCGACTATCACAAGAACGTTCCGGCCGGCAACCCTGGCTACAACGGAACCACTATGGCTGGCGCAGAAACCTATGCCCGCACAAACCGCGTGTTTGGCGCAGGCGTGACCTACAAGTTCTAAGCAACGCTCACACACATACTGCTGCACACACAATTTGAATCTATTATAACCGTAATTCATCGAGGCGTTTCGCATCAGGCGGAGCGCCTCACTTTTTTGCCCCATGCCTCCATGCGCCTAGCAAGGCAAAACAAAAAAAGCAGGGCGAGCCTCTGGCTCCCCCTGCCCCATTATAGCATTATCGTGATTTACTCACTTTATCATTTAACCATCACTTTTTGACAATCGCTGCCCACTTTCACCACATACACACCTGCAGGCACGTTAATGGTGGCGTCGCCATTCACAGCAGCCATTTGCTGACCAGCCACTGAATACACGGCCACAGCCTTGCCCTCAGCGCCAGTTATATCAATCTTGCCGGCACCGCCCACAGCGTTCCAAGAGGCATCAGCATTCACACCGTTCACACCAGCATAGCTGAAGTTAGCCCAATATCTTGCTTCACCGCCGTAGTCTGACAAATAGAGCCAGTTGCCTTTGCCGTCTTCTCTTTCTTCCACCACGCCGCAGTTGTCGCCAAATGCGTTGGTGTCGCCCTCAAAGCCTTCAAAGAACACTGTCTTGCCGCCTACCTTGATTGTGAAATCATCAAAGCAAGCTTTCTCCGGCATTGACATGCGCAGACCTATTGTGCTGAAAGGCACACTCAAATCAGTTTGCTCACCCACAAATGTGCCGTCAACGTATGTTTTCACATTCGTGCCGTCGGTCACAACTATTCTCACCTCATATTCAATGAATGGACCAGCTTTCTTAACATATTCTGCTATCGACTTGTCTTCCAGCACCGAGAAACCGCCGTCCTCACACACGTGAGGCTTAAAGCCTAAAGCATTCTCTCCTTTTGCCGTGAGCTGCCACATGCAGAAGTTTTTCTCGTCAGAAGCGCCAAACAAGAATCCGTGGCCGATGTTCTCAACCGAAACCTTGTAAGAAATCTCGTAGTTTTTAATCTTTGAGTCAGAATAAATTTGGGCATTTGCTGTGATGCCAAACAAGGTGCAGAGCACCATTAAAAGAGTAAATTTCAACTTCATAAGTTTTTGTTTTTAGTTTATAGAATTAATGTTAATATCATAAGGCTTGTCAAGCGGAATTTTCGTTTTTCATCTGTCTTGATTTGGCTATACACAAGATAGAGCACAAACTTCACTCTTGTTGGTGTGAAATTACAAAAAAAAATCTGTCTCAAAGCACATTCACACATTTTTTTGCAAGCGGCACATGATTTTTGCACCTGGCGGCACAAAACCACGAAGCCCTCTCCTCACCCTGCCAGTGTGCAGGACTCGAAGAAGACTTCATTGCGTACTTCCACTGAGAATCGAACTCAGATTTTAGGTTTAGGAAACCCACGTTCTATCCGTTGAACTATGGAAGCAACTGTTTCTTAACTCTTAAATTTTTCTGTGCTGCAAAGTTACAAACATTATTTCATTTACCCAAACACCACAGAACAGCAAGAGATTTCATCGCACAGCCACCTTGCGAGAGGTGCTGCCGGCCTTCACCACATATATTCCGGCTGGCACGGCAATGCTGCCGCTCGACAGCTTGCCCATAAGCACACCACTGATGCTATACACACACGCCGGCACAGTGCTGCTCACATACACACGGCCTTTGCCGCCAAAAGCATCAAGCGAGGTCTGCGGTTGCACCTTGGGTTGCGTGACGCCACTCGGATAGCCACACACAATCTTTATGCAGTCAAAGTCCCACATTCCGGCAAGCGATGTCACCTTCAGCACATGCTTGCCCTCGGCAAGTTCCACCTGTGCATAGTCGGGCGTGTCGCTGTATTGCGGCACTGCGGTGTTGTCGCCCCCGGCTTTTGGCCAGAACCACAGCGTGTCGCTCGGAGCGTTGTTGACCAGCGTGCTCACCCACTTCGACTTGTCGGCAAGCACAGCGTTAAATGCGCTTCCGTCGGCCTCATAGGTTACAGGAGCCACAGGACGGCTCGTTTGCGTGGTGGCCACAGGCTTGCCGTCTATTTCAAGCACCATTGCGGCGGCATATTGCTTTGCCCAGTTCATCTGCTTGCCATCTACCAGATAGTTCACACTCTCGTCGTTGGCAGCAGCCTGGCCATATTTTTCCCAGCTCACGCCTTGCTTCACATATATGTCAACAGCCACTGCACGACTGCAGTTCACCGTGTAGCTGAAGCTACTGCCCCAGTTTGCCACAGCCATTTGCGGCGTTATTGACCTGGTGGCAGCGTCGGCAAATGTGGTTTGCTCATATTGCGACCAGTCATTGCCCATGTCGCCCAGTGCCCACCCGTTCTCATAGTTAGAACCGTTCACCATCTTCACGCCTACATTGTCGAGGCGATATGCTGGTGTTTGGGCCGATGCGGTGGCAGCCACACCCAGCATGGCTGCCATTATCATAATCTTGCTTTTCATAACACAATCCGTTTTTTCGTTGTTTCACGTGTTCTTTAATACTAATCACTCTGTCCAAGTAAACAGCAAATAGTCGCCAGCCTCAACTTCGGCCTCGGTCATTGTTTCGCCGGTGCTTGTAGCCTTGCCGTCCTTGCCCACTAATTTCACGTCGGTGGTGTGGTTTATGCTCACACTTGCAGAGTTGTTTATGTCGCTGTTGAGCAATAGCAAGAAGTGGTTTTTGCCGTTCACAAGATGCGACACACACAAGCCGCTTGAGTTATATGATGACAGACCGTTGAACTTGGCAGGAAGATAAGCTTTGTTATATTTCTTGGTGCCCTCTGGCACAGAGCCGCCCACTGGCACGTAGTGCGACACATTGAGCAGTTTTGCTCCAAGCCACACCCAAGCCTGGCTTTGAATCTCCTTGTTAAGAGTCTGTATGCGATACCACACGTTGGTTTTCTTTCCGTTCACGTCGATTGGAGCATTGTGGAAATTCCACTGTGTGCCTTGCGGAGTCCAGTAAGTGAAATATTGCACACCTTGTGCGCCATAGGCCAGCGCGCTATACAGCTCAAAGCGCATGTGGTTGATTGACGGCACAGGATAGCTGCCGTGAGCCGTTGCCAGGGCAAATGCCCAAAATGGCTGGTTAGTCTCTCTCGACACAGCCGACACGTCTTCAAGATTCTGGTAGAATCCGGAACGCACGCTCACCTTGTTGCCCGACTTGACAATAGGATAGTTGTCATAGCTTATGATGCCTATGTTAACTTCATCTACAAAACGTTGCACATATTCCTTGTAGCTGCTTGTGCCAAGTGAGCCAACGTCAACGTAGGTTGGCAGCAGGTTCAAATATAGCAGGTGCTCGTTGTCTGCGCTCATTATTGCATCTCTGAAGTCGCGGAGCGAAGCAAAGTCGCTCGACACTGGTTCGTCGCGCAAGAACCAGCCGGCAAGCATTTCCTCGTTTTTGAAACGGTTGACCGCAGCAGTTGGGTTATTGTTCAATTCGTCGCACATCACTATCTGCTTCACGCCTGTGCCCTTGCTCTCGCTCATGGCTTTCTCCACGTCGCTTGTGGAGTGCAGCTGTGAGAACGACAGGTTAAATCCGCAGTCGGCAAGCTCCTTATAGCGAGCTTTAGTCAGGTCAGCAGTAGCGTCGATTGAGTACCATGCCAAAATCGGGAACTGGTTGCCTGTCGGGTTTTTATACATCTTATGGCGAGCCGAGTAGCCTACGCCCACACCACCTTTGTCATAGTCCTCGGCTTGCACGGTCACCGTCTGGTTAGGGCTGAGCGTCACTTTCTTAAACGGACCTGAGGCAGCATTAATGTTTGCCCAAATCACGTCCTCGGCCGAACGGCCTGCGAAATGCAGCAAGTGGCCCTCGCCAGTGCTTCTCTTCTCTATGGTGCCGCCTGACTCAAACGAACTTTTTCCGCTCTCAAAGTCCTCGCTGAACACCTCTTCGCCATCGGCTTTCAGCGTCACGTCGTCAAAATAGCCGGCTTCGGGCAGCGACTCGCGCATGCCCACTGTGCTGAACGGTATGCCTGCAAGCACACGCTCGTCCACCTGCTTGCCGTCAAACGACGTACGCACCGTGTCGTTATCCACAGTGATTTTAACCACATATTCTATGCCAGTGCCGGCTTTCGACACAAAATTCCTGATTGATTTTCCACCAAGCGACTTGTAGCTTCCGTTCACGCACTGGTGTGGGTTCAGATAAAGAACGCCGCTGCCGCTCGATGAAATTTGCCACATGTAGAAGTTTGTTCTGTTTTTCGCACCAAATGTCAAAGAAGCCGCCAAATTGCCCACAGCCACCCTGAACGATGTTTCATAGTGCTTCACGTCGGTAGTGGTCATGAAATTGGTAGCCGCATGGCTGTTCATGCCCACAAGTGCGCACAGCACAGATAAAAGAGTGATTTTAAGTTTCATACAGAATGATTATTTTAGTTATTTATGTTAATCTTTTGTCGGTTATGCTAATTTTTGATATAGCAGTATAGCCCAATGGTCGGCAGCAGCGTTACCACGCCCTCTGCGTCCAGCCATATACACACACAAAGATAGTATAAAAAGAATGCAGAAAAACAAGCTCGCCACATTTTTTGCAACCATTTTCCACACAATTCCACAATCACCCCCACCACGCCACACAACACCAACCAAAACACACAACACGCCAACTCACTATGACGGCAGTGTGCCGAAGGTACACGTTTTACGACCAACCCACGACTAGGGAGCGACTGCTCCGGTCGTGGGCACAAGCCGTCTCAACGAACTGGCGTGCCGGAGGTACGCATGTCGTACCACACTATGACATGACCACACCATTACGCTATACGCGTACCTACGGCACGCATTCCATATATACCCATCATACCACCTACCGTCGCTGCGCTCCTCAGTCGGTGGTTATCTATACACGAGCCCCACAGGGCTCTACCACTCTATTTGCCATGCCACACATCACACCAACCCACTATGGCGACAGTGTGCCGAAGGTACACGTATCGCGACTAACCCACGACTGAGGAGCGACAGCTCCGGTCGTGGATCTATGGGCGAATAAGGAAAAGGCGTGCCAGAGGTACGCGTATAACAGCATGATAAGCCATGTAAAAAGCAGGGCAAGTCGCATTGACCCACCCTGCCAAGTGTGTTATTTTTAGTTGCTAATTACTTAACAAGCACTTTCTGGCATTTGTCTGCCACCTTCACTATGTAGGCTCCAGCCTGGGCGTCAACAATAACGTCGCCAGTAGCCTTTGCCACCTGCTGGCCAGCCAGCGAGTAAACCTCCACGGCTTGACCTTCTGCACCGGTCACAACAATCTTGCCGGCACCGCCAACAGCTTTCCACGCTGCATCGGCTACCACACCATTCACGCCTGAATAGTCAAAGTCGGCCCACACTCTGTTTTCAGCTCCTTGACCGGCAAAATAAAGTCTGTAACCCTTGCCATCTTCTCTTTCTTCAACCACACCCCAGTCGCCAAAAGCGTTGGTGTCGCCTTCAAAACCTTCAAAGAACACAGTCTTGCCACCTATCTTGAGTGTGATGTCGTCAAAGCAAGCAGTCTCTGGTTGCGACATGCGAATACCCACTGTGCTAAAAGGCACACTGATGTCCTTTTGCTCATCTACAAGTGTACCGTCAACGTATGTCTTCAAGTTAGAGCCATCAGTCACCACCATTTTAACCTCATATTCTGTGAACGGACCTGCTTTCTTCACATATTCTGCGATAGACCTGTCGGCCAACACCGAGAAAGCGCCATTCGCACACACGTGAGGCTTGAAATTCAGCTTGCCCTCTTCTCTTGTGGTGATTTGCCACATATAGAAGTTTTGCTCATCTTGCGCACCAAACAAAAAGCCGTGGCCAATGTTCTCAACCGAAACCTTGTAAGACACTTCAAAGTTTTTAATGCTTGAATCAGAATAAATTTCAGCATTTGCACTAATGCCAAACAAAGTGCAAATCGCCATCAAAAGAGTAAATTTCAACTTCATAAAGTTTTGTTTTTTTAGTTATAAATAATGTTTATGTCAATCTATGGTTCACGTTAACCCAGATGCCAATTCTTAAGCCTTTCTTCACGCCCCGGCGGCAATCTTCTATATCTGCCGCCAAAGTCACTAAAATCAATTCTAAATTACAAAAAATATCACACACTCCAACACATGGCAAAGCTTTTTCAGACTTTTTCAAGCCTATCCCCCCCAAAAAATGCCGCAGTCGCCGCTATCGTCCCCAAGCGTGCAGCAGGCAGGCAAAAAAATGCCGGTCAACCCACTAAAGGCCAACCGGCATCAGAATTATATTTGTCGTTTTATTATTTACTTCCCGTTTTTTTATTTGCGGTTAGAGTTCACCTTGGCAGCCACAGCGTCTTTGTCACGCTTATTTTGGCGCACTGCAAGCACATAGGCTGCAGGCGATGCCACAAACAGTGAGGCTGCTGTACCAAACAACACACCAAGTATCATTGCGAACACGAAGCTGCGGATTGTCTCACCACCGAGGAAGAATATCACAAGCAGCACAAGCAATGTGGTGATTGAGGTCATCAACGTACGCGACAGCGTGCTGCACAATGCGTTGTTGAATGTGAGCTTCTCATCTTGTTTCGGGAACAGGCGGCGATACTCACGCACACGGTCAAACACCACCACCGTATCGTTCACCTGATAACCAATCACGGTGAGGATTGCGGCGATAAACGTCTGGTCAACCTCCATTGAGAACGGAAGCAGTCCGTGCAGGGTGAAGAATGCCATAACCACAAACGAGGTGAATGCCACAGCTGCAAGAGCGCCGAGAGAGAATGCCACGTTGCGGAAACGGAACAAGATATAAAGTGCCATTGCCAACAGAGAGAACAGCACAGCCCAAATAGCCTGACGTGTCATGTCGCTTGCAATGCTTGGACCCACCTGGTCGGTTGATTGCACACCCACATTTTCGTTTGTCACGCTGAAGTCCTCATATGACATGCCGTTGAGTTCGCTCGACAGACCTTTATAGAGCTTTTGCATAATCACGTTATCCACGTCAATCTTCGGGTCAGTATTGTCAATCATGTAGTTGGTTGAAATTCTAACCTTAGTGTCATTGTCGATAGTGATAACCGATATGTTGCTGCCATCAAACAGAGGTGCAAGTTGGCTTTGAAGTTTCTCAGTAGAAACAGGGTGACTGAATTGAACCACATAGTTGCGACCACCAGAGAAGTCGATGCCTCGGCTCAAGCCCAGTGTAGCAAACAAGATTGCGCCCACCACCACTGTGGCGATAACCACGATAAGACTCTTGCGGCGGTTGCCGATGAAGTCAAAGTGCACGTTCTCCATCAAGTGACGGGTTAAACGTGTGGTGTAAGTCATGCCATTGAACTTGCCGTTGTTCACAAAGTGCTCCATAACCAAGCGGGTTGCAAACACTGCTGTGAAGAATGAGCAGCAGATACCGATAATAAGAGTGATTGCGAAACCACGGATAGGGCCAGAACCCAAGATTGCAAGAATTATACCGGTGATGATAGAAGTGAGGTTGGAGTCGAAGATTGCAGAGAATGCGTTCTTGTAACCATCGTTCACTGCTGCCTTCAAGCTCTTGCCTGCACGCAACTCTTCCTTGCTGCGCTCAAAGATAAGCACATTGGCATCTACTGCCATACCCAGAGCCAACACGATACCTGCGATACCTGGCAATGTGAGCACACTCTGGAACGAAGCCAGAATGCCCATTGTGAAGAACAGGTTCAAAATCAAGCCCAAGTTGGCTATGTTACCTGCCTTAACGCCGTATGTTGCCATCATAAATATCATCAGCAGCACAAGTGCCACGATGAATGAGATGAAACCTTTTTCGATTGAAGCCTTACCGAGCGACGGGCCAATCACACTTTCACTTGCTATGTTGACGCGTGCCACCATCTTACCAGACTCAAGCACGTTGGCAAGGTCGTTTGCCTCTTCCACAGTGAAGTTACCTGTGATTTGTGAGCGACCACCGTCAATCTGTGAGTTAACGTTAGGGAACGAATACACTTGGTCGTCGAGCACGATGGCCACCGAGCGGCCAAGGTTCTGACCTGTGATGCGCGACCATGCGCGTGCGCCCTCATCGTTCATTGTCATCGACACAACTTGACCCTGCAAGTTGTCGAACTGGCTTGAAGCGTCAGTAATCACATCGCCTGTGAGAACCGGTTTGTTTTGCACCGTGCGCAGAGCCACGAGCTCAAACATGCGGCCGCCTTGGTCAATGGCCTTAACAGTCCAGCGCAGTTTCAAGTCGGTTGGCAAGTTTTGGGCAGCTGCCGGCGAGCGCAAAATTGCATTCACCTCGGCGGTATCGGTCACCTCGCACACACCCACCACTGGGCTGCTTGGATTGAGCTGACCACCCGACATGAGCAACTGGTCGAGCGTGCGTGTCTTTTGTGCGGCTGTTTTTGCAGTTGCAGCCTTTGCAGCTTCTCCAGCCTTGGCCTCAGCCTTGGTTGTGTCGGCGGCAGCTGTGTCGGCAGCGGCTTTCTGCACGCCTCCGGCTGTGGCTGCGCTCAAGTTGCGCAAGTCGTTTGCAATCTCGCTGTAGTTGTATGTCTGATAAAACTCCAAGTTGGCTGTTCCCTGAAGGAGTTTGCGCACACGTTCAGGCTCTTTCACGCCTGGCAACTCAAGCAAGATGCGGCCGGTGCTCTGCAGCTTCTGAATGTTTGGAGCTACAACACCAAAACGGTCAATACGGGTGCGAAGCACTTTATATGAGTTTTCAACCATGTCGTTAACCTCGTCAGAAAGGATTTTCTCCACTTGAGCGTCAGTTGCGTTTGGAGTTTCCTTCACCTGAGGCACGTTGCGGAAGATTTGATACAGGCTGCCTTCTGGGGCAATGCGCTTATATTCTTTGCAGAACGACGCAACGAAATCTTCCTGTGCATTGTTGTTCGACGCCACAGCGTTGATGGCTTGGTTGAACTTCTTGTCAGGGTTGTCGTTAGAAAGGGCGCGCAAGATGTCGGGCACAGAGATTTGAAGAGTAACGTTCATACCACCCTTCAAGTCAAGACCAAGTCCAAGTTCTTTTTCACGCACTTCCTGGAAAGTGTAGTAGTTCAAATACACTTTCTCCTTAGAGATTGAGTCAAGATACGCGTTATACACGGTCTTGTATTTGCTGTTGCTCGTGTCGGGTGTCTTCAGTCCCGATGCGGCAAGAGCCTTCTGCTCTGCGATGTTCTCATAGTGATTTGTCACAAATGAGAACGACAGATAAAAGGCGCACACAAGAATCAAGCAAACGGTTATGACTCTAATAAAACCTTTAGTTTGCATTTGTTGAATTATTAATTATTTTTTAATTGTTTCGTTATTAATACAACTTACAGTTTGCAAATATACTATAATTTCTTCAAGTGAAAAAATATTGATTTACCTTTTTTAAAGGTTGCGTCAAGGGGTTTGCCAAGCAGACGCAACCCACTGTCACCAAAGCAAATCACAGTGTCTCTGCCGGCATTGTGCCACCCCCGGTTTCATTTAGTTGACTGAACCAAACGGCAATCACGTTTTTTTTGAGTAACTTTACCGCCGATTTTAAAACGTAAAGTTTCACACTGCTTTGATTTCAAGGAAATTCACATACGTTCTGTTGGCCTGCCTGTCAAGCATAGTGCTCTACTCGTGTGCCAATATTGGCAACCCCGAAGGCGGTCCACGCGACTACACTCCGCCAGTGCTGCTCAAATGCTCTCCGGCCAATGGCTCCAAAAACTTCAAGGGTAACAAGATGGAGCTGACTTTCGACGAGATTGTGCAACTCAAAGACCAGCAGAAAAAAGTGGTTGTGTCGCCGGCTCAAAAGGAAGCACCGCTCATCAAGGTGCTCGGCAAGAAAATCACCGTAGAGTTTCGCGACACAATGATGCCAAACACCACCTATGTAGTGGATTTCAGCAACGCCATAGCCGACAACAACGAGGGCAATGTGCTCGATGGCCTGTCGTGCGCATTCTCCACCGGCGACAGCATCGACACACTGCAGGTGTCGGGCATGGTGCTGCGAGCCAAAGACCTTGAGCCTATGCAGCATGTCATTGTGGGTGTGCAGAGCAATCTTGCCGACAGCGCATTTTCCACCATGCCGCTTGAACGCATATCGCGCACCAACGACCTCGGTCAGTTCACCATACGCAACCTCAAGCCAGGCCGCTATCACGTGTTTGCTCTCAACGATGTTGACGGCGACTACCGCATGGCACGCACCGAGGACATTGCCTTTCTCGACACCGTGATTTCGCCCACCACATCATCGTTCACATCAAGCGACACCACGTTCACTTTCGACCATCGCATCGACACCGTGGTAACCGCCACTCACACCGAATATCTGCCAAATGACTTACTGCTCAGCATGTTCAACGAGGAGCACCGAGCACTCTATATAGCCAAATCAGAACGCCAAGGGCGCAACAAACTTCACATCAAGATGTCGGCTCCTGTCAGCAAGTTACCAGAGCTTAGTGTAATCTCGCCCAAGCCTCAGCAAGCCAACTGGTTTCGGCTTGAGCGCAACGTCAACAACGACTCGTTGTTCTACTGGCTCACCGACTCCGCCCTCATCAAGAGCGACAGTTTGAAGGTTGCCGTGACCCACTTGCGCACCGGCAAAAACGACTCGCTTGAATTGGCCACCGACACCCTGCAGTTTAACCTACGCCGCTCAAACGCCGAGCTCAAAGAAGAAGCTCAAGCCAAAAAGGAAAAAGAAAAATGGGAAAAGGAGCGTGCCAGCATTGAGCGTCGCGTGGCAAAAGCTCAATCCGAGGGCAAAGAGCCCGACCCCGACGACCTTGAGCTGCTGCTCGCCCACAAGCCAAAGCAGCAGGGCGTGGAAGTAACCATCGACAAGACCTCGCTCGCCATAGGCGACTCCATAACTCTCAAATCAACAACACCACTCGACACCATTCTCTCCAGTGGCGTGAGACTGCAACAGCTCGTTGACACTGTGTGGACAGACATGACCGCCTTACCACCATTTGTGCGCGCCAACGCCTACACCCAGCAACGCTACGTGTTACCATTGCAGCTCACACCTGGCACTCGCTACAAGCTCACCATCGACTCCGCCGCCATTCGCTCTTGCTATGGCCTGGTCAACCAGAGTGCCATAAACCAAGAAATATCAATGCGCGGCACCGAAGAGTTTGCCAACTTATATTTCACCGTGCAAGGTCTAAACACCAAGGCTGCGTTTGCCCAACTGCTTGATGGCGGCGACAAGCCTTTGCGCAATGCCACCATGCAAGGCAACCGCATCACTTTCAGCAATGTGGAGCCTGGCACATACTACGTCCGCCTAATTGCCGACGCCAACGGCAATGGCAAGTGGGACACAGGCAACTATGCCAAGCACCAGCAGCCCGAAGACGTTTACTACTATCCCAAACGGCTCAAATTGCGCAAAAGTTGGGACATGGAAGAGAATTGGGATGTCAACGCCGTACCTATCGACAAGCAAAAGTTCGACTCTCTCAAGAAAAACCGCCCCGACAAGCAGCACAACGCCCTTGAGCGTAAGGATAAAAAGGATAATGAGGCCGACGAAGAAACCGACGAGTTCAACTCCAATGGTTTTGGCAACGGCATCTATTCCGGTGACAAATACAAAGACTATCGCCACAACAACCGCCGCTAATGTCCTTCACCATCACAGGCAGATAAACGCGACTAACGCATAAGTGTTTAAAATCCACATAAAAAAAGAACCGGCGAGTTACCTCAACTCACCGGAATTCCATAATATCGCAAATAAAAAGAGTAAATGAAGTTTTTTTCTTTCAGAATCTTGATGACTTCTTTCACTTATAATAACACCGCCATAGTCGTTTTACTGCACGCCTTCCACAACATTTTTCAAAAAAAGTTTCTTTGATTTATATGGCTATGCAACTTTTGATTTCTTTGGGTTTTGTATATCTTTGCCACGACAATGCACTTTGCCACTGGCTATATCTGATTGGAACCTTGGCAATATTGTCAATAGCCTACGTATTGTTCATGAAAAAATACTATCATTTGCATGAGGAATACATAGCCTCTATCACAAAATGAATGTTATGGAATTTGACAAGAACTTTTTAAGCACACTATTGCAGCAAGCTGCTGAAAATCCGCGCCTGCGCCAAAACTTCGATTTGCGCACATCACAGGCCGACTCCAGCCAACGCATGCTCAACGCCATGCTGCCCGAAACGGTTGTTGCAATCCACAAGCACGACGACACCTCCGAGACTGTAATATGCCTCTACGGCAAGCTCGACGAAGTAATCTATGAAGCCGCCGACCCTTGCGACGATGCGACAGAAAAGCCCGAATTCAAGGAAAAGCAGCGCATTCGCCTCGACCCCACAAATGGGAAATACGGTTGCCAAATACCCAAAGGCTCATGGCATTCGGTAGAAGTCATTGAACCGAGCGTGATTTTTGAGGCCAAAGACGGCGCCTATCAGCCGAAATAATTTGCATTTATCACCACCGACTAATAAAAACTAAAATCCAGGACTGCAACCAGCTCTGGATTTTAATTTTATTATTTACGCTTGATTTGCTTATGGTCTGTAGCTCAAGCTCGTTTCGCCATTGGCAGATATGTGCAAGTAGCGGTCTGCGCCCTCCTTATCCTTGAACTTAAGCACCAGCTGATAGTAATCCTTGGTGATGTTCATTGCATCAGGCAGACGGAATGAAACGTATGTCATTATATAGTTGGCGGTAGTTTCGTTGCCCACGCCACCGGTGTTATGGTGCAACTCCAGATAGTGGCAACCTTTCTTGTGGCTTATTGAGTCTGGGTCATCTGTGTTTTCAATTAAATTCACCTTGTGAGCCACCACGTCATTCATGGCATCGCGCGACTGAAGCTCCACAATCAAGTCAAGCCATTTGCCGTCCTTGCTCAAATTCACTTGATTCACATACATTCTATAGTTTCCGTAGCTCGAAACTTGAGAATTGCTTTTCACCACCTCCACATCTTGAGTTGGCAAGTCGGTCACAGACACAAGCGACACCATTTTCACAGCGTCTGTTGAGCCTTCTGCATCGTTATAGGTTATATAGGCTCTCTTGCCGTCTTTCTTAGACTTGTCGCTGTTGATAGGGCTGTAACTGTCATAAATCAAGTTTTTCACAGGCTTGTATTTAGCCCCAAAATCATATTCAAACCAATACTGGGTGGAGTCTGTGCTGTCGTTGCGCACTGTCACAAATGCGGCATTCTTTGCCTCTGTGTTGCTTGGGTCATACGGATTATACGGCTCCTTATAGTCATCATCAAAGCATGATGTGAAAGAAACCGTCATTGCCAGCAGCATAGCCGGCACAAAAAGCATTTTCTGATGTTTCATATCCAATTGTTTTGTTTTAATATTATCGTTTATTTCTGCATTTATCACATCTGTCAAAACTGCACCGATAGGCCAAACTGCACATTCATGTTAAGCGTGTGCTCATTGCGTATAGTGGTCAATGGCAGTTCCGTCATATAGTGCGACAACTTTGGCTCCACATAAAATCCCAAATGGTCACCTATGTTGTAGCGCACACCGGCTATTGCGTGCAATGACCATTGAAGTCTATCTACATCTATTTTGTCATCGCCATATTTTGCGTCAATCACTTTCTCGCCAAGCACCTCTCCACCAAGATAAGTGTCAAAATGCCTCCAACGCCAGAAATTCCATCTCACACCAAACGGAACGCCAATAAACTGCACCCTTTGCGTGAACGTTTGCCCAGTCAGTTCGGCCGTCACCCCCGACTCCATAAGCGTATAGACAAGCCCTGTGCTCAATTCCAAATTAAACGGTATCCGCTTGCTGAACGACAAGCCCACAGTAATTGGAATCTTATGGTCGTAGGTGAATTTCGTGCGTCGTGGAGCTGCAAATATCACACCATCAGAGTTCGACATCACAGTCTGCACCTTGCCACTGCCACTTGAGTTTGCTTGTGCCAAGATTATGCCATTGCCATACAGCCGCAAAGCATTGCCAAGTTCTTTTTCTCCATTGCGGTCATGCTTCTCATTATGTATAATGTCTTTATAAGCATTTCCTTGCCTCACGCTTCGCTCTTCTGCCAAAGTTTGTGGTCGTTTTCCGCCGTCATTAGCGCTATCTGACACCTTGTTCGGAGTGCTGCACCGGTCATTTTGCGGTTCCGCCTCCAAGCCGTAATCTGTAATTTTAGCTTCTTCCGCAGCCTGCTTGGCGAGCGCATTGTCGTCACTTTGCCGTCCGGCTCGTGAAGATCCATTGCCCCTCACAGCACCACTTTCGGCACGCGCTTCATTAGCGGCATTGTTCACAGCCATCAAGCTTTGCTGCATAGCGTCAGAATCAGACTGCTCATTTGCGACAACAGCCGGTTGACCAGCTTGCGGTTGCTGCTGCGCTGGCTCAAAACGCACGCCAAGCATGGCAATACCCACAACCAGAACTACAGCTGCGGCAGCAGCCACAGCCACCCACAGCCGTGCCACACTACCGCGTTTTGCAGGCGGCTGCTCCTCTATACCGGCAGCCTTGGCTATCGCCGCCCAACTGTCGTCAGGCAGTTGGCACGTGCTCTGCTGCGCCTTGCGCCTCACCGCATCAATCCATGTTTCATTATGTTTTGAGCCTTCACTCATTATGATTCTTCAATCTTTTTAGCAAGATATTCCTTAATTCTTTTGGCGAGCAACGCCTTGGCACGCGACAGTTGCGACGATGAGCTTTTCTCGTTTATGCCAAGTTTCTCGGCAATCTGCCTGTGGTTTAGTCCCTCAATGCAAAACAAATTAAACACCGTGCGGTAGCCCACTGGCAATTCTGCTATGAAGCCCTCTATCACACTTGCGTCAATCCCATCAACATCTTCAGCAGTTGGCTCATCAGCAAGCACAAAAGAGTCGTCAACCTGCACCGCAAGCTGTTCCGCCTTGTGGTCACGCAGATAGTTAAGCGACATGTTCACAGCCACTCGCTCCGTCCATGCCTTGAGCGAGCCGTTGCCACGCCATGAGAACTGACCCATCGAACCGAATATGCGCACAAACGTGTCCTGAAAGACATCTTTGGCAACGTCTTTCTCCGCTATATATCGCGATATCACCGCCAAAATGCGAGGCCCATACGTTTCATAAAGCTCGCGCTGTGCCCTATTGTCATTCCGGCGGCAACCCTCGGCCAGTTCATCTTCGTTCATTTATCGTCTGACGTTCCATTTGAGAAACACAAACTTTACAAAAATACTGCATTATGTCGAAAGGAAAAAATCACCACCCCTTTTCCCTCACCATTTCCCACACGATTTCCCCACCTCTCTACTTATACTAATATGCCCCCTAATTTACAAATTAATAATGCATCCAATAAGCCGCTTGCCTCTTGAAACAATCACCTATTTTGGGAGTGGATATTTTAGGGGAAGGCAAATTTCGTGCGTTTTATTTGCAGTTAACACGCCCAATTCTTAACTTTACCAAGAGGTTTGGATCGTGGATTTTGACTAATCGCCATAAGGTTAGCGCAAATAACCACTAAAGCCGAAACCTTTTAGAGTTAACGAACATTTTTAGCAACTATCATAAACTCGAACTGTTATGAACGACATGAAATTCGGTTTGTTTATCCCCACGCATCTTGTTTTTGGCGTAGGCAAACTAAAAAACCTTTCTTCTCTTGAATTACCGGGCGAAAAAGCCCTTATTGTCATATCTTCAGGCAACTCCATGCGCAACCTTGGCTATCTCGACATATTGCTTGAGCAACTCAAGGCTCTCAGCATAGAGAGTGTGGTTTTCGACAAGGTGCTGCCAAACCCAATCAAGGAACATGTGATGCAGGGTGCTGCAATCTGCCGCAACGAGGATTGCGACTTTGTAATTGGCCTCGGCGGCGGCAGCTCCATCGACACTGCCAAGGCAATAGCCGTTGCCGTGAATAACGATGGCGACTACTGGGACTACATGCAGTGTGGCTCCGGCAAGAAAAAACCAATAGGCAAAGTGCTGCCCATTGTCGCAATACCCACAACTGCCGGCACTGGCACCGAAATTGACCCATACAGCGTGATTACTGACACCGAGAAAAAAGAGAAACTCAGCCTCGGCGACCCAAAGATGTTCCCCACGCTGTCGATAGTTGACCCCTCACTCATGGTGTCTATTCCTGCCAAGCTCACCGCTTACCAAGGTCTTGACGCATTTTTCCATGCTGCCGAGGGCTACATCAATAGCCGTCTTGCCAACCCTCTGAGCGACATGTATGCCCTCGAAGCCATACGTTTACTCTACAAATACCTGCCAGTGGCCGTTAACGACGGCAACGACATAAAAGCGCGCACCAAGGTGGCATGGGCAAGTACCCTTGCCGGAATGGTTGAAAGCACCAGTAGCTGCATCAGCCAGCACATATTAGAAAAGACAATGAGCGCATTTTACCCCAAGTTGCCTCATGGCGCAGGCTTGATTGCCATATCAAAAGCTTATTTCCAAGCGTTTAAGAACGATGCCGTGAAACGTTACATGAAGATGGCGGAGAAAATGACACAGCAGAAGAGCGCTCGCCCAAGCGACTTCATCGACGCTTTGGTCCAGCTGCAAAAGGCTTGCCACGTTGACAACATAAAACTGAGCGATTGGGGCATAACTCCTGCCGACTTTGACGCTTTCACGCAAAACGCAATCGACACAGGCGGACACGCCTTCGGCAACGACCCACGCTTCCTCACCCGCGAAGAAATCACGGCAATATACCAGCAGTCCTATAAATAGACGCATTTATTTTGAGGGCAAGCGGCATTTTCAGCCCAAATGCCAAAAATGCCGCTTGTCTTTTTATGTTTTCACTTAAATGACTGCACGAGTGAAGCTGAAAGGCACACAAAGTTCCGAATACACAAAAAACACTGCTATATGCCCAAATTGGAAGAATTAAACTTCAATGACGTCACAAAAATCGGAGCCACCATCAACTATTATGATGACCAAGTGGCTTTTGCCGACAACATCACATCCATCCCTGAACTTGAAAATGTTTTCAAGCTCAACTTCATAGCCTTTGTCTTTTGCCTAAGCGGCACACTAAAACTAAAAATCAACGCCAAAGAATACTCCGTCGGGGAGCAATGTGCGCTTTTCATCAACAGCCGCTCCATAATAAGCGACATACGTCACGAGGGCAACTTCAGCTGCAAGATTGTGGCCATGGCGTCTGAAAATGAATTCAGTTTCATAAACAAAAACTTGTTTGAAGCCGTTATGAGTCTGCAAAACGACCCTATAATAAAATTCTCGGCCGATGAAATAGCCCTTATGGTCAAATACTACGAGTTGACAATGTTCAAAATCACAAACACATCGCTGCGCACCAATCGCGAAGCCGTGATGCACATTTTGCAAGCATTTGCGCTCGACCTCATAGCGAGCATCAACAGCCACACTGCCGGCGACAATAACGATGCTATGATGCGGCAAGGCGACAAACTTTTCCGTGACTTTATGCTCATGCTGTCAAACAACATCAACAATCTGCGCAGTGTGCAAGCATTTGCCGACCGCTTGTGCGTATCGCCAAAGTATCTGACGAGCGTGTGCAATCAGCGGTCAAACAAAAGTGCCGGCGACCTCATAACCATGAGCTTCGTCAACCGCATAAAGCAACTTCTGCTTTACAGCGACATGACCGTAAAGGAGATTGCCAACAGTCTGAACTTCGAGAACTTATCGTTTTTCGGCAAATATGTCAAGAAACACTTGGGCGCATCACCCAACACGTTCCGCAAAATCAATGGTTATGGTTACTGAGCAGTCCATTGCCATAGAAGCTCCGAAGCGCATCACGACCACAGTGGCACTTCCTGCCTCCAAGAGCATAAGCAATCGTGCATTAATTATAAATGCACTCTCTCCAAACCCTTGCGCGCTGCAAAACCTATCCACAAGCGACGACACTGCAACGCTTCAAAACGCCTTGGCACACACCAACACAGCAAACACAAACATAGGCGCAGCTGGCACGGCAATGCGTTTTCTCACAGCCTTTTTTGCAACCAAGCAAGGCCACACCGTAGAGCTTGACGGCAGCGAGCGCATGCGCATGCGCCCCATCAAGCCGCTGGTAGATGCCCTGCGTTTTCTTGGAGCAGACATAAGTTATTGCGGCAGAGAGGGCTTTCCGCCACTGCACATATCAGGCAAGCGGCTCACGCCGCGTCATTTATGCATTGACGGCAGTCTCAGCTCCCAATTCACATCGGCAATACTCATGATAGCCCCCATCATAGGCGACATGTGCATAAGCATCACAGGCAAGGCTCTTTCTCTGCCCTATATCGACATGACCCTTGCCATTATGCGCCAATTCGGCATAACAACCCAGCGCAGTGGACTCGACATAACCATCGACAAAGGCGACTATTGCCACAACGGCGATTTTGGGGTTGAAAGCGACTGGTCGGCCGCCTCTTACTGGTTTGCGATAAGCGCACTTTGCCCACAGTCGGCAATCAGTCTCACCGGCCTTAACAAGACAAGCGTGCAGGGTGACTCTGAAATTCTCTCACATCTGGCGCAAATAGGGCTTCAAGCAACATGGCAAGCCGACGGCACTTTGCGTTTGAACCACAACGGCGACACTGCCGATTTCTTTGAAGCAGATTTTAGTGGCACACCCGACATAGCGCAGACGTTCATCGTCATGCTCTGCCTGCTTGGCATCAAATTCCGGCTTCATGGGCTTAGCAATCTAAAAATCAAAGAAACAGACCGGCTCAACGCTATGGTAACAGAAATGGCAAAAATAGGATTCTCCCTCTCGGCCGACAGCGGCTCCATTGCCTGGCTCGGAGATAAATGCCAAGCCTCACAAGTTGCCCCCGTGTTCGACACCTACAAAGACCACCGCATGGCCATGTCTATGGCTCTGGCAGCTACACGGCTGGGCAAGGTCATAATCAACGAGCCATCAGTGGTAACGAAATCTTACCCCGACTTCTGGAACGACTTGGCTCAAGCCGGCTTCAAAATTACACCAGCAACATGAAGCCAGCAATCATTTTAATCTGCATATTGTTTGGGTCGGGATTAGTGCTCTATATCTTCGACCGTCTGCAACACAACGCCGATGCCGACAGCGAAAATTCGCCAACAACAGCCAACGACGATAATGAGTGCACGGCCGACTGCTGTAGCCTCAACGAGGTGTGTCCCAGCGAAAAAATCCTGATGAGCATAGACAAAGAGCCATTATATTTCAACGACGAAGAGCTCGACTCTTTCAAAGGGCGCACGCCCGACGCATACACCGACGACGAAATAGAGCTGTTTCGCGATGTGCTCTACACCCTGCGCCACGATGAGCTTCTCGCATGGCAGCAATCAGTGAAAAAACGCGGCATCACGCTGCCGACAACAATTCATGATGAGTTCATAATGCTCTATAATGAGGCCACGCCCACGCCACCCCATGCAATAAAAGGCAAAAACCAACGTTAATTCAAGAGATACATTGTGCAGATGAAGAAATTTGGGCATTATTCACCATTGCTGCTGATTGCAGTTGCTGTGATTCTCTCGGCGTGCAGCGCCAAGAAAAACACGGCAGGCTCACGTTTTTGGCAAGCGTTCAACACTCGCTACAACGTGTACTACAATGGAATAACGCACTACAACGAACAAATCAAGAAACTTGAGGGCGAATATGAGGACGACTACTCACAACGTTTGTTCATTCACCCTGCCGAAGCCTATTCAAATCCCAAAGCGCCACAACCATCTACAAACTTCAACCGCACAATCGAGAAAATGCAGAAAGCAATTTCTCTACACTCCATCAAAAAGAAACCCAAGCGCAAAAACGGCAAAGGCAACGACCCTAAGTATAAAGAGTGGTTAAAACGTGACGAATACAACCCATTTTTGCACAACGCATGGTATCTTATGGGCAAGGCCCAATATATGAAAGGCGACTTCCTCAGCTCCGCTGCCACGTTCCACTACATTGCCAGGCATTTCTCATGGAAACCCGACCTCGTGGCAGAGGCGCAAGTGTGGGAAGTGCTGAGCTACTGTGCTATGGGGTGGACCACCGAGGCCGACAACGTGCTTGCCCACATACACCTCGACAAGATTGACAACAAACGCATACGCTCACTCGGCAACCTCGCCTTTGCCGACTATTTCATTAAAGACAAGGAGTTTGCCAAGGCAATACCTTATCTTGCCATAGCCGCCAAAAACAGCAAAGGAGCACAAAAGGTGCGACTCAACTTCTTGCTCGGCCAACTATATGAGGACAACAATCAGAAGGACCTTGCATATCAAGCATTCAAAAAGGCAGGCAGCAGCAACAGCTCTTCTTATCGCACAAAATTCAACGCACGCATAAAGCAAAGTGCGGTGTATAGCGGCAGCAATATCAACAGCGAGGTGAAGTCGCTGCGCACACTCGCGCGCTTTGACCGCAACAAGGAATATCTTGACCAAATATACTATGCGATAGGCAACCTATATCTCACTAAGCAAGACACGGTTCACGCTGTGGAGAGCTATGTGATGGCTGCAAAAAAAAGCACTCGCAACGGCATCGACAAGGCCATAAGCCAGCTCACACTTGGCGGAATTTATTTCAATCAGCACAAATACGACTTGGCACAACCGTGCTACGCCGAAGCAATCCCTGTAATCAACGAGGATTATCCAAATTACAAGCTGCTGAAAAAGCGCAGCGACGTGCTCGACGAGCTTGCCGTGTATTCGCAAAACGTAACGCTGCAAGACTCACTGCTGCGGCTCTCAGCCATGACTCTCGACCAGCAAAAAGCTGTGATAAAAAAAATCATCGACGAGCTGAAGAAAAAAGAGAAAGAAGATGCTGAGAATGCCGCACGCGAGGACTACCTTGCCAAGCAAAACTCAAAAGGCAACCAGCTCAGCAACAAGAACAACAGCAAAGCGCCAACAGCTTTTCAGATAAACAACGACAAATCTTGGTATTTCTATAACACTGCCACCAAAAATGCCGGACGCACGGCGTTCCAGCAGCTTTGGGGCAACCGAAAACTTGAGGACGACTGGCGCCGGCGCAACAAGGCTTCTTACTCAACTGGCGACGAGAGCAACAATGAAGAAACGGCTCAAGGCGAAGCTCCACAAGACTCCAAGACACAGGACAACGACACAACCAAGGTTGACAAAAAAGCGCAACAACGCTCCGAAGACCCGCACTACGAAGAATATTATCTGAAGCAAATACCCAAGACCGACGAGGAGAAGAAAAACTCCAACGACGTGATTCAAGAGGGTCTGTACAACATGGGCATCATACTCAAAGACAAAATGGAGGACTATGATGCCGCCGCAGCCGAATTCAACGAGCTGCTCAAACGCTACCCCGACAACATCTATCGTCTCGACACCTACTACAACATGTATCTCATGTATATGCGCAGCAAGGACTACGCTAAGGCCGAGACGTTCCGACAGCTCATACTGACCAACTTTGCCGATTCGAAGTATGGCCAGGCCATGACCGACCCCAACTATATGGAGAACTTGAAAAACATGACCAACGAGCAGGAGGAAATGTATGCCAAGGCTTATCAGGACTATCTTGACAACAACAACGAGGCTGTGCATCAAGCCTACGCCACTATGATGAAGAAATATCCGCTGTCGAAAATCATGCCTAAATTCATGTTTATCGACGCGCTTGCCTATGTGACGCAGAAAGACTACGACCACTTCAAGTCAACACTAAAAGACTTGCTGAAGCGTTATCCCGAAACCGACATCACACCCACGGCATCATCTATCGTGAAGCAGCTCAACCAGGGCCGCAAGCCCAACAGCGGAGCCGTTAACGCACGTGGCATGCTGTGGACAATGCGCCTCGGCAACGACTCCACGCCACAAGACATAGAGAAGCATTTCACACCGTTCAAGGAAGAACTTGACAAACCGCAGCTGTTCTTGCTTGTGTATTCGGTTGACTCCGTGTCGCCCAACCAACTGCTTTATGAGGTGGCAAAGCACAACTTCTCCACATTCAAGGTCAAGGACTATGATTTGGAGCAGATGACGTTTGGCGAACTCGGACTTCTTGCCGTGAAAGGCTTTGCCAACTACGACGAGGTGGCACACTACCGCACCGTGTTTGAACAGGACAAGAGCCTCAACATTCCGGCAGGCACACATCAAGTGCTAATAAGCGAAGGAAACTTTAATCTGCTGCTCAACGAGGGTCGCTCTTTCGCCGAATATTTCCAATATCTCGACACTCTCAACACCAAGAAAGTGGAAAGTCAAGTGCCAGCCACCGCCACCGACGACGCACAAAAAGCCAAACCAAAAGCCAACGGCAAGAAGGCTGAAAAGACTGCCACTAAGAGCGTGAAAAAGGGCAAACCAGAGGCAGCGGCACAAAAACCACAAAAAGAGGAAAAAAACACGGCAAAACCGGCAGTTGCCAAGCCAGACTCTGCCAAAGAGCAGCCAAGCAAAGCTACAAGCAAGCCGTCTGCCCAGCCGCAAAAAGAGGAAGCCAAGCCAACAGCAGAAGCTGACGAAACGACGAAAAAGCCACAACCAGACGTTGCGGCAAAGGCCGACAGTGCCCCTGCCAAGAATGAGGACAGCGAACAGAAAGCGGAGCAGAGCCGCGATGAAAAGGACAACGCAAAAGAACAGGTAAAACTTGAAAAGCAGAAACAAAAAGAAGAAAAAGAACGCTTGAAGCAAGCCGAAAACGAGCGCAAGCAGCTTGAAAAACAAAAGAAAGACGAAGAAAAGCGTCAGCAAGACTCCATAAAGCAAGCTCAAAAAGACAAGGACAACGCCCTGAAGTTGGCTCAGAAGCAGCATAACGACTCTATAAAGAACGCTCAAAAGCAACAAAAAGACGCTATAAAGCAAAAGCAGAAAGAAAGAGAGCAACAGGCAAAGCAAAAAGAAGAGCAACGCAAGCAGCAGCTCAAAGAGCGCGAGCAGCAACGCAAACTCAAGATTGAGGAGCGCAAGCAGCGTGCCAAAGAGCAGGAGCAAAAGCGCAAAGACGCCCAAAAGAAGCGCAAAGAAGAGGCCGATGCCAGAAAAAAGGCACAAAAGGAGAAGCAAGAAGAGCGCGAGCAGCAACGCAAGGAGAAGGCGAGCGGAAAATCAAACAAGAAGGCTGACTCCAACAGTGCCGCCGATGGCCACTCTGTGCGCGACCGCAAGCCCAAAAAGTAAACAATCCTCCGACAACCCTTTATGCCAACTGACTGCACCACATATAAATCTAAAATCAACGTCACACTGCTAATTTTTGTGACACTATGCCTTGTGGTTTTGCCTGTGCTACCACTACTGATAGGCTCCGCCACAGCAAGTGAGATGTGGTTTATTGCCATTTATTGCCCACTTGCCATTGCCTTTGAGGCATACTTATACACAAGCACCTACTACACCATAGGCAGTGACACACTCACAGTGAAAAGCATATTGCTTTGCGAGAAAATAAACATAAACGACATAACCAAGATTTCGCACACACGCACTTGGCTAAGTGCCCCTGCCCTGTCACTCAACCGCATAGAGTTGCGCTACAATCGAGGCCACGCCATAGTGATTTCTCCCCGCAACGAATCCTGCTTCATCTCTCAACTCCGCACAATCAACCCCTCCATCGAAATCCAATAAACAACCCCTCAACACTAAAAATAGGTAGGCGGCGTGGGGATTTGGGGTGCAAATTCACCACAAATGAGGATTGTGGGCATGTCAATTCATAACTACCTTTGCACAAAGTAATTAAGTTTAACTCAAAACATTGGAAAACATGAGACCTACAATCGTAATTTACGGCTCGTCAACTGGCACTTGCCAGAGCATTGCACAACGCATTGCCGACAAACTTGGTGTTGAAACCATAGATGCCGCCAACCTCACAGAATCTATCATCAGCAGTCACGACAACCTCATTATAGGCACATCGACATGGGGTGCTGGCGACATGCAAGACGACTGGTATGACGCGGTGAAGACTTTGCAAAACAGCAACCTCGCTGGCAAAACGATAGCTTTGTTTGGTTGCGGCGACAGCGCCTCTTTCCCCGACACTTTTGTGAGTGGCATGGGTGAGCTTTATGACGCACTCAAAGATAGCGGAGCAACCTTTGTGGGTGCTGTGCCTGCTGACGGTTACACCTATGACGACTCCACAGCGGTGACCGACGGCAAGTTTGTGGGACTTGCTCTCGACGAAGTCAACGAAGCCGACAAAACCGATGAGCGCATAGCAGCGTGGATTGCCGAAATACAGCCATGCCTGTAACTTGTAATGTGTGAGGCAATGCCGTCACTAAAAACCAAAGCACAAAGGCCGGAACTCCACTATGTGAGTTTTCGGCCTTTATTTCGCAGCGATTAAAACCATCATGGCGCACTATCCTATGCTAACAAATCCACATTTCTGTTTTCACACTAATTTTTGTATATTTGCCTTAATAGAAAATTGACAGTTATGAGTAAAGAACACATTCTTTGGGCTGATGACGAAATCGACTTGCTGAAGCCGCACATTCTGTTTCTGAAAAACAAGGGATATGAAATTGAGACCGTGACCAACGGCCGCGACGCTCTCGACATGATACAGTCGCAAAACTTCAACCTCATAATCCTTGATGAGAACATGCCAGGCATCAGCGGTCTTGAGACCTTGCAGCAAATTAAGCTGCTGCAACCCAATGTGCCGGTAATCATGATTACCAAGAGCGAGGAAGAGAACATCATGAACCAAGCCATAGGAAGCGAGATTGCCGACTACCTCATAAAACCGGTAAATCCCAACCAAATATTACTGTCGATAAAGAAGAACCTCCACAGCGATGCTCTTGTGGCTCAAAAGGCCTCGAGCGACTATCAGCAGGAGTTTATGAACATAGCTCAGAAGATAAACTCTGCCGCCACAATCAACGACTGGTATGACGTGTATTCCACTCTTGTGCACTGGGAACTAACGCTGTCGAACGCCGACTCAGGCATGGACGAAATGTTGCGACTGCAAAAAATTGAGGCCAACAGCGCATTTTGCAAGTTTGTGAAGCACAACTACGAGCACTGGCTCACCACCGATGACCACCCTCTGCGAAGCAACGAGGTGTTTAAGTCGAATGTGTTTCCGCTGCTCGATGCAGGCGAGAAAGTGTGCTTCGTGGTGATTGACAACTTCAGGCTCGACCAGTGGAAAACAATCAGCCCACTGCTCAGCGACTATTTCACAATAGACCAAGAGGGGCTCTACACCACAATCCTGCCCACAGCCACGCAATATGCGCGCAACGCCATTTTCTCCGGACTAATGCCGATAGACATAGAGCGCATGTTTCCGGAGTTGTGGGTAGATGAAGACGAGGACGAGGGCAAGAACCTAAACGAAGGGCCGCTAATCAGCACCTTAATCAATCGCTATCGCCGTCACGACAAGTTCTCCTACAACAAGCTCAACGATTCCACAGCAGGAGAACGGCTAATGCAGAACTTCTCCAACCTCGACAACTACGACCTCAACGTGCTGGTGTTCAACTTTGTTGACATCTTGTCGCATGCGCGCACAGAGTCGAAGATGATACGTGAGCTTGCCTACACCGACGAGGCTTATCGCTCACTCACCGAATCATGGTTCAAAAACAGCTATGCCTTTGAGATTTTCAAACTCATAGCCGCCAAGGGCTGGAAAGTGGTTTTGACAACCGACCACGGCACCATACGCGTGGAAAATGCCATCAAAGTGATTGGCGACCGCAACACCAACACAAATTTGCGCTACAAAGTGGGCAAAAACTTGAGCTACAACCCCAAGCAAGTGTTTGAGATAAAACACCCCAAACAGCTTGGCTTGCCTGCGCCCAACGTGTCGTCAACCTACATTTTCGCCACCAACCGCGATTTTCTGGCTTATCCCAACAACTACAACCACTATGTGCAGTATTACAACGACACATTCCAGCATGGCGGCATATCCATGGAGGAAATGCTCGTGCCGCTGGTCACCATGTCGCCGAAATAATAACAGCTCAGCGTAAACATATTAAAGCATTCTTTGCACTGCGCACATCAACTTGCACTATCTTTGCAAAACAAACATTGGAATTATGAAGACTATAGAAATTGCTATCGCAAACACTGACCAACTGCCCGAAGCTGCCCAAAAATTCATGGCAGAGATGGGCGACTACACTGTTTTTGCTTTCTACGGGCAAATGGGTGCCGGAAAAACCACGTTTATCAAAGCTCTTACCAAAGCTCTTGGTGTGGAGACCGACGTGACCAACTCACCATCGTTTGCCATAATCAACGAATATCGCAGCGACACCACAGCCGAACTGATTTATCACTTTGACTGCTACCGTCTTGAAAAAGAGGAGGAAGCCGAGGATATAGGTGCCGAAGACTACTTCGACTCAGGCGCTTTGTGCCTCATTGAGTGGCCAGAGCGCATAGAGAATCTGCTGCCCGACGACACCGTGCGTGTTGACATCACCGTGAACGATGACGACAGCCGCTCGCTCAAAATGACGTTCCCAGACGAGTAAACCCACCTCCAAGCACACAGCTCTATGCCACAATACATCTGCCTGCAAGAAGCAGAATCCACCAACACCCGCATGAAGGCCATGGCCTCACAGCTGCCGTCGGGCAGCGTGATTTACACGCCATGCCAAACCGCGGGGCGCGGTCAGAAAGACAACACGTGGGAGTCGGAGCCTGGCAAAAACCTTGCATTTTCGTTCTTGCTCAAGAACCCCAACCTTGCCGCAAACGAGCAATTCTACATAAGCGAGGCTTGCTCGCTTGCAGTGCTCGACACACTGTCGGCCTTTGCCGACGGATTTGCCATCAAATGGCCAAACGACATTTATCATGGCGACAACAAGATTTGTGGAATTCTGATAGAAAACGCCTTGTTTGACAAGCGTATTGGCTATTCCATAATCGGCATAGGCATAAACATCAATCAAGAGCGGTTCGTGAGCGATGCGCCAAACCCAATCTCGCTAAAAAACATCACCGGCCGCGATTACGACCTCCAGGAGCTTCTGACCAATGTGTGTCAGCGCATAGAGGATTTGTGCGACTTCTCACAAGCCACGCCCACGTCGCTTGCAGCAACGCACAGCCGCTTTATGGCCCACCTATATCGTGCCGATGGCAAGATGCACCCCTGGGAGCTGCCCGACGGCACACGATTTGACGCCACCATAAGCGGCATAGCCCCCGACGGCATACTCACGCTGACCAAAGCGAGTGGCGCGAGCAGAGATTTCGCATTCAAAGAAGTTAAACACGTCATTAAAAATATCACGATATGAACATTGTCGTTTATTGTTCATCATGCGCCAATTTGGCCGATGAATATGTTAAAAGCGCCGAAGCCCTCGGCCAGTGGATTGGCTCACACGGCCACACTCTGGTGTATGGCGGTGTGAATGCCGGACTCATGCACACTGTGGCACAAGCCACACACGATGCCGGCGGCAAGGTGATAGGCATCATTCCAGAGCGTTTTCGCAGCCGTGCCGACGAGCTCAACGACGAGGTGATATTCACCGCCGACCTCGCCGAGCGCAAAGCCGCAATGATTGAAATGGCCAACTTGTTTGTGGTGCTGCCTGGCGGCATAGGCACGCTCGATGAGTGGATTTCCACATTGTCGCAAATCATAGTGAACAAAGACGATTGCCGGAGCATGATAATCGTCAACACCCACAACATGTATAAGGGCATGATTGAGCAAATTGCCGCCACTGGCGCATCGCCTTTTGCGCGCAGCAACAAGCTCGACCGCTACACAGTGGCAGCCGACACCGCACAACTCATAACCCAGCTAAACGCATCAACTGCCAACAACAATGAAAAGTAAAGTATATACGCTGACTGGCGACAAAGGCACCACCGCACTGGTGGGCGGAAAACGCGTGGCAAAAGACTGCGTGAGGGTGGAAGCCTATGGCACGGTTGATGAGCTGAACTCCAACATCGGATTGCTGATACACGACTTGCCCACCGGCGTGGCGACAACTTTCGCCCCCCTGCTCCACAAGGTGCAATGCAAGTTGTTCAACATAGGGGCATATCTTGCCACCGAACCAACAGACGACGGTCAAACGGTGCATGGCCTATGCGATAACGACGTGACCGACATAGAGCACGCCATCGACGAAATGGACGCTAAACTGCCAATGCTCAAGGGATTTATTCTGCCAGGAGGCTGTCAAGCGGCATGCCGCGCCGACGTGTGCCGCACCATAGCTCGCCGAGCCGAGCGCCGCACAGTGGCACTGGCAAGAGAAGGCGTTGTGTCGCCACTTGCACTGAAATTTCTAAACCGCCTGAGTGACTTCTTTTTTGTTTTTGCAAGATTTAACAATATGGCTTCCCAAATTGATGAAATTTATTGGGATAAAAATTGCTAATTTAAAATATAGTCGTACTTTTGCGCAAATTTCATAAACAGGATTTTAAACAGGAGGAATCGATATGTATTGGACGTTGGAATTAGCATCAAAGCTCGAAGATGCCCCATGGCCCGCAACCAAAGATGAACTCATCGACTATGCCCAGCGCAGCGGTGCACCTATGGAGGTAATCGAAAATCTTCAGGAAATTGAAGACGAAGGTGAAACGTATGAATCCATTGAAGACATTTGGCCCGACTATCCAACCAATGACGAGGACTTTTTCTTCAACGAAGACGAGTATTAATCGCTAAAAAACTGAGCCGACAGGCTCAAAATTTTGAATATAAGTGATATGAGAATTTTCCAGAGATTCTCATATCACTTTTTTCGTGTCTTTACGAGCCATAAATCAATTTAGTCTTTGCAAGCTAAAATAATTGAAGATGTGTGCCGCGTTTAATTCCCATGACGTAACATTTTTGTTACTTGTTACACTTTTTGTTAAGCCATATCGCGTTGAGAGCACCACTTCTTATATTCCACAAGGTTTTACTCTACATTTTTGTGGAATTACTTTCAAAATTTGCAAATATCTATTACTTTTGTATTTTGAAAACAAATAAGAAATTTTAATATTTTAGTTATCAAATAAAATGGCTAAGAACGATAATCAAAATGCTCGCACATCACTTGAGGAATTCAACGATTCTCTCTCTTCGATTGAGCAGAAAGTAGAAGAAAACAAGAAATATGTTTATTGGACCGGTGGTGCAGTGCTCGCCATTGTGGTGCTGGCTCTCATCTACATATACGGTTTCAGAAACCCAGGCATCAAAAACGCCAAAGAGGACATCTCGAAAGCCGACATGGAGCTGTTCCAAGGCAACGATTCCCTTGCCCTCAAAGACTATGAGAAAGTGGCAGGCGAATACAGCAACAGCGCAAGCAACCGCGCCAACCTCAATGCTGCTATCCTGCTTTATCAGAAAGGCAAGTATCAAGAGGCTGCCGACTACCTCAACGACTTCAGCGCAAAAGGCAACCTTGTGGGTCCGGCATCACAATCTCTGCTTGGCGACTGCTATGTGAATCTCAAGAAATATGACGACGCAGTTAAGGCTTTCGACAAAGCCATTTCGCTGTCGAAAGACAATGTTGACTACACTCCACTCTTCATGATGAAGAAAGCCACAGTGCTCCGCGCACAAAAGAAATATGCCGACGAAGCAACCGTGTATCAAACAATCAAGGACAAGTTCCCTGCATTCCAAAACGACTTCCGCGTCAACATCGACAAATATCTGGAGCGTGCTTTGGCACAATCAGGCAAATAACAGAAAAAATATAATCACAACAACTATAATGGAAAGGTTGAGCCGAAAGGTTCAACCTTTTTTGGCATATATCACCCAAAGTGCTTATTTTTGCACATACCTGCCTCGGCCCACTTTTTCACTGTGCTGCAAGGCTACAACTCGATTTTTTTAAAACAAAAAAAACATACAAATCAAAATGAAAAACAATTTCAAACGCATTCTGCTAAAGCTCAGTGGAGAGTCACTCATGGGCGAGCAAGGATATGGCATCGACAACAACAGGCTCAACGACTATGCCGAGCAAATCAAGGAAATAGTTGACGCTGGAGTGCAAGTAGCCATCGTGATAGGTGGCGGCAACATTTTCAGAGGCCTTAAAGGCGCAGCACAAGGTTTCGACCGTGTGAAAGGCGACCAGATGGGCATGCTTGCCACTGTCATCAACTCCCTCGCCCTCTCATCGGCACTCAACCACATAGGTCAACCGGCAAAAGTCCTAACGGCCATCAACATGTTCCCCATAGGCGAACAATACAGCAAATGGCGCGCAATAGAGGCTATGGAACATGGCACGGTGGCCATCATGTCGTGTGGCACAGGCAACCCATTCTTCACAACCGACACCGGCTCTTCATTGCGCGGCATTGAGGTGGAGGCCGATGTTATGCTCAAGGGAACACGCGTTGACGGTGTATATACCGCCGACCCGGAAAAAGACCCGGCGGCCACCAAGTTCGACAAAATCACCTACGACGAAGTGGTGAAGCGCGGACTCAAAGTGATGGACATGACAGCCATTATCATGTGCAAGGAAAACAACCTGCCAATTTATGTGTTCAACATGGACCAAAAAGGAAACCTCAAGAAAGTGATCGACGGCGAAAACATAGGCACACTCGTCTATTAAGCCAGGCCAATCACGACATAAAGCAACACACAAGGCAGGCGACCACACAGCTTTTGGTGCGCCTGCCTTGCTTTTTCACGTAGGAGGCAATGCTTTTTGCCATCGCCAAAATAAAAAGCTGTCTATTACGAACATAGATTTCGCACATACGCCTTATATTTGCACTGTGTAATGCGACAAACCACCTTGTCAATCTACTCAACAGAAAAAACATTTGGTGGACAACAAATAAGAAATGATACCGCTACATGAGACAGCATTTGACCAAACAAAGCAAGGCAAGAGCAAGCGTAGCAGCAAATGGCTCACCTGCCACCAGATTACCCCTCCACAGGTAGAAACCAACACTATAGCGGTGCCCCTCGCATCTAAGCAAAAGTATGAATAGTCTAAAAAACCACAAAAACAAACATAGCAATTAAGCAGCAACAAAAGGAGAAAAAATCATGCCAACAAACAAAAACGCCTTAACACGAATCAAAATTTTAGACAAGCTCCTGAGCGACCATTTCCACAACTACACAATAGACGACATGGTGGAAAAGGTGAACCAATATATGAGCGAAAACTATTGCGACACCAATGGCGTGAGCCGCAGAACCATAGAAAAAGACATCAGATACATAGAATATGAAATGCCCGACAAAGCCGAAATCAAGCGCACCCTCGCCACCGACGGCTCAAAACGGCGTTTTCTGCACTATGCCGACAAGACATTCTCACTGTTTAAGGAAGAACTGACACCCGAAGAGGCAAGCCTGCTAAACGAGACATTTGCCATCTTAGGCCAGTTCGACGGTCTGCCAAACTTCGGCGAAATAGAGCGGTTCAGGTCAGGCCTCAACAAATACGGCCACGAACAAACGCCAAAGCACATCATTTCATTCTCCAAAAATTCTGTGGGCAACTCCAACATCATAGGCCGGCTGTTCACCGCCATATCGCAAAAACAAGTAATCATGCTGCACTATCACACGTTCAAGGAGCCCCACGTGGTCACCGACTACAAGCTCCACCCTTATCTGCTCAAAGAATATAGCAGCCGCTGGTTTTTGTTTGCAGCCAACACCGACAACAACCAGATACTCAATTTCGCGCTCGACCGCATTGTGGACTTTGAGCCACTGCCAGCGCACAAATACATACCCTACAACGGCGACATCAACGACATTTTTGAGGACATCATAGGCGTTACGCTCACCGATGAACCTGTGCACAAAATCATCTTCTGGGTTAGCGACAACTCATGCGACTATGTGGCAACAAAGCCCCTGCACGCATCACAGCGCAACATCAGCGGCAGCAAGGACGAGGCCATGAGAAAGAAATATCCGTTTCTGCACGGCGGACGTTTTTTCCGCATTGATTGCCGGGAAAATTACGAACTGATTCGTGAGCCCACAAGCTTCGGCAAAGACCTGCTTGTGCTTGAGCCACAAGAAATCCAGAACGATGTGTTTCAGCACATAAGCAAAGTTTTTGCAAAATACCAAGAAATTCGAAAATAGGCTTCGTACCCATCATATACCTTTGCAGCGCAAAACGGAAACGAAATCCGCCTCGCGTGCCATACAGGAAAAACAGAATGAATAAAGCCTCGAAATCCGTCAGAGAAGCTTAATGAGCTCGTCAATTTGCTCGTCGGTTGTAGCCCATGACGTGGCAAACCTTATCACGCTGTGGTCTTTGCCTATTGCCTCATTGAAGTTAAAGCCTATATTTTTCTTCAACTCAAGCATTTTACGGTTTTCAACCACCACAAACTGCTGATTTGTGGGCGACTCCAAATACACCGGGTAGCCCTTGGCTTCAAGAGCCGCACGCAAGCGCATGGCCTTGTCAACGGCGTTTTTAGAGATTTTAAGGTAGAGGTCGTCAGTGAACAGCGTGTCAAACTGCAAGCCAAGCAGCCAGCCCTTGGCAAGCAAAGCACCGCGGTTTTTTATGTAGCCGAGTGTTAGTTTTATATCCGGATTGGTAATCACCACGGCCTCACCAAACAGTGCGCCTATCTTGGTTCCGCCAAAGTAGAAAGCGTCGCACAGTCGTGCTATGTCGGGCAGCCACAAGTCATTGTCCTTAGCCACAAGGCCATAACCAAGCCTGGCACCGTCCATATACAGATAAAGGCCGTAACGGTCGCACACCTCACGCAAGTCCTGCATCTCGGTGAGCGAATAAATTGTGCCATATTCCGTCGGGTTTGAAATATAGGCAGCCTTCGGCACCACTATGTGCTCATAGCCATAGCCGCTCGAATAAAATTCTTTCAGATACTGAGCCAACGTCTGAGCCGAGAGTTTTCCCTCCTTGCCCTCAACCGACATGATTTTGTGGCCACACGCCTCTATGGCGCCAGCCTCATGGCAGTTGATATGCCCCGACTCCACCGAGATTACACCCTCGTTGTGCGACAATAGCGCGTCAATCACAATGGCGTTGGTCTGAGTGCCGCCCACCAAAAACTGCACATTGGCATTGGGAGCCTTGCAGGCCTTGCGTATTTTTTCACGGGCACTGTCACAATATTGGTCATGACCATAACCAGGGTTTTTGTCGAGGTTGATTTCGGCAAGTCGTTTTAAGATTGCAGGGTGGGCACCCTCCATGTAGTCGCTGTTGAATTTTATCATTTCTCTCTGCGTAATTAGCTATAAGTGTGTGGTTGTGGCAAACACGGCGTTTGCCAATGCGAATTTAACCATTTCATTCGACAAATCACACCTCGCGCACATTAAAATTTGGTTTTGCCACTACACCATTCACCACTCGCCACACCAAGCCACGCCATAAAAGCCAACCACCACACGAAAAGCCGTGCCAATTTTGCGTTAATGGCATTAAATGCCTAAATTTGCACAAATTAATGAGTTATGAGGACTGACCTGCCACATGGCGGAAACCTCTTGACACCAGACATTAAAAACAACATTTTTTTATCACATAATCATTCGATGAGCAAAATCAATTTCGTAGAAGAACTCAAATGGAGAGGCATGATTAACAACATCATGCCAGGCACTGAAGAACAACTCAACAAAGAAATGACATCGGCCTACGTGGGAATTGACCCCACCGCCGACTCTCTGCATATAGGCCACCTTGTGGGCATAATGATGCTGAAACACCTGCAGCGCGCAGGTCATCGCCCCATAGCCCTGATTGGTGGTGCCACAGGCATGATTGGCGACCCATCGATGAAATCGCAGGAGCGCGTGCTCATCGACGAAGCCACTTTGCGCCACAACCAAGAGTGCATTCGCAAGCAGTTGGCCAAATTCCTTGATTTCGACAGCGATGCGCCAAACCACGCGATTCTTGTCAACAACTACGACTGGATGAAGAACTACGGCTTCCTGCAATTTATCCGCGACATCGGCAAACACATCACCGTGAACTATATGATGGCAAAAGACAGCGTGAAGAAACGCCTTGCCGCCAATGCCGACCACGGCATGTCGTTCACCGAGTTCTCTTATCAGTTGCTGCAGGGCTACGACTTCCTGCACCTCTATGAGAGCGAGGGCTGCAAGCTGCAAATGGGCGGAAGCGACCAGTGGGGCAACATCACCACCGGCACCGAGCTGATACGCCGCATGGCTGGCGGAGAGGCATTTGCCATAACATGCCCACTCATCACCAAGGCCGACGGCACAAAATTCGGCAAGACCGAGGGCGGCAACGTGTGGCTTGACCCCAAGCGCACATCGCCTTACAAGTTCTACCAGTTCTGGCTCAACGTGAGCGATGCCGATGCAGCAAAATACATTAAGATATTCACCGACCTCACACAAGAAGAAATAGCCGCTCTCGAAGAGGAACAGGCAAAAGACCCAGGATTGCGCCCACTGCAAAAACGTCTTGCCCAAGAAATAACCACTATGGTCCACTCCGCACAAGACTATGAGACAGCCGTGGAAGCCTCACAAATCCTGTTCTCAAACAAGGCCAAAGACACACTGCACAAAATCGATGAAGACACCCTGTTGTCAGTGTTTGAGGGCGTGCCCACATTCGAGGTCAGCAAAGACAAACTTGCCGGTGGTGTGGCACTTATCAATCTGCTCACCGAAGAAGCACCCGTGTTCAGCAGCAAAGGAGAGATGCGAAAGCTCACACAAGGTGGTGGCGTGTCGGTCAACAAAGAGAAAATTGCCGACCCCAACCTCAACATCGACAGCACATTCCTGCTCAACGGCAAATACATTCTCGCACAACGTGGCAAAAAGAATTACTATCTTCTGATAGCAAAATAACAAAATAATTGCCGAAATTTTTGCAGGTTTCACAAAACATGCCTAAATTTGCACCGCATTTGAGATGAAAATCTCAGTGACATAGGGATTGTCCTATAGTGTAATGGTAACACAACGGTTTTTGGTGCCGCATTTCCTGGTTCGAGTCCGGGTAGGACAACTCAAGCACTGGTTTACAATAGTGACCCAGTGCTTTTTTTTATTTGTCCTATTAATCAGGAAGATGGCTAAGAGAACTAATGGGGACTAATTGTAATTGGACTAATCGCAAAAAAGTAACGGCATGAAAAAGTAGCGGCGTGCCAATAAGCACGCCGCTCCACAAACAAAAACAATGAATTTTCAGTAAGCGGTGCCAACGATGTTGACACCACCAATCGCTTAACTTTATTTTATTTCACTATTACTTTCACGCTCGTCACGCCGTCGGTCACCACATACATTCCAGCTGGCACACCAAGCCTGTCGGTCGTCTTGCCCACAAATGCACCACTCATTGTGTAAACAGCAACTGGCTTGCTTGCCGACACCACCACTGCGCCTTTCACGCCAAATGCCTTGAGCTGTGCAGCGCTGCCATTAACTGCCACCACACCCGACGGGTCATTCACGTCGGTCAGTTTGAAACAGTCAAAGTTCCAAGGTGAGCTGAGCGATGTGATTCTAAACGTGTGTTTGCCCTTGGCAAGATGCACATTCACAAATTGCGGTGCATCGGCATAGGCCGAAGCAAGTGCATTGACACCTCCGGCTGCCGGCCAAACCCACACCGTGTCGTTAACCGCATCGCCAATCTTGGTGCTCGTCCACTTTGATTTGTCGGCAAGTATCTCATTATATGTAGCACCGTCAGCCTCAAACACATCTGGAGCCACTGGACGCATCGTTTGGTTCGGTTTCAAGGTTTCTCCGTCAACCGACACCACCATTGCGCCAGCATAACGTTTAGGCCAGTTCAAGTTAGTCTTTTGATATATCGTGTAGGTTTGTCCCGGCTGGCAACCTTGTGCCACGGCGCGTCCGTATTCCTCCCACGGCATATTGCACTTGAAACTTATGTTCACGTCCATATCTTCTGGCACGTCAACCGTGTAGGCAAACCAGCACCCCCAGTTCTTTTGAGCCTGGTCGGCAGTTATGCTGAAACCATTGTCGGTGCGGAAGTCACCCAACGAATAGTAACGCCAATCATCACCCATGCCCTTCAGGGCATATCCATTCTCAAAGTCGGCCGAAGCCATTATCTCCACGCCGCCATTGTCAGAGCGATAGGCACTTGTCTGCTGCGAGTCGTCAGCCATTGCTGCAGCTTTCTCCACGCCACTTGCATCATTTTTCTCGGTCCATTGCAGCAGTAGATAGTCACCTGTTGCCAAGGTGTAGCTGTGCGCGCCAGCCTCAAGAGCCGAAGTTGTGCCGTCGGCATTCACTACATTCACGCCGTCGGCCACCTCTATGTCGAGTTTTTGACTCGACTCAAGCTCACGGTTAAGCACCATGAAGAAGCGGTTGTCGCCGTTCTTAAACTGACTCACGAGGAAACCAACCCCGTTCACCTTGTTGGTCATCGACTTCACTTTGTCGGGATAGTTGCTCTTGCTCAAGCGCTTGGTGGCCTTAGGCAATTTTCCGGTGAAACTCACGTCTATCACAGAGTCGTTAAGAAACACCCAACGGTGGTTCTGTATCTCTTTATTGATTCGTTGCAGCATGTAGTAAGTCTCGGTCTTGCGCCAAGTCCACCCTGCATTTGGGTCTATCTCAAGCGGAGCATTGTAGCGCGTGTAGCGTGTGTCCACGTTTGAGTATGTGTAATACTGAATGCCTTGCGCTCCGTAAGCCAGATTGGCAAACACCTGCAAGCGCAAATCGCCCTCGGTTGGCACAGGGAACTCCTGTGTGGGCGAAATCGAGTCGCCTTTTGAACGGGCAAATCCCCAGAAAGGTATTCCGTATTGACGCGCCACTCTGGCTGTGATTTCGAGCGACTCAAAGAAAAATGGCCTTATCGATTTTTTGTCGGCCTGCGTGTCGCGCACTATCGGATAGCAGTCCATGGATATCATGCCCACGCCTATCTTGCGCACAGCCTGTTGCAGGTAGTCAGCATAATTTTTCGAGCCCATAACCGCCGTGTAGTTTATCGGGTTTTCCACGCTGTGCAGCAAGTTAAGATACACCAGCTTGTTTGGCGAATATTTGCGAATCCACGATGCCACCTCACCAAGGTGTTCAAACTGCGACCCGTATGGTTCGTCATTCAGAGCCCAACCGGCAATTCCGTCGTTGTCCTTGTAGCGGTTCATAGTTTCTTTAATAATATCCTCGTTTGTGTTGCCGGTAACACGCCAGAAGTTTGGAATCTGGCGCACATGCGAGCCGGCGGCATTGCCAAGCATATTGTCTATGTTGTCATGACTGCCATGACCCTGCGTGTAGTTCAGATTGATGCCGGCGGCATACATATCACGGAATTCCTGGTCACTGCCCGATATGTTGAGCCATGCCATGACAGGGAACTCATCGCCAGCCGGATTCACATATTTCTGCAAGTCAAGATTGCCCCACTGGTGCGCATTATAGCCTTCTCCTTCACCACCTTTGTCATAATCCTCGGCTTGCACTGTCACCGAGCCTTTTGGCACAAGGGTCACATCTTTAAACGGAGCACTTGCCCCCTCTATCTTCAAGTTTTTGATTTTTATCGTCACACCTTTGGTTATGCCAAAGTCAAAACGCAGATAGTTGCCTTTGCTTCCCCAGCCAAACGATGTGCGCGCATCGCGTATGTTGTAGCTGAACGTTGTCCACTCCTTGCTTGCAGGTATGGTTATGCCAGTCAGCGATTGAGCCTCCGACAACGGCGGCACAAAGAATATCTGCACATTACCCACGCCCTGTTCTGCCTGATATTCAAACGACAATTTCGTCACACTCGCAGGCAATGATTCTGTGAGCGATGATGTAAACACATACGGGTCACCGCCAGTGGTAGTGAAAGTATATATTCCGTCGGTGTAGTCATAATCCACCATGTTCGCATTTGTCTTCAAGAACTCAAGGTTCACCCCCGACGCTCCCAGACAACTCAGCACGCACATGGCTGTCAGTAGTAGTGTTTTGATTTTCATTAGTTTTTTGTTATTTAGAATTTTTAGCCCAATCCGATTTTTTCAAATTTGCTTGGGGTTAGTTTACATTAATTTCGGTGTTGCAAATATAGCATTGTTTATCTTATCACCAAACACAACACACACATTTTGTGCTGTTTTGACTTTGTTTTTACGATTTGCACACACCGCAATCCAATCTCTTGCGCTATATTTGCAAATAAACTTTTGATTAAAATGAAAAAAGCCATAACCACCCTTTTCATCGCATTTTGTGCATTTCTCGGCATAGCGGCACAAAGCACCACAAGCACCAAAGCGCCACTCAAAGTGATGTCGTTCAACATTCGTTTTTGGGCTCCGACCGACACCGGCGACTTGGCCTGGCCCAAGCGCATAGCACCCATAAGCCGTGTGATTCATGAACAGCAGCCCGACTTGATTGGCTTTCAAGAACCACGCGAGCAAATGTGGCAACAGCTCATCGACATTTTGCCCGAATATAGCACCTATCGTGTGGTGGCTGGCGACGAGTTGCCCGACGGTGAAACCGGGCGAATCATGATAGCCTACAACCGCAACCGCTTCTTAAAGCAGGCAGCAGGCCGCTTCTGGCTCAACGAGCACCCTGAAACACCCGGTCCGGCTTGGCGCACCACCGAGCATGGCAAGCGCGCTTGCTTGTGGGTCAAGCTCCTCGACCGCAGCACAGGCAAGCAGTTCTATTTTGCCACCACGCATTTCCCCTACAAGACCGGAAAGGTGGAAGACGAAGCCCGCTCCAACTGCTCTCGCCTCATCATAAGTCGCATGAAAGCCATTGCCGGCAACAAGGCAACCCTATTCCTGACAGGTGACTTCAATGCCTCAAACGATAAAAACAGCAAGCGTCTGCCTGGCATAGAGCCAATGTTTTCATGGTTCAAGGGCGCGCGCGACGTTGCACCTGTCACCGACGACCATTGCTCGTTCAACGGTTTCGGACGTGTGCGCGACGGCAAATGCGGCGGCAGTCTCGACCACATATTCTTCCGCAATGCCGCTCCACTCAAATTCCAGACTATCGACGGGCACAACTACGGCGTGAAATATGTGTCAGACCATTACCCCATAGTTTGCACTTTCACCTATTGAGCACCGTTTTGCTCATCTTCGCAGCCGAGCCGCGTGGCACTTGCGCCACACGGCGCAGTGGTGCTTAATCCGCCCAAATCAACGCTTCTTTCTCGGTAATCACATTTATTCACACGGCCAGTTTTAGCTATCACGAATAATTTCTTTACCTTTGCACCCTAATATGTGCAAAAACAGACACTTTGCCAGCACTTCGGGGTGAAACGGTAAACAATGCCCCTATTTGTGCCTGTGCAAAAAATAATAATTACAGAAAAACAATGATTTATGAACGAGTTTTTAAACAATATAAGTGACTGGATTGTTGCTGCCAGCGACTATGTGTGCGGCTATCCTGAGTTTCTCCTGCTCATAGGTGGGGGCATTTTTCTTTTCTTCTATTCAGGGGCAGTGTCAATCAGGCATTTGCCGGCATCAATCAGAGCCTTGCGCCACAAGCAGAGCAGCGATTCTGGCAAGACCACAGGTCAAATCAGCTCCATTCAAGCCCTTATGAGCGCCATAGCCGCCACTGTGGGCATGGGCAATATTGCCGGTGTGGCAATAGCTCTCACTGTGGGTGGCCCCGGTGTGATATTCTGGATGTGGGTGAGTGCCATAGTTGGCATGTCAACCAAGTTTTTTGAGGGCACTCTTGCCATTATGTATAAAGGCCGCGACACCAATGGCGAGCTGCAAGGCGGCCCCATGTATATGATGGTCAACGGACTTGGCTCCAAGTGGAAGCCAATGGCAGTTGCATTCTCATGCTTCGGGCTCATAGGCACGCTGTGCTTCATGCAAGCAAACCAGCTCGTTGAGTCGGTGACCACTGTGTTCACCACACCGGCAGGCATCGAGAACACACTCTTCTTGCGCTTCATCATGGGCGTGGTAATAACCCTGATTGTTGGCACGGTGATTCTGGGCGGCATAGGTCGCATTGCCAAATTAGCCTCTCGCATAGTGCCCACCATGGTTGTTGTGTATTTCATCATGGTTGCTGTAATCATGGTGCTCAACATCGACAAAATCCCAGGAATCTTTGCATCAATATTCCAAAATGCGTTCAGCATGAAAGCCGGTTTTGGCGCATTTGCATTTGTGGCTCTCACCGGAGCGCGGCGTGCCGCCTACGTCAACGAGGCAGGCATAGGCACGGCGTCGATGATGCACGGAGCGTCTAAAAACACCGACCCCATACGCGAAGGTCTGGTGGCAATGATTGCACCAGCCATCGACTCTGGCATTGTTTGCACACTCACAGCTATCCCCATTTTAATTGCCGGCAACTACGTTGGCGTGACCGACGTGAAAGGCCTGTTCATTGCTCTTGGAGCTTTTGGGCAGTTGCTGCCGTTCGGCCAATACTTGCTTATGGCCATCGTGTTCTTCTTTGCATTCTCCACCATGTTTTCCTACTCCTACTACGGTCAAAAGTGCACCAACTTCTTGTTTGGCGCCAAGAATGCTAAATATTACAATTACTTCTACCTCGTGATGATTATCGTGGCAGCCATGATACCACTTAAAACTCTTGTTAGCGTCATGGACCTTGCATTTGCCCTTATGGCACTCTGTACCATGACCACGCTCATTCTCCTTGCTCCGCGCGTAAAGGCACTTATGAAAACCTACTTCGCATCGCACAAATAAGCACATCACATAAGCCCACTCACCATAAGCGTCACATGCCAATAGTCGTGTGACGCTTTTATTGTGCCCACAAGACGCATAACCCACAACTACACACAGTTCACTCAATCAATGCGCCAATCATTATAAAACAAACGAGGCGTGCCGCTGCCGCGGTACGCCTCGCCATTATTTTGCTTTGGGGTTACTCTTCTTTTACTTCACCACAACTTTGCTGTTGTGAGCACCAGCTTTAACCACATATATTCCGGCTGGAACTGTAATTTCCGCATCACTGCCTGTGGCTGTTGCCACCACACGGCCAGTGAGGTCATACACGGCAATCTTGCCAGTTGCGCCAGTCACCACAATCTTGCCAGTTGTGCCGTATGCCACGCCGGCGGCATCAGCACCAACGCCTTCCACACCGGCAGGTTTGGCTGCCAACTTGCAGCTTGCACTCACGCCAGAGCCATCTGTTGCGGTTGCAGTGATTATGGCAGAACCCTCTTTCAGGGCTGTAACATTTCCTTCGGCATCTACAGTGGCCACCTGCTCGTCAGACGACGACCAAGTAACCGTTTGATAGTAGGCGTTTGCCGGAGCCACTGTGGCTGTGAGTTGTTCACTCTTGCCTTGCTCAAGCGTGAGCACAGTCTTGTTGAGTGTCAAGGCTGTAACCTCTTGCACCAGATTAAACTGCACCTTTGAGCCCCACAGGCTCACACCTTCAAGCACATTCGGGTTTGCGAGGCATGCGCGATATTGCTCGCCCACTGCGCCATTGGCAAATTCGCCTTTAAAGCTGACTTTCACACGTTGTCCTCTGCCTATTGTCACAGAGTCGGAGTTGATTTTTGCCAAAATGTCATCACTTGCCTTGCCAATTATGAGCATTGTCACCACGCCATTGAAGTCACCTCCGGAGTTCGACAATGTCACAGAGCCTTCAATGTCACTCTTTATCATGTTGCCAGACTTAGGACGGAAACGATATGCAGTGTTATTTGGCACAGAAAGCAGTGGTTTGTCGGTCACTGTGATTGGTACTGTCACGCCGTCTATCAGTTCGCTGTTGCCATTAAGCACTCCCAGCAGATAGTCGCCGGCCGACACATCAAGTGTCAGTCTATATTCTATTGCAGAAGTGCTGCCATTCTCAATGTCGGCAAGTGCGCTCTCTGATTTGGCAAGCACAGCCTTGGTGTTTGCGTCGAGCACGCCAATGTAAGTGCTGCCCAAATATTCATCACCGCTATTGCCAATCTCTGCATTCACTTTAATCAAATTTTGCGAGAAAGCAGGTTTTGCAGCCACTATGCTCTTGGCAATGAGCTGTGAATTCACGCTTGGCATATTGACATACGCAGTTCCATTTTTCACCGTCACCTCCACGTAATCTTTTGATTGCGGACCTATTGGCAGAGGCTGGTAGTTAGTGCTCCCGGCTGGAGCGAACATTGGGTGCAGTGTGTAGTTTCCCTCGGCCAATGTAGCACCCACTTGATAGTTGAAACCATACG
This sequence comes from uncultured Muribaculaceae bacterium, assembly GCA_934675575.1. Taxonomy (GTDB): domain Bacteria; phylum Bacteroidota; class Bacteroidia; order Bacteroidales; family Muribaculaceae; genus Sodaliphilus. Next base: position 104,452 of record CAKUQQ010000002.1, read on the forward strand.
ATGGATAATACGAACCTGGCGTTGGTGCAGTGATTGTGCGCATCTGAGTGTCAATCACCTTGCCCGACTCGTCGCGCAGCTGCAAGCCAAACTGCATTTGATATGTACTCTTGGTGGAGGCAGACATGTGCAAATCAGCCAACGAGTAGTTTATCCAGCGGCCAAGCGTTGCAGTCGATGTGGAAGTGGTAAGTTTCGACGAAGCTGCCGTGTATGTCACAGCACCGCCAGCATCTTTCTTTATGCCAACAATCATAGCCTGACCATAGTTGAAGCCGCCTTCTGCTCCTCCGGTGCCTATTGCCGCCGGAGCAAGAGCCGTTGTGCGGAAATATCCGTTCGACATTCCGTTCCAGCCCCAGTTAACATGCACATAACCTTGTGTGTTGCAACCGTCAAACACAAAAGCGTGACCTTCGTTCTTGCCAGTGTGACCAGAATAATACACCGGGCGGCCTTCCGACAGTTCTTTATATATCATGCTCTCCCAATCGCTCGACTTGTAGCCCACGCGCCACAAAATGCGCAAAGACTTGTCGTAGCCGAAGTTTGTGGCCAGAGCACCCACCACGCGGTCAGATTGTGTGCCACTCGACGCGCCGTAGCCCATGTTAACGGAGATGCCCACGTCACTCAACAGTTTAGCCACCGCATCGGCCTGTGTGCTATTGTATTGCACACCGCTATATTTTGGGAGCATGTTGTCCCAGTCATAGGTGCTGTTGCTGAAATTGGCACTCAGCGTCACTGAAGAACCGTCAATGGTGGTTCTATATGAGTTGCTGCCAGTTCCTTTCAGTGGCCATTTGTGATAATACATGATTTGTGCCGCAGCCGTTGCCACACAACCTGTGGCAGTGTGCAGTGTCTTGCCACCAGAGGTATATGTCGGGCAGTTGTTGTTATAGGGAGTGCCTTGGTCCCACTCGGTTTCACCAAGCAGTTCCTCTATGTCGCTCTTGAAGCTCGACGATTTCTTGACAGCCGCACCAGCGCTGAGCTGTGGGTGAGCACGCAGATATTCTATCTCGGCGGCATATTCGCTGAGCCACCATTTCATGTTTTCCGGAATGTTGTTGATGTCGAAACTGCCACTGTCGGCATAGCCAAGAATCTGCTCGGCACGGTCTTCACCGGCCACAATAACATATCCGGCATTCATTCCGCGATTAAACACATAGTAGTCACTCGCTTTTCCATTGGTGCTTTGATACACCAGTTGCAAGCTTGTTGCCACTCCGCTCACGCGCGATGCTCCGCCCTGCTGAGAAGTCACAAACTTCTCGGCTATGGCCTTGGCCTCGCCTCCTGTTATGTCGGCAGCCCACATCATTGAGGGCCAAGCCAACAACAGTGCTAAAGATATTATAATTTTCCTCATATTGAAAAAGTTTGATTTTTTCACTTTAACATCTTTCATTACAGACCTTATAATCCGTAATTTAATAACCACAAATTTAGTAATTAATTTCAATCCTTTTGCCACAATTGCTTCAAAACAAAATATTTTTGTTTTCCGAATGCTTTGTCCTATAATTAAGTTGAAGCGAACAAGAACCGAAAGAAATCTTTGCATATTGTTCTATCATGTTCAATTGTCTGGTCGTTTTACTAAACTATAGGTACTACAATTTTAACACTGAAATTCCTTCCCATGTTATACACCCCTTGTCGTCCTGTAACCGGGTTAGGACCAAGATTTTTCAATCGGCTCAGATGGTTCTGATAAGCACGGTCCAAGAGGTTTTCCGCAGAAAGGTAGATAGAAAACAGACGTTTGCCATGACGACGAATATCACTTCCCGCATATAAATGCAGCAAGGTATAAGAGGGGGTTGCCGTTTCCGTTTGGTTTACGGCATAGAAATGATTTTGCCGCAGATTGCACTCCATTGCCAATTTCACAAATAACTTGTCAAACGTACGGCCTCCACATATAAATTCATATCTCACATCGGCATTCCACCGTGGCGCAGGAGTAAAAGGAAGGTATTTTGCATCACCTGATTTGTGAAGTTGTATGGAGTTGACATATGCAAAGCTATTGCCAATGTGAAGTCGTGACGTGGGGTGAACATCAACCGCAAGCTCTCCTCCCATGATTCTCGCATCACCCGATGTGTATTGATACACAGGCACGTCATCTACAAACGCAGGCTTTCCGTTCTCACCAACCATTCGCTCGCTGAATATATAATTACTAATGTGATTAGCAAAAAGTGCCAGTTGCGCATAAACTATAGAGGAAGAATAATCCACGCCCAAATCAAATTGCCAGCTATTCTCCGGCTTCAGCAACTCATTTCCTTTCTGATACAATTGAGCTCCTTCATGCACGCCATTGGACCCCAACTCACTGATGTTAGGCATACGGAATCCGCGAGACAAATTAAACTTGGCACTCAATCCTTTGCCTATATCGCAGGTCGTGCCAAGACTACCCGAAAATCCATTAAAGTTACGGCTGAATGACTTAAAACGCATCTGTTGCTCTTCCATCAAGGCATAACTATGCAAATGCCGCAAATCATAGCGAACGCCGCCCGTAAGATTCCATCTACCCAATTGCCTGCTGGCCATAGCAAACAAACCATAGTCAAAAAGATGATAATCCGGGATTAAAAACTCCGACCCTTGATTCACAGACTTCTGGTACATGCCATTCATGCCCACAGAGAAATTCCATTTCATCATTTGCGTCCAATCATAATGCACATCATACGTCATGGTATGCAAGACCAAATCAAGTCCACACTCATCAGCAGCTTCCTCAAACTCCTGTCGATGATTGAGTTGATAACCAAATATGGTCTTCAAAGACCCATCACCAAGACGGAACGAGTTATCGAGTACCGCTTTATAATGATGTATCTGCTGAAAAGGAAGAGTTTTGGAATAGGACTTATCTCCTTCTTCCTCACCCTCCACTATGCCAGGCGTGAGATGATAATAGCTCAATCGCAGATGCGAATATCCCCAATGACGGTTAAGCCCCAACATCTGGGAGAAGCTTTGCTCCTTGTATCGAGAGCCATGCACGTAGCCGTCATACCGGTTCTTATAATCATGGGCAAACTTACCGCTATAAAGCGAGTTCCACACAAAGCCTTTCTGGTTGCCCAGCATGCTTAACGAATAATCAAAAAGGCCATTGTTTGTTTGGTAGCCAGAAGACACATTTGCCTTCATTTCACCATCTGCCAGTGTCGGCGCGGGGCGGAAAACTATAGCTCCTGCCATTGCGTCAGAACCATAACGTAAGCTCGCTGGTCCCTTTACTATCTCTACCGAGTTAACGGCATGCTGGTCTATCTCCACGCCATGCTCATCTCCCCATTGTTGACCTTCTTGGCGAACCCCATCACTCACCACCAGCACTCGATTAAATCCCAGGCCTCTGATAACAGGCTTCGAAATGCTACTGCCGGTTGTCACCTGTGCTATGCCTGGCAGATGTGAAATGGCATCTATCAGATTGGTTGAAGGTCGCGTCTCCAGTTCTCGGGCTGGGATTATAGACACTGGGGCTGATGTTTGTTTGACCATTTGGTTTCCCACAAAACTCGTCACCACCACCTCACCGAGTTTCACACTCGACTCCGTCATCGGCTGATGCTTGTTTTTATCCGACACATTTACCGTGACCGTGTCTTGAGGATTCTCCTCTTCGGCACTCACTTTTGCCGCTTTGCTTTCAGCTGCGACAGGAGCTGTTGCCAACAAGCAAAGGCTCATCAGCAATACCTTATTCAATTTTGATTTCATTTATTTCTCCTTATTGTAAAATCATAAAAATGTGTTTGCTCTATGGCATATAATGCCCAAAACAACACGAATAAGGAGGTGCACGCGGGGAATTGATGCCGACGATGCCATTTATGTGCTTCTCACAATAAATGACACGAACGGCATGTGTGACGCAGATGGCAATAGCCAAATGCAATATTGCAGGTACCAAATATGTAAGGCTATGCAATTGACATAGCATGCACTTGTGAAAATCCACAGTCTGTGTCGTGACATGTCCAGCATGATGAACATGATGCTGACAATCCAGACAAGTTTCCTCTACAGGTGTTTGGTACTCATGATGATGTAAAGACACACACAATATCATTGACAGCATCACTGCCAATAAAAACATTGCTGATATTTTACTCCGTGTCTCTATTTTCATTTTTGTAAAGGTATGTCAAAATTCCCAAACGTGCATAACTTTTTCAACTGCATAGGATTTATTTTGATTTGTTAACGGTAATGGCATTTCTTTTTCTTGGCTTTCGTAAAGGCATAATACACATTTGTCCACAATATTTTGCTCCCATTTATGTAAAAGTATAATATCCATGAAGCCACACAACCCATTGCGTTTTTGCGATTTTGACCACAAATGCCGCCACCTATAAAAATTAATGCTTAACTTTGATGTCAGTGACGCAACTTTGCCCACTATCAACAATATACGCAAACGCAATGAACGACTGTCCAACCCTCTACATAGTGTCGCCTTGCTTCAACGAGCAAGAAGTGCTGCCCGAAACCAACAGGCAGCTCACAGCGCTGCTTAAGCAGATGATTGCCGATGGGGCAATAAGCGCATCGAGCCGCATCACCTATGTGAGCGATGGTTCAACCGACAACACCTGGCCTCTTATCTGCAGCTTTGCCGACATGAGCGACCTTGTGTGCGGCATAAAGCTTGCCGGCAACTCCGGACACCAAAACGCCCTCATAGCAGGACTGTCGTCGGTCAAGGACCGCTGCGACATAATGATAACCATCGATGCCGACATGCAAGACGACATCAGCGTGATTCCTGCCATGGTGGAAAACTACCGCAATGGCTGCGACATCGTGTATGGCGTGCGCAACAAGCGCCAGTCCGACACATTCTTCAAGCGCACCTCGGCACAAGCGTTCTATCGCATAATGCGCAAGCTCGGCGTAAAAACCATCTACAACCACGCCGACTATCGCCTCATGAGTCGCCGTGCAGTCTGCCAGCTACTCCAGTACAACGAGCGCAACATTTTTTTGCGCGGCATCGTGCCACTCATAGGCTACAAGACGGCTCGCGTCTATTATGACCGCAGCGAGCGTCAAGCCGGCACAAGCAAATATCCGTTCAGCAAGATGGCCAATTTTGCCATCGACGGCATCACTTCGTTCAGCATCAAGCCAGTGCGCCTTGTCCTGTCGCTTGGACTGACTTTTCTTGTCATTGCCCTGTGCATACTGGTCTATGTGCTCTACTCCTACTTTTCGGGTAGAGCCGTCAGCGGTTGGTCGTCAATGATTTTGTCCATCTGGATTGTGGGCGGTTTCATCCTCATAGGGCTCGGAGTGGTAGGCGAATACATTGGCAAAATCTACATAGAGGTCAAGAACCGGCCACGCTACAACATAGAGGAAACCATTCTGAAATAAACCATCTCACCACTGCTTTTTTGTGAGTTGTAAAAATAAAATATCAGCAACACGGCACTTAGGCTATTTTTCAGTGATAGCCGTGGCTTCGCTGGTGTTTCTGGTGTTCAACGCACTCACCACAATCAAGGGCGACGACATAATCTACATGTTCATCTCCGACTCCTCGCCACTCACTCCGGTGCGCTCATTGCGCGATGTGGCGGTGTCAATGCACAGCCACTACTTCACCACCAACGGCCGGCTTGCCAACCTGTTTGCCCAACTTTTTGCCTCTTTTGCCGGCAAAGGCGTGTTCAACGTGACCAACACTCTGGTTTTTGCCATATTCATAATACTTGTGTCACGGTTGGTGTCACGCAAGGCTTTGGCCGTCTATCCGGCACTCACGGCTATGTTTGTCACGCTTTTTGCACCTGTCCCTGGAGAAACCATGCTGTGGCTTACCGGCAGTTGCAACTATCTGTGGTCACTAACCATGTCGCTTGCATGGGTGTTAGCCTTGCTGCACCCACGCCTCACCACTCAAGCCTCACCGCAGCGCACCGCAATGCTTGCATTGGCATCGCTGCTCGCCGGAAGCATGAACGAGAGCGTCACAGCCACCGTGTTGCTCGGCATGGTGCTTTTCTTCGCACACAATCGCCAACGTGCCTCACGCACAGCCATCATCATGCTTGCTGCCTATGCAGCAGGCGTGGCTTTTGTCATGACATCGCCTGGAGCATGGCTGCGGTTTGCGAGCGGCAGCGACATGCCCAAAGACATAAATGCACTGCAAATGCTCACATCGCGTGTCACACGGTTGCTGCGCCAGTCCCAACCCATTGTGCTGCCCTATATAGCTGCCGTCTATGGCTGCTGGCGCATTTGTCGCCACCGCCACAAGCCGCTGCCCACAAGCCCACAAGCCTGCCTGTTTGTTGCCGCAATCGTAGTTATGCTCATTTTCGGCCTCAACGCCCAGCGACCATATTTTGCGCTTGCCACATTCAGCTTCATTGCCATGGCTCATGCCGCCACACGCATCATAGAGTCGCGCCCGGCAGTGCGCCACGCCACCACGGCCATAACCGCCGCACTTTGCTTTGTGCCCATGCCGGCAGCCATAAGCAGCATGACAGCGGCGCGTTTTGCCGACGAAGCCGTTACCCGTGCCATCAAGTCAGCCCCGGCGCAGTGCGTCTTGCCAGCACGACATGCCCCCAAGCCAAGCCGTTTTGTCATGGACAACATATACAACTCCGCCCACTATCATTCCTATGCCGAGTTCTATTGTGCGCTCTATGCCAAAAGCAACGTGTGTTTTCTGCCGTCAGACATCTATGCGCGCTTCCGCAATCCGGCTCCACTGCTTCACGATGCCACGCAGTTGCCCTACGAGAGTAGCGACACCACTGCCGCACCGGCTGCCTACGCCCTGCCCAATGTGCAAGCCACCATTGTGCCAATCACTCCACAACTTGCCACCACAGGTTTTGCCGGAATGCACATTGCCAATGTGGAGGCACGCTGCACATCACGCTGGCAACAAATAAAAATGTATTTCTATGGCTCGCTGAGCGACTACCGCAAATACTACACATACCACTTCACCCACCACGGCACCACATATCTCATTTTGCCGCCAGTGTCACCCGACATCGACCGTATCGACATCTTCATAAAGCAACCGCACCTGCCAGTGTCCACACCAAGCGACACCATCACCCTCACTCGCCTCGCTGGCAAATGATTTGCGCCTTGCCACATTAACCATCACTCCTGCGCATGCCTACGCTCTGGAAGGCATGCACTGCCGGCAACAAAACAAAGCCAAACCTGCGTTACGACAACGCCCTCACTCACGACAAATCCAGCAACAACCGCCCAACCACGAAAATTATTTTTCACTTTTAGTGCCTAAAAGTTTGGAAGTTTAAAAATTGTTACTAACTTTGCACTCGCAATTGAGAAATATCGATTGCCGACCTCAATAATGGTGCGTTAGTTCAGCTGGTTAGAATGCCTGCCTGTCACGCAGGAGGTCACCGGTTCGAGTCCGGTACGCACCGCTGTGGAGAGAGGAGATGAGCAACTTTGCATGAAATATGGCAGGTTGCTCATTCTTTTTTATTGTTCCTCAAGCGTCCTAATCACACGGCACGGATTGCCAACCGCCACACAATTTGCAAGAATTGACTTAGTGACCACACTGCCAGCACCTATCACCGTGTTCTCACCTATATTAACACCAGGCAGCACCACAGTGCCGCCACCAATCCACACGCCGCGACCTATGTTCACAGTCTTGGCTATAGTGTCGCAAATCGACATGCCCTCTCTTTCGCGCACAGGCATACGCTCCGCAAGCACCACAGAGTGAGTGGCAGTGTAAATCTTCACGTCTGGAGCAATCATAACATTGTCGCCTATGTTTATCAGACCGTCATCAAGAAGCGTGCAGTTCATGTTTATAATCACATTGTTGCCAAGGTGTATGTGTTTGCCATACTCGCATCTGAAATCAATGTCTATATACACATGGCTGCCTATGCTGCCAAACATTTGCTCATAAACAGCTCTTTTTGCATCGGCATCGGCATAGTCAATGCTTCTAAGGCGACTTATCAGCCGCTTCGTGCGCAATGTCATTTCAGCCAATTCTGGAGCAGCGCCGTCATACGGTTCGCCGTCCAAGCACTTCTGATATTCCGTTTTCATATTCTAATAAAAATTTATGTTCTGGTGGGGTGTAAGCGGCTTGACGCCGTTGTCACCGCTCCAAAAATAACACATTCTCCCAACCCTCACAACTCCTCATACCACAAATCCACGACCCATTTTTGTAAATCATACTTAACAAAATGACAATTTACTCCATTTTTATTTGGTATAACTTACAAATTTGGTATTTTTGCCAAAAGTTTTAATTACAACTAATAAAAACCGCCACATTATGATACAGCTCATAAATCGCCAGCACTACACTGACCGCATTGCGCCTTTTATCGACAAAAACATTATCAAGGTTCTCACCGGACAGCGCCGTGTGGGAAAAAGCTGTATTCTGAAACAAATTCAAAACCACATTAAAACACAGAACCCCGACTGTAACACCATCTGCATAAACAAGGAGCTTGAGGAATTCGCTTTCATAAGAACCCACGAAGACCTTTCGACCTACATATCCCAGCACATGAAGGCAGAAACAAGAAACTACTTGTTCATTGACGAAGTGCAGGACATATCTGGATTTGAGCACACTCTGCGAAGCCTGCAAGCCGAAAATGCCTGCGACATTTTCATAACAGGCAGCAATGCAACCATGCTTTCAAGCGAGCTTTCCACCTTCCTTTCTGGAAGATATATCGAATTTCACATCTACAGCCTGTCTTACCCCGAATTCCTTACTTTCCACAAAGTTAATGCCAGCAACCAAAGTTTGCGAAAATACCTGACAATAGGAGGGCTGCCATATTTAAGCAATCTTCCTATGCAAGAAGACCTGAATTTCGAATACCTAAAAAATGTGTATTCAACAATAATTCTAAAAGATGTGGTCAAACGCGAAGGCATTCGCAATGTCGATTTTCTTGAGACGTTGGCTATTTACACCGCCGACAATGTTGGCAACCTGTTCTCTGCCAACAACATTAGCCGCTATCTGAAATCTCAACGCATAAACATCTCCCCAATCCAGGTAATCAACTACCTGAAAGCTCTGCAAAACGCATTTCTAATACACAAAGTGCGCCGCATCGATGTCAACGGCCTAAAGGCTTTTAAAATAGGAGATAAATATTATTTCGAAGACCTCGGTCTGAGAAATTGCCACTTCGGTTTCACAATGCAAAAAGACATTCACAAACTCATGGAAAATGCCATATTTTTGCATTTGGTCAATAAGCATTATGAGGTGTACACTGGCCAACAAACTGCCAATCGTGAAATTGATTTTGTGGCGCGAAAAGGTGACGAAGTGGTTTATGTGCAATCAGCCTATATGATGAATGACGAAGCCACCAAGCAAAGAGAATTTGGCAACCTTATGGCCATTCACAACAACTACCCAAAATTTGTGGTCAGCCTTGACGAGTGGACAAGCGGTAGTTGCGTTGATGGCATAATGCACTTGCATTTAGGCGAATTTCTTATGCAGTAACCGTCTATATCTATCGTTGGTAGAGTTGAGTTATATAATCAGGAAATAAAACTTAAAAATTGATATGTAATGAAATTAAAAACCAAAGGCACTACGGCTTATCTGTTTTCAGTATTCATTGTAACATTTATCGCTTTTGTTATACCTTCTGTAGCATTGTACTTTGGAAGCTATGGAGGCGTAATCCTTTCTGCTTGTTTATCCATGCTTAATGCTGGTACAGCTTGTTGTTCTTGGATTTTAGCAAAGCCAAATAGAAAGAACAATTTGCTGAAATGGCATTTGGGACTCAATGCCTGTATTACGATGCTTTTGCTTGGCATTGTTTCTGTGGTCCTAACCAATGGCAGTTCTATATCTTTATGCGTCACTATATTTCTATGGCTGGGAATCTTCAACATGTTGCCCATCACATTATCGTATGCAATTTATACTTTCATTCAGTGCAATGATGTGTAACAAGCCAACAAGTATGTGCCATAAAAAATAACTACGCAAAAAAATTAAGACTCGGCAGTCGAAACCACCGAGTCTATTTTCATTTCGATATTGTAGTGTCATGTCATTTGCCACAGTTGTCACAACTGCCGCTGCAACCCTCATCACCGCCACAGCCGCCGTCGCAGCCACCACAATGACCACTACAAGCATGTTGCTTAGGGTTCAATTCGTCTGGAGTGGCATCACGCACAGTTATCACCTTGCCCTTGTAACGCACAGAGCTGCCGGCGAGCTGGTGGTTAAAATCCATTGTCACGGTGTCTGGTCCCACCTTCGTCACCAGACCGTCCACACGGTGGCCGTCTTGCGTGAGCATAGGCAACATCACACCCTCACGCACTTTTTCGGCGTCGAACTCACCATTCACGTTGAACACGCTCTTGTCAAGTTCCAGCACCATGTCGGGGTTCTTAGGACCAAAAGCCTCATCTGGAGTCAGAGTAAAATCAAACTCCGCCCCCTGCTCCAAGTTATTTATACGGTTGGCAAACTCCTCAAGCATCGATTGGTCCATGCCAAACACGAAGCCGTCGGGGTGCTCTGCTGTGAACTTAAACACTGAGTTCTCTCCGCCCTTATCCACAGCAAAAATTTCATACGCCAACTCCACATATTTTCCAAACTTAATTGTTTCCATTTTCCAAAAACCTGTTTTTTATTATAAAAACTCCACTTTACTTATTTCTGCAAAATTAAGCTAAAAAACACGCCCCACCGCAATATTTTTCGGAAAAATCACGCCCACGCTGTTGCTATTAACAAAATAATCCTTATCTTTGCACACGCAATTGCCCAAGTGGCGGAATTGGTAGACGCGCACGTTTCAGGTGCGTGTGTTTAACGACGTGAAGGTTCGAGTCCTTTCTTGGGCACAGTTTAAAGGTTGGTAACTTATTGTTATCAACCTTTACTATTTTTCATCTGCTCTTATCCGTCTTTGAGAATTTAGGACTAATTGCAAAAAGACGGACTAACTGGAAATGGTTGCAAAATTGCCGCACCACATTACTTGCGAATAGCGAAGTTTATCACAGCCCAGCCGCCTATCACCTGCAACAACATGCCAGGCACACCTATGCGGAAATCTTGCATGGCGGCAACCAGCGAGCCACACAGTGCCCACTCTCCAAGCGTGCCCACCACCTGATAGGCAAGCACCACACCAGCGAGCAGCGGCAGCGTAGCCTTCTTGTAGCGCGCAGCAGCCACACTGGCAGCCACGGCAAGCAGCACGCCCTTCATCACTATTGCCGGCAATGCAGCCACCGGAGGCATGCCAAAAAGCACCGAGTTGATTAGTGGCGACAAAACCGCCGTGAGCAATCCCACACGCCACCCATATTTATACGCTCCAACGAGTGTGAAAAAGTAGATTGGCAACCATGTCAATCCGCCCTTTGGCACAAGGTGAAACAGTTGCGGCAACACTATGTTGCCCACCACAAAAGCCATGGCAAACAGCCAAGTCTTTACGTCTTTGTATTCTAATGAATAAAGTTTAACCGATGTTGTAGTCTGCATATCCTTAAAATTTCTTGTTTTATCTGTTCTCAATATCTAAAAAGTCACTTTTTGCATTTAATTGCTGCCACAAAAGCCTTGATTGCCACCAGGCACTCCTCTGCAGTGGCACAGTCACGGCAAGCCGTCTCAAGCGGACACCACCCCGAATGTGAGCGGTTCTCTATGTGATTGACAAGCACACCATGCGCCACCGCCACACCATTGGCCTTGAGCAATTCTGCTGCCGGGGCACTCATCACATCGCCCCACGCCTCGCTCACACCGCCAAGCAGCATGAGCGCAGCGGCAGCCTTGCCCACCACCTTGTCGGCCACACACGCATCACGCAGCAGGCAGTTAGGTCGGTCGTCAACCATGCGCAGCAGGTCGCTCACACCCATGCCGTCGTGGGTGCTTATCTCTCCAACGGCGCTTTTCACCACAAGCGAGTGGGCACCGTCGTGCAAAATCCGTTTCAAATCTTCCACTGCCATCAGTCGTTTTGCTTCAACCGCTCCACAAGAGCATCTACACGCTTCATCTCCTCCGGAATGTCAATTCCCTGCGGACAATGCGACACACACTGGCCGCACCCTATGCAGTGGCTTGCCTGGCGCAGCTTCGGCACTCTGCGGTCATAACCAATCAAGAATGCCCTGCGCGCACGCTTGTAGTCGGGGTCGCGAGGGTCTTTGTCGGGCATGTTACCCTCCTCTATGCACTTGTTGTAGTGCGAGAACACGGCTGGTATGTTTAATCCGTAGGGGCACGGCATACAGTAGTTGCACTCGTTGCATGGAATGGTCTCCAAGTCATATATCTGCTTGGCTATCTCCATCAAGAACTCGTTCTCTTCCTTGGTTATAGGCCTGAGAGGAGAATATGTCTTTATGTTTTCGCGCAGATGCTCCATATAGGTCATTCCACTCAGCACACACAGCACGTCATTGGGTGTGGCGGCATAGCGGAACGCCCAGCTTGCCACGCTCGACTCCGGCTCGCGTTCCTTCATGCGCTTCACAATGAAATCAGGCACCTTCGACAGTCGTCCGCCAAGCAGCGGTTCCATAATCACGCAAGGTATGTTTCGCTTCACAAGCTCGCCATACAGATACGACGCATCGGTGTTACGCTCATTGATTTCGTTGGCGTAGTTCCAGTCAAGATAATTCAGCTCTATCTGCACGAAATCCCAGTGATATTTGCCCTCGTCATGCCATTTAAGCGCAAGGTCAAACACCTTCACGTCGCCATGATATGAGAAGCCGAGGTTGCGTATGCGTCCTTTCTTCTTTTGCTCCACAAGCCAGTCGAGTATGCCATTGTCTATGTAGCGGTCATAGAACTCGTCCATTCCTGTGCCTTCGCGCCCCATGCCTATGCCATGCAGCAGCAAGTAGTCCACATAATCCACCTGCAACTCCTTGAGAGAGTTTTCAAACATCTCCATCGAAGCCTTGCGCGGCCATGTCTCTGGCGCAAAGTTCGACAGTTTTGTTGCCACAAAATAGTCCGACCGTTTGTGCCGGTGCAGAGCTATGCCGGTGGCACGCTCCGAGCGGCCCTTGCAGTAGGCTGGCGATGTGTCAAAGTAGTTCACGCCGTGCTCAAGTGCAAAATCCACTTGGCGGTTCACCATGTCCTGGTCTATCTCGGCATCTGGATTTTCACGCGCGGACCCTTCGCCCACCACAGGCAGGCGCATCATGCCATAGCCCAGCACCGACACCTTATCGCCGGTGTTTGGGTTGGTGCGATATGTCATAGTGCCAGTGCCGTCTTTTGCGGCATCAGCCTTCTTGTCTTCTTTTTTGCAGGCCGTGAGCAGTGCCGAAGTAGATGCGGCTGCCACGCCCAAGCCTTTCAAAAAATTTCTTCTGTTTATGTTCTTCTCCATGTCGATACTCTTTTTCTTGGTCGTCAAATCACTCGGTGCACCTCATTGCCCTCCACATATATCGCGCTCAGCGGACGTGCCGGACACAGGTTTTCGCAAGTGCCGCACCCTATGCAGCGCTCCACATTCACCGATGGCACACGCACTATTCCGTCGCCTTTCTGCATAGGCACCATGATTATGGCACCCACAGGGCAGTGCTTTGCACAGTTGCCGCAAGCCACTCCGTCGGTCAGCGGAATGCAGTTTTTCTTCACCCACACGGCATGGCCTATCTGCACCGACGATTTCTCGGCTCTCGTGATAGGCAATATGGCGCCTGCCGGGCACACCTCCGAGCACTTGGTGCACTCTGGGCGGCAATAGCCGCGTTCATAGCTCATCGTGGGTTGCATAAGTTTCAATGGGTCGTCAGATGGACGCAACACGTCGTTGGGACACACTGCCACACACAGCTGGCATGCCGTGCAGTGCTTGGCCATGTGAGCAGCCGAAACAGCTCCAGGCGGCACTATCGGAGTCTGACGCACAGGCACCACCTTGTCCTCTATGGCGGCTAGTCCGCCGTCAACCTTCTTTTTTGTTTGCGACATCACTGCTGTGGTGGCAAGTGCCACCGCTCCAAGCATAGCAGCTCTGCGTGAGCTGTCTGGAGTGTCACCGCCACCGTTGTCACCGGCTGCAGTCTTGTCCGCTTTATTGGCTGCGCCATAGCGCAACGCGCCAAACTTGCACTGCTCCAAGCAGTCGCCACACGTCACGCAACGGCTATAATCCACGGTCTTGCTCTTGAAATCTATGCACGAAGCCTTGCATGTGCGGCTGCACATGCCACAACTGCGGCACTTGTCGCTGTCAAACCTCACTTTCAGCCACGAGAAGCGCGACAAGAAGCCAAGCACCGTTCCCACAGGGCACACCGTGTTGCAATAAGTGCGGCCGTTGCGCCATGCGAGCACACCCACCACCACGAATGTAGCTGCAGCTATCGCAAAGGTCGATATGCTCCTTATCCAAATGTCACGTGAGTAGAAAGCGTAGGAGTCAAGCCGTTCCGCAAAATAAGCAAGCACATTATTTGCACCTATCCACACCGGCTGCAGCAAGTTTTGGGCTATGCGGCCATAGCTGCTGTAAGGAGCAAGCAACGCCACCACCGACCCTGCGCCAGCCACAAATGCCACCACAAAAATCAGCAGAAAGCCATAACGCAGCCAGTTTTTGGCTGGAGAATAGCTAAAACGATGTTTTTTCTTCTTGCGGCAACCACTCACGTGCGACACCACGTCTTGCATCACACCAAGTGGGCATATCACCGAGCAATACACGCGGCCAAACACCAGTGTCAGAAGCACCAAGCAGGCCACCACCACAAAGTTCAACGCCATTACGGCCGGCAAAAACTGAATTTTTGCCACCCAACCAAGCCACGCGTGCAGCGTGCCTGTGAAATCAAGGAAAAGCAGCGTGATAAGCACAAAGCATATTGCTGCCAAAACAATTCTCGTTTTCTTGAGCATAGCGAATTAATTTTTCGTCTGGAGAAACAGCCGCTCGACCCAGCCAGAGCCGCTGCGCCAGCCTCCACATTCATTAGTCAACACTTCAGCCGGAAACCCATCATGAAACCGACCATATTTTTTTTCAAAAATACACAAAAATCATCTTCAATTAAAAGCCACACCTCGTTTTTTCTGACATTTTAACCTTTACCGCAATTTCCGCATGCCACACTTCACCTTACCACACCTCACATTCCAGCCAAACACCCCAACAACCACCCCACTGGCAACAGATAAACAGCCAAATTTTCAATAGAAAACAAACAAAAACTTATTTTTTTGTCGTTTTTTTTACCATTTTTGCCTCATAAAATGAAAAACGTTTTAGCAACTTTTCAAAATATTCCAGTATCATCGGCTGCCATTGTCTCCATATTTCCAAACATCAAGGCAAAAAGTGCAAAGATTTCACAACTGGAAAAGGCGAATGAAATCATTCGTCTAAAGCGCAATTTGTTTGTCACCAATCCGGAAGAAAGCGGACTAGCTCTATCCACAGGTCTAATAGCCAACCATCTGCTGGCACCATCATACGTTTCCCAGCAAACAGCGTTAAGACATTATGGTCTTATTCCAGAAGCCGTTTACACCACCCAATCCATGACGCTCAAGGCAGCCAAAACGTTCAACACTGCAATAGGAGTTTTTTCTTATACCCATATCTCAAAAGAGGCCTATGCCGTTGGACTTCGGCAAGAAAAAGACGGCAACGCCAACTATATAATAGCCTCGCCTGAGAAAGCTCTTTGCGACCTTATTGCCACAATGCAAGGTGTGAATTTGCGGTACAAGAAAGAAGCGTTAGCGTTTTTGGAAGAAGACATCAGACTTGACATGGAGCGTTTCTGCCATTTCAACATTCAAATTTTTGAAGAATACATGAAGTTTGGCAAAAAAGCCAATTCCATTGCAACCATAATAAAACTGCTTGACAAATGAATGTAATTTATCAGAACATGCTTTCGGCATATGACCAAAGCACCGACCAAGCAAAAAGAAACGCCACTTTTGAAGTGAACCAACAAGTTATTCTTGCCGGCCTATACCAAGGAGGTTTTTTCGACAAAGCAGCATTCTATGGTGACACATGCCTCCGCATTTTTCATGGTTTGCAACGATTTAGTGAAGACATGGATTTCTCTCTGCTTAAAGCTGACAGTAATTTCGACTTCTCAAAATACTTTCAGCCCATAATCAACGAGTTTGCAGCCATAGGCAGACAAGTTGAAATAAAAAAGAAAGACAAAAGGAACTTTGGCAAAGTAGAGTCGGCTTTTCTAAAAGACAACACCGATGTTTCGTTTCAAACGGAGAAATCCATAAAAATAAAAATTGAGGTTGACACAAACCCGCCTCTCAATTTCACAACAGAGCAAAAGCTGCTATTGCAGCCACATTCTTTCATGACCAGATGCTTCACACTTCCTGATTTATTTGCCGGCAAAATGCACGCTTTGGTGTATCGCAGCTGGAAAAATAGGGTCAAAGGCCGAGATTGGTATGATTTTGAATGGTATGTCAGAAACAATGTGCCGTTAGATTTTACTCACCTACAAGCGAGGATAAGAGAATTTAATGGTTGCGTGAAGTCAAAAGATGATTTCAAAAACGATTTAAAGTTACGGCTTGCCAACGCCGACATCAATCAAGTCAAAGCCGACGTGATGCCTTTTGTCAAAAATCCAAAAGAATTAGACATCTGGTCTAACGATTATTTTCTTCAGCTAATGGATTTTCTGAAATTCTAATTTCCAATCAAGCTTTTTCCAACAACAAAAAAAATGCCGGGTGGCGGCAGTCGTCACTCGGCAATGGGCGGAAAGTGCGGTGCGCAGCAGCATTAAAGCTCCACGCTCACGCTTTGTTTTCCTCCGTCAACTATTTCGCAGTTTCTATATTTGTTGTCAACTATCAATATGAAGCAAGGCTTGATGGTGTATGACATTCTATCACCGTCAGTTTGCCTATAATCAAGCTTCAATTTGTTTTTCCCTATTTCATACAAAGCTATTTTGTCTATTCTTGTGTCAACATCAGTCTCAGCGAACAATTTTGCCACAACAAATTCCTTATTAAAATCAATCGGTGTTGGGCGGCCATTCTTACCCATCGCGGTTGCCATGCCAAATGCGCCGTCAAACTCTTCCTGCGACACAATTTTCACCACGCCAGTTTTCGCATAGTCGTTGCGAGTGAAATAATTATTCGCTTCCTTAAAAGCCACTTTGGCGGTTGTGTTGCAGGAGGCCAATGCCACCATCACCAGTGCCAGTAACGCAAGTTTCGTCAATATTTTTTCCATTCTCATATTTTTTATCATTCTTATTTGCAAAAACCACTATGGCAACTTGACACGCAAACCAAAGTTCAAGTCAAAATCCCAACGGCGGTCGGTGTA
The DNA here is from genome assembly GCA_934675575.1 of uncultured Muribaculaceae bacterium. GTDB lineage: Bacteria > Bacteroidota > Bacteroidia > Bacteroidales > Muribaculaceae > Sodaliphilus. The sequence continues at coordinate 121,884 of CAKUQQ010000002.1, forward strand.
GGCCGACTGAACCGAGCTTCCATTGTCGAAGTGATAACTGCACCCTGGCTCCACATATAGTGCCACCCTTTTCACCACCTCACACTCCACGCCCACTGCAGCATTCACGCTCCACAGCACGCGGTTGTCCTTAACACGGCTTGACTGGTGCTGCCACTCCTTGCCACCCATAGTGTAGCTCGACTTGGCTTTGCCATCTACCAGCATTTCTCCCATGCCGCCAGCCAAGGCATACACCCCAAAGCGGCCACACCGCCATGCGTCGTATGTCACATTCACCGGCACACCCAAGTAGTGCAGCGACTGGTCTGTGCTGTTAGTCACGCCGTCTAAACTCACATCAAACGATGATTGCAGATAGCTATAAGTCAACCCCGTCTGCACTCCCCACCGCGGTGCCACCTCATAGCGCACCGTCACGCCGGCTCTCACAGGCTGGTTGTGTTTGGCTTTCACTTCAGAGCGACGGTCTTCTTTAGAGAAGGCATCGCCCTCAAGCACACCAGGCAATTTCGCGCTATAAAGCGTGTTAACCATCGCCGTGCCACCATTTTGGGTCGAAGACATTCCATTGCCTTGATATGAGGCTCCTATGCGCAATTTCCCCTGATGGCGAGATTGCGGCAAGGCGGCAAGGTCATCATAATTGCCGCCAAAGCCTTTTTCTTCCTGCACCATGGCTGCTTTACGACCACTTTCTGCATTATCGCCGTCTTGTTTAGCCATGACTTTGCTCTTTTTTTGAGTTTTTACCATAGCAGTTTCAGCCGTTGCATCATTGTCACTGCTGCTTGCGGCAAGAGTCTTTGCCATTTTTTCCGCAACCTGCATCACAGGCTGGTCTCTGGTTTCTGCCATTGCCTCGCGATGCCCTTCCGCAGCATGAGCCGGAGCGGCATCGTAGGCAAGCACACCGCTTGCAGCGGCAAGTTGTTTTCTCACATCTGCCCGTTGCCCGGCAGGTTCACCTTTGGTAGCGGCAGGTTCACCACCAGTGTGCTGGGCAACCGAAGCCACCGTTTCTTTTTGTGGACGGCTGTCGCTGGCAGGGCGCATAGTCCACAGGCACACTCCAGCCACAAGCACCACTACCGCCGCAGCAGCCACACGCCTAATCACTGGCAACGGCACAACAAAGCCACGTCTGCGCTCGGCTTCCGTTTCTCGGCGCGACACCTCTTGCTTTATGCCGTCGAGCAATCCTGCCGGCACGTCGGCCTCATAGTCGCCCACTTGCTTTCTCAGATTGTTTGTCCACTCTTCTCTCATTGCCTGCTTCGTTTATAGTCGTTTATCATGCCTGCCAACATTTTTTTAGCTTTATGAAACTGTGACGCTGAGCTATCTGGCTTTATGCCCAGAATCTCTGCTATTTCCTTATGGCTTTTCTCACCAAACACATATAAGTTAACCACTGCCCTGTAGCCAGGAGGCAAGCGGCGTATCATCTCCACAAGCGTCTTGCTGTCTATTCCGTCGGTGTCGGGTTTCTCGTCGGGCATATCAGGCATTTCGGCTGCGTCTTCAAACACATTTTTCTGTCCGCGCCTCAAGTGTTGCAAGGCCTCGTTAACCACAATACGGCTCAACCACGCTTTCAGCGACCCCTCTCCCCGATAGTCAAAGCTGCCTATGCGCATGAATATCTTCACAAAACTTTCCTGGAGCACGTCTTTCAGGTCGTCATCATTGTCTATGTAGCGCGAGCACACACCGGCCAGGTAGCGCGAATACTGGGCATATAGCATATCCATGGCGAGGGGATTTCCCTCGCCAAACATGCCTATTATTTTCTTTTCCTTGTCAGTTTCTGCCCTGCTCACCTGGTCAACTGGTCATCGGTCTAAGCGCACCCACAAGTGCTTGCGAGTGCGCGAGTCATTCTATCATTGTTTACTTGCGTGTGCGATATTTGAATTTCACACTTTTTTCGCCGCTAAACGACTTCCATTTCAGTGTCAAATCCACAGTCTTGCCCTGTGTGTCTGGCAATTTGTCGAGGCGGAACGCCACCACACCGTCGGCCACACGAGTTGACCTATCGCCACAAGCGTCGTGATAGAGCCTCACTTCGTATGGGTTGTTAGTTGCTACCAAATTCACTTTATGTTGTGTATAGCCGCTCATATAGGTGCGAAATCTCAGTGTCAAATAACCGTCTTCACACACCGTTGACCAGTCATTCACTATCTCCACAGGGTCGTTGCCCACGGTTGCGCTATCCACCTCCATTGCCTGAGCCATGCTCTTGGTGCGCACGGTGTCAATCCAGTTCACCCACACGTTGCGGGCTTTGTCGTTGGCAATTTCGCCCTTGCCGGCGTCTCTGAAGTTGACAAACGCCCTCACCTCCTTGTTCAGAACATCGCCTTTCAGATTCACCGGATAGAGTAGCGTGCTGTCGTCGAGCTGAAACCATGTGTCACCGTCTATGTTCTTCATTGTCACTATAGCGTTGGGATATATGCGGCTATAATCGTTGTCGTCATCATCAAGACACGACTGCATTCCCACCGCTACAAGCGCCACAGCCAAAATCATCAGAATTTTTCTTAATTTTGCGTTCATAATGCAACTCCTTTTTTAATAAACTTACACTGATCAAATGCGCAAACGCCAATAAACTTGCCTGACAAGATTAAATTAAAAAAAATTTTATGCCTCATGCAAGGTTTTTAATTATTCTGCATTTTATATATGCAAATATATGGCGATGTGATTTGAAATCGACAAATTTTTACAAATTATATTTATCACAAAAGACAAAATGAAAAAATTCAATCTGTTAATCAGCGCATTGGTTTTCTGCGCCGCAGCATTGAGCCTCAACTCTTGCATCAAAGACGACAACAAGACCAAAGACCTCACTCCCGAAGAAATAAGCACAGCGTTCAATTCAGTGAAGGGCAGCTACACCGGCAAAGCCATCACTCGCATCTCAACTGGTGTGAACGACACCGTGCCCATCAGCTGGGACATTGATTGCGACTCGCTCATCACCATCAAGAACATTCCGGCCAACATGCTGTCTTACCAAATCACCAACGACGAAATCAAGAAGGCCCTTGCCGACATGCCGCCGTTCGACCTCACTCTCAAAATCAAATTTGTGCGGACCTCACCGGCCACATTCATCATCAATCCCAAAACTCCGGCATTCAAAATCAACTACGGAGGCAAGGAGCACCTGCTGCAAGTGGCTTTCTACATCGACAACAACTACTCCTACGGGCAATACTACGTAGATGGCAAGTCGCTCATGATGCAGGTAATCGGTGCCGGAGCCTATATCGACGGAGAATACCAGAAAGGTCTCCTCGGCCAGGAAGTGCCATTCCTGTTCACCGGCAAGAAACAGTGACGCATTGCGCCGTGCGCGCGGCATAGCGCGCGTGCAAACCCATAATATCACACCAGCTCCACCCACAGCACCATTGCTCGCGGAGCTGGTGTTCTTTTTCTCCTTTTTATGTGCCTCTTGCGCGTTGTGCCGGCTCTTTTTACCTTTTTGTAACAAAAAATGCTTACCTTTACCCAAGTTATAATCAAAATCAACGAAACCAATCAACAATATTTTAACTACATGAAAAAATTATCATTAGCACTGTTGCTACTTTGTGCTGCCATCACGGGCACTGCGCAAATCAACCGTCCGAAACTCGTTGTCGGCCTCATGGTTGACCAAATGCGTTGGGACTATCTCTATTACTATTACGACTCGTTTGGCGAGGGCGGACTGAAACGCATCGTTGACACCGGCTTCAGCTTCGAGGACACAAAAATCAACTACATTCCCACCATCACCGCTGTTGGCCACTCAAGCGTTTACACCGGCTCCGTTCCGGCACTCCACGGCATTGCAGGCAATGGTTTCGCAGTTGACAACAAGCAAGTATATTGCTGCGCCGACGACGACGTTAAGCCCATAGGCACCACAAGCAGTGCCGGCAAGATGTCGCCACACTACCTGGTGGCTTCTACCATAGGCGACGAGCTGAAACTTGCCACAGACTTCAAGGCCAAGGTCATTGGCGTGGCCATGAAAGACCGTGCCGCCATTCTCCCTGCCGGACACAGTGCCGATGCTGCCTACTGGTATGATAACTCCGTTGGCCACTTCGTGACAAGCTCGTTCTACATGGACAAATTCCCTGCTTGGGTCGAGAAATTCAATGCTGCCAACGCCACCACTCCTGGCAAAGACGTGAAGAGCACCCCCGACGGCGTAACCCTAACATTCAAGATGGCGCAAGCCGCCATTGAAAACGAGAACCTCGGTGCCGACAACATCACCGACCTGCTCGCCATCAGCATTTCTTCCACCGACATCATCAGCCATGCCACCGGCACTCGCGGCAAGGAGAACAAAGAGGTGTTCATGCGCCTCGACCACGACCTTGCACAATTCCTCGCCTACCTCGACAAGAAAATCGGCAAGGACAACTATCTCCTCTTCCTCACTGCCGACCACGGAGGCATACACAACCCCAACTACACCCTTTCTCATCGCATTCCTTCTGGTGGCTGCGACCAGGCTGGCATAGGCAAGGCTCTCAACGCACACCTTCAAAAGGCATTCAACTCGCAAGCCAACATGGTGGTGGGCATAGCCGACTCTCGTCTGTACCTCAACCACCCCGAAATTGAGAAAGCCGGACTCAACCTGCAAGCAATCAAGGACACTGCCGTCAACTTCCTGCGCCGCGACAAAGAGATAGCCTTTGCCGTTGACTACGAGAAAGCCTACGTAACAAGCGTTCCTGCTCCTATCCGCGAGCAGATTGTCAATGGCTATAACAACAAGCGCAGCGGCGACATCGTGCTCATCAATTATCCGCGCGTTTTGCCTTATGCCATCAATGCCGACTACCGCGGCACATCTCACGGCTCTTGGGTCCCCGACGACGCACGCATTCCGTTCGTTCTCATGGGCTGGAATGTGGGGCACGGCAGCTGCAATGCACCCACACGCATCGTTGATATTGCCCCCACAGTGTGCTCCATGCTCCACATACAGATGCCCGACGCTTGCATCGGCAACTCTGTGCTCGACAAAGTGACAAAAAAATAATTGCATTTTCTGCCCGAAATCCGTAATTTTACGCCCAAAGTAAAAAAGGTTTTTACGGGCAGAGACTGTTCTGAAATTTTCATAGTGCGAGACCGTCTCCCTACCTTTTCCGTAGAGCGACGGTCTTGCAGTTTTTTTTAATAACAAGTTTCACTGCACAGTCTCGCCGCACACTCAAACAAAAAAAACACATATTTTTCACTATGTTCAGCAAAGAAACCTACATCAACCGCCGCGCTGAGCTGAAGAAGCTCGTGAAAAGCGGCATCATATTGCTTTTTGGCAACAACGAAGCCCCTAACAATTACCCCTCAAACGCCTACTACCCCTTCCGTCAAGACTCCGCATTCCTCTACTATTTCGGACAAAACCGCGACGGTCTTGTGGGCGTAATCGACGTTGACAACGACAAGGAGACTCTCATAGGCGACGACATCGCCCTCGACGACATCGTGTGGTATGGCTCGGTGGACAGCGTGGCCACCATGGCAGAGCAAGTGGGCGTGGCACACAGTGCGCCCATGTCGGCGCTCAAGCAGTTGTGTGACCTCGCCAAGCAAGGCAACCGTCGCATTCATTTCCTGCCGCCCTACCGCTTCGACACCAAGATTCTTATCCACGACCTGCTCAACATCAACCCAAGCCAGCAGGCGCACCTTGCTTCACTGCCACTTATCATGGCTGTGGTCAAGATGCGCTCCGTGAAGTCGCCGCTTGAGATAGCCGAAATCGAGAAAGCCTGTGCCATAGGCTACAAGATGCACACCACTGCCATGCGCCTCACCAAGCCTGGCGTAACCGAGAAATTCGTTGGCGGACAAGTTGACGGCATAGCCCACTCCTATGGCGCGCAAGTCAGCTTCGCCACCATCTTCTCGCAGCATGGCGAAATCATGCACGGCAACCCCTCTATGGCAGTTCTTGAGTCAGGCCGACTTGCCTTGTGCGACGCCGGAGCAGAAACTCTTGAAAACTATTGCAGCGACAACACGCGCACCTATCCCGTCAGCGGCAAGTTCACCCAGCGCCAGCTCGACATCTACACCATAGTTGAGCAGTGCCACGACCTCGTGCTGCAGCTTGCCAAGCCTGGTGTGCGCTACTGGGACGTGCACTTCGCCGTGTGCCGCCACATGACCGAGTGCCTCAAGCAGCTCGGCCTCATGAAGGGCGACACCGACGCTGCCCTCGCAGCCGGAGCACACGCCATGTTCCTGCCTCACGGCCTCGGACACATGATGGGCATGGACGTACACGACATGGAAGGACTCGGACAAATATACGTTGGTTTCGACGACCAAACGCGCCCCAACCTTGAGCAGTTCGGCACCAACTGTCTGCGCATGGGTCGCACCCTGCAAGAAGGCTTTGTGGTGACCGACGAGCCGGGCATATATTTCATTCCTGCGCTTATCGACGACTGGAAGGCTTCTGGGCACTGCGCCGAGTTCATCAACTTCGACCTGCTCGAAACCTACAAGGACTTCGGCGGCATACGCATTGAAGACGATGTACTCATCACTGCCGACGGCTGCCGCTTCCTTGGCAAGGAGCGCATACCCTATCACCCTGCCGATGTGGAAGACTTCATGAAGGACAACTAAATTCTCCCCCATTAATAAAGAAAGACTTAATTTTAAAACAGATACTGTCAGGCGTGCCACTTCACACAGCGGTGCGCCTGCATCTTTATGCCCCCACACGCCCCATATCCCTAATTATGGGGATTTTTACAGGCAAATATCACCACTAATAGTGATATTTTTGGTTTTAGCACCACTTTTGCAACTCATTTGCAGTTCTTTTGCTGTAATTTTGCATAAACAAACCCAAAAGAAGCCTGCACAAAGGCAAAATTTGGGATAAACCTAATGTTGGCACAATGAAGTTATCCGAGCTTAAAACAGGGGAGAAAGGCGTCATCGTCAAGGTAACAGGCCATGGCGGCTTCCGCAAGCGCATAGTGGAAATGGGATTTATCAAGGGCAAAGTGGTGGAAGTGCTGCTCAACGCTCCGCTCAAAGACCCTGTGAAATATAAGATAATGAACTATGAGGTGTCGCTCCGCCACAGCGAAGCCGACATGATTGAAGTGCTGTCTATGAGCGAAGCTGCAAAAATAGAGCGCGAAAATGCCGCACAGCCAGGCACTCTGGTAGAAAGCAGCGATGCCGACGAGCAGCCGCTTTCAAACCAGCAACTTCACGATGCCGCCATCAAAAAACGCCGCACCATCAACGTGGCTCTCGTGGGCAATCCCAACTGCGGCAAGACGTCGCTCTTCAACTTCGCCTCTGGAGCACACGAGCGCGTGGGCAACTACTCCGGTGTCACAGTCGATGCCAAAGAAGGACACGCCGAGTTTGAAGGCTACCACTTCAACCTCGTTGACCTCCCCGGCACCTACAGCCTCTCGGCCTATTCGCCCGAAGAGCTGTATGTGCGCAAGCAACTGGTGGAAAAGACACCCGATGTGGTCATCAATGTCATCGACACCAGCAACCTTGAGCGCAACCTCTATCTCACCACCGAGCTAATCGACATGCACCTGCGCATGGTGTGCGCCCTCAACATGTTCGACGAAACCGAAAAGCGCGGTGACAACGTTGACTACAACAAGCTCGGCCAGCTCTTCGGCGTGCCCATGGTGCCCACCGTGTTCAAGAGCGGCAAAGGTGTGGAAATGCTGTTTCACATCATAATCAACATCTACGAGGGTGTTGACTATCTCGACGACAAAGGCAACCTCAACCCCGAAGTTGCCGCCGACATAGCCAACTGGCACAAACAGTTTGCCACCGACACCGACACGGCGCACCCCGAAGACTTTGCCGCCGGCGACCGCCCCAAGGGCAATGTGTATCGCCACATTCACATCAACCACGGCAAATATGTGGAAGAGGGAATCTCTGCCGTGCAGCAGGTCATCAAGCAACAGGAGTCGCTGCGTGAGCGTTACTCCACGCGCTACCTTGCCATCAAGATGCTTGAAAACGACAAAGACGTGCAACACATCATCGACACCCTGCCAGGAGCCAAGACCATCGACGACGCTCGCGATGCCGCTGCCGCCAAAATCAAGGAGGAGACGCAGCAAGACAGCGAGACCGCCATTATGGACGCAAAATATGGCTTCATTCACGGCGCGCTCCAAGAGGCGCAATACTCCACCGGCAACAAGCGCGACACCTATCAGACCACGCATATCATCGACCGCATAATCACCAACCGTTACGTTGGTTTCCCCATATTCATCATCATTTTGTTTGTGATGTTCGAGGCCACATTTGTCATTGGCCAGTATCCCATGGACTGGATTGACAGCGGCGTGTCATGGCTTGCGCAGACCGTGGGACACTTGCTTCCGCCTGGCCCGGTGCGCGACCTCATTGCCGACGGCATCATAGCCGGTGTGGGAGCCGTGGTGGTGTTCTTGCCGCAAATCCTGATTCTTTATTTCTTCATAGCCCTCATGGAGGACAGCGGCTACATGGCTCGCGCCGCCTTCATCATGGATAAGATGATGCACAAAATGGGACTGCACGGCAAGTCGTTCATTCCGCTCATCATGGGCTTTGGTTGCAACGTGCCGGCAGTCATGTCCACACGCACCATCGAGAGCCACCGCAGCCGCCTAATAACCATGCTCATTCTGCCATTCATGAGCTGTTCTGCGCGCTGGCCCATCTACATTATGATTACATGCACATTCTTCGCTCTGAAATATCAGTCGCTTGTCATTCTGAGCCTTTATGCCATAGGCATCATCATGGCAATAATTGCCGGAGGCTTGTTCAGCCGCTTCGTGTTCAAGGGCGAGGACACTCCGTTTGTCATGGAGTTGCCGCCCTACCGCTTCCCCACAGCCAAGGCCATAGCGCGTCACACTTGGGAGCGCGGCAAGCAATATCTGCACAAAATGGGCACTACAATCCTTGTGGCAAGCATCATTGTGTGGGCGCTTGGCTATTTTCCGCACAACGACAAGCTCAGCCATGCCGAGCAGCTTGAGCAGAGCTACATAGGCCGCATTGGCAAAACCGTGGAGCCTGTGTTCAAGGCACAGGGCTTCGACTGGAAACTCGACGTTGGTCTCATAGCCGGCGTTGGAGCCAAAGAGATTGTAGCCTCTACCATAGGCGTAATCTACACCGACAACGAAGACATCACTGCCGACGACGACAGCAGCGATTCCGCTGGCAACGCTTCAAGCGAGAAATACACACGCCTGCATGCGCAAATGACAGCCGACGGCATAACGCCCCTTGTTGCTTATTGTTTCTTGCTGTTTGTGCTTCTCTACTTCCCTTGCATAGCCACTGTTGCGGCAATCAAGGGAGAAACAGGCTCTTGGCGGTGGGCTCTGTTTGCCGCTGGCTACACCACGCTATTGGCTTGGATTGTTTCAGCCGTTGTTTATCAAATCGGCTGTCTCATCGGATAGCTTAGCTTGCATGTGATTTTGCAGTATTATAAGGCAATACGCACAAATGCTAGTAGGTTCGTTTATTCACAACTCCAACCTATCAGCATCTACATAACCGCCTGACAGCCGGCTCGCCTGCGCCATCTCGGATTTTTTCACTACCTTTGTGACGAGTTTAGCTCCAGTCCGTTTTCTTGCTCCACAAGGACTGCTCTTAATCAAAATTTTTCGTCACGACAATGAAACACGTCACATTGCCATTGCTCTTGCTAATGGCTCTCTATATTTTTGCATCGACAGCAGCCGGCATCAAAGCCCCTGCATTTCTCAAACCAGGCGACAAGATTGCCATAGTCTCACCGGCAAGCCCCATTTCAAGCAGGGGTGCCGACACCACCTATGCCGTGCTCCAGCGCTGGGGCTTCACCCCCATTATGGGAGCCAACATCTGCAACCACTATCACGGATTTGCCGGCACAGTAGATGAGCGCAAGGCCGACCTCGTGAAAGCCCTCACCGACACCACCGTCAAGGCCATTTTCTGCACACGCGGCGGCTATGGCTCGCTCCAGATACTCAACAAGACCAACCTACAGCTGTTTCGCAACCACCCCAAGTGGATTATCGGTTACAGCGACATCACTGCACTCCATAGTGCCGAGGTGCGAGCCGGCAACATGAGCCTGCACGCCAACATGGCAGGCTGGCTTCTCGAAGAGGGCGGCACCGACACACTCAGCACCATTCTGCGAAATGCCCTCATGGGGCAGCTTCCGGCCTACAAGGTGGAAGGCAGCCGCTACAACAATCCCGGCAAAGCCTCTGGCATTCTCGTGGGCGGCAACCTCACCGTGTTCAACAATCTTGCCGGTACACCCTACGACTTCCTCGACCCCACCTTTATGCGCGACCACGACTTCATCTTGTTTTTTGAAGACGTGCATGAAAACTTCACTCACGTTGACCGCATGATTCATCAGCTTCAAGCTCGCGGAGTGCTGTCACGGCTAAAGGGCATAATAGTGGGCAAATTCAAGGACTATCGCCGCGAAGACGGCTACACCAGCATGCACGACATGCTCTACGACTACCTGAAGGACTACAAAATACCCATCTGCTACGATTTCCCAACGGGTCATTTTGAGCGCACTAATTATCCCATGATTGAGGGGTGTCCTGTCACGCTCGATGTTCAGGCCGACAGCGTTGCACTCACATTCCACCTCCCCACCACCAATCCATAACCATTTTTCCAGCATTTTCCAGCGCAATATCTGTGCATAATTTCGTGTTCTGCACACCTTTTGCACTATCTTTGCACTAACATCTTAATAAAAACCTAAATTTTATGTCAAAATCCATATTCACCATCTTATTGGTGGCAATATTCACCATAAGTGCCAATGCCGCAAAAAATCCCAAAGCCCCAGCTTTTCTCAAGCCAGGCGACAAAATAGCGTTGCTCTCTCCAGGTAGCACACCCCCGGTTTGGTTCCCCGACAGCGGTGCCAGTGTGCTGCGTCAGTGGGGATTTACCCCTGTAATCGGCAAAAACGCCACTGCCGAATATCACATGTACGCCGGCACCACAGCACAACGCAAGGCCGACCTCATGGCAGCCCTGCGCGACCCGTCGGTCAAGGCCATTTTGTGCAACCGTGGCGGCTATGGCTCGTCACTTCTTTTGTGCGAAATTCCGCTCGACACCCTGCGCCGCTACCCAAAGTGGATTATAGGCTATAGTGACATCACTGCGCTTCACAGCGCCGAAGTGCGTGCCGGCAACATGAGCATTCATGCCAGCATGGTCGGCTCTCTCGCCTCACGCGGTGCCACCGACTCCGTCAATCTCCTCCTGCGCTCCATTCTCATGGGGCAATTCCCCACCTATAATCTTTCTGGCCACCCCTACAACCACCCTGGCACTGCCAAGGGTATTCTTGTGGGTGGCAACATGGCCGTGTTTAGCAACATTGCCGGCTCAAACGTGGATTTTCTTGACCGCGATTATGTTAAGAACCACGACATAATCCTCTTTTTTGAAGATGTGAGCGAATCCATGTCGCGCGTCAACAGCATGCTCACACAGCTCAAGCTCAAGGGCGTGATAAATCGCGTCAAAGGCATTATCATAGGCCGTTTCACCGACTACTCGCCGTCTTATGGCTACACCGACATGAACCAGCTTCTTCACGAGTACCTTGCCGGCTACAACATACCCATTTGCTACGACTTTCCTGCAAGCCACGACGAGAGCCACAATCTGCCGCTCATAGAGGGCTGCCCCGTTACGCTCAACGTCAGCACATCGGCAGTGTCGCTCAAGTTCGAACAGCCGTCAAAACGCTAATGTCGTTCACGTCATGAAGAAGTTATTTCAAGTCGTCATTGTCTTGTTGCTCATAGCTCTGTTGCCGTTGCCCTACGGCATCTATGTGCTCATCAACACCATTGCAGCCGCATTTTTCGGCTTCTTGAGCTATCGTCTCTTTCAGGAGAAAATCAACAATGCCGCCTATGTGTGCCTTGTCCTCACCACCATCTACCAGCCACTTGTGCGCATCAGCTTCGGTCGCATGGGGTGGTGCATACTCGATGCCGTGGTGGCTGCTTCGCTCATAGTCTTTGTTTTCGGCCATGGTTTCTTCAAGCCCGACACGCGCCTTGGCAGGTCGGTCAAGCGGTTACGCTCATTGTTCTACCTCGACGAGTCTGGCGATTAGTCTGCACGCCTCTGCATAGCGTGCTGCCCCACAGACGTCACAATCCAAGCACCTTTTTGTCGCGCTCGCGTCTGAAACCGTTAAACGTGTCAAACACATCGGCAAGGGCAATGCTTGCATTCTGTGCCTCGCTCTGATATAGCGTGGCAGAGTTGCCCGAAGCAACTCCGGTTTTGCCTTGCAGAGCCCCCGACACGCCCGAAATTTCCTCCAGCAGCTTCATCTGCAAGTTTATCATCTCATAGGCGCCCACATTGGTGGCGTTTATCGACACCTGTTCCGGCTTCACGTTCGACAAGCCTGGCGAATAAGGCAACACACCGTTGCAGTTTTGCCACACCCGGCGCAGGTCGCGCCACGTCATGCCGTCGGGCAACGCCGTTTCCGGAAACAGCAACACGCCTTTTGCCGATGCGTTCATAATGTGGTTCACTATGGTTATCAGCCGGTTCACAAACTTCTGCTGGTCTATCACGTCCTCCACAAACGAGTGAACTTCACCGTCGGTCAGCGGATACATTTTCACCACAAACGGGTGGCTGCCATGCACCCATGGCGAATCCCACTCCGCAAGCACATCGCCCATGGGTGAGAACCATCGGCAGTGCCATGTGGTGGCTATGTCCCAGCGAATGGTCACATCGCGGTCGGCATCTGCCTTGCCGCGGCGGTCAAACGGCAGCACCGTCACCTCGGCCTTGCGCCTGTTGTGGCACACTGCCACTTCACGGCTTTCAAGTGTCCACACCTCTATCACACGGCATTTGCCGCCTGCTGCATGCCAAAAGTCCACGCCACTCTGGTCATCTGCACCTATTGTGCTCACAAAGCTGGCAGTGCGTGCCTCTGCATCTTCGCAATACAGTGCTCTCACCCACTCGGCTTTCTTCCTGTCGCCTCCCGACACTCGCCGCATCAGCTCGGCCACGCTCATGTCGTGAATCTGCCCCACAATCTCGCAGTCGCGTGCGCATGGGTCGTTAAGCGCATTCACAAAGAAGCGGTTGAAGTTCACGTTCCTCACCGCCACACGGCGGCTGCACAAGCCATAGTCAATGTCAACACGCTGCACCGCACAGCCAGAAATCAAGAATTCCTCAAGCGCGCGGCTGTCAAGCTCGTCAAGGAAATTGCCCTCACGCACTCCGTCAAGTTTCTTATCTTTCACCCTCCCGGCTTCTATGTATTGCGAGCGGAAACGCCCCACTATCGTTTTCACCAGCTGGCGCAGCATGTTGTTGGTGATTGGCGGAGCACCGTTGAGCGTGTATAGTTCATACTCCGTTATCCGCTCACCGTCAGGGCCAGTCGTCAAGTCGCTCCATTGGTCACCGTATGTGAATTTTTTGTTGCGCAGCCGCTTCTGCCTTAGTGCCGATGCAGCCACCCACGCCCTGTATGCCGCGCCAAGCACGGCCGTGTCTTTTTTCTGTTTCAGTAATTGCGTGTCTTTCATGATTATTTTTGTCAAAATTTGTTTTTCAGTCTATTGTCATGTATTGCTTGCGGTTTCGTGAGCTGTGCGACACATGAATCCACCTGAACCCATGCTCGCCTATCACCTGATCCACCGGCAAGTTAAGCGTTTTAAGCATTGTCATCAGTCTTTCATTGTCTGCCTGGCTGCCCACTGTTATGTCGGCTGCCTGGCCGAGCATGTGCTGGCTGTTTGCCACACCGCCCACCGCGATGTTAAGTGCCTTGCAGCGGTATCCGCTCGTCACCGTCACAGGTCCTCCCCACGCATCTCTCAGTGGGTCAAGCACCTCCACAACGAGTGCCACAAGCTGTTTCCGTGCCACCTCCGGTGGGGTGTTGTCTATTTTCAGTCGCTGTGCCATCTGCGATTTCGTCAGTTCTTCCAAAGTGAAATGTTTCATTTTTGCCATAATTCTAATTTTTTTTTGCTGCAAAGTAAGCCTCACCCACAGCCTCTATGCCACTTCAAAAAGTCACACCATGCCCATAGCCGCGCAAAAGCCTGTTGCCGTCGGCATTTAGCCCACATTGCCGCAGTGCCGCGGAATCACAAAAAAAAGAAAAACTACCCCACGTTGTCACGCCCCAAATTTGGGCTTAATCTCATTTCTTTTTTGTAAATTTGCATCTTTGGTACAGGTTAATGGATATGACACTTATTGATGCCCTTATAATCCTGGTTTTGCTCGTGGGCACCGTTGCTGGATTTCTTCGTGGAATCATCAGTCAGGTCGCCTCGATAGTCGGGTTTGTCCTCGGCATTTTTGCGTGTCTCTCCATTGGCAGTCAGGCCACTGAGTTGCTTGTCACGCTCATTCCGTCGGCAGCCTCGTGGCCGTTGGCAGAGTTCACCACGGCAGCCATTGCCCAAGGCACACTCTTCATGCTTGTCATGCTCACATGCAGGGTAATCGCCTTCTCGGTCAAAGGGCTTGCGCGCCGTGCAAAGCTCAGGTTGGCCGACCGCCTTGGCGGCAGCGCACTCGGCGCTTTCAAAAACATGATGGTCCTGAGCCTGCTGCTCAACTTGTGGTTCGTCATCAGCCCCACAAGCAGTGCGTTCACCACCCAGGGTTCGCTCGGCAGCTTGCCGGTTGTGGCAACACTCAATCTCGCGCCCAGTGTTTTTGGTCTGTCAGTCATGCCGGGCGACTCTCTCGACTCCTGCACACGCGCCATTGCCAAGAGCGACTCCATTGCCGCCGACAGTGCCGATGCTTGCCGCCAAGCCAAAGAAAAAGAAGAATAACAAAGAAGTTCTAATCAACTGAGATTTAGAAATATGAATAGAGAAATAGGCAACGAAAAGGAAAAAGACACGGAGAAGAAAATCATCAGCGAGGCCGTGGGCGAGGAATACAAATACGGTTTCGTCACCCACATCGACACCGACGTTATCGAAAAAGGCCTTAACGCCGATGTCGTGCGCAAAATCTCCCAACTCAAAAACGAACCCGACTGGCTGCTCGAATTCCGGCTCAAAGCCTACAACCACTGGAAGACGCTGACCATGCCGCGGTGGGGTCATGTGCATGTGCCCGACATCGATTTTCAGGACATAAGCTATTTTGCCGCGCCTAAAACCGACAAATCCGACAAAAAGGAGATTGATCCGGAGCTCAAAAAGACTTTCGACAAGCTCGGCATATCGCTCGATGAGCAGATGCGCCTTTCGGGCATGGCTGTCGATGCCATAGTTGACAGCGTGTCGGTTCGCACCACCTATCGCGAGAAGCTCGCCGAGCTGGGCGTGATTTTCTGCTCTATGGGCGAGGCTGTGCACGACTACCCCGACCTTGTCAAGAAATATATCGGCACTGTTGTCCCCTACACCGACAACTTCTATGCCGCGCTCAATTCTGCCGTGTTCTCCGATGGCTCTTTCGTCTATATCCCCAAGGGCGTGAGGTGTCCTATGGAGCTGTCCTCCTATTTCCGCATCAATGCCGCCCAGACCGGCCAATTCGAGCGCACGCTTATCGTGGCCGACGACGACAGCTATGTGTCATACCTTGAGGGCTGCACAGCACCTATGCGCGACGAAAACCAACTCCACACCGCAATCGTCGAAATCATTGTTGAAGACCGTGCCGAAGTCAAATACAGCACGGTTCAAAACTGGTATCCTGGCGACAAAAACGGCAAGGGAGGCATCTACAACCTCGTCACCAAGCGTGGCTTGTGCCGTGGCGACTTTTCCAAGCTCTCTTGGACTCAAGTCGAAACCGGCTCTGCTATCACATGGAAATATCCAAGTTGCATTCTCAAGGGCGACAACTCCGTCGGTGAGTTCTATTCAGTTGCCCTCACGCGCAATTATCAGGAGGCCGACACCGGCACCAAGATGATTCACATCGGCAAAAACACCAAGAGCACCATCGTTTCCAAGGGCATCTCTGCCGGACACAGCCAAAACAGCTATCGCGGCATGGTAAAAATAGCTCCGAGGGCTGTCAACAGCCGCAACTACACACAATGCGACAGTCTTCTGCTCACCCCCACAAGCGGTGCGCACACATTCCCCGTCATCGAGGTCGGCAACGACTCCTCTATCGTTGAGCACGAAGCCACCACGAGCAAAATCAACGAGGACCAGGTGTTCTATTGCAACCAGCGCGGCATTTCCACCGAAGATGCCGTGGGGCTTATAGTCAACGGCTATGCCAAGGAAGTCATGGCCAAGCTCCCCATGGAGTTTGCCGTCGAGGCGCAAAAACTCCTGTCGGTGTCGCTCGAAGGCAGCATCGGTTAAATCCTCACTCATTCCAAGCTAAAAAAAAGACACAAAAGATATGTTAGTAATCAACGATTTGCACGCCTCTATCGAAGGCAAGGAAATTTTAAAGGGCATTAACCTCACCGTCAAGCCTGGCGAAGTGCACGCCATAATGGGGCCCAACGGTTCTGGCAAGAGCACCCTCAGCGCCGTGCTCACCGGCAATCCGGCCTACACGGTCACTTCTGGCTCTGTGTCGTTCTACGGCAAGGACATTCTCGCCCTTTCACCCGAAGACCGTGCCCACGAGGGCATATTCCTCAGTTTTCAATATCCTGTCGAAATTCCAGGCGTGTCTATGGTCAACTTCATGCGCGCCGCTCTCAATGAGAAGCGCAAATATTTCAACCAGCAGCCGCTCAGCGCAAGCGAGTTTCTGAAGCTCATGCGCGAAAAGAGAGCCATTGTCCAACTCGACAACAAACTTGCCTCGCGCGCTGTCAACGAGGGTTTTTCCGGCGGTGAGAAAAAACGCAACGAAATCTTCCAGATGGCCATGCTTGAGCCGCGCCTGTCCATTCTCGACGAAACCGACAGCGGCCTCGACATCGACGCCTTGCGCATCGTGGCAAGCGGTGTCAACAAGCTCAAGACCGACAAAAATGCCACCATCGTCATCACACACTACCAGCGTTTGCTCGACTACATCAAGCCCGACTTCGTGCATGTGCTCTACAAGGGGCGCATCGTCATGACCGGCGGACCCGAACTTGCACTTGAGCTTGAAGACAAGGGCTACGACTGGATTAAGGAGCAAGTGGACAACAACTGATTTTTCAATCCATTACGATATGTCAGCACTACAACAATATATCAATCTCTACAACCAAAACGCCGACACAATTTGTGCCCGCTCGCCGCAACCGCTCAACGCCTTGCGTCAGCGCGCGCTTCAGGCTCTTTCTGGAGCTTCTTTGCCACACAAGGGGCAAGAAGACTACGAAGCCACCGACCTTGAGGCTGCCTTTGCTCCCGACTATGGGCTCAACATCAACCGTGTTGACTTTTCTGGCAACCCTGCCGAGACATTTCGTTGCGACGTGCCCAACATGAGCACTTGCATGTATTTCGTTTACAACGACATGTTTCACCCAAGCTCCACGGCACGCCTCGGCTCGTCGGGCATAGTTGTCGAGTCTTTCAGCGAGGCTGCTGTCAATCACCCACAGCTGTTGAGCAAATACTATGGCACCGTTGCGCCAGGCGACAAGCCGGAAGTGGCACTCAACACCCTTTTGGCGCAAGATGGCATTTTGGTCTATATCCCCGACAATGTCGTGGCTCAAAAGCCCATTCAGATAGTCAACGTGTTCAATGCCTCCATGCCGCTAATGGCGGTTCGTCGCTTGCTTATCATTGTGGGCGAGAACGCGCAGGCTCGTCTGCTCTCGTGCGACCACACGCAGCCCAACGGCATAAAGTATCTCTCCTCACAGGTGGTTGAAATCATAGCCAAGCCTAACTCCACTTTCGACTACTACGACCTTGAGGAAAGCTCGGCCGACACCACGCGCGTGTCCTCGCTCTACGTCAACCAGCAGCAGGGCTCCAACGTGCTTGTCGATGGCATCACGCTGCTCAACGGCTACACTCGCAACAATTACCGCTTCGATGTCAATGGCAGCCATGCCGAAACTCACTTGCTGGGCATGACCATAGCCGGCGGCACACAACATGTTGACAACCACACGTTCATTTCACACAATGCTCCATCGTGCAAGAGCAATGAAATGTTCAAATATGTGCTCAACGACAATGCCGTAGGTGCATTCTCCGGCAAGATTCTTGTGCAGCCCGACTGCCCAAAAATAGATGCCTATCAGGGCAACCGCAACCTCTGTGCGTCGCCCACGGCCAAAATGTACACCAAGCCGCAACTCGAAATCTACACCGACGATGTGCAGTGCTCACATGGTGCCACCGTAGGCCAGCTCGACCAAGAAGCACTCTTCTACATGCGCACACGAGGCATTTCCGTGCCTGTGGCACAAAACCTGCTCATGCAGGCCTTCATGGCCGACGTCATAGATGCCGTGCGCCTCGATGTGCTCAAAGACCGCTTGCACCACCTCGTTGAAAAACGATTTCAAGGTTCGCTGGCTTCATGCAACGCCTGCCACAACGACCACGGCTGCAATTCCACTCTCAACAACAAAACCATTTAACCGGTTTTCAATCGTTTTATGATACAAAATCTCAACATAGAAAAAATCCGTCAGGATTTCCCCATACTGTCACGCACCATCGACGGGCAGCAACTCATCTACCTCGACAATGCCGCCACATCGCAAGCACCCAAATGCGTGGTCGATGCCATCAACGACATGTATTTCCGCCACCGCGCCAATGTGCACCGTGGTGTTCACACCATTTCACAGGAGGCTACCGACCTTTTTGAGGAAACTCGCGAAAAGGCTCGCAAGTTTATCAATGCAGCTTCCTCCGAGGAGGTCATATTCACACGCGGCACCACCGAGGGCATCAACCTCGTGGCTTCTTCTTTTGGCGACACGCTTTTCAATGGCGATGAAATCATTGTCACCGTCATGGAGCATCACTCCAACATTGTGCCTTGGCAACTCATAGGCCGCCACAAGCGTGTGCGCATACGCGTTGTGCCCATTGATGCCAACGGCGACCTCAATCTCAATGCCTACGAGGACATGTTCACCGACAACACACGCTTTGTTGCCCTTGCCCATGTTTCCAACGTGCTCGGCACTGTCAATCCGGTGAAGCAGATGATTCAAATCGCCCACAGCCATGGCGTGCCAGTGCTTATCGACGGCGCACAGGCAGCTCCTCACATCAAAATCGACGTGCAGGACCTCGACTGCGATTTCTATTCTTTCTCAAGCCACAAGATGTATGGCCCCACCGGCGTGGGTGTTCTCTATGGCAAAAAGGCACTCCTTTCGTCAATGCCCCCCTATCAGGGTGGTGGCGAAATGATAGGCAACGTGTCGTTTGAGCACACCACTTTCGCCGACCTTCCATTCAAGTTCGAGGCCGGCACGCCCGACTACGTTGGTGTTGCGGCATTTGGCACAGCCCTCGACTATATCAACTCCATTGGCATCGATTCCATTGCCGCCCACGAGCATGAGTTGCTCACGACCGCCACTGAGAAAATGATGCAAATCGATGGCATGCGCATCTTTGGCAACTCTGCCGGTAAGAGCGCAGTCATTTCGTTCCTCGTTGGCAACATCAACAGCTACGACTTGGGCGTGTTGCTCGACAAGATGGGCGTGGCTGTGCGCACTGGCCACCATTGTGCCCAGCCGCTCATGGCGCATCTTGGCGTGCAAGGCACAGTCAGAGCATCGTTTGCCGTTTATAACACCCTCGCCGAAGTTGACCGCTTCATCGAGTCGCTAAAACGCGCTGTGGCCATGTTCTGACCACTTGGCCTCTACACGCAATAAAAAACATAAATTTCAAAAACTTATGTTCAAACGCATTTTTCTTCTGCTCACCACTGCAGTCATTACACAGTTTTTCTCGGTTTTTGCCGAAACCAAGTCTATCGACGACATCTACATTCGCGACCCGTTCATCTACACCGACCGCACCCACTCCACCTACTACATGTATTGCGCAAACTCTGCCGATGGTCGTGGTGGCGTGGCAGTGTGGAAAAGCAAAGATTTGAAAACTTGGCAAGGCCCTGAGCAGGTGTTCACCGTTTCGCCCAACAATCGCCTCACCGGCAAAGTCTGGGCTCCTGAAATGCACAAATACAAGGGCAAATATTACCTCTTCCTCACGCTCAATTCCACCTACACGTGGAAGGCCAGCTTGCCTGGCCGTGCGCCATTCTATTATCGCAGCGTGCAGATTTTCAAGAGCAACAGTCCCGACGGCCCTTTCAAGGAAATTAACTACATGAGCACCACCCCTATTGACGAAATGGCTCTCGACGGCACTCTCTACGTTGACGAGCAGGGCACTCCCTGGCTCGTGTACTGCAACGAGTGGGTGCAGCGCACCGACGGCACAATTCGCTTGGCTCAACTTGCCCCCGACTTTTCTAAAATCGTGTCGCGCCCTGTGGATTTGTTCTGCGCATCGGCAGCACCCTGGGCTCGTCCTGTCAATGAAGTGTCTGGAGCCTATGTGACCGATGGCTGCTATCTCTACAAAGGCAAGCAAAAATTATTCATGATTTGGTCATCATTCAACGAGTCTGGCAACTACTGCATTGGCGTGGCAGAATCCGCAACCGGCAAAATCACCGGCCCATGGATTCAGCACCCCACACCGCTCTACAGCAAGCACGGCGGTCACGCCTGCATTTTCCACGACTTGTCGGGCAACCTGCGCATAGCGCTCCATTCGCCCAACAGTCCAAGTCCGCTTGAGCGCGCCAAAATTCTTTACCTCGACGACACAGGCGACAACCTTGTCATCAAGCAATAATGTCCAAGAATTCTTCTTTCCACACCACCCTAAAAGCATGAAAAGGCAATGATTGAAGCAAAAAACATAGTCAAAAGCTACGGCTCGCTGCAAGTGCTGCGCGATGTCAGTGTCACAATCCACCAAGGCGAGGTCGTGTCTATCGTTGGACCAAGTGGTGCAGGCAAAACCACACTGTTGCAAATCATCGGCACACTCGACAAGCCACAATCCGGCACTGTGCTCTACGATGGCATCGACGTGTTTAGCCTAAAAGACAAGGATTTGGCTCACTTCCGCAATCGCAACATAGGTTTCGTTTTTCAGTTTCACCAGTTGCTCCCGGAATTCACAACCCTTGAGAATGTGGCAATTCCGGCACTAATTGGCGGAGAGAAGCGTAGTGAGGCCATTAAGCACGCCAAGGAGTTGCTCGACTTTATGAAGCTTGGCGACAGGCTTCAGCACAAACCGGCCCAACTATCCGGTGGCGAGCGTCAGCGTGTGGCTGTGGCGCGTGCGTTGGTCAATCACCCAAAGGTGATTCTTGCCGACGAGCCGTCAGGCAGCCTTGACACGCAAAACAAGATTGAGCTTCACAAGCTCTTCTTCCGTCTGCGCGACACGTTCCAACAGACATTCGTCATTGTCACCCACGACGAGTCGCTTGCCAGCAGCTGCGACCGTGTGCTCCACATGCGTGACGGTGTGTTTGAAACCCCATCTCTCTCAGCCGACCCTCAGTCCACAACCATATAACCCACCCCTATCTGCTCCCACACAATGTCACGGCTAACGGTCACATTTCCTATCATTTTCCTTGTTGCAATCAGCATTTTATTTGGTTGCAGCTCCGATGATGACAAATATCCCGACGGCATCTACACCAATTTCCGTTACGATTTGGTCACATTCAGTGGCATCACCGGCGACCAAGCCACATTCTCCTATGTGCCACGCTCCGATGATTCAGCCACCATTACACTCACAGCCCAAAAGGGATTCTCCACTGACGGTCTCACAGCCGGAAAGCGTGTGTTGCTCCGCTACTCTCCGCAAGCTGGCACGGCGTTTTCGGGCACACAGCCCATCTACGCCTATTTCTACAACTCCATTATCAGCGACACGCTTCGCGCCTATCGTTCCGATGTGCCGGTCAGCTCTTTTAGCATGCACCCTGTCAAGATGCGCAGCGCATGGCGCACAGGCGACTACATCAACCTTCACTGCCAAGTGGAATACACAGGCAAGGCGCGTGTGTTTATGCTCGTTCTCGACCCCTCCACCGCCAATGCCGACACCGTGCATTGCTACCTCGTCCACGACCTCCGCACCGACACTGCCTACTTTTGGCGCAACTGCTACGCCTCATTCCATGTGGGCAAGTTCTGGAACAAGCCATCATGCCGCACCCTGCGCCTACACGTCAACAATGCAGCCAATTCGCAAGAAAACTGCTTCGACTTCTCCAAATAATTTACTATTTTTGTTAACTTATTAATTTTAAAATTCTAACGATTATGGCAGATAACAATAACGACAATCCACAACAGCAACAAATTCAGATAGAAGTGCCCAACGAGGAAATGCAAGGCCACTATGCCAACCTTGCTGTCATCACTCATGGCCCCAACGATTTCTTCTTCGACATGATTTTGCTTGCTCCCAACACTCCCAAAGCTCGTGTGCAGAGCCGCATCATCATGACTCCAGAAAACGCCAAGCAGGTGCTCTTTGCACTTCAACAAAACATTGAGAAATACGAAATGACTTTTGGTGAAATCAAGCCTCGCACACCTGGCAACGGCAATGGCCCTATCAACTTCCCCACTCCCAAAGGCCAAGCCTGAAAATCAACAGCATATAAAAAAATCCTCACAACCACATAACACACTAAAAAATTTCCTCACTATGGACAATCCTTTAGTTATCTATAACACCCTCACTCGGCAAAAAGAGCAGTTCGTACCGCTCAACTCGCCGTTTGTCGGCATGTATGTGTGCGGTCCCACGGTTTATGGCGACCCGCATTTGGGCCATGCGCGCCCAGCCATCACTTTCGACATTTTGTTCCGTTACCTCAAGCACCTCGGCTACAAGGTGCGCTATGTGCGCAACATCACCGATGTTGGTCACCTTGAGCACGATGCCGACGAGGGCGATGACAAAATCGAAAAAAAGGCTCGCCTTGAGCAGCTTGAGCCTATGGAGATAGCGCAATATTACACAAACCGCTACCACAGCGCCATGGAGCAACTCAATGTGTTGCCACCAAGCATTGAGCCACACGCCACAGGCCACATCATAGAGCAAGAAGAACTGGTTCAAGAGATTCTCGACAACGGCTATGCCTACGTGAGCAACGGCAGCGTGTATTTCGATGTTGAGAAATACGACCACGACCACCACTATGGCGTGCTTTCTGGCCGCAACACACAAGACATAATCAACAACAGCCGCCAGTTGGCTGGTGTGGGCGAAAAACGCAACCAAGCCGACTTTGCGCTTTGGAAGAAAGCACAGCCGGAGCACATTATGCGTTGGCCTTCGCCATGGAGCGACGGTTTTCCAGGCTGGCACTGCGAGTGCACTGCAATGGGACGCAAATACCTTGGCAGCCAATTCGACATTCATGGTGGTGGCATGGACCTCATATTCCCACACCACGAGTGCGAAATCGCACAGGCCGTGGCAAGCCAGGGCAAGCCGATGGTTCACTACTGGCTGCACAACAACATGATAACCATCAATGGCCAAAAGATGGGCAAGTCACTTGGCAATTTCATAACCCTTGAAGAATTCTTCACCGGCGCCAACAAGACTCTCGACCAGCCATACTCTCCAATGACAATCCGCTTCTTCATTCTTCAAGCCCACTATCGTGGCACCGTTGACTTCTCCAACGAGGCACTCAAATCAGCCGAGAAAGCCTACGAGCGCATGCTCGACGGTTGGCATCGCCTATGCGACCTGAAGCCGTCGGCCACATCTTCAGTCAAACTCGAAGACTATGCCGCCAAGTGCTTTGAAGCAATGAACGACGACCTCAACACGCCTATGGTCATTGCCACGCTTTTCGACGCCTGCAAGGTCATCAATCAGGTCAACGACGGTCACGCCACCTTGTCGCAAGCCGACATTGATGTGCTCAAAGAGACGTTCAACACCTATTTGTTCAACATTCTTGGTGTTCGTGACGACTCTGTTTCGTCCGACAGCATTAATCTTGACCCTTATCGCAAAGCTGTCAATCTGTTGCTCGACTTCCGCAAAAAGGCCAAAGCCAACAAAGACTGGGCCACGAGCGACCTTATTCGCGACGAACTCGCCGAATATGGCTTTGATGTCAAAGACACCAAAGACGGCTTTGAGTGGAAAGTGAAATAACCCTGCGCACAGTTGAAACAATATTCACGGTCATGGCACACATCGTGCTGCGACCGTGTTTTTTTACTGTCAAGCAATAACGCCCACTCGTTTGCCGTTATACAAACACAAAATCATTTTTTAATCGTGAGTCAGCCTTTGGTAACAATAATCGTTCCTTGCCACAACGTCGCCACCTATCTCGACCGTTGTGTGTCAAGCATTGCTGCGCAAGACTGGCAAAACCTCGAAATTCTGCTTGTTGACGATGGCAGCACCGACAATTCCGGTGCTATCTGCGACTCCTGGGCTGCACGCGACCGGCGCATTTCCGTCATACACAAGTCCTATGGTGGTGTGAGTGATGCGCGCAACGCTGCACTTGCCATTGCGTCTGGCCAATACATTTCATTCGTTGACAGTGACGATTGCGTTGCCACCACACTTGTCAGCACACTTTTCCAAATCATCACAACCACTGGTGCCGACATCGCCATCTGCAACCACTCCACATTCAGCGGCATGACAGTACCACCGTCCACTCCTAAACACGATGGAGGCAAAGTCACGGTCTTGTCACCCGACAAGGCAATACTCAACGTGTTCTATCAGCACAAACTCACCCACTCTCCATGGGGACGGCTATTCAAGGCACATCTTTGGAAAACGCTACGCTTCCCCACTGGCATAATCTACGAAGACCTCGCCGTAATCTACCCCTTATTCCGGCAAGCAAAAAAAATTGCAGTCACAGACCAGCGGCTCTACAATTATTTCATACGCCCCGACAGCATTCTCGGCCGTTTCTCGCCACAACGTCTCGACGTGCTGCACGTTCTTGAAACCCTTTTGTCACAAGTAGAGCCCAGATACCGCAAAGCCGTGCAAAGCCGTCTCTTGAGCGCAAGCTTCAATATGCTCGGTCTCATGCCACACGATATGCCAGGCTATACAGAAGCCTCACAGCATTGCTGGGTCAATATTGCCAACCTGCGCACCGCATGCTTCTTCAACCCCCACGTCCGCCTCAAAAACAAGCTCGGCATCATGCTCTCATTGCTCGGCAAGCGCTCACTCACCGCCATCATGTCCGCCGCCTTCCCCCTCACCCGCCGCTAATTAGTTGAAATCGAAGTCGTCGAGCAAGTCTTTGGCGATTGGGTTGCCGTTGTAGTTTTCGGGCGAGAATGTGGCTGCACCGGGCGGTATCACGGTTTCAACGAGCGCCTCCGGCACATTGTTGAGAAAATAATGCTCTGCCGTGTCGTCATCTACGTGAATGGAGTGTATGTCGCGATAAAGATACAACTCGTCTTTTGCCCTCGTCATTGCCACATACAGACATCGGCGCTCCTCCTCTATCGCATCTTCGCCATTGAGAATGGCTCTGGTTGTTGGAAATGAAAACGTTGACACATTCGTTATATAGCAAATTGCCGACTCAAGTCCTTTAGCACTATGAATTGTTGTTAAGATTACGTGGTCAGTGCTTGCACTGGCATCTTTAAGCGTCACTTCAAGTTTGGGGTCAAGCACATATTCGCTCACAAATTCCGATATGCTGCCCGTGTCAAGAGCCACGTCTTTCAACACGTCGAAATCGCGCTTACGCCACTCCCATTCGTCCTTATAGAGCTCCTCAAGGCGAGTCTCCATATTGTTGAGTGCAGTGGCTATGGCACTCGACGGCATGGTTTGCATGTGACTTATGCTGACAAGTGTGGCTGGTATTTCCTTTTGCAAATCAAGTCCCGATAACTTCTCCAGACATTCATCAAGGTTTGGCTCCTCTATCACTTTTGCTATTATGCGCGAGGCCGTGATTTCGCCTATACCGCGCCACAGCTGCAAATAGCGCATCCAAGCAAGCTCATCGTGAAAGTTTGCCACAATGCGCATGGGCGATGCCACATCGCGCACATGCTTCGACTGCATCAGTCCCGTGCCGCCATACACGGTGTATGGTATTTTCTTGTCGATGCAGCTTGCCTCCACCTTGCGCAGCCCCCACACCGAGCGCGACAACACCATATTGTCGGCATAGTTCATTCCACGGTCAACTACACTGTCAAGTATTTTGTCGGTTATGTCATTAGCCTCCTGCCACTCGTTTTCCCAATGTATGATTTGCGGTTTTTTGCCACTGGCACGCACGGCACGCAGCTGCTTGTCGTAGTTTAGCGGCGACTGTGCCAGAAGCCAGTTTGACAAATCGAGTATTGGCTGCGTAGAGCGGTAGTTGAGCGTGAGTTTACACACCTGCGAGTCTGGTATCACCAACGTAAAGCCATGTATGCTCTTGAAATCGGCTCCACGGAAGCCATAGATTGACTGCGCGTCATCGCCCACACAAAACAAGTGGCAATTATGTGCAAATGCCTTAAGCAGCTTGTATTGCAGCGGATTTGTGTCTTGCATCTCATCTACCAGTATGTGGTCGTAACGCTTGCTCACGAAGTCTCTGGCTTCGGGATTGGTTGTCAATCCTTTTGCCACTATATTAAGCAGGTCATCGTAGTCGATGTAGTTATGCTCATTTTTGTAGCTTATATATTTCTTTATGATGTCGGCAAACGTGGGTCGGCTGTTTTCTATTCCGCTTGCCACTTCAGGCAAATCTGCACTGGCGTTATCATAAAGTTTCACGCGCATGGCCTCCGACAAGCTGCACTGCGCATTGATGGCGTAGGAATACACATCAACCAAGTTTGATGGACTCACGGTCTTGCCGTCGGGTGTCCGCAATTTCTTTCCGCAAAGCAATTTGAAACAGCTTTCTTGGTCATCTTCGTCGAGCAGCGAGTAATCGCCAAATGGGAAAATGGTGGGGTTAGCCTTGATAAGGTTCATGCACCATGAGTGAAATGTCTGACCAACGAGTCCCTCGGCTCTTGAAGTGCCAAAATTGCTCTTGATGCGCTCCACAATCTCACGAGCCGACTTGCGAGTAAACGACAAGATGAGTATGCGGCGAGGCGACACGCCTTGCCCTATCAAATGTGCCGCACGAGCTATGATAGTGCGTGTTTTGCCCGTTCCTGCTCCGGCAAGCACAAGCAGATGCCTGCCAGAAAATTCCACAGCCTTACGCTGCTCATCGTTGAGTGTTGACAATATGTCGGTTTTGTCTTTTTCCATTGGAGAAATGTGTGCGTCTATGATTACAAATACAAATTTAGGGAAATAATCCCAAACCCTACATTAGCACTCTAAAAGATATTTCCACCCACGCAGTCGCGCTCGGCGTTACTTGTCATCATCGCTACCATAGGCAACCGCTTGCTCAGCGGCCATTTGCTGCCGCTCTGCATCGTTCTGCAACGTTTCATAGCCTATTTTCGCCCCACAAATGCGCAGATATATGCTGCTTAGTTGTCTCGACAAATTCACCAGTGTAGCCTTGCGGTTCTTTGGCTCAAGCTGACACTCCCAAATGGTTATCACCCACCAACCCATGTGGCTAAGGCGGTCGGCATTAGCAGCATCGCGCTCGCGGTTGCGATCAATCTTGTCTCGCCAAAAAGCCACATTGGTGTGCGGCAGTCTAAAGTGGCTGCAATCGCTGTGTCCATGCCAAAAGCAACCATTTATATTTATAACCGTGTGATAACGATGAAGCACAATGTCGGGAGTGCCTGGCAGACGCCTCACATGCAAACGATAGCGGTAGCCATGAGCCCACAACCACCGGCGCACAATCATTTCTGGCTTAGTGTCGGCACTGCGTATGTGGCTCATGCAGTTGTGCCGCTGCTGCGGTGTCATCTTGTCGGGCATGGCTTAAATCTCAGTTTTCAGTTTGGTTTCACGACGACAAAGGCACCGGTTTCGGCAACTCTATTTCATCGAGCCAACCACCATCGTGATAATGGCACAAATCCACATAGGCATCAATGCCCGGCACCACACCACGCTCCGAAAATTGCCAGATTGTGAATTTTCCGTCCCACATGATTTCGGGTTTGTGGTCGGAGTAACGGCCTATGTAGAGTGGATATTTGTTGAAATAAGGGGCAAGATTGTGGTTATAAAACGTCATGGTGGAGTAAATCATGGGCTGCACGCCATAGTGTGCCTCAAGCAGGTTGGCAAACTCCGTGAGGCTGTCGATAAGCTCCCGGCGGCTCCATGAGCCACGCTTCTCAATGTCAATCATGGGAATCAAGTCCTGGTCACTCACCTTGGCCATGCGAACGAAATTAAGAAACTGTTCTCTTATCGTCGATGACGAACGCAAATAATGATAACTGCCCACAAGAATTCCATGTTTACGCGCATTTGCCACATTGTAGGCATAGTGTGGCGACTGATAAGTTGCACCTTCAGAGGCTTTTATATAGGCAAAGCGAATGAACTTGTCGGTGGCTACTTGCTGCCAGTCGATATTGCCCTGATGGCTTGAGATGTCGATACCATCATAGAGTGCCGTTGTGTCGCGTTGTGCCACATGAGGCTTAGCGGTGGCTTGTGAGCGCTGCGAACTATTGCCGCACGATGTTGCGCCAACAGCCAGTAAGCACCACACCACAAAGGCAGCCACCGAGCAAACGGCAGTGCTGGGGCTTGCGTTGTGCAGAAGCCTTATGCCAACATGTGTTTTGATAATTGCCATGAGTGTGTTACGGTACTTTTGTTCTTTTCTATACACTTTGCCACCCTTAATGCCTGTGGCGCTGACAAGCGCGTTTTTTCAAAATAGAAATCAGTTGCTGCGTCTGCGTGTGGGATAGTTACGGTCTGAATTGTCGGCAGAACTCTGGTTCAGCTTCTTGCTGCCCGACTTTGTGGTCTGAGCACCATTGCTCTTGTTTGCTGCGTCAAGGGCTGCTTTCAAGCTGTCTTTGCGAGCTTTTTCCTGTTTCTGCTTTACAATTTTTTCTTGCTGTTTCTTCTCCTCGGCACGCTTCTTCTGCAATTCCTTTTGCAATTCTCGTTGGCGTTCCTGATTTTCCTTATTAAGTTTTTCTTGTTTTTTTGCGCGTTCCTTGGCAAGCTCTTGGGCACGTTTTTGTGCTTCTTCTTGCTCTTTCAGCTTTTTCTCAAGCTCTTTTTTCTCCTTTTTCGAGAGTTTCTTGCCATTGTCGGCACTGCTGTTGCCAATCTTTGGCACCGATTTCACGGTTTCTATTTCTTCCACAATGCTGTGGTTGCGGCGTTGTGGCCTTATCCTCTTGCCGCGCATCAATATGTCATTCACCGTGTAGCCTTTATTGAAACGGCACAAATCCACATGGGCATCAATGCCCTGAATTTGTCCACGGTCAGAAAACTGCCACAAAATCCACTTGGCACCATTCGTCAGCTGTGGCTCCGAGGTGGCATAGCGCGCTATAAACAGCGGATAACTCGAAAACATGGAAGCAAGATAACTGTTGAAGAATGAGCTGCTGGTGTAAATCATGGGCCGACAGCCATAATAGTCCTCAAGCAGGTCGGCAAAGGCTTTCACGCTGTCGCGAAGCTGCTGCGGTGTCCACCCGCGCTTTGTCTCAACGTCGATTAGCGGCACGAGGTCTTGCTCCGACTTCTTAACAACGCGCGTGAAATTGTCAAACTGGTCTTTAATGGTCGATGTGGTGCGCAGAAAGTGGTAGCTGCCCACCCTCACGCCATGACGGCGCGCGTTCTCTATATTGATGCGATAGTGGCGCGAAGTGAGGGTTGCGCCCTCAGTGGCTTTGACGTACACAAACTTTATTTTGCTGTCGTGAGAAGTGGCACTCCAATCAATGTCTTTCTGATAGCTCGAAACATCGATGCCATCATACACAAGGTCGTCCATCTCACTGTCGTCGATGTCGATTTGCCTTGGAGCGGAAAAACCTACTGACGACAAAAGCAACGACAAGAAAATGAACAAATATAATCGCATAGTCTGTAATCTCAATAATTTGTGGATTACAAAGTTAGCAATAAACTTGAAAAAACGGTTGTTGCCAAAGTCAAAAATAGTTTAAAAATCAGGCTCAAAACCCTGTTTTGCCGCTTTCACGAGCGAGTGGCAAGTCACTTTTTGAAGTGGCGGCCTACGACAGGCAAATGCGACAGCGGAAAGTCGCGTTTCACAATCATTGCCACAAAGGCTGCTATGAGCACTGTGTTAAGCGCAATGGCTGCAGCCGTGGGCAAATTGGCGTTGGCAAGCGTGATGCAACCAAACAGCACTGCAGCCACCACCGTATAGAGAGAGATTTCCTTCAGCGGATAGTTGATTGGATAGTATTTTTGACCGAAGAAGTAACTCACTACCATGCTCACGGCATAGCTCACAAATCCTGCCCAGGCACAAGCCCAGTAGCTGAAGCGCGGAATGAACACTATATCCACAGCAATCAGCACCACAGCTCCCAAGCCAGAGAAATATGCGCCCCAAATGGTTCGGTCTGTGAGCTTGTACCAGAAACTAAGGTTAAAGAATATGCCAAACATTATTTCGGCAGCCATCACTATTGGCACTATCTCAAGTCCTTCCCAGTAGGTGCGCCCCACGATGTGGCGCAAAATGTCCATATAACCCATCACGCACAAAAATGCAAGGAGCGTGAAAATTATATAGAATTTCATTGCCTTGGCGTATGTGGTCTTATTGTCTGTGTCGTTGGAGCGGCCAAACACAAAGGGCTCATAGGCATAGCGGAAAGCCTGCGTTATCATGACCATAATCATGGCTATCTTGATGCACGCGCCATATATGCCAAGCTGCGTGCGTGCGTCGGCCGTAGAGCCGTCAAACATATAAGGGAATATGATTTGTGAAGCCGTCTGGTTCAACTGTCCTGCCACGCCCATCACAAGCAGCGGCCATGTGTAGCGCAACATGCGTTTGCAAAGCTGCCAGTCGAAACCAAAGCGAAATCCTTTCAGCTCCTTCCACAAGAAAAGCAACGTGGCCACCGAGCAAAACATGTTGATGTAAAACACCCAAGCCACATCGAGTGTGAAGTTGGCATCATATATGCCCAGAGGATTAATCTTGAAATATGGCAATATCACAAGATATAGCAGATTGAGCACTATGTTGAGCACTATGTTGAGCATCTTGAGCGCGGCAAACTTCCATGGGCGGTGCTTGCACCGCAGATAGGCAAACGGTATTGCCGTAAACGCATCGATAGCCACAGTGGTGT
Organism: uncultured Muribaculaceae bacterium; assembly: GCA_934675575.1. Classification (GTDB taxonomy): domain Bacteria; phylum Bacteroidota; class Bacteroidia; order Bacteroidales; family Muribaculaceae; genus Sodaliphilus. The sequence goes on from CAKUQQ010000002.1 coordinate 153,253, forward strand.
ACATGACCATGATGTAGGCAGGGTGGTCGGCGTAGCCAAGCCATGAGGCTATCGTAGAGCCAAAAAGCAGCACTACCACTGCGAAAAGCAGCGATGTGGTGCCAACGGTGGCAAGCGTGGTGGAATACACCTTTTCCGGACGTTCGCCAGCCTTGTTCATAAAGCGGAAGAACGTGGTTTCCATGCCATAGGTGAGAATAATTATCAGCAGTGCCACATAGGCATACACGTTGGTGATTATTCCATATTGACCGCCGGCAGCGGTAAACTTAGCGGTTTGTATTGGCACAAGCAGATAGTTGATGAACCTGGCCATAATGCTGCTAAGTCCATATATCGCCGTGTCTTTGGCAAGAGATTTTAAATTTGCAGTCACTTTACTCTTCTTTTTATGTTTTGCGTGTGTGGGTTTATTGCATTTTGAAGAGATAGATTTCAACGATAAGCAACATTTTAGTCGCAGTCGTCAAACAAACTCTTCTGAACGGATTCTCGCCTGCGGTGCAAATGCTTATAAGCAAGGTCGGTCACCTCGCGTCCGCGTGGTGTGCGCATAATGAAGCCCTCTTGAATCAAGTATGGCTCATACACCTCCTCTATGGTGCCTGGGTCCTCGCTCATGGCCGTGGCTATTGTGCCTATGCCCACAGGGCCGCCATGAAACTTGTCGATGATTGTGAGCAAAATTTTGTTGTCTATTTCATCAAGTCCATATTGGTCTATGTTGAGCGACTCAAGCGAGTATCTGGCTATGTCGCAATCAATGCGACCTGAGCCTTTGACCTGTGCAAAGTCGCGCACACGTCTGAGCAGAGAGTTTGCCACACGCGGTGTGCCTCGGCTGCGGCGTGCTATTTCGAGTGCGGCATCGTCATAGATTGGCACATCAAGCAAGTGTGCCGAGCGCTTCACAATGCCGGTCAACACCTCATGGTCATAATACTCCAAGTGGCAGTTTATGCCAAAACGCGCGCGCAAAGGCGATGTGAGAAGTCCGCTTCGAGTGGTTGCGCCTATCAGTGTGAATGGGGCGAGCGACAACTGCACCGAGCGTGCGCCAGGGCCTTTGTCTATCATTATGTCTATGCGGTAGTCCTCCATGGCAGAATACAGATATTCCTCCACTTCGGGGCTGAGACGGTGTATCTCGTCGATGAAAAGCACATCATTTTCTTCAAGTGATGTCAAAATTCCAGCCAAATCGCCAGGTTTGTCAAGCACCGGCCCAGAAGTCACCTTGAAGCCCACACCAAGCTCATTGGCAATGATGTTTGACAAAGTGGTTTTGCCCAAACCCGGAGGGCCGTGAAAGAGTATGTGGTCAAGTGCCTCGCCGCGCATTTTGGCAGCTTTGACAAACACCCTCAAGTTCTCAATGATTTTGTCCTGTCCGGCAAAATCAGAAAACAACTTGGGGCGCAAGGCTTTCTCAAACTCCTTGTCGGCACTGGCTCTTTCGTTGTGTATGTCAAAATCTTCGTACATGATGTGCAAAAGTAATAATAATTAGTCAAACTGCGAACACGTTACGCACCCGCGCCCACTTTTAGGCAACCCAAAACAAAAAGAGCAGAATTTTCAGCTATAACCTTGCCGGCTATTTGAAAATTCTGCCCAAAATATATTTTTGCCTGTTTCATGAATGAGCCGACAGCGCGGCTTCACCCATTTCAAGTGGCATCACTTAATCTCCACAGCCTCTATGTCGTAGATTAGGGTCTCGTTGGGCTTGATGCTGCCCTGTCCCTGTATGCCGTATGCCATGTGTGGCGGTATGATAACATGCAACTTCTCTCCAGGGCTCATCATCATCAGAGCCTCGGCAAAACCCGGAATCACAGTGCGCAAGTGTATGGTGCGTATCTGGTTTCCGGTCTCGTCAAACGTAGAGCCGTCTATATGTGTAGCCTTGTAGCGCACCAAAATAGCATCGTCGCGCTTAAAAGTCTTGCCGTTGCCCGGTTTCTCCACTTTGTAGATTAAACCCGTGGGGGTGAACTTCAAAGCCTTGTCGGCACTCAGCTGCTTGGCCACAAACTCATCGCCGGCCTTGCGGTTTTTCTCGATTTCGGGGCGTTTTTCCAGTCCAGTGAAATGCGACTTTTCAAGATACACAACTGCTTTCGACAGCATTTCCTGCAATCCTTGGGGCGAAACCACCGAATCAACTCGCATAGCATTAACACACGCTTGCGAGAACAGTGCCGTGTCAACCGTTGTGTTATAGCGGCTTTTAAGTCCTTTTACAAGGAAATCACGCGTAAACTCAATGGAGTCGGAATTGTTTTTGAGCGCATAGCCATAGATTTCACCGAATGCAGCCGACACCGAGTCGTCGGGTGTGTAGTTGCGTTCTGCCGTGCCCTCGGTTTTGTTGCCGTTGCACGACGTTGCAGCAAGCATAGCCATTGCCACAAGTGCGATAGAGAGAATTTGTTTCATAACTGCTTATGGTTTTTGTTTTGTGTTAATGTCGCTATGTTGTGGTGCTCATTTCTTAGGAGCTTCCTTGTCTTCCTTTTTCTCCGGAGCAAGTCCATAAGTCTCGATGTCGAACACAAGCGTTTCGTTTGCCTTGATTGCACCGCCTGCACCATTGAGGCCATAGGCGAGTTCGCTCGGAATCACCACGCGCATCTTGCTGCCCGGCTTCATGAGCAGCATTGCCTCCTTGAAGCCAGGAATCATCTGGCCAGGGCGCAATTCTATTGTGTCGTTGGCTTGGTCAAACACCGAGCCATCTACGTGCATGCCCTTATACTTCATGCGCACTTCGTCAGTCTCCTTGAAGTTTGCGCCAGAGCCTTTTGCCGTTTCCTTGTAAAGAAGGCCTGAAGCCGTTTTCGCAAATTTCTTGTCGGCCTTGAGCAGTGAGTCAACGTAGGCCTTGCCGGCTTTCTTGTTTTTCAGAGCCACAGGGTCATTTGCCTTGGTCATGGCACTCACGCGCTTTATGTCAGCACCAAGTTGGTTGCTCATAGCCATGAGCTGCTCGCGGCTCAGCTTTGCTGTGTCGTTGAGAGCCTTTATCATTTCTTGTGCAAAAAGGTCTTTGTTGAGCGTCAAGTTGTCGCTTTCTTTGGCTTTGCGCACTTGCTGCAGCAAGCTCATGCCAAACTCTATTCCGTTGAGGTAGCTGGCATTGGTTGTGTCAATGGCCATCATCATGTTAAGACCCTTGATAAATTCCGCCTTGTTAAGATTCATGCTTGGGTTGGCCTTGAAGCTTTCACCCATCATTTTGCCATATTGACGGCTGAGAGAGTCTTCTGATGCCTTGGTGTTAACCTGTGCATTTGCCATTTGTCCGCCCATGGCCAGAATTGCCACGGCAGCAATTAAAATTTTCTTCATTTCAAATCTAAAGTAAGTCAAATTTTTAAAATTTCTTTTTCTCAAAATTAGTGCATTACGCTCTAACAGCAAAATAATTCACTTTTTTTATAATCTGCCACGCACTGGTGGTAGCCTTTTGCCTCACGCCATGCCGTCGGCTGGCATTAAACAAAGAGGCTTCTGCAACGGTCGGTGCAGAAGCCTCTTTGGCTATATCTCAGTTTAGCGTGCTGTCGCTATTACTTGTTGACAGGTGCGCCCTCCACTGGCTTGCCGTTGAGTTGGTCTTGGGCAGGCACACTTTGTTTTTGGAGTTGAACTGTCTCGATGTCGAACACAAGAGTTTCGTTAGGACCGATTGCACCGCTGCCGTTGCTGCCATAAGCTGCCTCGGCAGGAATCACGCAGTGCACTTTGGCACCCGGGCTCATGAGTTGCAAAATCTCTGCGAATCCCGGAATCACACCGTCAACCGGCATTGGACGAGCTTCGTCACCTGACTCGTCAAACACTTTACCGTCAATGTGAGTACCCTTGTACTTAATCATCACAATGTCGTTTTTACGGAATGTCTTGCCGTTACCCTCAGCAAGCACTTTGTAGATTGCTCCGCTTTGAGTCTTCTTGTACGACTTGTCGCTGCTGAGTTGCTTTGCAAGATATGCCTGGCCGTCCTTGAGGTTCTTTTGAGCCACAGGATCGTTGGCCTTAGCCTCTGCTGCTGCGCGTTCAAGCATAGGCATAATTTGAGCCTGAAGTGCTTGAAGTGCTTCTTGCGACATGGCAGAATCAGCATTGAATGCCTTGCGGAAACTCTCAACGAATTTTCTCTTGTTGATGTTGATGCCAGACTGCTCTTTCACACCCTGGAACATCTGCATAACCTGCATACCTGCTTGAATACCCTGAAGATACTCATCGTCGGAAGTGTCAGAGTTGACAATTAAATCAAAGCCTCGCATAAACGAAGTCTTGTTTGCCGATGAGTCTGACTGGAATTGAGCAGCCATGCCAGAGCCGTAGAGGTTACCCATGGCCTCGCTCACTGAGTCGGTGAGCGGAGTTGACTTCGCGCTGCCTTTCTTGTTGCAGCTCATGAATGAGCAAGCCACGCAGGCAATGAGAAGCAATGAAAAGATTTTTTTCATAATTTCTAAAATTATAGATTGAATTTATTTTTTTGTTTTTCCCTACTCGGATTTATCCGTTTTTCTTAACCTTAAGCAACTGCACATCAAAAATGAGCGTTGAGTTTGGCTGAATTGGTCCAGAGCCGTGGCTGCCGTATGCAAGCTCGCTCGGTATGAAGAAGCGATAAGCAGCACCCTCTTTCATGAGCTGCAAACCCTCTACCCAGCCCGGAATCACCTGACCAACGCCAAAGGTGGCCGGTTCGCGACCTTCGGAGCTGTCAAACACGGTGCCGTCAATCAGTCGGCCTGTGTAGTGAACCGTAACTGCGTCGTTAGGGCCTGGCTGTGCGCCCTCGCCCTCTTTCACCACTTGATATTGCAAACCGCTTGCAGTCACTTTCACGCCCTCGGCTGTGGCATTTTTCTCAAGATATTCTTTGCCGGCCTTGGCATTGTATTCGGCTGCGGTTTTCTCAAGGTTTGAGAAATATTCGGTGATGATTTGTTTTGCTTCGTCGTAGCTCATCTTTTTCTCGCCGCCAGTGTAAACGGCACGAAGAGCCTCGGCGAAATCATCAACATTCAAGTCTTTCACACCCGAACCAATGAAGTTGTTACCCATGCTCAGGCCTAATGCGTAGCTGATTTTGTCCATTTGTAATTATAGTGTACTGATGTTTTATATTATTTGTTTGTGTAAATAATTCTGTTACTTACTTGAATTGCAAAGGTAGGACTATTTTTTAGTTTTTTGAGCCAACGCATAAAATATTTATTTATAAATTCGCAGCAAGAAACAACAAAACCCTATGTCGATGAAAAAGATTGTGATTTCTACCGGAGCCGGAATGAGCGCAGAGAGCGGCATGCCCACTTATCGCGACGCAGGCGGACTGTGGGAAAACTACCCTGTGATGCAGGTGGCAAGCCATGACGGATATTTGCAAAATCCGGCACTGATACACGACTTCTACAGCAAGATGCGCCAAAAATTGGCAACGAGCATTAAGCCCAATGTGGCCCACAAAATGCTTGCCGGGCTTGAAAACGATTTCGATGTGAGAATCATAACCCAAAACGTTGACGACCTGCATGAACGTGCCGGCAGCAGCAATGTGCTCCACCTGCATGGCGAGCTGATGAAGGTGCGGTCTGAAAAACACCCCGACCGCGTGTATGAGCTGCCCTGTGACCAGCTGTCAGACAAAGGGCTCGTCACCACAGTCAACACCACCGACCCCTATGGCGACCATGTGCGCCCACACATAGTGTTTTTTGGAGAAGATGTGCCCAACTTCACACCTGCTGTGGAGCTTGTGGAGCAAGCCGACGTGTTTGTGGTAATAGGCACTTCGCTTGTGGTCTATCCGGCAGCGGCACTTCTCAACTATGTGAAAAGCGACACTCCCATCTACTACATCGACCCTAAGCCTGTGGCAGTGTCGCCAGCAGTGCACGTGATAGCCAAGAAGGCAAGCGAGGGCGTGGCCGACCTTATCGAGATTCTGAAAAATTCTTGATTCTTTATTTTTAAGCGAGAAATTGCAGAAATGCAAAAAGCTCAGCTTCGCAATAGTCTGAGAGCCTGATAATATTTTTCCAGACCGTCGAGATAACCTATTTGCACACGGTAGCACAACACAAGCGTCACTGCAAGCACCACGCCAAATGCCACGCACCACCACCTATATGGCCGTGCCAACACACCCTCGCGCGCCTTACACAGCACATACACCGCCATTGGCACAAACAGTGGCTCTATGGGCAACGCATAACGATTGAGCGACCCTGCCACCACATAAGCCGTGACGGCGAAACAAAGTGGCGGCCACCATGCAAGCGTGCCAAGCGGATTAATGCGCTTTGCCACGCACCACACATAGTAGAACATTGCTGTGCCGCCCACAAAATACCACCCCCAGCCGCAGCGTGTGAGCACATCGCTCAGCTGCACGCCGCCATAAATCCATGGAAATGGTATCACAAACTGCACTGCCGACGTTAGCGGCAACAATAGCAAACGCTTCCACACCGGATAGTTGAAATAATTGCCCAGCATGTCGAGATAAGGTTGCTGGGTGGGACCCACCACATAAAGCCGCTTCATGCTGTTTCCACCTTCCACTATGGCCAAATGGTGGTCAAGCGAATAGATTGCGAAAAAGTTTCCAACGGCAAACGCCACCACCGTCACCGCGAGCAATGCAAGCGGCCGCAGCCAGTGCCTTTGCCTAATCATCGGCACAAACGCCACAGCAGCGCCAAGCATCACAAAGTAAACGTAGGTGGTGCGCACCAGTGCCATAATCAGCATGGCCACAGCAAACGCCCCCCAGTCACGCCAGCCAAGTTTGTTGCCACAGCACATTTTCGAGAACACATAGCTCGCCACGCCCATGCCAAGATACATCGACGCCTCTTTCTGCAGCCTTATGCCCTGCGACAAGAAATAAAACAACACCCCACACAGTGCCATCGACACCCACGCCACTCGCGCCGGCCGCGCCTCAACCTTGCCTTGCAGCATGTTGCGTGCGGCAAGTGCAAAAAACAATATAGCCGTGAGCGTAAATGTGCAGTTCATGGCTATAGGCCACACCACACTCTTGCCAAGCAGCTTTAGCAGCAAGGCCGACAGCAGCGGCAAACCCGGAAATGCCGTGCGGTGCAGATCTTCGTTTCCGCCTCTGCCGCTGTATTTCACCGCCCAATCCCAATACGATGAGTCGTCGGAAAAAAGCACTGGGTCGGCAAGCGTGTGGCCGCGCCACAGTGTGCAGTGCCAGATGCCGATGGTGGCAAAGACAGCCATCGTGACCGCTATGGCAAGCAGCACATATCGCCCAGTGGCAGAATATGCGCACGAACGGCGAAACAAAGCCACCGGCAGGGCATAAGCCACAGCCATGGCTGCAGCCACAGTCAAAGCATCGCCTGGAGCAAACCATAAAGAGCTTGCCGCAGCCAGCACCACAAATGCAGCCACCTCAATCAACAGCTGACATCGGCCTAAAGTTTTGGGCATAATGGGATTTTCGCTTGGTTTCATATATTTTTATGTGCCAACGATAATGTTTTTTGTCTATGCAAAAGAAAAACACACTATTCTTTTTCCTGTAACTGAAAAATCAATGGCTTGCAAAACTAATAAAAATTTCACAAAAACCATTTCTGCACAGCAACAAAAGCTTCAAACGTATGACTAAAAAACGTAACTTTGTGATGATATGGCACATGATAATACAAATACTCCGCTTCACATCGACGTTGGCCAAGTGCTGCGCCAACGCTTGCCACGGCACTATCGCTACATACCCAAATGCTTGGTGACATGGCTCAAGCGCACCATTTGCCAAGACGAGCTAAACACCATTGCTGCCGCAGTGTTTCCACGCCGTGGTGTGGAAGCCGCCACCATGGCATTGGCTGAAATGAGCGTGAAAATCAACGTGGTGGGAGCCGACAACATTCCACCCACAGGGCGGTTTGTCTTTGCCAGCAATCACCCGCTTGGCGGTCTCGACGGCCTTGCCTTGATTTCTTTTCTCGGGCAACGCTACGGCGGAAACATACGCTTTGTGGTCAACGACCTGCTAACGGCGCTCACTCCACTCGAAGACCTTTTTCTGCCTGTAAACAAGCATGGCCGCCAGAGCCGCGAGTGCGCCAAGCTCATAGAGGAGCAATGCGCCGGCAACACACAGATAATCACCTTTCCGGCAGGGCTTTGCTCTCGCATGACAAAAGACGGAAAAATTCATGACTTGAAGTGGAACAAATTTTTTGTGACTCATGCCGTCAAATATCACCGCGACATAATTCCGGTGTATTTCGAGGGACAAAACTCACCGTTTTTTTACCGCTTTGCGAAATTACGCGAGCGTTTGGGTTTGAAATTCAACATAGAAATGATATATTTGCCAAGTGAAATGATTAAACGCAAAAACACCACGTTTACCATTCACATTGGCAAACCAATTCCGTGGACAACGCTTAGCGTGCCACAAGCCGCTGCTGAAGCTGCACGGATATGCAACATGGTGTATGCCATGGCACCCCATAAAACGTGAAATAATGGAAAATATAATAGAACCCATAAACCCAAATCTGATAGAGAAAGAGCTCACTCCAGAGCGGTTTCTCAGGCACACCAACAAAGCCGGCAATGAGATTTACGTTGTAGATGCCCACAATGCACCAAACACAATGCGCGAGATAGGGCGTCTGCGTGAGATTTCATTCAGAACTGCCGGCGGTGGCACAGGCAAGGCATGCGACATCGATGAGTTTGACCTGATGGATAAACCTTGTCAACAGATTTTCGTTTGGAATCCTGCCACACGCGAAATCATTGGCGCCTATCGCTACATCACCGGTTCCAATATAGAATATACCGCCGACGGCACTCCCAAGATTGCCACGGCTCACATGTTCAGGTTCTCTCCCAAATTCATCAGCGAATATTTACCGCGAACCATAGAGCTGGGTCGGTCGTTTGTGCGACCTGAATACCAGTCAACCAAGGTGGGTGCCAAAGCGATTTATGCACTCGACAACCTGTGGGACGGTCTGGGCGCACTCACTGTGATTCACCCCGACATTGAATATCTGTTTGGCAAAGCCACAATGTATCCGAGCTATCCCCACGAGTGCCGCAACCTGCTCTTGCATTTCCTCAACATCTATTTCCCCGACCCAGACTGCCTGGTGCGCCCCATTGAGCCACTCGACACCCAAAAACAAGCCGGCGAAGACGAAATGCTGAAAGGTTTCTTTAAGGGCAACGACTTCAAGGAGGACTACAAGCGGCTAAACCACTTTGTGATGGAGCATGGCATCAACATTCCACCGCTGGTCAATGCCTACATGAGCTTGTCGCCCACCATGCGGCTGTTTGGCACTGCCGTGAACCATGAGTTTGGCGAGGTGGAAGAAACTGGCATATTCTTCAAAATCGACGAAATAGCGGAGCAAAAGAAAAGCCGGCACATCGACACTTTCCAGAAAGACTCAGTGAAATGACAGCGTGCCTGTGTATGCACGCTTATGCTTGCCGCAAGCCAGCCATTGCCTGCCGGCAAATTGACGTAGTAAAAAAGGAACATAATAGGAAAAAACAACATAAGTGTGAAATCTAAACTTTTACTTTTGATAATGCCTTTTATGGCGTTACTGCCCGGTAAGCTCCACGCGCAAATGAATGTGGAGTATGAGGGAACCATGACCCTTAATGCCGGCAACAGTGAGTTTGCGCCCTACTACATCGCATCAAACCGTGGCGGAACACTCACTCAGCAATACTCCACCCTGCTAAGTGGAAAACTCACGCACTCCACCGACACCACCAGGCGTTTCGCTTATGGCTTCGGGGCAGAGCTGTGGGGCGGATACGCATCGGCCGTGGCCTACGACCACTACGATGCAGACCGCAGCCAGTGGAACACCAGAGACCTCAGTCCGGCACGGTTCTGGGTGCAGCAGCTATATGCCGAGGCAAAATATCGCAGCGTGCTGCTCACCGTGGGTCAAAAACAGCATCAATCCATTGTGGTCAACAACCGCCTTGGCAGCGGCGACCTCACTTGGAGCGAAAATTCACGCCCAGAGCCCGGCGTAAGCTTGGGATTTGTCAACTTTCAGCCAGTGCCGTTCACACAAGGCTGGGTGCAGATAGCCGGACAAATAGGCTATTATGCCTCAACTGGCGGCAAATGGCTTAAAAGCCACTTTTCTCGCTATGCGCCGTTCATAACCACATCGCAGCTATTCCACTACAAAAACATATATCTGCGCACCAACCCCGCCAAGCGGCTGGTGTTCACAATAGGCATGCAAGACGGTTGCCAGTTTTCGGGCAACGTGAAAGAATACACCGACGGCAAGCTCACAAATCACCTGAAGACAAAATGCGACATAGGCGACTTCTTCAGGGTGTTTATTCCCGGCAGCGGAGGCGACAACGCTGGCGACAAGTTCTATGAGGGCAACCATGTGGGCTCGTGGGACCTGATGCTCGACTACAAACTCACACCTGCAGTCACACTCAGAGCCTACTATCAGTCGCCCTGGGAAGACGGCTCCGGCATAGGCAAGCAAAATGGTTTTGATGGCGTGTGGGGTCTTGAGATGCGCCGTGCCGACCATGCGCCTGTCACAGGCGTTGTGGTGGAATATATCGACTTCACAAACCAGAGCGGACCTCTGCACTGGGCTCCTGGCGATGTGCCAGGCACAAAAGTCACCGACTCTGCCACCGGCGCCGACGACTACTACAACAACTACACCTACAATGGCTACCAGACACTGGGCATGTCAATAGGCTCTCCTTTCATAAAATCGCCTCTCTACAACACCGACGGCTACATGCGCTACACCGACAACATGATGCGTGGCTTCCACATGGGCGTGTCTGGCTACATAACCGCCCAACTCTCCTATCGCGTGCTCGGCTCATGGCGCAAATCATGGGGCACGCCTTTCTTTCCACGCGTTAAGCCTGTGGAGCAAACTTCATTGCTTGCCGAAGTGGGGTTTGTGCCACCCAAAGTGCCGCAACTGTCACTCAACTTGCAAGCAGCCCTTGACCGCGGCACTCTTTATGGCAACAATTTTGGCTCACTGCTTAGTGTGAGCTATCATGGCAATCTAACGTTTAAATGACTCTTAATTCACAATGAAAACAACAAGATTTAGCATAATCACCGCACTTGCCATTGCAGTAGCCTCGCTCGTGGCATCGTGTACACACAATAACGGCGACATTGGCCCATGGTTCGGCACATGGCATGTGGAAAAAGTCTCTGTTGACGGCATCGACAAACCCAACTTCCCCGACAGCGTGTTTTTTCAGTTCCAAAGTTCTGTGTTCTGCATGCGCCGCATCTATCCTCACCACCAGTATTACGCCGCATTTGGCACATGGGAAGATTTGGGCGACAACTCCTTGCGCATCGTGTTTCCCGACACAGCAATGCGCCCCATAGCCGAAGTTGGTCTCGACTCTGCCACCACACTCAAGGTGGAGCAATTGTCGTCAAAGCGTGCAGTGCTTAGCACTGTGCCAACCGACAGTTCAAGTCACAAAATAAGATACACCTTACATCATTTGCCGTAACACATCTAAAAATTAATAAAACCTATATGGTTAAACAAAATGAAATCAGCCTGCCATTCGGTAGGCTGATTTCCCATTTAATGCTAAAGTTGCTTTTTATCTGCACAAAAATGCGCTTTCATCGTCTTTCACAGTCATGTGCCATTTGCCAGACGGCAATTCCACCCAGCCATTTTGTGAGGTGGCAAGACCTTTTACAGCCAGTCGCTTGCCTTGCGGCACAAACACCATGCCTGTGGCATTTGCCGGCACCACAACGTCCCATTCCATAACACCGCCCGATGTTTTCCAACTGCTCGATGCCACACCGCGTGGTGTGTCAACCGAAGCCTTGGCACTATGAATCGCAGTGTCATACACCGGTGAGAATATCACCGTTTTCCAGCCCGGAGCACCGCAACGCAGTCCGGCAATGTCCTCATAAAACCACTGGTCATAGACAGACTGCATGGGGTGGCTTAACGAACTTTTTGCCTTAACGAGCACCAAATTATAGTTTGCGTCATCTATTGGCAAGGTTTCCCAAGTGGTGGTGGCATCGCCCTTGGTCCACATATATTCAAAACTGTTTTCTCCGGTTTTGGTGAAATAGCGCACTGCGTCGGCGGCATGGCCGTTGCGTGCCAGAGCCTGACCAATGTTGCTCAAGCCAAAAATTCCCACATGCAAAAATCCGCCATACTCTTTGCCCGACAAATCCACTATGGATTTTGCCACCGCCTGCTCATCGCCTGCCGGCACAAGACCGAAGTCAAGAGCCATGGCATTGGCAGTGTGAGTGCCAAAAGTCTTGTCGGTCGCATTATAGAACGTGTCAACAAAAGCCTTGGCTATAGCTGTTTTGAGCGAGGCAAAATGTGCCGCATCATCGTTGTGGCCAAGTATTGTGGCAATCTGCTGCATCTCGCACACGTCACGATAATGAAATGCAGTGGAGCTTAGCTGATATGGACACTCCTTTTCGCGCGGCCCTGTGGGTGCGCACCAGTCGCCCAGACCAGTAGGCACTATGTGACCCTTGGAAATATCCTCAATGTGTTTCACCCATGCTTTCATATATGGATATGAGTCTTTAAGAACCTGCTTGTTGCCATATTGCCAATATATGTTCCACGGAATGAACACTTGGGCCGTGCCCCAGTCGGGCGACGCCACGCCACACTGCCGACGCCCTGGAGCTATCATATAAGACAACCCAACGGGCTTATCCATAAAGTAAAATTCACTGTTATATTTCTCGTGAAAAAGTGTGTTTTTAACCTCAAAGTTGGCACTGCTGTTAACATCGCCCATATATTTCACAAAGAAATTCTCCATATCGCAATTAATCGACTCAAACGGTGCCACGGCATGAGCGTCGCCAAGCCAGCCACAACGCTCGCGGTGCGGACAGTCGGTGGGCAAGCCGTGCGTGTTGCTCAAAAACGTGTTCACCGCCATGCTGTGCAAGCGGTTAATCATGGCGTTGTCGCAACTGAAGTCGCCTATCACTTTCACGTCGGTGTTAACTCGCACAGCCTCTATCCAGTCGCCGCCAGGCAGGTTGTCTATTCCAGACAACTCTATATAGCGGAAACCGTGATATGTGAAGCGTGGTGTCCATGTTTCCACGCCATTGCCACGGCAAGTGTAAGTATCGGTTTGTATATGCCCTGTAGCAATAGGACCTGTGGTCCAATAATTGAGCGTGTCGGCTATCGAATATTCAGCCATGCACATCTTGAGCGTGGTGCCAGCGGGCAAATTAACCTTGATGCGTGGCACAGCAGCCATGTTGATGCCAAAGTCAATTATCCATGTGCCTTTGGGGCTGCGCCATGTCTTCACTGGCTTCACAGCTTTAAGCAGGCGTATTGGAGCCATCATCTGTGGCACAAGATGCGGTGGCAGATTCTCCTCTGTCACTTGCACAGCCTTCCAGCCTTGCGCACCAAATTTTGCTGTGCTCCAGCCTGCCTGCTCTTTGCGAGCGTCGTAACTCTCACCGGCATATATGTTGTTCATAGTCACAGCACTTTCAGCCCAAGTCCACTTGTCATCGCTCATTAGAGTGCCCTTTGTGCCGTCGGCAAGTTCATAGCGCATCACAAAACGAGCCTTGGGGTGTCCGTAAACGCCTATTCCGCCCCACACCATGTTTTGGTTATACCAGCCATTGCCAAGCGTTATACCAAAACAGTTGGCGCCTGCATTAAGCAGCTTCGTCACGTCGTAGGTGGTGTAAAAAGCATATTGCTCATAGTTGGTTTGTGCGGGGTCGAGCACGCGTGTGGGGTCAACGAGCTTGCCATTGAGCCACAAGTCACCGCAACCGAGAGTTGACACGCAAACCACAGCACTCACAGGCTTCGACGGCAACGAGAACACACGGCGCAGGTTTGGAGCTGCCTTGCACGAGTTCCAGTCGGCCGCTATCCACTTGCAAGCCCCCGACTCTGCCTTGTCATTGAGCCACGACGTGAGACCTGTCACAAAATCAGCCGGCTGGCTCCATGCCGAGAGCTTGCCGTTGCCGTCGGCCACACGCACACGCCACCAGTAGCGTTTAGCCTCATCGAGTTTCTCCTTTTGTGGCAGGGCTATGTGCAGCTGCTCGTCGCTTGTCACTCGCCCAGAACGCCACACGTCGGCCTTGCCGCCATTGAGCAGCTTCGGTGATGACGCCACTTCTATCTCGTAGGCACTCTGCTTGGCGCCGACCGACGAGTCAACCAACTTCCAGCTAAAGTCGGGAGCATCAACACCCACAGGGTTTTGCATGCTGCGACAGCGCAAGTCGGCCACCTTGGTGACTGCCCAGGCTGTGCTGTTGCCCATGAGGGCAAACAGACCACAAATCAAAAGAATAATCTTGCTTTTTGTCATTTTATTTATGTTTAATGTTATTTTCCAATGTCATTTCGAAGGTTCGCTTTCTATGCAAAAAAGCGACTTGCGTGTGCGTAACTGGCGATAACAATCTGCCACTGAAACAAAGATAACAATAAAAATCCAAAAACAATATTATTGCGGCATGCTCCAATTTGTAATAATTAGATTATTTGAATACCTTTACAATCCATAAAATAACACAAACTAATAAAAAAGCGCATTTCATGAAATTCTTCTGGTTACCATTATTGTGCATCATGGCAAGCCTTTGCAGCTGGGGGCAGTCATCAAACATCAATCTACAAGAATTCAGCACTCCAGCAAGAAAATACTATCCCGAAACATGGTTTCATGTCATCAATGGAAATATCGACAAAGACGGCATCACCCGCGACCTTGAGGCAATCTCAAAAGCCGGAATCACGGGCATATCTTTTTTTCATGGGGCACAAGGTGACAAGGCCGACTGGCCAGGTACAAAACAACACATTGAGTGCCTTTCTCCCGAATGGGAATCCATGCTCGCCCACACAGCCAAAGAGGCACATCGCCTCGGCTTGCGTTTCTCGCTGCAGACCTGTCCGGGTTGGGCCACAAGCGGCGGTCCATGGATAACACCGCAAAACAGCATGCGCCACTTGTCATCTACACACATCACCGTTACTGGCGGAAAGAGAATAGATGTGCAGTTACAGGCCAACAACAGCAACAGCGACCTTGATTATCGCGACATAGCGGTTCTTGCATTTCCCACGCCAGCAGGTTCTTCCAATCCTGTCGCGGTAAAATCAGTAAAAGCCACAGCACAGTCAGAGCAAATCTTGAAATTGCTGCAGGGCGGCAACGTTTCAGGCTCTACTGCACAAGTTTCCATAAGCGCCAACCCCTCCGACAAGCCTTTCTGCATTGAGATTACACTGCCAGCAGCCGAAACTGTCCGCACCATTGAGCTCAACAACGTGTGCACTTTCAATTATGACCATGTTGCAAATCCTCATATTCATGTCAGAATGTTTGCGTTGACCAACGAAGGCGAAAAGAAAGTCCTGGATAGCGACATTCCTCGTGGCAACTGGCAAGACTGGGACTACGGACTGACTCTTGCCCTGAATGAGGTGAAGAGCGACAAATATCGCTTGGAAATCAGCAACGACTACAACATGCAGCTCGGCAAACTGCGCCTCTACACTGCAGCCAGAATGAACAACTGGGAGGCAGAGGGTGCTTGGACACTGCGCTCACTGCTGCGCAAAAACCCACTCCCAACGCAAGACACCAAGGCATATTTGACAGGCAGCAAAATTGTTGACATAAGCCACTTCATGCAGCCTGACGGCAGGTTGCAATGGAACGTGCCTTCCGGAGAATGGACCATAATGCGCATAGGCCACATCAACACCATGCAGAAAAACGGCCCTGCGCCTGCTGAAGCCACAGGTTGGGAAGTAAACAAACTCGATGCTTCTCTTGTGGATTATCAATTTGACAAATATATAGGCCGCTTGGCAAACAGTTCGCTTAACGGACTTATTGACAATATGCTTATGGACAGCTGGGAATGTCGCTCACAGACATGGACCGCCGATATGCCACAGCAGTTTGCCGCCATGTCGGGATATGACCTTACACACTGGCTTCCGGCGCTATTTGGTTATGTGGTTGACTCCCAAGAACAAACAGCGGAATTTCTTTGCGATTGGCGACGCACAATTAACCATTTGTTTGTCAACAACTTCTTCGGACGCATGTCAGAGCGTGCCCACAATTCGGGCATGACGGTGAGCTACGAGACAGCCGCCGGCGACATTTTTCCTGCTTGTCCCATGGAATATTACAAGTGGGCCGATGTTCCCATGTGCGAATTCTGGCAACCACAAAACCATTTCCTGTTTGACCACAGCTTTAAGCCCATCCGACCCACTGCCTCCGCCGCCAACATGTATGGCAAGACACGCGTGTCAGCCGAAAGTTTCACAAGTTTCGATCTCACATGGGACGAGCACCTCAGCATGCTGCGCGACATAGCAAACCGCAACATGATTGAAGGTGTGACGCATTGCGTGTTCCACACATATACCCACAACCCCGACGCAGAGCGATATTTGCCAGGCACAAGTTTCGGAGCTGCCATAGGCACACCATTTCTCCGTAACCAGACTTGGTGGCCTTATATGCCGGTATTCACCCGCTATTTGGCACGTTGCAGCTATATGCTTGAGTCAGGCCGACCTGTTAAAAACGTTTTGTGGTATTTGGGCGATGAGGTTGTCTATAGGCCCGACCAAGAGCATGTGCTTGACCATGGCTATTCATTCGATTACTGCAACACCGACGCCTTTATCAACCGCATCGATGTGAAAGACGGAAAGTGGATTACTCCCGAAGGCATTACCTACGACGTGCTGTGGCTTCCGTCCGATGCAATCAGGCTTCTTCCTGAAACTCTGGAACGCATAGGCAAATTAGTGAAAAAAGGTGGCGTTCTCGTGGGAGAAGCCCCACTTAACCCTGCCACCCTTAGCAACAACAATAACGAGCAGCAACGGTTCGGCAACGCCGTGCAAGCTATATGGCATGGCGACACTGGCCTGGGTCGTGTAATCACTGGCAAATCGGTAACAGACGCTCTCATGAACGATTTAGGCATACGCCCCGACTTTATAGGCAAAGATGTTCTATATCTGCACCGCAAGTCAGCCAAAGCAGACTGGTATATGATATGTCCGCGCACAGGACAGTCGTTTAGCGGCACCGTCTCGCTCAAAGCGCAAGGCTCATTTGAATGCTGGAATCCTGTCAACGGCAGAAGCACCACCATTAGTGGCACTGTTCATGACGGATATACCGACATCGCCATTGACTTGCAGCGTGGAGAATGTGTGTTTGTTGTTGTTCGCCCCGACGATTCTTCAAGCAAAAGCAGCAGCGTAAAGTTTGCCACAAAATACGAAACTTGTTCATCTGACACACTAAGTGACTGGACTATCGCATTTCAGAAAGGTTGGGGCATTGACCAACCTCTGAAAACAAACACTCTCAAAGCATGGCACGACCTACCTCTCTCGCCTGAAGGCAAAGCCTATTCCGGAACAGCCTCATACACAACCTCGCTGAAACTCCACAATAAAAAGAAAGGCGACAGATATACCCTTGACCTTGGCAAAGTGGAAGAAATAGCTGTCGTCACCATCAATGGCGTAGCATGCGACACTCTGTGGACTCCTCCATACACAACCGATGTTACGCCGATGTTGCGAAAAGGCAAAAACGAAATTAAAATCGACGTTGTAAGCACATGGCGAAACCGGCTTATTTACGATGCCTCTTTACCCAAGGAGCAACGTAAGACATGGGTAATAGCCGGTCCTAATGCCGATGCACCGCTTGTTGATTCGGGATTAATTGGACCTGTGATGCTGCACAAAAAGAAACAATCACAAAAATCACAAAAATCACCGATTCTTAACCAAAACATTTGGTCAAATTAAAAATTCGTTTTATTTTTGTACAACCAATTTCAAAAAAGCTGTTTTTAAGTTCATCTTTTTAAAAGATTAAAATTAAATGATTGAAATCATAGCCACATATCAGGCTCGCGGCGGCAAAGCTATCTGTGCAGCCCAATTCGAAGCCAACCGCGTCTGGCGTAGCTCGCAGGAGTTCCGTCGGGGGTGGCACATTGTGCAGGCATGATTTTTTACTGAAATTTATCAAACAACAAAATATTTAATTGCCGGGCAACCCCTAATCGGGTTGCCCGCTTTTTTTCTTGATTTTTCACAAAAACACTATAATTTTTCAAAACACTATGAGACAAAAAAAGTTTTTATTACAAGAGAATGAAATTCCGCATCAATGGTATAATATTCAAGCCGACATGCCCAACAAGCCTCTGCCGTTGCTGAATCCTGCCACCCAC
The DNA here is from genome assembly GCA_934675575.1 of uncultured Muribaculaceae bacterium. GTDB lineage: Bacteria > Bacteroidota > Bacteroidia > Bacteroidales > Muribaculaceae > Sodaliphilus. The sequence continues at coordinate 171,626 of CAKUQQ010000002.1, forward strand.
AAGCCTCTCACGCCCGACGACCTCGCCCACATATTCAGTGCAGAGTGCTCGCGCCAAGAGCTTGACCAGAAGCACAGTTTCATCGACATACCCGACGAGGTGTTTGACAAATACACATTCTATCGCGCCACACCGCTCGTGCGAGCCTACGCCCTTGAAAAAGCACTCGACACACCAGCGCACATATACTTCAAAAACGAGTCGGTCAATCCTCTCGGTTCTCATAAAATCAACTCCGCAATTCCCCAGTGCTACTACTGCAAGCAAGAGGGCGACACAAACGTGACCACCGAGACCGGAGCCGGGCAGTGGGGAGCGGCACTGTCTTATGCCGCCAAGCTCTACGGGCTTGAGGCTGCCGTATATCAAGTGAAAATCACAATGCAGCAAAAGCCATACCGCTCCATAATCATGCGCACATTCGGAGCCACCGTTGAAGGCTCACCGTCTATGTCAACCAGAGCCGGCAAAAACATCATCACTGCCGACCCCAACCACCCAGGTTCTCTCGGCACAGCCATCAGCGAGGCAATAGAGCTTGCCACTACCACTCCCGGCTGCAAATACACACTCGGTTCTGTGCTCAATCATGTGGCTCTGCACCAGTCAATCATCGGACTTGAAGCCGAGAAGCAAATGGAAATGGCAGGAGAATACCCCGACAAGGTGATTGCATGCTTTGGCGGAGGCTCCAACTTTGGTGGAATTGCATTCCCATTCATGCGCCACAAGTTCAACGGCTCGCATGCCGACACGGAATTCATAGCCGCCGAGCCCGACAGTTGCCCAAAACTCACACGCGGCAAGTTTGAATATGATTTCGGCGATGAAGCCGGCTACACTCCTCTGCTGCCCATGTTCACGCTCGGCCACGACTTCAAACCGGCCAACATTCACGCCGGAGGTTTGCGCTATCACGGAGCCGGAATGATAATATCACAGCTCATCAAAGACGGCTATATGCGCGGTGTTGACATTCCGCAGCTCGAAACATTTGCTGCCGGCATGCTGTTTGCGCGCACCGAGGGAATAATCCCTGCCCCGGAGAGCAACCATGCCATAGCCGCCACCATACGCGAAGCCAAGAAAGCAAAACTCGAAGGCAAACCCACCGTGATTTTGTTCTGTCTTTCTGGCCACGGCCTAATCGACATGCCGTCATACAACAGCTACATCAACGGCGACCTGCTAAACTACTCACTTAGTGATGCCGAGATAGAGAAATGCCTCTCCACAGTGCCAAAAGTGTAGTCTTCACAAAACGCCCCAATTAATCATCAAGAAAAACAGGTTGTAAATTGAATTTCACAACCTGTTTTTCTTTCATCTTAACATGCGTTTTTTTATTGAAACAACTTAATGATTCTGCACCGCAGCCTATTCTTTAAGGCAAGCAAGCGGAACAACTTTAACTCCGTCAGAGCGAGTGTATGCCATGTTTCCACCCGTTAAAATAATCAACAAATCAGGCTCGCGCAACGGCACTTGTTTTTCCGTTTTGTTATGTTCGTTTATCAATCTCTTAATCTCCAACAGATGTTTTGCCCCATCTTCTATTTCAAAACTACCCAACTTGCACTCAATAAGGGCATAGCGTCCATCTGCCAAATGAAGCACTAAATCAGCTTCCAAGCCATAACGGTCTCTATAATATGAAATATAGTTACCAAACCCTTGGGTATATGCTCTCAAATCACGAATACACATCTGCTCAAATATAAAGCCAAATGTTTTGAGCTGTGTCTCCAAAGCTTTTGCATCAACACCCATTGCTGCAACCGCAATCGAAGGGTCTGTAAAGCTTCTCTTAGGCATGCTTCTTATAGCTGTCTTGCTGCGAATAGCCGGACACCAAGCATCTATATCCTGAATAACAAAAAGTTTCTCTAAGGCTCTTACGTAATCATCAAAAGTGTCAACAGATATATTAATGTCGCCAGATGCCGTTATGTCTGCAATAATATTACTTTTTTTTGCTATTGTGCTTATGTTCCGTGCATAAGAACGCATAATTTGTCGAGTAATCTTTGGATTACGTCGTTTTTTGTCAATAGAATACATATCCACTTCACACACACTATTAACATAGTCACGCGCAATCATCTCACTTGCCTTTTCTGGCAACTTAATAGCTGCAGGCCAGCCACCACGACATGCCACTTTAATTAATGCTGGAATATCCAATTTGCTGGTAGCTCCATCAATATCACAACTTGGGTCATCAAAAAGCCTTTTAAGCGACACCTCTCCAGAAGAATCATTAGACTCCCACAGGCTCATTGAATACATCTTCATTCTGGAAATACGTCCTGTCCCAGAATGAAATATTTTTTCCTTATCCACTGCGTTACTACCAGTTAATATATATTGCCCAGGAATGCCTCCAGAATTGTCAACAGCTGTTCGCACAGCGTCCCATAGCGTTGGCGCATCTTGCCATTCGTCAATCAAACGAGGCTGCTTACCCTTTAACAGCAATGAAGGCATTGTTAGTGCCGTTGTTATATTTTCATTTCGCCTGTCTGGGTCTTGCATTCTCAAAACACTTTTGGCTTGTTGTTGAGCAGTAGTTGTTTTTCCTGTCCATTTAGGGCCTTCTATCAGCACTGCTCCAAATGCCTCCAGTCTCTCTTGCAAAACTTTGTCAGCTATTCTTGGTAAATACTCCATAACATTACATTTTTTTGATTGCAAAATTAATAACTTTTACATTAACGGTGAAGCTAATCGGTGTTTTTGTGGCATTTCAATCGGTGTTTTTGTGGCATTTCAATCGGTATTTTTGCGGTAAATCAAAAAAAATGGCTTGAGCCGTATGCGCAGCCCAAGCCTGTTTTTATTTCGTAATAAGTTTATTTTTCAATTACAAGTATTTGTCACCCAGATTTGCTTTAACTTCATTGACGTAGGTGCGGATTTTGCTTTCATCGCTGCGAGGCACTATGAGCAAAGCATCATCAACGTCTGCCACAATGTAGTTGTCGAGCCCCGACACCACAATCAGCTTGTCGCCTTTCACAGCAAACACATTGTTGTGACTGTCAAATGCCAGCGATTTGCAGTTTTGCGTCACATTGCCGTCACGGTTTTTTGGTGACACTTCATAGAGCGAACCCCATGTGCCCAAGTCGCTCCAGCCTATGTCAACACGCTCCACAAAAGCATTCGGAGTTTTCTCCATTACGGCAAAGTCAATAGATATGTTTGGACAAGAAGCATAGTTGTCATTGATGTACTGCTGTTCGGCATCGGTGGCAAACACGTCGGCCGCGCGGTCAAACACGGCAGCAATGTCGGGTGCATAGGCTCTGATAGATTCCTTTATGGTGTTTGCCGTCCAGAAAAACATGCCAGAGTTCCAAAAAAACTCGCCTGACTCAAGAAACACCTTGGCAAGCTCCTCGTTTGGTTTCTCTGTGAATGTCTTAACCGACGAAAAACTTGAATCCACCTGCTCACCCACTTGTATGTAGCCATATCCGGTTTCGGGACGGCTCGGCTTCACACCCATTGTCAGCATTGCCTGGTTGTGTGTGTCGAGAAACTCAAACGCATTCTCCACACTTTGGGCAAAAGCCTCGCGGTTAAGCACCAGATGATCGCTTGGCGCCACCATGATTTTCGCATTTGGATTACGTGCAGCTATGTGCCATGCAGCCCATGCGTTGCATGGTGCCGTGTTGCGGCGCGCAGGCTCAAGCAGCAAGTGCTCCTCGCGCACTTCGGGCAACTGCTCTCTGATGAGAGCGGCATAACTTTCGTTGGTGACAAGAATTATGTTGTCGGCCGGAACAAGCCCTTTAAGGCGGTCAACCGTCATTTGCAGCAACGTGCGTCCTGTGCCCAAAAAGTCAAGAAACTGCTTAGGTTTGTCTTTGCGGCTCATGGGCCAAAAACGACTGCCAACACCACCGCACATTATCACGCAATATCTGTCTTTATTTTCACTCATATCCTGAAATTTGTTTTTTCGTTCTACAATAAAAAATGGGAATAATAATGCCTCGCGTTCTGCTTCCTCTCACGAGCGGCTTGCGGCATACATGATAACACAGAAAATTGCCACAAGTGTCAATATCGCCACATAGCACCAGCGCCTCACCACAATCTCTTTGTGAGTGCGCCCCTTAGTCGTGTCGGTCGATGGCTGCGCATAGGTATAGCTTCGCATATAGCCGGCTTTCACGCCAAGTTTGACATCGGCATTTTCGCCAGCCGAAGCTGCTGGCTTTTGAGGTTTACACCCGGCCGCTGGCTTTGGCTTCTGCGTGGCAGCACTCGCTTGAGGCTTGCCAGTGTGGCCCGACAAGTCAAGACCAGTGCCGCAATATGGGCAAAACTTAAGCCCTGAAGCAGGCAATTTCTTTCCGCACTCCGGACAAAACCGCATTTCATCGGTAGGCGCGCCCACTGGCTCGTGCCGTCCTGCCTCATATCCGTCAACCTTTATTTCAGACAGACACTGGGGGCACACAAGCACACCATGCCGCGCTTCAAGCACCTCGGCCGAAACGTCAACAGCCTTTCCGCAATGTGGACAATTAAACTTCATAGCACAACGCATTTTTCACTTTCGCAAAGTTACCTAAAATTCCGCAATTCAATGAAAAGAGTGCCAAAAAACATCACACGCTCACCCACTAGCACAAAAAAAAGGAATCGAACCACGCGGCCAGATTCCCTTTCAAAATTTAAATATGAGAAAAATTTTTACTGTTTCCCTAATAATCGGATTCTTTTCAAAAACAATTCATAACGGTTTAGATGGTTAACACAAAAAAAATGAAAACTACTTCTTATTAAATATATCACTAACAACTAATCTTTCTAATTCTTTCTTAAACAACAGAACTATTCGTTTTACATATCGATGCAAAATTACGCACCAATTTACATTTTTACAACTTTTTGCCACGAAAATTATACATTTTATCACAATTCAGCCCAAAAATATTACGAAAATCACAAAGCAAAGCTCAAATAAGCACATTTCGACACACTCGACATAAGGCATCTGCGGCCTTTCGCACACCACAGCCCATATTCAGCTCCACAAAATTAAATCAGCCTGACACTCAAGGCTCATACAAAAATTTGGCGTAACTTTGCAAACAATCAATCAAAAGGAATAAAATGGCAGAATCCAATTTCATCGACTACGTTAAGATCATGTGCCGCTCCGGTCATGGAGGCTCTGGCTCAGCACACCTTCACCGCGCCAAATACATGCCAAAGGGTGGACCCGACGGTGGCGACGGCGGACGCGGCGGACACATCTTCTTGAAAGGTAACCGCAACCTGTGGACTCTCATTCACCTCAAATACACTCGCCACATCTTTGCCACCAACGGAGCCGCCGGCTCCGAAAACCAGTGTACCGGCAAAAATGGCCAAGACCGCACCATAGAAGTGCCGTGCGGCACTGCCGTCTATGATGCCGAGACGGGCAAATTCCTGTGCGACGTGACCGAGCACGGCCAAGTGGTGCGCTTGCTCAAAGGCGGACGCGGCGGACTGGGCAACACCCATTTCAAGACCGCCACGCGCCAAACTCCGCGTTTCGCCCAGCCAGGTGAAAACGGAGTGGAAAAGACCGTGATTCTTGAGCTGAAACTTCTGGCCGATGTGGGTCTGGTGGGCTTCCCCAATGCCGGCAAGTCAACCCTGCTGTCGGTGGTGTCGGCTGCCAAACCCAAGATTGCCAACTATCCGTTCACCACACTTGAGCCAAACCTCGGCATTGTCACATACCGTGGCCAGCAGTCGTTTGTCATGGCCGACATTCCGGGCATAATTGAGGGCGCGAGCGAGGGTCGCGGACTCGGACTGCGCTTCTTGCGCCACATAGAGCGCAACGCCGTGTTGCTTTTCATGATTCCTGCCGATGCCGACGACATACGCAAAGAATATGCCGTGCTGTGCCACGAACTCGAAACATTTAATCCCGACCTTGTGGAAAAACCGCGCGTGCTTGCCATAACCAAGTGCGACATGCTCGACGACGAGCTGATTGAACAGATGCGCGAGGAGCTGCCCGACGGTGTTTCCACCGTGTTCATATCATCGGTGGCGCAAATGGGTCTCACCGAGCTTAAAGACCTGCTGTGGCGCACCATCAACGACGAGAAAAACCGCATACCCGAAAATCTGGTGGAGCACGACCTCGACGCACGCCACCGCGTGAAGGAGGAAGACGACTTCATTTTCAAGGCCGAGGACGAAGAGCCAGACGAAGACCAATTTGAAGAAGCTCCCGACGCAGGCGGCAAGATGGTGGACAGCGGTCGCAACTGGGCCGATGAATACTGGGCCGACGACTTCGACGACCAAGACGAGAATTTTCAAATCGTAAATGACGACGACAATGATGATGACGCTTGAAAACCTGCAGTTTGCCAAGCCAATGCCTCGCATTGAGGCTTTCAACACGCTTAGAGGCAAAGTCATCAAGGGCAATAACTACTCACAGTTTAACTTGTGCGACTACACCGGTGACGACGGCATGGACGTGATTGACTCTCGCATGCTGCTGTGTATGCAGCTTGGCATCGACCTCGACCGGCTCATCATGCCGCGGCAAACCCACACGGCCAACGTGGCTGTTATAGACCGCAGCTTCATCACCGACAGCATAGAGCACCAGGAGCAACGCTTGCAAAACGTTGATGCCCTGGTCACCACACTTAAAAACGTGTGCATAGGCGTTAACACTGCCGATTGTGTCAACATAGCCCTTGCCGACCCCGAAGCAGGTATTATAGCTGCCGTGCATGCCGGGTGGAAAGGCACGGCTGCGCGCATTGCCGCCGCTGCCGTGAAGCAAATGCTGAAACTCGGTGCCACAGCCGCCAACATTCAGGCGAGCCTCGGTGCTGCCATTTGCCGCGACTGCTTTGAGGTGGGCGACGAGGTGGTGGATCACTTTGTGCAGTGCGGGTTAAGCCCCGATGCCATCATGATGCGCAACGCCGCCACAGGCAAGGCTCACATCGACCTCAAGGAAGCCAACCGCCTCACCCTCATGGAGTGTGGTGTGCCGCAAGCCAACATAGTGGTGAGTGCAAACTGCACACGCTGCAATCCCGACAAATATTTTTCGGCACGCCGCCTTGGCATCAACTCCGGCCGCATGTTCACAGGCATAATAATGCGCTGACGGCCACACGTTCACCGCCAGCGCATCACACACGCCCCCGCATAGTCAGCACAATCCTATGCCGGGCTTTATTTCTTAATATACATCGAGAAAAATTTCCAGATTTCCTCGCCCACGTTCAAGTCAGGACTGTGCCAGCGGTGAGGAGCTCCCACCACCTCATATAGCCACACTTGCGTGCCGTTTTTGCCTCCTGTGTAGCGGTGGCAAATCGTGTAGTGCCCATTAGTGGGGTCTTTGCCGGCTATGGTATCGGTTTTCTCCTCAAGGCAGCGGTTATGTGCCACCCAGAAGTTCACTGCCAACGGCACAGGCATATATGCTCCCCAGCCATATTTATTGGTCAGGTCACCAGTCCACTCCGATATGCGGTCTTCTGTGCCGTGCACCTCCATGAGCGGAATGGGACGCACAGGCTTCATCGTTTCATACATCCACCTCATTGTCAGTCCGGCTATTGGTGCCACGGCCTTAAACACCGTCTGGTTGCTATAAGCGAGCAGATAGCACATTTCACCGCCATTCGACATGCCTGTGGCAAACGTGTTGTCGGCACTAAGGTTATATTTCTTTTGTATGTAGCGAGCCATTTTGCACAAGTCGCTCAAATCGTCAACTTTCCAGCCGCGCTGCATGGGATAGCCCACATTAAAGCTGTTGTTGCCAGTGGTGTCGCGAAGCCCCACAGGATAAAACACGGCGAATCCATCGCGCTCTGCCACAGGGTCGAGGTCGTAGTCGGCAGGATTTGCCGGATTGTCGCTGCGGCCGTAGCCGTGCACACACATCACGAGCGGAGCTTTTGCTTTCAGCCCAGCCGACGGAATGGTCATGATGAAATGACGCATGCGGCCGTTCACCTTGCACGAGTCCTGCACATGTCGCTGGGCCAACGCCGGCAGGCAGGCAAGCACTGCGCATGCCGCCATGGCAATAATTCTTAATGGTCTGGTCATATCAATTATTTTTGTTTTCTTCTTATTTCTTAGGCTTTGGCAGGCTCACCATCAGCTGCTCCACCGATAGGTCTTGAGCTGCCACAAACTTCTGCGAGCCAAAATGCAGCAACGCCTGAATGCGCCCCACGGCATCGTTCAATATCTGCTGGTGGTCAAATGCAAGCGGTGGTATGGAGTCAACAGTGAACCACTGCGCTTGCGTGGCGTCGTCGCCACCATGCACATCGGCCACATTGATTACCGTGAAAAACGCTATCGAAATCACGCGTTCACGCGGGTCGCGGTCGGGCTTGGTGTAGGCACCAAGCTGCGCAATCTCGTCGTTTGCCACCTCAAGCCCGGTCTCCTCGCGCAATTCGCGGCGGCAACCGTCGGGAGCGTCTTCATCTATGTTGAGAAATCCGCCGGGAAAAGCCCAGCTGTTTTCGTAGGGTTCATGCCCTCGCTTTATCAGCAGCAAGTTTAGCCTTGCTCCGTCCCAGCCAAACACCACGCAGTCGGTGGTCACTGCCGGGTGTGGATATTTATAGCAAAATCTGTCCTCATTCATTGCTCGCAAATTCAAAATAATGCACTATTCTTTGGTCTCAATATGTTTGTAATAGTAGTTAAGCACATCGGCAGCCGCCACAAACGACGACTGCTTGTTGCCAAGCACCATTTCTTGCTTTATTTCAAGCAGTTTCTCTATTTCGGGGTTGTTGTAGAAATTGGTGCGCAGATGTTCGTTAATCGTTTCATACATCCAGTATTTTTCTTGCTGGCGGCGTTTTTCCTCGAAATAGCCGTTTTTGTGCACAAACTCAAAATACAGGTCTATCATGTTCCACACCTTGTCGATGTTAAGTCCATAGTAGCCCGAATAAGTGAGCACTTGCGGCGACCAACCGCTCGGCGGAAGCGGATATAGGTGCAGCGCGCTCCTGAATTGCGATGCGGCAAGCTCTGCGCGCTTCACATTGTTGCCGTCGCACTTGTTGATTACTATTCCGTCGGCCATCTCCATGATGCCGCGCTTTATGCCTTGAAGCTCATCGCCTGTGCCGGCGAGCTGTATCAGCAAAAAGAAGTCCACCATGGAGTGCACAGCCGTCTCGCTCTGCCCCACGCCCACAGTTTCCACAAAAATGTTGTCATAGCCGGCGGCCTCACACAGCACTATGGTTTCGCGCGTCTTGCGAGCCACACCTCCAAGCGAACCTGCCGAGGGTGAAGGGCGAATGAAAGCCTTGGGGTGAACCGATAGCTTCTCCATGCGTGTCTTGTCGCCAAGTATAGAGCCTTTCGACCGCTCACTGCTGGGGTCGATGGCAAGCACGGCAAGTTTGCCGCCACGCTTCAGCACATGCAGTCCAAACACGTCAATCGACGTGCTCTTGCCGGCACCAGGCACACCGGTTATGCCTATGCGCTGCGATTTGCCGGCGTAGGGCAGACACTTCTCTATCACCTCTTGCGCTATTGCCTGGTGAGCAGGAGCAAGGCTCTCCACAAGCGTCACAGCCTGGCCGAGCACTGTGGTGTTGCCTTTTATTATGCCCTCCACATAGTCGTTGACCGAAAGCTGCGGCCTGTGCTTGCGGCGCAGGTTCAGATAGGGGTTCACCGTGGGTGGCTGCTCTATGCCGGCATTCACCTGCAATCCAGTGTATTGCTTTTCGTTTTCGGGGTGCTCCACTTTAGGGCACTCTTCCGTGTGCTTCACTATTCTGCTTGTGCTCATATTGATTTTTGTGCTCTATATGTCTCTCTCAATTTTTGTCCTTGGGCGCCACCACCCCCACAAGCCTCACGTGCATGCGCGGCGAGTATGGGTCGTTGGTCATCACGGTCAATCTCGAATTCAGTATCTTGGCTATGGCATCGGGTGAGATTGTAACCCTCACAGTTGCCGTCTTGCCTTTTTTAATCTCATTTTTGCTCACTGTGGCAGTCACGCCCTTGTCGGTAGAGAACACACGCCTCACCACAAGTTTGTCGTGCCCGGTGTTTTTAATCGCAAATTCCTTAGTCGCCGTTTTGCCTTGTGCAATGGGCGAGAAGTCAAGCTTGTCGGTCGAGAGGCTTGCCGCTGGAGCCATGCTGCGCTGCTTCTCCGTGAGCCGCGAGAAGTCTTCGTTGACAAAAGCCGACACCACCACCTTTGCTGCCCCTGCCGCCGCTCCTGCCGAGGCATGCGCCGGCTCGGCATACACGCCTATCGTGTCGGCGTTGATGCCCCACTGCCGAGCACCGGCGGTGTCGTAGAAAAACGTCAACGTGGCCTGGCCGCCGGATGCCACCACGTCGGGCACAGCGTGTGGCACTATGTGTGCCGGAGCTTTGTCAAAGGCTATGCGCATGGAGTCGGTGGCTGTGTTATATGCCGTCAGATAGCCCATGCGTGTTTTGCCCTTGGTCACATCGCCAAACGGCACAGTAGAGGCGCTTAGCCTCACAGGGCCGAGCACCACTGGATATTGCGAGTCAACCGTCTTTGCCGACCCTATCACGCGGCCTTTTATGGTCACTACCGACTTGCGCGGCTCGCCATTGGTGTAAACAAACACCTCTTTCTCAAAATCGCCCGGACGGTTTATCGATGTGTAGGTGAGCGTGATGGCTGCTGTGTCGCCGGGAGCGATAGCTCCATGCGGATAGTCTCCTGCCGTGCAACCGCATGTGGGGCGCACACTCGTTATCACGAGCGGCTCATCGCCGGTGTTAACAAACCGCATGTCGCACTTCACCTCACGCACCTCTTCCCTGAACGTGCCGAAGTTATGCACCGTGTCGAGCCACGACACCACACCTTTTGCATTGGCGGCAAGTACCGTCACGGCGCAAAACGCCGTCAGCCCTATGTTGCGTAAACACACCTTCATGCTCACTAACTACTTTTTGGGTATCACCGAGCCTTTTATCACAAGCACCGTGGTCTTTTCCCTGCCATTTGTCCTCACTTTTATGGTTTTGACAAATGCCCCAGGACGACCGATTGGGCTGAACGTGACTTTTACCTTGCCTTTTTTGCCGGGCTTAATGGGCTTGGTGGGATATTCCGGCCGAGTGCAGCCACACTCTGTTGTGGTTGAAACTATAATCAGAGGCTTATTGCCAGTGTTTTCAAACTCAAATGTGTGCGACACCGGACCTTTGGCTTCTTTGATGTAGCCAAAATCGTGGCTGCGCACGGCAAATGTTGCCTGAGCGTAATCGTTTGCGGCATTTGCTGCCACGCCCAGCGCCACTGCCACTGCCATGCAGAATATTCGCTTCACCTGCTTTTGCATCTTTTTTAATCTCCTTTAATCAGCAAAAATACAAATAAAAACAAACACAGCCAACGCAACCACCATTTTTCCAAAAAAAACAAAAATTCATTGGTTAATTATGAAAAATCATAGCAAATAATGCTCAGATTGGGGTGCGAAAGGCACAGGCGAGCAGGTGCAAAGCGTGCGCTACTACAACTTGCAGGGCATGGAGAGCGACAGCGCGTTCAGCGGCCTGAACATCGTGGTGACAACCTACACCAACGGCCGCACCGCCACCGAGAAGCGCATGTTCTGACACACTGCCGCCCCCACAATCCCCACACGAAAGTTTCCAATAAGCAGTTCCATTCATGCTTCTTATTGGAAACTTTTGTAATCGTTTTTAGGTTGTTACATTTGCTTTTTTGCGAAATTATGGTGAACTTAGCATATATTTCTCCACACAAAGCTACGAATTACCAATATCAATTCTGTTAACAGACATCACAAAGCAATACAAAATGAAAAAAAACATCTTCCGTTTGTTTGTCCTCGTGATTATAGCAACCATGGCAGCATCAGCAGCCTATGCACACGACAGGGCACAGTTCAACTGGTCATACAAAATTAAAAACGGCACCATTATCACTAAAGTGCCAAAGCGTCCACAGGGTCAAAAAGACGCCATAAAACTCACCGTGCCCAAAATCAACATCGTGCGAGTGGGCTTTGCCGGACTCGGCTGGCGCGGCACTGGCGCAGTGAACCGCTGGTGCCAAATCAACGGAGTTGAAATAAAGGCTTTGTGCGACTACGAGCAGCAGCGCGCCGAAGCCGCCAACAACAACATACTCAAACCCATGAGCATGCCACCGGCCGACACCTACTACGGCGAATATGGCTACAAAGACATGTGCCGCCGCAACGACATCGACCTCATCTACATTGCCACCGACTGGGAGCACCACTTCGAGATAGCCAAATGTGCGCTCGAAAACGGCAAGAATGTGGCAATAGAGGTGCCGTCGGTCATGGACCTCACCCAGATTTGGGAGCTTGTGAACCTTGCCGAGAGCAAACGTCTGCACTGCACGCTGCTTGAGAACTGCTGCTACGACTTCTTTGAGCTCAACACACTCAACATGGCCCAAAAAGGAGTGTTTGGCGAGGTGTTGCACGTGCAGGGCGCATATCTGCACAACCTCGACGAGAACTGGGACACTTATTGGCGCAAAGACAAAGACGACCTGCTGGGCTGGCGTCTGCGCTACAACCAAAACTTCCGTGGCGACATTTATCCCACACACGGCCTCGGCCCTATAGCCCAACTGCTCAACATTCACCGTGGAGACCGCATGGCAACCCTCGTGGCCATGGACACCAAGGCAGTTAACGGCCCTAAATGGGTGGAGAAATACACCGGCAAGCCTTGCACCGAGTTCCGCAATGGCGAGCACACCACCACCCTCATACGCACCGAAAACGACAAGGTGATTGAAATTCAGCACAACACGCTGTCACCTCAGCCCTACAGCCGCATGTATCAGCTCACAGGCACAAAAGGCTTTGCCAACAAATATCCAATTGAGGGCTACTGCCTCAACAAAGAGCAAATGGCACTGACCGGCATTTCGGCTCCAGGCTATCAAGCCGGACACAGCTTCTTGCCTGCCGATGCCATGAACCAGCTCGTCAACAAATATCGCAGCCCTATCGTGGCACGCAATGAGGAGAAAGCACGCAAGGTGGGCGGACACGGCGGCATGGACTACATTATGGACGTGCGCCTGGTTTACTGCCTGCAACACGGCTTGCCGCTCGACATCGACGTGTATGACCTGGCCGAGTGGTGCTGTCTGGCCGAACTTGGCTCCATATCTATGGACCACGGCAACTTGCCGGTGCAGATACCCGACTTCACACGCGGTCACTGGCGCGACGTGAACGGCTTCAGCCACGCTTTTGCCTCTCCTGCCGAAGAAGACCAGGTAGATGAAGCCTCAGCCGAGTTTACCAAGCAACTCAAAGCTAAGGGAGCAGAGGAGTGGAAAAAGCGTGACAGCGGCAAGTGACGCTCACGACGGCTGCCGGGCAGCATTTTGCAACGCCAGCCCGACGACTACGACTACTCAGAAAAAATCATTTATTTAACCAATTATGAGAAATATCACATTTTTAGTGCTCTGCCTAATAGCCGCGCTTGGCTTGCAGGCAGGAACACCCAAAGAGGACTTTAAGGCCAACCCCCGAATGAGCGCAAACAATTATGTGGCTTATCCCGACAAGGACTTGCCCAAGCTCACTCCGGCTCCGGCTGGTTACAAAGCTTTCTACATCAACCATTACGGCCGCCACGGCAGCCGCTGGCTCATATCGCCGTCGCAATACAACGTGCCTGTGGAACAACTCGAAATAGCAGAAAAGGCCGGCAAACTCACTCCGCGTGGCAAACAAGTGCTCGACACGCTGCGCATGGTGCGCACTGCCGCCACCAACCGCCTAGGCGAACTGAGCGACGTGGGTGCAGAGCAGCATCAGGGCATAGCCCGCCGCATGTTCCGCAACTTCCCCGAAGTGTTTTCGGGCAACGGCAAGCGCATTGACGCACGCTCCACCATCGTGATTCGCTGCATTCTCTCCATGCTAAATGAGACCGACATGCTCAAGTCGCTCAACCCCTACCTCGACATTCACACCGACGCGAGCCAGGCCGACATGCATTACATGAACTATGACGACCCGGTGATAGGCAAGTGGCGCAGCGCCATGTCGCCACTGCTGCTCTCTTTCCAGCGCAACCACATTCACCCCGAAGGCTTGTTTGCCAAGCTGTTTACCGACGTCAACTGGGCTAACGCCAACATCAACGGCACAGAGCTCATGACCAAGCTCTTCGATGTGACCGGCAACATGCAAAGCCACCACCAGTTTGAGAAAGTGAACTTCTACGACTTGTTTTCAGATGATGACATCTACAATGTGTGGACTGTGAACAATGCCCGTTGGTACATCTTGTCGGGCGAAACCCCACTCACGCACTGCCGCATCGACTACAATCAGGTGAACCTGCTCAACAACATCATTGAGTGTGCCGACAAGGCAATAGCCGGTGGAAAATATTGTGCTGACCTGCGCTTTGGCCATGAGTCGGTGCTGCTGCCACTGGCATGCCTCATGGGGCTCAACGGAGCAGACTACCACACGAGCGACCTTGAGCAAGTGGCAAATAACTGGCAAGCCTACAAGATATTCCCTATGGGTTGCAACATTCAGATGGTTTATTATCGCAAAAAGGGCAGTAACGACGTGCTTGTGAAAGTGCTGCTCAATGAGCACGAGGCCACTCTGCCTGTCAAGACCAACGTTGCCCCATATTATCACTGGAGCGACGTGCGCGACTATTTCCTCAAGAAAATAGCAGCCAAGCCGCAAATCGACTGATTTCTTCAGACACGCACACACCCTGGTTGCCGGCAGATTGCCACAAAACGCAAGCAGCCGCCGGCATCAGCAAAAAAATAGCAACAGCCCCCAAGCAAGGCCAATCTACAGGCTCTCTTGGAGGCTGTTTTTTTGTTACAAACTAATTTTTTCGGTTATTTGTGACCATTTTGTTCGGTGATTTGTGACCGTTTTGTTCGGTGATTTGTGGAAAATTAGGGCAACCTACATGCCTCATTACCCTCAACAAAGCCAACCGGCTGTGACACAAAGGTAGCGACACAAAAAAAAAGCGGAGCTTACCTTCACAGGCCGACTTCGCTTAATGTCTAAAAATTAATAAAACCAATACGTTTAGTCTTTTTCCAGATTACAGGATTACACGTAATCTTCCAAAACGTTTGAGGTCTAAGAGTTGCAAATTGGTATCTCAAGAAAACGAAACACCTCAGTGCTATTGCCACTCCAAGCCTCTCGACTAATCAGTGTGTCACAATGTCAGTTAGCTGTGAATTAAAGAATTACTGATGCAGCAGACCTACCACAATTGTTAAGAGAATTGTGCCCTTTAGCACAGCGGTAGATTGACATCAGAAAAAGAAAGACATTATGGGTTTAAATACACACTAAAAAACTCCTTCAATAACTTTTCGTTAGTTATTTTTATCCTAATATCCTCGTTTTTCATTAAGAGGGTTTAAACCTTGGGATATCCTTAAAAAACGTTGCAAATATAGTTTGGGATTTAAACAAATCCAAAAAAATCTGCTAAAAAAAAAAATGTTTTGTTAATCAGTGTTAATCAAATCACTTTCACAGAACCCGACTCCCACTCCAAGCCCAATTCTGCCGCAAAACGAAACCACCACCGACACCACAAAAGAGGTTTTCGCATCACCACACAACAAATCTCCACACATTGCCACACACGCAACACCCAGGACAGTCCCTTGCTTGGCCATGGCCTCATGTGTGAAATTCGGCAAAAATGATTTCGTGATTTTTCGGTTTTCGCAATGGCAAAAATTTTGTGCCGCGTGTCACTGGACACAGCAACGGCTGTCGGGGAAAAACGGACAAGACCAATGGAGTCAAAACACAAATCAATCAACACTCCAAAATCTACTTTTCCTTTTGCTTATTTTTTCCCACAGCCTCGCATTTCTTCATTAGGGTTTAATCCTTGGGGATTCTTAAAAAACATTACAAATGTAGCGTTGGATTTAAATAAATCCAAAAAAATATGCTAAAAAAAAAAAAATGTTTTGTTAACTAAAGTTAATTATGGCATTCATTGCCCTTTTTCATGAAAAATGCAAAAAAAGCAATCACGCTTTCTTGAACCAGCGCAACTACCACCGAGCCGCTATGGTGGTTAAAGGTTTTAACCTAAAATGACACAAAAACTCCAATTCGTTGGTTTTTACACATCATGTGATTGCAAAGCATTTATTATTTGATTAATTTTGCAATAGGATTTCAATGTGGAGTTTGTTGCACATTTTTCCATGTTTATCCCATGCCGTTGTGTCCAACGGCAATGCTGCACACAAAAGCACATCTATCACAATATTATTTGTCGCTAAATAATTTTAATAATAACTCAATAAGCGTATGAGAAGAAAAATTACTGCAATTATGTGTTTGGCATTTGTTGTGATTGCCTTTGCGCAAATCTCAAACAAACTGACCACCAACACTATTCTCGACCTGATGCCGCGCCAGCACAGCGGCGTGCGCAAAGCACCGTCGGTCAACGGCACGAAGCTGTCGGCTTTCGTGAAGTTTAACGACGCATCGGTCATTGACTCAATCAAGCAACTGGGAGTGGAGGTCGGCACTGTGGCCGGCAACATTCTCACTGCCCGCATTCCAATCGACGCGGTTGACTCCGTGGCAGCCCTGCAAGGCGTTGACGTGATTGAAGCCGCCCAAAAGGTGACGTTGGCCATGGACTCATCGCGCATTCTCACAAACGTTGACAAGGTGCAAGCAGGTCAGGCTCCGCTCACCATGCCATTTCTGGGCAAAGGTGTGGTGGTGGCCGACATAGATGCCGGACTTGATTTCGGTCATCCAGACTTCTACACCAGCGACCGCAAGACTCTGCGCCTTAAGCGCGTGTGGCTTCAGGCCGACACCGTGGGCGGCACTGTTCCGGCCAAGTTTGGCTACGGCAAGGAGTTCACCACTCCAGAGGCCATATTGAAAAAAGGCACTGACCTCAGCTCCTATGCCCACTCAAGCCATGTGCTCGGCATTGCCGCCGGAGCCGACACCACCAACGGCAACCCATATTATGGCATAGCACGCGAGGCCGACTTGGTCTTCACCACATTTGGCTCAGTTGACACAGGCATTGCCGATGCAATGAAATATGTGTTCAACTATGCCGACTCGGTGGGCGAGCCAGCCGTTATCAACATGAGTCTTGGCACCCAAATGGGTCCGCACGACGGCACGTCGCTCCGCGACCAGATTGCTGACCAGCTTGCTGGCCCAGGCCACATATTCGTGGGTTCTGCCGGCAACGACGGCCTCGTAGATGCACACGTGTCTAAGTCGTTCACAGCCGACAACGACACCCTGCTCATAGGCATAGCCTTTGCCGAGAGCCTCAACATGGCAGGCAGCGGCGAGATGCAGTTCTGGGGCGACGAGGGCACGTCGTTCAAAATCAAGGTCTGCACCATCGACAAAACCACTCTGCAGCCTGTGTATCAGAGTCGCGCATTCAACGCCTCGCGCAGCTACAGCGGTTCGGTGGTGCTGCAAAAGCCTTACGACATGGCAAGCGGCTCGTTTGACATAGTGACACAGACCAGTCCGCTCAACAACCGCCCCACGGCACACATCACCCTCAACCTCAGCGACTACAAGCCAGGCAAGGTGATAGCCATAATGGTGATTGGCGAGCCAGGCACCACAGTGCACGGCTGGGCCAACAACAACTACTGCTGCTTCAGAAAGTGGAACGAAAAAATGGATTTGCCCGACAACAAATATCAAACAGGCGAGATAGGCGGTGTGGGCAAGAACGTGATAACCGTGGGTGCCTATGTGACACGCCCGTTTGTGCGCACCGTGAGCGGCGACACGCTCAACAATGGCGGCTCTGCCGGCTGGACACAAGGTTTTCCGCTGCACGACATAGCACCATTCTCCAACCAAGGCCCCACACTCGACGGCCGCATGAAGCCCGACATCTCGGCTCCAGGCTCATATATTATCTCGGCTCTCAACAGCTTCTCTTATAGCGACGCATCTTATGTGCTCATGGGCAAGGACAAATGGAATGGCCGCACCTACGGCTACGGCGCAATGCAAGGCACCTCCATGTCGGCGCCACAAGTGGCCGGCATCATAGCCACCTGGCTTGAGGCCAACCCCACACTCACCACCGAGCAAATCAGAGAAACACTCAAAAACACCGCAATCAAGGACAAATACACAGGCGATGTGCCAAACAACACATGGGGTTATGGCAAAATCGACGCTTATGCCGGACTGGTGTATATCTTGAAAAATTTCTCAAGTGTGGAACAAGTGAAGAAGTTTACCGACACCTGGAAAGGCACACCTATGGCCGATGGCCTGCACGTGCTCTTCCTGAAAGATGTTGACAAGACACGCATCAACGTTTACACCACAAGCGGTGCGCTCGCCAAGGCACTCTCGCTCACAAGCAAAACCACAGGCGACGACTGCGTGGTGAGCTTCGACGGCCTCGACAAAGGCGTGTATGTGGTGCACGTGTCGGGCGGCGGCAAAGAACAGACATTCAAATATCTCAACAAATAATTATTTAATTTTTCGACAAATGAAGAAAGTCACTCTTTTTGTATTGGCTCTCACAGCCAGCATCACGGCGTGGGGTCAGACTTTCAGCGGCGGAACAGGAACCGAGGCCGACCCTTACAAGATTACTAAGGCCGAGGATTTCACCGAGCTCGCCAACGAGGTCAATGAGAAAGCCAATTCGTTCACAGGCAAATATTTTGCCTTGGAGAACGACATAACGTTTGCTTCGAGCTTCACTTACCCATCTATAGGCAAGTGGATTTCATTTAAGGAGCAAAACAAGTTCGACGGCGTGTTCGACGGCAAAAACCACACGCTCACCAACCTCGTGCTCACCTCAAAAGACGGAGAGCGCTACGGCGGTCTGTTCGGCATTGTTGACACCGCCGGTGTAATCAAGAACATCACCCTCGTCAACCCAAAAGTCACCGTAGATGCCGGCACATCGCTATCGGGCGGCACTGTTGTGGGTCAACTTGCCGGCACGCTCGACAACGTGCATGTTAAAGGCGGCTCATATAACGCCACAGTAAGCGGCTTCAAGGGCGGCCTTGTGGGTAACCTTGTGGGAGGTGGTTATGTACTCAACAGCTCCTACTCTGGAAGCATGAGCTGCGTCAGCACATTTGCAGCCATCGTTGGCCAGGACTATGGCGTGGTGCGCAACTGCTGGAGCGACGCCACCCTCACCGCACAGCTTGAGAGCCAGACGTTCACCGGTGGCATTGCTGGTGTGGCACTTGGCTCAATGGCTGGCACAGGCAAGCCTCAAGTGGAGATTTCAGACTGCTACTACTTCGGCACTCTATCGTCTGCCAACGGCAACTGCGGCGGCATCTTGGGTAATGGCCAGCAAGTGGTTGTGGAACGCTGCTGGAATGCAGGCTACATTCAGTCGGGCAACTACACTGGCGGCTTGGCAGGACAAATTTCCGACGCCACAATCAAAGATTGCTACAATGCCGGAACGGTTTATAACCAAAGCACTTCATCTGTGGGTGGCCTGATTGGATACCTGTCAGGCTCTGCATCAAAAACCTCTATCGAAAACTGCTTGAGCTTCGGCACAATATTCAATTCCATCATAGCTCGCTCCGAAAACTGCGAGTTCATTGGCCAAAACACAGTGAGCGTGACGCTCAAAAACTGCTACTACGACTCACAGGTGGCTGGCTGGGGCGGCAAAATCGGTCCGAAAACCACTAAAGAGCTGACCACAGGCACAGCTATTGACGGCTTTGACACCAGCGTTTGGCAATTCTCTGCCGGTATGTATCCTCGCCTCAAGAAATCAGCAAACCTCGACATAGCGCTACTCAACGCCACGCCATTCTTCCTTGCCGACGGCGAGTCGCACGGCAAAGTGACAAAGAACTTCACTGTGAGCAACCTCAACGACGTGGATTGGGAAATCACCGGAACAACACAGGCTCGCATTAGCGGCACCACAGTCAATATCACTCGCGGAAGCAAGCTCGTAAATGCTGTGCTCCACGCCTATCTTGGCGACTATGAGAAACGCAGCCTCGTAAGCATCTATCCTGAGATATTCAATGGAACAGGAACCGAGGCCGACCCATATATCATCGCCGACTTCAACGACATGAAGAAACTTAGCGATGCTACCAACAGCCAGGGCATGTCGTTCGACGGCGAATATTTCAAGGTGACTGCCGACATCGACATGCAAAACGATGCCACCTTCCCCATCATTTCCGACGCCAGCTCATGCGCATTTGCCGGAGTGTTCGACGGCCAGGGACACAGCATCAAGAACTGGAAGTTCAACAACGTGAACACCGACGACCTCTGGTCGGCTTTATTCAGCTTCGTGGCCAAAGACGGTGTGATTAAAAACCTCAACATCGACAAGAGCTGCTCTCTCAAATTCCACCGCAACGCCGCCTCACTCGTGTCGGCACTCATGGGAACCTTGGAAAATTGCAAAAACTATGCAGACGTTTACACTGCCGAAGGTTTTGCCGGAGGTCTTGTGTATATAGCCTACTCTGGCAGCAAGATTAACAACTGCTACAACGAAGGCAATGTGACGAGCCTTGATAAAGGCTATATTGGCGGTGTGGCCTACAACATCGAGGCTGGAGCCACAATGAGCGGTTGCCAAAACGCCGGCACAGTAAGCTCCGCCGGCACAACCACACAAAGCGTGGGTGGTCTTGTGGGCTCATGCGCCGGAACAGTGACCAACTGTCTCAACACCGGCAATGTGTCGGCTGTGACCAACGTGGGCGGTGTGGCTGGTTCGGCCAAGGCTGCCACATTCAGCAATGTGCTCTCACTGGGAGCTGTGTCGTTCACTGGTGACGATGCCACTGCAGGTGCCGTGGTAGGCAAATATGAGTCGAGCAAATTCAGTAATGTTGTTTATGACAAGCAAATCGCCATCTACAAAAACATTGATGCAGCCGGACTTGAAGGCAAACTCACAAGCGAACTGACATCTGCCGCATTTGGCGACGACAACTGGACTTCAACCAACGGACTTTATCCGCAGCTCAAGCTGTTCAAAGACGAAAATGGCGCAAAACTCGGTTCTTATCCTGTGACATTTGACGCTGGCGACACCCGCACACAAATCAGCAAAAATGCCACCCTCTATGCTGCCGACGGTCTCGCCTGGGCAGTGGAAAAGGGCACAGACTTCTCTATCAGCGGCAACACGCTCAACTACAAGGAGAGCGACAAGGCTGCCAACGACAACCTCACCGCCACATTTGCAGGCCTCACCAAGGTGATTCCTCTTGCAGCAATAGGCAAGATTCTGCCAGGCGACGGAACAGCCGAGAATCCTTACATCATCGCCACTCCAGCCGACCTCGTGAAGCTGTCAAGCACTGTGGCTTCAACCAAAAACGGCTTCAGCGGCAAAGTGTTTACAATCACTGCTGACCTCAACATGGACAATGCCGAATTTGAGCCTATAGGCAGCAAGACAACAGCCAAGTTCAACGCCACACTTGATGGCAAGAACCACACTATAAGCAATCTCACCATCAACAAGGGCACAACCGACTATGTGGGTCTCGTGGGCGCTCTCGGCCTTGATGGCGCTATCAAGAACATCACAATCAAGAACGGCACCGTGACAGGCAAGACCTATGTGGGTGCTGTGGTAGGCGAAGCTGAAGGCTCTATTGAAAACGTGACCAACTACGCCTCTGTGGTGGCATCGGCCAAGGCCGGCGGCATCGCAGGCCACATCTGCGGCGCAGCAAGCAAATACAGCAACCTCACCAACTATGGTTCGGTGTCAGCCACAGGCTCATCAGGCTATGCAGGCGGCATCGCTTCTCTGGCATCGGCCGTGACTCTCGACAACGCCAAAAACTATGGCGAGATTAAGAGCGACAAGAGCGTGGCCGGCGGTATCGTGGGCTATGTGGAGCACGGCGCCACAATCGACAAGACCAACAACTATGGTGCAATCAGCGCCTATGGTCCTGCTGCCGGCATCGTGGGTCAAAACACCATTTCCTATAGCGACGCAAAAGATGTGAAGTTTGTGGTCAGCAATAGCGTCAATGCAGCCAAAGTCACCACCAGCTACAATGCAGCTGGCGGTATAGTGGGCGACATCGACAGCGAGGCCGGACAAACATTTGTGAATAATGTGGCAAACACTGCCGACGTGGCAAACACCAAGGCAAGCGTGTCGTCAACAGCTGCCGGTGCTGCCGGCATCGTGGGCAAGGGTAATCCTGAAATCACCAATGCCTACAACTCTGGCACTATCAGCGCAAACAATGGCGTGGCCGGCATCATGGGCGTGCCTGGCAGCAGCTACAGCAAATTCAAGATTGCCAACTCCATCTCCACCGGCAGCCTCGACGGCTATGCAAGCAGCGCAGCCAACGTGGGTGCTGTGGCAGCCAAGACAAGCAAATATCTCACCATTGAGAATGTGGCTTTCGACAACCAAATGTGCAACGAGAAGGCTATCGGCAAAGCCGATGCAGAAGGTGTAAGCTCCCTCACCACCTATGAGCTCGTGTCGAACTTCGTTCCTGGTGCCGACTGGACCACTACAACAGCAAAGCAGGCGTTCGACGCCAACAGCCGCTATCCATATCCAACGTCTATCGGCGAGGATTCGGCAGTGGTGGTTGCCACCACTCCTCTCTATCTTGAGGAAGGCGACACTCGCTACAATGTGACCAAGACATTCCGTGTGGCTCAACCACAAAACCTCACTTGGGACATACCAGAAGAGTTCATCGTGAGCGGCTACTACGTGGCTGCCAAGCCAAACACCGTGGGCGACTACACTCTCACCGCGAACTTAGGCAAATATTCTCGCAGCTACAAACTCCATGTCAATGCCCCCGAAGGCACCGGCGTTGACGATGTTGCCAAGGCAACTGCCGACGTGCAAACCGTGGCTGGTGGCGTGGTGCTGCCAGAAGGCAAATATGCCATCTACACTGTGGCAGGTGCTCTGGTTAAGAGCGGCGTGGCCAAGGCTGGCGATGTCATCAATCTCGCCAACGGCCTCTATGTGGTGAAAGCCGCAGGAGCTGCAGCCAAGGTTTTGGTGAAATGATGACTATATAAATCTGCGCATGTCAGCCCAAGCTGACTGACAGCAATCAATATTAAGCGGACTTCTCTTTTTGCAGAAGTCCGCTTTTTTGTCAAATTGTGACATTTTTCGTGGTATTTGCTGCATGGCAAGCAAATACCACGCTCTTTTTTTGCTCTAAACCATAGTTTTAGTCTAATTTTGACAAACAAAAAAAAATCGAATCACTTCATAAAAAAAATAATATGAAAGTACAAGCACTCTTTATCACAGCAATGCTGCCGGCAGGAGCAACAGCTTCTGAGGCTAATGCTTGTTGTGTGGTGGCGCAAACCGGCTGCCATGCCATCACTGAGGGTGCCCACTGCCAATCGCACGGCTATGCCTGTGTGGCAACATTAGGTGCCATAGGCCACTTGACAAGCCCAACCGCAAAAGCCTCAAAATTTACAGAACCTAACGCAGCCAAACCTCACCGTTGTTCAGTGCGCAACGCAGCCAAGACCATTGGCAGCGGCACAACGTCGGCAGAAGTCGTTTGGCTACAAACTACCAAAACAAGAAACTTATACTATAAGCGGAATAAAGACAACCACACCATGAAAAACTTTACCTTTTTAGGCATCTATGTGGTCGATGACAAAATTGTTCTAAAGCATTAGCTTTTTGTCGCGATGACACGCATAGTGCCGCCATGCACTAAAAACACTCCCACAGGGCCAATGACAATGAGTCAGTTATCATTGGCCCTGTGCTATTTTTTGCACCGCATGGCGTGTGGCACAAAAATGCGCATTAACCGTCAGATCTTCTTTTTGCCGTGAGCGGCTTTGTATTCAGATGGAGTCATGCCCGTCACCAGCTTAAACTGCTTGTGAAAATTGCTCTTGTCTCCCACCCCCACCATGTCGTGAAGCGAGGCGGTTGACACGTCGCTGTCGTCGCGCAGCAGCCTCTCGGCCTCGGCAATGCGCAACTTTAGCCGCCATGAGCGAAACGTGGTGTGGCGCTGCGTTGTGAAATACCACGCCAAGTAACGCCTGTTAGTGCCGAGTTGCTCTGCCACACCATCGGGAGAAATGTCTTTTTGAGTGTATTTCTTCATTTGCACCCAGTGGTCGATGGCTTGCTCCAAGCGCTGCAATTGTCCATCGTCGTGAGGCTTGGCATCAATGGCCGACACAGTTTCATAAATGGCAGTAGCCGTGTCACCGCCTACTGCAGCATTACAGCCAACCACCTTGTCGGCTGGCACGTTTTCAGCCACCCCCACAGCCTTCACCACAAAAGTGTAGTTGATGCGATAGTTGATAACACACATCACCACATACACATAATACACGGTAAACGTAACAATAAACCAGTCGTAATATTGCACTGGCACCTCAAACACCGAGAAAGCCAAGGCAAGCACGCCTATGCCAAGGGCACTGTAGAAGAAATGTCGCAACCAGCGAAGCCGCCCCGACTCCTCGTCGTCATAGTAGTCGTCGAGCCGCTTGGCGCTGTGCCTGTAGCTGGCGTGGAACATGCGCCAGTAGCCTATGAGCTGGCAGACATAGGCAATCACAGCCAAGCAAAACAGGGCTGGATATATGCCGGGGTCGGTGAATATGGAAAGCACCAAAATTGCACCGCCGGCTGCAATCATGCCACAATGCTTCAGCACCACCTTTGCCCTGACGCGCATAGGGCCAATAAACACCATGGCCGTAGCAGTGAACAGCAAAGCCTGAAACGACGCCACCGCAAGGGTGACAGCCGACAGCAGGTGCGGCATATCGGCCTCCACACTCGCCATGCCGGTAAACATGTTTGAGCCACTAAGCACAATGAACGACGTTGCCAAAAACGCACGAATTTGGCGCATACGCCTCCAGCTACCATCAGGCGGAATGGGCACGCCAAGCAAAACTATTGCCATGGCGGCTATCACAACAGCCGATGTAACCGTGATAAAATAATGATTGAAGCAGAACTCATGCATGGCGTCAATGGAATAATGGTCAGCAGGCTTAAAACCAACTCCAAATGCAAAATTAATCAAGAAAATCAAAATAAAGCATCTCTGCACGATAAAGTTTTTGCCGTCACCCCCACAATGACAAAAACCACCAAATTTTGCATGCGTCAGGCTGCGTCAATGCAACAAAAAAGGTTGTCTTTTTGCCTTTCGTTTTGTATTGCCCTCGGTTTGCACTATCTTTGCACATATTTTTTGAGCAATTGCTTTTTTTTGACGATATGAGACCCTATAAATTTCAGCTTAACCTCAAGAGTGTGCTGTGGGGTGGCGACCGCATCGCCACCTTCAAAGGCATGCACTTCGACCGCAGTGATGTGGGCGAAAGCTGGGAAGTGAGCGGAATTGAAGGCAAGGAGTCGGTCGTGGCCGACGGACCCGATGCCGGTCTCAATCTGCGTCAACTCCTTGAAAAATACGGCAGCCGCATCGTGGGCGAACATGTGTATCGCCGCTTCGGCAATGAATTTCCACTCGTAGTGAAACTCATTGACGCAAGGCACGACTTGTCGCTGCAAGTGCACCCCGACGACAAACTGGCGTGGCAAAACCACCGCTGCAACGGCAAGACCGAGATGTGGTATGTGGTTGACGCCGACCCCGGAGCACGCCTGCTCGCCGGAATGAAAAAAGAAATCACCAAGCAAGAATATGGCCGCCGCATAGCCGACAACACCATTCTCGACGTGGTGAGTGAGCACGACACACGCGCCGGCGATGTGTTCTTCCTGCCGGCTGGCCGCATTCACGGCATTGGCGCAGGCAACTTCATCGCCGAAATTCACCAGGCAAGCGACATCACCTATCGCGTGTATGACTACAACCGCCACGATGCCAACGGCAAGCTGCGCGAGCTGCACACCGACTGGGCAGCCGACGCAATCAAATTTGACGACACCGACGTGAAATGCCAGAATTTCGCAGACAAAGCCGATGCCACACTTGTGAAGTGTGACTGCTTTGAGGTTAGTAAGCTATCCGTCAGCGGTCAGCGCGACGTGGATATGCCACACGACGCATTTCTTGTGGTGATGTGCATAGGCGGCAGCTGCACCGTGACCACAGGCCAAAACGATGCAGTATCGCTCCGCCAAGGCGAAACCGTGCTGATTCCGGCCGAGCTCACCAAATTCCACCTCCAAGGCACCGCCACGCTCCTCACCGCCACCGTGTAACTCGCCGTGGCTTCCCTTGCCCCCAAAAATCATTGAACACCCCGTTCCCCAGACACAGGAAGCATATACAAACAAAAAAAGAGGCTGAATGATTTTATCATTTAACCTCTCCGCTTGTACCCAGAGCCGGGGTCGAACCGGCACGGATTGCTCCACTGGTGTTTGAGACCAGCGCGTCTACCGATTCCGCCATCTGGGCTTCGTAATAGCGGTGCAAAGTTAGTCATTTTTTCCGACCCTCCAAATTATTACAGCAAAAATCACAAAACTATTTTTCCACCGGCAAGCTCCAACTGCCACTTTAGCGGCACGCATTTGCCAATGCGTGCTTTCACATGTGAAAGCTCAAAAAAGTTTTGCAAAGCGATGCAGTTTTACGCACGGCAGTCGAGGTCTTTTTGCCACATTATGCCTATTTTTGTAATCTCAAATCGATAATATATCTACACACATTAATGCACAACCAGTTTCAACGAACCGAAATGTTGCTTGGCAAGCCGGCAATCGAAGCTCTGGCCAAAAGCCGCGTGGCGGTGTTTGGTGTGGGCGGTGTGGGCGGCTATGTGGTTGAAGTGCTTGCCCGAAGCGGCGTGGGCACGCTCGACCTTTTCGACGACGACAAGGTGTGTCTGTCAAACATCAACCGCCAAATCATTGCCATGCACAGCACCATAGGGCGATACAAGGTGGACGTGGCCGCCGAGCGCGCCACCGACATCAACCCACACTGCACGGTCAACGGCCACAAAATGTTTTATGTGGTGGAAAATGCCGACCAAATAGACCTCTCGGTTTACGACTATGTGGTTGACTGCATCGACACCGTTTCGGCCAAAATGGAACTTGTGCGCCGCTGCACAAAGCTCGGCGTGCCCATACTGTGCTGCATGGGAGCAGCCAACAAGCTCGACCCCACAGCTTTTCGCGTGACCGACATCTGCCACACAAAAATGGACCCCATAGCCCGTGTGATGCGGCGCAAGCTCGCCAAAGAAGGCATCAAGCACTTTAAGTGCGTGTATAGCGAGGAAATTCCCGTCTCGCCAATCCCATGCCAATCTAGCAACGACGACCCGAATCCAGAGCCGCAAAGCGGCACTCACGCCCCCAAGCGCAACGTGCCGGCAAGCAACGCCTTTGTGCCGGCAGCCGAAGGTCTGGTGGCTGGCGGAGAGGTGGTGAAAGACCTGATTTCGGCAGCAGGAGCCATGCGCCAGACCCCTATGCAGAGCGCGAATGTTTAAATAATCATAACAAAGCCACATTAAGGAATTTTTTCCATAATAAAATGGTTGAGAAAAAATATAAATGTGTAATTTTGCACTCTGAAAGATTAGAGGTTTCATTTTAATCAAATAGAAAATTTTTAACAACTACTTTAAAATAAAATCTAAAATGGCAAAGTTTGATAAGTCAGTTTTAGCAAAGTACGGAATCACAGGCACTACTGAGGTTCTTTACAACCCTTCGTATGAAGTTTTGTTCAATGAGGAGACAAAACCAGGTTTAACAGGCTATGAGAAAGGCCAAGAGACAGAGCTCGGCGCCATCAACGTAATGACAGGCGTGTTCACTGGCCGTTCGCCTAAAGACAAATTCATCGTTGACGATGCCACTTCTCACGACACCATCTGGTGGGACAGTGAGGAATATCACAACGACAACCACCGCGCAAGCGAGGACACCTGGAAGGCCGTAAAGGAAATCGCAAAGAAAGAGCTCTCTAACAAGAAACTCTATGTGGTTGACGGTTTCTGCGGCACTCACAAAGACACTCGCATGAAAGTGCGTTTCATCATGGAAGTTGCATGGCAAGCTCACTTCGTGACCAACATGTTCATTCGTCCACAAAACGAGGAAGAGTTTGACCAGGAACCTGACTTCATCGTTTACAACGCTTCTAAGGGCAAAGTTGAGAACTGGAAAGAACTCGGTTTGCACTCAGAAACTGCCGTTGTGTTCAACGTTACAAGCAAGGAGCAAGTTATCATCAACACTTGGTATGGTGGTGAAATGAAGAAAGGTATGTTCTCTATGCAGAACTACTTCTTGCCACTCAAGGGCATCGCTTCTATGCACTGCTCTGCCAACACCGACATGAACGGCGAAAACACTGCCATCTTCTTCGGTCTGTCTGGTACTGGTAAGACCACTCTTTCTACCGACCCGAAGCGCAAACTCATCGGCGACGATGAGCACGGCTGGGACGACGAAGGTGTGTTCAACCTCGAGGGCGGCTGCTACGCCAAGGTCATCAACCTCGACAAAGAGGCTGAGCCTGACATCTATGGCGCAATCACTCGCGACGCTCTTCTTGAGAACGTTACTGTTGACGAAAACGGCAAGATTGACTTCAAGGACAAGAGCGTGACAGAAAACACTCGTGTTTCTTACCCAATCTATCACATCAAGAACATTCAACGCCCACAATCACAAGGTCCTGCTGCAAAGCAAGTGATTTTCTTGAGTGCTGACGCATTTGGTGTGCTGCCTCCAGTGTCAATCCTCAACGCTGAGCAAACTAAATATTACTTCTTGAGCGGATTCACTGCTAAGCTCGCTGGTACTGAGCGTGGCATCACAGAGCCAACCCCAACATTCAGCGCATGCTTCGGCCAGGCATTCCTTGAGTTGCACCCAACAAAATATGCCGAGGAGCTCGTTCGCCACATGGAGAAGAGCGGTGCCAAGGCTTACTTGGTTAACACTGGTTGGAATGGTACAGGCAAGCGTATCTCTATCCGCGACACCCGCGGCATCATCGACGCTATCCTTGACCACAGCATCGACGCTGCTCCAACAAAGACTATCCCTTACTTCGACTTCGTAGTTCCTACTAAGCTCGAAGGCGTTGACCCAGGTATCCTCGACCCTCGCGACACTTATGCCGACGCTGCTCAATGGGACGAGAAAGCTAAAGACCTCGCTGCTCGCTTCATCAAGAACTTCAAGAAATATGAAGGCAACGAAGCCGGCAAGGCCCTTGAGGCTGCAGGTCCTAAGTTGGACTAATGCAGAAACCGCATGCCACAGGCTTTGCGCCTGAAGCACCGATTTCTAACCGAAATATAATCTGAAAAGAACTAACTTATTTAGATATATTTTTCACGAAGACCGCCCGGCATCACTGTCAGGCGGTCTTCCTTTTTCCATTATTCCCCACAAAAAACAGACAATCTCTCATTTTAATTATGAACAGAATTTTAATCATAACACTCACCCTCACAGCCATGCTGCAACTAAATGCACAAAAAAGGGCTTTCACCATTCCCGACCTCTACAAGGTGCAGAGCGTGAGCGGTCTGGCCATTAGCCCCGACGGCAAGTCGCTGGCCTACAGTGTCACCAAGCAAAGCCTGAAGGACCACAAGAGCGAGACCAACCTTGCGCTCATGGACACAAAGAGCATCAAAGTCGGCAAGGCTCAAAACACCGCCGCCGTGAAGATGCTCACCACCGACGGCAAAAGCTCAAGTCCCATTTGGAGCCGTGACGGCAAGTCAATCTTTTTCACCGCCACAATCAAGAAAGACAAGAACAACAAAGACGAGGTGGCAAAACCTCAGGTCTATCGCTACGACACCACAACCGGATCTACCGAGCAAATCACCGACTATGCTCTGGGCGTGAGCGGTGCCGTGCTCTCGCCCGACAACAATCTCATTGCCTTTGTGGCCGACATATATCCCGACCTTGGCGGAGCCAACCCAGAAGCCAACCTGAAGCGCATGAAAAGCAAGGACGAGGGCCCTGTGCAGGGTCACGTGGCCGACAAACTGCTGTTTCGCCACTGGACTTCTTATGCCGACGGACACTACTCCCACATCATTGTTTTCAACATTGCCAAGCACACCTACACCGACGTCACTCCAGGCGCATTCGACTCTCCGGTGTTTATGCTCGGCGGCGGCATAGGGTTTAATTTCTCGCCCGACTCTAAGGAGCTTTGCTTTGTGTCAAACCGCACCGAGCACCCAGAGGCCAACACCAATGCCAACCTCTACACCGTGCCAGTGACCGGCGGTGAGCCCAAGTGTCTCACAGCCGACAATGAGGCTTGGGACGGCAGCCCCATCTACTCGCCCGACGGCAAATACATAGCCTATCGCATGCAGCGTGTGCCAGGACACGAGTCCGACCGCTTCCTGCTTGCCCTCTACGACCGTGCCACCGGTGCAAAGCGTGTGCTCACCGAAAGCGTTGACAACTGGGTTGACGACTTCAAATGGGCTGCCGACAGCAAGAGCATCTATTTCATCACCGAGGAGCAAGGCTACACTCCGCTCAGCAAAGTGACACTCAGCGACGGCAAAATCACAAAGGTGTTGTCCAAAAAGTCGCTGCGCGACTTTGCCCTTGGCACCGACGGTTACACCTACTACACCTACACCACCACAGGCAAGCCCGTGGCTCTCTATCGCAGCAAGAGCGGCCGTGGCGAGCAGCAGCTCACCTACCTCAACCAGCAACTCGAAGACGAGGTTGACATTCGCCCCAGCGAGGCCATGTGGGTTGATGGTGCTGATGGGATTCCAGTGGAAGTGTTCATCGTGAAGCCACACAATTTCGACCCCAACAAAAAATACCCTCTCATCGTCAATGTGCACGGCGGCCCACAATCGCAGTGGCAGGACTCATTCCGCGGTGACTGGCAAGTGTATCCCGGAGCTGGCTATGTGGTGGCATATCCAAACCCTCACGGCTCCACCGGCTATGGTCAAGCCTACACAACCTCAATTTCAGGCGACTGGGGCGGCAAGCCATACGAAGACGTGATGAAGGTTACCGACGCGCTCAGCAAGCTGCCCTACGTTGACGCCAACCGCATGGGTGCCATGGGCTGGTCATACGGTGGCTTCTTCATGAACTGGCTCCAGGGACAGCCTCACCCGTTCAAGTGTCTTGCCTCTATGATGGGGCTCTATGACTTGCGCTCCATGTGGGGTGTGACCGAGGAACTATGGTTTCCAAATTTCGATCTCAAGGGCCAACCGTGGAACTCTGACCTCTACAAGAAATGGTCACCGTCGGAGTACGTGAAAAATTTCAAGACCCCTGCACTCATCATCACCGGCGAGCGCGACTATCGCGTGAGCTACACGCAGAGCTTGCAATACTTCACTACACTGCAGACCCTCGGCATTCCATCGCGCCTCATCGTGTTTAGCAACGATGGCCACTGGCCCGACAACCTCAAGTCGATGCCAGTTTACTATAACGCACACCTTGAGTGGTTTCACAAATACCTTGGCGGCGACCCTGCCCCATGGGACACCGAGAAAATGCTTAACAACGAGGTGGAATACTAATCACCAACATTTTTCCACTCCTACATAACACAAAATCGGGAAGAAGCACAAGCCTCCTCCCGATTTCTTTTTTCATTATTATTTCTGTCACATTGTGTGAATGTGCGCCGGAGCTATTCGTCGAATTTGCGATACTTTATGCGTTTGGGCTCCTCTATGCCCAGACGGCGAGCCTTGTTGACCTCATATTCGCTGTAGTCGCCCTCAAAGAAGAACACATTGCCATCGCCCTCAAATGCGAGAATGTGGGTGCAAATTCTGTCAAGGAACCAGCGGTCGTGGCTTATCACCACCGCACAGCCGGCAAACTCCTCCAAGCCTTCCTCCAAGGCGCGCAGCGTGTTCACGTCGATGTCGTTGGTCGGCTCATCGAGCAGCAGCACGTTGCCCTCCTGCTTCAGAGCCAAAGCCAGCTGCAAGCGGTTGCGCTCACCGCCCGACAGCACACCGCACTTTTTCTCCTGGTCAGCGCCGGCAAAATTGAAGCGGCTCAAATAGGCCCTGGCATTCACATCACGGCCGCCCAGACGCATCAACTCGTTGCCTTGGCTTATCACTTGATACACCGTCTTGTCGGGGTCAATGTCCTTGTGCTGCTGGTCAACGTATGCCAGCTTCACGGTCTCGCCCACCTCAAATGTGCCGGCATCGGGCTTCTCAAGCCCCATTATCAGGCGAAACAGCGTGGTCTTGCCCACACCGTTGGGGCCAATCACGCCTATTATGCCTGCTGGCGGCAGCGTGAAGCTCATGTCGCTGTAAAGCACCTTGTCGCCAAACCGCTTGGCTATGTTGTGAGCCTCTATGACCTTGTTGCCGAGCCTCGGTCCGTTTGGTATGAATATTTCGAGCTTTTGCTCCTTTTCTTTCTGGTCTTCATTGAGCAGCCGGTCATACGACTTCAAGCGAGCCTTGCCCTTTGCCTGCCGGGCTTTGGGAGCCATGCGCACCCACTCAAGCTCACGCTCCAGGGTCTTGCGGCGCTTGCTTGCCGTTTTTTCTTCCTGTGCCAGGCGTTTCGACTTCTGGTCGAGCCACGACGAATAGTTGCCCTTCCACGGAATTCCCTCGCCTCGGTCAAGCTCCAAAATCCACCCGGCCACGTCGTCAAGGAAATAGCGGTCGTGGGTCACGGCAATCACCGTGCCCTCATATTGGTTAAGGTGCTGCTCAAGCCAGTCGATGCTCTCGGCGTCGAGGTGGTTGGTAGGCTCGTCGAGCAGCAACACGTCGGGTTTCTGCAGCAGCAGGCGACACAGTGCCACACGGCGGCGCTCACCGCCCGACAGGTGCTCCACCATTTGGTCGGCCGGCGGCAGACGCAATGCCTCCATGGCGCGGTTGAGGCGCGTGTCGAGGTTCCATGCGTCGGTCGAGTCAATCAAGTCCTGCACCTCGGCCTGGCGAGCCATGAGCTTGTTCATTTTCTCCTCGTCCTCATAATATTCCGGTAAGCCGAACTTCAGGTTTATGTCCTCATATTCGGCCAAGGCGTCAACCACCTCTTGCACGCCCTCTTTCACCACCTCCATCACAGTCTTGCTGTCGTCGAGGTGTGGGTCTTGTGGCAGGTAGCCCACCGAGTAGCCCGGAGCCCACACCACTTCGCCCTGATAGTCGTTGTCGATGCCGGCTATTATCTTGAGCAGCGTGGATTTGCCGGCGCCGTTCAAGCCTATGATACCTATCTTTGCGCCATAGAAGAATGACAAGTATATGTTCTTTAAAATCTGTTTGTTGGTTTGCTTGATGGTCTTGTTGAGCCCCACCATCGAGAAAATCACTTTTTTATCGTCAACTGTAGCCATGTTTTTTGAATAAGAAATGTTGGGTTATAGTTCTACTTCGTCTTTTTTTGTGTGCGCTTGCGCGCCTTGCGCCGCTTTCAGAGGTTGAGTGTCAGCTCCACAGGGCAGTGGTCGCTGCCGAAAATCTCATTGTGTATCACCGCCCCGGCAAGCTTGTCGTCTAGCGACTTCGATGTCAGAAAATAATCAATGCGCCAGCCGGCATTTTTCTCACGCGCATGGAAGCGGTAGCTCCACCACGAGTAAGCCCCGGCCAAGTCGGGGTTGAAGTGGCGGAACGTGTCGGTAAACCCGGCCGCGAGTAGCTCCGTCATCTTGCCGCGCTCCTCGTCGGTAAACCCGGCATTGCGCCTGTTGGTCTTCGGATTTTTTATGTCTATCTCCTCGTGAGCCACGTTCATGTCGCCGCACACCACCACAGGCTTCTGCTCGTTAAGCCGCAGCAGATAGGCCCTGAAGTCGTCTTCCCACCTCATGCGGTAGTCGAGCCTCCGCAAGCCGTCCTGGCTGTTTGGCACATACACGTTGACCAAGAAGAACTTGTCCATCTCAAGCGTTATCACGCGCCCCTCGTGGTCGTGCTCCTCCACGCCCATGCCATAGGTCACACGCAGCGGTTTGCGGCGCGCAAACACGGCCGTGCCGCTATACCCCTTTTTGTCGGCATAGTTCCAGTAGCTGTCGTAACCGTCAAAAGCCAAGTCGAGCTGGCCAGCCTGCATCTTGGTTTCTTGCAGGCAGAAAAAGTCGGCGTCAAGTTTGGCAAAGCTCTCCTTGAAGTCCTTGCCCACCACGGCTCGCAAGCCGTTAACGTTCCAGGATATGAATTTCAGCATTTATATCAATAGCAATTTTTTGTTTAGGTCATTATCACTCGTTCTTTCTCACTTGGCGGCATCACCGTCTTGCTTGCCGGCCTCGGCTCCAAAACGCCTTGCCTCGGCCTTGCGCGCCATGCGCGAGTTCTGCACAGCCAGCACAAGCGACACCACTGCCACCACGCCGCCTGTGGCTATCCACCACACCGGCAGGGCATAATTAGTGCCGAAATACAGCACCACAAAGCACACCAGCAGGCACACCACGTCAAGCGTCAGGGCGCGGCGGCGATACATTTTCACTTCTTCTGCTCCAGTCATCTTTCAGTCAGTGTTTTTTTATTGCAATTCGGCTTCACACATAGTCACCAAAACTTGTTTTGCTGCTCGTTGTATTCAAACCCGGCGGCTTGCAGCCGCTTCACCACCTCATCTTTGTCGATGTCCTCCTTTTGGCACAGCTCGTCGAGTGAGGCATAGTCGTCACGCAGCTTCATGTTGATGTAGCTGAACAGAATAAACGGGTCTTTTGGCAATTCTTCCATAATGCAACTTGATTTTTATATCCAAAGATAATGCAAATTACCCACACCACAACACACCACACACATCTCGTGCACAAAATTATGGGGGAGAAGCGGCACACTGCCACCCTCCCCCGGCAAATGGTTTCTTAAAAACAAATCCTTATCTCAACTGCGAGTCAACCGCTCTCTCTATTTGCTACTTGCGCTCAACTTTGGCTGTGGCCACTTCCAGTCGGCCTTGTTGCCGTAGCTGAACACGCTCAGCGCAGCCGGCAGATATTTGTTTGCCTGGGCATAGCCCTTGTCGGTGTAAAGTATGTTCAGATAAAATGCAGGTCTGCCTTTCTTCACAAAATAAATTGCTTGGCAGTGCTTCCAGTCGCATTTGTCCCACGGAACGATATTTGGATAATCCACTATATACACATTGTCGGCATTGGCCACGAGCTTGGCCATGGCTGGCGACAAGGTGGTCATATATTTACCCAAGTCTATCTGCTCCTGCTTGGCTTCGTCAATCTCGCCAAGATAGCCGCCAACCGACCTTCTTATAAATCTCATAAGGTCGCGAGGCAAAGCCATCGAGTCCATAAAACACAACCCCACAAGGCAGTTACCGTCGGACGACAGCAAAGCCGTCTCGCAGCCAGAAGCACTTTCCTGCCTTTGGCCATAAACATCTTTTGACGGAAATGCCAGCACAGTGCTCACATTGTGTTTCTTAAAACCAGTTGGAATTACGAATTGCACATCACAATTGGTTTTTGCTCTTGTCTGATATTCCGGAAAGTCTGTTCCTGGGTTTTTATCCGACCCTATCACCTGCATGGTGTTGAGCCAATCAGCAGCATTTATTTGCACGCCTAAGCCTATAGCCAACAGCGACACAACTAAAAATAACTTCTTCATAATCATATAATTTTTAAAAACTAACTAATTTACTGCAATCGTTTATTTGGGAGGGAATTTTCTTTTGTGGCTTTCAGCATTTTGCTTTATGATTTCCTCTTCTATGGTCTTTAATGTTTAGGTGGTAAATATAGTCTATGGAACTCATAAAAGCAAGATTTACCCCCCCCTCATTTTAACATCATTTAACTATATTTTTACTTGGAAATTCCAAAATCGCACAACCCCATTTTAACAAACACGCTGCATATCAAACCATTACAAAAAAAACACCACCACGGTTATGTCTTAAAAATTAATAAACATCAACTCTAAAACCGTTGCACAAAGTTGTTTACCGATGTAACTTGCAGCCGAAATTAAAAACACCATGTATCTTGTTATTAAAACAATATTAGCAGAAGCCTGATACCTCCCAACCGCAACGGTTGGGAACAATTTCTATATTTCCTTTTTGAACAAAAATATTCCAAAAGCAACTTCTCATTAAATATCCCCATTTCACAAAAGCATCAATTATGAAAACAAAAAGCATTTTAATCATTTCCCTATTTGCCATTTGTGTCGCATCAAACGCAAATGCCGTGGAAGTAAGAGAAAACGGTCTTGGCGAAAAAGTTTTCAGCATGTTCTCGAAATATGCCAAAAACAGCCTTGACATGGATATAACCATACCGAGCGGCTACTCCGTAGCAAAATACTGCACCGATGCTTTTTGGCAACCAATTTTGTCAGAATCAGGTGGTGACGGCTATGCAAAAACCGAAGAAACAAGCACCGAGTGCCTGCCACAAAGCTATGGCTATCTGCTTATGGCCAACGACGGCGAAAGCGCAATTGTCATACCTCGGCTTGGAGACATTGCCATGGGAGAAGTGAAGCATCACAACAAAGCCGACATATATATGGAACTCCTTGCCCACTACAACGACTGCATGGGAACAAAGCACAAGCCCAACGATGCCACCATGCCGCTAATCAAGCAAATGCTAATTTCCGACAATAGCTTGAGCAAAGCATTTAACGCCGATTCGGCCTTGATTGCCACAATTCCCATGAAAGTGCCATTTAAGGGCAAATACACACAGTGCATAGGCATTTATTTGTTAAAGAACGGACACACGAAGACATATATCAAGTTGCTGCTGACCGACAAATCGCGTAGCGACGAAAGGGCTATCATCAACCACATTGCCCAAAGCGTGAAGTTCGGCAACAAAAAAGAAATCCTCAACATGCTTGACAACCGCAGCAACTGGTGGAAGTTCACCGCCGATGTGGCAGCCTTGGAAAAAGAAAGTAACAAATAACAAACATACCCAAAACTATTATGAAACAGATTTTGATTGCGTTTTTTGCCATGTTTGCACTGCAAAGCAGTGCTTCGGTCATGGTGTATGACGAAGTGGATATGCCGTTTGCCAAAAAGAATCGTTCGACATAAATGTGACCTTGCCGCACGAGTTCACCGACTTGCACGAGTCGGGCTTTTACACGCCCAGAGCCAAACACGAAAGCGGCTATCACCCGGCAAAAATGGTGGGAGCCATACTGCAGTCGGCCGACAAAAACTGCATACTGCTACTGCCAAACCTGAAGCTGCGCCAGCAATGGGGCATGAAAAACGCCACCAAGGACAACTGTGGCGGCGACTTCATGGGCGATGTGTATTTTTCCGTGAGAGGGGCTTGGACTCACGAATACTTTTTCTCAAATCCTCCGCTCATCGACATCAGCCGCTACTCCAAGTCGGTCCCGGCACAACGTTTCAATGCCGAAAGAGCCAACATCGTGTGGCTTCCGGCAAACGACTCTATTGGCGGACAGCACTTTTGCGCAAAAAAACCTATTGTTTTTCGGCAAACCAGGGCGTCCGGTTTACGACATCATAGTGCTGTTCACCGCAGAAGGTGCAAAAAACAAGCAAAAATACCTTGAGCCAATCTACGAATCGCTGAAACTTGGCAACAACGGCGACTGGACTTTCAACAAACAGACCAATGAAGCCGCCATAGGCAAATACATAATGAAGGACAGTGCCATACCCAATGATGGCCGCATCACATCGCTGACGCCGGTAAAACCGCAAAAAGACGGCAACAAATAAGAAAAGCTCACCATAGCACGAGAATAAAGCAAGACTTCAAACTTTGTGGCAAAGGCATCTGTACTGGGTGTTCCTTTGCCACTCGCTTTTTTATCAAACACGCCTGCATGAGCGCACCACTCTGCGCAGCCAGCAGCGGCAGCCTCGCAGTAATGGCGCAGTGGGTGTGACGGCGCGAAGCGTTGCAAGTGTCGATTTCAATTCCTATTTTTGCAAAAACAAATTAATGCTGCCAATGTACACGCCGCCTTTCCGCATCACAACTAAAGCTATCAATCTTGTGGCTGAGATTTCAGCCCAAATAGAACGCTATGCCATAAGGCTGGAGCAAGAAGACGGCTTGCGACTGCGCGAGGCAAACCGCATAAAAACCATTCACAGCAGTCTCGCGATTGAGGGCAACAGCCTAACTGAGAACGAGGTGCGTGACATTATGGACGGAAAAACCATAGTAGCCCCAATACGCGAGATTCAGGAAGTGAAAAACGCCATCAAGACCTATGAACTTTACCACCAGCTCAACCCTTTCAGCGAAAAAGATTTGCTGCGAGCACATGCCACAATGATGCAAGCTCTGACAGATGATGCAGGGAGCTACCGACGCGGTGGCGTAGGTGTATTTGGCGAAAGCGGACTTGTGCATATTGCCCCATCGGCCAATATGGTTCCAACGCTGATGCACGAGTTGTTTTATTGGCTAAAGCACTCTGAAGACCATTTGCTCATTCGCTCATGCGTTTTTCATTATGAATTTGAATTCATTCACCCATTCATCGACGGCAACGGCCGCACAGGCCGACTTTGGCAATCGCTAATTTTCGGACAACTTCACCCTCTTTTTGAGCATCTGCCAGTAGAAAACATTGTTTATGGCGACCAACAATCTTACTACGACGCCATCACCGCAAGCACCAACGCCGGAGAGTCAGGCCCTTTTATTGACTATATGCTGGGCGAAATTCTAAAAACTCTAAAAAAGCACCAAGGGCAAGAACTTACGCCACACAAAGTACCCAATAAAGTACCCAATAAAACGGAGGCTCAAATATTAAGTTTGCTGAAACTTGACGGAACGCTGACGCGGTTGCAGCTATCTGAAAAAACCGGATTGTCCGACGCTGGAGTAAAAAAGGATTTGGCGGCATTAAAAGCAAAGGGACTCATCACACGCATCGGCAGCAATAAATCGGGTTATTGGCTGACGAACCAATGAGCCGACCGACGCATCACGCTACAAGACATGACACAAACAAGCAATTTTGAAACCGAAAGCCGGCTACACCGGTTCAGACGAGCCATTAGCCCGGAGGAGCTGCCAAGCCAGTTTACATTTCCGTTTCATTATGTGCCACACAAGCTGTGCATAGAGGCTGCGCACAGTGTGCAGACCCACTTGGCGCAGCACCACGCCCTTGCCGCCGAGCTTAGCCAAGGCAAAATGCTCGGTGTGCTCGTGGTGCAGTGCCCCGATGGGTCAATAGGATATTTGGCAGCCTATTCGGGCAATCTCTCGGCCTCTGCCACCGACGGCGACTGGTTTGTGCCGCCGGTTTACGACCTGCTCCGCCCCGATGGTGAATTCAAGCGAGGCGAGGCCGAGATTTCCGCCATCAACCGCCGCATCGACGCCATGATGCAGTCGCATGAGCTGGCAGCTCTCAGGCAGCAACTTGCCAACACCCTCAGCCGCCAGCACGCCGAAGAAGCCGCCTACCGTGAGGCCATGGCGCAAGCCAAGCAGCGCCGCCAAGCTATGCGCAGCAGTGCCGGGCTGTCGCCATCGCAAGCCGCCAGCCTCATAGCCGAGAGCCAATTTCAAAAAGCAGAACTCAAACGCATGAAGCGGCGGCACACCGCCGTGGCCAGTGAACTGGCCGGCAAAATACAAAGCATCGAGGCCGACGTGGTGGCACTGAAGCTGAAACGCAAACGCCAGTCCGAAGCCTTGCAGCAACGCATTTTCCAGTGGTTTGTGGTCAGCAACGCCAAGGGCGAGCATCGGTCACTGGCGCAGATTTTCACCGACTACAGCCTCGATTCAGGCACAGCCTCGCGCTTCTCAGCCACTCCTCCGGCAGGTTCGGGCGAGTGCTGCGCCCCCAAGCTGCTGCAATGGGCCTACAATTGCCACTTCAAACCCATTTGCATGGCAGAGTTCTGGTGGGGCAAGTCGCCGGCAGCCGAGGTGCGTCACCAAGGGCACTTCTATCCCGCATGCCTAAGCAAATGCCGCCCCATACTGCAATTCATGATGCAGGGGCTTGACGTTGAGCCGAATCCGCTCAAAAGCGGCAATTCTGGTGCAGCACCGCTCGAAATAGTTTGGGAAGACAACTGGATTATGGTGGTCAACAAGCCTGCCGGACTGCTCACAACGCCGGGCAAAGTGACCGACGACTCTCTCACTTCGCGCGTCAAGCAGTGCCGCCCAAGTGCTACCGGTCCTCTCGCCGTGCACCGCCTCGACATGGCCACATCAGGACTTGTAATCATAGCCAAAGACATCGACACCTACCGCCAGCTTCAGCAGCAGTTTGCCAGCCGCGCAGTGAGCAAACGCTATGTGGCTCTCGTTGACGGCACACCGCCGAGCGAGCAAGGCACCGTGACGCTGCCACTGCGCCCCGACGTAGCCGACCGTCCGCGCCAAGTGGTTGACGCGCGTAGCGGCAAGACTGCCGTGACCCATTTTCGAGTGATTTCAACCCACCAGGGCCATGCGCGCATCGAGTTTCGTCCGCACACGGGGCGCACCCACCAGCTGCGCGTACACGCCTCTCACGAGCAGGGGCTCAACGCCCCCATTGTGGGCGACATGCTCTATGGCCGTGCGGCCGACCGGCTCTACTTGCACGCAGAGTCGATAACGTTCACCCACCCTGTGACCCACAAGGTCATCACCGTCAGCCGCAAGGCCGACTTTTAAGTCAAGCTTTGCCGCCGTCGGGTGCTTTTTCTTTCGATGTGGCTGCTTTTTTCTTGGCACACAGCGGATTTGGCTCATGCAGCACATACTCGCTATAATAGCTGATTATGAGCGTTGTGAGCGGCAAGGCTATTATCAGCCCCACAAAGCCGAGCACATAGCCCCATATCGACAACGACAGAAATATGATTGCCGGGTTAAGCCCCATTTGCTGCTTCATGATGTGGGGCATGAGCACCAGGTCTTGAATTGCCTGACACAGCAGATAGGCTCCCACCGTCCAGGCAAAAAGCACCCAGAAACTGCCGCCGGTGGCAACCGATGCCACAAGGCACAAAAATGCGGCTATGGGTATCGACACGAGTTGCAAATACGGCACCATGTTGAGCAAGCCTATAAACAAGCCAAAGGCGATTGCCATAGGCAGGTCTATGATGTAAAACTCCACTGCAAATATCACGCCCACACACAGCGACACCAGCGCCTGTCCCCTGAAATAGTGGCTCATCGTGAGCTTCACGTCCTCTATCACTCTGAACGACAGCTTGCGATATTTGGGCGGAATGGCAGCCTTGAAGCTACGGCTTATCTTGTCGTAGTCCATCAGCACAAAAAACATGTAGAGCAGCACCACAATCCACGACGCTATGGTGAGCAGCACGCTCATTGTGCCTCCCACCACCGTCCATGTGCCCGATGCCACACGGTTCAGTATCTTAGCCCACTGGTCTTTGGTTATCAGGTTCGACAGATAGTTCACATCGAGGTGTCGCACTATGTAGTCATGCACGGCAGCCGGTATATACGGCTCCTTAAACGACGACTTGGCATAGGTGGCAAGCATTGAAATCATGCTTGAGAACTCGTCAATCAAGTATGGTATCAGCAGCCACAGCACACCGCCAAGCACCGCGAATGCCAGCACTATGGTCAGCACCGACGACAGCGCCCTTTGCTTGAGGTGCAGTGTGCGCCTGAGCCACTCCTCACACGGATTGAGAATGTAGGCCAACAGGCAGCCCACCAAAAACGGCAGCAGCACACCGCTCAGGTAATCAACCACAAATATCAGCACACCCACCACCACTATGGTCATGACGATGCGTATCACGCGGTCGAAATCATATTTTCTCGTTGTTTCATTTGCTTCCATAACTCACATGTTTTTCTTTGACAACGGCAAATTTATCTATTATTTCACAAAACCACCGCCTTTTTGCCCCACAAACACCGCTCCAGCCGCCCAAACACGCGCCATTGCGCACCACTCTGCCCAGCGTTTCAGACAATATTTTCCAAAATGCATTGATTTTCGAGTCATTGACCAGAGGCCATTTGATATAGTGCAAGTCAAAATCAACTGGAGGTCTCGTGAAAAACCGAATTTTTCTTCGCCTTTAGTTGAATTCTTTAAACTCTTGAAATAATTTTGCACTTGCTTGTTGACTCTACATTTTGCCACATTTGCTACAAATGTCACAAATTTCGGAAAAAAGCAGCGGTTTTCAACGTTTTTCTGTAACTTAGAGGCTGAATTGCAGAAATTCCGCATGCCATAACCACACCTGCGTTTTTCCGCAACCATAAAACAAACTGCATTACAAAAACAGAAACGTCTTTTGCGATGAAACATTCTTTTACCTTCACAATAAGGCTTGCCGCCATGGCGTTAATCGCCACACTTGCAGCAGCCCATGCCACTGCCCTCACCCTGCCGCAGCAAATAGGCGACAACATGGTGCTCCAGCAAAAAACGCGCGCCGCGCTCTGGGGCTGGGCCAAACCAAAATCCACCGTCAAAGTGAAATGTTCGTGGTCAACCACGCCTGTCAGCGCCACTGCCGACAACAAGGGGCGTTGGCTCGCCAAAGTGCCAACGGTGGAGGGCAACTATAATCCGCAGACCATCACCATAGAGGGTGACAAACAGACCATCACGCTCACCAATGTGCTCATAGGCGAGGTGTGGTTTGCAAGCGGACAGAGCAACATGGAAATGACCATAGGCGGCTACCCGGCACAACCTGTGGAGGGCAGCGACACAATCACGGCTTTTGCCAGCGAATACCGCAACAAGATACGCATGGCCACACTCGCACTAAGCGCCACCAACCTTGCCGCCAACTCGGTGGCTGGAGCGTGGAAGGTGTGCAGCCCAGAAAATGTGCCAAAATTCTCGGCCGTGGGCTACTTCTTTGCCGAGACGCTCAACCGCCTGCTCAACGTGCCCGTGGGCGTCATAGCATGCAGCTGGGGCGGCTCATACGTGGAGGGGTGGATTCCCGACGAAGCCGCAGAGGCTTTCCCCGAAATCGACGACAACTTCAAGGCCGTGCTCGCGGCTCAAGGCCACAGCGTGTCGAAGCTGTTCAACGGCATGGTGAGTCCGCTGCGCAACTACACCATTCGTGGCTTTTTGTGGAACCAGGGCGAGAGCAACGCTTCTTCCGACTGGTGCAAATACTACGCCATTCACTTCTCTGCCATGCTTCAAGCGTGGCGCAACGCCTTCGGCCAGGGCGACCTGCCCATGTATTGCGTGGAGATTCCGGGCTGGCGCTACGATGGCAACAACTTGCTAATGGGAGCGTTTGGCCGCGAGGAGCAATGGAAAGGCGCCGACATGACCGACAACTGCGAGATGGTGAGCGTCATTGACTGCATGCACCCCGACCAGTCCGACGACATTCACGGCAGCATGAAGCGACCGGTGGGCGAGCGACTCGCCTTCATGGCAGCCGGCAAGACCTATGGCTTGAAAAACATGCCGTGCAACTATTCACGCTTCACCAAGGCCGACTTCAACGGCAACACCGCCGTGCTCCACTTCACCAATGCCACTGGCGGCTTCACGCCCCACGACGCCCTCGTGGGCTTTGAGGTGGCAGGTGCCGACAAGCGTTTCTATCCTGCCACGGCAACCGAGGTGTGGCAAACTGGCGACATTACCGTCACAAGCCCCAAAGTAAAGGAAATCAAAGCCGTGCGCTATTGCTTCAAAAACTGGGTCATAGGCACTATTCACAACAGCCAGTGGCTGCCGCTCGTGCCTTTCCGCACAGACAACTGGGATTAACCCCAAAACCTCTCGCCGCACATCACTAACAACAAAAAAAGATAAACTGACAAAAAAATAACACCTAACAATGACATTTAACATAAAATCAGCTATCATAGCCTCGGCATGCTGCATTTTCTCGTTTGCGTCGCATGCCCTCACCCTGCCGCAGCAAATAGGCGACAACATGGTGCTCCAACAAGACATCGAGGCCTGGCTCTGGGGCTGGGCCACTCCAGGCTCCACCGTTAAAATCACGCCCTCGTGGGCCAACAAAGCCACTATAAAGGCCACAGCCGACAAAAACGGCCGCTGGAAAGCACTCGTGGCCACGCCCAAGGGCTCTTACACACCGCAGACCATCACATTTGAGGGCGACAAGCAGCGCATCACTGCCAGCAACGTGCTCATAGGCGAAGTGTGGATAGCAAGCGGACAGAGCAACATGGAAATGCCCGTGGGCGGATTTGGCGGACAACCCATCGACAACAATCAGCAGACTATAGCCTATGCCAACCAATATCGCGGCAAACTGCGCATGGTAAACATTCCGCATGTGGCTGCCGACACCCCACGCGACACGGTGGGCGGCTCCTGGCAAGAGAGTACCCCAACCACCGTGGCAAGCTGGTCGGCTTGCGCCTACTATTTTGCCGAGTCGCTCAACCGCATTCTCGATGTGCCTGTGGGCATAATCCACAGCAGCTGGGGCGGCTCTCTGCTCGAAGAATGGATGCCCGATGAGTCAATAAAGCAAT
Source organism: uncultured Muribaculaceae bacterium (assembly GCA_934675575.1). Taxonomy (GTDB): domain Bacteria; phylum Bacteroidota; class Bacteroidia; order Bacteroidales; family Muribaculaceae; genus Sodaliphilus. Next base: position 216,177 of record CAKUQQ010000002.1, read on the forward strand.
TCAACGACATAAAATTTGAAACCATAGCCCAGCTCAGCCGCAAGCCGAGCCAGGACTACAACGGCATGATTTGTCCGCTGCTCAACTACACTATTCGCGGCTTCATCTGGAATCAGGGTGAGAGTCAAGTGTTTATAGGCGACTACTCGCATGCCAAGCACTTCGCATCGTTTCTCCAAGCGTGGCGCAAGGCGTTCAATCAGGGCGACCTGCCCATGTATTGCGTGGAAATTCCGGGCTACAACTATGGCGACGTCAACGGCACCATGGCGCCAATCGTGCGCGAAAGCCAGTGGCAGGGTGCCGACATGGCCGGCAACTGCTATGTGATAAGCACCAGCGACCTCATCAAGCCCGGCATGGAGCACATAATCCACGGCAGCATAAAGCAGCCCATAGGCGAGCGACTCGCTTTCATGGCAGCCGCCAAGACCTACGGTCTGCCCAACATGGCTTGCGAATATCCGCGCTTCAAGAGCATGGAGGTACACGGCAAGCAAGCCACACTCACATTCACCGGCATTGGTGCCGGCTGGGCTGCGCACCACAACTTGCAAGGCTTTGAGGCCGCCGGCGAAGACAAGCGTTTCTATCCAGCCACGGCTCAAGCCGACATGGGCACATCAAACATCACCGTCACCTGCGAGCACCTCGACAAGATTTCCGCCGTGCGCTATTGTTTCAAAAACTGGGCTATAGGCACCGTGCACACCTGCCAATGGCTGCCGCTCGTGCCTTTCCGCACAGACAACTGGTGATAGGAGAGGCTCTCACCGCACTTTCAGCACCGCTCAAAAAAAAGTTCAAGAAAAAATATATCTAAAATGAAAAAATACATTACTCTCGCATTATTGTTTGTCATCATGGGCATGCTTCAGGCTTCGGCCATGCTCATTCCGCCGCAAATAGGCAGCAACATGGTTCTGCAACAAAACACCGACGCCTGCCTCTGGGGCTGGGTAAAGCCCAAGACGTCGGTCAAAATCAAATGCTCGTGGTCAAACTCAGAAATCAAGGCCAAAGCCGACGATAAAGGCGCTTGGAAAGTGACTGTGACCACACCGGCCGGCTCCTACACGCCGCAAACCATCACCATAGAGGGCGACAAGCAGACCGTTACACTCACCAATGTGCTCATAGGCGAAGTGTGGGTGGCAAGCGGACAGAGCAACATGGAGATGCCAATCAAGGGCTTCCCGGCACAGTTTATCGACGGAAGCGACAAAGTGATTGCCTTTGCCGGCCAATACAAAAACAAGATACGCATGGCCACCATTCCGCGCAACCGCACCGACGCTCTGGCCGACACCGTGCGCGGCGACTGGAAGGTGTGTGACCCCGAAAACGTGCCCGACTTCTCGGCTGTGGCATATTTTTTTGCCGAGTCGCTCAACCGTCTGCTCGACGTGCCTGTGGGCATAATCCACACGAGCTGGGGCGGCACTTTCGTGCCCGAATGGATGCCCAAGGAGTCAACCGACAAATTCAAAGACATCAAGGCCGATGTCATCACCAAGCGTTTCAGCCACGCCGTCAACAAGTTATTCAACGGCATGGTGCACCCACTGGCAAACTACACCATTCGCGGCTTTATCTGGAACCAGGGCGAGAGCGACGCCATAATAGGCGACCGCAACTATCACAACCATTTTGCCGAGATGGTCAAGGCTTGGCGCACTGCCTTTGCCCAAGGCGACCTGCCCATGTATTGCGTGGAAATTCCAGGTCACTCCTACGACGACCCCAACAAATGCTATGCCGCTCTTGAGCGCGAGCTGCAATGGAAAGGCGCAGCCCTTGCCGGCAACTGCGAGATGGTGAGCATAATTGACTGCATGCGTCCCGACCAGGCCAACGACATTCACGGCAGCATAAAGCAACCCATAGGCCAGCGCCTCGCCTTCATGGCAGCCGCCAAGACCTATGGCATGACGGCTGTTCCGCACCTCTATCCGCGCTTCGAGAAAATAGAAGTCAAAGGCAACACCGCCACACTCCATTTCACCAATGCGCAACAGGGCTTCACCCCCAACCATGACCTGCAAGGCTTTGAGGTGGCTGGCGACGACAAAGTGTTTTATCCGGCAAAAGCCGGCGAAGACTGGCTCAAGCACACCATCAACCTGAGCTGCGACAAAGTGAAAGAAATCAAGGCCGTGCGCTATTGCTTCAAAAACTGGACCATAGGCACCGTTCACAACAGCCAGTGGCTGCCGCTCGTGCCTTTCCGCACCGACGATTGGGAAATCACCCCACTCAAGCTCTGACAGAATGTTTCGCACACAATTCCGAAGTGCTCCGTATTGCGACACCACTATGCATTGTTTGTTTTCTGGTAACTTTTATCTTTCAAAAAGGGATTATTATATCGAGATTTAGATTTTTCAGTTATGGAGCATAAAATAATTGACAGATTTAGAGGCTGTCTTTATGGGCAAGCAATTGGTGATGCACTCGGATTGGGAACGGAATTCATGACAGATGAGGATATGGCTTGGAAATACCCTCATGGGCTACAACACTATAAACAGATATACCAGGACAGGCATCGGAGACGATGGAAAATTGGCGATTGGACTGACGATACAGACATGATGCTATGCATTGCTAATGCTGTAATTGAGGACAATGGTGCCAATTTTCATAATATTTCCCAACATTTCAAAAAATGGGCTAAAGGCATTCATATGGGTATTGGCGCACATACTTATAAGGTATTAATGACGGAAGACTATACGGATAAGCCATTTGAAGTCTCTTACATGGTTTGGAAGATGAGCAATTATCAATCTGCAGCTAATGGTGGATTTATGCGTACGTCTATAGTCGGACTTTTCCCGAAAGAAGTAAGAACATGCGCAGAAAACATTTGTCAGCTCACCCATTACGACCCAAGGTGTGTCGGCTCATGCGTAATTGTGTCCGAACTTATACACGCATTGGTTTATGGTATAGAACCACCAACATTGTTTCAAATAAAAAGTTTGGCACAGTTATATGATGCAGAAATCTGTGAATATGTGGACAAAGCGTGGGTTGAGCCCGATGTTATGAATTTGGTAGACTATGACCACATGGGCTATACTTTAGTTACATTGTCAGTGGCTCTTTGGGCTTACTGGCATGCAACATCATTTGTTGAGGGGCTTCTCGCTGTAGTGAATGCAGGAGGCGATGCTGATACAAATGCGGCAGTGGCGTGTGCCATACTTGGAGCAAAATACGGTTATTCAACCATTCCAACAGAATACATTGAAGGACTCTTATATAAAGAGTCCTTGGATAATACGATAGATAGCCTTTTGAACATTTGTATAAAATAAATAACAATGGCAATTGCAGTAAACATAGACGACCTACTTATATTCACTCCTCAAGCCTTAATTACTGACACAGCCTCTGCTATTTATCTATACCTTTAAGTTATCTATACATACTTTACAGAATGTTAATTTAAGGTTCAAAGGTGGCTTGTGGCTACCTTTGAACGTAATTTTAACACATCTCTTCATATAGATGATGTGGCAAACACATTGTGTCACCAATATCATCTAACACCACTGCTGCCGCCTCTACGAGGCTTCCGCGTTATTCAAATAAAAGTGCCACATCGCTCCTGTGTAACGGCAAAGACCGAAACAAGGACTCACGCCCTCATTTCGGCCTTATAACAACAAACGAAAATAAATATATTTTCTGCTATATCACTTTATTTAACCAGTTTCTTTGTCACTTGTGTGCTGCCGTCGCTATATGTGGTGCGCACCACATTCACGCCGTCAAATGGCTTGGAGCTTCCCATGCCCTGCAAGTTGTAGTAGCGCACTGCCACCACCTGCTTTGCGGTCTCCACACCGTCAACTCCTGTAGGCAATTTGTCTAAGTCAAACACTGCTTTCAGGTGATAGCCCACAGGTTTTGTGTATTCCGGTTCGGCGGCACCAGCTTCTTTGTCGTAGTTCATCACACTGTTTGCCACATACTTATTCTCGTCAGCCGGTATTGCATAATAATACCATTCATCGCCCACTTTCACAAAGCTTGTGTTGCGTTCGGTTTGATTTGTAGGAATTTCTTTCACCATGTCGGCGGCAACCTTGCCGTACCAATACACCACATAGTCCACATAATATGGCGAAGCCGTTGACGTGAGCACTGGAATTATGTCTTTGAAATGCACGCCATAATGAGTTTTGGCCTCCATAGTGCCGTTATAAACAACGGTGCGCTCGTCATACATTTCACAATCCATCTGCATGGCTTTGTTCGGAATAATCCACTTTTCCACAATGTTGTTAGCATCGGTCATCTCGTTGTATGCGTTGCGTGTTACGACTACAGAGTAGTTGTTTGGGCCAACCCACTTGGCAAGTTCAGCCTGAAAAGCGTCGGTGGTTTTTAACGACACCTCATAGCCCACGGCTCTCCAATCTTTTCCTTCAAGCCAATCGGTTTTGTAGCCGGCAGCTTTAAATGCAGCTTTTTGTGCAGCAGTCAAGCCAGTAAATGTTTTCCCGGTTCTCGACTCACACGGATTCTTCACATAACCGCCCATGCCTGCAGGCTCTATTGGCTTCAAAATGTCATCATAGCCTTCGCCATTGAAAAACGCCTTTTGCAGAGCAACTGATTTATCCTTGCCCTCTTCTTTAACAATGCCGGTTATTGTGTTGTCAAGGAAAATATCAATGTCGTTCACACCCTCAAAAAGATTAGTGCTGAATGTTATAGAGCAATCCAGAAATGCAACTGTGGCATAATTTCCACCAGAAACAAAATTCAACAAACCCAAGTTTTTTGTAAATGCCAGCGACTTTCCATCTTTTGAAATCGTTGCCTTAATAAATTCGTCATTTACACCTTTGCATAATTCATATTTCCCAGGATAATAGCTACTTTCTTCTTTTATGTTATATAACGCATAGACATCTTGTCCATTAGGATCCATCGCTACCTTCTGTTCTTTTTTAAACATAACAGCGTAAGTCCCATCACTTTCCTGTTCATACGTTCCATTCAATTTCTTATCTTCTCCATCGTAACCAAACATATTATATATGTCTATCGATTTAGGAGATTTGCTTTCATCAATGACAATTCTAACCGGAATAGAATCTTGAGTAAACCGTCCTGTTCCTTTCCCGACAACTTTATCAAACAAAAAGTAGCCAGTAACCGTCTTTGCCTGCACTAAGCCAGCGGCCGCAAGCAATAAGCAAAAAATTAATAGTAATTTTTTCATAATACGTTAATTTTAAAAATGTTAATGAATTGATGTCCTTCAAAGTTGTGTTTTCAAGAACAAAAATTATTTTTCATGTGTTCACACTATTTCTTCGACAAAACCAACAACTTTTCTAAATCGGTATTTTTTAAAGGTTGATTTCACGAAGTGTTTTTTCACAAGCCAACGCGACCGGTGTTTTTATGTGTTTATAATCTCGTTGTCATGCAAGTATTTACGTTGGCAAATTTAGCGTACAGCTCCCATAAATCCAAATTTTCAACTCTTTAATTTGTAACATTTTCGCAATTTAGCGCCCTATGCGCCGCCACGACACACCTATTTTGCCACAAAAAATCGATTCTGGAGTCAGCCCAGCGCCAATATTTTGTTAATTAACATTAAATCACAGGAATTTCTTGTCAAATGTTTTGCCAGTGTGAAAAACAGCCTTAACTTTGCACCAGTTTTCATGGTATTAGTTTTTAAGGTTATTAAATCAAAAACGTCGCGATGACGTAACTGTTTTTTCATTGTTTAAGGTTTATGTTAATGGTATTAGAAGGTTAATTAGTTAAGCGATCCCCGATGTTGATATCGAGGATTAATTTTTTATATACCATTACCTCCTCCCCAAAATCTGGCGTGTTGCCAAATCGCCGAAAATTCAATATATTCGCACAATCTTTGTTGCAATAATTCTTTTATGAAGGAATACAAACGCAAACGACGCTCCACCGACCCCGTGCAAGAACTCTGCGCAGGGCAATATAACTTTGAGTATATTCTCAACCCCATGGGCGAGCAGCAGCGGCTCAAAGAGGAAAATGAGGCAGAAAGCCAAATACAGCTTCGCAAGTCGTCGCTGCCAGAAGCGCCAGAGCAACCATTGCCGCGCGCCCATGTGCCCGACACTGCGCCAGAGCAGCCGCACAAGCACACCTCTTTCTCCACCACGCAACTCGTGGCACTCATAGCCCTTGTTGCGATAATTGCCTCGGCCATAGTCTATGCCCTTGTGCGATAACCCTCCAACGCTAAAAACAGACGAAAAATGAACAAGACAACTACCCTCATCATCATGCTTGTGGCAACCGCCCTGCTTGCCATCAAAGCCCAGGGCGCACCCAAGGCGGCCTTGCGCCACAGCCACGACGTGAGAGTGGCAGCAAGCGACTCTCACAAAGCCGACAAAGCCGCCGCCGACATGGTGTGCTCCGGCCACGACGACCAAGACGTGATTCAGCGCGCCATCGACGCGCTCGACAATGGCGGAACAGTGTATCTTGCCGCCGGCAACTACTATATCGACACTTTCCACCCCTCAACCGTGGGGCCTGACTACGCCATAAAGTTGCGGCTGCGCAACCCAGCCACAAAAGTCAAGCTGCAAGGCTCGGTGAGAGCCAACGGCCGACCGGTGAGAGACGACCGCGCTTATGTCACCGGCACTAATCTGCAAGTCACGCAGCGGTGCTACGACAATCTTGCCGCCGACCGCCAGTGTGCCGTGATTCGCGGCGACGAGGACGCTTCGTTTGACGCAGTGATGTCGCAAGAGCTAACGGTTAACGACCTCACAATCACGCTCCCCGACAACCAGAAACCGATAATTTGCATCGACGGCTACTACCTCGGCGCGCTCAACGTCAACGACGCACGCGTGGGCACACACCTCTACAACCGCGACCCCAGTCCCGACCAAAAGTTCCGCATAGGCGTTGACGGCTGCATAGGCATTCGCGGCCTGCAAGGCTCCAACAACGGCAGCGAGACCATCATACAATCCACCTATGCCGTAGGGCTTGGCGTGGGCTTTGCTCTGAGCGGCGAGCACCTGGTGGGCATTCAGCTTGGCGCTATAGGCAACAAATATGGCTACACGTTCAATGGATTCAAACACGAGGTGGGCGTGTGGTGCCACCCCATCACCCTCATCAACTGCTGCGACGAGGTGTCGGCCAACTATCCCTATTTTGGCCCAAACGAATATCGCCAGAACATAAATCTCATAAATTTCAACATTGAGCACTACCCCACCATGTTCTCCAAGGGTGGTGACTATGCGCGCGAAGCCGTGCCTGGCCAGTGGGGTGGCAACATCGACTACGACATTCAGGACTGGGAACACAACATCACCAACTCACCAAACCGCCGTTTTTGGGCGGCCGACAGCAGCGGGGTGAACGTCAAGTCGCGCAACAACGCGCAAGCCTCGTCATACACAGCCGACGAGTTGCGCTGGATTGCCCCAAACATCAATCAAATAGTGTTCAACTCCACAGCCGGCAAGCCTGTGATGTGCCGGCGTGCCGGCGATTACGCCTCGGCTCGCGTAACATTCCGCAGCGTCAACGTCAAGCCAGGCGACATAGAGATAAAAGTGGGCTGGACCTATCGCAAGGTCAACCTGCCCAAGGTGTTTAGCACCACACAAGAAATGGCCGACTACATCTATCGCCACTTGTTCTACAGCACCTCTTGCCGCATAGCCCCTGCCGACAGCAGCGCAATCGATGTGTGGAGCTGCCGCATGGGCGACACCCCTGTCAATGCCGACAACCTGCAGCTGCGCACAGGCGACACCGGTGTGAAAGCCGACATCACCTTGCTAAGCCGCGGTGCCGACAACCTGTGGATTGACCTCAACGGCAACAAAATGTGAAATTAAGCCACAATAGGCAGTCCGCCATGTTTTTTCTCAAACCCCAACAATCGATGAAGCACTTATTGCTATTAGTCATAGCCACCCTTGTGGCAATCTCGGCATCAGCCGCCGTCAGCTTGGAAGTCAGCACCACCTCCGGAGCCGACTCCACCACCATCTTCTATCGCGACGCGCCTGCCGGTGCTTGCATATCAGTCCACAAGCACCCATCAGTGCTCGCCATGCGGCCAGAAATCACCGTAGGCGAGCACGGCAAGTTTGGAATGGTGACATTCGCCCTCGACCCCGGCACCTACACAGCCACATGCACTTCGGCCGACGGCAGCACACTTGCCGCAAAACAATTCTCCATAGCCGAGCCTAAGGTGTCGGGCACCAGAATAGTGGTGCTTAGCGACACGCACACACTCGCTCCGTCGCTCATCAAGCAAGACGGCAAAGCCTTGCAGAGTGCCGAAAACGGCGACTTCAAGCTCGTGCGCCAAAGCGCCGAGGTGCTCACTTCGCTCATCGACAGCATCAAGGCCATGCGTCCTGCACTTGTGCTCATAACCGGCGACCTAACCTACAATGGAGAAGCGGCAGCACACCAGTTTGTGGCGAGCCAACTCCAAGCTCTCGACCAAGCTGGCATAAAGTGCCTTGTGATTCCAGGCAACCACGACTGCAACAACCCCTACGCCCATTATTTCGACGGCGACAAGACCACACCGACACCCACCGTGACGCGCGCCCAGTTTGCGCAAATCTATAGCCATGCCGGCTATGGCGAAGGCTCTCAGCGCGACACAGCCTCGCTGAGCTATGCGTGCGAGCCTATTGAGGGACTTGTGGTGATTGGCATCGACTCCAACCGCGACGAGGAAAACCGCCTCACAAGCCGAGGCGACAGTTCCGACCTCTATCACAACGCTGGGCGCGTCAAGCCCCAAACACTGGCATGGGTGGCACAGCAAGCCCAGGCGGCTCACCGCCAGGGCAAGCGCGTGATAGCCATGATGCACCACCACTTGCTTGAACACTTCGACAAAGAGGCCGACCTCACACCAAACTACATCGTGGCGGCTCACGACACCGTTGCCGACGCACTCATGCACTGCGGCATATCGGCCGTGCTCACAGGTCATTTCCATGCCACCGACATTGCTCGTGCCCACAACGCATCGGGCACCGACTCCATTTTCGACATAGCCACAGGCTCTGCCGTCACCTACCCCAACTATTGGCGCGTGCTCACGCTCGCCCCCGACGGCCAGCTCTCCGTGGCCACCCGTCAGCTTACCGCCACGCCGTCGTGCCCACAGCTCCAAGCCACAAGCCGACAGACCATAGAGCACAATGCACCAGCCATCATGCGGAGCATGACGAGCCGCATGTGGCCAAAGCTGCAAGGCAAAATCAAGCGCATACCATTTGCCGGGCAACTGCTAAAGCTCCCTGACAACTCTGCCGACATGGCCGACACTCTCATCACACGCTTTGGCGGTATGGCAGCGCAAGCCTATCTCACATTTCTTGAGGGCAATGAGGGGCAAAAGGCTACCGACGCTCTCATATCGGCAGGCAAAGCCGAAATCAACGACTACGCCTCAGCCGTCACGCGTCGCATAATCAGAGGCAAGGTGCTGTCTATGTTGTCAAAGTCGGTCATGCCGCGCATTGAGCCGCTTATTATCAGCGTGCTTCACGATGTCAACGCAGCCGACACCACGCACCCGTCAGTCACCAACGACCTCTTCCTCACCCTCCCCCTAAAATAACAATTTCATTTGCCACCCTTGCGCCGATTGCACTCACGGCAAAGCATTTGGCAATTACTCTCCACTGTACGGCCACCCTTACACCACGGGGTTATATGATCTCCCTCCATAAGCTCAAAATCAAACTCCTCTCCACACATAGCACATTTGTGCTTTTGCCTCTCCCACGCGGCAAGTTTCGTTTTATCATCAAATGTACGCAAGTCAAGATAATGCTCATCACCAGTAAGCACATACGGTATTATTCCTATCGGCTTTTTGATTTCACTGTCTCCCATCAACTCTGAAATACGACATCCTATTTTTACGGAATCTAAAGTCTGCCCACCAAACGTGTCATACAAAAAAGCCCAATCAACACCTTTCATAACTTTTTTAAAGCGTTTTACATCAAAATTGGTTGATGACCAATTAATTACATTCTGAAAATACGACCACAGGTTATTGGCATTTGGATCATGCTGATGTTGCGCCATATAATCCACAGCACATTTTGGACTTCCTGCACGCGTCTCATGCTCTGCAATCCACTCCAACGCTTTTGCCAAGAAATCCTGTCTTATAGGACTACCATTCACAAGATCCTTTGCCAAACGATATGCTCCGCAATTAGACTTTGAAAAATGCCGTTTTGCATCACTCACAAATGGGCCTGCATAAACTGCATTATTCATCTCTTGTTCCTTTAGTTCCTCGCCAGCAATATTTATAGTTTTAAACCACTCCAATTTTTCAGACGGTTCACCTTCACAAACATACACAGATAACTCATAGTTCAATATGTGCTTTTGAACATCGACTGGTTGATTAAAGAAATTTTTAAACTCATAGCTGAATTTTCCTGCCACATACTCACAAATAGAAAGCGTCCTCTGTTGTCCGTCCATCACCTCATAAGGACATTCTGCATCATCACTACGCCTTACCCAATACATCACATTCAGCGGATAACCTTTCAGTACAGTATCAATTACAGCTCTTTGTTTTTTATCATTATATATAAATTCTCGTTGATAAGGCGGACGTATGTCAAGACGGCCATCATACCCACGCACCCCTTGTTCTTCATTGTTCACATAACCATTTGTTATCTCTCCAACCGTCACCTCCATTCGTTTAATCGTCATCATGTTTTTTCAGTTTTTTATTTTTAATTAATATTCTTGCATAAGACTCTTTCCCTTTTATAGTAAAACGATGACCATAATTAGGATTATCTGCCATATATCTATCTAATCCCAAAATATCGAACTGCTCGGGACTATACTTTGTTAGAAAAGTTACAGGCACCCCCATTACACCATCATAATCACACGGAATGTTTGCAACTTTTCCTACTTCTATTGCATCATAATTGTCATACTTCGGGTATTCTTTTGATGTATATTTACAAACCAGGTCCAAGTCTTCGTGCCTTTTGGGTATGTCCAAATTTGTGTACCAGCAGATATTCCCAAAACTTCTCCATTTTTGTCCAAGTTCATCTTGTCTATATCGAATAGCACGAGCCTCATAATCATTTGGCACTCTAAATTCCATATCGCCAGATTTATAGCCCACCCACATTTTATTCCTCATCAACAATGGAAAAATTTCTTGGTAAGTGGCATTGTTTTGATTTCCGACAATCAAAAATTTTTTATGATACGTTATGACGTTATACGCGTACCTTTGGCACGCATTGTCGGGTTGCAACGGAGACCCACGACCGTCGCTGTCGCTCCTCAGTCGTGGGATACCTGTAAACGTGTACCTTCGGCACACTACCGCATTGATTGGGCGTAGTGTCGCCTCGCTGTCGCTGGCTGTGATGTATGTTGACTGCCGTTGTTATCGCGTATTTGGTTGTGGCGTATGCTGCAGGCTTTGGCATATTTTGTGGTTAGTGTGGTTGGCTGTAGGCTTTGGCATGTTTTGTAGTTAGTGTGCGTTATTGGCTGTAGTGTGTCTGGTGTGTGGTTGTTGTGGGGAGAGGTTGTGGTTGAGAGTAGTAGTGGGTCGTTGTTGTGCGTTGTGAAGAGAGTGGGAGGGGGAGCCCTGGAGGGGCTCGTGTGCTGGTAACCTCCGACTGAGGAGCGATAGCGACGGTCGGAGGGGTGTGGGAGGCATACACTCAATGCGTGCCGGAGGTACGCGTATAGCAGCGCCATGCGTGCGGTGCTGTCGGGCTGGCTGCTGCACTATTAAAAATGGAAAAACGTGGCAAAAGTTGTGCGGGAGTGCGGCTTTAGTTATTTTTGTGTCACAAGACAAAAGACAGCGTGAATTATGAAGGTTTTGCGAGATAGAATTTTGAAGGACGGCAAGTGCTATTCAGGTGGCATACTGAAAGTGGATAAGTTTATTAACCACCAGATGGACCCTAATTTGATGAAGCAGGTGGCTGTGGAGTTTGCTCGGCGTTATGCCAACACCGAAATAAACAAAATACTGACCATTGAGGCGAGCGGAATAGCTCCGGCAATTATGCTTGGCTTTTTGCTCGATTTGCCTGTGGTGTTTGCCAAGAAAAAGAAGCCATCTACTATGGACAACATGCTGAGCGTTACGGTAACGTCGTTCACCAAGCAACGCGACTACACAGTGGTGATTTCAAAAGACTATCTTAATGCCGACGACAAAGTGCTGTTTGTTGACGACTTCCTGGCTTATGGCAATGCAGCCAAGGGCATAATAGAACTTTGCCGGCAAGCTGGGGCGCAACTTGTGGGCATGGGGTTTATCATAGAGAAAGCTTTTCAGCATGGCCGCGACGTGATAGAGCGTGCCGGTGTGCGGTGCGAGAGCTTGGCAATAGTGGATTCGCTTGATAATTGCCAAATCAAGCTTCGAGAATGATTATTCTTGTTTGTTTTTTTTGCGCGGCTCAAAAACGGTCTTTTTAGCCGATATTTTCCGATAAACAAATAGATGTTTATTTTGGAAGCCGAAATGTCTTAGACTGGCATTTCTGCAAGAATTGTGCTGTGTTTGGGCGTTCGGCGCTCGCTCTGGCGTGTGGTCAGTCCGGTAATTACGCTTTGAGGTTAGCTGTATGTATATAAAAAAAGAATCCTCGATTACACATCGGGGATCGCTTAACTAATTAACCTTCTAATACCATTAACATAAACCTTAAACAAATGAAAATGAATTTCCGTCATCACGACGTCCAGCATTTCATAACCATAAAAACTAATACCATGAAAACTGATGCAAAGATATAGCCATGATTTAGACCCTCCAAATAATTTGATGAAAAAATGTGGGTATTTAATATTTGTTAACTTATTTTTCGGTCGCTTTAACGGTTATTGGGAGTTTGTAGGCTGTTTTTAGCAGTTTACAACACTCTGGCAGATAGCTGTATATTGCCATTAATGGGCTAATGGTTGCCGTTGCGGTAGCTTTTACGGTCAATTTTGCCGTTGAACGTGCGGTTCACGCTATCCACTTGCTCTATCATGCATGGGCATTGATAGGCATCAAGCTTTGTTTTGAGATATTTGGCCAATTCTCGGCAATTTAATTTGCCGTCAGCCACCACAAGCAGCTTGACCACTGTGCCCACCACAGGGTGGCTTGCGGCTACGCACACGCAGTCGCGCACGGCAGCAAATCCCATTGCCGCATCTTCCACATCGGTTGGAGCCACCTTGTAGCCGCCCACGTTGATTACATCGTCGTTGCGTCCGCTGAGCCGGAGTCTGCCAAAGGCATCAATATAACCGCTATCGTTGGTCACCACGGTGTGGCCGTCTGGCATCACCGCGTGTGTCAACTCATCGTCTTCCCAGTAGCCGCTCATCAGCGTGTCGCCCATGCAAGCCACGCGGCCGTCAGCAGTGATTTTAATAGACGAATGTTTCATGGGCGCGCCAAGGCAACCAGCAAGGCACTCGCCGGCATTGTAGTTGAATGAGGAAATAATCCCAGTCTCGGTGGAGGCGTAGGTGTTGTAGAGGCGGCTGTGTGGCAGCAGAGAGCAAAATTGCTGCATGTCGGCAAGCGGCATGGGGGCTGCTCCGGTTTCAATGAAATCTATTTTTGCCGCTCTGGCGGCAATTTCATGCTCGGCAAACGTCATAAGCATGCGTATGCTGGCTGGCACGAGAAACGATGCTGCTTTAGCTTGTGCGCCGTCGATGGCGCGGAAAAAGCCGTCCATGTCCTTTAAGCCGTCGATGATGTGGAGCGTTGCGCCCACAGCTATCGACGGATATAGCTTGGAGAGGCTGCCTATGTGGTTGAGCGGCCCACACACCACGAATGTGATGTCGTCGTTGAACTCTTGTGCTTCAGCGAGGTTTTCGGCATTGGCAGCAATGGTCATGTGGCTCACCATAACGCCCTTTTGCTTGCCTGTGGTGCCTGTGGTGAACAGCACGTCGGCCACGCCTTGAGGTGCTGTCTTGTCGCGAAACAAGGCTTTAGCCTGCTCCAGGCGCTGTGGCGTGGTGGCTTTGTCAAGCGGCACCGCCGTGCAGCCGGCGAGGTGTGTGGCAAGGTAGCTGACCACGAATTTCATGTCAGGGCTTGCCACCACAGGCACGAGGCTTTGGCCACTGCCGTGCAAGGCCAATGCCTCACGGCATGCCAAGTCATAGAGCTTGCCGTATGACAGCGACTCGTTGCCGCACTTTAGGGCAGTTTTGCCTGGCTGCACCGAGGCGTAGTGGCGCAGACATTCCTCAATGGTGTTCATTTCAGCTTGTTTTCAACCATGCTCACAAGGCTGTCGAGCGACTTGAAGTTCTTGGGCGTGACGTCGGAGTGTTCAAGCTTTATGCCATAGTGGTCAGACAAAATCATCAGAATTTGTGCTATTCCGAGCGAGTCAAGCTCATTAAACAAAAAATCGGAGTCAAAATCCACAAGAGGCAACGCTTCTTCAAGCAGTTGACGTATGGTTTGCTTATTGTCCATGAATATGATTTTTGAGTGAAATGTATTAATTTATTAACTAATTGATGACTGCCACATGGAAGCCGGCTTGTGGCTCAAAACCGCCATCATGCGGCTCTCCGAGCACAAACACGCGTGTTGTGGCAGGGTCGTAGCCGTCAGGGCTTATATTGCTGTCGGCCACAGTCAGATTTGGCGCAATGTCCTCGGCGCAGTGTCGCAGCACGGTGCGCTTGTCGTCGTCGGCCTCCCACACCGTCACTTTCACTTGCTTATGCACAAGGGCATAGAGCAGGGCAAACTCGCCATATCCGGCATTGACGATTATAGCCGCGCCAGAATTTGGCTGGCCGTTGATTTGTGCGGAGTAGCACTTATTGCTATTTAAGTTGCGGCACACCTCACGGAATATGTCCACTCCCTTGTAGCGGTAGCGGTCAATCACAAGACCGCGGTAATAAGCGGCACAAACTGTTTTGGCGCGCATTGCCTCCACTTGCATTTCTATGCACAGCGACAGCACATCGGGTTGCGATGTGGCTGCCATGGCTGGCAACGGAGCAGCCGTGACGGTGCCTTGATACACTTGCTCGCACTCGCGCGGCAACACATCGGCCGAACCGAAGATTGCCACTGGAGTGACTTGGGTGTGAAGTCGTGAGGCAATGCCGAGAGCCAGCCGGCACGCTCCCTCGCCACCCACCACGGCTATGCTGAAGCCGCTGGCAAAGAGCTTTGCCATGGCTTCGTGGTCTAAAGGTCTTGAGGAGTCGAAAATCACTGATTTTTTTAAGAAATTGCGCAAAGCCAAGTCGTTGATGTCGTTGGGGTTGATTACAAAAGCAAGTTTTGCCGTCATGGCCTGCAAAAGCAGCACATCGAGTGGCGACACGCTGCGGCATGCTATGACAGACGGCTTTGGCTCGAAATCTGTGAGATGCGTTTTTACTCCAGGTAAGTGCTTCAGCACAAACGAAGCCGCCTTTTGCGGACATTTGCGCAGCGGCTTGCTGCACTGCGCCCAGAGCAGCAAGGCTTGCATAAGCAACTTGGCGCCCAATGGCCGCACCGAGATGGGGCGTGTGCGCCACTTGCCGTGCGACTTGACCAGAAACTTGAATATGAGCGGTGGAAACAGGTAGGCCATCAGCACCACCGAGAACATGCCGGCTATGGTCACCTCGGCAAGCGAGCGCAGGGCAGGGTGCTTGGCTATGACAAGCGTGCCTATGCCTATGAACATGATTAGCGCCGATATGATGATGGAGTGTTTGTAGGAGGCAAGCATCTTGCGCCGGTAGGCATACTCATAGCTTGCGCCCTCGGTCATGAAGATTGTGTAGTCGTCGCCCTGACCGAAGATAAATGAGGCGAGAATCACATTTACGATATTGAACTGAATGTTGCAAATGGCCATTATTCCCAAAATCCACAGCCAGCTCACAGCCATGGGAATGAACGACGAGATAGCCAGCTCTATGCTGCCAAACGACAGCCACAAGAAAAAGAACACTATGCAGCCGCACGCCCAGCCTATGTAGTTGAAGTCGTTTGACAGGTTGTTGGCTATGGCACTGTTCATGCTCGCCACGTCGAATGTGTGTGCGCCACAATCGGTGAGCAGTTGCTCCACATGCGCCATGTGCTGCTCGCTGACACTAAGCCGGCTCACCACATTGTAGGTGCTGTCGGCTTTGTCGAGGGCTACGCTTGAAGCGAATAGCGACGACATCACCGCGCTGAACTTTTCAGGCTGTTGCGGAGCGTATTCTTTTGCTATTATGTCGCGGAATTTGACAAACGATTGTGCGCCAAATCCGGCTTGTGAGGCCGCACGCTGCAAGTCGGGCAGCAGAGTGGGGTGCTTTTTCAGGAAATCGCGCCATAGTGCCAACCGCCTTGCCTGCTCCTTTTGCGACGTGATGAAGCGCGGAAACACCGGTCTGACCTTTATGGCACCTGTGCGCAGCAGGCTGTCGATGCACGGCTGCAGACGGCTGTTGTTGTCGAGAGCCTCGTCGAGCGTCTTGCCGGAAGTCACGGCATACACGTCGGGGTTGCTTGTCGTGCCAAGCATTTCTTTCTGGAAATAAGCCATGTCGTCTTTTTGCTGCTGGGTCATGTAGTTGATGTGGCTCATGTTGGTGTCGAACTTGGTCTGGAAGCTGAATATGCCCAGCACCACGGTCAGCACCGCCACCACCCACACCACAATGGGTTTGCTGTCGAGCGACACGTTGCCCAGACGGTTGAGAATGACATTGTGTGGCGCTTGGCGGCTCACGGTGGTTACATGCGGCAGATATATCAGCACAAACACTATGGTGCCAATAAGCAGAAACGAGGCGAAAATGCCGAGGTCACGCAGAGCCACCGATTGCAGTGGGACAAGAGCAAGAAATGAGCCCACGGTGGTGATGTTGCCCACAAAAAGAGGTGTCACTATCTCGCGCAGGGCTTTGCGCTTGCATGGCGTGTGCTGCAAGTGGGCTATGAAGTGCAGCGGATAGTTGACGGCGATGCCGAGTATCACCGACGATATGCCCACTACGATGATTGAGGCGTCGTTGTGAAACACCGACAGTCCGCCCATGGCAAACAGCCAGCCCCAGCCTATCGACACGGCAATCAGTGCCAAGTGCCACACGTTGCGAAACGCCACAAGCAGCAGAGCCAGTATAAGCACCACGGCTATGGTCACTGACAATATGCTGTCGCGCTTAATTTGCTGTGAGTTGCCCACGGCTATCACCGGTCCGCCCAAAAAGCGAATGTCGATGTTGCAGCCTTGCTGCGCTGTGGCGCTGTGGGCGGCGGTCTGCAAGAGTTTCAGCAGCTTGGCGTTGTTTTCGGTCTCGCTTGAGCCGTAGGGCGACTCCAGTGTCACAAAGGCACGCTGCAAGTCGGGCGAGAAAATGTAGCCGTCTTGCATGGCATATTTCATGCCCTCGGCAGAGCTTTGCAGCTTGCCCACCACTGGAGCAAACAAGTTGAGCGGATCGTGCTTTATGGCTATTGCCATCACGCTGCCTGCCGGTTGGGCAAGCATGCTGCGGTCGTAGGCGAGTTGCTGGCTCATGTAGCCGGGTTGTGCCAGCAGATTGTCGATGCGGCGATAGTCGGCATCGGTCAGAAAATATGGAATGTTGGCATACACAGCCGAGGTCATTTCAGCCATTTTCCTTATGTCAACACGCGCAGTCAAGTTGATTGCGGCATGTGCCGTGTCGAGCTGCTCCACACGGCTTGCAAACGTGTCGATGGTCTGTTCCATCTCGGCAGGGTCGGCATTGGCGCTGTCGCGATACTGAAACACGGCTATAATCTTGTTTGCGCCAGAAATGTCTTGATATATGCCAAGTTCCTTTTGGTGGCTGCTGTCGAGAGGCAGGAAGTCGGCAATGTTTTCCTTGTATTGCAGCCGCAGCATCAGAAACAGCAACGCGGCGGTCACTGCCACAAACGACACCATGCCCACCATGCGGTGGTGCAGCAGATAGTTGTAGATGCCTATCACTAAATTGGTCATTGGTCTATATTGTTTCTTGTGTGGAGTTTTGAGTGTCGGCAATAGCCAACTTGGCGGCCACGGGATTGGCATAGATGCCGAGGAAAATGTCTATGAGCTGCTCCACGTCGCAAGTGTCGTAGCTCTCCAGTTGCTTCATGCGCCGCACAAAGGCATTTTTCTGCTCTGCGGTGTAGCGGTCAGCAAACCGTGTGGTGCCATGATGCAGGTCGTAGGCCACGAAATTGTTTGGATATAGGCGATAGGCACTGATTATGCGCCGGTCTATTATGGTTGCCACCTGCTTGTGGTAGTCGCTGTTTGTGAGCGGCGCGAGGGCACTCAACTCCTGCGCCGTGACAGGCTCGCACAGCTCTATGTGTACGCGTCCCTTTTGTTGCAGCACGCCGGTGAGTATGCTGTTAAGGTCCTCGCCGGGCTTCTTGGTGTAGCGAGTGAACTGCGACTCATAAATCTCAAGCGTTTTGAGCACATCGCATGGCTCCCACTCGTATGATATTGACATGGGCACAATGTGCAGTTGCTCCAGAGCGGCAATCTTGTCGTCGGGCTCGCTCATGGCAAACATCTTGATTATGCCCTTGTCGGTGAGATCGCGGCCGTCTTTTGTGCGTCCGTTGCGCTGGGCTATCCACACGGAGTGGCGCTTTTGCGTTATGACGAAGCGAATGTAGTCAGACAAGTGTCGTGAGCCTTTGTAAAATTCCTTGATGCTGCCGCCGGGCCGCTCCACGCGAAACATCTTGTTGCACTTGCCAATGTCGATAACCAGCTGGTTCATCATCAGGTTTGCGCCAAATGTGATTTCGGTTGTGTCGAAGCCGTTGTTCACAAAGATGTATTGCAGCAGACTGGAGTCGAGCATTATGTCGCGGTGATTAGACACATATAGGTAGGCTCCGCTGGGGCTAAGTCGCTCCAAGCCGGTGAATGACAACCGGGTGATGCTTGTGTCAACGACACGCCGGTTGACGTCGCACATGGTTTGCAGTTGAAACTCGCGCACTGTGGTGTAGCTGCCCACGCGTTTGCGCACTTGCTCAATCGGCTCGCCCGGATAGATGAAAGAGGAGAGAATGGGAAATGCGTCGGAGCTGGCTATGCGCTGCATGGCAGCAGGCACTTCCTCTTCGTTATAAGGCCTTATGTCGTCGAAATCACTTATTGTCATTATTGTTGTTGCCTCATAGCAGATGCTATTTTAATATTGGTCTTGGTAATACATGTGGTCAGCCCATTTCTGCCTTTCTCTTTCCTTCATTAATTCAATTTCCTCTTGTTTGGTTCTTTTGACCTTGGCTTTTTTTGTTTTTGCTTTTTTGGCATCTTTGTCTTTTATTATCAGATTAGGCTCTTTTGCTTTAAGACCTTTGTTCAGAATCTTTACCTGGTCTTCAGCTTTTTCCATTAGAAGTTTGTCAAAAGAGTTCCACCGTCCGTTTTCTACTGACAGGTTGATTAAAGAATAATTGATAGAGTCTTTGTAAGTGACCATGGCTGTGGCTTTCATTCCAGCACGCTCGTTGATGTCGGTTACTTTTATGTGTATTCTAAAAGTTGTTGCCGCCTCTGATGGCCTGACAAATTGAGGTTGGCTATAAAAAGTTTCTTCCCATTTTTTGAACAGAATGTTTATGAATTCGGGTTCGTAATTATAAGAACCTTTGCAAAAAACAAGAAAATCATTGAATGTCAAGCTGCCATATCTCATGTTGCTCAAATCAAAATCAACAGAAAATGCCGTGCAGTTTTTGAATTCGCCAGTGAGCCGGTTGTAAGTACCCAAGCTTACGGTAGTGGTGTCGGTTTTTGCATTGGCGGTAAAGACAATTAGTGACAAAAACAAAGTAAAGAAGATTTTTTTGACAAAAAGTTTCATAATATGGTTGAATTAAAGTTCCTTAATCCAGGTGATGAATTCTTGTTTCCATCGGCGGCACTCGGCTGTTCCTTTTTCTGCCGATGCGCCGAAACCGTGTCCGCCGGTGCTGTATTGCAGATAGCGGTGTTTCACCCCTTGTGCCGTGAGAGCAGAGTCGAGAAGCACGGAGTTTTGGTATCGCACTATGGGGTCGTCTATGCAGTTGACCAGAAACACAGGAGGGCAGTCGGGCTTCACATGCTTTTCGAGCGATAGAGAGTCTTGCAACTGTTTGTTGTGCTTTTTGTTGTCGCCAAGCAAGGCACGGCGCGAGCGGCGATGCACGTATGGCCCGCTCATGGTTACCACCGGATATATTGGCGCAACAAAAGCCGGACGGTCGTTTGCGGCAAACAGCTCCGCGGCCGACATCACGAGGTGTCCGCCAGCCGAGAAGCCCATGGCTCCTATGCGTGTGGTGTCGATGCCAAAGCGTGAGGCGTTGGCCTTGATGTAGCGTATGGCTTGGCGCAGGTCGTCTTGTGGGTCGGGATAGCGGTTGCCGCGCAGCAGATAGCGATAGCCGGTGACAAATGCCGGCACACCAGCCACACGGTAGCGCAACACAAATGCAGTGATGCCGTTGGCCACGAGCCATTGCCCCACCTCACGCCCCTCGTGGTTCATGTCGTGCCAAAAATAGCTACCGCCGGGGCACACCACTATGGCAATGTTGGCTTTGCCAGGAGCCACATAGGGGGTCAACTCCACCTTTTTGTGGTGGGGCACACCTTGCCAGATGTTTTCTGGCTTTGTGTCACCGCTGGCGGCACAGGCCAGGCTTATGGCCGCTATGGCGTATAATGCAGTTATTATGTTTCGTTTCAGTGATGAAATCATAGGGTGGTGCATGGCGATTGCGACGCAGGCGCACAATCGTTGATTTTGTTGATTATGTAGTTATGTCCCAGCAGCACCTCGCTTGTGCTGATGGCTGTGAGAGCCACTCCGCAAAAACCGTGCAGACTGTTGTTTTGACCAGTGAGCAGCAGGTTGCGCACCTTGGTCACAACCGGCAGTTGCGATAGGGCCATGTTGTGACAGTCTTTGCTGAAACCGCTCAAAGCGCCACCTTTCACGCCATAGAAGTCGCGTATGGTGAGCGGCGATGAGGTTATTATTTTGTCGATGTTTGACGAAAATCCTGGGTGCATTTTATCAATCATGTCGAGGAGCTGTGCGGCTCTTTCGCGTTTCCACTGCTCATAGCTGCTGCTGCGGTGTCCAGTAGTGGTGGCTTCCCACGGTTTCACCTCGTCGAAGCGCATGGGGGCCGTGAGCAACACCTTGCGGCTGAATTTGCCTTGGTTTTGTTCGGGCGGCGTCATAAGCAAGAAGCCCAGCGGCCACTTTTTGTCGGGGTTGCCAAACTCCCAGATGTCTTCATATCGGCTCATATAATACTCCGAGTGGTTGATGTAGGGGAATGTGCCGTCTTTCATCTTCACATAGAGCGAGAAGGCGGAGTAGGAGTTGGGTATGGAGTTGAGCCGGTCGCGATATGACTTGGTGAAAGCTTTTTCGCCCATGAGCCTGAGCAGTGTGCAGGGGTGAATGGCAGAGATGTAGTGGTCGGCGGTGTAGCGCCGTCCGCTGCGTGTGCGTACGAAAGTTACCATTTTGTCGCTAGTTTCAATCCACTCCACGCCGTCGGCCGGCATCACCTTGCCGCCATGCTCGGTTATCACGTTGGCCAACAGGCGTGCAAACCTCACGCTGCCGCCCACAAAGCGGCTTGTGCCCTCGGCATAGAGCACGGTGACTATGGCGTGGATATAGGCCGGGGTTCTGCCGCCCATGCCGCCATACAGGGGGTTCATATATGCTATAACGCTGCGCAGCCGCCTGTCGGTGATGTGCTTGGCGATGAATTCGTCAGCAGCCATGAGTGAGTCGTCGGCAGGAAATTGGGTGAACACTGGCGTGGGTCGCAGATTAAACATGTCGATGCGGCTCACCATGCCAAACACGGCGTTCATATATGACTCAATCTCTTGTCTTGATTGAGGGAAATAGCCTGATAGCGACTCTATGAGGCCGTCTTTGCCTTTGCGCAGCAGATAGTGGGTGTCGTCTTCGGCAAAATAGAGGTCGTCGGTGCAGTCGTCGTCAACCGGCATCACATTAGCTTGGCTGCTTATGCCGAGGTAGCGGCACAGCCGCTCTATGTTGCCCCCTGGCTGCATGCCGCCTATCACGTGCATGCCGGTGTCAAAAACCTCGCCAAAGCGTGTGAACGATTGTAGTCCGCCGCCTATTGTTGCATTTTTTTCGAGCACAGTGACACTGAAGCCCTCTTTGGCGAGAATTGCTCCTGTGAACAACCCTCCCAGTCCGCCGCCTATTATCACCACTGATTTCATTGCTCGTTGGCCTCCTTGATTTGCTGATATATTAATTTGGCAGGAACAAACTCGCTGCAAGTGACGATTGCGCCCACCAGCACACCGAGCATGCCGTGAGAGTTGATGTTCTGGCCTGTGAGCAGCAAGTTGGGTATCTTGGTGCGGTGCGGCACACGTCCGGCCGCACCGAGCGACACGTCTTTGGCTATGCCATACATGGCGCCGTCTTGTGTGCCTGTGTAGTCGAGATAGGTGAGCGGCGACGATGTGTAGTAGTGCTCAATGTTTGCCGTTATGCCAGGGAAATGCTGGTTGAGAGAGTCAAGCAACAGCTCTGCTTTGTGCCGCTTGAATTCCTCGTAGCCGCTGCCGCGGTGCCCTACGGTGGTGCCGGCCCACTGCTTCACGTCGGCATAGCGCATATACGACAGCACCACACCGCTCTGGGCAAACACAGGTTTTTCCTTTTGGCAAAAGTGCATGTAGAGAAAGCCCTTGGGCCAGTCGGCGGCCGTGTAGTTCTCACACCCCCACGGGGTGTTGTAGTTATAGCCGTAGTAGTTGTGATTCATGTAGGGCACGCTGTTGCTCTTGAAGTGCAGATACACCGAGAAGCAGCCCACTGTCTGCGGAATGGCATTTATTCGCCTGCGGAACGCCGGCCGCATCAGGTGGCTGTCGGTCAGTTGCAGCGTGCGTGCAGGGTGCGCGTCAGAAATCACATGGTCGGCTGGCATGAATGTTTCGCCGTTCACCTCCACGCCGGTGACATGGGTGTCGTCGCACACGATGCGTGTCACCTTTTGCCGTGTGACAACAGAGCCGCCGTAGCTCTCTATGGTCTTTGCCAGAGCCGATGCCACCACATCGCTGCCGCCCACAATGCGAAATGCGCTCTGATTGTAAAAATCCATGATGAAAGCGTGGGTGGAGAAAGGTGTCTTGCCTTTCTCGGCGGCATATAGCGGCAGATTGCCCACCAGCACTTTGGCGAGTGTGGGGTCGGTGATGAGGCTGTCAATCACATCGTCTATTGAGCGAAGTTGATATTCGGTGTTGAGCGGAGCGTCGTCCTCGGCATACTTGAGCGAGTGGAGCGATGATGCACTTGAAATCTCGTCGATTAGGTTGCGATAAGTCACAATGTTGCCATGCTGACTGGGGAAATATTCGCTCATTTGGTCGATAAACGCCTGCTTGCCGGTGGCAAACTTGTATTGTTTGCCGCCGAGCGACACCACATCGTAGCCGGTGGGCGCAAGCGGTGCCAGATGCACGGCTTTGCTGATTTCGAGGTAGTGCATTAGTTTGTCGAGGGTTTGCCCCTTGGCGGCACTGCCTATGAAGTGCATGCCGGTTTCAAACTTTATGCCGTGGCGCGTGAAGCACTGCAAGCAGCCGCCTATCTGGGTTGACTGCTCAAGCACAGCCACATCGTAGCCGTTTTTGGCTAAAATTGCGCCACATGCCAGCCCTCCCAGTCCGCTGCCTATGATTATGATTTTTTTGCTGTCACGCATCTTGGTCTATCTTGTTTGACAACTGCTCTATTTTTTGCTTGTAAAGACTTCTGAAGTGCAGGGCTTGATGCCGGGTGTCGCCAATCCGCTCAAGCTCGTCGCGGCTCACAGGTTGCCCCACTTCTATGTAAATCTGCCCTTTGTTGAGGTGGTAGGTCTTCTTTTTTAGCACTTTGTTTGCGCCATACAGATACATGGGCAGCACTTCAAGTCCAAGCTGCTGGGCTATGTAGAACGCCCCTTGATGAAAACGCCCCACGCTGCCGTCGCGTGAGCGTGTGCCCTCAGGATACACGGCTATGCTGCAACCTCGCTCCACGAGCGACCGTATTTGCGGCATTATGGCGTCCATGCCCTTGGTGGCCGGCAGATATTCTGCATTGCGAATCAGCGCGCCATAGCAGGGGTTGTGCCACACCCAGTCGTTGGTGAGAAACACCATGTTGCGCGCCAGTGCAAGCTGGCACATGAGGTCGAGGTGCGACTGGTGATTGCAGATTATGACGCGTGGTTTGCTGAAGTCGGTGTCGGCAGGCTTGCGGCACACGAATTTTGTGCCGGGAATGCCGTGGGTGACCATTATGAAGCGTGCCGCCGTGTGAATGAACCGCCGCAGCGTGTCGCGCTTGCGGCTGGTCATGGGACCTGTGTGGGTCTCAAACCACACGATGGGCATTGTTAGAATGCACGAGTTAATCAGAAAGAACGCTATGGAATAGCCGGTGCGCAGATAGCGCATCATTATGCGCCACAGGCGCAGAGGCAAGCCATAGACCACGGCAAGCGCGCACAGCACGGTGTTGAGCATGCTGATGCGGCCAAAGTCGATGGCCGGGCGAAAATGCGACACTCGCTCGGCACGCGGCGGATAATACACCTTGACAGGCACGGTGCATATCTCCACGCCGTGCCACGAGGCAAACACCATAAGTTCCAGCTCGGCCTCATAGCGCGAGGTGAGCAGCGACAGTCCTTTGAGTTTTTTCAGCGGATATAGGCGATAACCGGTCTGGGTGTCGGGCAAGGCTCTGCCTGTTTGCACCCAAAACCAGAAATTGGAGAACTTGTTGGCGAAGCTGCTGCCGCCGGTGCGGTCAACTCCGCGCAAGTCGCGGTTGCCCACAATCAGTGTGCCGGGGCGCTCCTGGTTTTTTCCCAGAAATGCTGGAATGTCGTCGGCAAAATGCTGGCCGTCGGCATCAAGGGTGATGGCGTAAGAGAAGCCGAGCTGCAAGGCGCGCTTGAAGCCGAGTTTCAAGGCATGACCCTTGCCGCGGTTCTGTGGACACGACACCACGGTTATGCCGTCAATCCCGTTGATAATGTCGGCAGTGCCATCGGTGCAGCCGTCGTCAACCACAATCACATCGCTGCAGTAGCCGAGCACGCTCTCTATCACCTGCCTTATGGTGGCATGGTTGTTGTAGGTGGGTATCACCACGCAGATGCCTCTGTCGTGCAGGGTGCGGCGCACTTGTGCATTGTTGTCGTCGGTCATACTTTGGCGCAAATGATTGAAATTTTGGCTTTAGGCTCACTGTTGGCGGCCATGGTGATTTGGGCTTTGACTTCGCTGCCCGATGCGAGGCTCTCTATCTTGCCCAGTGTGCATGTTAGCTTGGTGGTTTCCTTTGGTGACACTACCGACAGAAATTTGGCGTTTTTCACTGTCTTGATGTCGAGTTGCAGTTGCAACGCGTCTTCAAGCAGCTCCTTGCCCATTTGCATGAGGCACACGCCTGGGGTTATCGGTTCGCCCGGAAAGTGAGCCTGATAGATGAAGCTGTCGGGGTTTAGCCGCAGTGTGTAGCTGTGGCCGCTGGCAGTGACATCGTGGCTCAATATCGTGTAAAGTTCGTTTGTCAGAATCATTTCGTTAGTTCAGTCGAAGGAGAGGAGAGTTTGCATAAGGGTTATTTAGCAATCAGGTAGCACCCTGCCACAATTAGCAGCACGCCCACCCATTTGAGTGCCTGCACATCTTCGTGGAGCAGTAGTGCTGCCGCAGCCACCCCAAACACAAAGCTGAGGCTTGTGAGCGGATATGCCACGCTGAGCGGATAGTGCTTGGTGACATAGAACCAAAGCAGTGATGCAGAGCCGAAAAGGCAACCGCTGGCGGCAAACTGCCAGTTGAGCAGCACGCTTGTCCAAAACTCGCGTGTCCACCCAAATGCTGCCATGCGCGCCAAGGCGATTTTCAGAAACACCTGCGCTCCGGCGAGCATTGCGCTTTGCACTATCATCAGTAAGAGAACTCTCAGCATGTGGTGAGCAATATTGCTATTGACTTGACAGGAGGCTGGCTCTCGATGCCATGACCGCGAAGCAGCGATGCAAAGAGCGGTGTGGTCTCGTCGTGACACCCCACGAGCACCGTTTTGCATTGGCCGCTCTTCAGGAGCATGCGCGCGTCACGCATGGCCCATTGCAGCGAGTCGGCACCCTGGGTGTAGGTCACATTGTAGCCGTGGCAGCCCAGGCGTATGGCTATGTTGCTGCCTATGGTGTTGTGGGTGCTTTGCATGAACAGCGTGGGCTTCAGCATGGCCTCGCCCTCTTCGGTCATTTGCCGGAGCAGCTTTTCGCTGTTTTCCAAGCAACCGTAGGCAGTGCCGGTTATCACGGCATCGGGGACTGAAATGCCGGCTTGCTGCAAGGCTTGGAGCGACGCAAGAAGCGAGCTTTTCATGATTTTGCCCATGCGCCGAGCCTCAAGCGGTTTCACATATTGGCTTATTGCTTTTAGCTGGCTCTCGTCGGAGATTTCCACTTGTGCTGCCACACGTATGCGGTCGTCGGGCACTTCATTGACAGGTGCGGCCGAGCCGGTGGCGTTGCGCG
The DNA here is from genome assembly GCA_934675575.1 of uncultured Muribaculaceae bacterium. Classification (GTDB taxonomy): domain Bacteria; phylum Bacteroidota; class Bacteroidia; order Bacteroidales; family Muribaculaceae; genus Sodaliphilus. The sequence continues at coordinate 242,872 of CAKUQQ010000002.1, forward strand.
AAAACAACAGTGCGGTGTCGTTGCCGCCAAACCCGAATGAATTGCACAGCACATGGTCAAGCTCCACTCCGTTTTTGCCCATGCAGGGTGTTATGCCGTTGGGCATGGGGTGCGACCAGCCGAGGTTGGCAGGAATGAAATTATGCTGCATGGCAAGCAGGCAAATCACAGCCTCAATGGCTCCGGCTGCGCTTGTGGCGTGGCCGGTGAACCCTTTGGTGCTCGACACAGGCGGCATGTTGGCTTCAAACACCCGCATGAGTGCCGCGCTCTCGCTCTGGTCGTTGTTGGGCGTGCCTGTGCCGTGGGCGTTGACATAGCTCACATCACCCGGTGTGATGCCGGCTGTGGCAAGTGTGGCTGTCATGGCAAGAAACGCACCCTCGCCGTCAGGCGACGAGGCTGTTTGGTGAAAAGCGTCGCAAGCGTTGCCGTAGCCTGTGAGATAGGCTTGCACAGCCGCTCCGCGCCTTAATGCCGACTCTTCAGACTCCAGCACCACAAAAGCTGCTCCCTCGCCAAGATTAAGCCCTGTGCGAGTGGCGTCGAACGGACGGCACTGCTCGTGGTCGAGAATCATGAGCGAGTTGAAGCCGTTGAGGTGGAATCGCGATAGTGCTTCGGTGCCGCCGGCCACCACTATGTCGGCTTTGCCGGCCTTTATGAGGCGTGCGCCAAGCATCATGGCATTGGCTGCCGAGGAGCACGCCGTGGATATGGTGGTCACATCGCAAAACAAGCCGAAATGATTGGCTATGTGGCGCGTGCAGCTACCGCAGTCGTGCTCTTGGAAGAAATCGCAGTCGTCGCCGCTTTCAAGTTTGTTGAAATTGGCTTCGGTGAGGTCCATTCCGCCCACCGTGGTGCCTGAAATCAGCACCACGCGCGGCATTGTGCCGCTGCTAAGGCTGCAGGCGGTTATGCCGGCTTCGTCGAGAGCCTGCTTCACTGCCATTATGCCCATGAGTGTGGTGCGGCTTGCCGTTTCGCTTGCCGGCACACCGGCCAGAGCCTTCATTTGCTCTGCCGACAAGTCAACCTCGCCCACAGGAAGCTCCTTGTGGACCGATGGCAGATGCTTCATTGTGGCAATGCCGGAGCGGCCTTGCTGCAGCGATTCGAGCACTTGTGCCGAATTAAGCCCTATTGCCGACACTATGCCTTTGCCAGTGACAACTATGTTCATAAGCGGTTGTTGTGAGAGTTGATGTTTTGGGGAGAGAAATGGCTGAGGGTCATTTCTTGCGGTTTTTGCTCACATAGTCGGCTATCGAGGCAACGCTTTTGAAAATGGCCTTGCCTTCGGCAGGATTGGCGAGCTTTATGCCATATTGTTTCTCAAGAAGAACAATAAGCTCAAGTGCGTCGATTGAGTCAAGTCCCAGACCGTCGCCAAACAGCGGGGCGTTGGCATCGATTTCGTCGGGTGTCATTTCCTCAAGGTTAAGCGCGTCGATAATTTGTTCTTTGAGTTGTTGTATCAAGTCTTCCATATTATGCTAAATTATTGAATTTCAAAAATTGATAAGTCTGCCGTGAAGTTCTGGTCATCGGCATATTCAAGCCAGCCGCCCATTATGCTGCGAGTGGTGGCATCGGCTGCTGTGGCTTGCATCACTTGGCGCATCAAAGCGTCGTCGCGGTGCGGAATGACGTAAAATGCCGTTTCGCCGTGCAGCTGGTTGCGTATGGCTATTTCGCCAGTAACAATGTTGGGCAGCGTATAGACGAAAAGCGACGGACTTGGGAAAAAGTCGTCGTGGTGGGCTATGGATTCAAAATAGGCTTTGTCGGCATTGAGTGACGAGAGACTGTTGAAAAACACAACAGCACGGTCGTCACGCTCCACAAATCGCTCTGCGCCCTCGGCTTGCAGCAGCAACTCCGAAGCAATGAAGCCGAGACGGCACAGCTTGTCCATTTTGTAATATTTAGGGTAATTGCCAACGTGGCGCTTATAGAGCCATGTGAGCAGTTGGCCGGGGGTGGCGCCGGTTGGGAGCGAAGTGCCGTTGGTGGTAACACCGCTTGGCGTTATCGTCACACGGTGGGTGGCTTTGAGCTGTCGTGGCTGCAAATCAGTGTGGCTTTCAGAGCAGTTGCCCTTGGCAACAAGAGCTGCCGCATTGCAGCCTCCGAAGCCCGACAGCGTTTTGACAAAAGCCGATTTGTCGGTGCTTGTGTTGTTTGCCGACAAATTCACCTTGCCCGACACTCCAAGTTCCTCAAAGCCTCTGGTGGCAAGCACTGTGTGGTCGTCTGCCGCCTTGATTGAGATTATGGTTTCAAGAATTCCGGCAGCACCGAGCGTGTGCCCGAAGTAGCCTTTAAGCGAGTTTGCCGGCACGTTGGAAAGACCGGCACGCTCCATGGCCACCGACTCCATTTGGTCGTTAAACAGGGTGGCTGTGCCGTGCAGGTTGACAAAAGCCAAGTCTTTGGCAGCGGTGTGCTGCATGATGTGCTCCAGGCACAGGTATTGGCCTTCGGCTTTTTTCGACGGAGCGCTGATGTGGAAAGCATCGTTGCGCACAGCTCCGCCACACACACGCCACCCGGCTGCACTGGCATTATTGGCGGCAAGAACCATAGTGGCCACAGCATCGCCAAGGTTGAGCCCCATGCGCTCCATGTCGAAAGGTCGGCACTGCTGTGGCGACAAGGCTTTGAGCGACTGGAAGCCCGACACCACAAAGCGGCCTATGTCGTCGATGCCGCACACCACGGCATAGTCATATTGCCCTTGCGATAGCAACCTGTCGGCGAGGATTATTGCCGACAAGCCCGAAATGCAGGCATTGCAAACCACTATGGGTGTGGATTTCATGCCAAGGTGCGCTGCTATGCGTGCAGCGCTCTCGCCTATATGCACGTTGCCCGACGGTGCGGCTATCTGCTCTATGTTGCCCTTGGTGGTGCTCAAAATCAGAACTACGCGGTTGTCGGTCAAGTCAATGGTGGTTGCCTCTACAGCCTTTGTGACCGATGTCACCACCTTTGCCTCGAAATGCGATAGTCCTGCCACGGCTATGGCAGTGCGCTGCTGTGGTGTGAGCATGGAAGCCACAAAATCTTCCTTTATGCCAATTTCGGTGCAGCTATGTGCGGCAAGAGCCGTTTTGCCGGCTTTTACAGCGAAGTAGTTGGCAAGTGAGGTGTCGCCAAGCGGTGATATTATGTTGTCGGCTATGATGTGCGACATGGTGCCGTTATATCTGTTTCCAACGCTTTTTCCATTCGGAATAGAACTCCGGGTTGTCCCACACAAGCTGATAATCGGTGTCCATGAACACTTGCACTGAGTGGCCTGTGGCCATGAGTTCGTCGGTTTCGGGGTCATGTATTTCGTAGTCGAACACAATCTTGGCTGCCTCGGTGGGGCGATATGTAATGTCGATGCGTGGCTTCATGCCGTAGCGAATGGGGCGCTTGTAGTGAAAAGTGAGTTCCACGAGCGGAGCAAAATAGCCGTGGTCGCGAAAACTCATGTATTCCAGGCCATATTTTGCACCAAAGGCCTCGCGTGCGTCCTCAAAATAAAGGGGGTAGGAACCATGCCACACAACGTTCATGGAGTCAACCTCGCTAAAGCGCACTTCAAATTGTTTGGAAGCTTTGAGTTCCATTTTCGTTAATTCGTTTCTTGTTATTGCTTTTTGACAGCTATTTTTATCTCCGAGGTTGCAATCACCTCGTCGCCGCACTTCACGGTGGCTTGTGCCAGAGTCATGCCAAACACTTCCTCCACCACTTCCACTGCGGTGGTGATGGTTTGCCCCACAAGAGGGTGACGAAGCACCTCAAAATTGCGCACGGCTCCTATGAAGCCTATTTGCACTGCGGTTTTGAGAATGTATTTGTTGATGTAGCCAAGCCTGGCGGCACACGTTTGCGCCACGTTTTCCACAAGCCCTGTGGTGGAAAATGCGCCATTGTCGGCAAATATGTTGTCGTTGCCTATGGTGGTTTCGGTCACGGTGAGGCGATTGTCGAAGTGGGTGAGCCGTCCTATCATCACAAAAGGCTCTTGCTGCGGCAGGAGGCCGTGAATGTCGATAGAGGCGACGCTTTGGTCAGATGGAGCTTCAACGTCAAAAGTCATTAGTCCCAAAATTCATAATAATTATACCATTGAGCAGGATAAAGTGTGAGCAAGCGCTCGAGTTCGGCAACATAGGCGGTGGCAAGCTGCCGCATCTGCTCTTGCCGCGGAGCGGCTTTGTCGTAGTCGAGCGGCGTGACAAACACCGTGTAGCCAGTGGCCGATGTTTTCATCACATTCACCGCAAGCACGCTGAGGCCACGCATGGTGGCCATTTGAAACGGCCCTGCCGGAAATTTTGCCTTTTTGCCGAGAAACGTGACTTCTATGCTCTTGGAAGAGCCAAAGATGCGATCGGCAGGCAAGCTCACGCACTCACCGGCAGCCAGAGCCGCATTTAGCTCAAAAAGATGCGACATGTCGGGCTTGATGGTTATCAGGCGTATGTTGTCTTTGCTCAAAATCTTGTTGCGCTCTTCCATCACGGTGGGCTTTTCGCCGCCATATACCAGCGCATTGAAGCGTTTGTGCTTGGCTGTGAGTGAATAGCCGGCAATCTCGTAGTTGCCTATGTGGGCACTTAGCTGCACGAAAGCCTCGTTGCGACATTCGAGCTGCTGGTAGTGTTCGAGTCCCACAATGCTTAGTTTGAACCGCTTGCCTGCCCACATGGCAAACTTATCGACCACAACTTGGCCGAAGCAGCAATGGTTGACGTAGGCCATGACAAGTGATTTTGCCACCGAGTAGCCACACCGCCGGCGGAAATAGTGATAGATGATTTTGCCGCTTGGGCGAAGAAGCAGGCACACCGGAATCACGCACACATTCGTAAAGGCATAGACAGCGCGCACAGGGGCGTGGCGCAGAAGCCTGATTAGGGTGTGGTGCATGTAGCTGCTGCCGTATGTGGTGCCGGCCCACTTCTTGTCTGGAGTCATTTTACCTTGCTCTCTATGTAGTCGCAGAATTGCTTGAGGGTTGTAACGCCTTGCATTTCCTCTGGTTTGATTTTGAAACCGAAATTCTTTTCGACAATCACCACGATGTCAACGAAGTCGAGGCTGTCGATGCCCATGTCTTCTTTGAGTCGCGCGTCGTCAAAAATTTTGTCTTCGTCAATTTCGAGGTCTTCAATCAGGAAATTGCGTACTTTATCTTCAATCTGTTTTCTGTCCATTTTATTTGTTGTTATTTGTCCTTTTTAATTTCAAGAATTGTGTGGCCTTGGCCTATGCCGTCGTGGACGGCTACCACATGAAGCCCTGCGCGCTCTATTTGGCGCATCATGTCGGCGGAGTGATACATCTTGCTGTTGCCGTTGGCCATGACGGTGAAATACACGCTCGTCATGGTGAGGCACAAGGCTGCCGGCTCATATTTCTGCCTGTCCCAGAAAGTTTCCATCACATAGAGTGTGGTGTGGGGTGTCATCACTTGCGCAGCCTTGCACAATATGGTGAATATTTCGTCTTCGGAGAAGCAGTCGAGAAATTGGCTCATCAATATTGCGTCCCACCTCCCTGTTGGCAGTGAGCTTGAGGGGTCGAGCACATTGGTGGCAATGCCCGATATGCGCTCGGCTCCGTCGTGGTCGGCTATGTTGCGCTGCATCAGTCCTATCTGTCCTGGCAGGTCCACAATGGTGACTTGCACCTGCGGGTCGTGCTGCACGCAGCGCAGTGCAAAACGGCCTGTGTTGCCGCCTACGTCCATAATGCGCTTGGGGCTGCCGGCAAACACGGTGTCGATTACCGTGTCGAATGAATGGTCGCTATAGAAATGGTCGAATCCAAACCAGCTGTCTTGCACCTGCTTGTCGAGTTTCGACAACCCTTCGTAAATCGTGGACCAGCTGCCAAGCGTTTTCAACCCTTCGGGCTTGCCGTGGAGCAAAGCCTCGTCGAGATGAAACATACCCTTGTAGTTAACGTCGTGGTTGAAGTCGGTGTTGACACGTGTGGCAGGGTCGTTGAGAAAAAACCACCCTGTTTTCGACAGCGTGTAGCGGTCGCTTTCAGGGTCGATGAGAATGGTGCCGGCGCTAAGCGAGGCTTCGAGCAAAATCTTCAGCGCATAGGTTGAGAGATTGGTCTTTTGCTGCAGCTCGTCGATTGTGAGTCCGTTGAGGCTGTCGCGGAGCATGTCGAATATGCCGAATTTGAGCATAACCCTCGACACTTGGAATATGACAGGTGCCCAGGCGATGAATTCGGCTTGGCGTTGTGCTTCGCGTGCCGACAGCGTCTCGTGCGTGTAGCGGTCAGCTATGGATTTCGAGAATTTCATGCTTTTGTTTTTGTTGTTTGGGAGCAAAGAAGTTAAAAGTCAAAGGAGACGGAAAAGTTGAGCCCGTCGTAATTCTGTTTGCCGCCATACCAATGGTTGTTGCCATAATAGTCATAGTCCATGAAATCTTCGTCGGCATATTGCATGGAGTAGCCGAGTGCCACGCTCAAGCCCATGTTGGTGTGACCAAAATAGAAATGGAAACCAACCGATGGCGAGAAGTAGAAGCCGTTGGCATCGCCCACGCCATAACCGGCCTTAACCTCAAGGTAAGGCGAGAAATTGCGTCGAAATGCCTGGTGGATTTCTGTGCGCACATCGGCATATATGGGGTAGCTCCACACTTCATCGTCCCAATAGGTGGCTCCCATGCCGGCACCCACAAACAGATAGGGGTTTATCTGGCAACCATGCGTGGTGAATAGTGTGATGCGGTTGTAATTGTTGATTTCGTCGCCTGTGCCCACTGTGTAGGTGTAGCCGGCGAATCCGCGGTAGCGATGGGCTTTTTCCCAGCCATATTGTTCGTCGTCGAAGTTAAAGCGCCTGTTGCTGTCACATTTCTTGCCTTTCTCGTCTTTTCTCTCTTTGGCGATATAGGCAACCTCGTCGGTGCGATAGACAAACAGGCTGCCGTCGGCTGTTTCAATTCTTATGTTGCCCTCGGGGGCAGCCTCGAGCAATGTGCCGCGAATCACGCTGCCGTTTTTGAGATAGACGACATCTACCAAGTCGGTTGCGGAGGCCGTAAGGGTGCTGACAGCCATGAGAAACAGTGCTGCGAGCCATTTTGTGAAATTAGCCATAATCTTGTTTTTTTTGTGTTTATTGGAAGGTGTGTTAAAAATCCAATGATACTGACAGATGCAGGCAGTTTGACTCCGGGAGTATGGTGTAGCCAAAGCCGGGGCTTATGCCGCATTTGCCGTTTCCGATGGCAAACCGGCAACCGATGGTCTGCGACTGAAACACGCCGCTGTCGCTACTGCCATCTAAAGCGATTGTGACACCTGATTTCACGTCGGCAAACGGAACTATCTTGTCGTTGATTACGCCTGGCAGCTCAAAGCGTGTGTGAACGAAAATCGGCAAGTAGGAGGCGCTTTCATCGGTGTTGAATATATAGCCGAGTCCTGCTCCGGCAAACCAGCTTTTACTGACTTGAAAACCGTGAGAGGTCAAGAGCGACACATTAAACTCTGATTCGTCGTTCAAATCCATCATGCCATAGGCTTCAACCAACCCTCGATAACTCGATGATTTGAACCAGCCGTAATCTTCTTCGTCGAGCGACATTGCAGAGGTGCTGGCAATGGTTGCCAAGAGCAATACCAGCGTGAGAAAAAACTTTTTCATGACGTTGTTGAGTTTTTATTGCTTTAATTTTCTGATTACAAGTGCTGAATTTGTGCCGCCGAAGCCGAAAGAGTTGCTCAACACCACATTGACCTCGGTTTCTACCGTGGTGGGGGTGATGTTGATTTTCTCGGAATATTCGTCGGGATTGTCGAAGTTGATGTTGGGGGCAACAAAGTTGTTTTGCATCATTATGGTGGAGTAAACCACCTCCGACGCACCTGCCATCCAGCACTCATGACCTGTCATGCCCTTTGTGGAGCTTATGAGGGCGCGCTGGCCGTGAAATAGGCGATTAAGGGCTATTGCCTCATACATGTCGCCTTGGCGTGTGGAAGTGGCGTGGGCATTGATATAGTCGATGTCGTCGAGAACCACACCAGCGTCTTTTATGGCGCGGCTCATGGCAATCACGCTGCCGTTGTCGCTCGGTTCGCTTATGCCGCCGCCATTGCTCGAAAAGCCATAGCCTATTACTTCGGCAAGAATGTTGGCTCCGCGAGCCACGGCGTGGTCATAGTCCTCAAGCACCAGTGCCGCTGCACCGCCGCTTGGCACAAGGCCGTCGCGGTCGCGGTCGAACGGGCGGCTTGCACGTGCCGGGTCGTCCATGCGCACAGAGAATGCGCCGAGGGCGTCAAACGACGCCATGGAGTAGTAGTTGGTTTCTTGCGCACCGCCGCACAGCACCATTTCTTGCAAACCCTGCTTTATCATCATGTAGGCAAGACCTATGGAGTGGCTTCCGCTGGCACATGCCGAGCTGACGGTAAAGTTGACTCCGCGCAGGTGGAAGATGGTGGATAGGTTCATATTGACGGTGGAATTCATTGACTGGAATATTATGCCGTAGCCGAGCATGGCGGAGTCGTGCTTTTCGTCCATGATTTTGGCGGCTTCGATGACCGGTTTTGCCGATGAGTCGTTGCCAAAGATACAGCCCACCTCGTTTTGGCGCAGATACTGGTCGTCGATGCCCGATTGCTCAAAAGCTTGGCGGCTTGCCATGTAGGCGTAGCGCGCCTCTTCCGACATGCCTGCACGCGTGTGGCGGTCAATCATCTGCTTGGTGATGACCGGTTCCTCAACTATGCCTGTGAGGGCGGAGCGATAGCCATAGGTGATGCGCTCTTGCTGCAAGCCTATGCCAGAACGGCCGGCAAACAGCGAGTCTTTAACGGTTTTTATGTCGGTGCCAAGGCAAGACCAAATGCCCATGCCGGTGATTACTACTCGTTTTTCCATTTATTGTGACTGGTGTGTGGTGATTCTGTTTTGTGGTTTGTCTTTGTGTCTTTGATTGCAGCGATGCAGGTGCTTATGTGTATAGGCCGCCGTTGATGTTGATGACGTCGCCTGTGATGTAGGCCGCTTCGGACGAGGCGAGAAAAGCCACAAGGGCAGCCACTTCTTCGGGACGGCCAAAGCGCCCCACAGGCACGAGCTTTTTCAGCTCGTCTTGAGGCAGGTCGCGTGTCATGTCGGTTTCAATGAAGCCTGGAGCCACTGCATTAACAGTGATGTTGCGCGGTGCAACCTCTTGTGCCAATGCCTTTGTGGCTGCTATCAGCGCACCCTTGGCTGCGCTATAGTTTACTTGGCCGGCCATTCCTTTCAGACCCGACAGCGAAGCCATGTTGATGATGCGTCCTCCGTGACGGCGCGGCATCATGTGCTTGAGCAGCCGGCGAGTTATGTAGAAGAAGCCGTTGAGGTTGGTGTCGAGCACGCTGTGCCAGTCGTCGTCGGGCATCATGAACATCACGTTGTCGCGCCTTATGCCGGCGTTGTTGACAAGCACAGAGATGTATTCGTCGGGGTGGCGCTGCTCCCAAGTGTCGATGGCTGCGTTGATTGATGCCGGGTCGGCAACGTCGAATGGCAGAAGCTCTGCGTGTCCGCCGGCTTGCTCTATTTCTTGCTTCACGCCAAGTGCGCTTTGCTCGCTCGATTTGAAATTGATTATGACGGAGTAGTCGGCGGCAAGGCGCAAGGCTATGGCCCTGCCTATGCCGCGAGAAGCTCCTGTGATTAAAGCATATTTCATAATTTGTTGATTTGCTTGATGAAAGCTGATGGAATGTAGGCTGTGGCCACTATGCACAAGCCGTCGATTTCCACCACCACGCGCTGCTGTCCGGCCACGCGCGCCACACGCCCACGGCAGCCCACAAATGCGCCGTCGGTCACCTCCACGGTGTCGCCGCTTTTGTAGTGGCAGCGAGTTTGGTCAACGAGCATTATGTGCTCGTTGTTGACGGCGGTGATGCGAATGAAGTCCATCATGTCGTCATAGGGCACGGTGAGTGGCGGATTAGTGCCGTCGGCAGTGGTCTTGAAGTGGTTGTAATAATAATTGATGTAGTGCATGACAGGCGTTGACCCGATTAGATCCTGCACTGTGCTTGGCTCGGCATACACAAACAGTATGTTGGGCAGCAGCGGCACAAGAGTGTGACGCTTTTTGCCATTGACGAGCCGCAGAGTGTGGCGCACTGGGTAGAAAGCCTCGATGCCGAGAGAAGTGATGTGGTTGAACGCCGCTTGGGCGCGATTGTAAGTGGCTCGCAGCACAAACCATTGTTTGTTTGGGTCGTGGGCATATCTCACCGACTCCCCGGTCTGCGTGTTGCAGTCACCGAGGGTGATGTCGGGTGTTGACCCGACATTGGCAGAAATATTCCCGTCTGCTCGGAAGCTCACATTAGACAATGTGTCCATCTTTTTTACAGACACGCCGGTGGTGGCTTGGCCGCAAACTGTTGTAATTCAGTGTGCATTGCCAGTCATGGCCGACACGTGTCAGTTCCCCTCTTCGCTTGTTGCATGGCACGACTGCCATTTGATGATTTTTACGTAGGGAACAATGTGCAAAGGTAAAAATATTTGCACTATCTTTGGACATTAAAACCATTTTTTATGCTATTAGCACAAATTAAAACCATAAGAGAATGAAGAAACTATTAATCGCTTTGCTTTGTGCTTTGCCATTGCTCTGCACGATGCCATGTCTGGCGGTGGAAAACTGTCAGAACGCCCCCACGAGTGAAAATGAGTTGCTGAAGTTGCGCACCGAGCTTTCGGCTGCAAAGTCGGCTAAGGTGCAGAAAGAACTGTTGCGAAAAATGGGCAAGACTGGGCTGTTTCAGGCCATGATTGCTGCGGGTGAGCATGTGGGTGACAAGCAGACCGGAAATGTGGCTGCGCGTGTGGTGGCCGATGTGGCTCTGGCAAACGCCGCCGAATATGACGGCGAGGCTATGCGAGGCTTGCTGCGCAAGGCTTTGCCCAAGCTTAGTGGCAACCGCCGCAAGGCAGTGAAAAAACTGCTTGCCAAAAAAGGCAGTGGCAAGGGATTTGTGTCGATGTTCAACGGCAAGGATTTAACAGGCTGGAAAGGCCTTGTGGAGAACCCCATAGCCAGGGCTAAAATGAGCGCACAGCAGCTTGCCGAGGCACAAGTGAAAGCTGATGACAACATGCGTCGCGACTGGAAGGTGGAAGACGGCATGCTGGTGTATGTGGGTTCTGGATTTGACAACCTGTGCACGGTGGAGCAGTATGGCGACTTTGAAATGTATGTTGACTGGCGGCTCGACCCTGCCGGCAAAGAGCCTGATGCCGGCGTGTATCTGCGTGGCACACCGCAAGTGCAGATTTGGGACATAGCTCGCGTTAATGTGGGCGCTCAAGTGGGTTCTGGTGGGCTCTACAACAACAAGAAAAACGTCAGCATACCGAAATGTGTGGCTGATAACAAACTCGGTGAGTGGAACAGCTTCTACATAAAAATGGTTGGCGACAAGGTGACGGTGAAGCTCAACGGCGTGCTGGTGGTTGATGGTGTGACGCTGGAAAACTACTGGGACCGCTCGCAGCCCATATTCCCTGTGGAGCAGATAGAACTGCAAGCCCACGGCAGCCGCGTGTGGTGGCGCGACCTCTACATCAAGCGACTGTAATAATAAACGGAATTTGCTAAAAATATGGGCGTTGGTTATGGATTGTTAATCAACGCCCATATCGTTCTAACATCTTGCTCCTCAATGGAGATTTGTGGTTGATTATATATTTGTGCAGCCATGCTTATAAAAAGAAAAAAACTTACCCTGAGCGCGCTGATCTTACGGGAAGCGGGGTAAGTATGTTGATGCAAAATTATATGCTTATTTTCATTTTTGCAAATTTCAATAACATGAATTTGGATAAAAAGCGGTTGAAAGATTCCGATAAGAAAAAGCTTTGAAACTCTGCAACCCTTAGTGATAATTTTTTTTGTATATAAAAATGATAAAATTGTTATTAATAAGATATATTTTGCTAATTTTGAGAATGTAATCGGGCTGTTATAAAAGTGACTCGGTTGCATAGACATTGTTGGTAAATTAAAAGCATTCGCTATTATTTCGCGTTCAGCCAAAAGCCTCGGAAACTTATTGGGAATAACGAAACAAGGAATAATTGTGATAAGGTATTCGGAATGGATTGCCTTAATCAGTCATGTGTTAGCGATGCATCTACGCTATAGGCGTGGTGCATTCTTATTTGACTGATTGGGGCTCCTATTCCGAGGCTTGCCTCATAGCTGAACGCAATAAGAGCATCACGCTCTTTTGCGTCTTGGCGTGATTGATAGTTGTATGCACAGATGTATCATAACAAACTATCACGCATTATGGCAAACAAGAATTTGAATGCTGCAAAGGTGGCAAAGAAAGATGAATTTTATACCCAACTTTCTGATATAGAACATGAACTGCAACATTATTGGCAGCACTTTCGTGGGAAGGTGATACTTTGCAATTGTGATGACCCATATGAAAGTAATTTCTTTAAATATTTTGCCTTGCATTTTAATCAGCTTGGCATAAAGAAATTGATTTGCACATGCTATAATGGTTCGCCTATGCAAGGAGAGGAACTTGAATTGTGCTTCGATGGTTTCTCGAATGGTTCTCAAAGAAAATCTTATAAGGCGGAAATAACAGAGGTGAAGGAGGTGAAGGATTTGAATGGCGATGGCGCTGTGGATTTGATAGACGTGTGTTATTTGCTAAAAAATGACAAAAATGTTTTGACAACACTTGAAACTGGAGACTTCCGTTCGCAAGAGTGCATAGAATTGCTTAAAGAGGCAGATGTCGTTGTTACAAATCCGCCTTTCTCATTGTTTCGTGAATATGTGTGTCAGCTTATAACGTGTATATATGTCACTTGTGCTGCTGGAATTTTGCATGGTAAAATATATTGCTTGCACCATGACTACCCAATAAGCGTGGTGCAAGGGAGTGTGCCGGATGTACACGTTTACTTGGTAGCCCACGACTGAGGAGCGGCAGTGACGGTCGTGGGGTTTCGTGGCAACCCGACAATGCGTGCCGGAGGTACGCGTATAACGCCATGGCTGAGACAACTGTTGTGGTCGCCACTTCTTTCTGTGCGGTGACTTCAACATAGACAGGCTGGCGTGTTTGTGCTGGCGGTCGGCGGCGTTTCTGATTGGTGGGGACATCGTGACGGCGTGCGTCCGTTGGCTGTGGTCGCTGGAGGTTCGGTGTTTTGTTGTGTTGCGTTTTGGTGTCGGCATAAAACAAAGAAGCCGGGGCAACTTGCGTTGCTCCGGCTCCGTCTTAAGGGGCGGCTACCTACTCTCCCACT
>CAKUQQ010000003.1 GCA_934675575.1 uncultured Muribaculaceae bacterium
CTTCAATAGCTCAGTTGGTTAGAGCACCTGACTGTTAATCAGGGGGTCGTTGGTTCAAGTCCATCTTGAAGCGCAGATAAGAAAGCCTTGCTGGTCACAAACTTGCAAGGCTTTCTTGTTTTTTTGCAATTAGTCCGTAAATTACCACAAAAACACCAAATGTGCTTTGTAATGTACAAGAAATAAGATGTTTACATCAAATTGTATTAACACGATAATGTGGCGTCATACACTCTCCCTGATGGCGTCAAAATCATACCACTCGCTTGTTTGAAGGACTGACATGCTTATGCGGCGGCAATGTGCTGTTAATTTGTTTGTTCGAAAAAAACAATATTTGTTTTGGCTGACTACTATGAAAATTAGCTTATATTTGCATCGCTACTTTGCCAACAGGCAGAGTATGCAAATTTTATAAGGACGTTACTTGAGCGTTATCTTCATATTCAAAACTCGCAATTTTGTAAATCTCCGAAGATAGGGCAATGGCAGCGTCCATGTCCTGTGTATGTTTTGTTTGCTCATGCCTTTCGCTGCAGAAAGGAGGGGGCAAACATCTGCATATAGGGCGTGGGCTGGCTGTGTTTGTTTGTTCTGGAGATTGGGCGTGCGAGGCCTTGAATGTGGAATGAGCAAAAGAGCAGATTCCCACGCCTTTGTTTGTGTCTTGCCATATCCATAGGGGAATTAGGTGTGGCGCATGTGTCAACGACAATGCAATGATATTTATAGGACCATTAATAAAAGCCGAGCTGGAACGCCAGGAGCGCAGCGTCAGCTGGTTTGCCAGAAAAATAGGTTGTGACCGCTCCACCGTGTATCGCATATTTCAGCGCGCCAGTATCGATACCCAGATGCTGACAACCATTTCAGACGTGCTTAATCATGACTTTTTTGCCGACCTTTCTCACGGCGTGAGCCTCAACGCCGCGGAACAGTCGCAATAATTGCAACACAAGTGTGCCGATTGTGCAATAGCGCTTTGTCGCGTTAAGGCCGCCGAACCGCTATCTTTGCGAGTGTGACAAAAAGAATAAAAAGACCTGACAAATGATAAATGGCAAATGAGGCGAATATCTAAAGAAGGCTTGGCTGACTCAATAAAAGATTATATTGAAGGTGAACATAAAAAGCCGATGTTAATATGGTTTCACAGCAATAGAGATGTTGACGACGTACGCCGCAGGTTGATGAAGGTGGACGGGTGCGTGAAATTTTCTGTGAACCCACTTGTGGACAATCCTGAATACAATCCGGAAATATTTGAGCCGAACATTGCCACAAAATTCTTTTTGTATCACGCATATTTCAACCAGTTTGATGAAAAGAAAATCGCATTTTGTTTCAAGCTGTTTGAAGAGCAAAGAAAGCCGTTGATCATGCTTGTGAACGATTATGAAACGCCAGACGGTGAAATTGACACATCGTGCTATGACGAGTATGATTATCCTGTGGTATTGTCGGATAAAGACATTGGCACTAAAGGTGCAAAAATAAACAAAGAGAAAGTCGAATCGCTTAAAAGGACGTAGGCAAAACTAATTAAAATTCACTATTATGAAAAAGTATCAGAAACCGCAAATGATTGCAAAGAACCAACCAACTGGCTCTTATGCCGCAGGCTGCCCAATTAATGGTAGCAATCATCCTGAACATTGCAGGATGTGTGTACACGCAATGTAAAAATGTATATGGGCTTAAAATAACATTGGCTTGCTGCTATATCAGTTGCCAATGTTATTCTATTTTAGAAATATATGAAGTTTTATAAGTTGAAAAGAAAGACTGCTATTGGGTCATTTGCTTTAGTAAAGGATGAAGAATGTGATGGAATCTTGGATAACGACTTTTATCTGATGAATGAAGGTGAGCTTATTCGTAAGGAATATTCCGGAGAAAATGATCCGGAATACATTACACTGCTGGATGCTGATCAATCTTTTGTTGGATTGTTTAAGCAGATGAATAAAAGTAATATAAATGATAAAAATTTGAAAATAGAAAATTCAAGTGTTGCCTGCTGGTATAAAATACTGAATAATATATAATATAATGTTAATCAGACAGAGTAAAAATACGTTTATCCGCACAACGGAAAATTATGGATATGTCAGCAACCAGTTGACTCGGCATGACAGGGTTTATGATGAGAATGGAGCTATGTGGCTTAGGGAGTTGTCTCGAGAGCCACAAGATATTGACGATATAGTAAAGCGGCTGATGGAGGTGTATGAAGACGCCGACTTCGACACGCTGAAAGCCGATTTCGTGGAGTTTGCCAATGGTCTTGCTGCTGACAAGTTTGTGGTCATGGCAGAAACCGAGGCAGAACTTGATGCAAAAGACGAAACGTTCACTTACAAAATGGATAACCCCAAGACGCTTGCCACCGACTTCACGCAAAACACTAAAGAAAAGGTGAATGAGAATACGCAGGACTTTTTCTTGGAAGAGGTGCAAGGGCGTCCGTTAATATCAAACTTGCAGTTTGAGCTGTCGAGCCGTTGCAATGAGCGGTGCATTCACTGCTATATACCAAACGACAAGAAAAACCATGGGTTCGACATGCCGTTGGCAAAGGTGAAAAGCTTAATCGACGAATTTGCTGCGATGGGCGGACTGCATGTCACACTGTCGGGTGGCGAAGCGTTTCTGCATAAGGATATTGTGGAAATAGCCGAATATTGCAGAGAGAAAGACATGATGATTTCGATTCTTTCAAACTTGATTGCCATAACCGATGAGCAGATTGCCAGGCTGAAAAACTTGAACATATCGCTTGTGCAAGTGTCGCTCTACAGCATGGACCCTGAAATACACGATTTCATCACCACAGTGAAAGGCTCGTTTAAAAGGACCAAAGCCGCTATCGAAAAACTTGTGGCTGCCGATATTCCGGTGCAGATAAGCTGCCCTCTGATGAAAGCCAACCGACATGGCTACGACAAGGTGCTCGACTATGCGAAATCACTCAAAGTAAAGGCTCAAACTGATTATATCATGATGGCTCGTGCAGACCTTGACACGGAAAATTTGGCCAACAGACTGTCTCTTGAAGAAACAGAGGAGGTTTTGCGCGACATAATTGAGCACGACACGCAATATAAAGACGACACGCTAAAGCAAAACCCCATATCTGACGAAATCAAGTTCAATCTTGAGCGGTTCAAGAAACAGCCAGTGTGCGGCGTGGGCTATGACAACTGCTGCGTCACGGCAAACGGTGATGTGTATCCGTGTGCCGGCTGGCAGGACTATGTGCTTGGAAATGTGTATAGACAGTCGCTTAAAGAGATTTGGGAGAATAGTGAGCGGATAAAGGAACTGCGTAAAATCACGCAAGCCAGTTTTCCACAATGCCTTGAATGTGAGGCAAGGGATTACTGCGCTCGTTGCCTTGTGCGAAACTATAATGAGAGTGGCGGAGACATGTTTGCCGTGAACCATCATTTCTGCGATGTGGCTTTTCTGAACAAGCGACTGGTAGAAGAGTATAAGGCAAAAGGATTGTTGTAATAGGCGGATTGATGATTGTTGACAGCCACGTGCATGTGGGGCAATTTTATGACAGATATTTTTCCCCAACGTTTGTGTCAAGATTGATGTCAAGCGTTGGGGTTAATTTTTATGCGGTGTCATCGACCTCCATGTGCGATGAGGACTATCCAAAGGTGTTGTCGGAGATAAAAGAGCTGATTGCTCTTGACTGTGAGCGTGTGCTACCCGTTATGTGGATAACTCCTTATGGACTCAAGGGGAGCATTGCGTGGTTTCTTGAGTCAGATGTGGCGTGGCGCTGCCTTAAGGTTCACCCATTTCTGCACCCCAATGACTGGGCGCCTTGTGGCTCGCAGTTTTGCGAGGTGATAGACATAGCGCGTGAGTTGCACATTCCGCTGTTGATACACACAGGCGATGACGAGTGTTGCCAGTGCGGCAGATATGAGAAAATGATAGCTGAAAATGCTGATGTGAATTTCATATTGGCTCATGGGCAGCCGTTGGAGCAGTTGATGCCAATATTGCGCGGTTGCGCGAATGCCTATGCCGACACTGCGTTTATGCCGGTTGCACAGATGTGTCAAGTTGTTAATGAAGGGCTGGAACAAAAACTTTTGTGGGGTACGGACATGTGTATTCCGAAGCATTTCTTTCCGGAAGTTGACCTTTTGGACTATTATCGTGATAAACTTGCGTGCTTTTTTGATGCCTGCACGCAATCGCAGTTTGATAAAGTGACGTGCGAAAATTCTCAAAAATTGTTTAACATCATTGCCGATTGACACGTAGCCGGCGCATTGTGGAGGGAGGCGAGCCTATGGAATGAGTCGATTTAAGGAAAAAGTCCCTCATAAAAGTGTGATGTTTGGTCTAAAAGTCCCTCATAAAAGTGTAATGTTTTGGTAAAAAGTCCCTCATAAAAATGTAATTTTAATGGTTAATTCATTGTTTTTCATTACTTTTGCTGAAAAGTAAAAAGTATGGAACGGACAATAATGCAAAAACTTGTCTTTTGGAAAGACAGAATTGATAGAAAACCACTTATTGTGTTGGGCGCAAGGCAAGTCGGGAAAACATATATACTTAAGGCGTTTGGCAGACGTTATTTTAAGAATATGGCATATATAAATTGCGATAATAATGCTATGGCAAAGGACTTGTTTTCTCAAGATTTTGATATGTCAAGGGTGATGCTTGCAATTAGCGCAATAACAGGGGTGAACGTAGAAAAAGGAAATACGCTTATATTCTTAGACGAAATACAGGAATTGCCACGAGGGTTGACGTCATTGAAATACTTCTGTGAACAGGCGCGTGAATATCATGTGGTGGTTGCCGGGTCGCTGCTTGGCATAACGCTGCATAGCGGCGAGGCGTATCCGGTGGGTA
The DNA here is from genome assembly GCA_934675575.1 of uncultured Muribaculaceae bacterium. GTDB lineage: Bacteria > Bacteroidota > Bacteroidia > Bacteroidales > Muribaculaceae > Sodaliphilus. The sequence continues at coordinate 4,891 of CAKUQQ010000003.1, forward strand.
AGGTGAACACACTTACGATGTATCCAATGACATTCGAGGAGTTTTTGTTGGCAAAAGGCGATAGAAACCTTTATGAAATGCTATTGGTGGAGGATTGGAACGTGCTTGGAAGACTGAAAAGTGTGCTGGAGCAAAGTCTGCGTGAGTATTATTTTGTGGGGGGAATGCCGGAGGCTGTCAAAACGTTTGTGACTTCGGGCAACGCTCCTGCGGTGAGGGAGATACAAAATGAAATTTTAGCGGCATACGACAAAGACGTCTCCAAACATGCACCAACGCAACAGGTGATTAGAATTAATCAAGTTTGGCACTCAATTCCGTCGCAATTAGCCAAAGAAAATAAAAAATTCGTTTATGGTGTCGTCAAAAAAGGTGCAAGGGCAAAAGAATTTGAAATTGCAATACAATGGCTGATTGATGCAGGATTGGTGCATAAAATAAACCGCGTGTCGGTTGCGAGTGTGCCGCTGAAGATTTATGAGGACATGTCGGCATTTAAATTATATTTGTTGGATTGTGGACTGCTTGGTGCAATGGCAAACATTCCGGCAATACTTATGCTGAACCAGGTGGCTGGAAACAATGGGAAAGGTGATTTCACAGAAAACTATGTGTGCACGCAGATAAAAACGATTGAAGGCTTGAGCGTGGGCTATTATAGCAAAGATAACAGCCAAATGGAGATAGACTTCTTGGTGCAGGCTGGCGTGAATGTTTTTCCAATAGAAGTGAAAGCTGAAGAAAATTTGCAAGCCAAATCGTTAAAAAGTTTTTTGGCGTCGAATCTGGATTTGCATGGCATTAGGTTTTCTATGAGCGGATATAAGGAGCAGGAGCGGATAACCAATGTGCCGCTGTATGCAACAAGGCAATACTTGGCTAAGATTATGGAAGGGCAGGGAGTGTAGAAAAAGAGAGGTGTTCTTGGGCAGAAAAGAGTGGCGGATTGACGACGGATTGGTGGTAGTTTGGGAAGTATTGTCTAATTTTGTTGCAGGTTTGGAGCTTGTGTTGCGGTTTCGCGTGCGGCTTTGGCCATGAAATTTGAAACAGATAGAGAAATATGGACAATAAAAAACTTCAAGGTCATGCCGCAGTGCTGACCGCCAACGTGATTTTTGGACTCGGTGTGCCTGTCACCAAATTGCTGCTTGACCATTGGGTTACCCCTATGGGTTATATGGCATCGAGGAGCTTGTTTGCCGCAATAATATTTTGGGTCATAAGCCTGTTCATGCCAAAGGAAAAGGTGGCACGAAAAGACCTTGTGGTGATTTTGCTTGGAGGTCTGCTGGGTTTTGTGGTGTCGCAAACGCTCACGGCCGAATGTTTGAAATACACCACTCCAGTGTATTATTCCATAATAGCCACACTTTGCCCGATAGCCACAATGCTTATGGCCGCACTTTTTCTGGGCGAGAAAATCAATGGACTGAAAACGCTCGGCGTGGTGCTTGGCATAGTGGGTGCGCTGATAATGGTGTTTGCCAACCAGACACTCAGCTCAGGAAGCAATGACCTGCTTGGCATCTCATTCGGATTTTTGAGTCTTGCCACCTGGGTGGCTTATTTGCTCATCACACGCAAGGTGTCGCAGAAATACAGTGCCGTGACGCAAATGAAGTGGGTGTTTTTGATTTCGGCAGTGGTGACCGTGCCTATTGCGGCTGCTGGACTTGGCGACAACGCGCTCTACACTGCGGCCTGGGGCTGGGACGGCGTGGCCGAAATGGCGTTTATCGTGGTGTTTGCCACCGTGCTTGGATATTTTGCCATACCGTTTGCCATGCGCTACTTGAGCGCAACAACGGTGAGCGTATATACCAACTTGCAGCCTGTGGTGGCCTCGGTGGTGGCCTTTGCGATAGCTCAAGACACGCTCACATGGGATAAGCCTGTGGCCGGAGCACTGGTGCTGCTCAGCGCCTATATCGTGACAATGGCTCAAATGAAAAATAACGCGTGACCATGGCGCATTGGCACTAAATCAGAACAAACGAAATGATGCAACTACATGCGGAATTCATAAAGCAAACGCAACGCATTTTTGCTGACGAGAGCGAGCAGATGCTTGCCGCAATAATGGAGAGAAGTCCGGAAGTGTCGATACGCATAAACCCGGCTAAAGTGGGCGAGGCGAGGCTTGGCGAGCTGTCCAGAGTGCCGTGGTGCCCAAGTGGCGCTTATCTTGCCGAGCGGCCGCAATTCACTTTCGACACAGATTTTCAGGCCGGCAACTACTATGTGCAGGACGCATCGTCGATGTTCATAGCACAAGTGCTGACACAGCTGGTGAAAACGCCAGTGCGCTATCTGGACCTGTGCGCCGCGCCCGGCGGCAAAACCACGGCAGCCCTTGCGGTGCTGCCCAAGGGGTCGCTGGTGGTGGCCAACGAGATAGTGCCTGCGCGGGCCAAGGTCTTAGCGCAGAACGTGGAGAAATGGGGCGCTGGAAACTGCGTTGTGTCGTCGAACGCGCCTGCGAGCTTCGGTGCGCTGACCCACTATTTCGATGTGGTGGCTGCCGATGTGCCGTGCAGCGGCGAGGGCATGTTTCGCAAAGACGATGAGGCTGTGGCGCAATGGACGCCACAACTCGTTGACGAGTGTGCCGCGCGGCAACGCACGATTGTGAACGACGCTTGGAAGGCGTTGAAGCCTGGAGGCCTGTTCATATACAGCACTTGCACCTATAACACGGCCGAGAATGAAGATATGGTTGCCTATATGGCAGAAACCCTCGGCGCAGAGCCGCAGACGATAGAGGTGGATAGCAGCTGGGGCATACACGGCGCCGTGAAGGGCAGCTATCCGTGCTATCGCTTCTTGCCACACCTTGTGAGGGGCGAAGGCTTGTTTTTGTGCGTGATGCGCAAGCCCGATGACGAGCCTGTGAGAAACATAATGCGGCAGAAGAAGAAACTTGGCAACAAGCCGAAGGGTGAGGCTGCGCCTGTCGAAGTCAAGGCGTGGCTGACGGGAGAATACTCGTTTGCGGCGTTTGACGACCATATAGTGGCGTTTCCGCGCGAATTCGGCGATGATTTGCCCATGCTCGCCAGAAATCTGCGTTTGCTGCACGACGGCACGCTCGTGGGTGTGAGAAAGGGGCGCAGCCTTGTGCCGGCACAGCAGCTGGCGTGGGCGGCCGACTATGCCAAGCAGGCTTTTGCAACGCACGAGGTGGATTATGCTACAGCCATCAATTTCTTGCAGCGGCAGACGTTGACAGTAGATGCTCCGCGCGGATATGTGCTGCTGACGCATGGCGGTGCGCCGCTTGGCTTTATCAACAACTTGGGCACGCGAGCCAATAATTTGTATCCAAAAGAATACCGCATACTCAGCCAGCATATTCCCGACCAAGAGCCCCACGTGCTGATGCGATGAAAGTGTGGCAAGGCTCACATAAAGCGGTGGCTGATTGTGAAAAAAGAAGCGAGCCGGACTTGTGGTCGAGTCCGGCTCGCTTTTGCTTATGGGGTGATAGTAAGCTTTATTTCAGCTTGATGTCGATGGTCTTGTTTTGGAAATCTTTGCCAAGGTCGATGGTGAGCGTGCCGTTGGCCACCGATGCTGGAACTGTGGTCTTGCCGCACTTCACCTCGGCTTTCTTGGCATTGACAGGAATGTTAACCTTTGGTTGGCCAACAGCCATAAGCTGATAGTGCTTGAGGTTGCCGTTCACTGGGCCGAATGCTATGTTGGCAAGTTTGCCGTCGGCAAACTTGTAGGTCTTGCCGTCGATTTCCACCTTGTCGCAACGTTGGCCTGTGAATGCCGACAAAATGCCGCCTGTTACATTGAAGCCCATAGTGAGACGACCGTCGAAGGTTAAAGTGTGGCCATTGACTTTCATGTCTTTGATGGTCAACGAATCGCTTGGCAATGGGTTTTCGCTGAGAGCCTTGTCGTCGGCTTTCTGGTCGCGCGAGAAACCGCCTGGCCAGTTCTCCATGTGTGTGCGATAGTGGAGGGCTATCATAGTGCCGCCGTTAGGGAACGAGGTGGCAAAATATGGCGTGGTGCGCGAAACGTAGCTTGGGTTGTCGTTAACGCCTTGGAATTTGCCGGTTGCCGGATAAGCATTGATGGCGTTGAGCAGCTCAAACATGGTGCGTGACTCGTAGCCAAGGCTCTGGCTTTGGTCGTCGCGAGCGCGGAAACCGCAGTACATTGCCAGACCGCCGTTAGGATAGGTCTTTATGGCACCAATGTTGAATTTGCCGCAAGAAGCCACAATGTCGGCTCCATTGGCCTCGATGGGATAGATGTGGTCAACGAGCTTGTCGGTCAAGATGATTTGCTCTGGCACATTCTTCAGCTTGCCACCGAACTTGATGCATTGGCCGGGAGCTTGCATGCCATTGAACACGGTGTGCTTGTAGTTGACACCAAACAACGATTCCCATTGGGCTGTACAATTGGCACCGCTCTTGTCGAGCATTGGCGGCGCACTAAACCACACAACTTTTCCGCCTGCGTTGGCAAACTTGGTGAGCATTTCGAGCAGACCGGAGCCTGGCATAGGCTCAAACATCACCACGATTGTGCCATATTGCTTGGCGGCAACCTTCATGTGTCCGTCGGCGGTAATGCTGCCGAGCTGGAGCAGTTTGTCGCTGGTGAGGTAGTTGGCGTAGCCATATTGTGTCATCCAGCTGCCGAAACGCTGGTCAACGGCAACGAGGTTCATGGGGTAGAGCATGAGCACGTCAACGTCGCGAATGACATTGTTGGTAACCATTTGCACATTTTGTGGCGGCTGGCAACCGAAGGCGTAGTTAACTGCCATGCGCCGCTCGTTTGACAGCCATGGCATGCCCCATGCGGCAGCATAGGCGTTGGGGTACTTGTTGATTACGGCAATAGAGGCAGCCATGGCTGCTCCATAGTAGTTGCGGTCGAGCCAACCGCACTCGCAGAAGTCATTGCCGGTGGGTTCCAGATATTCGCCCCACTTGAAGTAGTCGTAGCAGGCGGCAGAGGCTTGTTGCACAGTGTTGCTCCACAAGAAGTTTGGCGTGTACTCGTAATTGAAGGCGTAGCCGTTGCCGGGAGTATTCTCGTCGCAGTCCCAGAGGTCGATAGTGGGTGATTCTGCCCAAGACGAGTGGGCGCTGGCGCGCAATTCCCGCTTGAAGAGCTTCTCGCCATATTTCTTGGCGTTGTTGAACAAATCCACCACGTCGTTGTTGAGCATGCGGTAGTAGTTGTCACGCATCAAGTAAGTGCGCTGAATGTCTTCGGGCGTTTTGCCCAGCACATACTCCACGTTGAGTATTGACTCGGTTGTGGGGTTTGAGATGAGAGGCTGGCTGAGGAAATAGAGCATATATTTCTCGGCAAACGGCATGTTGAACTTCTCGCAGAATTTCTTAATCATGCTCTCGGTGAGATAGCGCTCGTTGAATTGTCCGTCCTCTTGATGCTTATAGTAAATCCAGTCTTGCTGAATGTGCATCTCGTCGCTATATAGAGCCTTGAGATTGATGCCGTAGTCGTGATATTTCTTGAGCAGGCCGGTGAGGAATGGTGCGGCATCGTCGGCAAAATAGTCCATTTCCTGGGTCTCGTATTCAAGCAGCACAAGCACGTTGTTGTAGCCGGTGCAGGCGTTTTCTTCGCCGTAGATGCGTAGGCGTTTTTGTGGAATGTTGCCGTCTTCGGCTGGTCCTGACTCGTCGATGTTTTCCCATTTCACATTCTTGAGCTCTACGATTTCGTCGGGATTGACGGCAAATTTTTTCTTGGTGACTTTCTCGGCCTTGAAAGCGAAGGCCTTCACGCCAATTAGCTTGACCGGAGTCTCACCCTTGTTGTTGGTCCACATGGTTTGCTGCCACATCTGAATGCTGAACTTGCCGTTGCCGGGGTTGCGACGACCCACCTTGAATGCCACCCAGCGGCCGGAGTGACCAGTCTGGTGCTTGTAGGCTTTGCCGAGTTCGAGCGGACTCAGCAGGCTGAGCTCCACGCCCTTTCCCTCTTTTTTGGCGAAGTTGCTGATTTTTGCCATTTTCTCCACATATTCGTCCATGTCGGGAGTGAGCTTGCGCTCCACGTTGGTGTCGGTGCGGTATTGGCGGAAAAACTCGTCGAAAGCGATTGTTATGTAGTCGCGGTTGCGCTCTTTTGCCTCGTTGACAATGTCGCGCAGGCATTGGTAGGTCTTGTTGTAACCGAGAGAATTGTCAAATTTCTTGTCGGGGTCGTTGGCCAACGTCGTGAGCTGCTGGTCACTGGTCAGAATCATCGTTTGGGCTTTGACGGCCGGCGTGGCCGAAAGCAATGCCAAAGCTCCAATCAGAAGACGTGATGATAGTTGCATAATGATAAAAACAGTTTATTTAGTTAATAATTATTTTAGAGGTTTTGTCGCCCACCGTTACCACATAGGCTCCTGGGGCAAGAGAAATGCTTGCCGTGGGAGTGGCTATGGTGGACTTGTGGCACAGACTGCCGCGCATATCGTGCACGGACACTGTCAGCCCTGCAGCATTGGCTATGGTGACGGCTTGGGTCGCTGGAATGATGCTGGCTTCGTCGCGCTCCACGGCTGCCACCCCGCTATCACCGCCGTCAACACTAACGGCACGCACAGCCACAGGGCTATTGAAGTCGGCATTCCAAGCGGCAATGCGCAATCTGACGGTTTTGACTCCGCTCGGTATGTCGATTTTGATTTGCACATCGCGCTGAACAAGTGCCGATGTGTATTGCAGGAACTCACTTGCCACCACGTTGCCGGCAGGGTCTAACAGCTCAAATGTGGGAGAGCCCTTGGTGAGGTCGTAGGACTTGCTGCTATATGTGGGGGCGAGCAGTGTTGCCTTGACTGTTATGGCGGCTATGCCGTCAACCTTTATAGCTGGCGACAGCAAAGTGTAGTCGGTGGCGTTGGAAGCCTTGAACAGGCGCACTTTGTTGGCTCCGATTGCTTCGGTGGAAAGTTGGAAGTCGGGACGTGTGTAAGTCCAGCCGAGAAAGTCGGTCAGGTTGAAACTGGCCAACGTGTCGGCAAATGCAGGAACATTGCCAAGCACAAGCAAGGCTAAAGCGAAAACGGTCTTGATAGGTTGTTTCATCAATCGGGGAAATGGTTTTGAAAGTTATAAATCGCCATTTGCGCCACAGCAAGGCAATGCTGCGCCACAAACGTTATCAAAGGACAAATTTAATCAAATTAAGCGTAAAAGCAGCCCTGGTGGCAGTTTTTTTGTCCTTTTGCAGTGAGAGAGGATAAAACTATTATTTGCTTGGCTCGTAGCGACGAATGAAAGCAACAAGAAACAAAAAGCCTGCAAACACCATGGGTAAGCCCACAAGCGACGGGAAATTGTAGCCGAAACCGGCATCAATGGGCAAGCCTCCGAGATATGCGCCCACGGCGTTGCCGAAATTGAAAGCAATTTGAATGCAGCAACCGCCGAGCATCTCACCATTTTTGGCGTGACGGATTATGAGATATTGCTCCGGAGTGCCCACCCCGAAAAGACAGGCGCAGCACAGCACCATCATGGCTATGTTGACCCACAAAAATTGACCGGCGAAGAAAATGCACAGGAGTCCCACGGCTGCCAGCAACTGTAGCCACGCGGTAATGCGGCCGGGTGTGAAGTGGTCGGACAGCCGTCCGCTAATCTGGTTGCCCATGACCATGCCCATGCCAGCCACGGCCATGAGGCATGGCAGGAGTGACGGCGCGAGGCCGCCAAGTTGCGTGAGTGTGGGGGATATGTAGCTGTAGTAGGCGAGAATGCCGCCATTGCCAAGCATGGTGGCCATGATGATGAGCCAAGGCGCGCCGTGCTTCAAGAAATGAAATTGGCCTTTGAATCCGGCATTAGATGTGACGCTCAGGTTTGGAATCCACCGCCAAATGGCAAGAATGCCGAGCACGCCCACAACCATTATGACAGCAAACGGCAACCGCCAAGAGAACTCTGACGACAGGTAAGTGGATAGCGGCACACCTATGACGTTGGCCACAGGCATGCCCACGCACATCATCGACACGGCCGTGGCCTTGTGGCGGTCGTCGGCAAGCCGCACTGCCACGATGGTGCCGGTGCCGAAAAATGCCCCGTGAGGCAGTCCGCTGATGAAGCGCGCTACAAGCAGCCAGGCATAGCTGTGGGCAGTGACCGACAGCAAAGCGCCTATCACAATCATGGTGGTGAGACCGAGGAGAATTTTCTTGGGGCGAACCTTGTGCAGAGCCACAAGCAGCGTGGCACCGGCGCACACTCCAAACGCATAGACCGAAATGGCATGACCGGCTTGCGGAATGGTAACGTGCAAGTCGCTTGCCACATGAGGCAATATGCCTTCCATCACAAATTCTGCCATGCCAAGGATAAATGTACCCATTGCCAAAGCGAAAAGGCTTTTCTTCATTTAGCCAAAAATATGTTTTTCAATAACAACAATTTCCCTAATGAAACCTGCACCGCCATGCAGTTGTCAGCAACTATGCCGGAGTGGATTTCACGATGCAAAGTTACATATTTTTGACTTTGTCGCGGTGTGTGACCTTGCGAAAAATGTGGCAGGTGCAGACTTGGCACGAAAACAAAAAAGCGAGAGGCTGAAACCTTTTTTGTGTGTTCAGCCTCTCGTGTTGGGGAAAATGATTATGCGTTGTGGCGCTAATTACAACTCAAGGTCGATGTTGAATTGCTCGTGCCAGGGCAGTCCGCTCTTGGCCACTTGCTCAAGGAATGGGTCGGGGTCGAACTCCTCGACATTGTGCACACCAGGCTTGCACCACAAACCTTTGAGGAACATCATGGCTCCTGTCATGGCCGGAACGCCGGTTGTGTAGCTCACAGCCTGCATGCCGGTCTCTTCATAGGCCTTGTGGTGGTCGCAGTTGTTGTAGATGTAGTAGGTGAGCGGCTTGCCGTCGGTGCCTATGCCGCTTATGCGGCAGCCGATAGAGGTCTGGCCAGTGTAGTTCTTGCCGAGGTCCTGCGGATTGGGCAGAACGGCCTTGAGAAACTGCAGAGGTATGATTTCTTGACCGTTATAGAGCACGGGGTCGATGCGAGCCATGCCAATGTCTTGAATCACACGCAGATGGGTGAGGTATTCTTGACCAAATGTCATCCAGAAGCGGGCACGCTTGATGGTTGGGTAATTTTGCACAAGCGATTCAAGCTCCTCATGATACATGAGGTAGCTTTCGCGTTGGCCTATTTCGGGATAGGAGAGCGGTTTGTGAATTTCGAGCGCACCAGTCTGCACCCATTTGCCATCTTGATAGTAGCGTCCCTTTTGGGTGATTTCGCGAATGTTGATTTCGGGGTTGAAGTTGGTGGCAAAGGCTTTGCCGTGGTTGCCGGCGTTGCAGTCAACGATGTCGAGATACTGGATTTCCTTGAAGTGATGCTTGGCGGCATAGGCTGTGTAAACACCGCTCACTCCGGGGTCGAAGCCACAGCCGAGTATTGCGGTGAGTCCGGCTTTCTCAAATCTGTCGCGGTAGGCCCATTGCCAGCTGTACTCGAAGTGAGCCTCGTCGCGTGGCTCATAGTTGGCGGTGTCGAGATAGTTGACTCCGCACTCAAGGCAAGCGTCCATTATGGTCAGGTCTTGATAGGGCAGAGCCAGATTGATTACAAGGTTGGGCTTGTGCTTCTTGAGCAGAGCCACAAGTTGCTGCACATCGTCGGCATCAACTTGGTCGGTAGTGACATTGGTTGCACCCAATTTTTCCTTGATTTGTGCGGCCACATGGTCGCATTTCTCCTTGTGGCGCGACGCAATGACGATTTCATGGAACACGTCGGGGTTTTGTGCGCATTTGAAGGCGGCAACAGTGCCAACGCCTCCACAGCCAATGATTATAACTTTATTCATTTCTATATCGTTTGTTTTTTTATTGTTGTTTTATTTGCAAATTATGTTTTTAGAGCCGGCGTTGGCGGTCATAGCAGATTGCTTATGAGCACCGTGCTCACGCCCATGTAGATAATCATGCCGATAATGTCGTTGGTCACCGTGACAAACGGTCCTGTGGCAATGGCTGGGTCGATTTTCAGCTTTTCGAGCGCGAGCGGCACGAGTGTGCCAAACACGCTGGCAAACAGCACCACGCCAAAAAGCGATATGGTGACTGCCATGGCGGTGATGTGAGCTTTCGACGGATTGTCGTCGGCAGGGAAGAAAATGTTGTAGATGAGCACAAGGCCTGCAATTATGGTGGCATTGAGCAACGCCACGCCAAACTCCTTGAGCAAGTGCTTGCCGGTGTGTTTGATGTCGAGGCTGCCATTTGCCAGACCCTGCACTACGATTGCGCTTGACTGTGTGCCCACGTTGCCGCCAGTGCCGCCTATGAGCGGAATGAATAAAGCCATGCCTGGGAGCACGGTCTGCCAAGAGTTGTTGTCGTCGCCATCAAGAATCAATGCGTTGGCGATGCCGCCCACTATGCCAATGAAAAGCCAGGGCAAGCGCGCCTTGACCTGCTGAAACACATTGTCGTCTGACTCCACATCGTGTGAGATACCGGAAGCCAACTGGTAGTCGTGCTCGCTCTCGTCGCGCACCTCATCCATGATGTCGTCAACGGTGATTTCGCCCACAAGACGCCCTATTGAGTCAACCACGGGCATTGACACGAGGTCGTATTTCTCGAAGTCGAGGGCCACGTCGTCGATGGGAGTGTCGGTGTGCACCGATATTGGGTCGGGCACCATGACGTGCTTTATTTTAGAAGCCGATGGATTTGTGATGGTTTTTTTGAGAGGGAATATGCCTTTGAGGCGGTTGTCGTCGTCAACCACATAGATGTTGTAAATCTCGTCCATGTCTTCGGCTTGCTCGCGCATCACCTTGATGCAGTCGGGCATGGAGAGGTTTTCGTTGACAATCACCATCTCGGTTGACATGTGTCCGCCGGCGGTGTCCTCGCCATATTGCATGAGGTCAACGATGTCGCCTGCCTGCTCCATGTCGTCGATGTGCTTGATAACCTCGTCGCGGTCTTCTTCGTCGAGCTGCTGAATAACATCTACGGCATCGTCGGCGTTCATCTGCTCCACTTTCTTTGCGATTGACTCGTTGGTCATCTGGTCGAGCAGGTCTTGCCGCTGGTCCTCGTCAAGCTCTATGAGCACGTCGGCAGCTTGCTCGTCGCTGAGCTGTTTGAGCAGAAACAGGGCATCTTCGGTGTCGAGGTCTGACACGATTTCGGCTATGTCGGCCGGGTGCAGGTCAGCGAGCATGTCTTTTGCCCGCTGCTCGTCTTGTTGTGATATTAAGTCGTGGAGACGTTCAATATACTCTTCATTAAATTCCTTCATTGGTCAGTGTCGTTTTGATTTCTTTTCTTGCGTTGGCAATAATGTTGGTCAACTCGATGAACTCGCTCACGGAGAGCTGCTCAGGTCGTCGTCGGAACATGTCGCCGGCAAGCACGGAACTGCCATTGGGGATTAGTGACTGAAGAGAATTGCGGAGGGTTTTGCGGCGCTGGCCAAAAGATGTCTTGACCACGGTCTTGAATAGCCGCTCGTCGCAGCCAAGGTCGGTGACGCTGTTGCGCACAAGTTTGATTACGCCAGACTTGACCTTTGGCGGCGGATTGAACACGTTTTCGTCAACGGTGAACAGATACTCGATGTCGTACCACGCTTGAAGCAGCACCGACAATATGCCATAGGCTTTGTTGCCAGGACCGGAGGCAATGCGCTGTGCCACCTCGCGCTGCAACATGCCGCTGCATGCCACCACTTGGTCGCGATAGTCGAGCAACTTGAAAAATATCTGCGAAGATATGTTGTAGGGGTAGTTGCCTATGACGCAGAATTTGCGGTCTTGGTAGATGTCGTGCAGATTGAGCTTCAGGAAGTCGGCTTCGATTATGTGACCTTTAAGGTCGGGAAAGTTGGCGTTGAGATATTCAACAGACTCGCCGTCAAGCTCCACCACATTGAGGTCGTGGCCTTCGTCGATGAGGAATTGCGTGAGCACTCCCATGCCCGGACCCACTTCGAGAACCGGATAGTCTTTGAAATCGCCGAGAGTGTCGGCGATGCGCTGTGCAATCGACAAGTCGGTCAGAAAGTGCTGACCAAGTGCTTTTTTAGCTCTAACCTTCTGCATGGGCAAGTTTAATAAATTGGTGTGCGGTAAAAAATAGACCACCCCACATTTTGTGAGAATTACTGTAAAAAAGGAAAATTTTACAGTATCTTTGCAATCATACAAAGATAACGTTTGTTAAACGAATTCTAAAGAAAAAACATTGAATTTACATTGAATGTTCATAAAAAGGACATAAAAACCAAACATTACGATAACAACGTGAAAAAAGTTATATCATTATTTTTGAAATATGGCGTTCCGGTAGTGATAGGAGTGGGCTTGTTCTACTTCCTGTATAAGAACGTGAACATTGGCGAAATGATGTCGGTGCTGGGCAACGACGTGAACTACTGGTGGTTTGCGCTGGTGGTTGTGGTATCGACATTCAGCCACATATTCAGAGCCATGCGCTGGAGGCTTCAGCTCAAGGCGATAGGCGTGAACGCTCCGCTGAGCGCACTCATCAACTCGATTTTTGGCACATACGCCGTGAACTTGGTGTTTCCGAGGCTTGGCGAGGTGTGGCGCACAGGCTACATAGCCGACAGGCAGAAGGCATCGTTCACAAAGGTGCTTGGGTCGATGGTCGCCGACCGCTTGACCGACACAGTGACGGTGCTGGCGTTGACCATATTCACATTTTTTCTTGCCAAAAGCGCATTTGTGAAATTTCTGGATACTTATCCACAAATCAAGGACGGACTGTGGAATTTGGCGACTTCGCCAGTGGCCTGGGGCGCAGCAGCCGTGTGTGTGGTGCTTGTGGTGTGGCTGTTTGCGAGCAAAACGCAAAATGCAGCCGTGGTGAAGGTGCGCACCATGCTTAAAAACTTGTGGAACGGTTTTTATGGCATAACAAAGATGGACGGCAAATGGTGGTTTTTGCTCTACACGGTGCTGATATGGGGCTGCTATTTCATGCAGCTGTATCTGGCCACGTTTGCTTTCACGTTCACGGCAAGCATAGGTGTGGTGGCCACACTGGTGCTGTTTGTGCTGTCGAGCATAGGCATGGGAATTCCCACAAACGGAGGCTTGGGCTCGTGGCACATAGCCATAATATTCGGCTTGTCGCTTTATGGTGTGGGCGCGTTTGACCCCAAACACTTCGACCCACAGGCATCGGCGTTTGCCATGCTTGTGTGGGGCATACAGACACTGCTCTTGATAGTGCTCGGAATATATGCGTTTGTGTCGATGGGCATAGACCGCCGCCGCATAGAAAAAGGCGAGGTGACGGTGGAAACTTCTGGCGATGGCATGCAAATATGAACGCAAGCAATAAGAGCTAAAGGAGAATGAATTAGGAAAAATAGTTTTTTAAGATAAAATTTCAATAAAGGCATAACTATGTTTGAGGACAATTTCAAGGATTATTTTGAGTCGGCACCTCAACCAGAAGAACAACCTGCAAAGAAAGTGGAAACACTTGAGGAAAGGCAGGAACGCGAGATAGAGGAATCGACAATAGAGAGGAAACACAACCGCAAGAGAATGATAATGGTGTGCGCTGTGCTCATTGTGGTGCTTGCGGCAGCAGGGTGGTTTTGGGCGACGTATCTGCACCCATATAAAATAGCTCAAAACACCGGGCGGCTTGTGGAAATGTCGTGTCAGGGCGTGATTTTCAAGACTTACGAGGGCAAGATGATTTCTGAGAAGTTTATAGCCGACACACTGCACTACTACCAGTCTGATTTCTTGTTTACAGTGAAGAATGACTCTGTGGCAAGCCAAGTGAAAGCCTTGTGCGGCAGTGGCAAGAAGGTTACGCTGAATTATGAGGAATATAAAGGGCGTTTGCCTTGGCGTGGCGAGACAAAATGCTTTGTTACATCGGTTGAAGTGGATAAATAAGAGACGGCTGTTGCCGGCAGATATAAACAAAAAAACTGCGTTGCTTTGCGGCAGCGCAGTTTTTTTTGTGCGTTTATTTGAGTATGATTACCACAGGGCAATTTTGCCAGCAATGCCAAGGTCGAGGGTTGCGCTTGCAACGCCCAATGCTTGAAAAACGCGGCTCATTGTGGGAATGGATATTGCACTTTTCCCTTTTTCCAATCTTGAAATCTGTGCGCGCTGCACGCCAATACGCTCACCTAATTCTTCTTGCGTTAAGTGCTGAGCAAGACGTGCTTTGCGTATAGCTTCACCCACATGGTATGCGTTGATGTCTTTTTGCAGTTGCTTTTCCATAGCATCACGTTTTGGAGTGCCCTTTTTACCCCAAACGTCATCAACCATGTCAGATAAAGGAGTTAGATTAATTTGTGTCATATATGTTTGTGTTTTATTTCAAAATAATGTTTTCTTATTTCTTCTGCTTTAGCAATTTCTTTAGATGGGGTCTTTTGAGATTTTTTTATTATGCCATGTGTTGCGATAACCAAAGTCTCTGATTCTGTGTCCCAAAATGAAAACAATCTGTAACAATTGCCATTGAATAGTGTGCGGAACTCCCAAATGTTAGTGTTGTCAAGTTTTTTGAAGAGTTCTTTGTTTAGTAAACCATGTTCTATCTTGAGATAGTTGTAGGTTATCTTTTCTTGCACTTTTTGTGGTAAATTATGTATAAAAGCTAAAGCTTCGTCCATCAAAACCACTTTGATTCCGTGTTTGGCCATTTGTTATAGTTTAGTGGCACAAAATTAGCAATTTGTTTCCTAATAGTGCAACAAAATGTGCGTTTATTTGTGGTGAGGTTAGGCGATGTTGTTGCGGATTTGCTGCAGATATTGACGCATGGCCTTGTCGTCGCGTTTCTCAATGATTTGTTGCAAATGGGTGAGTTGAGACTTGATGTTGTCGAGTTGTGCCGAAGTGCGAGGGTTGAAGAGGATTTCTTGCAGCAAATAGTCATCTTCAGACAGCAGTCCGCGAGCTATTGCCATGTGACGCTTGAATGTGGTGCCTGGAGCGTCTTGATGCTTCATGACCGATGCGAAAACAAGGGTGCTGGCAAATGGGATTGACAGCGAGTAGGATATGGTTTCATCATGCTCGGCAAAGCTGTATTCGCACACATTAAGGTGGAGGTTGCGATAGAGGTCACGGAAAAAAGTCTTGCCGAGGTGATCGCTCTCGGATATGATGATGGCGTTTTCTTGGCTGAGGTTGCCAAGCGATGCGAATGTGGGGCCAAACATGGGGTGTGTGCTCACGAACGGGTGACCGCATGACGCGTAGAACTCTGGCAGGGCGGTCTTGACCGACGCTATGTCGGAAATGATGCAGCTGGGTGGCAGCAGTGGCAGAACGGTGCGGAATGCGTCGATTGTGAACTTTACGGTGACGGCGTTGATTAGCAATTCTGGGCGGAATTCGGCTATCTCGTCGAGCGAAGTGAAGCGCATTGCATTGAATGTGAAGCGCAGCCGGCGCTTGTCGGTGTCGTAGATAGCCACTTCGTGAGTGTCGCTTAGCAAATCGCAGAAAAATGTGCCCATTTTTCCGGCACCTAATATGAGAATTCGCATGATAATGTGGATTTTTTTTGGGGTGGTGAAAAATCAGTCTTTGCTCTCGAAAACCTTTACTTGTTGCTGCACCGACTCCTCGTGCACGGCTTCCATGATGGTGCGCATGAAGTCGGGACTCATGCCCAGTTCCTCAGCTTGCTTGATGCGAGAATTGAGTACCGTGGCGTAGCGGCCTGTCTGCACAACTTGCATGTTGTGCTCTTTCTTGAACTGGCCTATTTCGCGAGACACGCGCATGCGCTTGTTGAGAATCTCAATCAGCTCGTAGTCGTAGCTGTCGATGCGCTGGCGCAAGAGGGCGAGGCTCTCTGTGGACTGCTTGGTGTCGCGCATGACGAGGGAGTGGACTATGAGGTTGAGAGATTCGGGTGTGACTTGCTGCATGCTGTCGCTGAGGGCAGAGTCGGGGTCGCAGTGCGCCTCAATGATGAAGCCAGTGAAGCCCATGTCGAGAGCTTGCTGCGCAATGGGGGCAATCAGCTCACGCTTGCCGCCCATGTGCGACGGGTCGCAGATTATGGGTAGTGCGGGAATGCGGCGGTGAAGCTCGATGGGTATGTGCCACTGCGGCACGTTGCGATAGACGTGCTTGCCATAGGTGCTAAATCCGCGATGAATGGCACCGAGCTTGTGTATGCCGGCATTGTAGATACGTTGCAGTGCTCCAATCCACAGCTCTATGTCGGGGTTGACCGGGTTTTTGACAAGCACGGTCACTTCGGGGTGGCCTTGCAAAGCATCGGCAATCTCCTGCATGGCAAAAGGGTCGGCGCAAGTGCGCGCCCCAATCCACAAGACGTCGATGCCGGCTTGGAGTGCTGCTGCCACATGGGCACGATTCGCTACCTCGGTGGCTGTTAGCATGCCTGTGGCTTGCTTTACCTCGTTGAGCCACGAAAGGCCTATCTCGCCCACGCCTTCAAAGCCGCCTGGCTTGGTGCGCGGTTTCCATACGCCGGCGCGGAACACTTTAATGCCGTTGGCGGCAAGCTGCGTGGCGGTTGTCAACATTTGTTGTCTTGACTCGGCGCTGCATGGGCCGGCAATCACGAGGGGCTGGTCGCTGCCTTCACTGCCTGGCAGGTTGATGGCTTGCAAATCGGGGAATGCGGAAATATTGTTGCTCATTTCTGTGTGATTTTTTGTTGTGATTGTTTTTTTTAGAAAAGTTGTGAAGATGTGATGCGTTTAAGTGCCGAGGTGAGTGTGGCTGTTGGCTCGCACAAGGATATGCGCACATAGCGGTCACCGTTTGAGCCGAAAATGAAGCCTGGCACAATGAAAACTTTGGCCTGCTGCAAGACCGTGTCGGCAAAACTCTCGGAGTTTGCTGCCTCGTCGGGAATTCTGCCCCACAAAAACAGTCCTCTCTGCTTGGGGCTGAATGTGCAGCGCAGCGCAGTCATGATTTGCTCCACGATTTTGCGGCGCGAGGCATATTCGTGGTTGATGTGGGCAAACCACTCGTCGCCGGATTCGAGTGCCTTGGCCGCAGCAAGCATCATAGGGCGGAACTGGCCAGAGTCAACGTTGGACTTCACTTTCAAAATCCAGTTGATGAACGTGGGGTTGGAGGCTGCCATTGCCATGCGCCAGCCAGGCATGTTGTGCGACTTGCTCATGGAGTTTAGCTCTATAGCCACTTGTGAGGCTCCCGGCACGGAGAGAATGCTGGTGTGGCTGTCATTGAGAATGAAGCTATAAGGGTTGTCGTTGACTATGACTATGCCGTGACGGCGGCCAAACTCAACGAGCTTGGCGAACAGCTCAGTCGAAGCTGGTTGGCCTGTGGGCATATTGGGGTAGTTGACCCACATGAGCTTGATTTTGTGCAACGGCAGCTGTTCGAGCTGGTTGAAGTCGGGTTGCCAGTCGTTGGTGGGCAGCAAGTCGTAGTGGAACAGCTCTGCCTCTGCCAGACGGCTCACCGATGAATATGTGGGGTAGCCGGGATTTGGCACAAGCACTCCGTCGCCAGGGTTGACAAAGGCCATGGTGATGTGCATTATGCCCTCTTTAGAGCCAATGAGCGGAAGAATTTCGGAGTCGGGGTCAAGGCTGACTCCAAAAAAACGGTTGTACCAGTTGGCGTAGGCTTGACGTAGTTCGGGTAAGCCCACGTATGGCTGATAACCGTGGGCGTTGGGGCGCGAGGCTTCAGCGCAGAGTGTGGATATGGTGTCTGGGCTTGGTGGCATGTCGGGGCCGCCCACGGCGAGCGATATGATGTCGGCTCCTGCTTGGTTGAGCCGTGCAATCTCCTTTAGTTTGGTGGAGAAGTAATATTCCTTGACTTGCGAAATGCGGTGAGCCGGAGCGATTGGCTTATTTGCTGATGAATTGTTCATATTCTCCAAGTATTTTCAAATTGCTGATTAGTGGCGCTGTGGCTGCGATTGACTGCTTGTAGCGGTTGTAGTCGCTGAATGTGAGGTCGATGTAGAACCTGTATTCCCATTCACGGCCTATGATGGGCATTGACTGGATTTTGGTGAGGTTCATGCCATAGAACGAGAATATTGTCAGCACCGCCGACAGGCTACCTTGCGTGTGAGGCAAAGAGAACGCCAAAGAGGCTTTGTTGTGGGTGCGGCAGTGGTTGCGGCAGAAATCTTGTGCCAAACGCGGATTGGCGATGATGAGAAAGCGCGTGAAGTTGCGCTTGTTGGTCTGAATGTCATCGGCAAGCACATTTAGACCATAAAGTTCTGCGGCATAGCGCCCACACACAGCGGCGTGCCCATAGAGCCGCTGTTCGGCAATCAGTTTGGCACTTCCGGCGGTGTCGTTGGTCTGCACGGCTTTCATCGCAGGGTGTTCGAGCAAAAATTGCTCGCACTGCTTGAGTGCCATGGGGTGAGAGTTGACCTCGGCAATGTCGGACATGGATTGCCCGGAGAGGGCGGCGAGCGTGTGAGAAATGTGCATTTTGTGCTCGCCGACTATTGCCATGCCGCTTTCGCGAAGCAACTCGTGGTTTTGCAGCAGACCGCCGGCTATGGTGTTCTCGATTGCTACGGCTGCGAAGAGGCTGTCGTCGCGCTTCAGCAGCGAGAACAGGTCGCGGAACGTGTCGCACGGAATGGTGACTATGTCGTTGCCGGCAAAATATTCCCTTGCCGCCGCGTCGTGGAAGCACCCTGCTACGCCTTGTATGGCTACGTTGAATTTCATATAAGCAATGTCAGTAATAAAAAATAAATCCCACCTTGATGGGCGGGATTAAATATTTGTTTTGAATAACTATTTATGTTCACATAAGTTCAAACACAACTAAACTTCCGCCCTTATTCCTCTGAAGAAATAAAAGTAAAAGAAATAGAAGTATGAATAAAATTTGTTCATTGTGAGAGTCACATATTTGAATTGCGCTGCAAAGATATGAATGTTTTTTGTGGTTGGCAACAGATTTGCGAAAAACTGTAATGAAAAATCATTATTCGGTTAACATGTGGTAGCGTTTTGCCGATGTGTGTGGCTAAGTTGGTTGTTTGGCGCTGAAAATGCACACACAGACATTATGGCTATGGTGAAAAAATTGCGAGTATGGAGCAGAGGGCATGTATGCGTGTCTGGCGACTGAAGAAACGAATGGAAAATTAAAATGCTGAAAATTAGGTGTTAGCGCAAAATACGGAAAAATAATTTGAAAAAAGTGAGTGAAAAGTTTGGAAATATCGGCAAATGTGCCTTAACTTTGCACACGCAAAACGCAATGGTACCTTAGCTCAGTGGTAGAGCAATGGACTGAAAATCCATGTGTCCCCGGTTCAATTCCTGGAGGTACCACAAAAAATCCCGGTTTCAGAAAAGAAGTCGGGATTTTTTTTTATTGTTGTTGTGGCGCAGTGCCGGTGTCGGAAATTATGCAGGCTTGGAGCTGCGACAATTAGTTTGACAATTACAGTGTTGAATCTGTTTTGTAATTCATAGATAGATTATTATATTTGTTGTTGGAAAAAATCATCGAATGGGAAAAGGAGTAAGAAGTTGGCAGGCTTTTGTGATAGTGTTGATGAGCGTGTTTGCGTTTTTCGTCAACAATGAGGTCATAACTCCCGACATCATGGAAGCCAGAAACATAGTGACGGCAAGGGAAATGGCAGATGACGGCCACTGGCTTGTGCCGACGATGAACGGAGAGTTGCGGCTTGAAAAACCACCGTTGCCAACATGGCTCACGTCAGTGGCTCAAATGGTGAGCCCTGACAATCTGGCGTTGCAGCGTGGAATGGCAGGAGCTGCCGGTGTGCTGTTGGTGATATTTTTCTATTTGACGGTGAAACTTGTGGTAGAGGACAGGCGACATGCTTTTCTGTCAACGGCCATATTGATGACCTGCTACAACATAGTGCTCATGGGGCGCACTGCCACATGGGACATTTATTGCCATGCGTTTATGATGTGTGGCATATATTTTTTGCTGCGCGCACTGAAAGACGAAGGGCGGCAGTGGGGCGACTTCACGCTTGCCGGACTGGCAATGGGGCTGTCGTTCATGAGTAAAGGTCCGGTGTCGTTTTTTGGCTTGCTTCTGCCCATGCTGCTGGCTCTGGTTGCCACCTACCGGCCGCAAATGCGTGGCAAGTGGCTGCCCGTGCTGCTGATGGTGCTGATTACCGTGGTGCTGAGCGGCTGGTGGTATGGCTACCTGTGGGTTTTCCATCACGATGCCGTGTTGGCGGTGACAACAAAGGAAACTGGCTCGTGGGTGAATCACAATGTGCGGCCTTGGTGGTATTACTGGAAATTCTTTCTGGAAGCCGGTATATGGGCTCCGCTGCTGCTGATGGCAATATTCCTGCCTTTGAGCCACGCGCGTGAACGCCATGATGTGAAGTGGCGTTTCTTTGTGCTGTGGTTGCTGCTTGCCGTGGTGCTGCTGTCGCTCATGCCAGAGAAGAAGTCGCGCTACCTGCTGCCAGTGATGATGCCGGCTGCAGCCACCATGGGCTACTTGGCTTATGGGTGGGCCATGCGCTTCAAGCACCGCGAGGAAGAGAGAGGCGACAACGCACTGTTTAAGATTAACAGTTGGGTGATTGTTGCCGTGACGGTGGCAATGCCGGTGGCCGTGTGGAAGATGTGTCTCGTGCCAGGATATGTGTCAACAACCGAGTTTGTGGTGCTGACGGTGCTGCTGCTCTCGGTGGCAAGTTACATGGTGAGCGGAATTGTGAAGAAGAAGCCGCATTTCATCGTGTATGGCGTGGTGCTGCTGTTTGGCATAGCCGAGGTGGCACTCTTGCCGGCGTTCTCGCCATATATCAATAATCCAGACCGCAAGAGTGTGGCTCTGACAAAGACGGTGCCGGAGCTGCAAGGTGTGCCATATTACTACAACAGCAGCGACTCGCTGCGCATAGAGATTGTGTATGCCGCTGGCCGCAAGATACGGCCACTTGACGTTACAAACCCCGACTCGGTGGAGGCTCACTTGCCGCTGGCTCTGTTTACGCACAAAAGTGTGGGCGATGAGTTGCCGGCAGCGGTGCTGGAGAGGGTGGACACGACCACGATAGGACATTATGACGACAACAGCCGCCCTAAGCAGTATAAACGGCGGTATGACGAAATATTTTTGTATAACGTGACCTTATTGCGCAAGAAATGAACAATACAGCAAATTATGAGTTGACGATAGTGGTGCCGATATATAACGAGGCCGACAACATGAGCCGCCTTGTGAAGACAGTGGGTGATTTCTTGCCCACTTGCACCAAGAAGGCGTGTGTGCTTTTTGTTAACGATGGTTCTGACGACGGCAGCTTACCGCTGATAAAAGGGGCTTGTGCCGCCAACAGTGATTTTTATTACATAAGCTGGAACCGCAACCGAGGTCTGTCGGCTGCCATAAAAGCGGGCATAGACGTGTCGGAGTCGGCACTCACCGGATATATGGACGCTGACATGCAAACTGATGTGCGAGACTTCAACCTGCTGCTCGAACATGCCGACAAATATCCGCTTGTGATGGGCATAAGAGCCAATAGAAAGGACACATGGTTTAAGCGCACACAGTCGAAGATAGCCAACTCGTTTCGTAGAATGATGACGCACGACGGTGCAACCGACACAGGGTGTCCGCTTAAAGTGCTTCACACCGACTATGCACGACGCATACCGTTTTTCAACGGAATGCACAGGTTTTTGCCGGCTCTGATAAAGCTGCAAGACGGAGGCGCGTTTTATGAGACTCCAGTGAGGCATTATGAACGTGAGGCAGGCAAGTCGAAGTATCACTTGTGGAACAGGCTTGTGGGGCCGTTTAAGGACTGCTTCGCTTTTAGATGGATGGCACATCGTTACATAAACTACCACATAGACAACACCGACTTGTCGGACAGTAAATGTTGAAGAAAGGCGAGGAAAAATAGCGAATGGGAGTGTTCACATTTTGCATAGGACTGGTGGCACAGGGCTTCTTCTCGGCTCGGATATTGGTGCAGTGGCTACTGTCGGAGCGAAGCCGCAAGGTGCTGTCGCCAACGGTGTTCTGGGTGTTCAGCCTTGTGGGGTCGGCCTTTATGTTCTATTATGGGTGGCTGCGTGATGATTTCTCTATAATCTTCGGGCAGTTTCTGTCATTTTACATCTATATCGTGAACCTGCACTACAAGGGCGTGTGGGGAAAAGTGCCGCTGCCGCTGCGCTGGGTGATGTATGCAGTGCCGGTGGTTGCTGCCGCCGCCACGGCACACAATGCGCCGCTGTTTGTGGCAAACTTCTTGAAAAACGCAAATGTGCCCATGTGGCTGCTGGTATTTGGCACGGTGGGACAAACTGTGTTTGCGTGCCGTTTCCTGTATCAAATAATCTATTCGGTGAGGCGGCGAGAGTCGCTGTTGCCACCCACGTTTTGGGTGATAAGCCTTGTGGGGGCGAGCATGATTTTCATATATGCCATATTCAGGTTGGATTACATACTGATGTTGGGGCAATCGTTCGGCATTGTGGCTTATAGCCGAGACCTGATGATAGGCAAGAAGTGCAAGGCGCAATAAAAGCTTGTTGCAACATTTTGATTAAAATAAACAGCATTTCATCATAATATTCATGTGAAATTTGGTGTTATGCGTTTGATTTGCATTATCTTTGCCATACATAATATAAACCAGGAATAACAACTAAAAATTCATTGATTATGAGGAAATGTTTACTTTCATTAATGTTGGCACTGGCTGCCGTGATAGGCGTGCAGGCAGCTGACGTGACATTCACATTTGCTGACATGTGCAGTGGGTCAACAGTGACGGAATTGGCGAAAGACGGCATTACGGCTACCTTTGCCAAAGGCAATTCGACCACCCCTCCTGCTTATAACGCTAAGGCAGGGGAACTGAGACTTTATGCTGGAACAGCGTCGAAGATTGATGGCAACACCATGACTGTGGCAAACAGTGGTGCTGCTATCACAAAAATTGTTTTTGTGCCAGGAACGACACAATTCACTATGGGTGCTGTGAGTGCCAATGTGGGAACTGTGACAGTAGGCACTGACAAAACAGTGGAATGGACAGGTAACGCAACTGAAGTGACATTCACAGTTTCACGTGCCACGGCAAGCGTTGCAGCCCAATATCGCGCAAAGGCCATGACTGTGACCACAGGTGGAAGCGGCGTGGAAACAGTGTCGGACCCGAAGATTAGTCCAGCATCAGGCGTTGTCTATACTGACAAGGCCGAAATAACATTGTCGTGCTCCACAACTGGCGCAACAATCTATTACACCACCAACGGCACAGAGCCAACTGCCCAGTCGGCAGCCTACACAGCCCCATTCTCGCTGGATAAAGGTGCTGACGGCAAGGCCACAGTGAAGGCAATAGCCATAAAGGGCGAGCTGAAGAGTGCTGTGGTGAGCGCAACCTATGAGTTCAAAACTCCAGCAAGTGTAGAAAACATTGCTGCTTACCAGAAACTTGCCGACTCAACATACGTTAAGTTTGCAAACCCTGTGACTGTGATAGCTCAAAACGCGGTGTCGATGTATGTGAAAGACGCAAGCGGCTATGCTTTGTTCTATGGCCAAACGGGCAAGACTTATAACACAGGCGACGTGATTCCTGCCGGCTTTGTGGGTGAGAAAGTGACATACGGCGGTGAACCGGAGCTTCAGAACCTTGCAGGATTTGCTGATGCTGCCGGCACAGAGACTGTGACAGCCGAAGCAATTCAGCCTGCTGACGTGGCAGCCGACATGTTTGGTCACTATGTGGTGCTGAATGGCGCAAAACTTTCAGGCATCAACGGCAAATCGTTTAATGTGACTTGGAACGGCGGAACTGCCGCAGGATTCTCAAACATGGGCGTAAGCGTGCCTAAGGACAGCACAACACTGTTTGAAATAAAGGCCGTGATTGGCTCATATCGCGCAAAGGACGCAACAGAAACCACATATAATGTGGTGCCACTGGAGTTTGTAAATCCTAACTCTGGCGTTAAAAACATTGCCGCATTCAATGCTCTGGCCGACTCTTCGGAGGTGGTGTTCAGCAACCCTGTGACAGTGCTCTATCAGAAAGGTAGCTACCTGTATGTGAAAGACGCAACTGGCTGCATGCTTGTGTATGGCTCGTTGGGCCAGAACTATAATGTGGGTGACGTGATTCCTGCCGGATTCAAGGGCAAGAAAGTGACTTATGACTGCGAACCAGAATTGATAAGCCCAAGCGACTTCAAGGCTGCAACAAAGACCGAAACCGTGGACGCAGAAGTGCTGGCTCTCACAGCTGTTAATCACGACAACTTCGGCCACTATGTGCTTGTGAAAGGTGTGACCATAGACGGCTCAAACCTGACCGACGGCACAAACCAAGCTGCATTCTACAACAAATTTGGCATAAATGTGCCTTCTGACGGCAAGAAATATGATGTGTATGGAATTGTAGGCTCTCACGGAAAAACCAACGCTGTGTATCAAATTCTGCCTATCAAGTTTGTGGGCGAAGGCGGTGAAGTGGGTGTGACCGAAGTTGAGAACCTCAAAGCTCTGCTCGACATGAGTCAGAACACTCCAGCCAAACTGAAAAATGCCATCACGGTGATTTATCAAAATGGCAAATACTTGTATGTGAAAGACGGTTCTGCCACAGCACTGGTGTTTGGCACACTGACCAACAAATATAACAATGGCGACCAGATTACGGGCGCAGTGGCAAGCTGGAAGGCAAACTACGGAGTGCCTGAGCTGATACCGGTTGACAGCACATTTGCCGCAGGTGTGGCAGGAGCTGCCGTGACTCCAGAGGAAATAACCCTTGAGGAGATTTCTACCGACATGGTCAACAACTACCTCCTCGTGAAAGACGTGACCATAACTGCCGGCAGCAAGGACAACAAGTATGTGTTTAATGACGGAACGGTCGATGCCGAGGCGTTCAACCGCTTTGCAGGCGCAAATTACGACAAGCAAGTGGTAGTGCCAACCGACCTCACCAAGAAATACAATGTGGAAGTGTTTGTGTCGCTTTACAGTGGCAAGGTGGAACTCTATCCTGTTAAGTTTGTTGACGCAGCAGGTGTTGACGGCATAGACGCCGATGGCGTGAACGTGACTGTGGCTGGCGGCGTAATCACCAGCAGCGTGGCAGCCAAGGTTTACAATCTGGCCGGCGTGCTCGTGGGCGAAGGCACAAGCGTTAAGGTGCCAGCCGGCGTGTATGTGGTGAAAGCCGGAGCAAAGGTTGTGAAGGTTCTCGCAAAATAAAAACAGCAAACCGAATGTGGCGTTTAGCCACGCATGATTACAAATAAAATCTTCAGGTGTATCGCAAAGAACGGTGCACCTGTTTTTTTTCATGCATTATCTTGCCGCGTGTGGTCAGTGGTGCTGCATGTTGCGTGGGTGGTGCTGGAGAATCTCGTTGCGGAGTTGAGAACGGTCGATGTGCACATAGATTTCGGTTGTGGTGATGCTCTCGTGCCCCAGCATCTGCTGAATGGCGCGCAGATTGGCTCCACCCTCAAGCAGATGGGTGGCAAATGAGTGACGGAGCGTGTGGGGGCTGACAGCTTTTTTAATGCCTGCAAGCTGGCATAGCCGCTTGATGATGTAGAAAACCATGACGCGTGTGAGTTTTGCTCCACGCCGGTTGAGAAACAGATAATCTTCGTTGCCGCGCTTTATGGTCATGTGGCAGCGCACTTCGTGAAGATAGAATCTAATCTGCTCAAGGGCTTCTTGCGATATGGGCACAAGGCGTTGCTTGTCGCCTTTGCCTTCTACCACGATGTATTCGTCGTCGGCATAGACCTGTGACAGCTTGAGGTTGGTCAGCTCTGACGCGCGCAGGCCGCAGCCGTAGAGGGTCTCGATGATGGCGCGGTTGCGTATGCCTTCGGGGGTGGACATGTCGATGCACGAAATCATGCGGTCGATTTCTTCGACCGTCAGCACTTCTGGCAGATGCAGTCCGAGCTTAGGCGACGGAATGAGCTGCATGGGGTTGTGGGCTATGCTGCCCTCTGTTTTCAAGAACTTGTAGAAGCTCTTTATGCCAGAGATTATGCGTGCTTGCGAGCGTGGTTGTATGCCAACGTCGTTGAGGCTTGCCAGAAACTCCTCAATGTTGTCGGTGGTGGCAGAAAGGAGAGAAACTCCTTCGTCCTTGAGGTAGGCCGACAGCTTGCCGACATCTTCAGAATAGCTCACGGCTGTGTTTTGCGACAAGCCTTTCTCTATGCGCAGATAGGTGTTGAAGCGCATCATTATTGCCGCCACATCGGTCGCTGCCTCACTTGAAGGGCTGGCACTAATTGTCATGTGGTGGGAATCGTGGTCCATGACGATGGGTAGAGGTCGGGGTAGCTGGCGGTTTTAGACCACTGGTCGGGCGCAAGCACTATTTTGTCGGGGTTGCGGTTGAGCCATGCGGCCCACCAGCTTGTGAGTGTGGCCGACAAAATGTTGTGGCTGGTGCGCGACAGATAAGGAAGCATGGAAATCTCCTTTTCAGCAGGATAGACCATGAAGTCGGCTTTTGCACCTTGGAAATTGAGGTGCTCACGAGCCCAGTTGATGTCGGTGGTCATGACAATGAACGTGGGACGGCTGATGTAGCTGAGCACGTTGGCTATGGCCCAGTTGTAGTAGTCGGGTGTGCAAGGGTTGGCCTTGTCGAGAGGGTTGTGGACATGAACAGCCACGGTCTCGCCCTTGGCCAGCAATGAAAGGCTGTGGCTTGCGCTTGCAGGCAGAGCCTTGGTGGGCACGAAGAAGCAGTCGGCAATGTCGTCGGCCACTTGGGCAAAATAGGCCGGGGCAAGCCAGCTGCCGCAGAAATAGGTGTTGTCGAGCGTCAAATAGTGGCTGTGGAAGTGATTGTCGGGCTCGATGAGTGTGTCGCCTTGCGGACGCTTAACGGAGGCCAACAGACGGTTTTTCAGGCTGCCCTTGCCGAAGTGCTGGAGCTGCTGCGGTGTGGCGATGCGGAAGCGCGGCAGGCGGAAACGCTTGTCGAGCCATGCTGCCGGGGTGTCGAGAAACGAATCGGGCGTGTGGCGAGTGAGAGCCAAATAGAACGCGTATTGAAACATTTGCTCGGCAATGGAGCCGTGTATTTTAACTATATTCATGTCGCTTTTCGTTTTTTTTGTGAGGATTGTGAGGTGGAGAAACGTGGCTTTGCCGGCCAATGGTCAGAACCAAAGCAGAAAGTGCTCAAGCGGCAAGCCTGGGTTGCCCACAATGATTGCAATTTTTTCGTTAGTGAATGTTTGGCCGCACTTCATCTGCTCCTTGCACTGCAGCCACAGACGCTTGTTGTCGGGTAACCGATGAATGTTGCGGACAATGACCACGCCGCCACATGAGAGCACGCGCAGGGCAAAATGAAGCACAACACAGTAGTCGTGAGGTTGGCGTATGACATTGATGAGCGCGAAAGGCTTGGCGGCAGGCTCGGCTTGCAGGGCGTTGAAATAAGCGCCCTCGGTGGCCTCGCAGCTTTGGTTGCACACCACCTCGTTGCCAAACGTGCTGAAAATTTCTTTGACCACAGGGAAACGCTCAATGTCGATTTCCTGCAGAAACAGCTTGCTTGAAGCCGACACGGCCATCATGCACGCTGCCGACACACCATAATCGGTGCCAAATTGGGCTATGACCGACGGATTGAAGAAATTGGTGACACGGAACAGCAGCCGTGCGCTCTTGTTGGAGATGATGCGCGGGTGCAGGAAGTGGTGGCGTGTGGCCTTGACGGCAGCATGGCGCTGGCGGCGAATGTAGTCGTAGGAATAATAGGGCAAGCCTTCGCGCAGCACTTCGGTGACGAAATGAAAGGCAAACGGTGAGTGAATGCCAAAACCCCGGCTGCGGTGGTGCCGAGCCAGGGCGGTGCGATATCTGTGGAATTTCCCCAAAATGTTTAGATTATAATTCTGTATTTATGGTGAAATTTTTAACTTCTAACTAATGCTGTGCGTCAGCCAGCGGTGGCGGCGTTGCGCTTGCGAGCCATGAACACCTCGAGATTGATGGCAGCCAAAAGAGCCAGGAAAATGAGAATTATGGCGATTTGGGCAGTGGTGTCGGTGGTGTGAACTTCTTGTGGGTCGAACTTAAACACTATAGTGTGGTCGCCGGCCGGAATGCGAAGCGCGCGCAGCACATAGTTGACACGGCCAATCTCAACAGGCTTGCCATCAATGGTGGCTGTCCAACCCCAGGGGAAATAAACCTCGCTGAACACGGCAAGGTTGCCCTTGGCACTGTGATAGCGATAGGTGAGGGCATTGGGTGCATAGGTAGTCTCAAAAATGGTGTCGCCGGCTTGCTTGGGCAGGGCTTGCTGGCCGAGTGCGCCCTTGAACTTGGCGTCGGCCACAGCCTGTGTGGCGGCATTGAAGTTGTCGAGGAATTTCATCTCCTGGTCGGCATTCTGCACATAAGTGAGTGTGTCGATGAGCCAGGCATTGCCCAGAGCCCCAGGATTGCGCTCAACGGTGGAGTCGGAAGTGATGACATACTTGGTGTTGAGCATGTTGAGCACCTGAATGTTGCCTTTCACTATTTGGTGGTCGATGAGGTCGTTGTAGCGCGTGAGCTTGGCTGCATGATAGCCGCCAATGGTCTTGTGGAAATAAGACGGCATGGCTTCGGCGAAGCGAGGCTGGTCGAGCACACGGTAGTTTTGTGCCGTGTCGGTCTTGATTTTGAGGTCAACAAGGCGAGGTTTGAACTCGGTGGGGGCAGCGTCGTATTTTGAAACGAATGTGGCAGAGTCGATGTAGCGTTTGTTGACGGTGTAGAGATCAACAAGCACCAGTGCGGCCAGGATTAGACCAGTGACGGTGGCATTGGTCTTGATTTTGCCGTTGAGATAGAGCCAAGCCACAGCAAAGGCCACGATGAGGAAGAGGAGACAGCGCAGGGAGTCGGACGACACCATGGAGTGACGAACGGTCTCGATGGCTGCGGCAAGAGTGGGCACTTGCTGGAGTTGGCCGGAATTGATGAACTGCTCGGTCTCGGTGGCAGAGAAACTGCCGAACACGCTTGGGAAGAGCGCGAAGAACAGGCAGAGCACCGCACAGGCTCCAAATGAGCCGTAGAATGCCTTGGAGTGCTTTTTGAGGAAGTCGGGTTCGGTGAGCACTTGCTGCAACGCGAGAACGGCGAGCAGTGGCATGGTCAGCTCGGCGATGACGAGTATGCTCGCCACGGTGCGGAACTTGTTGTACATGGGGAAATGGTCGATAAACAAATCAGAGAACCATATCATGTTGTGTCCCCATGACAGGAATATTGACAAAACAGTGACGATGAGCAATGCCCACTTGACAGGGCCTTTGACAACGAAGCAGCCGAGCAGGAACAGGGCGCAGATGATGATGCCCACATACACAGGGCCGTTGGTCATGGGCTGGTCGCCGAAATACTGGAGGAAATATTGCAGGTTTTGCTGGTCTTGTGGCGATAAATCACCGTTTTCAGCCATTTGTTTTGCCTTGGAGGTCTCGGCCAGAGTGAGCGGCATGTTGTTGCCTTTTTCGGGCTTTATGCTTGCGCCGCCTTTCACGTTGGGCACCATGAGTGTGAACGTTTCGCCCTTGCCGTAGCTCCACTGGGTGATGTATTCCTTGTCGAGGCCGCCATTGCTTGCAGTGGCCTTGCCAGCCGACAGTTCAGAGTGGCCGCCGCGTATAGTTTCCTTGCTGTATTTGTAGGACATGTAGAGGCTTGGGGCATTTGCCGCCACGGCAAGCACGGCTGCAGCCGCAAGCGAACAAGTAGCAATGCACCAGCGCTTGGTCTGCTTGTCTTTGATGGCTGCCACGAGGAACGCGATGATCAGCCCGGCAATGATGAAAAGCGAGTAGTAGGTCATCTGCACATGGTTTGACATGAGCTGCAGTGCGGCAAAAAGCGCGGCAAGCGCGGCTCCACCCAGGTATTTGCCGCGATAGCACCACACAATGCCGGCGATGGTGGGCGGAATGTAGGCCAGGGTGAGGAGCTTCCAGATGTGTCCGGCTCCTATCAAGATGAAGAAATATGACGAGAAGCCATAGGCTATGCCGCCCAAAATGGCTAGATACCACTTGACCTTGAACGACAACATGAGTATGAAGAAACCCAGCATCATGATGAAAATCCAGCTCACGGGCGACGGAAATCCGAGTGAATAAACGTTGCCTACCCACGAAATGAGCGGAGTGCTTGAGTAGGTGGGGCGAATCTGGAATGTGGGCATGCCGCCAAATAGGGCATCGGTCCAGCGAGAAATCTCACCGGTCTTGTTGGCGTAGTCGAGGATTTCTTGTCCGTCGGCCACACCCTGCATTACGTCGGATTGCTGGAGAACGTCGCCATTCACGTCGTTGGGGTAGAAATAAAGCCATGATATGGCGGCAAAAGTGACAACGGCGATGGCGAAGCGCACAATGCTGCGCACACTCAAAGCGCCGAGAATTTTTTTGTCGAGACTATTGTTTTCCATTGTTCTGAAATGAGATAATGAATTCAAAATCGTTTTGAAATGTAAAAGTACACAAAAATCGAGAATTATGCCACAAGTTGCGCTTAATGATGATTATATGACGATATGGAGGTGCAAAACGGCGTGAAATCAAAATAAATGACTTATATTTGCATTGGTATGACTCGGCTGCTTGCCGGTGCGAGGGTCTGCCGTGGCGGAGCGGCCCACCTGAGGACGCTTGCGCGGCAAGACGAATGCGGAAAATAAAAACTTAACAAAACGACTATAAATCAATATCTAAATCTAAAGTTTACTGAATCATGGATATTTCAATAATAGGAACGAGTTATTCGGGCTTGATTACGGGAGCTTGCTTTGCGGAGCTGGGCACCAACGTGGTGTGCGCCGACAATGAGTCGCGCAATATCAATATTCTGCTGTATGGCGGATTGCCAATATATGAGCCTGGACTTGAAGATATGGTTCACCGCAATGTGAGCAGTGGCCGCCTGACGTTTTCAACCGACCTGGGAGCTGCGATGAAGAGCGCCGAGGTGGTGTTTTGCTGCGTGGAGACCCCTCCGGCAAAAGACGGCGGCACCGACATGACGCGTGTGGAGGACATGGCAAGGGAGTTTGGCCGCAACGTGGAGAAATACACGGTGCTGGTGATTAAGTCGCCTGTGCCGGTGGGCTCGGCAAAGAAAATCAAGCAAATAATAGTAGATGAGCTTGACGTGCGCAAAGCCGACATCGCTTTCGACGTGGTGAGCATACCAGACTTCTTGACCGAGGGAAGCGGCATAAAGGACTTTATGAGCCCTGACCGCGTGATTATGGGTATGGACAGCGAGAGGCCGCGCGAAACGGTGATGCAGCTCTATGGCCCGCTGATTTCGATAGGCGGATTTCAGGTGATATATACCGACACTACCACTGCCGAAATGATAAAGTATGCTGCAACGGCAATGCTTGCCACTCGCATAAGCTACATGAACGAGATAGCCAACTTGTGCGAGATTGTGGGCGCTGACGTTAACACGGTGCGTCTGGGCGTGGGCACTGACAGCCGCATAGGGTCGAAATACATATACCCTGGGTGCGGCTATGGCGGCAACTTGTTTACCAAAGATATTTTTGACTTGCTGAAAATAGCGCAAAACAACGATTATGTGCTTGATGTGCTCAGGTCGGTTGACCTCGTGAACACCAGGCAGAAGCGCATACTTTTTGACAAACTGCAAAAGTATTACGGCAACGAACTTGCCGGTAAGACGGTGGCTCTGTGGGGATTGTCGTTTAAACCTGAAACTGATGACTTGAGTGGCGCTCCGTCGATAGTGACGCTTGAGTTGCTGCTGCAAGCCGGTTGCACGGTTAAGGTGTTTGACCCGGTGGCAATGAACACGTGCAAGGTGCGTTGGACCGACATTCAGTGCGGTGTTGACATGTATGACGCGGTGAAAGATGCCGATGCGTTGCTGCTGCTGACGGAGTGGCGTCAGTTCAGGATTCCTGACTGGGACCGCGTGAAGCAGAATATGCGTGAACCGCTTGTGATTGACGGCCGCAACATATATAACGCCGCCGAAATGGAAAAACGAGGCTTCACCTATATGTGTGTTGGAAAGTAAAGCGACATTTTAACGCAACTTAAATAAAAATGGCTCTGGCTTGATGATGGCTGGAGCCTTTTTTGTTGCTGCCGAATTTCCGAACGTTTGAGGTTCTTTCCCAGTTATTTAGCACTCTAATACAAATATATCTTTTGAAAAATTCTTTCCAATGTTTGTAAGATTGGAAAGAATTGGAATACTAAAGAGACGATATTATTTGGTTGAATAGTTTGCCTTTTATATATCCTTTCTTTACTTTGTTAAACGAAATCTCTGATAATATGCCTTTGTTTATTAAGCCTGTGATGTCGGATTTTGCTGTTGTGGGGCTTACCTGAAATTTAGTTTGCATATCGCTCACCGTTACGACAGCAGAAGGGTCGTCGGCGAAGATTTTAATAATCTGGGCTTGACGAGTGTTTATGTCACCCAATTTTAAGAATGTGTTGGCTGCTTTCTTTTCTTCTTGTTTGCGCTTGATGTACTCTTGGAGTTGTTTGAATGACAATTTTAAAACTTTCAAGTTGTAAGCCACAAAGTATCCTATGTCCATGTTGTCGGCTTCTGTATATAGATAAGCTTTTTCATACGACTTCTTTGACTTGGCGATGACTCTTGAGATTGACATATATTCTGTTAGCCAATACCCTTGTTTCAACATATACCAATAAAACAAAGCCCTGGCTGTACGTCCGTTTCCATCAGAGAATGGGTGTACGTATGCAACCATGAAATGGATAATTATTCCCCTAATAATTGGGTGAATGAATTGAGCAGGGTGCTGTTCGTTGAAAAAATTGCATAAATCCTCGACGAATATAGGAATCTCCTCATACGCAGGAGGCAGGTGTACTATCTCGTGTGTAATGCCATTCTCTACTACCACATCATTATTGTTTCTGAAGAAGCCCTCCTCATCGGCATTTGGCATCGTGTTCTCTGTCATTAGTCTATGTATTTGAAGAAGAAGCTCTGGCGACAATGGAGTGTCCTTGTGTTTTACGATAAATTGTATGGTTTGATAGTTATTGGAAATCATCTGCTGCGACTTGTCCTTTGGTAACTTCTTCTTTTTTAGCATCTCCTTGGCAACTTTCCTTGTTGTTGACGCTCCTTCCATTTGGCTGGAGTATATGGCCTCTTCCATAAGAGAACCGACAATGTATTGTTCTTTGTTCTTGTCGTCTATGATGGAACTTGTACCCCAAGAACCACCCCAATTCATGTCAAACTCATGACATATACGCTGCATAGAGTTGGTCAACGTAAGGGTTATTCCGTATTTTTTCCAAACCTGTAGCATACTTTTTAGGCGTGCAGCTTTTACATAAGTCCAAAGTTGATGGGCAGAATACCCATTGGGACACTTTTTATATTTTACAGTGTCCCAATATTCAAAATCTTCATTGATTTTATCGACCATAGCGGTCATTTGTTCATCAGGCGTGGAAAGCATTGCTTTCAATAATTCTTTTTGGTCTATTTGGGGAGTCTTTTCGATTGCCATATAATAATGCTTTAGGCTTGTAAAATTAGCCAATTCTTTCCAGTTTTGCAAAGATTGGAAAGAATTGGACAGATTGTTGACTCGACATAAAATTTGTGATTTTTTTGTGGTGGAACTAATATATTTATAATTTTGCAATTAGTTCCTGAACAGAAGCCCAGATGGGCAAAAGGGAGGGGGCATGACATTTGAAAACGGCGTTTACTACGCTTTGTGCTTGACACTTGGAGACTTCGCAAATTTTCAGTACAGTCAAGGACATAGCAACAGTAGATGTCCTACGAGATGTGTATTTTTTACACTTGGTCGGTCGGAGCTCAATGGTTCTGACTATAGGTGTGTAGTATGACATATCTGGCGTGGGCTTCTGTGTTGCTCGTTCTACTGTACTGGGCAATGCGAAGGCCTCCAAGTGTGGGACGGGTGGATGTAAGAACTCCCACGCTTGAACCAGTATATATTTTGTAAGTGTCTAAAAATCAAGAGAAACTTTATGGTGTCAAGTATAAATGATACCATAAAGTTCCCGTTGGTTGCAAGAAATCAATCTTACGTTGTTTCCTACTAAAGATGAACTGTTTACTGCAAATTAGCGATTAACATCCATTAACTCTGCTTTTGCGGTTTCAATTGCAGTAAGTTTCAATTCATCTTCACCCTCTAAATCACTTAGAATTTTGTCGGCAAGCCAAAGAGTGAGCATTTCCTTTTCATCTACATTGAAGTATGTCGCCATTTGAATTACTTGGCTTCTCTTTGCTCGCCTATCCCCACGTTCAATCTTGCTGAACATTGGAGTGTCTATTTCTAAGTATGCAGCTACTTGCCGTTGCAGTATTCCTTGTTCGTCTCTGAGAGACCTTATTTTGTTTCCTAATAACATATCTTTTGCATATTAAGTTCAACTAAATCGGTTGTTCTATCGATACAATCCGCTATAATTGATAGTTCCCGCTATAAATCTCGTTATTTTTTGACGAATTAAAAACGTTTTTCCGCTATAATAATAACGAATTCGCTATAATTCCGTTAAAATATCGCTATAATATATACTCTATGATTGAGGCTCGATATACCAAGTTCGTCCTTCCGCTTTTATTAAACACTCTTTGCCCATACTCTTCAACAAATCTCCGAGCATGCGAAGTTGTTGCTCTTCCGTCTTATTTGCAGGAAGAACATCTTTGAGATATTCGTATATGCTATCTCGCTTGGCACCTTCGTCTCCTGCATTGCTTAGATATTGAAGAATCATTTGGCGCAGTTTCTCCTTATCCAATCCTTTCGTCTTTGTGTAGGAGGGCAATTGATGAGTGTTCTTGGCGATGCTAAGAGAAATGCTATAATGCGGTGCCTCACCTTCTATCAGTCCACGATTGAGCAAGTCTTGCGCTATATCCTCATGAATGGTTCTGCCTTTTTGTACTGCGTCTAGCGAGATGCAATCCCATAGAGAAAGAGTGTCGTTTGTCTTCAATAAATCTGTGTATCGTTTGTTAATTTCATTGCCATAGATGCGGACAACTACTTTCTTCTTTATCTGGTCAATCTCATAGTCGGGCATCGGAAAATGTCTGCGCCATTGCTCGTTGAACATTTTCTTGATACCGCGGCTTACAGTATCAATCATGTTAAAATCTACCATCCCTACACAGGCATTCATTACGGAAATGCGTCTGAGGTTCCTCGTTTCTCAAAGCATTCTCCAAAGTGCCTGGAATGAACGTGCCAGCGTTGGAATAATACAAGTAGTCTGGATTTTCTACGAAGTTAATGCGCTGCTGAAGACTGTAGTCTTGATGGGCAATACAATTATGAAGAGCCTCACGAATGGTGTAGTCATCATACTGCTTCATTGTGTCGGGAAAAAGTGTGCCTCCTGGCATCTCACGCAAAGTCAGATTCTCTATCTTTGATAGTATTTCATCCACCGTTAATATGAAAGGAACTGTGAAGTGTTCGTAGTCGACCACTTCTTGATTCTTGTCTCTGCGAGTCCATGTAACCTGTGCTACGGCAGGGCGTAGTTTGAAAGCGGATTCGTATTTGCCCAACAGTATGATGGCAGCTCGAGTTATACCTCCGTTTCTCATCAATCCACACTTGCTTAGGAATGTTTGGACATTCCAAGCATTCACTTCTTCCGTAGGTATGCGACTATGGACTTTCTTAAACATCATTCGAGCCTTGGCAATAGCCACCTCATCCAAATCATCTATTGTCGCATCAGGTACAATTTCCGCAGACCAATCCTTTGCTGTATAGATTGGTTCTTCAAGAATGACAGCCAGCCTTTCCTGCGTCAATTCGACCAAAGAATCCTCTATCCTTTGCCAAGCCTTCTTATGGGCAAGGACTGGACGACGAGGCAAATGCTTCGGGATATGGATTATCCATACTCGCTTGTTTGTGTCATCTGTAACAAATTCCTCTATGCTCAGTCCTTCCGATGACAGATAAGTGCATTGCTCGGTGAGTTTAAAGGTTGCCGACTGCGTGTTTGCAGGTTGCCCATTGAATGTAAGCCTTGAAATGTCCGTCCCGACGATTTCGAGTGTCTTGTCTTTGACACCAATCACTAAGTGTCCACCCTCCATATTGGCAATGGCAGACACATACGAGATGACATCGTCCTTTTCGTCTCCACAGAAAGAGTTCTTCAAATTCTTGAACTCTTTCCATTCACATCGTGCATTCTCTTGTGGGTACTCGTGGCTGAGGTATTGTTGTAATTCGAGTTCGAGCATAACTTCTATTCAATAAATAATATAGTTTATAAACAAATCTATGCCAACAATGTAACAATCCTAATTATAACATATAATTTCACGTTAATTAGTTTCATGTTCCTGTAATAGTTTCCGATGTAGGATTCTGTTTGTGCATTTCAAAGTTCCGCATAGCTATAGCTTTGTTATCGTTAGCATAACAATATTCACACTTGTGAATACATGTGTTGTATTGGCCTATATCCTTAGCCTTCATGCACCCACAGAATTCCCGTTGTCCCTTGTCTTTGTTGTCGCCACGAGTGGCATACTTGCCATTATCTAAGACTATGGCATCTGCTAGTAAAGGATCTGATTCACCAAAAATATCAAGTTGGGGCATTGAGTACATCTTGACTTTCAAAAAGTCCATAAGCACCTTATCGTTATGTGCTCTTTTAATCATCAAAGCATCATCAATACAATGGTTATGCTCCACACCTTCAAAGTCTGCGGCTTCACCGCAAGTTGCCAGCGTATAGTTCCACCCCTTACGTTTATTAAGTGCAACAAGTCTTTTAGCTAATTCTATCATCTGGTCTTTCGTCCACTCTAAATAATGTACTCCCGCGTTATCAAGGTTCTTCTTTACTTTGCGATAAACGGTTATATCTGCGAAACTAAAGACAAGTTTTTCTGTATAGCCACGTAGTTGGTCACCGATGTTCTCTATTTTAACAAGTAGGTCATCCATACTTATTTTGTCTGTTAAGATGAGGGGGTCAAAACGCCAGATAACGCCTCCCTTACCCAATTGACGGACAAGTTCCTTGAATGTCTCTATGCGGAACGACAAAGAAGGCACAGACTTCTCAAGTCCTTCTTTTTCGTAATCATTGAGCGAGTACTGCACGTAGCAACCTATTCCACGTTCTTTTAATTTTGGCAAGTACTTCAGAAGAGAATGTGGATTCTTAGACCAAAACACGATGAAACGTGTTTGGTCATAAGCAACATACGACTTTGCTCCATTGAATGGATTAGTCCAAGCAGAGTAGCCTTTCTCTAATCGGAGGAAAAACCAATCGCAGTAAAAGGCAGGTATATCAGTGCTTCTACTGGCTGATATTATCTGTGGATGCTGGGCGTCAACAATCCGCCCATCTTCCAGCACAATTTCTTTTTTTTGCCATGTTGCCATATTGCCATATTATACTTATTAAGGCTTGTTATTTACTATTCAGATGAAGTACTATTTTATCTAACACAGTGCGAATTATCACATTAGTTCTTTTGTGGCCTGTTAGAACCTTTACCATTTTGGGTGAGACCCAATAATAGAAAGATACGAAAGCACGACCAACGTAATTGGTAAGGAGCCTCTTATCTCTAAACTGACGTAAAACCATAACAGAAGGATGTTCGTAATCACCGTATGCCATTGTTGCTATGTAGCATCCTTCGCTTTTCTGTGAATTCAAACTTGATGGTGTGTTATTATGAGAAGGAATGTAACTTGGCTTATATGATTGAGATGGGCTACTTGGTTTTGGAGCAACTGAGGCGCTAGACGAACTGACAGTTGAAGGAGAAGTCCTCGGTGTGTATGAGGATTTAGGAGTATAACCAGTTTTTTTGTTGGTGCAGTTAAAGATGGCTTGTATACCATCTACTTCTCTGATACGACTAATCTTGAAGGTGCGAGTCTCATTCCTCAGATGACAAAAGGCTGAGATATATCCCTCACCAAATTCTTCTGATGGTTTGATATCACTGATTGTACGCTCTGATATTTCACCAGAGTATTTCACATACTTAATTTTTACCGTTTTGCCACTTTTTATGGCTTCGGCAATATATTCTGATATTGTCATCGCTTTATTATTGTAGTTCTTTTAACGATTTTACATTAACTCTCACAGCTTTTGCCTTACTTATCAATCCATTGTCAGAAGTCAATAAAACAGCATTCTGATTTCTATACTTGATTGCAAGCGACAGGATTATGTTATCGGCATTCTTTGCATTAAAGTCTACAGGCAGCAATTCAACTGCCCCAATTTCATATCTTATTTTTCTATTCTTTCCTGCATTCTTGATTTTGCGAAGTGCGAGTTCTGCTTTGCCCTTAAGCTCCAAGTCCTTGCTCGTCTTCAACTTGTCTAACTCGTCAAGTACTTTTGCAGGCAAGACAATAAGATCTCGCGGATTAATGCGCTCCAATATGTCAGAGTCTTCAATGAACACATTTGTATCAATAACAAATGTTTGGTTCGAACTGTCTAAGTTTATCTTCTGCTTGTTTTCGGCGTACCATGCAAGATAACCTAATGGTAAATCAATGCTAGAATGAGTTTGTATATAGTGAAGGTTCCCTACTACATACAGAGCCTTGCGAGCTCTGGTCACAGCTACATTCACCAAGTTAGGAACACTGTAATCAATCCAGCGAATCTTTCCTTCAGAAGAATCATCAGTAACAACGAGGCTATATATTATTACATCCTTTTCATCACCCTGGAATTTATGAACCGTATCCGATACTATCTGGCCAGACAAATCTTTATGAATCATAGAGCTTATCTCTTGGGCTTGATGTTTGAAAGGAGAAATGATGCCTATAGAAATGTCAGGATACTTCTTTGCAAGTTTTTCTGCAATTTCAATACAACGTTTGGCTTCTTCCTCATTGATGTTCTGCATCTCGTTCTTTTGAGATCCTATAACATCTTCCCAAATTATTCCTTCCTGATCAATGTTGACATTGCCTGGAGTTGTTTTGATATTGAGATTGATACCAAGTCTTCTTCTATAGAAAAATTCCTTTGAGTAACCGATGATACCATAGTTGCATCTGAAATGATTATCAAGTACAACAGAGGTCGCACCTGTCGAATTTAGCAGTGTATTACAATAATCCCATAAGGAAACGTCTCTATAAGAAGCACGGTTGTTCTCTGTTAGATTTAAAGCTGCTTTTATCTCACCCTCCTCATATGACGTGACATTTGTGATATGCTTCAGCTGCATAGGGTCACCGATAACAACAATCTGCTTAGAGCGTTGTATCATCGGAAGAGCAGAAGAAATATCACACTGAGAAGCCTCATCAATAATTAGCAAATCTATCAAGTCTCTTTCTAGTGGGAACGCACTCTTAATAGAAAGATTGGTAACACAGTTCAAATTGAACACATCAAGGAAAGATGATGCCAACTGCCCATTCAATGGCATAGACTGCATATATGAAGAAATCTTAGCAATAGCGTCATTTTGCGACAAACTCTTTAGTATCAACTGCTTCAAAAGCCTTTTGCCAAGTTCTACAGATTCGATATATTGAAATTCTTCTTTAATGCTCTTAAAGATAGCATCTTCGTCTATTGCCGATATTCTCCTCTCTAGTTCTTCTTCCTTAGCTTTGCAAGTTTCCATCTGTGTATCAAGCAATGATATGGCAGAGCAATGGTCTCGTTTTATCTTCTGATACCCATTTTTGTATTTAATGACTTCGTCAAGTAAAAAAAATGATTTCTTACAAGAACAGATGAGTCCTTCAATAGAAGTATCCGAAATATTGACTTCTTTTTTAAGAACATCATTAAACTCTGAGGGTAGATGCAACAAATTGCCTTGCAAGTCATTTACAGAACTAGTCTTACTGAATAGATTAAATAAAAGCCTTCTCAACCAACTTTTGTGACGATTTATTTTTTTGTATATGGCAATAATTCGCTCTTTGGCCGATGCTATGTCTGCATAAGTGTCAAAGCACATTTGCGGATGATCCTGGCTGTTCTCTAGTGATTGAATATCCCTATTAAACTTGACATTCGCTTCCTCTTTACGATTAAGCAAAGTTATTATCTGCTCGGAGATAGCTTTCTTATCGTCTCTGTTCTTGTTTAGCTCACATAGTTTCTTATGTCCCTCCGTAATTATCGAATAAGCACGCTTATATTTTGCAAAGAGGTGCTCATCAATGTCTGCTGAATTAATTTGTGGAATATAATTGATAAAGCGCTGTAACGATGGCATCAATTGATTGTTTATAGCATCTTTGGAACCAAATCTCAATAAATATTGAGTAGGGTCAACACCATCAAAACGTTCCTTAACGTTGTCTACAGCTTTGTTGTTTTTACTCGCAACAAGCACCTTCTTACCGAACAACAATGCATTTGCAATCAGATTGACAATCATCTGCGTCTTACCTGTTCCCGGAGGACCTGTAACGACAGACACTTTTTGGTTTAGAGCCGAGCACACGGCACGCCTCTGACTTTTATCCATTGGAACAACAGAAATTAAGACATCTTCGTCAATATGATGAAGTTTGTTGTTGTTTACGTTACCACTTAAAAAACTGTGAAGCAATGACGATGCCTCTATGTTGATAAGGTTATTAAGTTCAGCTGTAGTCTGGCTAAGTGCAGGAGTTTCATCGGTAAGAGCTAATCTCAGTTCATATAGCTTTAGGTCATGTGCTATAGCATCGCGTAACACTTGTTCAAGGCGGTCTAATGTGACTGTTGGTTCATACAAGACACTTTCGATGACAGAAACAACTTCTTGACTCAACTCCAAATTTTCTGCTGCATCTGAACTGACAGAGAAAGATGATAACTGGGCTGGAATAAACTGTTTGCTGATATCTATTGCCCTTAAATCCTCCTGAGAGAATACGTACTGAAGGAGTCTTATGCATTTATTGTTGATGATTATGCACAAACCAATATTCAGATTCTTTGGCCATTGCGTATATCTACGGTCGAAATTCTTACGAAACAAATTCGCAAAATCCTCGTTTTCTTCTACATCTATATTGAATGTGAGCTGATCTGCATTTTCATCAACATGAATACCTGTGGGGTAATCATCTTTTACCTCACCAGACTTCATCCTTTCCAAGCGGACAACAAGTTCAAAGAACTGCTCCAACCTCTTAATGTCATTTTCCGCAGGAGTAACATTCATCAAAAGCTGCCGAACTGTAGTCAAACCGTTATTTTGGGTAGGGCGATGTACCTGAAACTCGGTCTTTACAACCTCAATTTCATCGCCTTTCTTTTCAAACACAAGCAGATTGATGGTTCCGCCTTGTACCAGATTACCAATTTGCCTACCCAGTAAAACTTCATTGGATATATTGAATAACCCCGCAAAGTTTTCTATGCGTGTTGCACCAATATTATTGGGACCGACACAGATAAATGTCTGAAAAGTGTTAATTTCTGATTCTATTTTATCATGCAGGGTCTGTAAATTGACAGTAGGAATGTCTAGAATATTAGAGAAAAGGTGCACAACGTTTCCCTTATTAATGGAAATCTGTTTTGCATCTACATCGTCAATACACTTGTTTATGGCAACTATCTTTGATGCTGCAACATACTTATTTAAATGTGCCACAGCTCTATTCAGAGCACACTTTGAGGGTTCTATAAGAATAATCTTACTAATGTCAACGTGCAGACCTTCGTTTCGCAGATAATCAATAAGACACATAGATGCCAATCCTTGACCACAGCCCCAGTCAAAGATGATCAAGTCCTTAGATAATGACTCTGTGTTTTTTATAGTGTCAAGTGCAATATTTATTTTGTTTCTATGCAAGTTACCATATGCACACAGATATTGACAAAGTTCAGTTTCACTTTGCAAAACCTTTGTCCCGTGGTTTAGTCCTATCCATGGGGCATTCCTGTTTACTTCAGGAAGATAGTGAGAAGCAAGACCTAAAATTTTATCAAAGGTCACCTCTCTCATAGTGTTTAAATCATCGATGTATGCCATAATAATCAATTACTTAATGTTTGTTCGAAGATTTATAGTTCTTTTGCTTTCAGAATGCGACCATACGATACTCGCAGAACAAACCATTGCTTGTTTTCTGTAGGCGCATTCTCTACCGACACCCCACCTTTGTTCGTTGAGATGGAGGGCGTACAAGAGGTAAGTCTTGCACTTGGACACGATAAGCCTGTGTCGGTAGGCTGCCCATTATACAATGAAGCGTCAGCCGTTATAGGCTGTTTGGTGTTATCTTCCAATGTTGTATCTATAGGTTAATCAAACCAATAGACTTTTTCTTGTTAGAATTGTCAATTATTGACAACAAAAGTAGAAAATCTTATTCAGACGAAAGAATAAATCATTGGAAATCTTCGCTTTTGACACCACATTTCTGTATTTTGAGGTGATTTATAGCAGTCGGTACTACAAATCACCTCTCATTATCATTATCTGGATAAACCTTGTGACTTTTTTCTTGATGCTGCTCCTAACCCCAACTTCTGTGTTCCGTCCCAATTCGTAAGTTGGTCAGCACAACCATTGGAGCCACCGAGTGAAACGTATGTATCTGCGCTGCACGACATGTGGTCAATGAACGAAAGGAAGTTCTGAATGATGGATTTGGGGTAAACGACCTCATCGGTGGCAAAGAGTTTTGTCCAGTGTGCAACACATTCTCTCCGATAGTTGCCGCAACCATCCCAATCCATATTTGCAAGAAATCTGTCGACGGCAAATATTGCTCCTTGTGGAGAGCGAAGCGCAATGTTGGCTTTCGTAGCAGTAGCCATAATACCATAATAGATTGCTTTGGCTTCTTTCTCATAGAAATCTATTCTGCCTGATTGCGAAAAAGCTTTGAGATGTTCATGGCCTTCACTAATGAATCGGTCAAGTACACCTTGGTATCTGTCTTGTCTTGCCTGTTCCTCACGTTTTGCCTCCGCTTCTTGCTCCTTGCGTTCTTCCACACGTTTAACAGCTTCAATTATTTCAGGCTGCTTTGTCAAGTCGTTCCATTGAAGAACCAAGATTTTGTATTTCTCCCATAAAGTATTGTAATCAGTCTTGAGTCTTGTAATGTCCTCGTTTTTTGAGGCTAATTGGGTATTGAGCCTTTCAATAACAGCATCCTTTTGAGCGGTTACTCGTCTGACTGCGTTCTCGTCAAGTTGCGATATGTGTTGCTTCACTTTTGCATTTTCAGCCTTTAGTGTTTCATTCTCATTCCGCAATGCCTTATTCTCAATAATCAGTTTGTTGAGTTGCTGCATATAGTAAGTATAAGTCTTATTGACAGATGCTCGTATACCATTATTCTGCTTGTCACGTTCAGCGTTGAGGACAACGACAAGAGCTTTGATAGCATCATTGATGTTTGTTGTCCGTTCCTCTCGCCAAGTCTTTTGCCCGATGATGCTGACGACAAGCGCGTGAATTGGGCAAGCTCCAAACCGGAGGTGTGCACGGTGTCGCCGTCAGGAGCGATTGTGGTGCTGGCCGACGGCAATTCAGTGGTGACGGCAACTACACTTGATGGCGGTTTTGTGGCTGTATGCACGGTGGAGGTGAGTAGTGCCGGCGGAGTGGAAGGCGTTGCTGCTGATGACGTGGACTATACCGATGCAAAATGGTATGATATAGATGGCCGCGAAGCTACATACTTGAAAAAAGGCGGCGTGTATATTGTGAAACCTAAGACTGGTGAAGCCAAAAAAGTGGTGATAAGGTAATATTCTTTAATGGCGCAATAATAAGAAAGGCTCTGGCTTGATGATGGCTGGAGCTTTTTTTGTTGCTGATTGTGGGTGCAATGGTGGTGGGCTTGGGAGTGTGGGGAGAAAGGTAGGGTGGGGAAAAGTGTGGAAATGAAACGGAGTGGGGGTGTTTGCGGATAAAGTGTAATTATTTTTGCGGTAAATAGATGCATTTGATAATTTGAAGGTTGCGGAAAGTGATATTTTGTTTATCTTTGCAAATGCTAGGCTACGCTTGGGGACCGCTGGCTGCGAAATGGACTTGCCGACGCTCCATGCGACAGGCGCTGACGGTAATGCTGACAAGAACACGGTGGGTGGGCATCGAGGAAACTCGTATGCTGCCGATTGTGTCGTGTTGGGCATGGAATATGAGAATGAATAGAGTGTTTTTTACATTTATCAATAACAATTTTTTAGCGTATGAAAAAGTATTTACTGATGCTGTTTGCCATATTTCTGTATGGCACAGTGGCACAGGCTGCTGACCCAGAGCTGAAGCTGAGCGGCGACGGAACGGAGACGAGTCCGTATCTGTTGACCTCAAAAGCCGACATCTTGGCGCTGGCCAATGCCTGTAACACAGACGCAACTGCTACTGCCGGACACTATGCCGGTAAGTATTTCAAGTTGACGACTGACATTGACATGGAGAACGACGAGAGCTTTGTGGGCATCGGTCGTGCCGTGGGCAGGAACACAACTGCCTCATGGTATTTTGGTGGTGTGATAGACGGTGACGGCCACACTATCAAGAACATGAAGATTAACGGCGTGGCATTTAAGGAAGACGGCACTGTGCTTAGCGCAAGCGCAACTGGCTCTAAGAGCTATGTGGGATTTGTGTGCTATCTGAAAGGCACATCTGCAGCCAAAGCTGCCGTTAAGAACTTGAAGTTTGAGAATGCTAACGTTGCCGGTTATTCCTAC
The DNA here is from genome assembly GCA_934675575.1 of uncultured Muribaculaceae bacterium. Taxonomy (GTDB): domain Bacteria; phylum Bacteroidota; class Bacteroidia; order Bacteroidales; family Muribaculaceae; genus Sodaliphilus. Next base: position 49,707 of record CAKUQQ010000003.1, read on the forward strand.
ACTGGTGCTGTGGTGGGTTATGCAAACTCTTACACAGAGTTGAGCGACATCACTGTGAGTGGCACTGTTTCGGGCTACTATGACACTGCCGGCGGTGTGGTGTCGTATGTGTATAAGAACGCCAACTCAAAAATAAGCAACTGCTTGTTTAAAGGCAAGGTTGTGAGCTACAAGGGCACTGTGGGCGGTATTGCCGGTTATGCCGGTTGCGCTGTTGACAACTGTGTGAACCTGGGTTCTGTAGATGTGAGCGATTTTTATGGTGCAACTACCACGTCGTCGAGAAACTATGCCGGTGGCATAGTGGGCAACGCTGTGGGCAGTGCCGTGACGAACTGCTTGAACGCTGGTAAGGTGACGAGCGTGAGCGCATACGTTGGCGGTATTGTGGGCCAAAGTAACTACAGCTCAAGTTTGGGTTCTGTGGAAAACTGCGTGAACCTTGGCTCTGTGGAACTGTCGGAGAACAATGCTGCAACTACCGTGGGCTGCATAGCAGGTCACTTGACATCGACCACTGTGGCTCAGATTAAGAACTGCTACTATGACGGCCAAACAAGCTCAATGACAGCTGTGGCTGACGGTAAGCTCAATGACGGTGCAAAGGGACTGGCAACAAAGACTCTGACTGCAGGAACTGCCATTGACGGATTAGATGCCGCCAACTGGGCTTTTGCGGCAGGAAGCTATCCTGTGCTGAAACTTTTTGCTGCCGACGAGACACTGAAGGCTGCCGCAAGCACATATTTCGTGCTGCCAGAGGGCGAGACTGCCACCAACTTCAAGACCACTGCCACTCTTAGCGACGGTGTGACTGCAAGCCTGAAAGTGGGTCAATACTTTGAGGTTGCTGACGGCAAACTGGTGTCGAAGGAAGTGACAGGAAATGACATTCAAAAAGATGTGCTGACCTTGAAAAAAGGTGACTACACAATGACATACAACCTTGCCAAATCGCCAAAATTCTTTGACGGTGCCGGTACGGCTGAAGACCCATATTTGATTAAGGACAAACAAAACTTGCTTAGCTTTGCCAAACTGACATCGGCAGAGAAGGAGCACTTCGAAGGTGTTTACTTCAAGCAAGTGGCAGACATCGACATGGAAAATGACGAAACTTTCCATGGCATAGCATACTTGGGCAGTACCCAATATCCGGAGCGCCAAGTGTATTTCTCTGGAACATACGACGGCGGCGGTTTTGCCATCAAGAACTTGAAGATAGCCAACAACGTGCTTAGCGAAGCAGGCAGCGCGCTTTCAGGCTCAAAGGGCGGAACTGACAACACTGGCTTGTTCTGCACAACGAGCGGTGCAACAATCAAGAACGTGCACATAGCTGCCGGAAGCTTGATTGACGGCTATCAGTATGTGGGAGGCATAGTGGGCTACGCTCTCGCCAAGACCACTATTGACAACTGTGTGAATGAGGCAAAGGTGGTGGCTTATTACACCAACGCCGGCGGTATCGTGGGCAATGTGCCATCGGCTGCTGCTGACGTTAAGATTTCCAACTGTGTGAACAAGGGCAATGTGGTGGCAAACAACTACAATGCCGCCGGTATAGCAGCGTTTAACTATGCGACAATAGAGAACTGCTTGAATGAGGGCAAGATTGAAGCTAAATATATCAATCCGGCTGTGAATGAGGGTTCAGCTCACAATGCCGGTGGTATTGCTGGTCAGAACTACGGTGTAATCACCAACGCACAAAACGTGGGTGCTGTGTATGCCGACAGAGGTCAGGCTGGTGGTATCGTGGGTGCAGCAGGCACCAAGGGAGCTGTGAAGGCTTCTGTTAATCTGGGCGGCGTGCGCACAGGAACAGGCGCACAGGCAGCTGCAATCGAGACTCAAACAGGTAATGACCTGGAGAATACTTATTTTGACGCTCAGCTGAGCGGTCTGAATGCTCTGGTTTCGACTAACCCAGAAGGTGCAAAAGCAATGCTCACAAGTGACTTCACAGCCGGAACGGCTCTTGAGGGACTCGCTGACTCTGCTTGGGTTGTGAAAGCCGGCTATTATCCTGTGCTCAAAGCATACGCCGCAGACGCTTATCTGCAAGCTGCCGCAAGCACATACGTAACGATGAGCAAAAACGAATCATCGAACAACTTCAAGACAAAGGCAACTCTGAGCACAACTGCCAAAGACGTGGCTGTGACGTTTGCCAAGGGAACTAAGTTCACATACGCTGACGGAGTGGTAACCGCTCTTGACGTGACAGAAGTGGAGAAAGACACTCTGTATTTAAAGAATGGTGACTACACAATGGCAATAGCTTTGCAAAAGATTCCAAACGTATTGCCAGGCTCTGGCTCAGAAACTGACCCATATCAAATCAAGACTGCTGAGGACTACTGCAAGATAGGCAAACAAATGGAAGATGCCTCTTATTCATTTGCAGGTGAATATTTCAAGGTTCTCAACGACATTGATTTCAAGGATAAGGCATTTGTGGCAATCGGCACGGCAGATGTGCCATTCCAAGGTGTGCTCGACGGCGGCAACTTCGCATTGAAGAATGTGGTTGACACTGTGACCATAGAAGACGAGGTTAATGAAGCCAATCAAAATCTGGCTGCGGTGAGATACCTCGGCGGTGAAGGTGTGGTTAAGAACTTGAATGTGGAAGGATTCCAACTGCGCGGCTTCAACAATGTGGCTGCTGTTGTGGCACAGAACGACGGTTTGGTGGAGAACTGCCAAGTGTCGGCCGACACCAAGATTGAGGCTCTGGCAACTAAAGCAACATCCAATGGTGCAAAGGCTGGCGGCGTGGTGGCTGTGGCAAACGCAGGAAGCAAGGTTAAGAATTGTGTGAACAAGGCCACTGTTACTGCAAGACAAGCAGCTGGCGGTATCGTGGGCGGTTCAAATTCATCGAGCACAGAATCCACAATTGAGGGTTGTGTGAACTACGGTACGATAACTGCAAACTTCCCTGTAACCACTACTCGCACATCAACAGGAAAACTCGACTCAGTGAGAACTAACTCAGCCGAGGCCGGTGGTATCGTGGGCCGCTTCATTGGCAAGATAGATGCTTGCGTTAACCATGGCGCAGTGAAGGTGCCATTCTGCACCAACGCCGGCGGTATTGCCGGTCAGGCATACGCTGGAACGGAGATTGCCGACAGCAAGAACTATGGCGAGGTGTTTGCAAAATATGATTATGCCGGTGGTATAGTGGGCTTGTCGCAAGGCAACAACACTGGCGGTGTGACTATCACCAACTGCTACAACGACGCAAAAATTTATGGCGACAAATATCATGCTGCCGGAATTGTGGCTAAGGCTGCTGCCAAGTGCTTGGTGAGCGGTTGCGGCAACGAGGGCAACATCGTGGCAAATGAAAATTATGCCGGCGGTATCGCAGCTATTGCTGATGGTGCTGACATCAAGATTGAAAAGTGCTGGAACGGCGGCAAGATTGAGGCTGGCCTGACAGAAGACGCCGCATTCACCAACTCGGCATACGCCGGTGGCATTGTGGGAAGCGTGGGTTTGAACACTCTCACCATAGATCGCTGCTTCAATGTGGGCGAAGTGACCACGGTGAACGATTGGGGCTATGTGGGCGGTATCTCTGCCTTGGGCTTCACTGACATTACCAATAGCTACAATGCCGGAAAGGTTTCGGCTGATAGCTATGTGGGCGGTATCACAGGAAATGCTTCTTCAAACTCTACCAAGAGTTCCATATTTGAGAAAGTATATAACATTGGCGAGGTTGACTTGCGCAACGCAGAGAAATCTGAACTTGCAGGAAACGTGATTGGCAACGGTAATGACCAATATGGCATGACTGGCGCACAGTCTTATTACCTGAAATCGCTCAAGGCATTCCACAACGACACTGTGTTTGCCGTGAATGCACTCACTCAAAAGGAACTCCAAAACTCACAAGAGAAGCTTGGTGACGCATACGTGTATAACGAGTATGCTTATCCAATGATTGCCGGTCTTGACACTCTTGACGCAGCAAAGGTGTTTGCTTCGTCTTATGAACTTGCCGAGGGTGACACCGAGGACAAGGTGACTGGTACAATTAAGTTGTCGAAGCTCAACGGCGTGGAGTGGACTGCAAGCGGCGCTCTTGGCCTCTGGCAAGGCGATGCAAGCACCTACTCGATAGGAGAAGGCACACTGACTGCAACTTGCGGCAGATATAGCAAGACATTCAAGTTCAATGTGACTCAAGCCACTTCGGTTGACACCAAGGAGGCTGCCAAGACAGTGAAGAGCGTGAAGTATTACAACGTGGCAGGTGTGGAAAGCACAGTGCCGTTCACGGGAGTGAATGTGGTTGTGACCACTTACACCGACGGAACAAAGGCAACTGCCAAGAAAGTGATTAAGTAATGCCGTAATGGCATAGCGACACGATAAAAATAATGGAGACATCGCAATGATGCCTCCATTATTTTTTTGCCCTTTGGTGTGGAGAATGGTAATGGGTGCTGTGTTATTCCTTTTCGCCATAGAGGAGGTCGCCGGCATCACCGAGGCCGGGAATGATGTAGCTCTTCTCGTTTAGCTCATGGTCGATGTCGCACGTCCAGAGTGTGGTCTTGTCTTCGGGCAGGCGCTGGCGCACATATTCTATGGCCTGGTCGGTGGCAATCACGCTTGCCAGGTGAATGTGGGCAGGGTGCCCCTTGGTCATGAGAGCCTGAAATGCGAGTTCCATAGACGAGCCTGTGGCAAGCATGGGGTCAACAATGAGCAGCACCTTGTCGTCGATTCGTGGGCAGGCTATGTACTCAATATGCACCTTGAATTCGTTGGTCTTTTCGATAAACTTGCGATATGCCGACACAAAGCCATTTTCGGCTTGGTCGAAATAAGACAGGAATCCCTCGTGGAAAGGTAGGCCGGCACGAAGAATGGTAGATAGCACCACCTTGTCGGCTATGACGTTGGTTTTGGCAGTGCCGAGAGGAGTGTCGGTGTCAACGGTCTGGTAGTTGAGCCGCTTAGAGATTTCGTATGCCATGATTTGTCCGAGACGCTGTATGTTGGCGCGGAAGCGCAGGCGCTCGTTCTGGAGATTCTTGCTTCTGATTTCGCTCATAAACTGCGATACAAGAGAATTTCCCTCGCATAGATTGATGATTTCCATTGTGAAATTTTGTTTAGGTGTAGTATATATTAGAGTTGTTGTTTTTCTCATATATGCTCATTTGCCGGCAAGAATCTTGATTGATTCGTCGCGGTCGTGGGCAAGTTGCTGTTTGAGCTCGTCAAGTCCGTTGAACATCACCTCATAGCGCATGAAGCGCGTGAATGTGACTGTGATGGGCTGGCCATAGATGTCATCATCGAAGTCAAACAGATTGGCTTCAACAGTGATTTGCTTGCCATTGTGCAGGGTGGGGCGGCAACCAATGTTAATCATTGCATTGTGGCGCGCGCCAGAAACGGTGGCGTGGCCTGCATAAACGCCATTGTGAGGCAGGATAAGCAGTGGGGAGAACTCTCCAACGTTGGCGGTGGGGAAACCGATTTTGCGGCCGTTTTTGAAGCCGTGAACCACAATGCCGCTTATTGAAAAGGGGCGACCCATGCACAAGGCTGCGTCTTCCACACGGCCGGAGCTGATGAGCTTGCGTATGATTGACGAGCTGACAGGTGCATAGCGGCCGAGATATTCGGGTGCTTTAAGCACGGTTACTCCCAACTCGCGACCTTGTGCCACATATTGCGGAAAAGCATCTTCGCGGTTGTGGCCGAAGTGGTGGTTGAAGCCCACAATCAGGTGGCTAATGCCAAAGTCGTTGCGCAGCATCGACATGAATTGCGACGACGTGAGAGCCGCCAACTGCTGCGTGAAGTCGAGCAAAATCACATAATCGACGCCAAACGAGGCTATAAGGCGCAGACGCTCATTGAGGGGGAGAATCATGCGCAGGTCGGAATTGGGGTTGAACACCAGTTGCGGGTGCTGGCGGAAGGTGACAACAGCCGACTTGAGCCGCAGACAAGCAGCCTCGGCTACAAGGTGGGTGAGGAGAGTGGCGTGTCCGCGGTGAACGCCGTCGAACATGCCTATAGTGGCAATTACGCTATCGGGAGCCAGCTGTGGAGCAGTGGCGTTACGTTCGATAATCGTCATATCAGATCAAGAGCTTTGAGTTTGTCGGCAAATTCGGTGCCCGGTGGAACCAGGGCAGCTTGGTAGCCGTAGGCAATGGCGGCATCTACGTTGGTCTGGCCGTCGTCGAGAAACAGAGTGTGTGCCGGGTCGGCTCCCATAACATGAGCCGCATAATCGAAAATCTCGACATCGGGCTTGGTGCATTTAGCCTTGTAGGAAAGGGTGAGACCGTCGAAATAGTCGGCAGTAGTCAGCCCCTCCTGGGCAAACTCAGACGCAATGCGCCCCTCGAATAGAAGCGGATTGGTGTTGGACAGCACAAAAAGGCGGTAGTGCTTGCGGAGCTCGCGAAGTTGCTGTAAGCGATGAACCGGAATGCCGGTGATGAACTGCTCAATGGCGTGCTTGACCTGCAAATCGGTGACCGTCTTGTCGGGGATTTGGCTGCGCACCGCCTGGCAGAACTCGTCGGTGGTGATTTGCCCACGCTCAAGCTGCTGGAAAGCACCTGTCTGCACATACAGGCCTATCACGTCGTCGGCATTGGCAAGGCCTATGGTGTGAAGGGCGTTGACGCAATGGTCGCGGCAGATGTCGATGATGACACCGCCCAGGTCGAACATGATGCTATGGATTGCGGATTTCATCATTCAATCTCCTTTTTGATGAGGCGCATGGTGTCGTTGCACAGCTTGATGAACACTTCGCGGTTCTTGAGTATGGTGGATATTTTGATTTGTCGTTCAGAGCCCTTGAAGATGAAGCCGGTGTCGGTTGACTCAATTGCGCGCATAAGGGCACTTGCACCGTCGTTGACGTTGGGCAGGAGCTGCGCAATAGAGCTATTGATATTGCCCAGCCAGTGACCGAGCGAGAGAATGCTGCGGTTGAAGAGTCCGAGGTCGGCGCAGTTGACGGAAATGTGCTTGCCGCGCAACACGGTGGACATGTAGATTGAGAACAATGACAGTGCCAACTTGCTCTGGCCGAATGCCGTGACAGGAATGAAGTTGCTCACGGCAGGGAACTCATATGGAAGACTCACAAAGCGGCGTGAAAGCGAGGCCGAGAAAATTATCTTACTGCCCTCGCCAAGCAGCGGAATCATCAGCTCGGAGAGCAACACAGTGCTGAGGAAGTTGACTTGCACAATCTTCTCGTAGCCGTTGGGCGAAAGCTCGCTGTGGCGAGAAATGTAGCTCGCATTGTTGATGAGCGCGGCAATGGGACGGTTGAGAGCCTTGACACCAGCCACGAAAGTCTTGACGCCGGCAAAAGAGCTGAGGTCGAGATGCTGGCAAGAGATGTCGGAGTTGAGTGTGGAAACTGTGAGTTCCTTAGCAAAATGCTGGCATTTTTCGGTGTCGAAAGAAGCCAATAGCAAAGCCTTGCCCTGGGCAGCCAGACGCTTGGCAACAACGCTGCCAATGGAGTCGGTTGCACCAGTTATGATGTATAGTGGTTTTGATTTTGTGTCGTTTGGTGTGGTAGCCATTGTGAATGAGTTAGATGAGTTAAAATATATTGGTGCAAAGTTAGATAATATTGCCCAAAAAAGGAAATTGGAGAGGACAAACCTCAATAAAACCGCAGTTTAGGGGCGGTATTGCGCTATGAGGGTGGTGATAGTGCGCCCCACGGCACCGAGAGTGGTCTTGTCGATAACGCTCATGTCGTCGGCCACGGTGTGCCATTGCGGAAAGAAGCCTGTGGAAGAGCCTTGCGGCATGTCGATGATGTCGATGCAAGGAATGCCGGCCTTGTTGATAAACACATGGTCGTCGGTTACTCCACCGCCGTTTTCGTTGACGAAATAGGACTGGAGGCCGAGTTGGGCAGCAATGCCCCAAACTTCATCTAAGAACGAGGCGGCATAGACAGATGAGAAATATTCGCGTGTGAAGCGTGCGCCAGACGCACCAACCATGTCAATCAGAATGCCAAACATGGGTTTGTAGGGCTTGGCGTGAGGGTGCTGTGCCCAATATTGCGCTCCCAGCCCCCAGCTGTCTTCGTCGTCGCTTGTGCCGCTGTCCTCGGCATCAACGAGCAAAATGTCGATGCCTATTTCAGGGCGGTTGATGGAAAGCTGCCGAGCCACCTCAAGCAGCACGCCCACGCCGCTTGCGCCGTCGTTGGCACCCATCACCGGCTTGGTGTGGTTGGCTTCAGATGGGTCGTTGTCGGCCCAAGGGCGGCTGTCCCAGTGTGCCAACAGAAGCAGGCGTTGCGAGTTTTGTGGATTGAAAGAGCCAATCACGTTGGATATGGGTAGCTTTTTGTCGGTTCCGTGAGTGGTGACATAGCCTTTCTGCACGATTACAGTGTCGCAGCACTTGGAGAGAAAAGAAGTGAGGTAGGCCAAGCACTTGGTGTGAGCCTCAGTGACAGGAACACGCGGTCCAAAGCTGCATTGGGCCTTGACGTAGGCATAGGCACTGTCGGCGTTGAAGTCGGCAGCTGCAAAAGCCGTGGCAGAATCGGCAGAGGAGTCCTGGGCGGTGGCAGATTTGGAGTGCCCGGAGCAAGCCAGGGCAAACAGGGAGAAAAGACCTGCCGTGAAGAGAACCAAAGAAACTTTGTTCATAGAAATTGTTATAATTAAATTCGACCCCAAAAGTAGTGAAAAAAAACGAGAAAACGGGTTTGGCGGCATATAGCGCAGCGGCTGGTGGCGGTTTTTGAAACCGATTTTCTTTGCTGAATGGAAATTGTGTGCTAACTTGGCTAACAAAAGCACATGGCGCAGCACTGACTCGCGGCGTTGGCGGCTATCAGAAAACGAAACAATGGAAATAAGATTTTGCATAGAATATCGCACTACGGCAGGAGAAAGACTCGTGGTGAATGTGGAAACTGGTGAAGACATGGTCGAGAGGCATGTTATGCACAGTGACGACAACGTGATGTGGCACTGCTCGGTGGCCACAAAGGCTTGCCGTGGCGGCAGCTTGCGCTATCACTACAGCGTGGAGCGCGGCGGGCGCGAGACTCGCCGCGAGTGGACCCTTGTGAAGCATGGGGTGGATTTTGCCGACCGTGTCGTGGCGAGATATGATGTGCGCGACTGGTGGATAGACCGCCCTGCAGAGACGTATCAATATTCGCTTGCATTCACAGAATGTGTGGCGGCTCACGGCTATGGGAAATTTGCAGCCACTGCCGGCAGATGTGTGGTGGTGAAAGTGAGAGCGCCGCAGCTGCATGGCAACCAGAGGCTTGTGCTTGCTTGTGCCGACGAGGCTCTGGGCGCATGGAGCGTGGAGCACGGCACGGCCATGACGCAGGTGCGCCCAAACGAATGGGTGGCGGCGATAGACGCCGACAAACTTAGCCGCCAGCTGATGGAATTCAAGTTTGTGGCAGTGGTGCCTGGGCATGAGCAAGAAGCAAAATGGGAGCTGGGCAAAAACCGCGTGCTGCTGTTGCCAGAGCCGGAAAAGGGCGTGGTGACGGTGGCAGAGCAGATAGACGCAAGGTTTGACATGGAACCGCTGCGCGTGGCCGGAACGGTGATTCCGGTGTTTTCGCTGCGCACGGAGCGCAGCATGGGCGTGGGCGACTTCGGCGATTTGAAAAAGATGATAGACTGGGTGGCTATGACAGGTCAGCACGCTTTGCAGCTGCTGCCGATAAACGACACGACCATGGACTACCGATGGACAGACTCTTATCCGTATAACTGCATCAGCGTGTGCGCGCTGCACCCCATCTATGCCGACATGAGCCAGCTGCCACCGCTGCGAGACGAGGGCTTGAAGCGTGAGCTGGAGCGCGAAAGGGCAGAGCTGAACACCTTGCCGCAAGTGGACTATGAGCGAGCCATGAGGGCAAAGATGAGGTGCTTGCGTGCCACATACGGCGAGAGCGGTGAGCAAATGCTCGCTTCGCAGGGATTTAAGCGTTATTTTGCCAATGCCAAGAGTTGGCTTGTGCCATACGCCGCATTTTGCACCTATCGCGACCGTTACGGAACGTCCGACAGCAGCCGCTGGCCGGCACACCGCACAGCCAACGCCAAAGAACTTGCGGCTATGGCCAACAGGCGCAACAAGGCATTTTGGGAAGTGGCGTTTTGGTATTACGTGCAGTTTAACTTGCACTTGCAGATGACTGAAGTACACAAACACGCCAGGGCAAAAAAGGTGGCTCTGAAAGGCGACATACCCATAGGCGTGAGCCGTTGTGGAGCAGATGTGTGGCAATCGCCGGAATATTTCAACATGAACGACCAGGCCGGCGCTCCACCCGATGCGTTCTCGACCAAAGGGCAGAATTGGGGTTTCCCGACATATAACTGGGAAATGATGAAAAAAGACGGCTACAAGTGGTGGAAAAACCGCTTTGAGGTGATGTCGGAATACTTTGATGCCTATCGCATGGACCATGTGCTGGGATTTTTCAGAATATGGGAAATACCAATAGATGCCGTGGAGGGTCTGCTCGGACAGTTCTCGCCGTCGCTCGGCATGACGTGTGCCGAGATAGAGGGCTATGGACTGCGGTTTGACCCCAAACGCCATGCCGAGCCACTGATAACCGACGGACTGCTTGCGCAGCAGTTTGGCGAGCGTGCCGCCGAAGTGAAAAAACAGTATTTGACCCGGAAATCTGACGGAACTTACAGGCTGAAACCAGATGTCGCCACGCAGCGTAAGATAGAGGCAGACGTGGGTGACAGCACGATGCGAGAGGGATTGTATGCCCTGGTGGCCGATGTGCTGTTTGTGAAAGACAGGATTGACGGACACAAATATCACCCACGCATAATGGGCAGGGACTGCTGGGCTTATGGCGCGCTTGCCGATGGCGACAAGGCTGCGTTTGACCGCTTGTATGAGGACTATTATTATCACCGAAACAGCCAGTTCTGGTATGACGAGGCGATGATGAAGCTGCCGGCTCTTGTGGAGACAACACGAATGTTGGCTTGCGCCGAAGATTTGGGCATGGTGCCGGAGTGCGTGCCATGGGTGCTCGACAGACTTGGCATATTGAGCCTGGAGATAGAGTCGATGCCAAAGGCGTTTGGGCAAAGGTTTGGCGATACGGCAAGTTATCCGTATCGCTCGGTGTGCACGATAGCCACACACGACATGCCCACACTGCGGCAGTGGTGGAGCGAAGACAAGGCGCGCACACAGGCATACTACAATACGGTGCTGCGACATGACGGCACAGCTCCGCAGCCGCTGCCAGGGTGGATAGCCGCTGAAGTGGTGCGAAACCATCTGAGAAGCAAGTCGATGCTGTGCTTGCTATCGTGGCAAGACTGGCTCGCCACCGATGAGGCTCTGAGGGCTGCCAATGCTAATGCAGAACGCATAAATGTGCCGTCGGAACCGCGCCACTACTGGCGATGGCGTATGCACTTGACTGTGGAGCAACTGATGCAGGCTGAGGAGTTTAACGGCAAAGTGCGCTCCATGATAAGGCAGTGTGGCAGGGCTTGTGGCGAGTGAAACGGGCATGCAGAGTGCGGTGTGATGAAATGCAGGTGCGCGGCGCGTGATGCGTGGCGTAATTTTGCATCGTGAAAACACACAAAACAAAAAATTATGGAAAAAGACATGAAAGACACAAAAGGCAAAAGCGGCAAGCCGCAGGGTGCAGAAACGGCACCTGAACTTGCAAGTGAGAAAATTGAGGCTCCAGCACCGCCACCAAAGGCGGTGGAAAAAGCAAGCCCAACGAAAAATTTAGCCACAGCGATAGACGAGGCGGCAGCAAATGCCGACTTGAGCGTGAAAAATGCCCGGCGCATAAGGCAACTGCTTGAATCTGTGGTTAATGGCGAGGTTGACGAGCAGATAGTGACCATGCTTGCCCAGGCACTTAACCGCGACGAGGATTTGAAAAACGCAGATGCCGCCGGCTATGTGAGGGGCAAGAATGAGAAAATAGACATCATGAACCGCTTTGACGGCGGTGAAACCGAAACGCGTCCGGTGAATTTTCCGCTCTATAACAAGCGCGGCTTTTGGGATGACGTGAAATGAAACACCAACGAAAAACCAATCAATTAAAATTTTTTATTAACCGAAATCCAGCGGAAAAAGTAGCTGGACTAAATCTGAAAAAGCTATGATTATCAAAGAATTAATGAGCGTATTGAAAAGCGTAAAAAAGACTGTAACATGGGCGAGCCGCCACCGTAACCTGCTGATTATGCTTGCCATTGTGCTGCTACTGCTGGTGGTGGCAGCATGCGGCAGCGATGCGTCGTCGGCCGTGCTTGCCGCGGTGGTGGCTCCTGGAGTGGCTGGCGGAAAGCATGTGGTAGATGGACCGCTGACCACCGATGTGACGAGAGACTTGTCGCAAGACATGCTGCTCAATGAGATAGACCGCCAAGTGGTGAAGATAAGACCAATGGCCACGCCAATAGACCAGTTGTCGAGGTGCGCCGGGGCAAAGCATGCAGGGTCGATGATAGTGGACTACTACAACGTGGACACCAAGCAGACCACGGCAACAGTGGCGCAAAGCCTGGATTTGTCAGCGGCAGACGACAAGACCAAGGGAGTGCTGCACACAGACGCTGACGCGATTTTTGATGCCACCGACACGATACTGGTGCAAGGTGTGCTGGGCTATGAGGCCGACGGAACCACAGTGAGCAGTCATGAGCTTGTGCTCTATGTGATGGGGCATGTGGAAGGCGGTGGCTTGCTGGTGATGGCGGTGAACGGACAAAAAACACCATCGGGCGGCAACACGTGTCCGCCACAGATAGCCAGGGGCACCAAGCTGATAAGAATGGGGCGAGCCGCAACAGAGCTTGATGTGATGTCGCCACAATTTGAGGCTCTGCCGCAAAAGGCCGAGAACTATTGCCAGATATTCAAATGCCAGATAGAGCAATCGACATTGCAACGCCTCTCGAACAAGGAGGTGAACTGGACGATGAGCGACCAAGAGGAGGCTGCGATATATGACATGCGCCTTGGCATGGAGAAGTCATTTTTGTTCGGGCAAAAAGCCCGTGTGTGGGACAGCAACAAAAAGGAGAATGTGCTGTTGACGGGAGGAATCTGGTATCAGGCCGGCAAAGAATTTTATTATGACGACAGCTCGCTTGACCAAAATAATGTGATAGACTTGATGCGCGACGCATTCACAGGCAACGCCGGGAGCAAACGAAAGATTTTGATAGGCGGTTCGGGCTTGATAGGCCGGCTGAACAAACTCGACTACACCAAGATGGTGCTGGCTGGGCAGAGTGTGACCAAATGGGGAATTGACTTCAATGAACTGCACTCAAAATTCGGCACTTTGTATGTGCTGCTGAGCGAGGTGTTTGATGAGTGTGGCCGTCCGGACGACGGAATGATTGTTGACCCAGAATATCTGCAAAAATACAGCCACTTGCCGTTTGGCACCGAAGCCCTTAACCTGAAAGCGAGCGGCGTGCGCAATGTAGATGCTTTGGTGCTCACCGAGGCGAGTTGCCTGGTGCTGCGCTACCCCAAGGCTCACATGCGCATAATGATGCAGTGATGAGTGACGAGAGCCGACCATGAAAAGCAAGGAGAAAAGCGTGATGCTTCTCTCCTTGCTTGCTTTATGTGGCTGCCATGTGTTTTGTTGCGGAACTCTATGCGAAAAAATTGTTGTTACTGACCGCCGAGGCGAGAGAAGAACGTGATGATTTCTTCCCAAGTCTTGAAGTCGTCGCTGCCCCAGCGAATGCAAGTGCCGAGGAAGTCGGGATTGTCGGTGGAGTCGATGAGATAGTCGCCATAGAGGAGCTGTTTCTGATTGATGAAAATCACGCGATTGAAAGCCGGCGTGCTCAAGAACTCCTCAACCCAGCGCTGCGTTTCGGTGATTTGCTCGCCATCGTTGGTGGAAGCAGGTGCCACAATGCACACGTTGTAGCTCTCAATGAGGAACTCATAGGCTTTGTGCATGCTTGCAGTGGCTTTGCCAAATGAGTCGTGGAGGGTGCTGAAGTCGATAAACACGGTGGGGCGTTCCACGGAATCCTGCTTGTCGTTAATCCAGCGGATAACCGGTATCAGGTAGTGGAGCACAGCCTTGTCGTTGAGGTAGTGCTCGCCATGAAAATGGATTGCCTGTGGGTAGTGGCTGCGAAACAGGGAGAATGTGTGGACTATGGGGTCGTTGTCGCCAAACAAACCATAGACGTGCTGCTGCTCGGCGGCAGAAAGACCGGTGAAATTTTTGTTGAGTATTTCTTTGTATTCTTTTACAAGCCCTTTGGTGACCATGAAGTCTTGCACGCCGTCGAGTCGTGGGTTGTGGAATGTGACTTTGCCGGTGTGCTGGGCTATGGTGGTGTCCATCTCAAATGCCGGATTGACGACGATGCGGTCGAAACCATGCAGCATCTCGGTGAACATGCCGCCCATGGAAGTGCCTATGATGAGGTCGGGCTGCTCGCTTTGGCAGGTGGAGAGCAGCAAGTCGAGAGCCTCGGCCGGGTGTATGGGGAGGTCGGGTGCTATGACTGTGGCTTGCGGCAGAAAAGAGCGGAGCAGGCTCACCGTGCCCGACTGACCTGATGATGCGAAGCCATGCACGTAGAGAATCTTTTTTCCGCGCATCAGGTCGGGAAATTGCTTTATGTAGGGGTTGTTTTCCATATATGCGGTTTGATTTTTTTGATTGTAGGGTGCAAATTTAATGAAAAAGTTGGAAAAGGCGGCTGATTGGCTAAAATGGGTTAAAAATCGGCCGCGCAGCGGAAATAGTTGTTATCTTTACCGAAATCTTTACTGAAAAATCAAGTTTCAGCTTTTGAATTGCAAAATCAAGCATGGTTATGAAAAAGATGAAGATTATATTGCTGCTAATCACAATAGTTGCAGCTTGCTTTAGCACCACGGTGCAAGCCTACGACCTGACAGCCAAGCGTGGTGTGGCTGATTATGACTTTTGGGTATATACGCCCGACGGCTACAGCCCCTCGGCAAAGCACAAAGAACCGCTGATATTGTTTCTGCATGGCAGCAGTCTGTGTGGGCGCAACCTCAACACGGTGTTGCGCTATGGGCCTATGGACGCAGTGAAGCGCGGAATGTCGATTCCTGCCATTGTGTTGTCGCCACAAAATCCTGGTGGAGCATGGAGTCCACGCAAGCTAAATGACTTGATAGAATGGGCAAAAAGGAACTATAATGTGGACAGCACACGCGTGTATGTGATGGGCATGAGCCTCGGCGGATATGGCACAATGGACTTTGTGGGCACTTATCCCGACAAGGTGGCCGCGGCTATGGCTCTGTGTGGCGGCTGCGGACTTAGCGACCAGTCGGGGCTTGGCAAGGTGCCGCTGTGGGTGCTTCATGGCACGGCTGACAGGGCTGTGCCGCTGTCGGCATCGAAATCGGTGGTGGATAGGCTTGTGAGTACCGGCAACGACAAGTGCCTGCGTTATGACTGGCTTCCCGGTGCTTCGCATGGCGCGCTGGCGAGGGCTTTTTATTTGAAAGACACTTACGACTGGCTTTTTGCACATGCGTCGAGCGACAAGCCTCGCTGGGTGGAGCGCAGCATAAGCATAGACAACGACATATTGAAAATGGCTTATGGAGAGCTGCGCGAGCTTGCCAAGCTCGTGGGTGAGGACGACGGCTTGTGACGCAGTTGCTTGAGAAAGTTTTTAGGGGATAAAATAAAATGCCGGGTCGTGATGGCCCGGCATTTCTTTTTGCAAACTGCGAGGGGTTACCTCATGTGTTAATAATAAATTGTTTCAAAATTTACTTGATGAATTTTGTGGTGGCCTTAGTGCCGTTGGCATAAGTGGTGACAACGATGTTGAGACCAACGAATGGAGTGGCGGAAGCCATGCCAGCCACGTTGTAGTAAGTGACGCCTGCAACAGCCTTGGCAACTATTGCCTCAACGCCAGTGGAAGTGGATTCGGTGATTTCAACCGGCATAACTTGCACTGTGGTAGTGCTGCCTGAAGTGTGCAGGGCTACCATGCCTTTCACGTCGTATTTCTTGTCGGCATCGATAGTAGAGAGGTCAATTGCGAATTGGTTGAAACCAGCCAAAGTGCCGTTGTAGGTGAAGTTCTTGTTGCTGATGTTGCCAATGGTCACACCTTTGAGGAGCACGTATGCGCTCTCGATGTCGGCATTGATTTGGTCAACGGTCTTAACTTCTGGCTCAACGGCATCGCCTGCAGTGGCTGTGCCGAGGTCTTCAACGTTGGTGAGTTCGGTGGTGCCGTTGAATACGGCTTTTTTGCCCTTAAATCCGGCAGGAATCACATCGCCGTTGGCAAATGTGCCAGCTGCGCCGAAGATGAGCATAGCGCCAGTCTCGTCTTTAACGTAGAGGTATTTTGCGTTTTGGTAAGTCACGGTGACTGGGTTGGCAAACTCAACCTTAGTGCCTGTCTCGGCAGCACGGAATTCGGCAATGTTATTAACCTTTGGGGTAGCGACCTGGGCATCTTCAACTTTCAGGTTCTGGATTTCCCAAGTGCCAGCACCTTCGGTTGTGCTTGTGTAGCGGAAACCGAGTTGAATCTTTTTGCCCTTGTAGGCAGAAAGGTCGATAGAAACATCAACAAAATTCCAATCAGAGCCAGTCATGTAGGTTGGAATGGTGATTTGTGTCCAATCGCCGCTCTCACCTTCTCTTACCCAAAGTGTGGCTTCATCGGTGAGGTTTTTGAAATATTGTCCTGTATGGCTGAATGTAAGCGTAGGCTTGGCGGCGCTGGCGAGGTTGATGATTGGAGAAATCAACCAACTTTCAGACACGAGCTTTTTGCCACTAACATAGGCAGACGCTTTTGCATACTTTTTCTTTGTGTCAATTTTCCAGATATAGGTAGCGCCTTCAGGGAGCGTTACGTCGTTGGTCGTGAATTTGCCAAAGCTGGAGGCAAACGTTTCCTCGTAGGGGAGGTTGACCGTCTCGGTTTGTGCGTTAACGCCAAGAGCAGCGAAAAGGCACAATGAAATCAATGTAAAAATCTTTTTCATAGTCACTGTTGTTATTAGTTAGTAATTTACATTTAATCGATTGATGCAAAGATATATTGTTTGCTCGACAAAAAGAATGACAAAGTGAAGAAATGTTTATTTTTTTTCTGCAATTTTTGTGTGGTATGGAGAAAAACGGAGAGAGGAGAATGTCAAGTCTTGTTGTGGCTATTTCACCTGAATCCAACCGAAGTTCCAGCCTTCGAGGTTGGGCACTTGCAAAATGGCATCGCCACCGGAGTAGGTGGCTTTGAGCACCACGTCTTTCTGTCCGTTCTTTTTCCAGATGAATTTGTGTCGCTTTCCGCCAGTGCGCAAACGCACGTCGTAGAACTCCTGATTTGAGATGGAGCAGTTAAGGATTGCCACCGAGCGCAGGTTGCCGTTGCGGTCGAGACGCGGAATGAGGGCTGATTGCGCCATGCTCTCTATGATGGCGGGCATGGTGCCGCAACTTGCCCAGTCGGCCACACGAAGCAAATTGAGCCTCTGGCCACCACAAATGTCGGCCGAGAAGCTTGGCACTACGGCTATGTGCTTGCCGTTTGGCGAGGTGTAGCAAGTGACGTCGGTCAGTTCGGTGGGTGTTGCCACCTTGGTGAGGGTGTTGGTGAGCTGGCGTTTTTCAAGCTCGTTCCATGCCGACTGGTCCATAATCATGCCTTTTTGTGATATGAGTGAACTGAACTCCGAGTCGGTGATGCCAACGGTGGCAGCAGCGTCGAGCATGCGAAGCGGCGACATGGAGCAGTCGGGGCTGAACGGAAATCCGATGGCCGCCAGAGCGTAAGGCTCGGTGAGCGCACCGGTGTATGCCCAACCAAAGCTGCCCTCGCCGCTGCCGAGATTGCGATAGGGGAAGTTGGGGCTAAGATAGGGGTCGATGCCCACAGGCTCTGACCCCCAGTTCCAGTCGGCATATTCCTTGGCAAAGGCATGCCAGCTTTGCAGTGCCTTGAAGTAATTGTCGGCATACCACTGCATGGGCTCCCAGTTGGCGCAGATTATGGCATAGCTCATTTGGGTGGCTCCCATGGCAAGGTAGTACATGGTCTCAACGCAGATGCCGTGAGGGCTTTTGCCGGTGGCCTTGTGTATGTAGCCTTCGATTTCGGGCGCAATCTGCGACACATTGGGGTCGAGGCGGCGCACTTGGCGCGATATGTCGATGCCTTTTTCGAGCATTCCTCGCGGCGCATGGTCGTTGTAGTAGCCATGCCCCGGACGCAGGCAGGAAATAAGCCCGGTTTCTTTTTGCATTGCCTTGAGAATGGGATTCCAGTCGTAGCCTTCAAGAAAATTGCGCTGGAAATTGACAGCCTGAAGCCCCATGCGTGTGGTGTCGCAGCCGTTGTGGAATCCGCGTGCTATGGCTGCTGCCACGTGGGCAAGGCTTTGCTGCCCAAACTCTATCCACTGGCGGCGCAGTCCGGGGGCATTGTCGTCGAGAGCGGCAACGAGCGACTGGCGTGTGTAGCCGGTGCCGTGCTCACGATTGAACTCGGCGATGCAGGTGTCGCAGTAGCAAATCTCATTGGCAGGGCTGTGCATGGTGAGGCGCAGGTCGTCGTCAATCCATGCGATTGACGGCTTGGCCTCGCGTGCATAAAGCTCATAGATTTTGGTGAGTTTTTCGAGATAGGGCTTTTGGCGCGGACAATTCTGGCGGCGTGTGACCTCGCCGTTTCTACCCACGGCAGTGCCCCAGGTGATGCCTTTCAGCGGCTCTGCATTGGGACCTTCGGGGTGGCCGAAAGCCACGAGCTGCAGCGACGGTATTATGCCGAGGCGGCGCATCTCGTCGGCCATCTTGGCCATGCGTTTTGCCGATTGCTCATGCTCGTCGAGTGTTTGTTCTATTGGTTCGGTTTCAAACCAGACCTCGTCGCAGAAATGCGGATATTGCTTGAGAGCCTTGATGAGGTCGGCGGCAAGCTTGGGGTCGTCGTGGTGCGGACACCACAGACGAAGCAGCATTTTGAACTGAGGTTTCGTCGGCTTGTCGGCATGGGCAGAAAAGCCCACTGCCAGCACAGCGGCAATGATGAGAATGAGATGTTTCATAGTCATGTTTCTTTTTTTGTTATGGAAAATTTGGAGTTTTTGTGGTTGCGAAAGAAAACAAACCGGCAGTTTCCTTATTTTTTTGGGGGTCGTGGTAATGGGCGACTTGGGTCAACTGCCGGTGTGTTTGCTTTTGGCTTTTGCGGAGTGAGAGTGGGTTATGCGTTGAGGTGATGTGGAATCACCAGTTGTCGGTGCGGAACGGAAAGAGCGGAAATCCGTGTAGGTCGAGCACGTTGCCGAGCAAGAAATCCTTGTAGCAATAGCGCACGGCAACAGGAGTCTTGACATCGGGCGAACTGACCTGAATGCGTCGGTGCTCAATGATTTCGGCTTTGGCAGGGTGGAACACCTTGTCTTCGCCGGCAATCTCAAAGCCTGTGAGCGGTCCGGTGGGAGTGGAGAAGCCGAGGTCGCTGTTGTTGAACGTGAGAATGGCTTTGTCGGAGTTGATTTCCATGCTCTTGAACGACGGACCTTCGCACGCCAGCTCAGTCATGCCGTAGTTGTAGTGCAAGGCGAGGTAGGCCAGACGATTACCTACTTCGCGCTTTTTAGAGGGGTGAATCTGGTGTTGCTCGTAGGGCTTCACGAGGTCGTTTGTGCCCACGATGCCGCTGTTGACAATCTCGTGAGCGGCCTTGAACTGCAATGCGCGCAGACGGCCAGCGTCGGTGAGGTCAGGCACCCATGGGCTGTAGTCGAATGGAGCGATTTCCACGATGTAAAAAGGCAGGTCGCCCAGTCCCCAGAGCTTGCGCCACGACGAAGACAGGTCTTTGAGCATGGAGTCGTAGTCGGTGGCACTGAGGTTGGCCTCGCCTTGATACCAGATGAACCCGGCGCAGTTGTATCGTGTGAGAGGGTTTATCATGCCGTTGAAGAGCGCGGAGGGTTGGTTGGGGAAACTGGGTTGGGGGTCGTTGTAGCGGTTGCTGGCTCCGAGATATTTCTCGGCTCTGTCGCGAGGCAGCCATGACTCGATGCGAGTGCCGCCCCAGCTGGAGGTTATGATGCCTATGGGTATGTTGAGCACTTTGTTGAGCATGATGGCGAAGAAATAGGCTGTGGCACTGAATTCACGCACGTTCTTGGGGCAAGACGTTTGCCAAGTGCCGCCAACCACGGTGTCTTGGGGAGGTGTTGGGTTGCTTGGCTTTTGCACGGTGAACATGCGAATGCCGGTGTATTGGGCAGATGTGGCAATCACTTCCTGTCCGCCTTCCACAGGGCAGTCGGGATATGTGCTCATGCCCATGTCCATGTTGCTTTGTCCGCTTGCCACCCACACTTCGCCTATCAAGACGTTGCTGAGGGTGAGCGGTTTGCCCTTGCCATCGGCAAAGGTTACGGTTTGTGGTGCATTGGAGGCGGCAGGAGTGGCAACCTTGACAGACCATTGCCCCTTGGAGTCGCACTTGGTTTCGGTTTTCTGCTTTGACCACGATGTGGTGATTTTCACTGTGGAGTTGGGTTCGGCTGAGCCCCACATGCAGACGTTGGACTTTTGTTGGAGCACCATGTTGTCGGTGAGCAGTTTTGCCGGTGTTACTTTTGCCCCCAAAGACAGGGCGCATGCCAGCAGAGTTGATGTTAATAGAAAGGTCTTTTTAAGCATATTATGATTTTTATGTTGTCAGTTTTTACAAAATTATAAAAAGTCGGTGTAACTGACAAGAAAACAATAACTAAGTGTATTGTGTGGTAAAATAACAATAAAATATTTGCATTGTGACAATTTGTGACGTAACTTTGTGGTGTGAAAACAAAAAATCTTGAATTTGATATGAACGGAAAAACAAAAATGAAGCAAATGCGTGACAAGGAATTTCTTGACATGTATCGTGAGGCGCTTATGCTTATGACATCGAGTGGCGTGACTGATGCACGCCGAGCCGCAATCCTCTACACAATTTATAACGGCAAGCCACACTATCATGTGAGCTATGAGCGAGCCTATCTGCTTGTGTGCCGCATCTTGAAGAGTGGTAATGTGCCAATACAAAATCCGCGTTTGCGCGCCATGTGGGGCGAGATTGCCGGTCATGTGAGGCATTTGGTGGATAGTCGTGGCATATCCATAAGTAAGGCGGTGGAGTTTGTGATAGCCAACTGCCGGGCGTCGCGCTTCTACATAAGCGAGGAATACGGCTGGCGACACACATACGAGGCTTCGCGAGAGCGCAAACGAGCATTGTTGAGCCGCTTTGTGGCATGAGAGGAAACATAAAAATGCCGAGAAAAACACACATAATGGGAAAACACACAACAAACTTTAATCACAAAAATGGAAAAGAAAGAACATGTGAATGTGGCGGTGAGCATAGACATAGACGATGTGCTTGAAAAAGTGTATGCCGCCAGTGCCTGGCACGCCGTGGGGCGAGCCGGAGGCTATGTGATAACGCCCGACAATGCGGCTATGCTGCGAAGCTCCATGAAGGAGGGCTTTGACGACTTGCGCAGCCGTGTGGGCGGCTACTTGACAGCTGCAAGCTACAATCCCGAAGCCGACCGTGGAAACATAAGGCTGATGTTTGTGCTGCAGCACACGCCACCGGTGCTGTTTGCCGATGAGCTGGGCGGCGTGATAGAGCAGTTGCTTGCCAATTTTGTACTGTTCAGACACTATGGCAAAGATGACGGTTATTTCTACACGGCTTGGCAAAAATACAGGGCGCAGCTGATGCTGATGTTTGCTCGCGACAATATGGATTTTTAGCCTGCTGTGAAATGAGTCGCCGCCAGCCGCATAAAGGTGCGGCGCATGGGTAGCAGAAGATAAACGCCTTGTGAGTTTCGATACCCACAAGGCGTTTCGCATTAATCATTTAATTTATTGGCGTTATTTCAAGCCGAAAGTGTCTTGAATGGTCTTAACGTAGTCGAGCTTCTCCCAGGTGAAAAGTTCCACCTGCATCACGCGGTCGCCCTCGCTCTTAGACTTGAAGTGCTTGGTTACAACCTGTGGTGTGCGTCCCATGTGGCCATAGGCTGCGGTTTCGCGATAGATGGGTTTGCGCAGGTTGAGGCGTTCCTCGATGGCCTTGGGGCGAAGGTCGAAAATTTTGCTGAAAATGTCGGCTATCTCGGCATCTGATTGCTTGACATGGCTTGTGCCGTAGGTATCGACAAAAAGGCTCACGGGTTCTGCCACACCTATGGCATAGGCCACTTGCACGAGCATTTGGTCGGCCACACCGGCAGCCACTGCGTTTTTAGCAATGTGGCGTGCGGCATAGGCAGCAGAGCGGTCAACCTTAGAGGGATCTTTGCCGGAGAAAGCACCACCGCCGTGTGCTCCGCGGCCGCCGTAGGTGTCAACTATGATTTTGCGTCCGGTGAGTCCGGTGTCGCCGTGAGGTCCGCCAATCACAAACTTGCCGGTGGGGTTGACGAGCAGAATGAGTTTGTCGTCAAACAAGGCCTTGATGTCGTCGGGCAGCTTGGCAATCACGTTGGGCAGAAGCACATTCTTGATGTCATTTTTTATGCGTTGCAGCATGAGCACGTCGGCTTCTTGCTGGGTTATGCCCTTGTCGCGGTCGGGCTTTATGAAGTCGTCGTGTTGTGTGCTGATTACTATGGTGTGTATGCGCACAGGGCGGCGTGTGTCACCGTCATACTCCACCGTCACCTGGCTCTTGGCGTCGGGGCGCAGGTAGGGCAGCAGGTGGCCTTTGCGTATTTGTGTGAGCTCGCGCAGCAGCAGGTGGGCGAGGTCGAGTGTGAGCGGCATGTAGTTTGGCGACTCATTGCATGCGAAGCCGAACATCATGCCTTGGTCACCGGCGCCTTGGTCCTCGAGCGAGGCACGCTCCACCCCGCGCGCAATGTCGGGCGACTGCTCGTGTATTGCCGACAGCACACCACAGGCATCGGCGTCGAACTTGTATTCACTCTTGTTGTAGCCAATGCTGTGAATCACATCGCGTGTCACGTCCATCACGTCGATGTTGGCTTTAGACTTCACTTCGCCGGCAATCACCACCTGGCCAGTGGTTACGAGGGTTTCGCATGCCACCTTCGATGACTCGTCGAAAGCGAGATACTGGTCGAGAATGGCATCGCTGATTTGGTCGGCGACTTTGTCGGGGTGACCTTCAGAAACAGATTCTGATGTGAACAAATAATTCATTTTTCCATTTTGTTTTAAAAGTGGAAAAACGCTAATCGTACTGTAAAATAGTGGGTATTTCGCAGTTTTAGCATTTTTTTTAAGTGGTTGCAAGCAGCCAAATTTTTCCACTTGGGTTTTACATTTCTTGTTTTTGCGACGGCAAAGATACTACTACTTTCAAAAACAGGCAATATGCAGCCACGGTGCAGAACTGTGGCAAAAAATGAAGCCTGAGTGGGACAATGCGCTGACGGCTCGCTGCATAGGGGCATGGAGCACGCTTTAGCGGCGTGTGGTGCGACTCTGCTAAATATTGTTAATGCTGCGCCACAATGGGTTTTCGTGTGATTTTTTGCTAATTTTGTAATGAAATAGAAACAAAATATCATAATTCATTATGCAAAAGATAGGCTTATTTTTGTTGCTGTTCATAGCAACACTTGGACTTAATGCACAAGTGCGCCCCACAGTGGCGGTGCTTGGCGACTCGTACTCCACTTTTGAGGGATTTATTCCCAAAGGTCACCCGGAGTGGTACAGAACAAACGTAAACAAGGCTGCTACCGACGTTGACAAGGTGGAGCAGACCTGGTGGTGGCAGGTGGTGAAGAACGGCGGCTACAAGCTTGGCGTGAACGACTCATATTCGGGCTCCACTGTGTGCTTCACAGGCTATGACGACGCTGATTTCTCCGACCGCTCGTTTGTGACACGTGCCACCAACCTCGGCAATCCCGACATAATATTGGTGTGCGGCGGCACTAACGACAGCTGGTGTGGTGCAAAGGTGGGCGAATATCAATATGATGGCTGGAAGCGTGCCGATATGTATTATTTCCGTCCGGCACTTGCCAAGCTCTACACGGTGCTGCGTGAGCATTACCCCAATGTGGAAGTGTATTTCATTCTCAATGACTGCTTGCGCGACGATATCAACGAATCGGTTGACGTGATAAGCAAACACTATGGCGTGCCGGTGATAAAGCTGTCGGGCATCGACAAGCAAAGCGGCCACCCCAACGTGAAGGGCATGAAAACCTTTGCCGACCAAGTGCTGAGCGCATTGAAGAAGAAATAATAACATAAAAACATATTTTGTTATATTACTGACTAACTAAAAGATGAGAAAAACAAGACTATTACTATTAACATTGGCCTGTGTGCTGGGATTGGCATGCGGCAATGCGCAGAAATCGCAGTTTAAGCTATTTCAAATCAACACGTGGTATGAGGGCGACAAGGTGACAAACAGCTATCTGTATCTGGCCAACGCCATCGCCGACATGAACCCCGACGTGGTGACCATGTGTGAGCTTCACAAAGGCTCAAACAAGATAATAGACTATTTGCAAAAGCAGCTCAAGTCGCGTGGCCTTAATTACTATCAGGCACAAATCAGCGGCAGGGGCGTGCTGTCAAAATACCCAATCGCCCAGACGGTGACAGTGAACCAATGGATGTTTGGCGTGGTGCTGCAGTATAACGACACCACAAAGATAGCCGTGTATCCGGCGCACTCGGAGTATCGCTGGTATTCGTGCTACTATCCTCGCGGCTATGGCGACGGCGGAGTGCTTGGCTGGGACATGATGTCGAAACCGATAACCGACGTGAATAAGATTTTGGAGGTAAATGCAAAGAGCGACCGTGTGGAGTCGGCAAAGAAATTTGTGAGCACTTCGGCAAGCCAGCTTGCTGCAAACATACCTGTGATTTTGGCCGGCGACCTCAACGAGCCTTCTTGTCTCGACTGGACCGAGCGTCAAAAAGACCTATATGGCCACAATGGGTGTGTGGTGCCGTGGCAGACTTCAACTTATCTGCTTGGCGAGGGCTTCAGCGATGCTTATCGCGTGGTGCACCCCGATGAAATCAAAAATCCCGGCATAACCTGGCCGACATACAACAAGAAAGCAAAACTTGAGGATTTGGCATGGGCTGCAGAGGCTGATGAACGCGACAGAATTGACTATGTGTACTATAAATCTACGGCTAAAAACTCGCTTAAAGCCGTTGACGCCAAGATTGTGGGCCCTGCCGGCACAGTGGTGTATGGAGAGGGCGAGGACGACGCTCCTACCGATGACTTGGTGCGCTATGAGCTGTGGCCGTCAGACCACCGCGGTGTGCTTGTGACGTTTGAACTTAATGCCGGCAACAGTGGCGTGACTGCCGTGAAAGCCGACAAAACTGTTGCAAACACCTCTTACTACGACATGAACGGCAAGTGTGTTGCTAATCCGCAACAGGGATTGTATGTGGAAGTGGCACGCTACACCGACGGCTCAGTAGGTGCCCGCAAGGTGGTGAAATAATGCTGCGGTGCTGCACTTGGAGCAGCATTGAAAACGGATAAAGTCATGCCAACGCCTAATGTAGTGTAAGCGTTGGCATGACTTTGTTTTGTGGGTGTTTTGGGATTGTAAATTTTAGGGCTGCTTATTTGAAAGTCACTTCAAGGCCGTCGTAGGCTGGACGGAGCGGAGCCGGCAGGGCTTTCTCGGTCTCGGCGTGCGTGCCAAACAGACCGCGAGCCATGTGGGTGATGTAAACTGGCTGTCCGGCCGGCGGCGTGTAGCGTTTTGTCATGGTCAGCACTTGCACCGTTTTTTGCACTGTGGCCACACTTGAGTGTGTGAAGAAACGGAAGTCGATTTCATGCTCCAAGCCCATAGTGGCTTCCATGATAAGTGCCGTTATGGGACGTGATTGCTGAGTGTGGCCGTCGATGCCGGCATAGCGTGTGGCCACGCCAGTCAGACCGCCTGTGTCGGTGGCATAGAGCAACCTGGTTGCACCTTTCTGCACCAGATAAATCACTGTTTGCTCCATGATGTGGCTTGTGGCGTGATTGGCTGGCAGAGGTGTGAACGTGAGGTCGCCCTCGGTGATGGTTTGCGCTATGCAGATGGGTATGATGGTGGGCATTGGCAAGCCGGTGCTTTGCGATGCAGCAGAGAATTCTGCCGTGGTGCGGTCGAACCACGACTGGTGCAGATACACCCGCTTAACGCCGAGCTTGAGGGCTGCCTCCGGGCTGTAGTGGTCGTTGTGTGAGTGGGTGTAGAAAATGACCTCTGGGTGGCAGCCTTGCGGCATCATGTCGAAACCCTGCGCGGTGAAGTCAATGAGTATGCGTTTGTCGAGCAATATGCTTGAGAAGCGTCGGCACTCGCCACGCTCGTCGCGTCCGTTCCAGTCGGCGGCTCCAGTGCCAATGAAGCGCACATGCAGCCCGCTTGTTGACGATGATTTTTTTGAAGTCTTGCTTTGCTGAGGCGTGTCGGCAGAGACTTGTCCTGCTGCCAGCGCAGCCGAAGCGGTGGCAGCCATGCCTATGAATTTACGTCGGTCCATGAGAGTTTGTTTTAATTTCTTTTGTGTTAATGAAAAAAGTGGCGTTGGCCGTTATGTTTGGCGATTGCGCGGTGCGCGCATGAGGCATCGTCTCACTTGGGCACTCCGGCAATAGAGAGGTTCTTGATTTGCACTGCTGCATCGAAAATGCCAGGTATTTCCCACCCGAAGTTCATAGACGCTATGCTGAAATCATCGGGCGTGGAGTGGAGAAACTGGTTGTGGCTGCGCATATCGGCAATGGCCTTTTCGAGGCATGGTTTCAAGTCGATGCTGCAAGTGTGCCACTGGTGGTCGGTAAACAAGATGTCGCCCCACACGGTGCGTGGCGGCATGGCGTAGATATACATATTGGTGCCAACGTCCCACGAGATGGCGGCTTCATCGGTGAGCCGCTTGTCGCGCCAGTCGTAGCTCGGAATTCCAAACCACAGGCATTTGTTGTGGTCGGGCGAATTGGGGTTAGTGTTGCGTAGAAACAAGTAGAACGGTGATTGTGCCGTGTGCAGCCCTGGGTTAAACATGTCACCGGTCATGAACGAGGTGCAGTAGAGCAACCGCAGCGAAAAACCAACAGTGATGCCCGAAAAGTCGGCAATGCGGAAACCGCTGTCCATGGACTGCTCGATGAGCAAGTGCACCCACGGCTCTGAAGCCGAGCGGCGTGGACCGTGATACTCGCGCCCTGCCATGATTTCGAGTGTGAGGGTGCCGTCGGCAGGGTTGAGCGAAACGCGTTTTGCCTCGTTGCGAAATGTCAGACCCTGCGCGGTGCGTGTGAGCCGCGCACCCTGGAGCGAGTGGTTGGTGGCCCACTGAGCCAGCAGCCACTTGGGCGGCTCATTGCCAGGGAAGAAGCGCAAAGTGTCGGGGTTGGGCACAACTTTGTCGGCCCAGATGCGCGATAAAGCAAACCCATGAGAAAACTGTGGGTCGATAAGGAGCTGCCGTGCTTTTTGCGCCTGGCATAAGCCGGAGCAAAGCAGCAGTATGGCTGTTATGGCAAAATGAAGCTTAAGTCTCATAGCACACGATATGATTATTACACAAAAATAATGAAATGATGCGGAGTGCCGAAAAATTTTATCGATAAAAAAGAGGGGATTTTCTATTGATATGCTTGTTTAGTCTAACTTTTTTGTGCGGAAAAAAGCATTAAAATAATTTTGCACCATAAGAAATCAGAAAAAACAGGTAAAACATGAAGGTAAGAAGTTTGCTTTTAATTGTTGCTGCAATGCTGCTGGGCTCGCAGCCTGGCGCAGCGCAAGACACCGCCACGGTGGCAAAGCCGGCCGTGTGGTCGCTGCAAAACTGCATTGAATATGCCAAGCAGCAAAACATCACTATCAAGCGCAACAAAGTGAGTGCCCAGACTGCCACAGTGAATGTGGCGCAGGCCAAGGCGGCGCGTGAGCCGAGCCTTTCGTTCTCAACCAACCAGGGATTCACCAACCGACCGTTTCAGCAGTCGTCGGCAATGGTTAACGGCTCACAGGTCGTGACCTCAAACAACAAGAACAGCTACTCTGGCAACTATGGCTTCAATGCGCAGATGACGCTTTATGATGGTGGACAAACGTCGAACAACATAAAGTTGCAGAAAATCAACAGCCAGATAGCCGACTTGGCCGTTACGACCTCGGAAATGACGATTGAGGAGCAAATCACAAAGCTATATGTGCAAATACTCTACTCGATGGAGACTATAAAGCAAGACGAGGAGCAGATAAAGCTGTCGAGTGCATCGGCAGAAAGGGCACGCGCCTTGTTTAAGGAGGGTGTGCTCAACAAAGCCGACGTGGCACAGCTTGAAGCACAGTGCGCCAACGACAAATATCAGCTTGTGGCCGACCAGTCAACACTCGACAACTATAAACTTCAACTCAAACAACTGCTTGAGCTCGACGGCGATGAGGAACTCAACATAGTGGTGCCTAACCTTGACGGCGACGTGATGGCCGTGCTTCCGTCGAAACGCGACGTGTATAATGCCGCCCTCAATTTGCGCCCCGAAATCAAAGCCAACAAACTTAGCATGGACGCAAGCGACTTGAGCATAAAAATGGCTAAGGCCGGCAAACTGCCCACACTGAGCCTCACTGCCGGCATGACAACGCTCAACATGAGCAACAACGGCAACTTTTTCGATCAGTTGAAGCGTCAGTGGAACAACACCATAGGCTTGTCGCTCAACATTCCTATCCTCGACCGCCGCTCCACAAAGTCGGCAGTGGAGAAAGCAAAGCTCGAGAAGCAAAACAGCTATCTGCAGCTGCTCGACACGCAAAAGAACCTCTGGAAGTCGATAGAAGGCTACTGGCAAGAGGCCACAAGTGCGCAGGCAAGCTACAAGGCAGCCAAGGAGCAGGCCGAGGCAGTGCGCACAAGCTATGACCTGACGAGCGAGCAATTCCGCCTGGGCATGAAAAACATAATAGAACTGCTCACTGACCAGAAAAACCTCTCGGCAGCCAATCAGAAGGTGATACAGACAAAATATATGGAGGTGCTCAATGCATCGCTGCTCAAATACTACGGCGGTGACAGTATAAACCTGTGAGATTGCCGGCAGAGAGACAAACAAAATGTTTTATGAAAATAAAGTAAAAGAAATAATTATGAACAAGAAGTTAATCATCATCATTTCGGTTGTTGTGCTGGCTTTGATTGGGGGCTGCTATATGCTGACCAGCAAAAAGGCTGACAACACAGTGAACTTTGAGAAGACCACGGTGGGACGCTCCAGCATATCCACAAGCGTCACAGCCACCGGAACGGTAGAGGCCGTGACCACGGTAGATGTGGGTACGCAGGTGTCGGGTATTGTGACCAACCTATACGTGGACTATAACAGCCCTGTGAAAAAAGGACAAGTGATAGCCGAACTCGACCGCACCACGCTGCTCAATGACCTTGAGTCGCAGCAGGCAAACCTGCGCAGTGCGCAAGCCGAGCTGCAATATCAGCGCAAGAACTATGAGCGTTATGCGGAGCTCAACAAAAAGCAGCTTGTGAGCAAGCAGGAATATGATGTGGCACTTGAGTCGTATCGCAAGGCGCAGGAGCAGGTGAAGATGGCGCAGCAGTCGGTGGGTAAGGCCCGCACCAACCTGGGCTATGCCACAATCACATCGCCAATAGACGGCGTGGTAATTTCAAAAGAAGTGGAAGTGGGTCAGACCGTGGCATCATCGTTCAGCACACCTACACTTATCACCATAGCCAAAGACTTGAAAGATATGCAAGTGGTGGCCGACGTAGATGAGGCAGACATAGGCGAGGTGAAGGAAGGCCAGCGTGTGACGTTCACCGTAGATGCTTATCCCAACGACACTTTTTCTGGTGTGGTGAAGCAGGTGCGCCAAAATGCCACTACCACCAACAATGTGGTGACATACGAAGTGGTGATTTCTGCTCCCAACCCTGATTTGAAATTGAAGCCGGGCTTGACTGCCAATGTCACAATCTACACGCTGGAGCGCACCAATGTGAAGAGCGTGCCGTCGAAAGCACTGCGTTTCACTCCGGAACCGATGGTTATAGGCAACAAATACAAGATTAAAGACGTGAACGCCTCACACAAGCTGTGGACTCTTGATGGCAACACATTCACCGCACACAAGGTGGAAGTGGGCATGACTGACGGTATTCACACTGAGATATTGAGTGGAATGAGTGAGGGCAAGACCGTGATACTTGACGTGGTGGCCACATCACTCACATCTGATGAGGGCGATGGTGACGATGACTCAAAGGAGGAAAATCCGTTTGGGCCAAAACGCCCTGGCGCTGACAAAGACAAGAAAAAAGGCGGTGCAAACGGCTCTAAGTAATTAAAACGTCAATATCTCAAAACGAAAAAGTCAGCGATATGAAACCAGTAATAGAACTTCAGGACATAAGGCGCAACTTTCTTGTGGGCGATGAGGTGGTGCATGCGCTGCGAGGCGTGTCGTTCACCATCAACGAGGGCGAGTTTGTGACCATCATGGGCACATCAGGCTCCGGAAAGTCAACGTTGCTCAACATTCTCGGTTGCCTCGACTCGCCAACGAGCGGTGAATATCTGCTCGACGGCACACCGGTGCGCACCATGAGCAAGGCGCAGCGTGCCGTGATGCGCAACCGCAAGATAGGCTTCGTGTTTCAGAACTATAATTTGCTCCCTAAAACCACGTCGGTGGAAAATGTGGAGTTGCCGTTGATGTATAACTCAAGCGTGAGCGCGGCAGAGCGGCGCGAGCGCGCTGTGCGTGCCCTGGAACGTGTGGGGCTGGGCAACCGTCTGAACCACAAGTCAAACCAGATGTCGGGCGGACAGATGCAACGTGTGGCAATAGCCAGAGCCTTGGTCAACGACCCTGCGGTTATTCTTGCCGACGAGGCAACAGGTAACCTTGACACGCGCACCTCATTTGAGATATTGGTGCTGTTTCAGGAGCTGCATGCCGAGGGACGCACAATAATATTTGTGACCCACAACCCCGAAATAGCCCAATACTCAAGCCGCAACATCATGTTGCGCGACGGCAAGATAAGGTCAGACGAGGTGAACAACGACATTAAGGACGCTGCGGCAAAACTCGCCACAATCCCGGTGAACGTTGACGACTAACAAATCAAATCAGCTACAAAGATGAATACGACCAACTTATTCAAAATAGCATTCAAGGCAATAGCGAGCAACAAGATGCGCAGCTTTCTCACCATGCTCGGCATAATAATAGGCGTGGCGTCGGTAATCACGATGCTTGCCATAGGCCAGGGCTCAAAGGCGAGCATTCAGAAGCAGATTGCCGAGATGGGTTCGAACATGATTATGATTCACCCTGGAGCCGACCGTGGCCCAGGTGGCGCGCGCATGAGTGCCGATGACATGGAAACCCTCACGCTCGACGACTACAAGAACATAGCGGAGCAGAACAAGTATCTGGCTGCCGTGAGTCCAAACGTGTCGAGTTCGGGTCAAGCCATCTACGGCAACAACAACTATCAAACGAGCGTCACTGGAGTGAACCAGGACTACTTGACCATCAGGCAGCTCAATGTGGAGAGCGGCGACATGTTTTCTGACGCCGACATCAATTCGGCAGCCAAGGTGTGTGTGGTGGGCAAGACCATAGTGGACAACTTGTTTCCAAATGGAGGCGACCCTATAGGCCAGGTGATACGTTTCAACAAGATACCTATGCGCATAGTGGGTGTGCTGAAGTCAAAAGGTTATAACTCCATGGGCATGGACCAAGACGACATAATCTTGGCTCCATATACCACGGTGATGAAGAGAATGCTTGCCCAGACATTCCTGCAAGGAATATATGCAAGCGCAATCACCGAGGGCATGACCGACTTGGCAATAAGCGACATCACTTCTATTTTGCGCACCGACCACAAGCTCAAAGACGGCGACGATGATGATTTCTCAATTCGTTCGCAAGAGGAGTTGAGCTCCATGATGAACTCCACCACAAGCATGCTCACCACGCTGCTTGCGTGCATAGCCGGCATATCGCTCATAGTGGGCGGCATAGGCATCATGAACATTATGTATGTGTCGGTCACCGAGCGCACGCGCGAGATAGGCTTGCGCATGAGTGTGGGTGCGCGCGGAGTTGACATCTTGAGCCAGTTTCTCATAGAGTCAATCCTGATAAGCATCACTGGAGGCTTGATAGGTGTGCTGATAGGCGTTGGAGCCTCTTATGCGGTGAAGACGTTTGTTCACTGGCCTATAAGCATAGAGGCATGGACGGTGATACTCTCGTTTGTGGTCTGCACCATAACCGGTGTGTTCTTTGGCTGGTATCCTGCCAAGAAGGCTGCCAACCTCGACCCGATAGACGCTATCAGATATGAATGATAATGCCGAAGAGGCAAATGAAGTGTTTGTGAGAGGAAAAACGGAACTTTCGCTGGAATTGAATGAAATTTCAGAATCAACAAAAAAAGTGTAAATTTGCGATGTTACAAAAAATCAACAACACGTTGCGCCGAAACATTGTCATACACGTTTTGTGCTGGGGAATAGTTCTGTTTTTCCCCTTGTTTTTCTATTCGCCCACCGACACTACCTATGTGGCACTGCGCCGCTTTGTGAAGTCGCTTGGCAGCCCGTTGAGCTACATGCTGCTGTTTTATGCCAACTACTTGGTGCTGATTCCGAAGCTGCTGTTCAAGGACAAGAAAAATTTGTTTTTTGCCGTCAATGTGGTGCTTGTGGCTCTGGCCATAGGTTTCATGGTGGGGTGGTGGCACGCCGCAGGGCACTTGCTGCCGACCGACGACTTTTTCTTTGGCCGCCGGCGCGGACCGCGTCCGCCACACTGGGGCATGTATTTCCAGAACATCATAATGAATGTGCTGATAGTGGGGCTTAGCGTGGCCGTGCGCATGGGGCAGCAGTGGCAACATGCCGAGGAAATGCGCCGCGAGGCCGAGAAAGCACAGGCCGAGTCGGAGCTGTCGAATCTGCGCAACCAGCTCAATCCGCATTTTCTGCTCAACACGCTCAACAACATATATGCGCTCATAGCGTTCAACTCCGACAAGGCTCAAACCGCCGTGGAGGACTTGAGCAAACTGCTGCGCTATGTGCTCTATGACAACCAGCAAGACCGTGTGCCCATCTACAAGGAGATGGAGTTTATGCACAACTACATAGAGCTGATGAAAATACGTGTGACCAACAATGTGGACATTTCCACCGACATTGCAGTGGCTCCGGGCGACACAACGCCCATAGCTCCGCTCATATTCATCTCGCTCATAGAAAATGCGTTTAAGCACGGTATTTCGTCGCGTCCGGGAGAGAGCTACATAAAAATAGCCATCAAGAACACTGACAAGGGCATAGTGTGTGAGATACGCAACAGCAACCACCCCAAGAAGCAGAACGACAAGAGCGGTTCTGGCATAGGACTCACGCAGGTGCAGCGCAGGCTTGAGCTTAACTACCCCGGACAATATGAATGGGAAAAAGGCGTTACCGCCGACGGCAAGGAGTATTATTCAAAAATAGTGATTTATCATGATTCTGAAGTGCGCAATAGTTGACGACGAGCCTTTGGCTCTGGAATTGCTGGCAAGCTATGTGAAGAAAATACCGTTTCTGGAGCTTACAGGCAAGTATGGCAATGCCATTGAGGCGATGAATGGCCTTAATGACAATCCAGTGGATTTAATCTATCTCGACATTCAGATGCCGGAGCTCAACGGCCTTGAGTTTGCGCGCATGCTGCCAGAGCGCACGCGCGTGGTGTTTACCACGGCGTTTGACCAGTATGCCATTGACGGCTATCGTGTCAATGCCCTCGACTATCTGCTGAAACCCATTTCTTACGTTGATTTTCTGGCAGCTGCCAACAAGGCTTTGCAGTGGTTCAACTTGATAGACGGCCAGACTCCTGCCGATGAGGTGAAGAGCATATTTGTGAAGAGCGATTACAAGCTGCTGCAGATAGACCTCGACCGCATAAAATATGTGGAGGGGCTGAAGGATTACGTGAAGATTTACACCGACGACTCGCCGCGTCCCATATTGTCGCTGATGAATATGAAGGCAATGGAGCAGATGTTGCCCGAAAGCCGCTTTATCAGAGTGCATCGCTCTTTTATTGTGCAGAAAGGAAAAATCCGTGAAATCGACCGTAACCGCATAGTGTTTGGTGACGTGTATATACCGATAGGCGATAGCTACAAGCAGGCTTTCCAAGACTTTCTCAAAAGCCGCTCCTGACCACCGTCGATGTGCAAAAAAAAGGCCGTGAGGCTTTTTTGTGCTATTGATTTGACGTAATTTTGCGACCTGATAACAAAAAACAAATCGGAATATGGAATATTACATTATAGTGAACGAACAGCAGCAAGGACCGTTCAGCCTCGAACAGCTTGCCGACAGAGGATTGACCCCTGACACTGAAGTGTGGGCAGAGGGTATGCCCGACTGGAAACGAGCCGGCGAGGTGCCGGAGTTGCTCACCTATTTCTCGGCATTTCCTGCGTGGAGAACTTTTGTGGAGAGCCAGCAGCCTGGCATGGTGCGCCCGGCCGCCGTTCCGCCATATTATGCTCCGCAGCAGCCTGTGACCGAAGAGCAACCCAAATCTGGCAATGGACGCAAGGTGATGTGGGGCGCGCTGATAGTCATAGTGGTTTTGGCCTTGGTGATGATAATTACTTGCCCTGACACGCAAGACCACCGTGACGCTGTGAAGACGGCAACACAGGGGTTCGTCAACGATAAGGTGGACGAAGCTACCGGTGACAACGACGACAACATTTTGAGCTCGCTGATAAACCAAGGAAGCAAATGGTTCTCCGGGCGTGCAATCGACGCTTTTTTGGATAATAACTTCCATGTGAACAACTATTTCCTTTACTCGGTGGGCAAGGTGACCTTTAACGGTAATGAGAAAACCGTGTCGCTGGGATTGCTCAACCATGTGTTCACATTCGACAAGGAAGACCTCGCCGAGGCTGCCGCAAAGGTTGGCAAGGCCGAAAAAGACGCCGAACAGGCACAGCAAGAGGCCGCACAACCCGATGAGCAGACACTGCCGTCGCCCGACGACGATGCTGCCGTGCTCAACGATGAAAAGCAGGCTCTCGACACAATAGCAAAAGGTGTGAAAGAGGCCGTGGTTAACTCTGCCAAAGACTGGATTAACAAGAAAATCAACAAGCTCACAAAGCAGCTTCCCGACACTTTGCCTTGAGCCGTGCCGCTTGAGCGGCTTGCACATAACACATCATGAGAATAGGCTTAGTAGGCACCGGAAAAATAGCATGCGAGGCACTGGGTGTGTTCAGCACCATGCCCGATGTGATGAGGGTGGTGTCGGTTTTTGCACGGCCTCACAGCCGTGGCAAGGCTGAGGAGCTTGCCGCAGAGCATGGCATAGGTGAGGTGTATGACGACTATGACCAGATGCTTGCGCACACTGAGGTGGATTACATCTACATTTGCCTTGTGAACAGTGCGCACTATGACTATGCTGCCAGGGCACTGCAGGCTGGCTTTAACGTGATAGTGGAGAAACCCATGTGCCCTGCTGTGGCACAGGTGGAAAGTTTGGCGGCAATGGCGCGTGAGCGCGGACTGCTGCTGGTGGAGGCTATGACGCTGCTTCACGAACCCAATTTCGAGGCCATTTCGGGTGCCGTGGCGAGGCTTGGACGCATCAAGGCAGTGAAGTGTAACTACAGACAGCGTTCGTCGCGCTACGACCGTTTTTTGCGGCACGATGTGGCTCCGGCGTTTGACCCTGCGCTGTGTGGTGGTGCGTTGCTTGACCTCAATGTGTATAACCTGACTTTTGTTGTGGCTTTGTTTGGCATGCCAGCCAGCCACTCATATTTGGCAAGCAGGGGTTACAACGGCATTGACACTTCGGGCACAATGACACTGCACTATGAGCATTTTGAGGCTAAATGCAGTGCGGCAAAGGACCGTGACGGCGATAATTTCGGTTACATTGAGGGTGAAAACGGATATTTGAGGGTTAATGGCCCTGTGAGTGAACTCCGCGAAGCCGAAATCACCATTGGTGGCCACACCGAGGTGGTGGGCACACCGCTTGTGGGGCATCGCATGGAGGCTGAATTCCGCGAGTTCGACCGCATGCTGCGTTGTGCCGACCGTGCCGCGGCCGACCGCTTGCTTGCCATCACCAGTCAAGTCGCCACCCTTTTCGACCCCTCCGCCAGCTAAATTGCCACCAGATTGATATTAAAAACTGTTGCTGTCAGTTAAATGCGTATTTTTATTTATGGTCAATATATTTAAAAACAAAGGAGGCTGAAATGACAGAATTCCAAGTTTTTACCGGACAGCAATAATTAAAAATCCTATTTTATAGAATCAGTTGTGTATTTTTCCGCTATATCATTCCATCTTGGAATTGATAATTGCCTGCCGTAGTGCTTTTCGTAGCTCTCAATGAGTTTGCTTTTCCAATGCAAAGCAATAGTCACTCTTGTATCAGGATATCTGTAAATAGTCTCTTCCATAGCGGCTAAGAAATCTTCAAGACTCTCAAAAGGCTTGAAGTCTGTACGCTCAGAGTACCAAGTGGCAGGGCGAATGTTTACGATAACCTTGTTCTTGTATTGCACTTTGACGGGCCATGTGCCACTTGTGCTGCATATTTCCCAAAGGTTCTTTAGCCAAATTTGCTCAATTTCTACCACTCCGTTTTCCATCTTGTATTTTATAAGAAGATGCTTCGAGTGGAGTTTCCAAGGTTTCTCTATTACGAGGTTGATAAAGCTGCGGAATGCGGCTATGTCAAAGTTTGGGCTACCTGTGAACGATTTTATCTCCAACCAGTTTGAATCTAAATTATCGGGGTCTAACCAAAAGTCAGGAGAAGCCTGCTTGTTGTTGTGAATATGTACGATGTTTTTGCTTGTCATCCATTTGTCGAGCCATTCTTCAAGAATATTGCCGATAATATTGTTTTGCTCAACCGTTATGCCGAAGTCACGAAGGTTGAATCTTACCGAACCCGTTGCACCCTCCATTCCAAAATCTTCGACAAGTGCATTATATAATTTTTCTGATGCGTCCATAGTTGTTATATTTTTAATGTTTCTAATAATCGTTCAGCCACAGCCTTAATGACTGGCACTGCAACAGTATTCCCTAATAGGTCAAAGCCGTCTTTTTCACTCACGTTGAACTTAATGTCATCGGGATAGCCACAAAGTCGCAATCCCTCTCGGAGCGATAATTTTCTCAAACCTCCATTGTCACCAACATAAAGTTTCTGCATATCCATAGCAACAAGTGTTGGGGCGATTTCATTTGGCGCCATAATCTTGTTAATTTCAAAGCTCAATTTCCCTGCAACTATATTGTAGCCTTTTGGCTTTGTCGTATCATATTCTCGGTGAGATGTTACGACTCCATTCTCATTTATTTCACGAATGAGCTTCTTGGGATATTCAAATCTTAAGTAACCTTTTTGTGTTAGGTCTTCCAACATATCTTCGAGGTTTGGAGAATCAAAGAAAGTTTGAATCTGTTGCAATGTCAACGGCATACCATCCATCCAATCAATACCTATAATTTTTGCCCATTTCTTTTTGCGGCGTTCAGTAAGTATTGTATCAAGAAGGCGTTTTTGCTCTGGTTTAACAGGCCCTTTTATTTCCAAATCCCAACTGTGAATGTTGGTGTTGCCGCCTCTTTTGTCCTTTATTGATTTTCCATAAAGCTGTTCTATTGTAAAATGTTTGAGCAGAGTTCTAATAAAAGGGGTATCTGCTGTTGGCAAACCAGTTTCGAGTATATCTCCTAACTTACATTCTTTTATTGGAAATTTATCAAGATTTGGTGTTTCATTGATGCTACCTGCAATATAAATTCTTTTACGTTCCTGCGGAACTCCAAAGTATTTTGAGTTCAGTACACGGAAATCAAACTTGTAGTTCAATGCTGTAAGTCTATCAACGATTACTTGCAATGTTTTGCCTCCATCATGATTTACAAGCCCCTCAACGTTTTCAAGAATAAATCCTTTTGGCCGTTTATCCTTTAATATACGCTCAACTTCAAAGAACATAGTTCCTCTAGTGTCAGCAAAGCCTTGCCTCTTACCAGCAGAGCTGAATGCCTGACAAGGAAAGCCTGCACAAAGAATGTCAAAGTCTGGAATATTCTTTGTATCAACTTTTGTAATGTCACCTGTTATAGTTTCGCCAGGATGGTTCTCCTTCAAGACTTTTACTGCGTATGGTTTGATTTCCGATGTGAAAACACAAACAGGTTTTAAGCCTTTTTCTTTTGATGCTAATTCAAGACCGTAACGAATGCCACCAATGCCAGCAAATAAATCTATGAAGCGTAACACATTATGATAGTTGCAAACGGCAACTTTAGGTTGCTTCAAAGATTCATTTACGGCATTTGCAATAATATTTCCTTTAAGCAATTTTGGTGCAAAAGGAGTCTCTTTGTCTCCCTTAGGAAAGGCTTGCTTAATCAGTTCGTTTATGTCCAACGGTTCGGCTGTCAGTTCTTCTCCTAAAGAATATACCACATAGGAACCATTCGGATTTGGGTATTCTAATTGTTCCATCTCTCCTTGTTCCTTGATTGACGAATTTACACAAGGAAAGAGATGATAACCCTCTTGTGGATTTTGGGTATTATATATTAAGATATAATCTGGTAAAATTTTTGAAAACGTTCCGCCATTCCTTTGATGAAACAAATCTTTATTGAAACGGATATTGTAAAGTTTCTCATATCGCTGAGTCTTTTCTCCCAATATCCAATCCAATTGAGATTTTTCCCCTCGATATGCACCGAAAAGGAAAGTTCTGTTTTTGTGTTCTATATATCTAAACATCTTATGTTTCACATATTGTTTATGTCACTGATTAAGTCTTTGGGGCTTATAGATAACAATTTGGCAATTTGCAGGAGTTGTTCTGATGATGGTTTATATTTGTTTTGCACCCATATGCTTATTGTTATTGTTATCTCCGATTTATCCATTCGCTTAGCCAACCAACGGTTCGTTTTGTTGTGCTAGGATAAAACCACTCTTATACGATTTATTTAAAAATCCATCTTTTTATAAATGAACTGTGAGTGCAAAAGTAACAAACAAATATGAATGTTTATCAAAATTTTGATAAACATTCATATTGCTGTCCGTTAAAATGTATACAATTATTTATGGTTAATATATAAAAAACAAAGGCGACAAAAAGAGTCTAAATCCCAAGTTTTGAACGCTGCCACGCTTCGTATGGTTTGTGAATAATTGTTTCTTATTTGCGGGATTTCTTTTTCTTGGCGGGTTTTGTGGTCTTTTTGCTTGGCAAAATCTTGGTTGCCGGTATGGTTTCTGCCACTACGCAATTACGGATTTTTGCAGCATTGCTGCCCACCAGTCCCAGAGAATAGTCACCGTCGGCATCAATGGTGAACGATACCGATTGCTTGCCCCAGTCGTTGGTGGTGAATTGCTGCTTGGCAATCTGCTTGTCGGCAAGAATGTCTTTCACTTGCAGAGCGCCATTGCCATTGACCTCGGCTGTGAATGTGTAGGTGCCCTTTTTGAGATACAGACCTTCCCAAATAGTGCCGCCGTTGTTGGCAAAGCCATAGCCTTTCACGGCATTGGCGTCGCCTTGCATTGTCCAGTAGGAGTTGCCTTGAGCGAAGTCGGCGTTCACAAATTTGTCGCTGCTCTTTATGCCACAATCGTTGAGGAATGTGGTGGGGTGTACCCAGAGCAGGTCGCAAGCGTCGATATACTCGTTGTTGAATATCCTGAAGTTGCTCACAGGGCAGTAGTCGTCTTGCTCTGAATTGTTGAACGGCTTGCCGTCGAATGGGTTGTCGGGCCAAGTGCCCACGCTGTAGCCACCGGCGAGCACGCAGTCATATACCTGCACGCTGTCGAGTCCCTGCTTCGTTTGGTCGGGGTTGGTGCTGCCCCACGGAATTAGGGCAATGGCCTTGCCGCCTCCGCCTGTGGCAGAGTTGATGTAGCTGTGCTCCACAGTCACGTCGCTCACCTTGTGGTCGCGGTCGTCGTAGTCGCGTCGCCATGGGCTCACCTTGCCGCGTGGGTCTTGGTAGCTCGATGAGAGCACAATGCCGTCGTCGTTGGAGTTGAAGAAGCAGCGTTCCACACGGGCATGTTTTGAGCCTTGCCCGAAGCTGAAACCGTCGCCGCTCACACAAGCCACCTCATAGAGTTTGACGTTGCCGATAAACACGTTTTGACATGTTTGGAAATTTGTGTGATAGTTGTTGGCGCGCACTTCGTCGATGTTGGTCACTTCCACGTTTTTGCAGTCAGAAAAAGCTATTGGGCAGACGTGCATGCGGTCGGTGCAGGTGCGTGCATAGTGGCTCCAGTCGGGGTTCTCGGTGTAGTTGTCATACATGCGTATAACGCCAGGGCCTGTCACCTTCACATTGCTCACGCCATTGCCCTGAATCATGGGCAGGTTCATAAACAAGCAGTGAGTCCACGGCGTGTTTGGTATGGCTACATCGTGACCAAAAAGCATGTGATATTTGTAGTGACGCAAATCGCAGTCTTGCCAGATGATTGCGCCCTTGTCGAGGTGCAAGTCAACGTTGCTTTTCATTATGATGTTGGTGGCGCGGTAGCGGCGGCCATAGGGGGAGTCGCTGCCAGGAAGCACCACTTGGCCACCGCCGGCAGCCGTGCAGGCGTCAATGGCTTTTTGTATGGCTGGCGTGTCGTCGGTGAAGCCATCGCCCTTTGCGCCATAGTCGAGCACATTGAATTTTGCATCGGGCAGGGTGAAAGCGTAGGGGTTGGTGGTGAAGTCCTCCCAATTCTCTATATAGAAAGGTTTGCCCACAGAGTGCCAGTCGGTGTCGCTGTTTTTGACTACAGCAAGGAAGCGTGTGCTCAAGTGTGTCATCTTGCCGCCGTGACGGCTGTTGGGGAGCTGGTCGAGTTGGAACTCGGCTGTGGCTGGACCTTCATACACAAGGCTGAGTTTGTTTATTGGCAGGCTTGACTTGTGGAACGGATATTCATAGATGGCGAGACGCTTGTATTTTGCCAGATATTCAGGCTTGACTGTGCCTTTTATGTGCAGATTGTCGCGGTCGGCGGTGCAACTTGTGATTTGCCCGGCGAAGTCGAATATCGAGTCCTCTCGCTCAAATGTTATGCGGTCGATGGCCCAAGAGCCTTTTGCGGCATCGATTGGCTCTATTTTGAAGCCCATGAGCCGTCCGCCGGCTGTAGGCACGTCGGTGAGGTTGACGTAGTAGCCGGTTAGGTCGCTGTTTGGCGTGAGGGCAAATTCCTTTGACTTGTCGGCCGAGAAGGTGGAATCCTTGTCGGTGATGAAGCTTAGGCGAGCCTTGGTGGCTGCACTGTGGTTAGCCATCACTATGAAGAAAGTGTTCCAGCAGGCGAACGTCGGGTATGCTCCAGTGCCGTTGCCCATGGTTATATATGACTTGCCGCTGCCGATGGGCGGATTGTAGATGCTGTTGTAGCTGCCTTTGAGTTCGGTTGTTGCCACGCTTGCTCCAGCTTTGTTGAAGCGGAACACAAGAGCGTCGTCTTTGTGGGAGATTTTGCCGCCTACGGCAGTGAAGCGGTCGGTTGAGGCTGGCAGCATGAAGTTGAGGTCAAGTGGCTTGCCCACATATATGCCGTCAATCATGAAGTCGCGGCCCGAAGCCCAAGTCTTGGGGCTGTTGCACATCACGCCTATTTCCATGCTTTTCACATTTTTCAGGAATGGGCACTGGCTGAGGTCGAACATTATGGTGCGCCACAGGGTGGGTATGAACTGGGCTTGCGCCTCAAAAGTGCGCTTGCCGTCGGACAGCACGAGCCGCACAAACTGGTTCATGTCGGGTCCCTCCTGGGAGAGAACGGCAAATTCCATCATGGGAGTCTTGCGCAAGTCGAGCGGCTTGGCAAACCGCTTGCTGATGGTGCGCCACTGGTTGGCTTGCAGATTGTCGGCCGGTTTCACCATCAGGGCCTTTGTGCCCTCGTGTGGCTTGCAGCCGAAAGGCGATGCGTCGGTGAAGCCGAGCGTCACCCCATTGCCAGGCTCAAAGCCGTCGAGGTTGTCGTTAAATCCGGCAATCGCTTGTTTCTGTGTCAGCGACACGCGGTTGCTATAGTCGTGAAGTGTGGTCTGCGCCGAGGCTGGCGCTGCTGCCGATAGCATTGTGGCCACGACAATGCCGCTTAATGGTCGAAGTCTCATAATCGTTGAACGTCGGTTTTTTAGTTAAAAAACTGGGCAAAATGCCGAGTCCTCACAGTTTATTTTTTTCTATTGTCTTAGCAAATTTAGTGATTATCTCCATAATCCACAAAGCCGCAGTCGGTTTTTAAGCATGGCGCGGCGTAAGATTGGGCAAGTTTGGCGAATTTGAATGCTATGAGTTACAATTCAAAAGATGCTAATTGAGGAGGAAATACTGGGTGGGGATGCTCTGAATTATGCATTTGAGGGCAAAGACAGTGGAAACAGGTTGGCATTCGGTGCATAGTTCCAAATCATTCTCGGTTATCATGTTGCATTCTGCATGGAGGACTGCTACCTAAAATCTAATTATTGATTCAAGTGACTGAATATCTTCGATTTGCCTTTCTGCAAGTAGCGTAATCTCCCGCTATTGCTTCATCGGATTGTTACAGCGTTCTGCG
The DNA here is from genome assembly GCA_934675575.1 of uncultured Muribaculaceae bacterium. GTDB lineage: Bacteria > Bacteroidota > Bacteroidia > Bacteroidales > Muribaculaceae > Sodaliphilus. Next base: position 92,505 of record CAKUQQ010000003.1, read on the forward strand.
TCAGGTTGCGTGGAGGTTTCCTTGATTACAAACATACGACTTTTTCTGTGTATTAAGCACATAAACTTCTCCACCTTGATTCAAAATCCTTTTTTAACTTCCCAATAACCACCTTTATCCGGTCCTATGCGCTTAATTGCTCCTTTCTCTTGGAGTGAAGCTAGTCGCCTTTTCACACTGCTTTCATGTAGCCCAACTCGACCGGAAATCTCTTTTCTTGAAATGTATGGATTCCTTTTAATAAGTTCAAGAATAGCATCTTCCTGCTTGTCTCGGTCATTTTCCGGTCGCTTTCTGGTCGCTTTCTGGTCGCTCTTTTGGGTCGCATTTTGCTCGTGTTGGGTCGTAGCTCTTTCCGGGTACTCAAACTTAAAAATCGTCCATATGCCCGAAGCATCATAGCGGAACTCCGGTGTGGAGAAACCTTCATTCTTACAAGCTGTGATGATACGCTCAATGCCGCGTCCCCATGCCTCAATCTCACCTGCACGAAAGAACGTGTTGGCAATATCAGGGTTGTAAGGCATACTCCGGTGTGAAGACAATAATGTTTCTACAGTCCATCCTTCCGGCAATACCCCACCATTTATTATCTCCAACTTGTTTTCATACACGCGGATTTGAATGGGAGAAGGTTCTGCATAGTCTTTGTTGATGCAAGCATTTAATAATGCCTCACGTAAAGCCTCACGAGGCATCGGCAATGTTTCTATCCGTTGGATGCCCTCATAGGTAATGATTGCTTTCATATATTTGGTACACAGCAAGTCCATTAGCTTCACAATTTGCTGGAACAGATTACCATGCACTTCGTCTTGATATACCAAATCCATACCTTCACGGAAGAAGCCGACCTTTACAAATGCTCCGGTCACATATTGTTCCGGATCAGGATAAAACAACAAGGCTGCAGCTCGTTTCAGATAGTTGCCTTCATAAAGTCGTAGTTTCTCCAATAATCCGTGATTGTCGTCCATCAAGTCCGCTTCATCCATGCGTCCGCTCCGCTTGGCATACTTGCGGAACAAATCAAACGTAGCGTTGTCTAAGTCCTCTGCTTTCAGATAAGGAACAGGCACACCATCCCATGTCTTGCCTTGCTTGCGAAGCATGAAGCGGTCGAGTGCAGCCCCTTTCAGTTCTTGATTAGTTGCACCGCTTCGCTGGTAATACTTGCCACGGAAACTGACGGGATAAGGATAAGCCTCCGTCATAATCTCCAAATAGGGCTTTCCGTCTTTCTCTTTCAGATTAACATCCACCAAGATGCCCATCATATCACGTACCTTATTTGGAATGTCCTCCATTAGTTTCTTGGCATTCTGTACGCCACATACTTCACCATTATCACGCAGGCCTATATACAACGTACCACCTTGTGCATTGGCAAAACCACAAATCCATTTCTGGTATTCATCGCGCCAAGATTCTTTGAACTCTATGTTTTGAGATTCGGTAATCATATTTAATTTTCTGTTTTTCCATTATCATCGTCGGTAAACATCTTTGCCAATTGTTGATATTCGGCTCGTTCAAAAAGTTTTATTTGTCCTTCTGTGCCCATACGAATAACATCATTGCAAATTTTTAACCTATGTAGCATAGGCATAATAATACTTTTCCCTTGATTAACAAAATCATATAATTCTTTTTCTGTTGATGGAATTTTATATCCACTAGAACTACTAGATATTATGACCTCATTGTCCCGAAGTTTGGCGATAATTTTGTTTCTGAAAGATTGGATTGACAATTTGTCATATCCTAAATACATCAATTGATTTATAAGTTCTTTTGTCGGGATATACTTTCTTGGAGATTTGTTCATGAATCGAAATAGAAGATAATTCAGGACAGCAATTTGTTGTTTCACTTCTACGTCATCTTCATTCTGATGAGTTTCAATAAAACGCCGAGCCTTTCGATAGCAAATGTCTGCTATTTGAGGATTATAGTCTGGATTAAGGCTCTTTTGAGTAATATTGAATGTATCAAAAGTTTCAGGAAATTCTTTAATACGCAAAATCTTATCACTTAATATTGAGCGATAATTGTAACCATCTGCTTCTACTATTTTCTTATTGTCGTAATTATAAGCTAAAGAACCACTAACAATATCAGCAACTTGAATGATGTTGCTGTTTTTACTATTCTCAAACCTAAAAGAACTTTCATCAAACAAACCAAGAGGGATTTCTTTTGAGCGAACATAATTTGCAAATGAAATCAGGTAATCGTTACCTCCAATTTCGTCTGCTGTAATGGTCAAATTACCATAAGCGGTTCTTAATTCCTGATAGACCAAGTTGTTAAGGAATTTGTAAAATGGCTGTTTGTATCTAAGTCCTGAATTTTCATAAATTCTTCTTTTATCGCATACAAAAGCAAAAATAAGAAAAGGAAGTTTCTTTAATGCATTTAAGATTACTACTCTGCGTTTATGATTGCGCTTGATTTTACTAGATTTTATTTCTCCTGTTTGAAAATAATGTTTCCTGATTTCTTCTACTCCATTTGATACAGTAGATAAATCCTCCTCATCGACAATAATTGCGGTGATAATAAAATGAGTTGAGCACCCTGGATTTTCAAAGTCATACCCGAAAGCGCCAAACTCATCCACAAAAGCATATTTTTTGTTACTCATAATCTTGTGATTTATTTATTGCTTTCTTTGTCGCTTCAATTTTCTTGTCAGCATACAAAACAACATCTTTTATTACCAATTTCTGGATGGCAGAAACTAAAATGCTCATCGAAGCATAATCAATTTCTTTGCCTGAATATGGTAAAGATATAATATCGTTTTTAATTTTCTTGCTACTAACACTGTCGCCCCAAGAGTATTTGTATCCTAAACTTTTGTTTATGCAGGTTGCCACATATAGCTGAATATTCTTATTCCTTTTTGTTTCATCTTTCAAGCGCAAAGTTAAGTTGTGGCTATCATTTGAAAAGAAGTCTTTTTCTTGATAAGTTACAACAAATGTCTTTCCACCAATAAAAATGCAGTTTCCCTTATCCATATACTTTTCATCATAAGAAATATAAGAACTTACAGCATTATTATCAGCACTGGCACACAAATATGGGAACTCACCGCTATCTTCCATAATGTCTTCTGACAAGATATTACCTGCATTCTTTACCTCGAACACTGCAGGAACGGGGAAATCTTTGAACGGCAAACAATTATAGTCTTTCAAAACTTTTTGCTCTTCATCGGTTAGCTCATAATCTTTGAATCCTGTGACCAATAAATAAGCTTCCAGCTCCGCCAAACGCTCCGCTTCCAGCTCCGCTATAAACTTATCTATAAATGCAAAATCAATCTTATTGTTTTTAATAGGTAGGCTTACAACTGATGTCAAGAACATATTATTTACATCCCTCACCAAGACGGACAACAGTCTTTTCTTTAGTTTGTTTAGCAAAGCTGTAAAAAACAAGACAGAATTTTCGGACAACTTGATTTTAGGGATGATTTTCCTCACAAATTGTCCTGCATACCATGGTTTCCTACGGTAAAAGAAATCCATTTGCAAGAGTCCTAAGCTCCAAGTTTCGGCCGGATTTATGTTTTCAAGATTAACGAATCCTGTCTCTTGTAAAACTCCTTGATTAACAGAAGTTCTTGTAACATAATCATATTCGTTTCCAGGCACAAGCGCATCGGTATTGAAACTATTTGTATTTTGTATGTCGAACAAATCACCCAATATAAACTCACCCCACTCAACTTCTTTCAATCTATTGTTGAGTGGGGAATCTGTTTTCCCAAGCCGTCCTCCTCTGCTTGCTGCTTTCTGAGTAAATTAGAAACTTCCCATGCCAAATAGTCGCCTACAGTTTTCTTAAAATCCTGCAACGTGGGCTTGGTATCGACGGGGGCAGTCTGGTTCCAATCTTTCCCGCTTTCCGGGTCTATTGTCCCTTCGTAGTATTCTTCCTCAGTAAAGTAATGCAGCTTGTCCTTACCAAAGCGCACAAGGCTTACAACTTCATCATAACGCTCTTTCGCATGGTCTGTATCTCGCAAGTTGCAGCTTGCCTTTTTTCGGTTTGTTCGTGTGTACCCATCATTTGAAAAGTCGATGAACTTCACAACGTCATCTTCCTTATGTGCCTCGTTTACGCGAAATACGTAGATATATGTCTGGACGCTCGATTTCCCAACAAACAGGTCTTCCGGCATCTTAATACTTGCCAAAAGCGTATTCCTTCTCAATATTCTTTTGTTGTAGTCTATTGCTTTGCCTGTTCCGGCAGAACCTTGTATGATAATTGCTGCATAGCCTCTTCCCATCATACTTAGAGCTTTCTCCACGAATACCATGCCATTGCCGCTGGCCGAATATGGGGGATTGAGTACGAAAGCATCAGCCGGAAACTTGCTGTCGTTATTACCGCCATAAGTGCCGTCGAAACCTTTAAGCGAATCTTCGTTGATGATGTTTGAACTTCCATCACCCATTAGTATCATATTGAGCACAGCCAACATATAAACACTGGGCAACACTTCGATACCCAACATCTGTTTCGACTTTATCTTCACTTCCTTAATCGCAAGTTCTGCTGGTGAATGGATGTTATTTTTTGCGTCTATCAACATTTCGTTCATAGCTGCAACAAGCAAACCGGCAGAGCCTGTAGCGAAATCCCAAACATAAGAATCCTTATTAACCCGCGCAAGCCGAACCAATAATCGTGCTACGTAGGCCGGAGTAAGTACTACATCGTTTAACTTGTCTTGCGAAAATCCGAGCCAACTGTACATCTCATTGAACAACTTGCCTGTGAAGTCGGTAGTCAAGCCAATTTTATAATAGATTCCCAAGTCGTCTATGATTTTCGTGAATACACGTTTGAGTTGACTTTCACCGTTTTCTGCCTTATTTATATTGTCTGTGGTAAGGGTGTTTTCAAGTATTCTTTCGATGAATTGCCGTTTCTTTTTAGGCAGGTTCTTTTCATTTAGGAACGCTTTTATCTTTCTAAAGATGATTTCACCGTCAGTATTACCTTGTTCGGATGACGAAGCCAAATCGGATTTTTCCAATGGAGCCACTTTACCCGGTACTCCAAGTGTAGCGATGATAGAAGCGGCTACGAGATATACACGGTCGTTCTCGCCAAGCCCTTTTTCATTTTGATAAATGTCATTGTTTAGCTTTGTAAGGCTTATGGTTATTTCACGCTCACGCTGTTCCTTTATCTTGTCTATTTCCTCTTGGGTCATACTAAGTGACCGTACATTTTCAATAAAGGCATCAAAATTGTCGTGTGCAAGAAATGAAAGGTCTGTGTATTCACCAACCTTTTGTCCGACACCGAAGTTGCTTTTTGACACGTAATAAACTCCTATTTCGTGTTGTAAACGACCTGCATCGTCACGATACCCCGTCATACCTATGGCTATGATGTCGGTATATCCAGTAAAATGGAGTAGAGCGTTAGCATAGTGTACAGCACCATTGACAGCATACGAATTTATGTATTTGAATTGTGGCTCGTTTTTTTGCGTCTTATTCTCCACGTGTCCATTAGCATCAAGTTTCTCTAAGCGACCTTTATAACCTTTGTATTCTATCAATATGGGGTAATAGTCGAGCTTTTTGTCTTGTAACAACAGTTTTGCATCAGGACGGTTACGCCCAGAACCACCATTTTTCGTGAAATAATCCTCAAGCGCTTTGTCTATTTCAGGATTAAGTGATTCTTGTTCCAGCTTGTAAGGAAGCTTATACGATTTAAGCCATCCGTTAGCTAATTCTGCTATATTAGGCTCAACTGATTGTATATTTTTCTTCGACATGACTTTATTCTTCTATTCCGTTGTTAATCAATTTTCTCGCATTCACATTCAATATGGCGGCTATTTTCATCAGCATTTCCAATGAGGGTTGGCTCGTATTGGAGCACCACCGAGAAACAGTAGCTTCGTTCTTTCCCAATTGTCCAGCCAGCCATTTCCCAGTCTTGCCTTTTTCCACTAATACTATTTTTAATCGGTTTATCTTTTCTGTTCCCATATTTTTCTGTATTGCAAAAATGCGATAATAGATTGATGATATTTGCAAAGATAATGATTGAAGGCGAGAGCGAATAAAAACTTAGCCATAAATTTTTCATGTTGCTCAATTTTTGTTTTTATTGGGCAAGTGCTTTGCTTCTGGCGTTTTGGCACGAACAATGGTGAAAAAATTATGAAAAAAATGAAAATGTGAACGCATTAAACAACATTATTGCTACTTTTGTGGTTCAGTACCAACTATATTGGTTTTGTTTATGAGTAAAAAGGATTTATTTGGCTATCTCGGCTCCTCTTGCCGAGCCGTGAAAAACGGTTGGCACCGTTTCTGGTCGTGGTACAGAAATTTATATAAGGGTCGCCAGTGGTATGTTAAGACTTTGGTTGGCATAGCCTCGTTTATAGTGGCGTTTTTCATCTATCTCGTGGCTGTCGATATTAACTTCCTATGGCTGTTCGGCAAGTCACCGTCTGTGGAGCAGATAATGCACCCCAAGACCAACGACGCTTCGTTTCTCTACAGTGCCGACGGCAAGCTGCTTGCCAAATACTTTGAGGAAAACCGCACTCCGCTCAAGTATGAGGAAATCAGCCCAAACTTCTTCACTGCACTTATTGACACCGAGGACGAGCGATTCTACAGCCACCACGGCATAGATTTCACTGGCTTGTTTGCCGCGGTCAAGGACTACGCCCTGCACGGACATGCGCGCGGCGCATCTACTATCACTCAGCAGCTTGTGAAAAACATGTTTCGTGTGCGCACGCAGTATTCCACCGGTCTGCTGGGCTACATACCCGGTGTGAAAATCTTGATAATGAAGAGTAAGGAGTGGATCCTGGCCACCGAAATCGAGATGTTCTATGACAAGAAGCAAATTCTTGAGATGTATGCCAACACGGTGGATTTCGGAAGCAACGCTTTCGGCATCAACACTGCGGCAAAGACATATTTCGACGTGAAGCCCAAGAACCTCACGGTGGAGCAGAGCGCTGTGCTCGTGGGCTTGCTCAAGGCCACCACAGCCTATAATCCGCGTCTGAACCCGAAAAACAGCCTCAAGCGCCGCAATGTGGTGCTTAGCAACATGTGTGCCCACAAGCACATGACCAAGGTGGCTTATGACTCAATCAGCCAGCTGCCCATCGACCTGCACTTCAATGTGGAGACCGCCTACGACGGCGAGGCTCTGTATTTCCGCGACGCCGTGGCTCACGAGTTGAAGGACTGGTGTCAGGAAAACGACGTGAACCTATATACCGACGGATTGAAAATCTACACCACACTCGACTCGCGCATGCAGAAATATGCCGAGCAAGCGGTGCAGGAGAAGATGAAGGTGGTGCAGCAGAATTTCAAGAACCACTGGGGCAACGGCGACTGCTGGCTCGACGACAACAACCAGCCTATTCCGGGCTTTCTGGAGGCCAAGGCTCGCAACACCGACAGCTATCGTGCCCTGCGCACAAAATATCCCAACAACCCCGATTCGGTGGAATATTTCATGAAGGAGTGGAAACACACCGTGCGTGTGTTTGACTACGACGGTGGTCACGAGGAGCATAACTGGACCACTATGGACTCGCTCAACTATATGCTTCACTTCATGCACACAGGTTTCATAGCCATGGAGCCAGAAACCGGCTATGTGAAGGCCTGGGTGGGCGATGTGGACTTTAAGACATGGAAATATGACAACGCTCTGGCTATGCACCAGCCAGGTTCCACGTTCAAGCTGTTTGTCTATACCACGGCAATGATTAAAGGGCTCACGCCTTGCGACAAACGTCAGGACGCATGGATTCAGATGGACGTGTATGACGCTGTGAAAAAGCAGATGGTGAAGTGGACTCCAACCAATGCCAATGGTTCGTTCTCTGGCGCTGACATGACGTTGCGCTCGGCATTTGCCCAGAGTATCAACAGCGTGGCTGTGCGTGTGGGCAATGAGGTGGGCATCGACTCGATTGTGCAAGTGGCTCATGACATGGGCATTAACTCGCCGCTCAAAGCCACACCTGCCTTGAGTCTTGGTGCGAGCGATGTCAATCTGCTTGAGCTTGTGAATGCCTATAGTGTTGTGGCCAACGATGGCAAGGGGCATGAGCCGATATTGGTGACACGCATTGTTGACCGCGACGGCAAGGAGATATACTCAAAGAAAACGGAAAACCATCAGGCGATACCTTATCGCGCGGCTTACTTGATGCAGCAGATGCTGCTTGCCGGCCGCACCGATGCCGGCGGCACGTCGATGTCAATAAACGCCTATCTCACATCGCCGCTTCTCGACACCGACTTCGGCGGCAAGACAGGTACCAGCAACCGCCATGCCGACGCTTGGTTTGTGGGCGTGACACCACACTTGGTGTGTGGAGCATGGGTGGGAGGCGAGTATCGCCAGATACACTTCCGCACGGGTGCTCTCGGGCAGGGAAGCCGCACGGCGTTGCCCATTTGCGGCCGCTTCTATCAGCTCGTGTTGAGCGACCCACAGTTCCCTCAATATCATGGCCGTTTCGGTGAGCCTAAGGAATATATCGACAAGGCGGTTTATCAGGGCTGCCAGTCAACCTATCAGGTTGCTCGCGCCGATACTATTGACTCTATAGGCGTTGACTCCATAGAGATTGTGCATGGCGTGGGCGGTGAGGAAACTCCGGCTGCCGCAGCTCCAGAAGAGCCGGGCAACATCGACGACAAGGTGGAGGGCGCTTTCTCAAAGCACAACGCTGGCGGCAACAAGCAGCAGGCCGCAGAGCCCAAATGATGTGTAGCGGTTGTCGACTTATAAACCAACTACGCAAAAAGATTTCGTTTCATTGTCGTATCTTTGTAGGCAAATTAGACAAATAAAGAGATTAAGCAATATAAAATCCTATAATGAGGTGTAATATGCACATAGCGTCACAATCATTTGCTCTGGGTCGTCGTCACTTTGAGCAGAAAGGTTTTGTGCATACATTTTTTATGCCAGACGCAACCGGTATAGGATTTCCACATCATAGTTTACAGAATCACTTTTGTCGGGCATCATAAAAGCCCATAGAGAGTAAAGGACAATATTGGATAGTTGGAATTTCCTTGCCGAGGAGATTCCAACTATTTTTTTATAAAAAACGAAAGAGCTATGCCAGCAAATAAAAATGCCTTGATAAGGTATAAAACAATAGACAACTGTTTGAGAAACAGATATAGAAGATGGACTCTCGATGACCTCGTGGAGGCATGTAGCAATGCCCTCTATGACATGGAGGGCATTACCAAAGGAGTGTGCGCCAGAACTGTTCAGATGGACATACAAATCATGAGGTCTGACAAATTGGGTTACAATGCTCCAATAGAAGTGTATGACAGGATATACTACAAATATGCAGACCCAAACTACTCTATTACAGAAATGCCCTTATCAATAGAGGACTACAAACTGATAAAGAGGGCTATCGTTCTTCTTGAAAGCAAAACAGATGCGAATAACGAAGACACTGTTAAGGTGCTTAGCAAGATACAGAACAGGTTCAAAACTATTCTTAATTTTGTATGAGGAAAGAATTGTGGCATTAACAGCGGCACACCATTTTGCAAGCCACAAAAGACGAAAGGCTTCTTTTTAAGCAAAACTGCCAAAAGAGAAGCCTTTTTTCTGCGGTGTTATGCCTTGCTCGTTGCAAGGATACTGCACCGCTTTTACCAATTTTTGTGCTATTGAGGCATTAGGGAGCTTGATGGGAATCGAACCCACGACCACCAGAGCCACAACCTGGCGCTCTGCCAACTGAGCTACAAGCTCCATATAAAGAACCGCCACCAAAACCGAAATATGGCATGTTCTCAAATCTTTTTCAAGTGGAGCCTCGCGGAATCGAACCACGTTCTCAGGATTTTCAGTCCTGCGCATACACCAAGTCTGCCAAAGCTCCTTACTATATTGTCACAGCGGAATTTATGTTTCCTTTGTTTTGACGATGCAAAGGTAGGAAGACGGGGTGCAGTCTTTTTTCGTAGCAAGAAAAATTTTCAAAAAGTTGTTTCTTTGTGGTGTGTGCTGAAAAAAACTAAGGGCGGAAACCCGTTTGCTTGGGTTCCGCCCTCGTTTATGCTTGTTTTGTTAGTCCTTGTCTTGCTTTATTTGGCAGGAGTCTGCTGAGCTGCGCCACCTTGCTGTGCAGGAGCTTGAGTCTCAAATGGAGTGGCTTGCTGCTCGCTTACCGGCAGCTGCTTCACTTGCTGGGCTGCGCCTTGCACGAGCTTAGGAGCAATGAATGAAGAAGCGATGCTGAGCACGCAAATCAAGATTGCCAAAAACCAGGTGGCTTTCTCGATGAAGAGCGTTGTGCCGCGCACACCCATAAACTGGTTGTAGTTGCCGGCACTTGCGGTCAGACCGCCGCCTTTGGACTTTTGTATAAGTATGACACCAACCAAAAGGATTGAGGCCAAGAAAATCAAAATAGAAAAAATTACGTACATATTATGTTTTATTTAAATATTTCTCGTTGAGTATGAGTTTCTTTAAGAAACGTATTTGGTCTGCAAAGTAAATACTTTTTTCTGGAAAAGTCAAACTTATGTTTTGAATAATTTGCAATGCCTTAGAATATTTGTGCTGAGATATGTACATCTTTGCCAAACTTTCGCTCAGCATGGAGTCGTTGGTCTGGGCTGGCCGCTCCACGGTGTCGTTGGCAATCTCGGCTTTCTCGGTGTCGCCAATTTCGGGCTGTGGCATTTGTTGCGGCACTTGCTTCTCGCGCTCGCGTGTCTGCGCTATGAAGCTGTTGATTAGCTCGTCTTCTTTGGTCAGCGCAGCAGCTGGCTCGGTGTGTCCCTCCTCTTTTTCCTTGGCCAGGAGCACGTCGGCATAGTCGGGGGTGGGGTTGAATATGGCGTTGCTTATTGCCTCTATTTCCTTGGGGCTGCTGTTGCCATAGGAGTTGAGGAAACGGTCTATGGTGGTGTCGGTGTCGGGCGTTTCGGTCAGCGGCTCGTCGGGGTAGAACGCTGCAAAACGCTTGGCGTCGGTGCCAAGGAGCATGGCAAGGGCTTTGCGGTCGGGGGTGGCTATTGCCACGCGCGCAAGCAGCTCGTCGTTGCCGTCAATGCCGTGTTGCTTCAGGTAGAGCAAGGCCGGCAACACGCAGTAGGGGTAACGGTCGAGTGCGGCCTTTACCCAGTCGGCGCTGATGGGCAGTGAGGGGTCGGAGAGATGTCGTTTTATGTCGTCGGCGATGTTCATCATCAAGTGTGTTGTTTTGCTGTTGTTGCTTTTTTGTTGCTGGTGGAGTGGCGCGCACTGGTGTTACCAGTTGCCGAATGTGGCGTTGAAAATCAAGTCGGTCAAGTCTTTGCAAATCTCGTTGCACAGCTCGTCTTGCACGTCGGTCAGCATTTGGTTGCTGTCGAAGTCGCGGTAGGCTGAGAATGTCTGGTCAACCGACTCACTGTCGTTTTTGTTGTTGATATACTTGATGTGCACCGTGATGGTGAGCCTTGTGCGGCTTGCGTATGCGTCCTCGCCCACGGCTTGCGGCGACAGCTGATAGTTGGTGATTTCGCCCTCAAGTCGCAAGTCGCTGTTTGGGGTATCCACCACGCGAAGGCGTGTCTGCTGGGTCACCATGTCGCGCATCTTGTTTTCAAACAGTTGCTGCAGCGGTGGATAGACCAGCGCGGCTCTGATGGGGAAGTCGGAAAACGACACGGTCTTGTATTTCGTGTAGTCGAGCGAGGCTCCATTGAATTTGTAGCCTTGAAACGAACATGCTTGCATGGCGAGCATGACCAACAGCAGTGATATTATGCGTCTTGCCATCGTGGTGATTGTGAAAAATTAGTTGTTGCGCGACTCAAGGCCGTATTCCTTGATTTTGCGATATAGTGTGCGCTCGGAGATGTTAAGCTCCATAGCGGTCTTTTTGCGCTTGCCGTGGTTGCGGTCGAGGGCGCGGATTATGGTTTCGCGCTCGGTGTCCTCAAGGGTCTTTATGGGGCGGACAGCGGTTTCTGCCACGTTGTCGTCAATCGGTGTTGCCTTGATTTCGTGGGCACTGAATTCAGGCTCCTCGTAGTCGGCCTGCACGTCTATGCCGCGCCGCTTGCCTGCCATGAGCGAGCTGGGTCGCTGCAAGCGCAGAAAGTCGCTGCTGTCGCGCTTCAGGTCGGCCACGTCGAGGCTTATGTGAGCCGGTGTGGTGCTGTCGATGCCCATGTCGCTGTGCTGCACGGCACGGCCTTGCGACTTGAGCTGGCTCTGCAGCTCCGAAAACTCCTTCTGGAGCTGGAATATCATCTTGAACAAGTATTCGCGCTCTTGGGTGTAGTCAAACTTGGCACCGTCGATTAGAGCCGGCTTGTTGTTGTCATTGTTTCGTGGCAGATAACCATCGATGGTGCTGCCGTCAACGGTTTTGCCTGCCTCAAACAGGGCTATCTGCTCAATCACGTTTTTAAGCTGGCGCACATTGCCCGGCCAGTGATAAGCCTTGATTGCCTCACAGGCTTCGGGGCTGAACGTGACTGGCGGCATGCGATAGGTTTCGGCAAAGTTGTTGGAGAAGCGGCGCACGAGCAGCAGCACGTCGTCGCCACGGCTGCGCAGCGGCGGCACGTTGATTTGCACCGTTGACAGACGGTAATACAGGTCTTCGCGAAATTTTCCGTCGGCCACGGCCTTTTGCATGTCTTTGTTGGTGGCCGCTACCACGCGAATGTTGGTTTTTTGCACCTCCGAAGAGCCCACTTTTATGTATTCGCCTGATTCGAGCACGCGCAGCAGTCGGGCTTGTGTGGTGAGCGGAAGTTCCGCCACCTCGTCGAGAAATATGGTGCCGCCGTTGGCTTCCTCAAAATAGCCTTTGCGCGATGATATGGCGCCGGTGAAAGCACCCTTTTCGTGGCCAAAAAGCTCACTGTCGATGGTGCCTTCGGGTATTGCGCCGCAGTTGACGGCAATGTATTTGTTGTGCTTGCGCGAGCTGTTGCTGTGAATGATTTGCGGAAAAAATTCCTTTCCGGCTCCGCTCTCGCCAATCACGAGTACGGAGAGGTCGATGGGCGCTACCTGCAAGGCCCTCTCAATGGCACTTAGCAGTGCCGGTGAGTTGCCCACTATGGAGTAGCGCTGCATCACGCTCTGTATGGCTGCTGATATTCTGCTTGACATAGGCCGTGTGTTTATGAAAAAGTGGTGAGATTATAAAGTTATTCGCTCCAGTTGCGCAAGGCGTAGGTCTGGTTGCGCAAATATTTGCCAAGCTCCTCTGGTGTGGCAAACTGTGCCTGCATTTCGGGAGTGATGGGGTTGCCCATCGATATGCGGTAGGTGCGGTTTTTGCCACGGAACACCTCCGACGGCAGCTTCAGTGTGCGCAGTCGCCAGTCAATCATGCCGAGTATGGTGAAGAACAGACTGTTGTGGCCGTGGAAATAAATGGGTATTACCGGCACTTTCACCTTTTGGATAATGCGTGTGATGCTCGGCTGCCACTTGCGGTCTTCAATGCGCAGCTCCTTGGTGAACTTCGACACCGCGCCGGCAGGGAAGAAGCCGAGGGGGTGACCCTCGCGGACGTGGCGTATGGCGGTGGCTATGCCGCGCACCGACTCGGCACGCTTCTTGGGGTCGTTGCTTGCCAGGGCGTCAACGTTGATGAAGTTGGGGCGCATGGCGGTGATGTGATTCAAAATCATGTTGACCATGACCTTGAAGTCGGGGCGGTGCTTGCCCACTATGTTGATTAGCATAATGCCGTCGAGTGCGCCAAAGGGGTGGTTGGACACGGTGATGAATGCTCCTTCGGGCAGATTGTCGAGCACTTGCTTGTTGCGTATCTTGATTGTGATGTTGAGGTCTTTAAGCAGTCCCTCGGTGAAAGGCACTCCTGGAGTGTCGAAGTTGTGGCTGTGAATCCAGTTGACCTTGTCGATGGCAACGAGCTTGAGCAGCCAGTTGCACAGTTTCTCCTTGCCCTTGAAGAACGGTATCATTTCGCTGATGTCGCTATAGTCGAGCACAGTCCTCTTGACGGGCTTATTTTCGGGAGTGTTTTGTTGCATATCCATATTCAGTTACTCTATGTTGGCCGGCTCTATCGCAATCAGAGGCAACCAACTGCAAATTTACTAAATATTTAGCACACGCCTGTCTTTTTGTCACGATTTTCGGTTTTCCACATTTCCGCAAAGTTTTTCCTTTTTTGTGGCTTGACCATGCGAGTGTGTGGTGGTGAAAAAGAAAAAGCCCGGAGCGGCTGTGGGCCGTGTCCGGGCTTTTGGGGTTATGGTTGCTTTACGCGCTTTGCTGCCAGCGAGTGTGGCATGGAGCGACGCAGCAGTTTATTCCTTGGGGAGCATGATGATTTCGAGGTCGTTGCCCTGGCTGAGCACTTTCTTCACAAATGCAGAAACCTTGGCAGGAGTCATGCCTTTCACCACGTCGGCATAGCCGGTGTAGTTGTCGATGCCGTTCTTATACCACAGGCTAAGAGTGTTAATCCAGAAGTTGTTTTGCTTGGCTTGGGTCTCAAAGTCCTTAATCATGTTCTTCTGGGTCTTTGCCAAATCTTCGGCGTTGACTGTAGTGGCGAGCTTGGCTGCCTCTTCACGCATAATCTTGAGCGCGAGGTCTTTCTTCTCAGGCTTCATTGGGCAAACGCCGATGATGTTGACAAATGACTTGCTGCCCACCATCTGAGCGTAGCCTGCAGCTCCGGCAGAGTAGGCTGCGCTGGCGTCCTCACGAATCTTTTGCAGATAGATTATGCTGAGCAGCTGGCCTGCTGCGTCGGCATAAGCAGAGTTCTCCATGCTGTAAGGCATCTTGGAGTTGTACCAATACATGCGCGCCATGGCCTTAGGAGTCTCCATCTTGCGGCTGAACTCAACCACGTTTTTGCCCACAGGGCGTGTGGTCACATCCTTGAACTTGCAGTTGGGTTTGCCAGCCGACGGCAGAGTGGCGATGTATTGCTCAATGAGAGGCTTGATGCTGTCTTCCTCGAAGTTGCCAACGAAATAGAATGTGTAGTTGGCGGCATTGGCGGTGCGCTCTTTAACGATTTGCAGAATGCGGTCGTAGTTGATTTTTCCAAGGTCGGCAAGCTCAAGTGGCTTCTCGCGCAGACTGCGGTTTGCCAATATGTAGTTCACCGAGTCGCTAAACACGGTTTCGGGCTTGTTGCTCTTGTTGGCAAGGTAGGTCTTATAGATGTTCATTGTGCTTGCCCACTTCTTTTCATCTTTCTTGATGTTGGTGAACTTGAGGTAAGTGAGTTGGAACATTGTTTCCAAATCCTTCACAGTGGAGCTGCCGCGCATGCGGTCGTAGCTTGTGGCCATGCCGTAGGTCACATTGACCTGCTTGCCGGCAAGTGCCTTTTGCAGTTCTTCGAAGCTGAAGTCGCCCAGACCGCTTGAGCCGATGGCCTCGTCAATCACGTTGAGGTTAGTGAAGTCGTTGACACCATAGAGCGAGCTTCCGCCTTGTGCCTCGGCAAGCATGCGCACCTCGTCGGCCTTGTAGTCGGTGTGTTTGAGCACCACCTTCACACCATTTGACAGGGTGAGCTCCTTAGTGCCGAATTTCTTGCCGGCCACTTCTTTCACAATCTTGCCCTTGGCAGGGAGCTTGCTCACGAGAGGCTCGTTTTTCACGTTGTCAACGTATGCTTCAAGTTTCTCGCCGCGCACTTGGCCGATAGTGGCTTTGAGCTGCTCAACGGTGGGATACACGGCACCGGCCTTCTCGGTGCAGAATGCGCGCACCACCACGTTGGTGTCGCTCTTGCTGATTAGCTCAGGCAGGGCGTGATTGATGGCCCTGACAGAAATCTGCGGCACAATCATCTTGGTGTATTTATACTCGTCGGCAATCGACATCAAAGGCTCGTTTTGCAAGAAGTTCTCGGTATAGTCACTTGCATAGTCGTCATTTGCCACCTTGTCGCGGTTGTTGTATTTCTGCTCCAGTTGGCTGAGATACTCGCTTTGGGTGCGAGCATACTCGGTGGCGGTGAAGCCGTGCTGAATGGCGCGCTCAGCCTCTTCGTAGATGGTTTTGAGAGTGGCATCTTCTTGGCCTGGTTTAGCCACACCTATCAGGTTGAAGGCGTCTTTTGTCTTAGAGAAGATGTAGGTGCCGTCGTAGGCAAACGCTTGCAGGAATGGACAAGACGGGTCTTGCGCCTTTTCGCGCAGACGGTCGTTGAGCATGCTGCTAATCACGTTTTTCACATATCCGTCAATCAGATAGGTAAACTTAGTCTTGTCGCTGTCGGGCACTGCATCGTGCTTAAAGCTGATGGTCACTTGGTTGTATTGCTGCTCCTTGTCCTTGTCAACCACTACTATGGCCTGTGGATTGTCGGGCACAACCTCGTCAACTACTTTGGGGGCATTTGCGGGGTTCTTTATGTCGCCAAACATTTCCTTGATTTTGTTGACAGTGTAATCAACATCAACGTCACCCACCACAATTATGGCTTGATTGTCCGGGTGATACCACTTGGCATAGTAGTCGCGCAGCTCCTTGTATTTGAAGTTGTCAACCACGCTCATCAAGCCGATAGGCATGCGCTTGCCATATTTTGAGCCTGGATACAGGGTCTCAAGGTTACGTTCAAGCATGCGCTGGCTTGCGCTTGAGCGCAAGCGCCACTCCTCGTGAATCACGCCACGCTCCTTGTCGATTTCCTTGCCGTCGAGTGTGAGTCCGCACGACCAGTCGCGCAATATGAGCAGACATGAGTCGAGCGACGAGCGGCGTGCAGAGGGCACGTCGTTGATGTTATAGACGGTGCGGTCAACCGAGGTGTAGGCATTCAAGTCCTTGCCAAACTCCACTCCCAGCGAGCGTGTGTAGTCGATGATGCCATTGTCCTTGAAGTGGTCGGAACCGTTAAATGCCATGTGCTCAAGGAAGTGGGCAAGACCACGTTGGCTTTCTTCCTCCTGGATTGAGCCCACGCGTTGTGCAATGTAGAAGTTGACGCGGTGCTCTGGGTAATTGTTGTGGCGCACATAGTAGGTGAGTCCGTTGGGCAGTTTTCCCACTTTCACAGCCGTGTCAACCGGCAGTGGCGGAAGCTGCTGCGCATAGGCAACGGAAGCAAAACCTGCTGCTGCAACCAGAATCAGTGTTAAGAGTTTTCTTAATCTCATAATCTTATTTGTTTGATTGAAAAAATATGCTTCTTTGAACTTGCAAAGATAATGCCGAACGGGCAAACTTGTTGGCAATTAACGCTTAAAAACGCTTAAAAACGCTTGGAAAACTTAATCCTATGCATTTTGCAGCACGAAGCATAGTGCTAAAATGCGCCGCAACGAGCCCATGTGTGGGTGCGGTGCGGCGCATCTGTGGGGTGCGGAAATTAGGGTGTTTAGAATATGCCTCCGCAGAAATTGTAGCATGCAAAATAGGCTGCTGCTGCGAGAGCACCGCCAATCAGCGGCCCTGCCACAGGCACCCAGCTATATGCCCAGTCGCTGTCGCGCTTGCCCTTGATGGGCAGCACGGCGTGGGCAAGACGCGGACCGAGGTCACGCGCGGGATTGATGGCATAGCCTGTGGTGCCGCCGAGCGACATGCCTATGGCCACAATGAGAAGGGTGACAGGCAGCGGCCCCACGGCAGCCAGACCGGCGTTGCCCTTGGTGCTGCAAGCCAAAATCACAAACACAAGCACAAATGTGCCTATGATTTCGCTGAGCAGATTGCGCCACTTGTTGCGTATGGCTGGCTCGGTGCAGAACACGCCGAGCTTGGCATCGGCGTCGGCAGTGGCGTCGAAATGGTCTTTATAGAACGCATAGACCAACGCTCCACCGCAAAATGCACCAGTCATTTGAGCCACCACATAGGGCAACACCTCGCTCCAGGGAAAGCTGCCGGCTATGGCAAGGCCGAGTGTCACGGCAGGGTTGAGGTGCGCGCCGGTGTAGGGGCCGGCAATCAGCACGCCAGCCATCACAGCCAGACCCCAGGCCAGTGTCACCACCACCCAGCCGGCACCTTGACCCTTACTCTTGTTGAGGCTCACACAGGCCACCACGCCGTCGCCGAGCAAAATAAGCACGAGAGTTCCCACGAACTCAAGCAGCATTTTAGTTTCTAATGAATACTCCATAGTTTTTTCTCTCTTATCTTTCGTTTGTTGTTATTTGTTGCTTGGAAATTAGCTTATTGCTTCCTGTTGCTCAGGGTGCGGTTTATGGCGTCGTGCCACTTGTTGACTATGGCTTTCACCTTCTCCAGGTCGCCTTGCGGCTTAAACTCGTTTTCCACTTGCCACTGGCGTTTTATTTCGTCGATGCTCGACCAGTAGCCCACAGCCAGACCGGCAAGATAGGCTGCTCCGAGTGCGGTGGTCTCGGTTACGCGCGGACGGAACACCGGAACATTGAGCACATCGCTCTGAAACTGCATCATCAGATTGTTGCGCGAAGCTCCGCCGTCAACCTTGAGTTCGCAGATGGGCAGGTTGGCGTCGCGGCGCATGCAGTCAACAATGTCGTAGGTTTGCAGGGCTATGCCTTCGAGTGCGGCACGTGCTATGTGGGCAGCAGTGGTGCCACGGCTTATGCCTGTGATGGAGCCGCGTGCAAACGGGTCCCAGTAAGGTGCTGCCAAGCCAGTGAGAGCCGGCACAAAATACACGCCGCCGGTGTCGGGCACCGATGCTGCCAGAGCCTCAACCTCGCTGCTCGACTTGATTATGCCGAGGCCGTCGCGAAGCCATTGCACCACAGAGCCACCCACAAAGATAGAGCCTTCAAGGGCGTAATTCACCTTGTCGCCTATTTTCCATGCTATTGTGGTGAGCAGGCTGTTTTTCGACGTGATGGGTTTGTCGCCGGTGTTCATGAGCAGGAAGCAACCGGTGCCATAGGTGTTCTTGATGGCTCCCGGCTCTATGCACATCTGGCCAAACAAGGCGGCCTGCTGGTCGCCGGCAATGCCGGCAATGGGCACTTCGTGGGCAAATATTGTGGTTTTGGTGTGGCCATAGACCTCGCTGCTCGACTTTACTTCGGGCATCATCGACCGTGGAATGCCAAACAGCTTGAGCAGGTCGTCGTCCCAGTCGAGGGTGTGTATGTTAAACAGCATGGTGCGGCTTGCGTTGCTCACGTCGGTCACATGCACCTCGCCGCGAGTGAGTCGCCACACGAGCCACGAGTCCACCGTGCCGAAGCGCAGCTTGCCCTTGTTGGCGCGCTCGCGTGCTCCTGGCACGTTGTCGAGAATCCACTTGATTTTTGTGCCGCTGAAATAGGCATCGATAATCAGACCTGTCTTTTCGCGAATGGTGTCGGTGAGACCATCGGCCTTGAGCTTCTCGCAATATTCGCCTGTGCGGCGGTCTTGCCACACTATGGCATTGTAGATGGGTTCTTCGCTCTCCACGTCCCACACGATGGTGGTTTCGCGCTGGTTGGTGATGCCTATGCCGGCAATGTCTTTGCCGTTGATGTCGAGCGAGGCGATGGCTTCTGCTATCACGGCCGCTTCCGACGACCAAATTTCGTGTGGATTGTGCTCCACCAGTCCTGATTTAGGGAAAATCTGTGTAAACTCCTTCTGCGCCGATGCGCAGATTGTGCCTTGCTCGTCAAACACAATGGCACGCGAGCTGCTTGTGCCTTGGTCAAGCGACAAAATATACTTTTTCATAGTGATTTGTAAACTTTGGTTTCACATTTGTTGTTGTCGTCCAAAGATAACCTCAAATTTTCGTATTGGTCAATAATTTAACGCACATTAAGATGTGTGACAAAAATTGTTACAATTTTAGTTTTTAACTATGGCGGTTAATGGGCTGCTGAGGTGCGGAATGAATTTCTGTAGCAAGTAAAATATTGATACTGAAATGATTGTTGCTAAAATGGGGGGGGTAATGAAGCAACATGCTTCCAGAGCGCAGCTGTGTGTGGTCGCTGACAGCGACGCAAATAGCTTGGTGAGCGGAAGCAGAAAGATTGTGTGGGCAGCATAGACGAAGAAGCTGCTCTTTGCGAGGATTTGCGATGTGGAGTGCCGCTTGGCAAACCATGTGGCAATGCTTATGGCAGAGATAATGGCGCAGAGCACATAGATGTGTCTTGCCGCAGTGGCAAGCGTGCCGGGGTATAGCGTGGCGGCGGCAGCAGCCGGAATGACGATTATGGCGGCAGGGGTGGCAAGACGCATGGCAAGTTGCGGCATGCTTAGCCCACGAATGGCGAAGAAAGCCCCCACGGCAAACCACCAAACGGCATTGAATGTGAGTCCAAGCGGATTTGGCCACAGCTTGGCGTAATAGACCACAGCCAAGGCGAGTAAAGCCCACAAGCCGCCACGCTTTAGCATGGCATAAAACAATGGGCTTAGCAGAGTGACCACTATGAGGTCGCGCACAAACCACAGCACTTCATGCACAGGAGCAGTGCCTGGCGCAACGGTCATGCCGAGCCAGTTAGTGAACCCCACGCCTGTGGTGCGGCAACCCCAAAGCAGATTGGCCGACAGCGGCTGCTGCAAGCTCTGGCCAGAGGCAAAGGCTTGTGCCGCATAGAGCGCAATGGCCAGAATGTTCCATGCCAAGTAGGGCACAAGCAGCGTGCGCAGACGGTGCTTGATTTTGGTGGAGTAGGTATGGGCGGTGAAGTCGTGCTCTTGTGTGCTGAAGAAAAACAAATAGCCCGAAATCACAAAGAAAAGCGGCACGGCAAACTGTGGTAGCGTGAGCGACAGAAATGAGCCCAAGCCGTCTATGAAGTTGCTGCCAAGGTCGCGCCAGCAGGAGTTGTAGGCATGAATCAGCACCACAAAGCATGCCAGTGGAAAACGCAGTGCGGCTATGTAGCGCGTGTCGGTCAAAGCAGAGTCTTGAAGTTGTCGGGCACAGGCGACTCAAACCGCATGGTCTGACCCGTGACGGGGTGACGCATCTCTATTAGTGTGGCGTGCAGGGCAAGCCGGCGAATGGGGTTGGAGTGGCCACCATATTTACGGTCGCCGCTCACTGGGTGTCCGAGCCCTTTCATGTGTACACGTATTTGGTTTTTGCGGCCAGTGCGCATTTCAAGCTCTACGAGTGAGTTGCGGCGGCCGCGCTCAAGCGTGGCATATTTTGTCACTGCAAGCTGTCCGAGCTTCTGGTCGTCGGTTTCATGCACCTCGTAGTTGTTTTCATCGTCAACGAGGAAGTTTCTCACAGTGCCGCTGTCTTTTTCCATCAAACCTTCCACCACGGCCACATAGAGGCGTCGGCTCACTATGTCGCTCCAGTTGCTGACCATCTTTTCGCGCGCCTTGGCGGTGCGTGCCAGAATCATAAGCCCCGACGTGTCGCGGTCGAGACGGTGGACAACAAACACCCTTGCGCGCTCATTGCCACTCTTCACATAGTTGCGCATTATGCTATACACGGTGCCGGAGGTGTTGCGCCCGGCACTGGTTGACAGCACGCCATAGGCTTTGTCAACCACTATGATGTCGTCGTCCTCATACACGAGTTTGAGGTGCGGACTGCTGAATGTGCTGAAAGAGCCGCTGTAGTTGACCTGCAGCTCGTCGCCAGCCTCCACTGGGCGGTTAAACTTGGTGGACGGCATGCCGTTGACGGCAAACTGGTTGTGCTTGAGCATAGACTTGATTTTACTTGCCGAGTGGTCGGCAAGTGCTTTTTGTGCTGCCTCAATGAGGGTACACGGCTGCTCAACTATGAATTTCTGCACATTGTCCTTTCGGGCATTGCGCTGCGGTCTTGTGGGTTGTTTCATTTCAGTGATGTGATGTTTGTGATGCAAAGATAGTGCAAATTGGAGTGGCAGAGGAGTGTTTTGGCTATAAAAAAGAGCCGGACTCCAAACTTGTGGAATCCGGCTCATGAAAGTCAAAAGAGGTCAGGCTGCTTGTGGCAGCAGCCGTTTATTTGTCTTTATACACAACCTTGCGTGCGGAGGTGGTGCCGTCGGTGTAGGTCACTTTCTCAATCAGAATTTGACCCTTGGCCGGGTTAACTACCTCAATGCCGCTCACGTTGTAGTAGGTGCGCTTGGCCACAGCCTTGTCTGCCAAGTTGGTGTCAACGCCAGTAGCCTGTCGGGTGATGACGAGGTTGTAGGTGCGTGTGAGCTTGCCTACGGTGAGCGTGAGTGTGGCTTCCTCTGGTGCAGTGGTGTTTTTGAGTGTCACGTCGTTGCCGTTGATTTCAAGGTTAGACGACGAAGTCCACACAGCACCGGCAGGAGTTCCGATTTGGAATGCACTTGCCACAGAGTCGAGTCGCTCGCCGTCTTTGAGCAGCACGGTGGCCACGGCAAAGCTGTTGTAGTCAACATTGCTGAACACCTTGAGCGACGGATAGCAAGCGGTGGCGTTGTCAAACGCATCGCTTATCTTGAGGTCTGTGAGCGCACGAGTGTCAAGACCCTTGACTGCATTTTCGCCCACTTGGGTGTCGGCATCAAACAGAGGGTTGATGCTGCTGTCAAACCAAGTGTCGCTGACAGTCAGAAGTTGAGGCTCGCAGTTGCTGTTGGCAGCTGTGATGTTGGCAGCGTTGGTGCCGCTTGTTGCCTCCACCTTTCCCGCATTGTAGGTGTTGCTGATGGTCATAGCGTAAGACGATGCATGTGCATTGCCCGGCTGACCCATGATGCCAGCCACATCTTGATAGGCTGTGACGTTACCGAAGTTGTAGCAGTCTTTCATGTAGGGACGGCCTTGTCCGATGAGTCCACCCACACGGTTTGACTTGGAGCTGGCTTGAGTTGAGCTCACGTCGCCATAGTTGGCGTTGCGCTCAAACTTGTATTTGCTGCCAGTGAGATAAGCGACAATACCGCCCACATAACTTCCGGTTGCGGTGATTGTTCCGGCATTCCAGCTCTCGGTGAGCCAGAAGCCTCCTGTTCCTGCTATACCGCCAGCGTATGCCGAAGATGTGTTTGAAGCAGAAATCTTGCCAGTGTTGTACACTTTATTAATCACCATGCAAGAGTCACCAGATGGGTTAGCCACGATACCTGCCACGGTGTTGAGACAGTGCATGTCGCCTGTGTTGTAGCAGTTGTAGATAGTGTCGGGGGCTAACTTGCTGCCAGACATGGTTGCCACGATGCCAGAAATGTTGCGCGCCTTGGGCGTAGTGGCATCGGCGGCAATGATGCTGGCGGTGTTGTAGCAATTTTTGATAGTGAGTCCGGCACGGCCTTGGCCCACGATGCCGGCTATGTAGCCAGCAGAGCCGGTGGTTGCCACTGGAGTCACGTTGCCCTCGTTGTAGCAGCTATCTACAGTCATGCGTGCTGCTGCTGTGTGAACGGCGGCTGTGCCCACGATGCCTGCCACATATTGTGTGCCTTCCACATTACCGGTGTTGTGGCTGAAGCTTACGCTCGACGGAGCCTTGGCCTCGGCCAGAATGCCACCGGCGTTGGCTGCCTTGGCCATGGCGGCACCATCGTTGATGCTACGTGAAACTGTGGCACTTGCCGAAGCGGCGATACCGCCGGCATAGGCTGCGCCCGACACCACACCATAGTTGCTGCAGCTGTCGATAGTAATGCCTGCGTCGGCATCGCTGGCTGCAACCACACCGCCGGCATAGTTGCCTGTGGTGGTGACGGAAGCATAGTTGCTGATGCCCTTGAGTGTGGCCATAGGACCTGCATAGCCAGCCACACCTCCGGCATAGCTGTTGGCTTTCACGTTGGCCTTGTTGGTCACGTTGTAAATCTTGCCATACACAGAACCTGCCACAGCACCCACATATTGGTAGGCTTCCACATTGCCCTCTATGGTGAGGTCATGCACTGCGCCCAGCTCGCCTATTATGCCAAACAAGCCTTGGTAATTGGCCGTCTTGTCGGAGAGCTTGGAAATCTTGAGGTTCTTTATGGTCTTGCCGTTGCCGTTGAAGTCGGCGTTGAACATCACGTTGCCAGCTGCCACTGGAGTGTAGTCAATGCCACTGAAGTCGAGGTCGGCCTCTACGGTGAAGTAGTTGCTTGCGTAGTCGTAGGCATAAGTGTTGACAAACTCGGCAAGCGCAACCATGTCTTGCGCTGTCTTAATCTTGAATGGGTCGGCTTGCGTTCCGCTACCTTCAAAGATTGCGCCGTTGATGGTGCTGACAGGAATGAGGCGTGTGTTTTTGTCGATGGTTGCAACGAGCGTGTCGGCCACGCCACCCTTTTCAGGTATGGTTACGCTGAGCGTGCTGCCGGCTATTGAGAACGACTTGCCGTCTTTAACACTCCACTTCACTGTGCCGGTGTTGCCGAGAGTGGCAGGCTTGGTTACAGCCGTAGCAAAGTTGCCGTCGGCGAGGAACACGGTGGCGAGCTTGGCGAGCTTGGCTTCAGGATAGTCGGCAAAGCTCTTGATTGTTGGGTAGCTTTGAGCTGCCTGGCTCCACAAGCTGTCGGGCAAGGCGAGCTTGCCGGTGGTGAGCTGGGCTGTGGTGAGTCCGCTCACACCCTTGTGGGCTGCGTTTGCCACGCCGCCAGCTTTTTGCACTTGGTTGTCAAACATGACATTGGCATAGGTGGTAGTTGCCCCCTTACCTGTTATCTGACCAAGCGAGGTGCTTTCGTCAGCCTTCACGAAGCCGTAGTTCACTGCATTTTCCACAGTGGTGTTGGCAGCAGTGCCCACGATGCCACCCACTTGCTTAAGCGACTCGATTTTGCCGGTGTTGACCACGTTGGCGATGGTGGCTTTGCTTGCGTTGCCCACCATACCTCCGGCGAGGTATTGCTTGCCGGCCGGCTGGTAGCTGTTGATAAACGTAGCTCCCACAAAGCCTGTATTAATAGAATTGCTTACCTCGGCAGATGTTACGTTGCCGGCAATACCACCTGCCTGATAGCTACCGGCGCGCACTGTTCCTGCGTTGTAGCACTGTGTGGTCACGGCACCAGCTTTCATCTCGCCCACGATGCCGCCTGCCGATGCGAAATAGACATCAACCGGAGCATAGTTGGCGCAGTTCTCAATGCGTCCGAGTGACAGACCTGCGATTGCGCCACCGTCCATAAACAGGTAGTAGCGTGCGTTCTTGCCCACGGTGAGGTTCTTAATTACACCATTTGCGCCAAGGTTGGCAAAGAGCCCGGCATTGTAGTAGCTGTCGTCGCTTCTTGGATTAACCTCGCCTTCAGGCTTTGACTCGCCAGGGCCATAATAGGCCACGGCCAGAATTGTGAAGTTGTCGATAGTGTGGCCATTGCCGTCGAATGTTCCCTCGAAGCGGAGCTTGCCAGAATTGTCTTTATCA
This sequence comes from uncultured Muribaculaceae bacterium, assembly GCA_934675575.1. Taxonomy (GTDB): domain Bacteria; phylum Bacteroidota; class Bacteroidia; order Bacteroidales; family Muribaculaceae; genus Sodaliphilus. The sequence goes on from CAKUQQ010000003.1 coordinate 117,802, forward strand.
ACAGGAGTGATTGTGTCGCCCTGCATGTCAATATCGGCAGTGAGTTTCACAAACTTGCCTTGGAATGAGAGTTTGGCCTTGTTGCTGATTTCTGAGAATTGCTTGAATTCTTCACGAGTGCCGATGGTCCATGGATTTTCGGCAGTGCCCTCACCTTTGAATGGCATTGGGGCAATGTTGAGAATTGCAAGCTTGCTTGCACCGTTGAGACTTGCCTCAAGAGTGTCGGTGTATTGCTGATAGTTGAGCACGCCAGTGCCGTTGGTGAACGTGAATGCGTGTCCGCCCTCGGTGTTGTAACGGTTGTTGACTATGGCGCGCCACACAACATTGTTGGCAGTGGAATAGGAGAAATCGTTTTTCACAAGTCCCACTTGGTCGTTGGCGTTAAGCACCACAGGAGCTGCAGAAACATAGGCAATGTCGGTGGTGTCGTTGGCCTTGAGGCGTGGATACTGGCCGGCAGTGAATTGCCAAATGCTGGTGTCGAAGCCCTCAATAGGCTCGCCCGAAGTGAGGAACGAAGTTGACTTGCCATAGGCGGCGTGGGTAAATCCAGCCATCTGGGTGTCGAAATAGCAGTTGCTCACGGTGATGAAGCCCTGCTCGCCTGTGATGCCCGACAGAGAGTCGGTGCCGGCTTGCTGCAGAAGCTGCACAGAAGAGTAACTGTTGCTTATGGTAGATGCTGACTCGGCCGATGTGGCTGCGTCTTCGCCTATGAGTCCGGCAGTGAAGCTGCAGTTCTTGTTCTCCACCATACCAGAGGCATAGCAGTTGTTGATTTGGGCGTTCCAGGTGGCACCTGTGAGTCCGCCGAGATACACTTGATTGGTGTTGCCGCCCAAGATGCGGGCAGCAGTGAAGCAACGCTCCATCTTGGTGTTAGCAAGCTCACCGGCTATGCCACCGAGGCATATTTGCGATAAGCTGGAATACACTGTTCCGGAGAAGCTGCAATCTGAAATTTCCGACAGGGAGTATTTTTTGTCGAGCCAAGTGGAGTAGCCCACAACACCGCCAGAGAACACTTGCTTGCCAAGTTGCTGCACGGTTACGTCTTTCACCTCCACAAACGCCACCTTGCCGTGGTTGCGGCCCAATGCGCCTCCCATCATGCCGAGCGATGAAACGCGACCGTTTGAGATTTTGCTGTTGGTCACCTCGCCATTGTAGTTGCCGCCGGCGATGAGTCCGGCTCCATAGCCTTCGGTTGCCGAGAGCGATGAGTTGCTGATAACCACATTGTCAATCTTTCCGTAGCTGCGTCCTGCCACCACGCCGGCGTTGTAGCCTATGGTGGTGACTTTGGCGTTGTTGAACTTCAAGTTCTTCACTGTGCCTGTTGCGCCTATTATGCCGAAGAGGCCGGCGTAGTCGTAGGCATAGTTTTCAATCTTGAAACCTGTGATGGTGTGACCATCACCATCGAATGTTCCAGCAAAGCGATAGTCTTTAGTGCCGATTGGGGTGAATGAACCCTTATAGGCAGAGAAGTCTATGTCGGCGGCAAGTTTGTAGAACTTGCCGTGAGCCACAGCGTAGTAAGACTCATCTTCCACGTCCTTTGACGTGCCGGCAGGGCGAAGCGACTTGTCGTTGCTGTTGACGAGATAGGCGAGAGCCTTGAGGTCGTCGATGGTCTTGATGAGATAAGGCGATGCCTCTGTGCCTTCGCCCTCAAAATTTGCCTTGGGAGCTTCAGGGAAGTTGACTGCGCCGGCAAACGTGATGGTTGAGTTGTTGAACAGATTGACGAAACCGGAACTTGTGCGTCCAATCATCCAGCTGCCAAGAGTGATTGTGGCTGAATCGCCGCTCGCTTTGTAGGCACCGGGGGTGGGATCAAGCAGTTTGCCCGAAATGGTGACGGTGGTGTCCTTGATGGTTTCAATCATCTGATAGTTGTACATTTGTGTTCCAAGGATACCCACCGTGTAAACTGGTTGTGGGTCGAAATTCACGGTGTTGCCGCCGTATGCGAGTTTGCCGTCGAGGTCGAAAGCACCCTGGTCACTCGGCATGTTTGCCACTTTGATTTCATCGTCGGCAAACTGACGCACATGCACCCAGCTGTCGAGAGAGCCAAGTGTGCGGTGATTAGTTGACATGTAGGTGTCGAACTTGATGGTCTGGTTGTGCACACGTCCGTTGGCAGTGGCCACATAGCAGTAGTTCTGGAAGCCTATGGTGAGATAAGCACCCTTTTTGCTGCCTTCGGTGACAAAAAATCCGAATGGAGTGTCGATGTAGATGTTGCCGTCTTGCACGGTTCCTTCGATTGCATCGGTTGTGCTGTAGATGCGGTTGTCGATGTCAACAGGGCAAATAGAAACCGGGCCCTCTGTGAGCTCGGTGACTTTTTGCGGAGTGATGGTGACCTTGCCTGTGGCAAAATCAATCTTGGCTCCAATGGTGACATCGGTGAAGATGAAACCGCTGATGGCCACACTGTCGTCGGTGACTCGTGTGACGGTGGCAGCGGAGTAGCGCATAACACCCGACGTGGGGTGCGTGAGGGCATAGCGACTGCCAATGTAGTCACTGATGCTTCCTACTGCTGTGCGCCGCGATTTAGCGCGGAGTCGTGTTGCTGTGGCATAGACGCTGGCCGACACCTTGCCCGTCGAGAATTTGACGGCCTTGGAGTCGATTGTGCTCGTCTTTATGCCAGTGGCAGCGTAGCTCTTTGGCGGCTGAAGCGCCAATGCCTTGCTGAAATCAGCCGAGCGATTGTCGTCAACTGCCGCATAGGCCAATATTCCCGTCAAGAGGAATATTAGCATAGCTGTAAATTTACGCATAGAAAAACACTTTAATGGGTTAAACTTGAATTTAATTATTTTAAATATCTATTTGTATTTCGTTGCAAAAATAAAGTTATTTTGACTTTTATGCAACAAAATGTAAGTAAAATTTGATTAACAAAGATGTTGTGTAATCGTGTGGCTGTGAGCTAAGCGATGGTTTGTCCAAAGCAAAAAATAGTGGGGGACGTTGCCATGTGCTGGCACGTCCCCCACGGCGATAAAGCAGTTTCTTATGTTGTTTTATCTGCTTTTTGGGGTTTGCATTGCAGTGTGCACTGCGGTGCTATTTCTTCACTGTGTAGGTGTCAACCACCTTGCCTTCGAGGTCGGTGTCGGTAAGTTTCATCGTGTTGCCGTCAACCTCTACTTTCACTATGGCCTTGTTGCTGTTGACCATATAGGGGAACTGCACGTTGGCATCGGGCTTGTGGAACATGTAGCGGTGCAAGTGGGCGCATATCATGATGTCGGGCTTGGCATCGTTGAGCACCGGCACAATCTTTTCGTTGAGGTCCACTTCGCCGTGCCAGCCTTTTTGGGCGGCATTTCTGGGTGGCATGTGGGCAATGACAACCTTAAATGGTGCGTTTTTGTAGTCGTCACTTGCCACCACCTTTTTGAGCCACTCGGCTTGCTCGGTGCGATAGTTGTCGTAGTCGGTGATGCCATAATACTCAATGTCGGTGTCGGGTTTGTCCTCACCGGTGTCGAGCATTATGAAAAACACGGGTCCATAGCGGAAGCTATAGTAAATCTTGTTTTGTGTGGGGTTGAAGTATTTGTGAAACTCTGTGGAGAAATTGCCGCGTGTTTCGTGGTTGCCACGCACATAATATGACGGAATGTTGCTGGCAAAAAGTTTGCAGGCTGTGTCCATGAAACCGGCAAACACTTGCTTCTCGTCGTTGAACGACGATGTCATGTCGCCGTTGAAGATGAAGAAGTCGGTGGTCTTCAGGTCGCACATGCCAATCAGATTGGTCAGCTTCTGGTTGTCCTCGTGAATGTCGTTGACTACGGCAAAGTTGATTTTTGTGCGGGAATTGTCGCTTGTGGTGAACGTGTGGGTGGTGTAGGGGTTGGTGGCTTTGGTTTCGCCGTAATACACCTTGTTAAAGTTGTGTCCGGTGACCAGAGTGGAATATGCGCGGTAGCGGTAAGTGGTGCCAGGCTTGAGGCCTGTGATTTTAACCACATGCACACGAGTGGTGCGCTTCACACCGCAGTCGGTGTCGTAGTAGCGTGGACGTGGCACGGAATAGTAGCTGTCGGTGCCCTGTGGCGCAAGCTCCACCCAGCCCACAGAGGGTTCGTCGGTGACCCATACCATCGACACTTCGGTGTCGGTGAGGTTTTGTAGATAAGGCCCGTGCACAAAGTCGAAGGCCCAGCTGCACACAGCAATTGCCGCCATGATGCAAGTAACGAGTAGTCTGTTCATAATATCATGAAGTTTTAGATGAATTTTCGAGTAGCTCTGCTTCGCGAAAGCTGAAATCTTGAAGCAGAAGAAACAAGCCTATGTTAATAATAATTCAAAGTTAATCAAATTTCGTGACACGATAAATAGCCATTTGCGTTCATATCTGATTTTTTTTTCTACATTTGTTGGCAAAAGAACAAAAACAGCATTTTGAGTTTATGGAATTTGTTTCACTTAAGAATCTGCCTGCCGCACAAGGCTCAACTCCCGATGAAATGCGCCTGAACTTCCCTAAAAGCAGGTTGACATTTGTGCGCTGTGCGCTAAAAGACATGTTCATGGGTAACTTGAGGGTTAACCACGCCTTTCAGATTTGGCTTGGAGTAATGGTTCTGGGTGCTATAGCGCTTTTGGCGGGCGGCAGATGTTTAGGGTTTATCACTGGAGTAATTGTTGTGCTTGCGCTGATGGCTCGCAGGTTCAGTAATCTCTACACGGTGCTGTACCGTGGCAACTGCTTTCCTGTGCTTGCAAAAGAAGGGCCGCAAAATGTGGCGACCCTTGACGACGGCATGCGCTACATGCGTGTGGAGTCGGCCAAATGGACCGACGTCCACGACATAAGATTTTATCGCAAATTTCTTGTTGTGGAAATGAAAGACGAGGCGGAGTCGGGGCTGTTTTACATGTGGAGCGACGATATGCCCAAGGCCAGGGCTGCGGCTCTCGGATTGTGGGGCCATGCTTTGACTGGTGAAGAAAATCCGGAAATCACGCCATACACTGAAACTGAAGTGAATGAGATTTCAGATTTCATAGAAGAGCATTTTGGCAAATATGACGACGTGCTGCATGAGATACAATCGCCCGACATTCATCTTGACGTGGCAATAATTCCGCCTGCCGACGGCCGCAACTACTACACACTTTGCACCATTGGCGCAGGGGCATATCGCATGCGTGTGCCAGAAGACCTGAGGCTTGCCGAGCATGTGGGCGAGCGCGCAGAGCTGCTTATGTATCTGCCTGCCGACTGGAACATGACGGAAGAGGGGTTTGAGGACGAGCGCAACTATTGGCCAGTGCGTCTGCTCAAGGACTTTGCGCGAGTGCCGGTGACAACCGGCAGCTGGCTGATGTGGGGACACACCATGTCGCACGACGACAATCAGTCGTTTGCTCCCGGAGTGCCATACCATTCTGCCGTTTTACTGTGTCCGCAGCCTTGCATAGATGACCTGGTGATGTGCCCGCTGTCGAGCGGCAGAACCATTGATTTTTATCAGGTGTTTCCGCTGACGGCCGACGAAATGAAATATAAATTGTGGTGCGAGAACACCGAAGAGTATTCGGAGTCGCCCACCGACGCTGTGCTAAGCCGCATGCATGCCGACCGTGATCACTGGGTGGATTTCGCCCTAAGCCGCTTCAGCTACCGCATCACCCCCAAGCCATAGCCGCTATTTTCCTGAAATATAAAAAGCAATAGAGCCGTACGGCTCTATTGCTTTTTTGACAATTAATGCTAAATGTTGCGTTATTTGTTTTCAGTCCAGTTGATGTTCCAGATAGCTACGCGGTCTTTGTTGGAAGTGGAGTTTGACTGGCTCTTGGCTGTGAACACAAGAGAGAATTCTCCCTTCACATTGATTGGCTCGCTGTGGCTGTAAGCCGTGTATTTTGCTGCGTCTTTCTTTTCCACATCAAATTCCTTAACAGCCTTGCCACCTTGCATCACCGCCACATGGAACGCGATGCCGTTTTGCTCAGTGTAGGCCAAGCCGTAGTTGAACGTGAGCGTGCCAATGCCACCGCTGATGGCCGGCGATGTCAGCACACCCTTGGCGGTGGTCTTGCCGTTGAGGTTTATTGCTGTGGCATATTGCGAGGTGGAACCGGTTTTGAAACCGATGAACTTGAACACGGGGTTGGCGTCGGCAGTGCCGCCTTGCAGCACATTGCAGTTTGTGGCTTTCCAGCCGGCGGCCGATGTGTAGGTGCCATAGAGGCCAGTGGCATTGCCGCTGTTCATGGTCTCAAGGTCGGCGCGAGTGCCGATTTCCGGTGTGGGTGGAGTGACAGACTTGCTGGCGTTGAACTTCACGTCGTCAACCTCCCATGTGGAGTAGTTGGCATCGGTTTCACCCACATAGCGGAAACCTATGTAGTAGCTGCCGTCGGCATATTTGCTGAGGTCGATGTCGCCCGATTCAGTCCACTCAGAGTAGCCGCTTGCAGGAGCAGAGGCGAGTTTAGCACTGAGCTTGTGGAGAGTGGCGGTGTTGGGGTCGTCGGTAGTGAGGAGATAAACCTCAAGATTTGTCTTGGTGCTGCCATAGCTGTTGACTTGGGTGCGGAATGAGAGAATCTTCTTCTCGGCATTCTTTATGTCAACGGCAGGCGAGATGAGCCAAGAGTCGAATGGGGCAGTGCCCTTGTAGCCCGACATCTTGGCGAAGTGGTTGCCGCTGAACTCGTCAACATACCAGTCCTTGTTGCCTTTGACCTTGAGAATCTTCCAACCGTCGGGAATCTTGGCACTTTCAAAATCTTCGCTGAGCGATTTTGCTCCGCCAGTGGTGATAGACAGCTTAAACTCGCCGGCCGAACCGCTATTGCTTGTGACACCGTTTGCGCCCATGTAGGTGGCAAATGTGCCCTTGACCCAGATTTGTGTGCCGAGCAGCTCGGCATTGTTTTTGAGGTTGGCTTGCTGACGGAACACCGAGCCTTGTGGAAGCGACACGACGACGCATTGTGAAATGTCGCGCGATGTGGCACTTGGGCCGATAACAAGAGTATTGTCGAGTGTTGTGGGAGCTTTCCACTCAATGTCGGAGTTGCTCTTCACTTGTGTCACTTCTGGAGCCACAGCACCCACTATGTAGCCGGTCATCCAGCCACTGCGGTTTTTGTTTTGCAAATTCACCACAGAGTCAACGGTGAATGGGTTGACGAGTGTGCCGAGGTTGCTTGTGTCGAAACCAACGCAGTCTTCAACCGAGCGAATGAGAATCTGCCATGATGAACCGTAGAAGCTCAAGATGCCCACCACGCTGCCTGTGCCGCTTGGCAGAGGAGTGTTTTTGAACGAAGCGTAGTTGCTGTTGCGCAGAATTATGGTGTTGCCTTCGGTGTCTTCGATAGAGCGGTTGGTTGACGCGCTCGACTCACTGAAAGTGTTTTTGCCGTCGGCGTCGGTGAACTTCACGTTGTCGAAGCGCACGAGCTGGCTTTGCCACTTGCGGAGCGAAGCGGCATCGGTAGCCGAGATTTCCTTGATGGTGGTGGTGACGGTGTCGATTTTGCCGGGTTCGGGCAGACCGTTGAGTTCGGCTGCGTCTTTAAAAGTCTCAAGCGGCAGGAACGAGGCCTCGTAGGTGTCGCGATAGGCTTGAGGATAGCCTATCTGCTGCAAGCCGTTGTATTTGCCTACCCACAGACCTTTCATGGGAATCACAATTTCCTGGCCTATGCGGTAAGATGTGTAGAGGTCGTTGCCGTTGATGGAGATGGCGATTGCGCCGGTCTCGTCTTGAATGACAAGGCTCTTGTAGATGTTGCCGCTGGCATCGCTGCTGACCACGCGTCCGTGAATCACGATGTCGTCTTTCACTGTGTCGATGTAGTTGGTGGCATCGTTCCAGTATTTCTCCTTGAGTTGTGCTATTGTGGTGTTTGGCGTGTGCTGTGCCGACGGAATGACAACCGGTGGAGTGTCGAAGTCATCGTTGCAGCTCCATGCCAAAACCATAGCGAGAAGCATGCCGAGATATAAGTTGAATCGTCTCATAATTATTTGTAGTGTTATTGTTGTCGTTTGTTTGGAAAATTAGAATTAGAAACGCACACCCATGTTGACGTAAATCTTGAAGCCCTGGGTGAAGTAGTATTTGTTGGGATACTTTGAAGTAGTGTAGTTAGTGTAGTCAAAACGTCCTTGCTGATAGCCGCCTGTCATGATGTTGCGGTTATTGAGAATGTTGTTGAGGTTCACATTGAAGTTGAGCGAGGCGGTGCGGTTGAGATAGATTACCTTGCCAATGCTTGCGTTGAGCACAAAGGCGTCTTTGAGTCGCTCTTGGTGAGTGATTTCTTTCACCTTGCTCTCATACTGCTCCATAGTTTCGCACACGGTCCACAGGTTAGGCATGGCCTCGTGGCGTATTGGCGACAGGTCAACGTAGGCGTCGCCCAGCCAGCTGCCGTTGATTTCAAAGAACCACATGTGTGGAGCTGTCCAGTTGAGGCTGAGAGAGTAGGCTTGTTGAGGAGTCTCGCCCACATAGAAGTTTTTGAGATACACGATTTGGGTGGTGTCGGGTTGCGAGCCGTTCTCGTAGCTGCGTGTGCCGGTAGGACGGTTTTTGTAGGTGTAGCGCGAGAATGTGGCTGCTCCGCTCACTGCCAGCGAAGGTGTGAGCTTGTAGGAGAAGCCGAGCTCAATGCCGCGGTGAGCCTTGTGCACGTTGATGAGCGAGTAGTTCATGGCTGTGCGGTAGAGGTCGTCGTAGAACGAAGTGCGCTCGTTGCCGTTGCGGAAGTCGGTCCAGTAGGCTGTGATGGAGCCGCGGAATGTGCGGTAGTTCCAAGTGTAGCCCAAATCAAATGACGATATTCTCTCGCTTTCGAGTCCTGTAATCACGTCGTCCTTGATGCGCGGTGAGATATAGGCGTTGTAGGGGCGCGGTGCCACGGTGCCATAGAAAGCGTGTGCCGAGAAGCTGTTGCGTCCGTCGAGCTTATACACGGCTCCGGCCTTGAGGCGGAAGTTGACAAACTTGTGCGACTCGCCCTTGCCATAGGAGTTTTCGGGGGCACGGCCATTGCGCATTTTTCCGTCGCGCTGGAACATGGTGTAGCTCAAGTCGGCAGCATAGTTGATGTCGAACTTGGCGAGGTTCACCACATTTTGCACCCAGAGGTTGGTGTTGAGCGAGTTGATGTTGTAGTCATAACCGAAGCGGTCGCCTTCAAGCACCTTGCGGTTTGGATTGTCGATGTCGTTTTGCAAGATTTGATTGTCGCCAGGGAAGTCGCGCTCGCTGAATTGGTCAACGTCGAGCCAGTAGCGTCCGCCAAGCAGGTCTTTGACTGTCTTGTAGTATGACGACACGGTGTAGTTGGCGTTGAGTCCGCCTTGCAGGGTCACCGTGTTTGAGAGCCGGGTGTTGAGGTTGGTGTTGAACAGCCATGCGGCTTGATTGCTGTGGCGTTTTTCGAGAATGTAGGTAGAGCCTTTGCTCACGCCTGTCACATCGGCTTCGTGATTGTTGAGGGCATTGATGCTGTAAAGCTCGTTCCAGTTGATTTGGCGGAATGAGTCATCGCGAGTCCAGAGGTCGGTGTAGTAGTCGGCTATTGACTGGTCTGACCAGTATGACGGCAAATAGCGGTAGTAGTCAGGACGGGGGTCGCGTGCATTATACCAGTTGAGAGCCGAGCTGCTGTAATATGATTTCTGAAATGCTATGCCTGTGGTGAGTTTTGTGTCGAGGCTCTTGTCCCACACCCAGTTGAGAATAGTGGTCGGGGTAAAAGATTCCACCACCTTGGCATTGCGCTTTTTGCCGTCTTGCCAGCCCCAGTTAGGGTTGTAGAGGTTGTTGCCGGCCAGGTCGCAAGCCTCAAGGAATGTGGCAGAGCTTCCGGCACGCTTAGTGGGTGCTCCAAAAGTGGTGAGGGCTATGCTGTGGTGACTGTTGAGCACTTTCTGCACAGCGAGAAAATAGCCGGCGCTGTTGTAGAACGAGCCAGGCGTGATGCCTTCGTCGGCGTAGCGGCCCACGGCCGACACTGTCATTGCCCAGCCTTGCTTGTTGAGTCCGGTGCTGTAAGTGGCCATTACGCGCGTTTTGTAGTTGCCGTTGGTGTAGGCTACACTGCCGCGAAAGCCGGGAGCAAAATCCTTGGCGAAGGTGTAGATGTTGCTGGCTCCGCCTATGTCGCCAAAGGCGTAAGACGTGTATTCAAGGCCTTGGCCTATGCTTTTGCTTTTGAATGCCTGATTGAGTCCGCCGAGCATTGAGTAGTTGAACTGTCCGCGTGCCGCATCGTTGAAGTTTACACCATTGATGGCTGTGGAAGTGTAGTTTGATTCATAGCCGCGCAGTCTGAACCTCATGATGCTGAAGTTGTAGCTTGCTGCTTGATAGAACGGGTCGTCGCCTGCGCCCGAAAGCAGAGCCACCGACTGGGTGTTGCCTTCCTCGTCCTCAAGCTGCGACGCTGTGAGGGCATTGTCGTAGATGGTGTTTTGGTAGTCTTGTGCAGCGGCATTGAACGCCTCTGGCGTGAGCTTCACCTCGCCGAGGTTTTGCTTTTCGCCACTTGCTATGTTCACAGCCAGTGTGGCATCTTTGTAGCCATAGGCAATGACGATGAGGTTGTCGCTGCCGGCTTTGGCGTTGGTGAATGCGAAAGCGCCGTCGGGGCCGGTGGTTGCCGTCAGACCTTGGCTGTCGAGCATCACTGTGGCGTCGGCTACCGGTTTGTTGCTACTGGCATCAATCACCTTGCCCACCAAGCCTGTGTCGGCCAGAGCCGGCAACCAAGCCAAGACGGTTAATAGCAAAAACAGTTTGATTTTCATAAATAGGTTGTTTATAATTTTTGTGATATGTTAACTCAAGATGTTGCTTAGTGAATTAGTGCACAAATGCCACAAAGACAAGATTGTGCGTCTGAATTTTTACAAAAGTTATCAAAAGTACGAATTAATTTTGTGAAAATGTGTTGTTTTGTCGTTAAAAAACCGTGACATAACTATTTAATGGCTTTGTTTTGTGTTTTTTGCCAAAAAGTGATTATTTTTGGGAATTGAAAATTTGTGCTAACAACATTATCCTGCATCAATGAAAAAGATTTTGATATTTGCGCTGGCCATTGTTACTGTAGCGCTGGCGGTGAGGTCGGAGAAACGCTACTCCATGTATGGCGTGATGTTTTACAACCTTGAGAACCTTTTCGACACAATCAACAACAATGGAAAATATGACCTGGAGTTTTCTCCAAATGGCCAGAGACAGTGGAACGGCGAGAAATATTGGAAAAAACAGCATAATTTGGCTTATGCCATAAGCAAGATGACCACGAAGGCCACTCCCATGGGACCTGTGCTGATAGGTGTGTCGGAGGTGGAAAACATCACCGTGCTGCAAGACCTGGTGAAGCAACCGGAAATTCGCCAGTGGCGCTTGCAGATAGTACACCATGACTCACCCGACCGCCGCGGCATAGATGTGGGATTGCTCTATAATCCGCGCTATTTCAAAGTGCTTAATGTGACCAACCAAAAGCTTGAGGTACCGGGCCGGCCCGACTTCCGCACCCGCGACCAGCTCTGCGTGACCGGAATGCTTGCCGGCGAGAAAGTGAGTGTGCTCGTTAACCACTGGCCGTCGCGACTTGGAGGACAGGAGGCTTCTAACTTCTTGAGAGTTGCCGCCGCCAAACTGGCTCGCAAGACAATAGACTCGCTGATGCAGGTTGACCCGGAGCAAGGCGTGATATTTATGGGTGACTTGAATGATGACCCGCAGGACTTGAGCTTGACTGAAGGAATGGGGGCAAAACACAAGATTTCAGACGTGAAGAAAGGCGACATGTATGACCCGTGGTGGGACTTGCTTGAAAAAGGCATTGGCACTCTGGCCTACAAGGGGCAATGGAACTTGTTTGACCAAATTTTGGTTAACGACAATCTGCTTCGCTATCACGACAGTGCCGACAAAAAGAGCCTCACTTTCTTCAAGGCCGAGGTGATGAACAAGGAGTTCTTAAAGACCAAGGACGGTGACCGCAAGGGTTATCCGCTGCGCACATACTCGGCAGGTGTGTTTCTCGATGGTTTCAGCGACCACTTCCCAACCCAAATATTTCTGGTAAAGGAGCTTTAGGTGTTTAACCGGCAATTAGGGCTGCTATTAAATAGAATAATAACAATCCAATGACTATTGACCAGCAGCCGCACCCACGGTTGCCTGATGTGCTATTGCCTTGTTTGCCTTGCACCTCCTCCATTGCCATCATCACGGGGTCGAATCTGTGCGACCGCTTGATTGCAAACGGCAACGACTGGTTGTGCTGTATTAGAATTTTGCGAGGCCGGCCGTGGTTGTCAGGGCCCACTATGCCATTTTCCTCAAGTTGCTGCATTAGCTGGGCAGCGCGTTCATAGGATATGTTGAAATATTGCTGCAGCATGATGGTGGTGATGGCATTGCATGTGCCGATGTAGCGCACGGCATCGTCGTAGAACACGTCGCGCTGCTGCGCCTGTGCTGGCAGCTCCGGAGGAGTGACGGCTGCAGTGGCGGTGCGAGTGTCGCTTGGCTTGCTTGGTGCGTTTGCTGGCTTTGGAGCTGGTGCGGAATTGAAACTGTGGCCGCACTCCGGACAGAAATTCGGATTGCCGTGCAGCCTTTTTCCGCAGCTTGGACATGTGACCTCTGTTTCGGTTGGCTTGGCGGCTTCGGCTGGAGCGGCTTCGTCGAAGTCAAGCGGTATGTAGGCGTAGTCGCCATCGATTTTAAGTGTGGATAGACACTGTGGGCACACAATGTGGTTTTTCAGCGCGGATAGTTCCTGCTTGCTGATTTCAATCTCTTTTCCGCATTTGGGGCAACGATACTTCATAAAGCAAATGTCACATTTCAATTAGTTTACCAAAAAGCACATAAATCACAAAAAGCACGGCTGTGAACGCCACCGAACGCCAAAAGCACCCAAACGACGACACTGCAAGCAGCGACGATGTGCGTGACGGCTTGCTGTTTTTTGTGGTCTTGCGTGCCGGGTGGCTGTTTCGGTTGTTGCTGTAGCCGCTGTCGGAAAAGTTGATTACCGGCTTTGATTGCGCGCTGCGGCGAGGTGGCGGTGAGGAGTATGGCTTGGCAGCTGTGCGCCGTGGTGGTGGGGTGGCAGGCGATGACGGCTTCTTGTAGGGTACGGTGGTTGCTGTGAGGCACTGTGGGCACACGATGGTGCCTTTAAGTGCCACCAACTCGCTATTGGTGACCGTGATTTGTCTGCCACACTTGGGACACACGAATTTCATTTGTCGTTTTTTTTCTTGTAATGATTATGTTTACTTTTCTCTACGGCTCAAGGACAATCTGGTTGTGCTTGTAGTCAACAGTTACCGTGCCAAATCGGCTCAAAACGGTTTGGCCGAGCAGCAGCGGCGCTTCTTGGCTTTCGCTGACGGAGGCCTTGACATTGTGAACAGTGATGCCGCCTATCGTCACGTCTTTCAGATTGATGATGGCGTTGGTGGAAACGCGGCCAGTGGCATCGAACATCTGGCCTTGACCCACGAAATCTTCTTTCGACAGTTTGCCTTGGCGGTAGAGAAATGATGCTTCGACCACCGACAGGCACACAACCGAGGCTCCAGTGTCGAAAACGAACTCCATTTCAGTGCCGTTGACTTTGGCCGGCACATAATACACGCCACTTTTGTCGGGGCGCATGGCAATGACCTGCTTGCCGCCATTTCGCAGAGTCCTATCGCTTCCGCGTGCCGCCTTGCGCTCACTGACGCGTGCTTCTCCACCTTGCGCCATGCGTTGCCTGCGGCAGCTTTGACCACCAAGGGCGATTGTTGCGGCAAGGGCTGCGATGAAAAGCGGTTTAAGCCTCATAGTGGATTGTGGCTTGGGTTTTTATGTGCCAACGGCCGTTGATGAGAGTGGCTGTGCCGGCGGTGTCGGTGACAATGCGGTTGCTGCCGTTAGACGTTTGTATGTTGTGCCCTGTGCATGCCGTGGTGAGATTTTCGGTGGGCATCATGAGGGCAAGCAACTGCATTTTGGGGTCGTCCACCACCACGAATGTGCCATTAGTGCCGTCGGTGGTGGTGAGAACAAACATGGTGTTGCCGTTTTCAAACGTGGCTGTGGCACGAGGGAAGCTGCCGTTGGCATCGGGCTTTGGCAGATATAATTGTCGTGGCACAGGAGTGGCCGGGGTGACAGGCTTGGGTTTGGTCACAGCCGCATGCGTCGTGCTGGGGTGTGGTTGTGGCTTGGGGAGCGGTATGCGTGGGGCATTTGCCGTTTTGTGCAAGTTGTCGAGCTGGGCTTTCGTGTCGGCGAGCTCATTTTTCAGTTTGTTTAAATCTTGCTGCAATGCCTTGATGAGTGCCTTGTTGCGGCGGCCGGAGTTGCGCGCCACGACAAGAGCCACTACAGCCACGAGCAGCGACAATCCACAGGCTGCCCACAAACGGCGAGCGGCTATGGTTTGTGTTTCGTCAGTTGTCTCTTGGGTGGCTACAGGTGTGTTGTCGGTTGCCACGGTGTTGACGCTGACGGAAGCAGCGCTGTCGCGCACAGCAGAGTCGTTTGCCGTAGAGGAGGAGTCTTGCTGGGCACTGGCCAAAATGGTTATGCCGCACACAAATGAGAGGAATAATATAACTAACTTTTTCATTTTAGTGCAAAGGTGTTTAGTTGTTGGCGCGGCTTATCACGTCGTTGCATAAATTTTTGAGCAAGTTGTAGCGAATCACGCCGGTAAGCGGATAGAAGAACGGCACGTCTTGCAGCTCGTCGCTGTCGCTGTAGTTGTGGCCGTGCAAAAAGCTCGTGATGCCGGCGGTGAGATAGTTTGACATGTCGTTGCCAACCACGCTTGTGAAGATGTTGAACACTCCGTGGTCAATGCCAAACTCGTCTTTGATGTCTTTGTCGCACAAACTGATGAAGAAGTCATTGAAGCGCTTGGCGCTGTCAACGAGCTTTTGCCTTATGGTGATGTCGTTGACATCGCCGAATGTGAGCTGCGGCTTGTCGGCAATCATGGAGTAGCTAGACTTGATGGCGTTGATGTTGCGTGGTGTGTACATTTCCACCGAAGTCTGCTTGTCGAGACGTTTGTTTTCAAGCCGCACACCGCCACGGCAAGTGATTTGCTTCGGGCAGTTTGCCTCGATTTTTATTTCAAAGCCCTCGGTGTAGCTCTCGCCAAACACTTTCTCAATAATGAGTTGCGTGAACTCGTTGATTTGCGACAGGTTGCCCAGAATGTTCAGTATCTTGCTGCCGGTGCCGCTGAAGTAGATGCGCTTGGGCTTGATGAGGCTGGCTGCCTTCATTTGACTTGCTATGTAGTAGATGATTGCAGCATAGAAATACATGAACACGAGTTTGCGCTGGCTGTCGTTGTGCAGCAGGGCATTGTAGCTGTAGAGGTTGCGGTCGATTTCGCGGAGCTTGCGGAGTTGCTCCACATTCTCTATTGAGAACAGGAATGCGTTGATGTCCTCTGAGCGCTTGCCGGCCATCACTTCATCGAGAATGCTGTTGAGATAGGTGATGTCGGCATTCTTGCCTATAAGTTTTTTGAAATAGGCCGTGTAGTGTTGCAGCAGAGGGTTGTTGTCGGCATCTTTGTCGTTGAAAGCATCGCCAAAGATGGCATTGCCGGCAAAGCGGAACGACGACACAGCCACCGGCTTGCTCGACATGCGGTCGTCGGTGGGCTGATAAATCACCACGTCGGTGGTGCCACCACCAATGTCGATAGAGGCAAAGCTGCTGCCTGTGACTTCTGCTCCGTGGTAGTAATAGGCCGGGGCGATTGACTCCGGATAGCTGCGCAGGTTGTCGGCCTGGTCGCTGATGTAGTCGCGATACAGCGTCTCCCAAGTGTCTTGCAGTGAGCTACGGTCGCTGCCGCTCATGCTCACCGGGAAGAAGTAGATGACCCTCGTTTTTGACAAGTCGGCGTTTTCAATCAGCACCTTGGCGCGTATTAACAATATGATTTCGCGCAAGAAAGTCATGGATAGCTGTTTGTTGCCGCTCCACTTGATGTTGGTGGTGACATCGTAGCCAGAGAAATATTGCCGCTCATAGAGGAACGGAATGTTGGTTTCGCTGAACAGGCCGGTTCCATTGCCAGAGCTGCGGCTGTTGCGTGCCAAAGTGGTGCGCAAGGGGAAACCGTACACCGAGTCGATGTCGCTCGGCAGAAACTCAACACGCTGTATTTGGTCGGCAAACGCCAGATTGCCGCCTTTTTTGTGCAGTGTGGCTATAAGCACTTCTGCCGAGCCGTCCTTGAATGTGAGCGGCTGCGACTCCTGGCCGCGCTCAGCCCACTCCACATGGCTGTTGGTGGTGCCGAAGTCAACGGCAAATATGTATTCTTTAGACGATGGCGTGTAGGGTCGCCACAGCGGCACGATTATGCCAGAGAACGAGCCGAGGTCGTTGTTGACGGTGGCTTCGATGAAGTCGAACGAGCCTTTCACGTCGTAGTAGGTTGACGAATACGGCTCTTTGGTGCGCTCATGGCCACTGACATCGAGGTTGTCGGTGGTCATGCCGTTGCCGAAGAAACGGAGTGAGTTGTGGTCAACCATTGCCGACAGTTGCACGGTGTAGGTGTCGCCACTGCCAGTGCGCACAAACGGGAACACGGCGGCCGACATGATAGAGGTGACGATGCGCCCTGTGCCTCGCTCCTCGCTGAATGACCATGACGGGTCGGGAACGGAGTTGTAGGTGCGGGTCAGCTCAATGTACTTTTTGCGGACTGGAATTCGCAGCACCACGGTCACGCTCTTGGCATCGGCAGCCTCGCGAATCTCGAAGATGGGGCGACCGAGCACGCTGGAATTAAGGTCGGCAGCATTGAAATAATGGAAAAATACAGGCTTGATGGGCAGTAGATAGCCATGCTCATTGTGGGCGGAGGTTATGTTGCCATCGAAGAAATGGTTGCTGTCGATGGGGCTGCTAAGCTGTATTATGGTGTCGGTGAGGAAATCGGCTGTGGTGAGGAATGGATAGAGCGTGCCCACACCAGGCAACTCGCGCTTGTCGATGGGCGCGCCATGCGACAGCACTTGTGTGGAGCTGTCCCACTCCTTGTCGATGTAGCGGTAATGGTCAACAGAGCCGTTGAAATTGTTGCGCAGCACGAGCGGTAGCGTCTCGTCGGGCGCTATGGCGCGCGTGGGCACAATCACAAAGTCGCTTTTAGCGGCCTGAGTGCGAATGTCGCACAGGCGTTTGTGATAGAGCCGTGCTCCGAGCACAGTGACTTCGTTGTCGCCGGCAAAAGGCTCAAAGTCCTGCTCAAGTTTCTCGGCAATGGCTGCGGCTCCGTCGGCGTTGAATGCCATGGGGTCGGGAATCACGGCTGTTATGCGACCAAATAGGGCAGGCTTCTGCTGCTTGATGATTTGCAGGTTCATATACATGTAGGCATATACTTTGCCCACAGCTTGCCTGAGCGACGGGTAGCCGTTGAACAGGAGGAACATGCAATAAATGAAATCGTCGTCGCGCTGCCACAGGTGGCGTATTGATGAGAACAGCGGAACGTTTTGCTCAACCATTATGTCGGTGAACTGGTGCGTGGCAGGGGCTGCCATGACGAATGATGCCGGAGAGGTGGCGCCGAGCACCTCGCTGCCATGCTTGAGTATGTACCAGTCGGTGAGTTTGTCGAAATTATATTTCGTGTCGGAGTTGAGGAACAATTCCAGAGTTTCGCCATAGAGGCGGTGTGTGGGGTCGCTTTTGAGCTTGGCAAGCTGCTCGTCGCGATTCCAGCGCACTATGGTCACGTCTTTGCGGTGGTTTTCAAAATCGAAAAACAGTTGTGCCACATCAAGCGCATTTGACACAAGGCGCAAATCCATGTCGGTGCCCGACAACTGATTGTTGGCCAAATGCTCAAAGGCGTTTTTCACAAGGTCGAGTTGTGCAAACGGGCTTGGAATGGCCGTGCGCGGATTTTCGTTGAAACCTCCGTTGGGGTCCTTGATTTGTCTGATTTCGTCGGTCGTGTAGGGCGACGCCGGAATCCAGTCGGTGTTGCCCGAATTGGAGTTTTTGTTGCTATATGATAAAACGTTGCTCATGATGTGTGCTGAATTAATTTATGTTTTCGTAACGCTCGGCTACAATCTTGTCGGCAGCTTTGCTGAACAGGTCGAGCAGCTTGAATTCCACATTGTTTTGCGAGTAGCCAGTGGCATCGCGGCTGAGTTTGTTCATTTCGGCCTTGAAAGTGTCGTTTGTCACGTTTTTGCTGCCGAAAAATCCGCGTTTCACGTTGACGTTGAAAATGGCCTTTGACATGTCGGTTTGGCCAAGCTCAAACAGGTGTACGCTGCGCTGGTTGTTATACATTTCATAGAGCCAGTCGAAGTAATTGTTGAAAAACTGCTCGTTGAGCGTTTTGAAAAACTGCGTGTTGAGGAATTCGCTTGTGATTTTTGGATTGTCCTCGGTGAAACCCTGGCCTATGTTGCCGCTCAAACCAGTGCGCAGATACAGGAACAGCAGGTGAAGCTTGGTCATCTTCTTGAAGATGAGGGCGCGAGAGGCTCTGCCGAGAGCGAAAAAGTCAATTGTGGTGTCGTCGCGCTCAAGCCCATATTCAAATGCCTTGGTTGGCAGTGGGTTGCCGTTGGTGTCGGACAGCTCACGGTCGGCCATACCGGCAAACTTGAGTGGAGCCAGAGCACCAATGAATTCGGTGAGGTGTGCAGGGTCTTTCTGGTCCATCTTGTCGCCTGGGTCATAGAAATATGGCTTGGAGTGTACTTGGTCGCCAAGATAGAAGATGGCATTGACAGCCGATGCGTTGTTGCCAGTGAGGGTGTTGTCGTAGTATTCGAGAGCCGATTGCGTCTTGATTACGAAGTCGGCGTTGTCGATGCGCTTGTCGCCCTCGTCCTTGCTGTTCTCAATGCTGAAATATGGCAGCATGGTGAGTCCGCCTATTGGAGCACGGCGCAAGTCACCCTTGTTTTTGAGGTCGGTGTATTGAGCCTGTCTTATGTTTTTGACAAGAATGGGGAAGCCGGCGGCTCCTGTGCCTCCGAATATGGAGCTTATGAAGAAGATGCGGTCACCGTTCATAAGCACATTGGCAAACGCCTGAAACTCGTTGGAGTCCTTGATGCCGTTGAGAGCCACACTGCCTATGTTTGGCGAGCCCACAAAACCAATGCTCATTTTGTTTTCGAGCTGATAGTCGGCAAAGAGCAGCGATGTGAGAGCCTGGTTCTCGGCATTCATGGTGTCGTAGCCAATGAAGTCGCGAAATTTGTTGTGCTCCACCGACGCGAGGTCGAAAATGAAAGAGTCGCCTATGGGCGTGGCGCTGTCGGCCATAATCTCGCCAAGCGAGGTGATTTTGTTGGCAAAAAAGCCGTCGGCATTCAGTGCGTTGCCATAAAGTTTGGCTCTAATCTCGCGGTAGGCGTTGAGAAGCGTCTCGGCACGCTTGAGGTCGGCGTTGTTTTTGTGAGGGTCGATGATTATGGGCACCAACTCAAGGTTTTGCACCGGCTTGCCACTGGCGTCGAGCGGACGCACACCGGCAGCCGACAGCATTACGAGTGACTTGAGCACTCGCGAGCCTGTGCCTCCTATTGCAAATATGAATAATCTCATTTTAGTGTAAAAGTTTTTCGTGAAGAAATATTGAATGTGTGTGCCGGGGCATTATTGCGGAATGGGTGTGTGGCGGCAATTTGAGCTCCACCAGCGCACAGAGAATGATGCTATCACAAACAGAAGTGCTGCGAACAGCATGTTGACAAACTCAAAGTATATCGACTCTCCTATGTAGAGGAGATTGTTGTCGGCAAACACATAGTCGTTGTAGGCATAGCACACAACAGGGGCAACCACGGTGACCACGGCAAGCGTTATTAGCCAGTGATACCAGCGGTCGAACTTAACGGAATTGATGACATAGTAGTAAATCACAGCTCCACCCCATGCTATGACGGCGGTGATGATGGCCACAGCATCGTAGAGACCAAGGTTATAGAACTTGTCGCTGAAGCCCTGCGAGTAGTAGATGGACTCATAAAGCTCCACTTTGAATAAGATGAACAGGATTGTGGCTATGATGCCCAATGCCAGATAGACTAATTGTCGCTGCATGATTAAAGAAAACTGTGAGTTGTTATTTTTTTAACTTTATCGTTATTGTTGCATAATTGCCGGTTTCGGCAGAGAATGCGTTGTAAATGCCCTGCAAAAACTGTTCCAAACCAAACGTGGTGCTTGCAAAATTGCCGGCAGGAGTGGTGTCGTCGGTGCTGGTTGACTGCGAAATCCACTTTGGGAACTCGTTTGGCAGACTTATGCTTATCTCGTCGCGCGGAGTGTTGAACTTGCCGCTGACGGTTATGAGGTGGGTGTTACGCTCAAGTTCTGCTTTGTTGTTGCCAGAAACCATGGCTGGGGTTATGGCCTTGACAGAAGTGATTTTGAAACCGTTTTGCGAGTTAATGCGGTAGTTGCTGGCGTCGGTTAGGAAAGATTCGGGCTTGTTGAGAGCCTTGAGGTTGGCAGCAATGGTGAATGAGAAAGTGCCGGTGCTGCGGTCGTTCTCGCAATTAGTCAGCTCTCCGGCATCGCTGTGCGACGGGCGGAAACGTCCTATGTTATTCTCCCAGTCAGAAATCACGTTGAAGCTGACGCCGGTTTGAGTTTGGTTGAAACGGTAGGAGTTGGCTTCGCCTTTGATGTTGAGAAACGAGGCATACTCTGGAGAGGCAGCCATTGCGTCGATAACCTTGGAGTCGGCAATCACGAGTATGTAGAACGGTCGGCGGCCAGAATAGCGGAACGGCTTGTTGTTGTATGGGTAGTAGTAGCCGTTGTAGTCGCCCATGAGTTGGTGCACAATCACCGATTTGCCTTTGTAGCTCTTGAAAACCGATGTGGCGAGCGCATTTTCCTCGTTGAAGATTTTGCTTATGCTCACGTCGGCAGTGTTTTCGGGCGAATAAATCAGGTCGGTGACAAGCACGCTCACGTTATTGCTTCCTTGGGCCGACAATATTTTGTTGAATATGAGTCCGAAGTCGGTGTATTTGGCATTGCCTACGTTTGCCGTGCTGGCATAGATGTCGCGGTCTTGCAGGAAAGAGTCGATAGTGCCGCTATATGGATAGATGTTGTCGTTTACAATTTTGATTGTCACGTTGCCGGCCTTGTCCTTTGATGGGAAGAAATTGATTAGGTCGTTGACGGCGCGCTTAAGCTGTCCGCCGCCAGAGGTGTTGTCGTAGGGGGTCATGCTGCCGCTGCGCTCAAAATAGACGGTGAGCGAGAGCTGTGTGGCGGTGTAAGGGGTGATGTTCCAGGTGAGCGGCGGGCGCATCTTGGAGCCGGTGGCCGTGATTAGCTCCTGAAGGGCGGTGAAATTGATCTCGCCGTTTTCGGTGAGCAGCTGGCGGTTGCCGTCGGGGTCAGCCTTGATGAGGCTGCAAATGGAGTCGAAACTCGCCTTGGTGGTGTCGGCGTTGACCAGCGCCGCTTTAATTGCTGACTCTACCTTGGAGTGATGACACGATGTTGCCACTGCAAACAGGAGTAACATGGCACATGCTGCGGCAAGGAATTTGACTGATTTGGATATATTCTTTTTCATACTTTTCTGATATGTCAACTATGGCTAATCAACAAGAATATGGGCTTGTAACTTACAAAAGTAAGTATAATGTGCCAATGATAGCATGCCGATGCGTTAAAAATCACAAAATTTATTTTGCTGGTGTGTCACGCCGCTTGCGCAACACACCCAAACTCTGCATTAGACGCGCCGGGGTGCGAATGGGGTTGGATAAAAAATGTTAAATAAAATTAAATATGAATAAAAATTAAATTCTATTGGCAGTGCGAGCGGTGGTGCGCAACCACATTTATTGCACAGTTGCGGCCAAATGCCTATATTTGCAGAGCAATTCGATAGAGGGGGCTCGTTAGGCTTCCTCATTTTTATTATTTAACGAGTATTTCAAGTAACAAATGATTGACAAATCAGAGTTGACGAACGTTATTAACCGGGCCTTGGACGGCAGCGACATGTTTTTGGTTGACGTGACCGTGACACCCGACAATGTGATTGACGTGGAGATAGACGCCGACCGTGACATCACGATAGACGACTGCCAGCGTCTGAACGACATAGTGCTCGCAAAGTTTGACCGTGATGTGGAGGACTATGAGCTGACCATAGGCTCGTGTGGACTCACCACTCCGTTTAAGGTGCTGAGGCAATATGCCAAAAATGTGGGCAATGCCGTGGAGGTGCTTACTGCCGACGGCCGCAAGCTCAAAGGCACGCTTGCCGATGTGGCCGACGACCACTTTACCGTGGTGATGGAGGTGAAAGAAAAGGTGGAAGGCAAAAAGCGCCCACAGCTTGTGCAGAAAGACATTGTGCTGAAATACGATGAGGTGAAATATACAAAAAACATTATAGAAATTTAATCAAAACATTATGGCTAAGAAAGAAGAGGCTCCCAATATGGCCGAAGAATTCTCGATTTTCAAAGAGAATAAGAATATAGACCAGACCACTACCATAAGCGTTCTGGAGGAATCGTTCCGAAGCGTATTGGCAAAAATGTTTGGCAGCGATGAGAATTTTGACGTGATTGTAAACCCAGACAAAGGCGACTGCGAGATTTATCAGAACCTTGAGGTAGTGCCCGACGGCGAGGTGGAAAATCCCAACCAGCAGATTTCTCTCACCGATGCAACCAATGATGTTGACAATCCCGACCCCGACTGCGAGGTGGGTGATGAGCATGTGCGCAAAATTGACTTCGCCAAGTTTGGCCGTCGTGCAATTTTGAACCTTCGCCAGACACTCGCCAGCAAGATTCTTGACTTGCAGAAAGACGCCGTATATACCAAATTCAAAGATCTGGAGGGCGACCTCGTGACAGGAGAGGTGTATCAGGTGTGGAAACGCGAGGTGCTTCTTCTTGATGACGACAAGAATGAGTTGCTCTTGCCTAAAGACCAGCAGATTCCAACCGATGTGTATCGCAAAGGCGAGACGGTGAGAGCCGTGATTCACTCGGTGACAAACAATAACAATAACCCAAAAATCATAGTTTCACGAACAAGCGAGCAATTCCTGCGCCGCCTGTTTGAGCTTGAGGTGCCAGAAATACACGACGGACTCATCGTGATTCGCTCTGTGGCCCGTGTGCCAGGCGAGCGTGCCAAGATAGCAGTGGAGAGCTATGACGACCGCATAGACCCGGTGGGAGCTTGCGTGGGCGTGAAGGGTGCACGTATTCATGGCATAGTGCGCGAGTTGCGCAACGAAAACATAGACGTGATTAATTACACTTCAAATCCGCAGCTGCTCATACAGCGCGCGTTGAGCCCAGCCCGCATCACATCTGTGCGTCTTGACGAGGAAACCAAGCATGCCGAGGTGTTCCTGCGTCCAGAAGAGGTGTCGCTTGCAATCGGTAAGGGCGGATTGAACATACGTCTGGCTTCTATGCTCACCGGCTATGAAATCGACGTTTACCGCGACCTTGAGTCGGAGGGCGAAGAAGACATCTACCTTGATGAGTTCAGCGATGAGATTGACGGTTGGGTGATAGAAGTTTTGAAGAATATGGGTCTTGCCACCGCAAAGGCAGTGCTCAAGACACCACGCGAAGAATTGATAGAGAAGTCAGACCTTGAGGAAGACACGATAGACCACGTGCTTGAGGTGCTGAAAGCAGAGTTTGAGGATTAACGCCTGTGCCGATTAGGCCGGTCTGCTGCTCGGCACGGCATTTCAGGAAATCAGTTAGAAAAATTTAAGCAGTTCTTAATTCTTCAAAATTAAAACAAGAAACAACAAAACATGAGTAAAAAAATAAGTAAAGTAGCAAGAGATTTGAATGTGGGTGTTCAAACAATCCGTGAGTTTTTGCAGAAAAAAGGAGCGGACGTGGTTGACCAGAGCCCAAATGCACGAATCTCTGACGAGGATTTCGCCCTGCTTGTCAGGGAATTCAAGCCCGACATGGAATTGAAATTGAAGTCCGACGACATCGTGGCCGAGCGCCAAAAGGAAAAGGCCAAGGTTGCCGAGGCCAAGGCAAAAGAAAAGCCACAGCCTGTTGAAGAAGCTAAGACTGAGACTGATAAGATTCTTGAAAGTCGTCGTCCGAAAGTGCTTGGCAAAATAGACCTCACCACAGGCAAACCTATGGAAAAAGAGGAAAACAATGTCGAGGAGAAACCGCAAGCAGAAGCTCCTGTCGCCAAAAAGCAAGAAGAGCAGAAGTCTGCCAAGGCAGAAGTAAAGACTGAGGAAAAGCCACAGCCAAAACCTGTGGAGAAGCCGGAGGCTAAAGTCAAGGCCGAAGAACCGAAGTCTGAAGTGGCAGCCGAAAAGCCAGCGGCTGAGGTGAAAGCAGAGCCAAAACCGCAGCCGGCAGCACCAGAGGCCAAGGCCGAAAAACCTCAAATCAAGGAGAAAGAAGTGAAAAACGAAAAAGCCGAGACTGTGGCACCACAACAGCCAAAGGCCGAGAAGAAGCCGACAGCAGAACCGGCTCCTGTGCAGCAGACTGCAGCCGATGAGGAAAAAGTTGCCGACAAGAAACCGGAGATTTTTGAGTATGGCAAGCCTGTGCTCAAAAACAGGATAAACGTTGTGGGCAAGATTGACTTGAGCGCAATCAACCAGCAGACGCGTCCTAAGAAAAAGACCAAGGAAGAGCGCAAAAACGAGCGCATTGCCAAGCAACAGCAAAACCGCGCTGGTGGACAAGCTACTGGTGAGGCTGCCGGCAAGCACAAGCGCAAGCGCATAGGTCGCGAAAAGGTTGACATAGACAAGATAGAAAAGAATATGCAGCCAGGAGGTGCAAATGGCAAAAATGCCGCAGCCGCTGGCAAACGCAAGGACAACAAGAAGGGGGCGAAGCGTCCGTTCAAGCCTGAAGTGAGCGAGGAAGACGTGCAGCGTCAGGTGAAGGAAACCCTTGCACGACTCACTACCAAAGCCCAAAAGAAGGGTGCAAAATGGCGTCGCGAGAAGCGTGAGGCCGTGAGAGAGGAGGAGCGCGAGGAGGCAGCACAACAGGCAGCCGAAAGAAAAGTGCTCAAGCTCACGGAGTTCGTTACTGCCAATGACTTGGCAATGATGATGAACGTACCTGTCAACAAGGTGATTGCAACCTGCATGAATCTGGGTGTGATGGTGTCGATAAACCAACGCCTCGATGCCGAGACAATCAACATTGTGGCTGAGGAGTTTGGCTTCAAGACTGAATATGAAAGCGCCGATGTAGCAGAACAGATACAAGAGGAGGAGGACAAACCCGAAGACCTCGTGCAACGCCCGCCAGTGGTGACTGTGATGGGTCATGTGGACCACGGTAAGACTTCGCTGCTCGATTATATCCGCAAGGCAAACGTGATTGCCGGCGAGGCCGGAGGTATCACTCAGCACATAGGCGCATATAACGTGAAGTTGCCCAACGGCCGTCGCATAACATTCCTTGACACTCCAGGTCACGAGGCATTTACCGCCATGCGTGCGCGCGGAGCCAAGGTGACCGACGTGGTGATTGTGATTGTGGCAGCTGACGACGCTGTGATGCCGCAGACGCGTGAGGCTCTTAACCACGCTTCGGCAGCCGGTGTGCCAATCGTGTTTGCAATCAACAAAATAGACAAACCGGGCGCAAATCCCGACAAGATAAAAGAGGAACTTGCCAACATGAACTACCTTGTGGAAGAGTGGGGCGGCAAGTATCAGAGTCAGGACATTTCTGCCAAGAAAGGAACAGGCGTGGCAGAGCTCATGGATAAGGTGCTGCTTGAAGCCGACATGCTCGACCTCAAGGCCAATCCTAACCGCAAGGCAACAGGTTCAATCATAGAGTCGTCGCTTGACAAGGGCCGTGGCTATGTGGCAACCGTGCTTGTGGATAATGGCACGCTGCGTGTGGGCGACATAATGCTTGCCGGCACACACTTTGGCAAGGTGAAAGCCATGTTTAACGAGCGCAACCAGCGCATCACCGAAGCTGGACCATCGTCGCCAGCCCTTATTTTGGGCTTGAACGGCGCACCTACGGCTGGTGACAAGTTCAACATTATGGACACTGACCAGGAGGCTCGCCAGATAGCCAACAAGCGTGAGCAACTGCAACGCGAGCTTGGCTTGCGCACCCAGAAGCGTCTGACGCTTGAAGACATAGGCCGCCGCCGTGCTTTGGGCGACTTCCACGAGCTTAATGTGATTGTGAAGGGTGATGTGGACGGCTCTATCGAGGCATTGAGTGACTCGCTCATCAAATTGTCAACCCCAGAGGTTCAAGTGAATGTGATTCACAAGGCTGTGGGTGCCATAACAGAGAGTGATGTGATTCTGGCTGCTGCCAGCGATGCCTACATCATAGGTTTCCAAGTGCGACCCAACGCCGATGCCAAGCGCGTGGCAGCCCAAGAGGGCGTTGACATACGCATCTACTCAATCATCTACGATGCCATTGAGGAGGTGAAGTCGGCCATGGAGGGTATGCTTGCTCCAGAAATCAAGGAACAGGTGCTTGGAAGTGCAACTGTGAAGGAAGTGTATCACATCAGCAAGGTGGGCACGATTGCTGGTGCTCT
Organism: uncultured Muribaculaceae bacterium; assembly: GCA_934675575.1. Taxonomy (GTDB): domain Bacteria; phylum Bacteroidota; class Bacteroidia; order Bacteroidales; family Muribaculaceae; genus Sodaliphilus. The sequence continues at coordinate 144,450 of CAKUQQ010000003.1, forward strand.
TGTCACCGAGGGCAAGCTCAAGGCAAAGTGCAAGGTGCGTGTGATTCGCGACGGCATTGTGCGCCACACTGGCACACTTGGCTCGCTCAAGCGATATAAAGACGACGTGAAGGAAGTGTCGAGTGGATTTGAGTGCGGATTGAGCGTTCAAGCCTACAACGACATCGTGTCGGGCGACATCATAGAGGGCTTCGAGGAAATAGAAGTGGCAAAGTCGCTCTAACGCACGCAGGTTTTTAGATAGACATATAAAGCAAAATAATTAAAGCCCGGAAGCAGCGATTGCCGTCTTTCGGGCTTTATTTGGAAAAATGATGAACTATTATCTTAACATAGGGAGCAACTTGGGAAATCGTGAGGGATTTCTGCTCAAAGCCATCGTGGAGCTTAGTGCATGTGGCGTGTGTGAGGCGCTGTCGCACATAGTGGAAAGCGAGCCGTGGGGGTTTGTGTCGGCCAACAGCTTCTTGAACATGGGAGTGCTGCTGCGGTCTGACCTCATGCCAGAGGAGATGCTCGACCGCTTGCACCACATAGAGCGTAAGCTTGGCAGCACATCGCATCGCGACAGTCGTGGAGGCTACGCCGACCGTAATGTTGACATTGACATCATGGCGGCGGAGAATGAGGCCGGAGAGGGCGTTAAAATCGATTCTGAGCGGTTGACGCTGCCACACCCGCACTTGCACGACCGCAAATTTTTCATTGGCCCCTATAAAGAGCTGAAAGCTGCCTCTGAAAAGCTCAAGTGAAGCCTCCATAGGCAGACAATCGGCTTTGTCGGCGAATTAACGCTTATATCCAAGCTCTTTGAGCCATTTGTCAACCTTGCTCATGTCTTTGCGGCACTCGTGGCCGTAGATGCTGAACGCGGTTTTGAAGTTGGCGTCGGGGTAGAGTTGTTTTAAGTCGCTGACAACACTGCCGAGTCCGCTGCCCTCGTGCGTGGAAAATGGTATGACGGTTTTGCCGTTGAGGTCGTATTTGTCAAAGAACGTGAACATGACTTGCGGGTACGTTCCCCACCAGATAGGGCCACCGACAAACACTGTGGTGTATTGGTCCATGTCTTTAACCTTGCCCTTGAATGTCGGCTTTTCGTTTTTCTCCGATTCTTCTTTTGCCAGTTTTGTGAGAGCGGAATAAGGCATGTCGTAACTTTTCTCTGCCACAATCTCAAACTCATCGCCACCGGTGAGGCGTTGTATCTCGTCGGCAACGAGTTTGGTGTTGCCAACCTTGACGTTGCCAACGTCGTAGTTCTCGCCAGCATGCGAGAAGAACACTATCAGCACCTTTTCCTGATTGTTGTCTGTAGTCATTTGCTTTTCTCTTTTAATTTTAATGTCGCCTGACGCTTTGCCATTGCCGTTGCATGAAACAGAGATGCACAAGCCGGCAAGCAACAGCGCGACGTATTTGAAAACACTTTTCATTATTTTATGGGTTTGCTTTTTGCATTTAAACAAATGTGTTGAGGAAAATCAAGGTTTTAGTGGACCATAAAAATAAGAGGCCGTTGCGCCGCCGTCAACCAAGAAGTCGGAGCCGGTGATAAACGCGCCCTTGCCACTCATGAGCAGCTCTGCCACGTTAGCCACTTCGTCGGCGGTGCCTGGCCGTCCGGCAGGGCATTTGGCAAACATGTTTTTGTAGAAGCTGCCATGGGAACCATTGAACTCATCTAAGGCGAGAGGAGTGACAATGATGCCTGGAGAAATAGAGTTGATGCGAGCACCACGCTGCCCCCACTTAACGGCTTCGGCCATCACTCTCTTCACATTGCAACGTTTTGCCAACTGATAAGCATGCAAGGTGTCGCGTATGTTTTGTGGCTGGAGAATATCGATGTCGAGAAGCTGCTCGGTGGGTGTGGTGGCAAGAGCTTCGTCTTCTGCTGGTGTCAATGCCGGCATACGGTGGCCAGACTGGCTGGAGATAGTGATGCCCACACCGCCCTCGGCGATGACTTTGCCAACCTCTTCGAGCAACACGGCTGTGCCATAGAGGTCAACTTTCAAAATGGCTTCGATGGGAGCCTGGCTTGGCGACACGCCGGCAGCATTGATGAGTGCCTTGATGTCGCCATATTTCTGCGCCTCGGCAATCAGATTTTTAATAGACTCTCGTGAGGACAAATCCATGTTAATGCCCACGGCATCAAAGCCGGCCTCATTCATGATTTTTGCAATAGTTTCGGCGTTTTCAGTTTTCTTGTCGCCGATGACGATTTTCATGCCATAGCCCATGCGGCGAGCTATCGCCATACCAATTTGACCTGCTCCGGTCAGAATCATTACATTCTTTTTCATTTTAGAAATTTTTGATTGTTTTTACTGATGCAAAATTACGGTGTTTGCTTTGCAAAGGTGTTAGACGAATTACTGATTGGGTTATAAGAATAACGGATTGTTATTTCGTTAGTTTCAAGTGCATTATGGCCGTGGGTACACAGATTACTGATTTCCTTACAGCAATTACTGATAATTGCGGCTGCTGGGTCGTGGACTGCGTTAAAAGCACTATCTTTACACCATCGTATGTGACCTAAAGAAATTGTGAGCTATGAACAAAGAGATGTTGAATATAGCAACGGTGACTGAATATAACGACATGCTGGGCGTGGAGACGTTGCACCCACTGGTTAGTGTGATAGATCTGGCGAAGGCTCGCCCCATGCACCACATGCGTCACACGTTTAGTTTCTACACCATATTTTTGAAAGACGAGAAAAATTGTGACTTGATTTATGGCCGCCAGCGTTATGACTATCAGAAGGGGTCGGTGGTGTGTCTCGCACCAGGACAGGTGATAGGCATAGAGGACACCGGCGAGGAGTTTCAACCGCAGGGATATGCGCTGTGTTTTGACCCGGAACTGATAAGGGGCACTTCGCTCGGACGGCATATTCATGAATACTCCTATTTTTCATACGAAGTGAACGAGGCTCTGCATCTGTCGGAGCGCGAGCGCGCCATATTTGTTGATTGCCTTGACCAGATAAAGCAGGAACTGGGACATGCGGTTGACCGCCTGAGTCGGCGATTGATAGTGAATGGCATAGAGCTTTTGCTGAACTACTGCCTGCGCTTTTATGAACGTCAGTTCATAACACGCGAGCAGGCCAACAGTTATGTTTTGTCGCGCTTTGAGGCACTGCTTGACGATTATTTGGAGTCGGACAAACCTAAGCAAAATGGGTTGCCATCGGTGAAATATTGCGCCGGAGAGTTGTGTCTGTCACCAAACTATTTCGGTGACTTGATAAAAAAAACTGACAGGAAAGTCGGCACAAGAATACATACAGCTGAAAATCATAGATGCCGCCAAAGAACGCATTTTGTTGCCGTCGAAATCAATCAGCCAGGTTTCTTATGAACTTGGGTTTAAATATCCGCAGCATTTCACGCGCATGTTCAAGAAAGTGGTGGGGCTGACGCCGAATGAATACAGAAACCAAGTGGCTTGAAACCCTTGAGAAATTACAAGAGAATAAACGAGCAAGGGACTATGCCGACCATTGAGTCGCAACACAGTCCCTTGCCCACGCTTGGGTGATGAGTGTGGCAATTTAGAACACGAGTCCGAAACCGCCCATTATGCTGAGTTTTTGTGCTCCCATGCCATAGAGATAATCCCACTTGCGGTTGAGCAGGTTGTTGCCTTGTGCCCAAATGGTGACAACATCGGATATGCGGTAGCGCGCACCGAGATGCAGATTGTTGGCATCTTTGAGTTTCAGCAGGCTGAAACCATTGTCGGAAGCAAGCACAGTGGAGCGTTTGCCTCTGAATTCCCAACCAAGCTCTATGGAAAGAGGCTTGATGGGTGTGACTTTAAGGTCAACGTTTGCCACATATTGTGGGCGGTCAAGCCCCAGGCTGTAGCCCTTGATGTCGTTGTCGCCGTCAACGTTGACCTCGTCTTTTTGTGGAGCGTAGGTCACCTTGCCGTTGAGGTCGATGATTGAGCGGTATTTGTAGCCGAGCTCAGCTCCGGCTTTCAGACCCTTTGAGTCGAAATACTGATATTTCGTGTAGCTGAAATCGCTCATGTCGGGATTGCCAAGAGCATCGGCTGTGACATAGGTGACAATGTCGCGGCGCACAAGTCCGTAGCCAACGAATGCCTTTGCGCTGAATCCGCCGAACTCGCCAAGTTTGAAGCCCACCTCACCATCGATAGGGGTGAACGTGTTTTGGTACATGCCCAGAGGGTCGCTATAGCGGTTGAGGGCAGCAACGCGCGCCAGCTTGTTGAGGGTCTTGCCACCCTGCAAGTCGGCATAGAGATAAGCTCCGTCGGCAAGGCGGAAGTCGAGCTTGACATTAGGGGCAATGCGCACTGCTGTGCCGTCGCTGAAAGAGAACTGCACGTTTGCGCCAAGTTGAGCCCTCACAGCTTCGCCAAGGAAGCTATAGTAAGGGTTGAGCGTGACCATGCCATAGGATTTGTTGATGCTGTCGGTGGGGAGCATCAAGGCGTTGAGCATGTCGCTGTCAACTTTTTTGCTCACGTAGTCGAATGTGGCATTGATGCCGAAACTTGACTCGTCGCCGGTGTAGTAACGTCCGCCGAGGTCAAACTTGATGCTGTTTTCTTTTGCACCCTTATAGTCGGTGAGCGTGTCGGCAAAAGCCTTGCTGTAGCCGGCATAGCCATAACCAAAGCCTATTTTGTAGTCAAAACGGTGGTCGTTGAGGCGTGATTGTCCGTCCCAGCCTATGTTTATGCCAAAGTTGGTGAAATTCTGCTTGTGGTTGTCGTAGAAGTCAGACCGTGCGCCATAGTAGTTGAAGCTGTCGAAATGGCCGAGCAGGTCAAGGTTGAGCACACCCGATGTGGCTGTGTTCTTGAAATTGATGCCAAACGTGTTGTCGTTATATTTCTGCTTCATGCGCATGGCATCGTCGGCTATTGTTTCGGAAGTGTTTTTTCCGCCCCAAGTGCTGTTGTGCTGATACCACACGCCGAGTTTGTTGGTCTCGGTGTCAACGATGCGGTAGCCAACGTTGCCGGTCATGTTGAGCTGGCTTCCGGCACCAAAGCTCAAGTAGCCGCGCTGGTCAGAAAATATGTGGGCGGTGCGGTAGCCGTAGGGCAGCATAGTGGGCACTTCAGACGGCACGTCGATGGGTGCAGCCCAGTCGCTGTATTTCAAGTTTACGGCCTTTGTTGAAGTGGTTTTCTTCACCTTGGGCAGAGAGTTTTTCTTGGTTGCCTTTTTCTCCACCGGCACAAAGTCTTTTTGCAGAGTAATCTCTTTGTTGAGGTTCTCCTTTTTTTGCTGTTGGGCCTGCTTTTGCTGCTGGGCTTGGCCGCTGAAAGCCACCAAGCATGCAAGCAAGGCACTTACATATATTTTTTTCATATTGTGCATATCCTTTTATCTCGTTTTTATTATTTCGACTTGTTGTCGCTGCTTGAGTTGCCTTTTTTGCGCGAGGAGGTCTTTTTGCTTGAGTTCTCACTCTTGCTTGATGACGCCTTGCCTTGTTTCCAACTGTTGAGGCGAGTGTTGATTTCGTCAAAAATCTCTTTGTCCTTGCCTGGGTAGTTCTCTTTAAGGCTTTGCAGATATTCTCTTGCCTCAAAATCCTTGCCCTGCTTGTGGTAAACGTCGCTCAGCAAAATGAAGCCTTTAGCAAGCCAATAGGCGTGAGGTGTGCCCTGCTCAATGAAAGAGTTGAGCGTTTTCTCGGCAAGTTTCAGCTCACCATGCTTGTATTGTATGTTGGCAAGCTCGTAGGCTGCTTGGGCACCATACTCGTTTTGCGTGTCTTTTGACAGACGGCGCAAATCGGCTTGTGCAGAAGTCTCGTCGCCAAGGGCGGCATTGGCAATGGCGCGTGTTATTGTCACCTCTTTTTCCTCGTTGGAGTTGAGACCACCGCCACTAATCAAGGCATCGGCCAGGCTCTTGACGTCTTTCCATTTCTTCATGTCTTTAGAGAGGCGGAGCATGCCGAGTTGTGCCACAATCTTGTTGTCGGCGCTCGACGACTTGGCTGCTAGTTCCTTGTAAACCTTCATGGCCTCCTCGTTCTTGCCCTGCTTGCTCAAAATGGAGCTCTTGATTGAGAGTGCATCTTCGGCAAACGAAGCGTCCTCGTTGCCAACGAGTGAGGCGTTGATGTTGGTCAAAGCCTCGTTGAGCTCACCCTTGCCGTAGTAGTAACGGCCTATGTAGTATTTTGCCTGGGCTGCGTAGGCACCATTGGGGTAGTTGGCAAGATATTGCTGCATCTTGGTGATGCTTGGCTTGTCGGCAATGGCAAGTTTCTCGGCAGCTTCGAATGTAAGGCGGTCAACCTCGGCAACATCGAGACGTGGAGCGTTGGGCACGCTCTCAAGGAAGTCGGAGAACTGCTTGAGCTGTCCGCGTTCGGCATAGATGAGCTTCATGTCTTCGGCTGCGGCTTGAGCCTCGTCGCTTGACGGATATTTTCTGATGAGCTGCTTGTAGGCTTCGATGGCGGCATCTACGTTGTCGTTGTTCTTATTGACGATGCCTTCCTGCAACATGGCCTTGCGGGCTTCAGGCGACTGTGGATATTTCTTGACTACCTGCGCATAGGTGGCAAGAGCTTCGGGTACCGACTTCATGGCCACTTGGGCATTGGCTTTCTCAAGCAAGGCTTGTGGCGCAAGGCTTGTGCTCGGATAAGCCTTGAGCAGAGCGTCGATTTGCTCCACCTTGGCGCTGTAGCGTTTACTCAATCCTGCCATCATGGCCTTTTGGAACATAGAGTAGTCGGCTGCGCCCTCGTTTTGACCTATGGCCTCGCCATAGCTCTTCTCGGCTGCCGAGAAGTCTTGCGTGTAGTAGTTGGTGTCGCCAATGCGGTTGTAGGCATCGGCCAGCAGCTCCTTGCTCAGAGTCTTGGAGTTGATGGCGTTTTGGAATGCTTTCTTGGCTGCGTCGTAGCGTTTCTGCTGGAAGAGCGAGTAGCCCAGATTATACTGCGCCAGGCCGTAGTTCTCGTCGCTGGTGGCAGTGGAGTTGACATAGGCAAGCTGATTGTCCATGGCTTCCTTGTAGTCGCCGCTGCGATATTGAGCCTCGCCGAGCCACAGCTTGCACTCGTTGAGAATCTTCTTGTCGTAGTTGCCCACGGCAATGGCCTGCTTGAAATAGTTTTGGGCAGCTTTGGTCTTGTTGTTTGACAATGCCTGCACCCCCAGATTGTAAAGCACTTTTTGCTTGGCGGCGAGCACTTGCTTGCCGGGGTGTTGAATGTGGGATATGCTTGCGAGAGCCTTGTTGTAGTCGTTGGTGGTGAGGTAGGCATTGACAAGATAGCCTTCCACTTCGTCGCGATATTTGGAATTCGGATACTCGTTGAGGAATTGCTCAAACATGTCGATTGACTTGTCGAAAGGAGTGCGTCCGCCGCGGCATTGGCTCACAGCGTAGTTGTAGAATGCGGTTTCCTTGACATTACGGTCGAAATCCATTGCGGCAGCTTTCTGGAATGCGATTGCGGCCGGGTCCATCTCGTTGAGCTTCATCTCGCTCTGACCGATGTAGAGATATGCGCTTTGGGCGAGAGCGTCGGCCACGCCAGTGACGTGGTTCATGTCGCTCACGGCAGCACGGTACTGGCCATCGCGATAGTTGAGCACGCCCATGGCATAGGAGGCGGTGCGGAGTGGCTCGCCATCGACACTGCTCATGTATTTCTTGAGATAGGTGCGTGCTTGGGCGTCGTTGTTCTGGTGGTAGTAACTTTCGCCCACCAGACGGTTGAGCTCCACATCGAAATAGTCGTTGGCGTTGTCGGCGAGCAGGGATTTGCCAAGGCTTATCACCTTGTCATATTCCTTGCCGGCATATTCGATTTGGCACTCGTAGTATTGTGACTGGTAGCCGAGCTCGCCGGCGCTTCTTATGCTGCGGAACTTTTTGAGAGCCGAGTTATAGTCGCCGTTGGCATAGTCGATGTAGGCATCGTAGAACTTGGTGGCATCGCCATAACGCTTGGTGCCGGCCAGGCGGTCGTAGAGTTTCTTGGCTTCTTCGTAGTTGCCAACACGCAAATTGGCATAGGCTTTGCGGTAGAGTAAATCCTCGTTGGCATCAGCGTCTAATGCACCCTCGCGCACTTTAGAATAAGCGGCTAAAGCCTCGTCGAAATTGTTGCCATGACCTTTACCCTCGCCAATTTTAGGCCAGTTGTTGCCGCTTGCCGATGCGGGGCCCTTGTGAAACAGGTCGTCGGCATCGTCGCGTGTCTGCGGAGCATCGGTGTCGCCGCGATAGAAATAATAGTCGCCTATTTTCATCAAAGCCTCACTGGCGTGTTTAGACGTGGGGTAGTCCTTGACAAACCTGTTGAGGGCGGTGAGGCTCTTTTCGCGGTCGCCGCGCTCAAATTTGCTCAAGGCAAGATAAAACTCGGCTTCCTCGCGCAGCGAGGCGTTGGCCGGCAAAGTTGCCACGTGACTAAGTTGGTCGATAGCCCCAACGTAGTTTTGCGCCTCATACATCAATTTGCCACGGGTGAGATAGCCCTCAGCACCTGTGTCAGCCAAGGCAGGCTGTGCGCCTGAGGCAATCGGCGCAACAAGGCATGTGGTCAGCAATACTGATTTTAACTTCATGTCGCTATAATATGTTTTTGAACCTCTTGCGAGGTCGATATTTATGTCTGGTCTATACTATTCTGCAAATATAATGATAAATCAACAAAAGTTACTCCCGCAAACCCTAAAGAATGTTTAAGCTGCTGCCGCTTGACGCTCCGCACCAGTGTGGAAGAACGGGCTGACGAGGCTGGAGAAATGGCCGCGAAAAGCTCTGGAAAAGCCCACAATCAACAAAATGCCACAATTTTAACGGCGTATTTTGGCACTAAAGCAAATTTTACTATCTTTGCGTGTTTGTTAAACTGAAATAACTACGCAATTTCAACACGATAAAAACAAAAATAAATAAAGACAATAATGGCAGCATTAGAGAAAATCAGAAAAAAAGCGGTTGTCTTGACAATTGTAATTGGCCTTGGCCTCCTCGCCTTCATCGTGGAAGACGGTGTGCGCGCCGTGGAGTCATTGTTCAACGACAATACCGCAGCTAAAGTGGGTGGCGACAAAATCGACATCATGGAGTTCCAGAAAAGGGAACAAGAGCTCGCAGCCCAAAATCAAAACCAGAACAATCAGGAAGACCAAGCCGTTAGACAGCAGCAGTTGCTCGACGAAATGGTGTTCGAGAAACTCCTTGAGCAAGAATATGACAAGGTGGGCATCGATGTTACCGACAGCGAACTCAGCAACGCGCTCACTGGCAAGAACCCAAGCCAGGCGGCTATGCAGTTTGCACGCCAAATAGGCGCAGAAACTCCAGCTCAAGCTTACGACTTCATTTTCAATCCTGCAAAATATGGCATTCAGGACGCACAAGTGGCTGAATTGCGTGCCAACTGGGTGAAGATGCAAGACGATGTGCTCAAGCAACTCAAAATGCAAAAACTCTCTATGCTCGTTGCCGGCGCAATACAAGCCAACGACCTCGACCGTCAGCAAATGGCTGAGGACGGAGAAACAACATGCTACATCAACTTTGTGAAGAAAGACTACTCGACTCTTGCCGACAGCAAGTTCCCTGTGAGCGACTCTGAACTCAAGGCAGAATATGACAAAGAGAAACAACTCTTCACAATGGACGAGGAGACTCGTGCCATTCACTACATAGCAGTGAACATAGAGCCATCGCAAAGCGATGTTGCCAAGGCCAACGCTCTTGTCAACAAGGCTTACAACAACTTGGTGGCATATAACGGCATCGACTCGATACGCACAATGAGCGAACTCCGCACCGACTCTGTGAAGGCAAGTTTGAGCCAAATCACCGACAATGCTGTGAGAGACTTCGTGAAAGGTGCTTCGGTAGGCTCTGTGTATAAGGCCGACCCACAAGACAAAAACTACCATTTGGTTAAGGTGCTCAAAATAGAAAGTTCACTTGACTCTGTGAATGTGGCTTCGGTGGCTGTGCAAGGTAACAAGAAGTTGCAAGACTCTGTGCTCAACATGCTCAACTCTGGCAAGGCTCTCGCCGAGGTTGCCAAGGTGAAGGGTGTGAAGACACAAGATGCCGAGTGGCAACAAATAGCTAATGCTCCTGACTCACTCAAGACTAAGATTGCCAACGCAGGTGCCGGTTATGTGGTGCTGCAATCGAGTGCCGAAGGTGCATATCTCTGCAAGGTGGTGGAGAAGAAAGCTCCTAAGACATTCTACACTCTTGCCGATGTGAGCTTCCAGTCGTATGCAAGCCAAAAGACTATTGACAACATCACTAATAAACTGCAGAACTTCCTCAACAAGAACAAAACTGTAGAGGCTTTTGAAAAGAATGCAGCCAAGGCCGGTTATCAGGCAATTGAGGCTGAAATCACCCCAAGCACTCCACAAATAGGTTACAACCCACAATTTGGTGGCGGCATCAAGGATTCGCGCAAGGCTATCAAGTGGGCATTTGACAACAAGCCGGGTGCTGTGTCAACAATATTCAGTGACAACAAAGATGTGCTCATTGTGGTGGCTCTCGACAATGTGTATAAGGGCGAATACTTCCCAGTGGATTATCCAGCCGTTAAGGACTACTTGACTGCCAAGGTGCGTAACTCTAAGAAGGGTGACGCTCTTATGAAGCAATTCAGTGGCAAGGCTAAAGACCTAAACTCTTATGCTAAGCTCTTTGGCGCAGCTGTTGACACAACTCAAGTGATTTTTGCACAAGACGGAATCAACAAGATTGATAACTCAGAAATGGGCTTGATTGGCCGTATGTCGGTTGCAAAACCCGGTCAACTCCAAGGTCCTTGGAAGGGCAACTCTGCAATCTATGTGTATCAAGCAACTCGTCAGGAGCGCAGCAAGCGTGTTCCTTCAAAAGATGAGTTGAACATGCAGTTCGCTCGCACTCGTGGCGGCTACGTGGTGGCTAACGCACAAGTTATGTATCGCATACTTAGCAAGGCTGCCGGTGTGAAGAAAAACATTATCAAGTTCTATTGATGACAAATAGATAAGTGGGGGCGTCCCCACAAAAGAAATTAGGCAGAGCTGTCGATTGAAATCGGCGGCTCTGCTTCGTTTTTGTTTGCTTGTGTTGGTTGGTGCTGTACGCGTACCTTCGGCACGCATTGTGTTGTGTGGTTGTGAGTCCGCAGACCGGAGCTGTCGCTCCTCAGTCAGCGGTTACCAATATACGTGTGCCTCCGGCACACCGCCGTCTGGTGCTGTGGTATGGGGGTGATGTTGTTGTTGGGTGTTGTGTGTGGGTGTGATGTTGCGTGTGGTGTGTTGAGACTGTGTTGATATTGTACGCGTACCTTCGGCACGCATTGTGTTGTGTGGTTGTGAGTCCGCCGACCGGAGCTGTCGCTCCTCAGTCAGCGGTTACCAATATACGTGTGCCTCCGGCACACCGCCGCCTGGTGCTTGGCGATGATGTGTGGGTGCTGCAATGGAGTTGGGGTTGGCGTTGTGTGGCGCTGTGGGAGTTTGGGCGGATTTTTGTGGGGTGGCAAAATGGTTGTTGCGAAAAAGCAAAATATTCAGTAATTTTGGCTAACAAAAATAATTTGCACTATGCAAACAATCAATGAGTCACAAGACGAAATCATAGAGGAATTCTCTGAAATGTCAACATGGATTGACCGCTATGCCTATATTATAGACCTCGGCAACTCGCTTGAGACCTTGCCGGAAGACCAGCATACGCCAGACAACTTGATAGACGGGTGCCAGAGCCGGTTGTGGCTTAACTGCGAGGACCGCGACGGCAAACTCTATTTTCAGGCCGACAGCGATGCAATAATAGTGAAAGGACTGATTTCGCTGCTGATACGTGTGTTCTCTGGCCGCACTCCACAGGAGATACTTGATGCAGACCTTTATTTCATAGACAAAATAGGCTTTAAGGACAATTTGAGTCCAACTCGCAGCAATGGATTGCTGTCGATGGTGAAGAAAATAAGGGCTTATGCCCTTGCTTTCAAGATAAAGGAGGCACAGTGAAGCCATAATGCTGGCATGTAAAAAATAATTTTTTAACAAAATAAAAACCATTACACTATGTTCAAAAACCACCCTAAGGGATTAATTCCCGCTGCTCTGAGCAACATGGGCGAGCGCTTCGGCTACTACATCATGAATGCCGTGCTTTTGCTTTTTTTGTGCTCAAAGTTCGGACTTAGCGACGAGACGAGCGGCATCATCTACTCTGTGTTTTATGCACTCATTTATGTGTTGAGTCTCGTGGGCGGTGCTATAGCCGACAAGAAACAGAACTATAAAGGCACCATTATGGCAGGTCTGATAGTGATGGCTTCGGGCTATGTGCTGCTTTCGTTCCCGATAATGTCAACTGCCGCCAACATCTCGTGGCTGTTGCCGTTCACTTGCTTTGCCCTCTTGCTCATAGCATTTGGCAATGGCTTGTTTAAGGGCAACTTGCAGGCAATAGTTGGCCAGATGTATGACAACTTTGAGGCTGATGCAGCCAAGAAAGGTCCAGAGGCGTTGGCTGCCGTTAAGGGCAAGCGCGACTCTGGTTTCCAGATATTTTATGTGTTTATAAACATTGGCGGTCTGGTGGCTCCATTTATCGCTCCATATTTGCGTCAATGGTGGCTTGGCACAAAGGGATTGCTCTATAACGCTGAACTTCCGGCTTTGTGCCACAAGTTTCTTGAGGGTCAGACAATGACCGGTGAGGAGCAGAATAACTTGACTAACCTCATGCAGCAGGTGGGTGGCAATGTGGCCGACATGACATCGGCATGCTCCGGCTATCTGGAGACATTTAACACAGGTGTACACTACTCGTTTATAGCATCGGTGGTGGCAATGCTCATATCGCTTGCAATATTTGTGGCCTACAAGAAGATTTTCCCGACTCCAGCTAAGAAAGAGGCTGCCGCAGCAGTGGGCTACACCGCAGAGGAGAAGGTGGCAATGGCAAAGGAAATCAAGCAACGCATGTATGCCTTGTTTGCAGTGCTTGGCGTGGCAATCTTCTTCTGGTTCTCGTTCCACCAAAATGGCCAGTCGCTCTCTGTGTTTGCGCGCGACTTTGTTAAGACCGACTCGATAGCTCCAGAGATATGGCAGGCTGTGAATCCGTTCTTCGTGATTGTACTCACGCCAATAATCATGTGGATTTTTGGTGTTCTCGGCCGTCGCGGCAAGCAAATATCCACTCCACGCAAAATTGCCTATGGTATGTTTATTGCCGGCTTGGCTTACTTGTTCCTGGCAATTTATTCGTTTGCAATGGGTTATCCGTCGGGCGAGGAGTTCAAGGCCATGAGTGTGGACGCCAAGGAGGCCTTGAAGGCAGGGCCATGGGTGCTGATAGTGACCTATTTCTTCCTTACTGTGGCAGAGCTGTTCATTTCGCCACTCGGATTGTCGTTTGTGTCGAAAGTGGCACCAAAACACCTTCAGGGTTTGTGCCAGGGCTTGTGGCTCGGAGCAACGGCTGTGGGCAACTTGCTGATTTGGATTGGTCCGCTAATGTATAACAAAATGCCGCTGTGGGAGTGCTGGACGGTGTTCCTGGCTGTTTGCTTTGTGTCGATGGGCGTTATGCTCGGCATGGTGAAGTGGCTTGAACGTGTTACATCGGAATAAGATTGCTGAATAGTAAAACAAAATAAACAAACGCTGCGGCATGAGCCGTGGCGTTTGTTTATTTTGTGCCCGGCTTTGTTGCTGTGTGTGACAGGGGAAATTGGTCTTGCCGCAGAGCGTGTAGAGGAGCAGTGCTATATGACTTTGCGGTAGGTGGCGTGGGTTAGGGTTGCAGTCTTTTGCCAAGTGAAGTCGGCAACACGCTTTGAGCCAAGCTCTGTGATGCGCTGGCGCAGTGCTCTGTCGGAGACGATGCGCTCTAATGCCTCTGAAAGGCTTTGGCGCGATGCAGGGTCGAAATAAACGCCGGCTTCATCGCATATTTCGGGGAAGCAGCTGGTGTTGCTCAACAGAACGGGGCAGGAATTGGCCCAGGCTTCAAGAATGGGTATGCCAAAGCCCTCGTAGAGCGATGGAAACACAAATGCGGTGGCTTGGCGGTAGAGTTGCGCCAATTGCGGTTCCGTGGCACTGAAATGGTGAATTTTGCCGGTTAAGCCGAGAGAGGCAAGCTCTTGTGACTCTTGTGAGCAGAACGCACGACCGGTGCAGACGAGGTGGAGCTGTGGGTGCTTGGCCGAGAGTGCGGCGAACGCCGACAGCAGCAGAGAGAAGTTCTTGTAGCCACCACGTTGCCCCACAAAGAGAATGTAGCTGTCGGGCAGCGACAGGGTGCGTGTGGGCTTGACAGGTGTTATTCCGTGGTAAATAACGTCGATTTTATCGGGGGAAACGCCAAGAATGTTGATTATGTCGCGGCGCGTGTTGTCGCTGATGGCAATGATGCGTGCCGCTTGTGAAGCCAATAGCGCTTTGTGCGCGGCGGTGGGGTCGGAGGAAGAGAAATATTGTGGAAACTTCTCGTGAATCATGTCGTGGATAGTGAGCACGAAGGGTTTGCCATTGAGGCTGTCGAGAAAAAACGGGTCGTAGTAGGTGGGGTGAAACACATCGTAGCCGCTGCGGTGCATCGCCTCAAGCGTGTGCCGCCGGTTAAGAGCTTTGAACACCCCCTTGAAGCACTTGTAAAACCCCATGGGCATGGCACTGAAGTGTGAGGTGAGGTCGTGCCGGCTGAGGTAGTGGTTTTTGGAGAACAGCATGGGCAGGCGCGCATCGTCGCCTGTGGCGCGGAGATTGCGTATAATCTCGTAGAAATAACGTGATATGCCGCCAAACTGCTGTATGTCGAATGTCTGGGTGTCGTAGATTACTTTAACCGATGTGCTCATAGCGCGTGGGGGTGATTGTTTTTGCTTAATGCAAAGGTATTTGAAAAAAGCACAACAGCCAAGCCTGTGGGTGGCGATAATTGCAGCGATAATTGCAGCCGGTGTTGTGCAGAGACCTTGCCTGGGGCGCAAGCAGATGAAATAGTGGTGAAAAAGAGGTGGAAAATGGTGGCGCATTGGTGTGGGTATTGTTTAATAATTCTTATCTTTGTAAGTTAAAAATAGAACATCATCGAAAATGAGAGTAAAGATACATCGCGAGGGACTAAACATCATATTTGCACTGCTATTTATCTTGATAGTGGTGAATAGCTTGTCGTATGCGTTTATCGACTACAAGGTGGTGCCGATAGTCTTCATCGTGATTTCGGTTATCATGTTTGGACTTGTGGTAAACTTCTTCAGACTGCCACGCCGCCATTTTGAGGCACAAACGCCAACTGATGTGGTGGCGAGTGTTGACGGCACTGTGGTGGCGCTGGAGGAAGTGTATGAGGACGAATATCTGCACCGCAACATGATACAGCTGTCGATATTCATGTCGGTGTTTAACGTGCATGCCAACTGGACTCCTGTGGAGGGCGAGGTGGAATATGTGAAGCACCACGCAGGCCGCTTCATGGCCGCCTATCTGCCAAAGTCGAGCAGCGACAATGAACGCTCGGCAATAGTTATAAAGACCAAGACCGGTGATGAGGTGATGGTGAGGCAGATTGCAGGCGCTGTGGCCCGCCGCATAGTGACCTATGTGGAGCCTGGCGACACGGTGGCTTTTGACAACCATATAGGCTTCATAAAATTTGGCTCGCGTGTAGATGTGTTCCTGCCTCTCGACACGGAATTCTTCGTTAAGCTTGGCGACCGCACTTGGGGAGGACAGACACTTGTGGCACGCATGAAAGACAGAAAAAATCAAGGAAATGTTTCAGGAAATCAAGAATAACATACCAAACGCCATAACAAGCCTGAACCTGTTTTCGGGCGCTATGGCATGTGTGGCTGCATTTCAAGGGCAAGAACCGCTTTTGGGCAGCCTGACGGGCACACAGACGGCATTTGTGTTTATAGCCATGTCGGCAGTGTTTGACTTCTTCGACGGTTTTGTGGCCAGATTGCTGCATGTGGTGTCGGGCATAGGCAAGGAGCTTGACTCGCTCAGCGACTCGGTTAGCTTCGGCTTGGCTCCGGCACTGATAATGCTCAATGTGATGCAACAAAACGGCGTGGAGGGTGTGTTGCCTTTTGCGGCACTGATTATTCCTGTGTTTGGAGCGTTGCGTCTGGCGAAGTTTAATCTCGACACCAACCAGGGCGAGGTGTTCACCGGCTTGCCAATACCTGCCAACGCAATATTTTGGATAGGTTTTGCCGACTACTACACAAATCACCCAGACGTGAACGTGTGGATAGTGCTGGCTCTTGTGGTGGTGCTGTCGCTGCTCATGGTGTGCAGCCTAAGGCTGTTTTCGCTTAAAGTGCATAGCTTGAGCCTGAAGACGAGCTACCGCCAGTGGTTGATTTTGGTTGCCACAGTGGCATTTGTGGCAACAATGGGTCTGCCCGGACTGTCGTGCACGATAGTGCTGTATGTGCTGTTGTCGGTGCTGACCAAGGTGAAGTGAAAAGTTTTTGGCACGGCAATTGTGATAGGTTCTCTATAAAACGGAATTGCAATGATTAAATTACTTGTTCTTTGTTTGATTTTGTATGTGGGCTACCGCATATACAAATTTTCGTGGAGACTGCATCAGACGATAGATGACATGCGCCGTGGCGGCGGAAACCAAGCCTCCAGCAACCGCAGCAACCAAGGCTATGAGGGCAGACGGAGAAGCGGCAAGGTATATACCAAAGACGTGGGCGAATATGTGGACTATGAAGAAATAGACCGCGTGGTGGAGAAGAACACTGGCGAAGACGAGCAGACGGAGCAATTCTATGAAGAAAGCCGCGTGAGCGATGCGGAATATGAGGACATAAAGTAGCCCGGTAGGTACAAGAGACACGCTTTGTGTTAAGATTTGTTGTGGTGGCATGGAAACAAGATTTCCCGCATAGCGGCATAAATTTGCAGTGCTGAACGTGAGGGCGTGTGGCAATCCGCAGCCAAAGTCGGCAGCCGAGAGAAATAAATTAAGCATAAAAACAAAAAAGATATAACATTATGGACGAAGACAAATTGAAATTTGACGATGGGGCACAGGCTGCCGCAAACGACGGCAACACCGGTCGCAAACAGGTGTCGCCAGAGAAGTTGAAGGCACTTCAGGTGGCTATGGACAAAATCGACAAGACATACGGTCGCGGCTCAATCATGAAGCTTGGTGACGACCACATAGAAAACATTGACGTGATACCCACAGGCTCTGTAGGTCTTGACTATGCGCTTGGTGTGGGTGGCTACCCACGCGGCCGCATTGTGGAAATCTACGGCCCGGAGTCGTCAGGTAAGACTACCCTTGCCATTCACGCCATAGCCGAGGCACAAAAGGCTGGCGGCATAGCTGCAATAATTGATGCAGAGCATGCTTTCGACCGCTTCTATGCCGAAAATCTGGGTGTAGATGTCAACAATCTGTGGATAGCACAGCCTGACAATGGCGAGCAGGCTTTGGAGATTGCCGACCAACTGATACGCTCGTCGGCAATCGACATAATCGTGATTGACTCTGTGGCAGCCCTGACTCCAAAGGCCGAGATTGAGGGTGACATGGGCGACAGCAAGATGGGCTTGCAGGCACGACTGATGTCGCAAGCATTGAGAAAGCTGACAGCAACAATATCGAAAACAAACACTACCTGCATATTTATCAATCAGCTGCGCGAAAAGCTTGGCGTGATGTTTGGAAATCCTGAAACCACAACTGGTGGAAACGCTCTGAAGTTTTACGCCTCGGTGCGACTCGATATTCGCCGACTTGGCCAAATCAAAGATGGAGAGAATGTGGTGGGCAACCTGACACGCGTGAAAGTGGTGAAGAACAAGGTTGCACCTCCATTCCGCAAGGCAGAGTTTGAAATTTTGTTTGGCAAGGGAATAAGCAAAGTGGGCGAGATTGTGGACCTCGGAGTGGAGTTCGGCATTGTGAAAAAGAGCGGTGCATGGTACTCTTATGAGGGCACTAAGCTCGGCCAGGGCCGCGATGCTGCCAAGCAAATGGTGGCCGACAATCCAGAGCTGGAAGAAGAACTTGAGACTAAAATCAAAGATGCCATGGCAAATGGCGGTTCAAGTGACGACAGCAAGAAGAAATGACCCATTTGCGCACACAGCGCAAGAATTATTGGTAAACTGAATAAAAGAATTGCCGTGAACGCTTGGTTTGGCGTTCACGGCATTTTTTGTCGCTTTTTGCAAAAATGCCGTTTAGAGAGTGGCAATGCCGTGGGCTGTGATAAACTCTGACAGAGCTTTGCCACCATCGAGCGACGACACATATTTTGTGAGGACACGGAACATGGGCGCACCATAGCGTTTCACACCATCGGTGAGCGTGTTGAGCACACACACATCGCCAGCAAGGCCGCACACGTCAATCTGTGTTATGCCAAGCACGGTGATAACCTTGTGAAGCTGCTCGGCTGAAAGCTGGTTGCGGAATATGGAATATTCCTCGGTATCGGCAAATGTGCCCTTGGTCAGCACTTGTGTGTGGCCAGAAGTCTCGTGGAGCGGAGCAATGAGAGGCTGGTAGATGCCGGCTCCGGCAGAGAACTGCACGCAGTGCATGGGCCACTGGCCGCCTTGCTCGGCAAATGAGCAGTGATTATAGGGGTGCCAGTCGGTTGTAACCACTTTGTAGGCGTATTCGCCATTGCTTTTGGCGATGAATTGGGCGAGTTGTGTCAGTGCTTCCTCGGCACCAGGCACAGGCAGTGTGCCAGTGATAAAGTCGATTTGCGGGTCAACCACAAGTAAGAGCTTGCTCATAGCGTTTTGTCTTTTTTTTCGTTGATTTTCCATTGGTTGTTTTGCTGTTGTAAAGATAGTTGAAAAGTGCGGTTGACGCCAATGTTTTTCACTTGATTTGCATAAAACATTGGCTTCGCTTTTCTTGCCGTCGCTCCTGAAAGAATCGGTGTGTGCTCGTGTCGTGATGCGAGATTTGTGAAATATTTTGTAGGTTGGGGAATTTTTTTTGAAAAAATGAATGGCAGAGTGGCGAGGGTAGGCTGTTGGACGCAAATGTTTAGACATTAGAAAAATAACAAAAATGCTGAGGGCTTTGCGGGTAGTGACATAGGGGGCAATGCGTGTTGGATTATGCGTCGGAAACCTCTCTGTGGCTTACAAAAAGTTGGGAGTTACGCCATTTTACTTTAACTTTGTAGTGAAACAGGTGCTGTGACGTGCTAAACGTTAACTGCATGCGCTGTGAGATAACCGAATTCAGTTTGATAAAAGAACGACAATAAAAATTAAAAATGGAAGCAGCAAAAGTAATTGCAGACTTGCAACGCAAGTTCCCCAACCAGCCGGAATACATTCAATCGGTGAGCCAAGTGTTGGGAACGATTGAAGAGGAGTATAACAAACACCCGGAGTTTGATAATGCCAACCTGATAGAGAGGTTGTGCATTCCAGACCGAATCTACAAGTTCAGAGTGAACTGGGTAGATGACGCAGGCAAGGTGCAGACCAACACAGGTTATCGTGTGCAGCACAACAATGCGATTGGCCCTTACAAGGGTGGCGTGCGCTTCCACTCATCGGTGACGGAATCAATCTTGAAGTTCCTTGCTTTTGAGCAAACTTTCAAAAACTCACTCACCACACTGCCAATGGGCGGTGCCAAGGGCGGCTCTGACTTCTCGCCACGCGGCAAGAGCAATGCCGAGGTGATGCGTTTCTGCCAGGCGTTTGTTACCGAGCTTTTCCGTTTTGTTGGTCCTGACGAGGACGTGCCAGCCGGCGACATAGGCGTGGGTGGCCGTGAAGTGGGCTACATGTTTGGTATGTATAAGAAGCTCACACATCAGTTTACGGGTGTGTTCACGGGCAAGGGACTGGACTTTGGCGGCTCAAAGATACGCCCCGAAGCCACTGGATATGGCAATGTGTATTTTCTGAACAATATGCTTGCCACACGCAACCTCGATGTGAAGGGCAAGACCGTGCTTGTGTCCGGTTCTGGAAATGTGGCGCAATACACTGCCGAGAAACTGCTTGAGCAGGGTGCAAAGGTGGTTACGATGTCGGATTCTGACGGCTATATTTATGACCCAGACGGAATAGACCGCAAGAAACTTGACTGGATTATGAACCTGAAGAATGTGGAACGCGGCCGCATAAGGGAATATGCCGAGGAATTTGACGTGAAGTATGTGGCCGGCGCAAAGCCATGGAGCGAGAAAGCTGACATAGCCACTCCGTGTGCCACACAAAACGAAATAGACGAAGATGCAGCCAAGACACTCCTTGCAAATGGTGTGATAGCTGTGAGCGAAGGCGCAAACATGCCTTGCACACCGGGAGCAATCAAGGCGTTCCAGGACGCAAAGATTCTGTACTGCCCAGGCAAGGCTTCAAATGCCGGCGGTGTGAGCGTGTCGGGCCTTGAGATGAGCCAGAACTCAGAGCGTTTGAGCTGGAGCCGTGAGGAGGTGGACGCAAAGCTCCACGGCATTATGGACGAAATACACGCCAACTGCGTGAAATATGGCACTGAGCCTGACGGCTACATCAACTATGTGAAAGGTGCTAACGTGGCAGGTTTCTTGAAGGTGGCACGCGCTATGATGGCTCAAGGAATTGTGTGACGCTGACAGCGGATTTGTGAATGGAATAAATATTAAATGGGTCGGGCGGCCGTGCATTTGCACAGCTGCCCGACTTGCATTTTTTTTGTGTGGTGTAGTGTTTTTTAGAGTAACTTTGCAGCGTTTTTTATGAGTGACTTGAAAAAGGGATAATAAGTTAGCTGATGAACAATAAACTTAAAGGAACACTGTTTGGCGTGGTGGCTGCTGTGGCATACGGCACAAACCCACTGTTTTCGCTGCCGCTTTATGCGCTGTGCATGACGCCAGACTCGGTGCTGTTTTACCGCTACGGAATAGGTGGAGCTTTGCTCGGCTTGATACTGAAGCTGAGAGGCGAATCGCTGAGGCTTAAAAAGCATGAAGTGCTGCCGCTGTTTTTGCTTGGGCTGCTTTTCTCATCGTCGTCGTTCCTGCTGTTCAAGAGTTTCTTGTATATGGACGCTGGAGTGGCCTCAACCATACTGTTTGTGTATCCGGTGCTCGTGGCACTGATTATGGCGGTGGTGTTTAAGGAGAAGGCATCGTGGATAACGTATGGCTGCATAGGACTCGCGTTGTGCGGCATAGGGCTGCTGTATAAGGGCGACGGCGAGTCGGGGCTTGACGTGGTGGGAATGACGCTGGTTTTGCTCTCGGCGCTGACCTATGCAATCTACATAATAATTGTGGGGCGCATAGCGTCGCTAAAGCTGCCAGTGGGCAAAATGTCGTTTTGGGTGATAGTGTTTGGCATGACGGTGTTTGTGGTCAGCACAAAGTTTCTGACACAGCTACAGCCAGTGCCGCCCACTCTGTCGGGGTGGGTGAATGTGTGTGGCGAAGCCATAGTGCCTACGGTGATTTCGGTGCTGTTTATCAATATTTCAATAAAGGCCATTGGCTCGACCTATGCGGCAATTATTGGAGCATTGGAGCCGGTGACGGCCTTAATGATAGGCGTGTTTGTGTTTGGCGAGAGCTTCACTTTGCGCATAGCTGTGGGTGCGTTGCTGATAGTGTTTGCCGTGATACTGGTAGTGTCGCAGAATGTGGTGGTGACAGGATTGAAGAAAGGCTGGCACAAATTGCGATAAGAAGTTACATTTTCTTGTAAAGAAAATAAGGCAGATTCTTGTTGATGATGGCAAAAATGTGCCATCTGTTGGTTACATAGGCTTTGCCTCTTTTACGCTTTATGGCATTCGCTATTTGGGTTACAACCTTATCAACAGGCATTACCCAAAATAGGTTTTCTCCTTTTGCCATTCTGGTATCTACAAGTCCAGGGCGAATATCAGTGATGTTGATAGCACGACATTCCTTATATGCTTTCTTACGCAATGCTTCCATATAATTGATTTGGTAGGCCTTGGAGGCACTGTATGCTGGGGCTTGAGCCTCTCCTCGCAGTCCGCCTATTGAGGTTATCGCTACGAGATGACCGAATCCTTGCTGGAAAAGAATGTTATAAAAACAATCTATTAGGTAAGTCCACCCAACGATATTCGTCTGTAGTGTAGGGAATTCTAATGTAAAATCGAGTAGGGGGTTGAATTCGCCAGTCCCTG
Organism: uncultured Muribaculaceae bacterium; assembly: GCA_934675575.1. Taxonomy (GTDB): domain Bacteria; phylum Bacteroidota; class Bacteroidia; order Bacteroidales; family Muribaculaceae; genus Sodaliphilus. The sequence continues at coordinate 166,639 of CAKUQQ010000003.1, forward strand.
AACACACAATTACGAGGTCTATCGTTGTTAATTTGGATTGTAGATAGGCGATAGCACGGTCAGTTTGGCCAGTTTGCGTAATATCGGCGGCAAAAGAAAAGACGTTTGGTGTATGACTTGCTTCAATCTTTTCAAGAATTCCCTTTCTGCGACCTACTATTCCTACCTTGTTTTCTGGCTTGGCATATTCTTTTAGTAGCCCATTACCTATGCCAGACGTGGCACCTATGATGATTATATTCATATCTTTTTTTGTTTCAAAGGTATAAAAAAACAGAGCGTTTTTACCTTAACATCAGGAAATAAGTAATGTGTCACAGTTAACTCTCAACATAGGTTGATAAAAATATAAACTATTGCTATGTAAAGGTTATGTCGTGACGAATTTTGCTGACGGTGTTTGGGTGCATTTTCAGATAAGAGGCAATGTCTTTTAGGGATAGTTGTTGAACGATTTTAGGACAGCGATGTAGTAGGTGCTCATAACGCCCGCGCGCATCAAGGCTATATAAATCGATATAGCTGGAATAAATTTGTTCGAAAAGTCCTTCCATAATTTTTATTCCAAGCAATGCCTTTCCTGCATTTTCAGAGAAGAAACCAAGCAATGCCGTACCATCAACGACATGAACCATTGATTCTGCATTTGCCTCTATTTGCACTTTTGATGGAGTCCCATAAAGGCAGTTAGGATAATCGGCCACAAATTCACCCTCGAAAGCAAAGCCTGTGATATAATCTTTCTTTTCTGTATAGTTATGGACTGTGTATTTGAAACAACCTTTCTCAATATAGCCAATTTGGAGAGAAGGTTTGCTGGTTTGTTGAAAAGTTGCTCCACGTTTCATAATCAGCATTTTGCCATTGCTGATGCAGTATTGACGCAAAAATTCAAGATTGAGGCCAATCTTATATGAATTTAACTGTTCTTTCATATATCAAATAAGAATTAGAGGTAATATGAAAGTGCATTTTATAACATCGTAATTTTAAAATGAGTGGAATTACACACCGAGGATTTTGTGATATAGTTTTAGTATGTTTTCATCTCTGTTTTTGACTAATTCTGCCAAATCCTCAACATCGAACTCTTTGGCGTGCCGCTCTAAAAACGCTTCCATTGTGGCGTATGCTGTGTCGAAAGTGTAAAAGATTTTGGGGGCATGCTTGAAGAAGTCATTTGCAAGCTGGTCCTTTTTATATTCTTGGTTGAATAATGCTTTACCAGCTTCATGTAACCTTTTTGCCAAAAGAGCCAGCTTTTCAGAGCCAATTTCCTCGCCATGCAAACGAACCAGGTGATATAAAGAGACGAAGACCAATTCATAGTTAATGAAAACGGATAAATCCATTGATTTGCCAAACGCCCTTATCTTGTAAAATGTGAGATGCTTTCCCTTTTGCTCTTTGGGCGTGTAGCACAGTTCAAAGTAGATGTAATCTTTGTACTGGTCTTCGGTGCTTGCCGAGTCGGCCTTTATTTCGGGTATTGAGCGAAGAATCGCTTGAATATCGGCGAATGTGAATCTTTCCGGCAGAGATTTTGCCGCCTTGCGAAACTTAGAGAGCGTGGCATCGACCTGTCCTTTTTTGACGGCTACATAGATTGGCACATGCCATTTTGCCTCTTTGCACTTGGCTTCCCACTCGGCGAAAGCCTTTGCTTTCTTTGTCTTGATTTGCTCCAACAAGACTGCTTGTTCTGCCGTCAAAGGCTTTATCCAATCACAGAAATCCAAGTATTTTATTTGCACCTTTGAGCTGCATACGCGGCCACGAATGGTGCAAAACGTGTGATATGAAATCACGGTTTGGTTATAGTCTCCGACTTTGACGTCATCTTCCTCGTCGATGTCAAAAGGTTCATAATATGTGGGGAAGATGCTTTCCACCTTTGCGAACTCATCTTCTGCCATAATCCAGTCGCCTGGTTGGAATGGTAGTTTTTTAGTCATAATTGTCCTGTTTTTTGTTTTTGTGCTTAAAGTGCCACTTGCAGTCGTTATATAGCACCCATAACCCGGAACCTCCGAAGAAAATAATGCCTGCAAAATCTATTGCGCGGTTGAAACATGGATATGGAAAATGCCGAGATGTGGCATCTGGGTGGAATATTAACACATAAGTTGAAAAAAGCGTTAAAACCAAGCATGCTGTGTAAAACTTAACTCTTATAGGGGCTGACTTTCTGAAAAAGCAGAAAACGAGTCCTATGATTCCGAAAATTAATGATGCAACAGAAATTTCAATGGTTTTAGCGGAAAACTCGTTATGCCGCCACAGCGTTATGCTCACCAGCAATATGCTGATGGCAATGCAAATGAAACTGATGGCATAACCTCCCAATATCGTTTTTCTGTTGTCATATTGCTTTTTGAAAGCTTGCTCGGTTCGTTTCCAGAATTTATCCATGTCTTTCATAACATGCCGTTTCTAAAGAAATTAACAAGTTTCGGTTTCGTGTATATACATAACCGGAGGGGTGGGGGTGGTGCGGCATTATGGTGGGAATAACGTCGCATGTTTTGCGACAAAAATAGCGAGTTTTTGTCGCAAATACAAGTTGAGAGGGTGAGAGTGTGTGATTTTGTGTAAAAAATAAGGCTTGGTCGTGATGACCAAGCCTCTTGATTAGGTGCGGTGCGTACCGGACTCGAACCGGTGACCTCCTGCGTGACAGGCAGGCATTCTAACCAGCTGAACTAACGCACCATTGCTGATTTGCTCTGCAAAGATAAGGCAAATTATTGTTATATCAGCAAAAAATGCCGATTATTTTTCATTTTCGTTGCCTAAATTTTCGTCTTTGCTCTTTTCGTTGACTGTGAGTTGCAGCAACTCGATGCGTGCTGCGCTCTTTTTGAGGATTTTAAACGAGAAATTGTCGATGCGGAATTGCTCGCCCTCATTTGGTATGGTTTCGAGGCGGTCGAGTATAAAGCCGGCTATTGTTTGGTAGCCGTCGTCTTCGGGAATGTCGAGGTGAAAGTTGTCGTTGATTTCCTCGATTTCCATGCGCCCGGAGAACTCGTAGGTGTTTTTGCTTATTTGGCGTTGCACAAGCTTATTGTGGTCGTGCTCGTCTTCAATATCGCCGAATATTTCTTCAACGAGGTCTTCAAGTGTCACCATGCCAGATGTGCCGCCAAACTCGTCGATGACGATGGCCATGCTTTTCTTCTCTTTGAGCAGTTTTTGCATCATTTTTTTAGCCAGCATGGTTTCGGGGGCAAACAAAACTGGCTTTATGCGGCTTTTCCAGTCGATGTCGGTGACGAACAGCTCGCTTACCTGGATAAAGCCCTGCACGTTGTCGATATTGCTGTCATAGACCACAATTTTAGACAAGCCCGACTTGGTGAACAGCTCGCTCAGCTCGTCGCGCGACACCTCATTGATGTCAACGGCGGTGATTTCGTTGCGTGGCACCATGCAGTCGCGCAGATGGGTGTCGGAAAAATCGAGGGCGTTTTCAAAAATCTTGACTTCGCGGTTCACTTCCTTGTGTTCGTCCTCGTGCTTGTCGATGTTTTCCTGCAGGTAGGAGTCGAGCTCCTCAACGGTGATTACGTTGAACTTCTGCTTGGGAACTTTGAGCCCGAACAGTTTCATGATGCACATGGATATGAACTCGGTGAACTTGGACACCGGCCACAAGATGCAATAGCAAATGGCAAGCGGAATGGAGCACAGGCGAAGCGAATAGTTGGGATTGATGCGAAACACCATCTTGGGGAGAAACTCTCCGCAGAAGAGCACGATTAGTGTGGAGATGAGAGTCTGCGCTATGAGGACGAGAGCATCGTTGCCACCAAACAGTGTGAGCAGGCTGCCGCGAAGCAGTCCGGCCATGGCCATGCCATAGACGACGTTGACGATGTTGTTGCCAACGAGCAGCGCCGAGATGAAGTTGTCTTTGTTGGAGAAGAAGACGTTGATGATGCTGTTGACCAGTCCGCCTTTTTTCACGTCGATGCCCACTCTGACCTTGTTTGCCGACACAAAGGCAATCTCTATGCCGGAGAAAAAGCCGGAAAGCATCAGGGAGATGAAGGTGACGATTAAAAGTGTGGATAGTTCGTTGCTCATTGTAGTATTTGCGTGTGGTTGGCAAAGATTGCCGAAATATTAAAATGTCATTGAGATGAAGTGGGCTTATTGGGCTGCTTGGCGTTTTGGCTGACTTGTGCAGATTGCTGGGCGGCAGACTGTTGTGTGACTGGCGCAGCTCCGCTGCCACCACGTGGGAAACGGCCTTCCTCAATGGGGAAAATAGCAGAAACGTGCTTGAGCGTGTAGGACGTGAGTTTTTCGTTTGATGAATAGCCGTAGCCTTCGATTACGCGCATGGGGTCTTCGATGTGTATGAACGAATCGGACTGGAGCGTGTGTTGGTTCTGGTCCCAGAACATCTGTTTGGTGAGGATAATCTCCTTTTTGATGTTGGTGATGCGGACATTGCCGTTCAGGCTCCATATTTTCTGCCGCTCGTTGTAGTGTGCCGAGTCGCACTGAATGGTGGCTATGACCTTGAATTTCTTGTCGAGTTCTTCGGCAAACACGCCTTGCGGAAAGGTCCAGTGAGGCTCTTTGGCCTCTTCATACATGTTCCACAGCGGAGTGGTGATGCGATAGCGCGTGTTGCCAGAGTCGCTAATCACCGTCTGCATGTCGTGCGACACTACAGTGGGCACCACTTCGGGGTTGGCAGGGTGGTTGACAACACTTTTCACCTCGTCCTTGCAGGCGAACAATGTGCTCACCAGCAGCATGAGAAGTGATATGTGAACAAGTCTTGTCATGTGAGATTAGGGTGTGCTATGTGCTGTGGCAAGCCGTCACGTTGGTGCGTGTTGGGCTGTGGTGCTGCCGGCATATCCGCTTTTTATTGGATTTGGCGTTTCCAGAACCACATTTCGTTGAAGTTTACGCTCAGAGTGATGTTGAGGTAATTCTCCTTGATGAGACACACTGGGGCAGAGTAGCGGTGCTTCCACTCAAGACCGAGGTTGATGATGGTCTTGCTCGACGGAGCCGGCAGACCGAAACCTATGCCTATGCCGTAGTCGCGCACATTATTGCCCGAAATGTTCTCGTAATCGTGGTTGTAGTGTCCGCCAATGCGATAGCTGATGCGCTGGAGATAGTTGGTACGGCCGTTTGGAGTGTATTGCAGACCCACGGCGGCTTTCCAGCGGTTGTCAAACGTCATGTTTGGCGACTCAAAGCCTTGCAGCGGAGTGTATTTGGCATTTTTCCAGTTTTGATAGAGGAAGTCGGCTTCAACAAGCAGTTGGTCGTTGTGCATGAAACTAATGCCGGCGCCTATGGTTTGTGGCGACTGGTAGCGGCCTTTGAGTGTTCCATAGCCCACGGTGTCGAGCTTGCTGTCTTGGCTCTCGTCGTGATAAGTGCCCCATGTGTGGCCGTGGAACGACTTCTTGGGGGTGTAGGCTGCACCAAGCACTATGCGGTTGTCGCGATTGAGCTTGATGCCATATTGTGCGCCCACATGCACATTCCAGTCACGCACCTCAAGCACGCGCTGAAACATGGTGGTGGAGGTGGCGTTGACATAGGTGGTGTTGGTGGTAGTGCCGAACATATAGGAGAAGTTGGCTCCGAAAGAGAAGTTCTTGAACGGCTCATATCCCCAGCCAAGATACAGCTCATTGATGCCTCCGTAGCCGGTGCGCGACTCGGTGCCGTTGGTCAGGTCGGTGCCAAAAGAATAGCCAACCGACGAGAATGGCACAACGCCAAACGACATGCCCATGCCCTTGCTCACACGAAACAGGGCTGTTATGTAGTCGAGGCCACCGCCGAAATTGCTGCCCGACTTGTCGCCTTCCTTGTTCCACAGGCAAGTGAAGTCAACGCCTACGTCCCACAAGAAAGTGAGTGAGTCAACAGAGGCATAAGAAGCGGGGTTCATCACATTGATTTGACGGCCGCTTTGCATGGCATAGCCCACACCGCCCATGGCGCGCTGCGCTCCAGAGGCGTTGTCGGACATCAAGCCGTAGCCTATGCGTGAGTAGGCACTGTTTGACAACTGGGCGTTGGCTGTCAGTGAGCCGGCAGCCACGGTGAAGAGGATAATGAGAGTTTTTAGTATCTTCATTGTAGAAAATTGTTCGTTTTGACGTGCCGCAAACCGTCGTTTCGGCGGCTTGCATCGGCATCTTGATGCAAAATTACTAAATACTAATTAATTAATGGCGATTTGCACAAATTTTAGCATTTGCACGCTGGCAAGAGGCAAAGCGTGATGCGTGGCTATTTGTCGGCTTCTTTCTTGAGCGCATGCTCCACGGCCACGGTGGCGTAGATTTGCAGCACGGCACCTGCCATGAGAAACGCAATCCAGTCGGTGTTGCCGGCTTGCGGATAGAACAGGAGTGCCGCCGAGGCACAATAGAGTGCCGCCGACACCTTTGCTATGCGATATAGACGCTTGACACGCAGGTTGCTTCCATTGTAGCTTTCTACCATGCGTGCCGCAAGAGTGAGCACTGCACCAAAGGCGTAGATGTAGCGCATGGCCACCCAGTGAATGCCGGCTATGGGCAGCACAGCCATGATTAACATTATTAATAGACCCACAGCCAGCATGAGGCTTTGTATCGTCTTTTTGTTTTCTTCTGAAACCATATTGTTTAGCGTTGTCGTTTTTCTTTTTTATTACCTTATTTCTTGATTTTGTGTGGAGTTATGGAATGTCGGTCACATAAACCTCCTCGTAGTCTTTCTTCATGCCATATTTCTCTCGCGCTATTTTTTCGAGGGTGGAGCGGTCGGTGTTGAGCTCTTTGATTTTTTTCTCATACATGGCTGCCGAGTCTTCATTAGCCTTGGTCTCGGCTTTGAGTATGTTGATTTGCCGGTTATACTCGCTGATTTTTATGTAGTTGTTGCCGCCGTTGAAAAACACCAGTCCGACAACAAACACCACAAAAATGACGAGCGGTGCGTTAAGCCACTTCGGCACCCACTTGGGGCGGCGCAATTTTTTGTGATTGGCAGCTTTACTCATAGCGTGATTGCGAAATTCTGTTTTGTTGTCTATAATATACGTTTAGGGTGTAAAGGTAGTTATAAAAACGTTAAAAAGAGCCTTTGGCAGTGGTAAATAAGTATAAAATTACCATTTGATGCGCCGGCGGCTGGCGATGATGCCGGCAAGGCGGTCGAAGAGGACGTGGTCGGCGGTGTCGGTGCTGCGATTTATGCGGACCAGCACGTCGGTGCCGAGATAGTAGGCCACAGCCGACTTGTTGAACACGCCATTGGTGGTGAAATCGTCGATGTAATCGGCCATTTTGGGCGCAAAAGAGTCAGCGCGGCTGTGAAGCACACGCTCGTCAACCTCAAACTCCATGCCCATGTGCAGACTTGCTGCACGGCGGCAAGCCTCGCTGAGCCTTGCGCGTGGCACTTGCTTGTTGAAGAAATAATTTGGCTGAAGATAGGCGAAATCGAACCCGTAGGATTTCCAGTTTTCTAGCCCACGGCTTGAGAAATAAGGAATCCAATAAAACCGCATGCCCTTGGAGTGAATGTAGGAGCTGATGACCTTGGTGATGGCCGCCGATGCCTGTATGTTCTCGTCAATCCAGTAGAACCCCTCAAGGCGCAAGTTGCCGAGCTTGGCTTGGGTGAATCGCTGCAAGACTTGGTCAACATACCATTTCATCGCAGAAATTTGGTCTTTTTGCTTGTTGAAGTTCATCTTCTTGCCGCTGATTTTGCCCCAGTTGGTTTTGCCTGGAAACGGCACAGGCAGAGCCATAATTACGGCGTGGGTGAAAGGTGGGTTGCCAAGCACTTTTTTCTGCTTGCTTATGCACGAGTTGAGCGCGCACACGGCTTTGCCCTGCTCAAAATTGCGGTTGAGCAGCCATTGCCATTTCTTCTTGTCGGCACCGTTCTTGCCCCAGTTGGTGGCAAAGAGATTGCCCATTCCATCGTTGAATTCCAGAAACAAGAAGCCGTTGAACAGCCAGTCGCGCTTGCCGTTGGCAAACGTGTGCACCACATAATGCTCAATCTCTTGCTCCGTCCACTCGATGTGCTTCGGGCTGCCCTTGTAGCACAGGGCTATATCGCTCACGGCATTGGTGGCAAAAGTGGCTGGCGCTGCTTGCTGCGCACTTGCGGCAAAGATTGCGAGGCATAACGACAGAATGACAAATATGGGTGATTTCATCGGTGAAACCGCATTATTTCAGCAATTCGGGGCGCAGTTTCTTGGTGCGCTCAAGTGATTGCTGATATTTCCACTCTTCGATTTTGGCTTGGTTGCCCGACAGCAGCACATCGGGCACTTTCCAGCCGTTGAACTCGGCAGGGCGGGTGTAGATGGGAGCTTCGAGCAGGTTGTCTTGAAACGAGTCATTGAGCGCCGACTGCTCGTCGCCTATGGCACCCGGAATGAGCCTGACCACGGCGTCGGCTATCACGGCCGCCGGCAGTTCGCCGCCGGTGAGCACATAGTTGCCAATGGAGATTTCCTTGGTGATGAGGTGCTCGCGTATGCGGTAGTCAATGCCCTTGTAGTGGCCGCACAAAATCATGAGATTGTTGGCCAGCGAGAGGCTGTTGGCCATAGGTTGGTCGAGAATGTCGCCGTCGGGCGAGGTGAAAATCACCTCGTCGTATTTTCGCTCCGACTCCAGCTGCTCCATGCAGCGGAACACGGGCTCTATCTGCATCACCATGCCGGCCTCGCCGCTGAATGGGTAGTCATCTACCTTGCGGTGCTTGCGCAGCGACCAGTCGCGCAGGTTGTGGACGTGAATCTCTACAAGACCCTTGTCTTGCGCACGCTGCAGAATGGAGCAGTGTAGGGGCGACTCAAGGGCGTCGGGCATAACGGAAAGAATGTCTATTCTCATGTCGTCTTGAAGTGAGTTTTTTCGCTTTTATAGTGCAAAGTTATGAACACTTTTTAATTTCAAAGGTATTAAATGGAGATTATGGATATTTTTATTATCTTTGTCAAGCAACATGAAGCTTAGCTTTAATATAACCACTTTGTAAGTAGAAATGAAATCATTGACTCACTTGAACAACAAACAATCCAAGCGAACAACAAACAGGATAGTCCGATTGTTTTCAGCCGGTGTTTTTTGTGTGTTTGCCCTTGCAGTGGCTGCACAGCCGCAGATGCCGCAACCAGTGCCTATGGCCGATGTCAACACCGGCGGAGAGCTGTCGCAGCGCATATCGCAAAACTTCAAGCGGCTTGAGGAAACCAAATATCAGCCCGCCCACGTGTTTCTCACCGACGAGCAGTCTAACGGCTGGCCGGGCGACACCGAGGGGCGCACGATACTGGGCTTGACGCTCGACGCGCAGACGTCGCACCGTGAACCGGTGTATCTCGACAGCATAATCAGCCTGATTCCGTCGCACCTCAATGAGCTTGGCTACATGGGCTCAGTGTATGACGACGGCATCATAAACGAGCAGCAGATTTCGGGCAACGGCTGGATGCTGCGCGGATTGTGCGAGTATTACCAATGGAAAAAAGACCCCAAGGTGCTTGAAATCATCAAGTCCACCGTGCACAACCTGTTTTTGCGTGGCAAGGGGCACTATGCACAATATCCCATTGACCCTGCAGAGCGCCGAGCCAATGTGGGAGCGGAGTCGGGCTCGATACAAAACACAGTGAACGGCTGGATGCTATCGAGCGACGTGGGCTGCGTGTTTATAGGCATGGAAGGACTGATACACGCCTACACGCTGCTCAAAGAGCCTGAAATAGCCGAGGTGATAGAAGAAATGATAGGCCGGTTCTTGCAAATGAACCTTGTGGAGATGAAGGCGCAGACCCACGCTTCGCTCACAGCGTGCCGCGGATTGATACGCTACGCCCTTGCCACCGGCAACGCCAAATACATAGAAGACGCGCGCAAACGCTTTGAACTGTATATAGGCGACGGAATGACCGAAAATTTTGAGAACTATAACTGGTTTGACCGCTTTGACACATGGACAGAGCCGTGCGCCGTGGTTGACAGCTACATGGTGGCTTCGCAGCTGTGGCAGTGCACCGGCAATCCGCGCTATCGCGACGTGGCCGAGCGCATATACTACAATGGCCTGTGCAGCGACCAGCGGTGGAATGGCGGATTTGGCACTAACAACTGCCCCGGAGCAGGGTCGGGCACACCATATTTGGCCGTGTCGGCCGACGAGGCTCACTGGTGCTGCACCATGCGTGGCGGCGAGGGATTGTCGCGCGTGGCAGAATATGCCTACTACACTGGCAGCAACAACACGCTGTGGATTAACCACTACGGCACTTCATCGGCAAAGGTGGCTCTCGGCGACGGCGAGTTGACCTTGATTCAGACCACCGACTATCCGTTTGGCAACCGCGTGTCGGTCAAGGTGCTCAACAGCACTTGTGGCAAGGTGACGCTCAAGTTTGCCATGCCGGCGTGGGTGTATGACTTCAAACTCGTGGTTAATGACGAGGAGGCTCCGGTGACGCTGAAAGACGGCTTTGCCGCCGTGACGCGCGACTTCAAGCGCGGCGACGACTTGCAGGTGACGTTTAAGATGCGCTCTGGCATAGAGCCCACAATCAACGCCAAGAACACCGGTAAGTGGGAGAAGAAAGCATTCTTCGGTCCTCTCGTGCTGGGTCATGATGGCGACGAGATAGCTCTGCCAGACAATGCGGAGCTGCGTCAAACGGGGCGAATGGAGTGGCAGGTGGGCAGCACCAGCATAATGCTCTCGCCGGTGTATCACCTCATGGACCGCGCCGTGACCAAGGAAAACGGCTACCGCAAGCAAATCTTGTTTGAGTGACCGCGCTTGCACTGGCAATCATAGAAATTAATAACGATAATGAACTTAAAAGGAAAACTAAAACTGGCTTTTCTGGCCACATTGTGCCTGGGAAGCGGGGTGGCGAGTGCTGCGCCTGCGGCAAAGGCGGCAGGCGGCGAGCGAATTGCCAACATCATCAACTTTGTGCGCGGCTTTGAGCCGCGCGACACTGTGAACTGCAGCCGTGAAATCTTGCGCACCACGGTCAAGAACCAGATAGACATAATGCGTGAAAACAGCCTGACGGGCACTTTCTTGCTGCAATATGATGCACTGATTGATGGCGGTTTCCAGCAGCTCATGAAGCAGAACAGTGACGTGTGTGCCGATGTGGGCGCATGGTGGGAAATCACCCAACCCCACTGTGAGGCTGCCGGAATAAAGTGGCGCGGACGCTACAGCTGGGACTGGCATGCGCAGTTTGACTTCTCCATAGGCTACGCGCCCGATGAGCGACTGAAGCTCGTGGACGTGTATATGGCTAAATTCAAGGAAATATTCGGCCACTATCCCACGGCGGTGGGTAGCTGGTATCTCGACGGCACCACGCTGCAATACATGCACGAGAAATATGCTGTGGTGGCTTCGTGCATCTGCCGCGACCAGGTGGGGACCGACGGCTACACCCTGTGGGGCGGCTACTGGCATGGCGGCTACTATCCGAGCAAGCAATATCTCTATATGCCGGCGCAGACGCGCGAGGGGCAGATTGACGTGCCGGTGTTCAGAATGCTGGGTAGCGACCCTCTGCACCAATACGATGCCAAACTTGAGGGCAACGGGCAGGGTGTTGTGACACTCGAACCTGCCTACGCTGCCGGTGGAGGCTCGGAGTCGTATGTTGACTGGTATCTGAAGGTGATGACCAAAGACCCGTGCCTCGGCTACACCTATTTTCAGACCGGACAAGAAAACTCCTTCGTTTGGCCGGTTGTGGCTCGCGGATTTGCCGTGCAGATGCCAAGACTTGCAAAATATCGCACTCTCGGCGAGTTGAAGTTGCAAACTTTGACTGAAACTGGCCGCGAATTTGCTAAAAAACACAAGGTTACGCCACCCACGGCGCAGGTCACGCTCAGCGACTATTCCAGCAAGAGCAACGACCATACCGTGTGGTTCAACAGCCGCTTCTATCGCACCAACCTCATAGTGGAAGGCAAGCACTTGCGCATTCGCGACATACACAAGTTTGACGAGCGCATGGCCTCGCCATACTTGACCACGCCTGTCACGACCAACGATTTTGAGCTTAGCGCGCTGCCTGTGCTCGACGGCTTCGGCTGGAGCGGTGATGGCACCGTGGCCGGCATCAGACCCTATTTCATCGACGCAAAGGGACGCAAAGTGGCCATGGAAGGCGGTCAACTCAAGGCTTGGAACGTGGGTGCCGACAAGTTGGTGGTGGCATGGCCGCTGACCAATCTGCCTGGTGCTGTTTTAACATTTGTTTTCACTGAAGGACAGATTAGCGTCAAGCTCGAAAAGGCTCCGCGAAGTGTTAAATGGTATATGGAAATGACCTCAAAAAGCGACAAAAAAGCCACCGTTTTTGAGGCAAACCCCAAGTCGTTGAATTATTCGTTTAATGGTTATAAGTATGATTGCCAGTTTATTAAAGGAAGCGTTTCGGGTTCTGCTGACGGCGGAATGTTAAAATTCACTCCATCGGCCAACACGCTTGTGTTAAAACTGAATTAAAGGGGGTGGATTTTAAGGTTTTTTCCGAAAATTATGTATATTTGCATATAAGATGTCTTTGAAACCAAAGGGAAAAGTGTCTTATTTAATCTGGTTGTCCATAAATGATTATTAACAATTAGGTGAAAATGAGCGTAATAGTGATTTGCGTGCCATGCTGCGACGGTTGTTTGCAGCAGTGGGGCGTGAATTCGCCAGAGCCGATGAAATGGGGCTTTTGGCGCTTTGAAAATGTTAAACTGGTCTTAGGCATCGTGCGAGTGTGACAAAAGTGTAAAAACTGAGTTGCTTATATTATATAAGGTGTAAGAACAATAATTAAAAACAAAAACGAAAGATAAATGACAAGAATGATTACAAGACAAATGCCCGACAGCTCATAGGCGCTGCGCAGGTCAACTAAACTAAAGAACTTTAGTGCTTTAATGATAATAAAAGAGAATAAATAAACAAATTATCTTAACTCAGTTAACCAATAATTTTTTTAATATGGTGAACTTTAAAAACAAATTTAAAGAAAGTTCCTCACAAACCGGGAGCGGTTGGCAGCTGTGCCGACGCTTGACAATGGCCATAGCAATGGTGTCGTTGTTTGCGTTCGCCTCATTTGCCGACGTTTACACAGGTTATGTGACGGACGAAAATGACGAACCCGTCATCGGAGCCACCGTTGTTCAAAAAAACAAGACGACCAATGGTACCTCTACTGACATTGACGGTAAGTTTGAATTAAACGTTGAGGGAAGTACCGCAACGCTGCTGATTCAGTACATTGGCCATCAAGACCAAACTGTGAAAGCTAAAGCCGGACAAGTGGTCCGCGTGAAGCTGGCAGAAAGTGCAACAAACCTCGAAGACGTAGTAGTTGTGGCTTACGGCCAGCAAAAGAAGACAACCGTGACAGGTTCTGTTGCCACAGTTGACAACCGCGACATCAAGAAGAGTTCTGCAGCTCGTCTGGATAACGCATTGCAGGGCCGTATCACTGGTTTGGTGTCATTCCAGAACGGTGGTGGTCAGCCAGGTGTCGATGGCGCAACAATGTTCTTGCGTGGTGTCAGCTCAAACATCAACCAGAGCCCTCTGATTTTGGTCGATGGTGTGGAGCGTGACGTGATTGGCCAGTTGGACCCTAACGAGGTTGAAAACGTGAGTGTGCTGAAAGATGCTTCGGCTACTGCCGTTTTCGGTGTGCGTGGTGCCAACGGTGTGATTCTCATCACCACCAAGCGTGGTCACGATGGCCGTCCTGACCTGAACATCAGTTTCGAGCAATCTTGGACTTCTTTCACAAAGAAGGACAGCCGCATTCACGCAATTGAGTGGATGAAGGTGCGCAACGAGGCTCTTGAGAACGATGGTCTGGAACATGCCTACAGCGACGATGTGCTTGAAAAATTCCAAAACAGATACTGGGGACTTGACCCAAATGCTGCTGACTATGAGCAACAAAAGAAGTGGCGCGACTATATGTATCCTGACCACTACTGGGTGAAGGAACTGTTCCGCGACACAACTCCTCAATCAAAGGTTAACATCAACATGGCCGGTGGTACCGACAAGTTCAAATACTTCATCAACGTCGGCTACATTCATCAGGGTGGTAACACAAAGAACGAGAAAGGCAAGCCTTATGGATTTGACCCATCAGTTAAGTCGGACCAATGGAAATTCCGCTCAAACTTGGACTACGACATCAACAAGTATTTCAAGGCAAGCTTGAGTTTGTCAACGTATATCCGTCAGAACAACCAACCTAACGCCAACGTTATGTATGGTGGCGACCTGAACTGGGCTATCCGCGATATGTTCAACCAGGCAATGACTATGCCTCCGATTTACGCAGGTCCACTCACAATCAAGCCAATGAACCCAGAGAATGAAACTGAGGAAGGCTTGGTTATCCAACCTAAGAACTACGACCGTTCTCCATATCTGATTATGAACCGTTATGGTTATGCTCACGGCACCACTGTGAAGATGACCACCAACTTTGCGCTGTCTTACGACTTGAGCAAGGTTGTTACCAAGGGTTTGAACATCAGAGGTAGCATTTCTTACGACGCAAACGGTACACGTAACCGCGGTTCTAACTGCAACCAGTCAGTTTATAACGTGAACCAAGACTATGAGAATGGTAAATTTGACTATGCACTCAACGGTGACCTTGTGAGAACATACAACTTGTGGAGCAACTCAAGCTCTGACTACACTCTCAATATGCAGGCACAGTTGAACTACAACCGTCAGTTTGGCAGCCACGACGTTGGTGCAATGGTACTTGCACAACGCGACTACAGTGTGCCTGGCGACTGGCGTCCACACAATGTGATTGGTGTTGCAACACGTTTCACCTATGGTTATGATTCTCGCTACTTGCTTGAGTTCGACCTTGGTTACAACGGTTCTGAGCAGTTTGCGCCATCTAACCGTTTCGGTACATTCCCGGCATTCTCTGCAGGTTGGATTATCAGCAACGAAAAATTCATGGCATCTACCAAGAGCTGGCTCGACAACTTGAAGGTTCGTGGTTCTTGGGGTCGTGTGGGTAGTGACGGTTACACTGGCTCATCAAGCCGCCGTTTCCTCTACATGGACAATATCTCATTTGGCACAAGCCAATGGGCTTCTGGTCTGGGAACTGGTTCTGTTCGCTCTATCAGCATTTCCAAGTATGCCAACCCGAACTTGAAGTGGGAGACTGCCGACAAGTTTGACGTTGGTTTCGATATAGGCGTGCTCAAGTGCTTGACCCTCACGATGGACTACTACAAGGAGAAACGTAAAGACATTCTTATCAACCGTAACTCTGTGCCAGTGTTCCAGGGAACTCCTCTGAGCACTATACCTATGTATAACATGGGTCGCATCGACAACAACGGTCTTGAGTTTGAACTTGGTTTCAACAAGAATGTGGCTAAAGACCTCAACATCAACGCTAAGGTTAACTGGGGTACGAACCACAACATCGTGAAGGAATGGGACGAAGCAGAGCGTGACGAGTCATATCCTTACCGCTACCGCACCGAGGGTTATCCTCTGGGACAGTGCTGGGGTTACAAGATTGACTACTCTTCTAACGATGGTTTCTTCGTGTCGAAAGAAGATGTGGAGCACTACGGACAAACTTACAACGAGGCAACTGGCGCATGGGAAGGTCAGAAGATTACCTACGCAAGCGGTAGCCCGCGTCCTGGCGACTTCAAGTATGTTGACCTCAATGGCGACGGTGTGATTGACGACCACGATGTGATGCCACTCAAGCACTCTACTACTCCAGGTATCACTTGGGGCTGCAGCTTGGGTCTCGACTACAAGAATGTGGACTTCGCCATCTTCTTCGCCGGTCTCGGTCGCTTCTCTCAAAACTACAGCGGATCAAACGTATATGAGGTTACAGGTGCAGGTTGCTACTATGAGTATCAGCGCACTGCATGGACAGCTGAGCGCTGGGCCAATGGTGACAAGATTACTTATCCTGCATTGTCAACCACAACTTCTGTGAGTTTGCGTGCCAACGACTTCTTCACTATGAAGCGTTCTTACACTCGTCTGAAGAACTTAATCATTGGCTACACTCTGCCACGCACTTGGCTCAAGGCCGTAGGCATCAAGAGCTTGCGTGTATATGCCAGCGGTGAGAACCTGTTCGTGTGGGATTCTCTGAGAATGAAACACATCGACCCAGAGCAGTCTGATGCCATTGGTTATCCTATCTCTAAGAACATGACCGTAGGTGTGAATGTTAATTTCTAAAGTTTGAATATAATCATGAGATATAATAAAATAATTTATGCTGCTTTGGCTTGCTTGTCGATGGGCGCATTCTCATCTTGCTCCGGAATTCTGGACAAGGCGCCTGACGGCAAAATCAAACCTGAAGAGATCTTTTCTAATCAAGATCGTATAGAAGCTTATTTGCAGACAATATATAGTGCAATGCCCCAAAAGGGTTCTGTGTATTATTTCTGGTCGAGAGGACCAGCTTGCTGGTGCGACGATGCTTGGGACGGCGACTACGTTGACGTGGACTGGGCTGCATCGGCACAGCTCTATAAGGGTGCTGCATCGGCTGGCTCGTTCCCAATCTGGGACGTGAACGACCAGGGCAACAACTCAAGCTACTGGAGTCGTTACTGGTATAAAATCCACGATTGCGGAGTGTTGCTTGAGGAACTTGCCACTACTGACAAGATTAAGGACGAGGCCGATCGCCGCCGCTTCACAGCCGAGGCTCACTTGCTCCGTGCCTACTACTACAGCGAGCTTGTGAAATGGTTCGGCACTGGTTTGCCACTCATTGACAAACCACTTGACTACCGCACCATCGACCAGCAAATGGCCAGTGTGAAGAAGGCTTCTTATTTTGAGACGGTGAAGTTCATTATGGACGACTGCGATGCTGCCATCAACTGTGACGAGATGCCAATGCGCATCACTACTGGCACACAGAACCAGCGTGTGCACAAGGCTTTGGCTTATGCCATCAAGTCGCGCATGGCTGTGTATGCTGCCAGTCCACTGTATTGCGACGGTGAGAACCACTGGGATTGGGCCTACGAAATCACCAAGGAGAGTTTGAACGCTCTTCGCGATGCTGGTTTCAAGCTTTATAACACGATGGTTGATACCGACCTTTATGGCGGTAGCCGCGCATATTTCGGTCCAGACCGTGGTTACCCACGCTCAATGAAGCGCGCTGCCGGTATATATAATGAGTATTTCTGCAACGACCAGAGCGACACAGACTCTCCTAACGACATGGAGACAATCTGGCAATTGCCTGGTGGCGGTGGCAACTTCCAAACAGAAGGTATCGGTGCCATTGGTCAATATAAGTGCGGTACTAACCCATCGCAGGAAATCGTTGACTGCTTCGAGACTATTGACGGTGAGCCAATCCTTGACCTTGCCAAGCCATATCTTGACGAGGAGACTCACTTGCAGCCAAACTACAACCCGAACAACACCAAGTATAACCCGGAAGACCCATACGCTAACCGCGACCCGCGCTTCTATGCCGACATCTATTACAACGGCTCTAAGCGTTATTGCTGGTGGCCATTCCCAGAGACTGCCGACAGTCCTGAGAACTATGACTCAAAGAACAGCAACAATAACAAGGGTGGCATACGCACACGTGTGATTGCCACATGGGAAGGCGAGAAATGGACAGGAACTGCACAAACAGGCCGTATGTTCACTCGTACTGGTTACTTTATCCGCAAGTTCTATGACCCACGCACATCTTCTGACCAAGTGCGCAACCGCAGTCATCACAAGGACTACCGTTTTGCCGAGATACTTCTCAACTTTGCCGAGGCAGCCATATATAGCGGCCACGACGATGAGGCAATATCTGCAATCAACGAGGTGCGCAAGCGTGTGAGCATGCCAGAACTTCCTGAGGACATCTCTCATGAGAACTTGATTTTGCGCTACAAGAACGAGCGTCGTGTGGAGTTTGCATTTGAGGAGCAACGTATCTTCGACGTGCGTCGCTGGCACAACCCAGATGAGAACTTGGCAACAACCGACAAATGGATTACCAAGATGTCGATTCAGCTCAAGAAAAATGCCGACGGCAAGCCTGTTGACGCCAATGGCAACGTAATCACCGACAAAACTGGTGCATTCGTTTACATCTACACACGTAAACCAGCGGTTTATGAGCGTCACATGTGGGAGAACAAGTGGCTTAAATTCCCGATTCCATTGTCTGAAATCAATCGTATCCGCTCACTTGGTGGCGACGATTGGCAAAATCCAGGCTGGTAATTATTAATTAGTAAAAATCATGAATATGATTAAATATATTTCAAGAATATTTATGTTGCTCTTGCTGGCATGCTCAGGCATGACCATGCAGGCAGCCGAAGCCACTACTCAAGGCACGGTGCGTGATGTCTATGGAAATCCCGTGTTTGGCGCAGTCGTGTATAATGCCGACGGTGTGAGTATTGGTACTACCGATGTTGACGGCGTGTTTAAGACACCGGTGTCAAATTTGGATTCGAAGGTTAAGATTGCTTTCCTCGGTTATCAGACCGTGGAGACAACCCTGACTTCTGGAATGGAAGTGGAACTTCCGTTTGATGCATCAAACAAGAATCAGAAAATTCATATTGGTAACCGCGAGATTGAGCGTCAAGACTTCGGTGGCGCAGTTGACGTGGCAGTGGGCTCTAAGCTCGACCGCCAGCCAGTGGCACGCTTTACCTCAACTTTTGCCGGCAATTTCCCAAGCATTATTGCCAAGGAAGGCGACACTGAGTTGACTCGCGAGACATTCTCCTATCAGGTGCGCGGCATGAGTGACCCTCACGCAACCTCTCCACTTGTTGTGATTGATGGCTCTATCTGCTATCCTGGCACCGAGGAGTCTTCGCTGGCTTACTTGACTACAAGCGAAATAGAATCAGTTACTGTGCTGAAAGACGCTGCTTCGCAAGCAGTGTATGGCGGTCAGGGCGCAAATGGTGTGATTGTAATCACCACCAAGCGAGGCACTGCCGGCGACTTGCGTGTGAACGCCTATCTCGACGCTTCTATCAGCCAAATGTCGGTTACTCCAAAGTTTGTCAGCTCATATCAGTATGCCAAGCTGCGCAATGAGGCAGCCTATAACGACGGCTTGGGCAGAAACTACTACTTCTCGCCTGAGCAGATTGAAGGCTACCGCACTGGCAGTGACCCATATCTCTACCCCAACAACAACTGGCGCTCACAGCTGATGCGCAAGTGGGTGTTCATGCAGCGCGCCGCATTTGATGTGTCGGGTGGTAGCGACTGGGTGAAATATTATGTTAACGCCAACTTCCTGCACGATGGCGGTACATTCCACGCTGAGGACAACACAGCTCGCTACAAGAGTGGTGACTACGACAACAGTTTTAGCACCAATACCAACTACATCTGGGTGAACTTCCGCAGCAATGTGGAGGCCAAGATTTGCAGCTGGTTGAGTTCTCGCCTCAACATCTCCGGTAACGTGAAACGTGAGCACACTCCTGGTGGCGGCAACACGCTCCAAGGCATCTATCCTTTAATGTTTGTCACCCCACCAACAACTTATGGACCAGTCACACCTACATTCTATAACGAGGACGGCACGGTGAACGAGGATATGGGTTATCCTGGTGACCAAGTGATTGTGACCGAGAAGTGGAACAACAACGCATTTGCCATGGTTAATCGTAGCGGTTTCCAAGACCGCAACGAGACCAATATCAATGCTGCTTGCACACTTGATGTGAACCTTGATGGTCTCACCAAAGGTCTGCACCTGAGCGGTGTGTTTGGCTACCACACATACGCCTATAAGATGAACGGTATGAACGTGTCTTATCGTCGCTACATTCTCGACGAGTCGAGCAGCGACTTCACATTCAAGCGCAACGGCGCCACTGAGGATAGCCCACTTACTGCCACAGGTGGCCGTAGCAGCTACTTCAACTTGAACTACCGTGCTTATCTTGATTACAATCGCACTTTCAACGGAGTACACAATGTGCAAGCACAGGGCTTTGCCTACCTGCTGCAATATGAAAATGACAACCTGCCATACAACTTTGTGAACTCGGGCGTTGATGTGAGCTACAACTTCGACCATCGCTACTCGATTCGTGGCGTGCTCTCTTACTCTGGTTGCGACCTCTATGCCCGCCAGAGCCGCTGGCAGACATTGCCTGCCATCTCATTGGCATGGAACATCACCAACGAACCATACATCAAGAATCTGGACTGCATGAAGTGGTTGACCAACGCCCGCTTGCGTTACACCACCGGTAAGACTGGTAACTCGCGTAACAATGTGAGCAGCCGTTACCTGTTTGAGGACAATGTGAACTTCACCAGTGGTGGCGGTTTGCTCTATCGTGGCTCTCTGACCACAGAGAAGACCATCGGTAACCCGAACCTGCATGCCGAGACAATGAAGAAGTGGAATGTGGGTATTGACCTTGGCTTCTTGAACATGATTGACTTCACATTTGACGTGTACCGCGAGACAATGAATGACTGGATTATCCAAAATACACTTGACATTCCTGAGTTCCAGGGAGCTCCATTGAGTTCTTATCCTGTGACCAACACCGGTATCTTCCACAACAAGGGTTGGGAGGCTACACTCAACATCTCTAAGAACTATAAGAACTGGGGCTTCAGTGTGGGCGGCTTCCTTGCCTACAATGACAACAAGGTGATTTATAGCGCAGAGGCTACTCGTGGCGATGATTATGCTTATCCTTACCAAAGTCA
Organism: uncultured Muribaculaceae bacterium; assembly: GCA_934675575.1. Taxonomy (GTDB): domain Bacteria; phylum Bacteroidota; class Bacteroidia; order Bacteroidales; family Muribaculaceae; genus Sodaliphilus. Next base: position 187,444 of record CAKUQQ010000003.1, read on the forward strand.
AGGCTTTGAGTATGGTGAGACATTTGGTTACCTCGTGGACTACAGCAACGGCAATGGCTTGTTTAACTTCAAGGAGGAAATCAATGACTGGCCAAAATATTCGTTCGGCACACCTCGTGTGGGTGACTTTAAATATAAGGATCTCAATGGCGATGGCGTGATTGATGCAAAAGACCAAGCACCTATCTCAACAGGTCAAATTCCGAGTTGGAACTTCGGTTGGAACGGCTATGTGCGCTATGGCGACTTCGACCTTTCATTCATGTTCCAGGGCGTGGGCGACTGGGTGCGTGCAAGCCATGACATAGGCTTTTTGGAAACAGATTATGACGGTGTGTTCTCTCCAGTGCACTACAATGCCTGGACTGCTGAGCGCTGGTTTAATGATGAAAAAATCACTTATCCGGCACTTTCCACAAAGAATGGCACTAACTTGAACGTGCTCAACAACTACTATGTGACCAACAGTTCATACGTGCGTCTGAAACAACTTGAGGTGGGCTACTTCTTGCCACGCCACATCACCCGCAGCTTCAGCTGTCAGCAATTCAAGGTGTTCTTGAGCGGCAACAACCTCTACACTTGGAGTCACTCACGCAACGGAATGAAGCAAGACCCGGAGCGTAACTTCTTGGATTTGCCAGCTTACCGCACCTATAACATCGGTATCAGAGCCACATTCTGATGAGGTAATCATTATTTAACTAAGAAAATTTAGAATTATGAAGATATATAAATTAGTTTTAGGTTTCATGGCAGGTTTCGCCCTGTTTGGAACGACATCGTGTAACGACATGCTCGATGTTGATCCCGACGGACACATCACTATGAAAGATGTGTTTGTTGACCGCCAGCGAACAATGGGTTACCTGAACCAATGCTACACGCATAGAGCCTATGCCTTCTGCATGCAACCAGCGTTGTCAGCTCTCACTGACGAGACTTATGATGCCGGTGTGCTGAACCAAGGCACTGCGTCATACGCCTGGTATTCCACAGGCATGGACGTGGACACTTACAACGGAATCGACCAAGGCATTTGGGGACAGATGTTCCAGGGTATCCGTGAGACAAGTAACTTTATTGACTATGCACCGTCGTTCACCGGCTACCAGACAGAGCATGAGCTTGAGGGCTGGACGGCACAGGCACACGTGTTGCGTGCATGGTACTACACAGTGTTGCTGGCCAACTATGGTCACTTCCCACTCTACACCCACAACGTTTCGACCGACTACTGGAACCTGAAGAAGGCTGCCTACGGTGACATTGTGAAGCAAATTCTTGCTGACTGCGACAGTGCACTCAACACACAATATGATGAGTTGACCGGTTTCTCTTGGAACATACGCAGCGACGAAAACGGCATTATGACACGCGGTGTGGCCGAGGCCATACGCTCACGCGCCATCTTGATGGCTTGCAGCCCACTCTATAACGACGGCACCTACACTTGGGCCGACGCAGTGAAGGTTACTGGCGACGCTCTTGCAGCCTGCTTGACCGACGGTGGCTATGAGTTGTGGAACGAGCGCAACGAGTCGCAAAATCTCGATGCCTATGCAGCCTACTTCTTGCAGAACCCGATTGACCGCCGCGAGAAAGACCGTGAGACAATCTATGCAAGCGGTGGAAGATTCTCTGTTTGGAAAAACTATGGTTTGCCATCGACCGGCAGCCAGACAGGAGCATATCTGTCGCCAACACAAGAGTTGGTTGACTGCTATGAAACAGCCGACGGTGACCAGCCTATCTTGGGCTACAAGGACGCCGAGCACACTCAGCCAATCTACAACACCAACTGCAACTATGACCCGGCTCAACCATACTTGAACCGTGACCCACGCTTCTACGCTTCTATCTACTATAATCAGGCTCCAAGAGACCGCACTGGTGCAGGCTCAAAGGTGGCCGACATCTATGCAGGCGGTGTTGATGCTACCGACACAACTTCTGTGCGCCACACCCAGACTGGTTACTACTTGCGTAAGTATAACAGCGACTTGTCGAAGCTGAACAGCGATGCCGACGGCTACTATCGTGAATTCCGTCTGGCCGAGCTCTACTACAACTTCGCAGAGGCTGCTTACCAGGCAGGCACACCCGACCAGGTGTATGACCTTGGCTACGGCATACAGATGTCGGCTAAACAGGCCGTTGACATCGTGCGCGCCCGCGCCGGCATGCCAGAGTTGCCTTCAGGCTTGTCGAAGGAGGAGTTTGAGAAGCGTTACCGCAACGACCGCATGGTGGAATTTGCCTTTGAGGGCATGCGCTTCTTCGACATTCGCCGCTGGATGATTATGCCAGACGTGTTTGGCCACGTGAGCGGTGTGATGGCAGAGAAGAAGGAAGATGACAGTGGCTACGTATATACCCGCTTTGCCCACAAGACCCGTGTGGCAACCGACAGCAAGTATTACTTCGCACCACTCAAGCGCACTGAGGTAAACAAGATTCGCAATGCCACGGGCGCCGACTGGCAGAATCCGGGCTGGGGCGACTCAGAAGCTACAAATTGATGACAAGTGATTGTTATAATAACATTTAATTCTTGAAAGAAATGAAAAAGATTTTAAATATATTAATGTTGTTTGCCGTTTTACTGTCGGTGTCATCGTGTGCCGAAGTGCAGAAGGGCGAACTTGCAGGTGGCGCTCCAACAGACCCTGTAACGGATCTGACAGCCACACCAGACTATGGTGCCGTGGTGCTGCATTGGACCAATCCTGTTGACACCGCCAACCTCTACTACTGCAAGATTAGCTATGTAGATGCAAGCGGCAAGACAGTGAACCAAAAGGTGTATGCCGGACCCTCTGCCGACAGTATTCCAACTGCAGTGTGCAGCGGCTTTGCCGACACAAACACTTACACATTCACAGTGCGCACCGTGACCTACGGCGGCGTGGAATCGGCTCCTGTGACCGTGGATTGCGCTCCACTCGACGCAGCCACAATCAAGGACGGCGTGTTTGCCTCAATAGAGTGCGACACCATAGAGTATGGTTTCTGCATCAAGTGGGTGAATGAAACAGGCTATCCGACCAACATCGTGGTGAGCTACACAGCCGACGGCGTGGACCGCACCGAGACCATTGATGCAACCGAAACCGGCTCGCGCAACTTTGGCGACTTCACAAGCGAGACTACAGTGACTGCATACGCCGTGAACCCATATTCTGGCGCACAGACAGAGAGCAAGTCTTGGACTATACTGCCAAAGACCAACCCATTTGAGACCTACGACCCAGTGTATGCTAAAGACTACATCACATTCAGCGGCGGCGGTGGTTCAAACAGCGTGACTGTAAGTAAGGTTGATGACCCGAAATCGCCAGTTCACTATGCATTCTCAACAACTGGCGGCGACCCATACACTGCTGCCGACGGCTTGAACCAACGTGTGCAAGGCTATGTGTGCGTGTTCCGCTACAAGATTAATCAGGACGCCGACTGCGAGTTTTTCTGGTGCAATAGCCCTTATGCTGCAAGTGGAGGCCGCGAGACAGGCTTCAAACTTGAAAAGACAAGCACATGGGCAACATTCATCTACGACTTCACTGCAGATTGCCGCAAGCACACTTGGACTGGTGCCCCAGGCTACTCGGTGCGCTTCGATATCGGTAACGGCTCAGGCATCAACCTTGAGGTGAAGAACATGCGCTGGACAACGCTCAACGAAATCCACAAACTTGGCTACAAAGCCCAGAATGAGGACTAATCGCTAAGCAAGATAGAAAATAAACAATTGTGGGGGAAACCATGGTCACCCGAAAGGTGTGGACGCGGTTTCCCCTATTTTTTTAATAACAACTGTAAAAATTATGAAAAACAGAAAACTATTGGCACTGGGACTTCTGGCCACCACGTGGGCAGGAAGTGCACTGGCACAGACAGTGAACAGCGACTACTGGGCTGCAACCGATGCCCTGGGGCGCACAGTGGGCACCTACGATGGTGTGAAAAAAGACAAAAAGGTGATTATGTTCTACTGGACATGGCACGAGCAGAAAGAACGCCAGCCGGGCATGATACGCAACGTGAGCAAGATATTGCACGAGCACCCGGAGGCTCTGAAAGACGAGAAAAACCCGGCGTGGTCGGTTGACGGCAAGCCCATAGCCACCAACTACTGGTGGGACGAGCCCCTGCTGGGCTACTATGTGACCACTGACGAGTGGGTGCTGCGCAAGCACGCCGAAATGCTCGCCGACGCCAAGGTAGATGCGGTGATGTTTGACTGCACCAACGGCTCGCTCACATGGGACGCCTCGACCGAGGCGCTGATGAAGGTGTGGGACCAGGCGCAGAAAGACGGCGTGAATGTGCCCAAGATAGGCTTTATGCTGCCATTCGGGCCATTTCCGCACTCGCTCACGTCGCTCCGCCACCTGTGGGAGACCATCTACTCAAAGGGCAGATACAAGAACTTGTGGTTCTACTGGGACGGCAAGCCCTGCATCATGGCATATAGCGACAATCTGACCGACAGCAAGGAGGACCAGAAGATAAAGAAATTCTTCACATTCCGCCCCGGTCAGCCCGACTACGTTGACGGTCCGATGCCAGGCCGCGACAACCAGTGGGGTTGGCTTGAGAACTATCCGCAGCACGGCTATGTGATCGGCAAAGACGGCAAGAGTGAGCTTGTGACCGTTGGTGTGGCCCAAAACGCCTGTCCGGAGACCAAGGGCCACTGCAGCGCGTTTAACCTGCCCGAATCGCAGGGCCGCAGCTACACCAAGCGCAAGGGCTTTGACCCGCGCCCCGACGCCTACCTGTATGGCTGGAACTTTGACGAGCAGTGGGACCGCGCCTATGAGCTTGACCCCACGGCGGTGTTTATCACCGGCTGGAACGAGTGGACCGCAGGCATGTGGCAAAAGCCATGGACCGGCAAGCCATTCTCATTCGTTGACCAGTTTGACTGGGACCACAGCCGCGACATAGAGCCGGTGAAGGCTTGGGGCGACAAGGGCGACGTGTACTACATGATGCTGGTGGACCGTGTGCGCAAATTCAAGGGCACAGAGGCTCAGCCGGCAGTGTCGGCACCCAAGACCATAGCTCTGGGCAACACCAAGGCATGGGCCGACGTGAAGCCATATTACGCATCATACAAGGGCAACACCGTGCACCGCTCCCACAAGGGCGAGAACGGCTTCTTCTACACCGACAACAGCGGCCGCAACGACATAGTGGGCGCAAAGGTGGCGCGCGACGCCGACAACGTGTACTTCTATGTGGAGACCGCCGATGCTCTCACGCCAAGCTCTGACCACAACTGGATGATGCTTTTCATTGACACTGACCGCAGCAAAGCCACCGGCTGGAACGGATATGACTTTGTGGTGAACTATGCCTCGCCACGCAACGGCAAGGCTGTGGTGCAAAAGAGCTATCAGAACAAGTGGATTTGGAAAGACGCAGCCGAGGTGGACATGCGTGTGGACGGCAACAAGCTGGTGATAGCAATTCCGCGCTCGGTGCTGGGCACGACAGGCGCGCTCAACTTTGAGTTTAAGTGGTGCGACAACATGCAGGACGACGGCAACATCATGGACTTCTATGTGAGCGGTGACGTGGCTCCTGGCGGCCGTTTCAACTATGTTTACAAGGAATAAGAAAAAACTGTTTTTGAGACATGAACAAGAAGCTACTGACAATGGCTGCAATGGCGGCCGTGGGTGCCGGAGCAGCGTGGGCGCAAACCTCGATAATGGCCGACCCGTTTAGCGAAAAGGTGGAGGACAACTATGCCGACACATGGGTGGCAACCGACGCCCTGGGCCGCACCATGCCCACAAACAGCGAGGTGGGCAACGTGAAGACCGACAAAGACCGCGTGGTGGGAATTTTCTACATCACCTGGCACACTATGGACAGGGGAAAAGGCAATCCGCCATATTATGCCGACATCACCAAGATTTTGAAGGAGGACCCGTCGGCACGCCTCGACGGCACCAAGCCTGCATGGCACAAGATAGGCGACGGACACTGGGGTGAGCCGGAGTGCGGCTATTTTTTGAGCCAGGACCCATGGGTGCTGCGCCGCGACATATCCATGCTCGCCGATGCCGGTGTAGATGTGTTGATACTCGACGTGACCAACGCCGTGCACTACTGGGACGAGTGGGACGTGCTGTTTAAGACCATGCGCCAGATGAAGGCCGAGGGCAACAAGGTGCCCAAGTTCTGCTTCTGGTCGTTTAACGGCCCTGCCATATCGGTGGTGCAGAAGCTCTATGAGCGCTACTACAAGACCAACAGCTACCGCGACCTGTGGTTTTACTGGAACGGCAAGCCGCTGCTGCTCTACAACGCCAATCCGCGCGTAGATGCCAACGGTAAGCACGACGACAAGTATAACAAAAACCCGAACTACGACCCCAAAGCTGCCACCGATGTGGATAATCCGCACTACGGCGACCCGGAATATTGCAACGAGTTCTACACCGACTATACGCAGGAAGTGCGCAACTTCTTCACCCTGCGCAACATGTGGTGGGGCTACTATGAGTGGGCTGACAAGCGATTTGTGGGCACTGAGGGCAACTGGAGCTTCGGCTACCAGCTCAACGACCCCAAGGTGGCCGCCTTGTCGCCCAACGAGTTGGTGGCAAAGTGCAACGGCGAGCTTGAAGAGGCTGCCGTGACACCGGCGCAGCACCCCATAAGCGAAACAGGCAAGAGTTGGCGCCGCGACACACAGGAGCCGGCACTCGACAAGTGGGACATGCCTGCCGAGGCCTATGTGCCCTGGCTTGGCAAGAAGGTAAAAGACCCTGTGGCCTATGGCATATATTACCAAGACCGCTGGGACGAGGCGCTGAAGAGTGACCCGAAATTCATCTACCTCAACGACTGGAACGAGTGGACCGCCGGCAAATATCCTGCCAATGGCTTCTTGGGCCGCAAGAGCAACTTCATGTTTGTGGACCAGTATAACGCCGAGTTTAACCGCACCATATCGCCAATGAAGGGCGGCTACACCGACAACTACTACATGCAGACGGTGCAGAACATACGCCGCTACAAGGGCGTGCGCCCCATACCAGAGGGCAAGGGCGTGAAGCAGATAGGACTTGGCGACTTCGACGCCTGGAAGACAGTGACTCCGACGTATTATGACACCAAGGGCGATGTGACCCACCGCGACTTCCCCGGCTACTCCGGCTTGCACTACACCGACAACAGCGGCCGCAACGACATTGCCTACAGCAAGGTGGCGTTTGACGGCGAGAATGTGCTGTTTTATGTGGAAACGGTGGGCAATCTCACACCGAGCACCGACCCCAACTGGATGCTCCTGCTGATAGATGCCGACCAGAACCACAGCACCGGCTGGAACGGCTATGACTACATAGTGAACAAGCAGGTGAAGGACGGCTCCACCACCACACTTATGCGCTGGGGCGGCAAGAGCTGGAAGAAGTGTGCCGACGTGAAATATAGCGTGAACGGCAACAAGCTGGTTGTGTCGATTCCGATGAAGGCCCTGAAACTGGGCGGCGACAAGGTGTCGTTTGACTTCCACTGGAGCGACAATGCCAAGTCGCTTGACGACATAATAACGATGTGCACGACCGGCGACAATGCTCCAAACCGCCGCTTCAACTACCGCTGCATCTGGAGCAAGTGACAAAGCACCCAGGCACACAGTCACCGACCCCAACGGCTGTGACTGATGAATGACGACCGCAGGGCGACTTCCCAAAACCACAGGGAAGCCGCCCTGTGTGATTTTGGTGGTGCTGGAGAGTGAAAAAATGGTTAAAATGGGGAGGGGTAAGTGCGATTTCACTACCTTTGCAGCGAGGTGTGGGAAAATGCCTCGTGAAACATGATGTTCAAATGCAAAGAATTGAATTGAGCAACGCATTGCCGGCTGTGTTTGCCGGCAGAGAGGAGGACAACTCGGAAGTGTGGCTTCGCGAGATTGCCTTTGAAAAAGGGAAAAAATATCTCATATCGGCCGAGAGCGGCACTGGCAAATCGTCGCTGTGCAGCTACATCTATGGCTATCGTGTGGACTACTCAGGCACGCTGAGTTTTGACGGAACCGACATCAGGCAACTGAGCGTGGCACAGTGGTGCGATGTGCGCTGCCGGCACATATCGTATCTGCCGCAGGAGTTGCGCCTGTTTCCGGAGCTGACGGCCATGGAAAACATAGAGCTGAAAAACAAGATAACAGGCTTCAAACAGCCGCGCGAGATAGAGGCCATGTTTGAGCGTCTGGGCATAGCCGACAAGGAGGACAGCCCGGTGGGCAAGCTCTCGATAGGGCAGCAGCAGAGGGTGGCCATAATACGCGCGCTGTGCCAGCCGTGCGACTTCATATTGCTCGACGAGCCGGTGAGCCACCTCGACAGCAGCAACAACGCCATAGTGGCAGCCATGGTCACCGAGGAGGCCGAAAGGCAGGGTGCCGGAGTAATTTCGACCTCGGTGGGCAACAATGTGGCAATTAAAACAGACAAGGAGTTTAGACTATGAGCAGTGTGAAATCTAAAAATTTGATGTGGAAACTGCTGCGCAAGCACATCAGTGCGCCGCAGCTCATAGGGTTCTCGCTCGCCAACCTGGTGGGCCTGACGATAGTGATACTCGCCGTGCAGTTTTATCTTGACGTGCGCCCGGTGTTTAACGACGACGAGAGCTTCATTCGCAAAGACTATCTGATAATAACGCGCCATGTGACCGGGGCAGGAGCCATGCTGGGCAACAGCTCGGAGTTTTCTGACACCGATGTGGCCGACATAGAGCATCAGAAATGGACCCGCAAGGTGGGGCGTTTCGCCAGCAGCGAATATAACGTGCAGGCCACGTTTGGCGTGGGCGGTTCGGGCCGCTCCATGCGCACACAGTTTTTCTTTGAGTCGATACCGGGTGAGTTTATCGACGTGAACCCTGGCGAGTGGACGTTTAATCCCGAAAAGCCGGAAATTCCGGTGATAGTGTCGCGCGACTACCTGTCGCTCTACAACTTCGGGTTTGCCGCCGCTCAGGGCATGCCACAGATAAGTGAGGGCATGGCCGGCATGCTGCCGCTCTCGTTCACGCTCACCGGTAACGGCAAGAGCGAGGTGATACCGGGCCGCATAGTGGGCTTCTCCAATAGGCTCAACTCGATAATAGTGCCGGAGCAATTCATGACATGGAGCAACGCCCGCTATGGCCAGGGCGGCACATCGCTGCCGTCGAGGCTGATAGTGGAAGTCAACAGCCCCGGTGACTCCAAGATACAGGAATATATGGACGCGCACAACTACGACATAGCCGGCGACAAAATGTCGTCGAGCAAGGCCAACTATTTCCTCACGGTGATAATAAGCATAGTGGTGGCTGTGGGCGTGATGATAAGTCTGCTGTCGTTTTTCGTGCTCATGCTTAGCATATATCTGCTGTTGCAGAAAAACACGCGCAAACTGCAAGACCTGCTTGTGCTGGGCTACTCTCCGCGCGAGGTGTCGCGCACATATGTGCGCATGGTGTTGGGCATTGACGGCGTGGTGCTCGTGCTCGCCGTGGTGCTGCTGTGGCTGTGCCGCCTGTGCTACATGCCCATGGTGCGCGCTTTCGGGGTGAGTGGCAGCGGCATAGGCGTGGCTGTGGCTGTGGCCGTTGTGATAATGGGGCTGATAGCTCTGGGCAACGTGACGGCAATAAAGCGCAAAGTGTCGTCGCTCTGGATTCAAGACTAAACTAAGAATTGTGGACTGCAGTTGCGATGTGTTAACTAAATTTAACAGTGCAACTGCATCTTTTTAGACGCTCCGTACGTCTAAACCATGAATACAATTAAAAAAACATCATCAGTTAAAATTAAAAAGTAAGAAAGAAAGTGAAAGTACAAATGGAGAGATGGGCTATGGCACTGGCTGCCGTGATGGTGAGCCTGGCTGCCAATGCCCAGTTTAGCGTGGTGAGCCAAGTGAACGACAGCACAGGTGAGGGAGAACCATATGCCACGGTGCGCATATATGCCGCCACCGACACCGCAAAGGTGCTGCTGACGGGTGTGACCGAGGACAACGGCTCGTTTAAGCAGGCTTTGCCCAAAGCCGGAGAATATGTGTTTGTGGTGTCGGCCGTGGGCAAGACGCCGGAAAAACGCAAATTTGATGTGAGCAAGGCAAAGCCAGTGGCCGACCTTGGCAAGGTGGTGCTGCACGTGGCCGGCAACGTGCTTGCCGGAGTGACAGTATCGGCGCAAGCACCACTTGTGAGCAACGAAATAGACCGCTTGAGCTATAATGTGCAGAGCGACGCCGAGTCGAAGACCAAAACCATATTTGACATGCTGCGCAAGGTGCCGCTCGTAACCGTTGACGGTCAGGACAACATCACCGTGAAAGGGTCGTCGAGTTTTAAGATATATAAAAACGGCCACCCTGACCCAAGCATGTCTAAAAACCCAAAAGAAGTGCTGAAGTCTATACCGGCAAGCATGATAAAGAAGGTGGAGGTAATCACCGAGCCGGGAGCCAAATATGACGCCGAGGGCGTGGCTGCAATTCTGAACATAGTGACTGTGGACGGCATGGCGGTGAAAGGCGTGACCGGCACGGTGAGCGTGAACGTTAACAACTATGGATATCCGGGAGTGAACACCTATTTGACGACGCAGGTGGGCAAGGTGGTGACAAGCATTAACTATGGCTACAACTATGCTGGTGGCAAGCAGCAGCGCAACTCGTCGGAGTCGGAATACGAATACTTGTCGAGTGGCAACCGGCAGACGTCGTGGACGCGCAATGGCGACACAAATGTCAACGTGCATTACGGCAACATAGAGTCGAGCTTCGAGCCCGACACGCTCAATCTGCTCACGCTGTCGTTTGGCGGCTACTATTACGACTACACTGCCAGCGGACTGGGCGGCAACGGTATGCTTGACCGTCAGGGCAACACGTTGTGGTCATATAACAACAACTGGAAGTGCAAAGGCAACAGCTACTATAGCTTTGACGGCCGCTTCGACTATCAGCACAAGACCCACGTGAAGGACGAGACGCTCACGCTCAGCTATTTACTGTCCACGTCGCGTAGCCACACTGACACAGAATACATGTTTTCTGACTTGGTTAACTCGCCGGTGACATACGATGGCTACGACAACAGGGGCAAAGAAAACTTCATAGAGCACACCATGCAGTTTGACTGGGCGCGCCCGTTTGCGAAATATCACAAGTTTGAGACCGGAGTGAAGTATATATACCGCAAAAACAAGAGCCACTCGTTTATGGACTACTACAACGCCGACGGAATGGACACCGACACGAGGTTTGACCACTTGACGCAGGTGGCGGCCGCTTACACAAGCTACACGTTTACCAGGGACAAGTGGGCAGCTCGCGCAGGCTTGCGCTATGAGTATAGCTACTTGAGTGCAAAATACCCCGATGGAGCACAGGCAAACTTTCACAAGAGCCTTAGCGACTGGGTGCCGAGTGCAAGCGTCAACTATAAGTTCTCAAACGCCAACAGCCTGAAGCTGGCATTTGCCACACGCATCAACCGCCCCGGCATCAACTATCTGAATCCGGCAGTGGTCAACACCCCCACAAGCATAAGCTACGGTAACTCAAGGCTCGGCAGTGCGCGTTACTACAACACCACCCTGGCGTTTATGCACATAGGGGCGAAATTCACATTCAATGTGGAGCCCTATTTCACTATGAGCAACAATCAGATTTGCGGTGTGCAATATGTGCAGGACGACAAAACGGTGTCAACCTACGCCAACGAGATGAAGAGTGAAAACTTCGGTTTGAGTACTTATGTGCAGTGGCAGGTGTTTGAAAAGACAAGCCTGTCGTTTAACGGGTCGGTGAGCTATCTCAGCACAAAAAACAGCAATCGGGACATTATGGCCGATGGCTGTGGCTACTCAACCTATGCTTACTTGACCCAGATGCTGCCGTGGAAAGTGCGCTTGACTGGTGGTGGCGGTGTGTATAAATCGGCTCCGTCGCTCTATGGCCACTCCAGTCCGGGTAACTTCTACTACATGTCGGTGCAACGCTCGTTCCTGAAAGAGGACCGACTGACGGTGAGCCTGAGTGGCAACCGCATGTTCTCGCCACTGCACATGAAATACACGAGCTACACCGACCGTGGCGACTATGTGGGCAAGAGCAAGAGCCGCTGGGTGAGCCGCCTGTTCACATTGAGCGTCAGCTACCGTTTCGGCTCGCTCAAAGCCTCGGTCAAGAAAACCGGCACCACCATTGAAAATTCGGATATGGTGGGCGGCAGCAGCCGTGGCGGCGGCAACGGAGGCCGCTAAATCACTGCACTGGGGTAAAAAGAAATTTTTTTTGTGATAGTCACGCTGCGCCTTGCTTTGTGTGGTCGCGGCGTGACTTTTTTCGTTTTTGGTGTTTTTGCCACGCTATGCCAATGCAAATGTGACAAAATTGTTATCTTTGCATTCGGCAACAAAGTGTGCTCGTAATCGGATAATAAACCAATTTTATAGGATTGACATTGTGGAGAATATTGGAGATTATAATTTTTTAGGGCTTGCAATAGGTGTATGCACATTCTTGGTGATAGGTGTGTTTCACCCCATAGTGGTCAAGGGCGAGTATTACTTTGGCACGCGCTGCTGGTGGGCGTTTCTGTTTGCCGGCATAGGTATGGGCGTGGGCACGCTGCTTGTGGAAAACATATTTGTGTCGGCACTCCTTGGGGTGACGGCATTCTCGTGTTTTTGGAGCATAAAGGAGATTTTTGAGCAGCAAGAGCGTGTGAAAAAAGGTTGGTTTCCGCGCAACCCCAAGCGCCGCTATCCGTGGGACGCTGACTGAGCTTCACCGCGCATGCATTGCTCCTAAGAAAATCAACTTGCCATAAAATCAAAACTCAGAAGACAAAACTATTTAATTAAAAATACAGAAACAAAAACTTTAAGAACAGATGAAAAAATGTATCTTTCTATTCATGATGCTGGTTTGCGTTGTGCTTGGCACAGGAAAAGCAAACGCCTACGACATCACGTTTAACAAGCAAATTGGCAACCATGGCATTACTATCTCTTATGACGCGTCAACCGGCATCTATACGGTGGCAACTGTGGATGACGACCCATACATCACTACGCAAAAATTCAAACGTGCGCTTGAGGACACGGAGTGTATGTTCTCGTTTGAATACAAGTGCGAGATAGGCAAGGCTCCGTGGACGCTGCAACTGTTTTTTGCCAACCCAATACAAGAGGCAAGGTCGGTGAAGTTTGACGCCGGTTTTGTGTGCGATGGCGAGTGGCATGAGTTCAAGGCCAACATCAAGCCTTATAAGGAAAAATTCAAATGGGGATTGCAAACCAACTTGTTGCGCATCGACATAGGCGAAGTGGCAGGTTGCGAATTTCAAATGCGCAACGCCAAAATACGCGAAATGAATGAAGAGGAGCTTGAAGCCGAGCGCAAGCGCCAGGAGTGGGAGAAATATAAAAACGACATGAGCGCGCACCTCAACAAATATCTGGGCAATCCATATAGCTCAAAGGTGGAGACCGTGACGGTGGCCGACAGCTCGGTGACAATAACCGGAAAGTGTGTGGGCGAGGGCAAATTCCAGCTCGTAGATGTGGCCCCATACGACGAAATCACTGAAACCAAGCGTTTTGCCGAGCGTGTGGCTCTTGCCGACAAGGAATTCACGGTGACAGTGCCGCGCTACATGGCCAAGCGCGATGGCTACCCATACGACCGCGCCTTGTCGAAATGGGCCATAGTTGACTCAACCGAAGAAGCCGACGTGCTGCAATCAACAGCAATCTATGCCACCGACATGGCAGCAAAAAGCTCGCCAGAGGCACAGCCGCTTTTGACTAAGAAAGGATTGGGCAATTATCATTCAAACGCATACGGAGCCGACCTCGACTCGCTGCAAGTGAAGAGCGTGACGATAAATGTGGTGCTAAACAACCTGATTTCAACCTACAAGGTCAACAAGAACTGGGCTGCCAAGACATTCAACGGCAAGAAATATTATTACAGCAAGAAAGCTCTGCAAAACTATGACGCGCTGCTCAAGAACTGCGCCGAGAGGAAGATTGTGACTTCTGCCATATTGCTTGTGCCATATTATGCTTCAGACAGCACTATGGTCAAGACCATAACCCACCCGGAGAGCACAGGCGGCAACTATGCAATGCCTAACCTGACCGACGCAAAGGGTGTGAACACGTTTGCCGCCATGCTGTCGCTGCTGGCTGAGCGTTACTCTGGCGAAACATACGGACGCTTCAACCACTGGATTATCCTCAACGAGGTAGATGCCGGAACCACATGGGCAAACATGGGCGACCAGCCGCTGCCACGCTACATCGACGCTTATCAAAAGACGATGCGCATGTGCTACAATATATTGCGCCAGTATGACCAAAATGCGTCGGTGCTTGCATCATTTACCCACACATGGGCGGGCAGTGCAGGTGAATACACCACGCTCAACTTCTTGAACCAATTCATGCGTTACGACTACGCCGAGGGCGACTATCGCTGGGGCTTGGCTTATCACCCATATCCGCAAGACTTGAGCAGACCACGCTTCTGGGAAGACGACAAAGAGTCAACCTACATGATGAACTCGCCATATTGCACGTTTAAGAACCTGGAGGTGGTAGATGCCTGGGTGCGTAATCCGGCACACTACTACATGGGCAACACCAAGCGCGTGCTCTTCTTGAGCGAAAACGGCACCAACTCGCCGTCGTACTCTGAAAAAGACCTTACTGACCAAGCTGCCGGCGCATGCTGGGCATGGAAAAAGGTGAGCAAACTTGAAGGCATCGACGGAATTCAATGGCACAACTGGATTGACAATAAAGTGGAAGGCTTCAGACTCGGTTTGCGCTACTATCCCGACGACGAGACATACAAGGGCGCTCCAAAGCCGGTGTGGTATGTGTGGCAAGCTGCTGGCACAGAAAAAGAGGACTCTGTGTTTGAAAAATACAAATCGGTTATAGGCATATCAAGCTGGGACGAGATATTCCATGAGACCGGTGTGGCTGTGGTTAAGACAGCAGAACCTACGCTGAAGGCTTGGGGCGCACAGGGCACAATATTGGTGGCCGATGAAAAGCCTGTGGAGGTTTACTCGATGATGGGTGCTCTTGTGGCTCGCGGCACCAACGCGATAAACGTGCCGGCCGGCCTCTATGTGGTGAAGCGCGGCTCAAGCTCTGTGAAGGTGGTGGTGCGCTGACATCAGCACCTACAAACACACGCATCACGCCACCACGGCAAAATGCAGTGGCACAATTAAAAAAAAGAAAAATAAAGTTTTTTTTAATAGAGATAATGACATGAAAAAAATGATGTTTATTTCGGCTATGGCTCTGGTGCTGGCAGTGGCTGGCACGGCATGCCAGCCGTCAGGCAACCAAGCCAAGATTGATGACTTTGTGATAGGAGAAGTGTATAAGACCGCCACCATGTCGTATAAGCTGGTGGGCGACACCACTTATGGCAAAGGCGTGTCGGTGTATAACACCACGAGCGTGACCATGCAGTGGCCCACCAAGTTTGGCTCAAACGACCTGACCGCTCTGCAAGACTCGCTTATGCTCACAGTGCTCGACACGACCGGCATTGACATCAACAAGGCCATTAACCTCTACATCAACAAGCCGTGGTGGGAAGGCGGCGGCAAAGCCGAAAAGGTGGAGTCGGTGCCGGAAGTGAGCGACAGTGTGCGCATACTGGAGCGCAACGTGAAGATGAGCTCGGTGGGCTTTAGCGACACTTACATGGTGTTTCGCATAGACTACTACGAGGACTTTGGCGGCGCTCACCCAAACTACTACTCGCACTTCTTGAACTACGACATCAAAAACAACAAGATTCTTTACTACAAAGACGTGTTTAAGCCTGGCACCGACGCCGCGCTGCTCGATGTGGTGAAGCAGGGATTGTGCAAGAAGTATATGGCCAACAGCCTGAGCGAGCTTGGCGAGAAATCGGGCATTTTCATCGACCAAATCAACGTGAGCCGTGAGATTTATCTCACCGGCGACAAGGTGGTATTTCACTACAACCCCTACGCCATAGGCTGCTGGGCTGCCGGAACGATTGACCTTGAGGTGCCGGCCTACGAGTTGCTCGATTACTTGACCGACATGGCCAAGACTTTGTTTGGATTCCCTGCTGTCCCTGTTAGAAAATAATGGGCTTATGACCGACAGCAGAATGTTCACAAAGATGTTTGAGGAGTCGTTTCGCACCGACCTCGTCAGCTATCTCGAAGCCGCCCACGCCATAGGCAAACCGTTTCCCATAGCCCCCGACATAGAGGGGCTGTGGGAAAAGATTGGCGAGAGCTATCTGCCCGATGGCATGAGGGAGTTTCAGCAATATCCCATTGCAGCCCTGGGGTGGATTATGTATGTGGGCATGGCGGTTGCCAAGTTTTGGCATGACGACTGGGAGCGTTACAGCAAGATTGACGACCTGTATGGCTACCTGAAACAGCAGACCGACTTCGACTACCTTGACGACTACATACGCTACGATGTGCTGGGCATGAGCAAGGCCGACGGCGAGAGCATAGAGAAGCTGGTGGGCGAGTGCGGCGCGCGCACCGACACGCGCTTGCGCCACCTGCAAGTGGAGCCGGGCACACAAGTGGCTTTTGTGGCTTTTGTGGCAGCCCTGCACCAGCTCTACTTGATGGGCATGGCAGTGCAGTTCAAGCGCATGGGCTATGAAATGGTGAAGATGGGCTGATTGCAAAAAAAGAAACACTGTTAGATGTTAAATATTTTTATGGTCGCGCGACCGCTATCACTGTGAAGTGGGGGCGGCGCGCGCTTTTTTGTGGCTTCTGCTGGGGTAATTGATAACATTCTGAAAATGGTTTAAAAACTCATAAAAAGTTTTTTATTACGAATAAAGAAATTAACTTTGCAAGTGCCTTGAAAGGCTTGTGTTTCATGCACAATTATACTGTAAACATAAAGATTTTTTTACTATAACAAAGACATGTTAGAGAAAACCGAAGTGAAATTCCGTCAGAGCGTTGTAGTGCGTTTTTCTGGCGATTCGGGCGATGGTATGCAGCTTGCCGGAAACATCTTTTCAAATGTTTCGGCAGAGGAAGGCGACCAGATTTCAACATTCCCCGATTATCCTGCCGAAGTTCGCGCTCCTCAGGGTTCGCTCAACGGAGTGTCGGGATTTCAGGTGCATATCGGCCATGGAGTGCACACGCCTGGTGACGAGTGCGATGTGCTGGTGGCAATGAATCCTGCCGCACTGAAGCAAAATGTGCGCTATTTGCGCAAAAACGGAGTGGTGATAGTGGATATTGACTCGTTTAAGCGAGTTGACCTCGACAAGGCGTTGTATAAGACCGACGACCCATTCAAGGAAGTGGGCATAGAGGGCAAGGCGCAGATTTTGGAAGTGCCGATGACCTCGATGGTGAAGGCTGCCTTGGCCGACAGCGGCATGGACTTTAAATCGCAGATGAAGTGCCGCAACATGTTTGCCCTCGGCTTGATTTGCTGGCTGTTTAACCTGCCAAAAGAAGTGGCTGTGCACTTCCTGCACAACAAGTTTGGCAAGAAACCGGCGGTGTATGAGGCAAACGCAAAGGTGCTGAGAGGCGGATTTGACTATGGCCACAACATACACGCTTCGGTCTCGACATATCGCATTAGCACCGATTCGGCGCGCCCCGGCATATATACCGATGTTAACGGCAACAAGGCCACGGCATGGGGTTTGATTCTCGCAAGCGAGAAGAGCCACCGTCCGCTGTTTTTGGGCAGTTATCCTATCACTCCTGCCACCGACATACTCCACGAGCTTGCCAAACGCCGCGACTTGGGCGTGAAAGCGTGCCAGATGGAAGATGAGATTTCGGGCATCTGCTCGGCAATTGGGGCTTCGTTTGCCGGCAATTTGGCCGTGACAAGCACATCGGGCCCGGGACTGTCGCTCAAGAGCGAGGGTCTGGGACTTGCCGTGATGGCAGAGTTGCCACTGGTGCTGATTGACGTGCAGCGCGGCGGACCGTCAACCGGCCTGCCAACCAAGACGGAGCAGACCGACTTGATGCAGGCGCTGTATGGCCGCAGCGGCGAGTCGCCACTTGTGGTTGTGGCAGCCTTGTCACCAACCGACTGCTTTCACATGGCATTTGAGGCCGCACGCATAGCACTGGAGCACATGACTCCTGTGATTTTGCTCACCGACGCATTTATAGCCAACGGGTCGAGCGCATGGCGCATACCCGATGCCGAGGATTATCCAGAAATCAAGCCAAACTATGTGCCCGACGAGTTGAAGGACACATGGACTCCATATATGCGCAATGCCGACATGGCGCGCTACTGGGCAATTCCAGGCACTCCTGGACTTGAGCACCGAGTGGGTGGTCTGGAAAAAGACTATAACACCGGCGTGCTCTCAAACAACCCTGAAAACCATGAGCGCATGGTGAAGGCAAGAGCCCAAAAGGTGGCCAATGTGGTAAAATATATACCGGAGCTTGAAGTGAAGAGCGAAGGTGATGGCGCCGACACGCTGCTTGTGGGCTGGGGTGGCACTTATGGCCACATCTACTCGGCATTTGAGGAGCTTAACAAGGCCGGCAAGAAGGTGGATTTTGCCCAGTTCCGCTACATCAACCCTCTGCCTCTCAACACTGCAGAGGTGCTCAACCGCTACAAGACGGTGATTGTGGCCGAGCTTAATGAAGGCCAGTTTGCCGACTACTTGCAGGCAAAGAATCCTAAACTCAACATCAAGCGCATCAACAAGGTGCAGGGACAGCCGTTCCTGGTGCATGAGCTCGTTGACGGCGTGAACAAAATTATGGAGGGCAAATGATTATGGACAACACTATTAATTCAACATACCAACCCAAGGATTTCAAGAACGACCAAACGGTGCGTTGGTGTCCGGGCTGTGGCGACCACGCCATTTTGAACGAACTCCACAAAGCCATGGCCGAGCTTGGAGTTCCTCCACACAAAACTGCAGTGATATCAGGTATCGGCTGCAGTTCAAGATTGCCTTATTACATGAATACTTACGGCTTCCACACAATACATGGCCGTGGCGGGGCTGTTGCTACCGGTTTTAAAGTGGCTAATCCCGATATGACTGTGTGGCAGATCGCCGGTGATGGCGATGGGTTGGCCATCGGAGGAAACCACTTTATTCATGAGGTTCGGCGCAATGTGGACCTGAACCTCTTATTGTTGAACAACAAAATCTACGGACTCACAAAGGGACAGTATTCGCCTACGAGCGACCGTGGCTTTGTGAGCAAGTCATCGCCATACGGCACCACCGAGGATCCGTTCATACCGGCCGAGCTGGTGTTTGGCGCAAGGGGCACTTTCTTTGCCCGTGGCATTGACGTGGAAATGAAAATATCGCAAGAATGCATGGTTGCCGCAGCACGCCACAAAGGTTGCTCAGTGGTGGAAATCCTGCAAAACTGCATGATTTTCAACAATGGCATTCACAACTACATCACCAATAAAGAAGTGCGTGCCGACCGCACCATTCACCTCGTGCATGGCGAGAAAATGGTGTTTGGCAAGGACATGGACAAGGGAATTGTGCAAGACGGCTTCGGACTGAAGGCTGTGACCATAGGCCAGGACGGCTACACGATTGACGATGTGCTTGTGCACGATGCCCACTGCAAGAGCAACTTCCTGCACCAGCAGCTTGCCATGATGGACGGCCATGAGTTGCCGCTCGCCATAGGCGTGATTCGCGACGTGGACAGCCTGAGCTATGAGGCTGAGGTGCAAAAGCAGGTGGAGGAAGTGCAGGTAAAGCACGGATTCTCGTGCTTGCGCGACATGATTCTTTCTGGTGACAACACTTGGGAAGTGAAGTAACGACGCTCACGCGCAAAAGTGTATAGATAAACAAGAACTGCCACTCGGAGAGAGCGGCAGTTCTTGTTGTTTTGTGGCCCTGTGTGGCTGCAGCGCATGTGGGGAGCAGAGTTATGCTTTGTCGATAGCTGTCTTGATGTCGGAGAAGATGTCGTCAACCGAGCCAGTGCCTTTGATGGGCTTGTAGATGCCTTTCTTCTTGTAGAAGTCTTGCAGCGGTGCTGTTTGGTTGTGATACACGCCAAGGCGGCTCTTGATGGTGTCTTCGTTGTCGTCGCTACGGCCGCTTTGCTGTCCGCGCATCACGAGGCGTTTCACCAGCTCGTCTTCGGGCACTTCAAGTCCCACCACGGCATCTATTGCCATGCCGCGGTCGGCAAGCAGCTTCTCCAGAGCCTCGGCTTGCGCTATGGTTCGTGGAAAACCATCGAAAATCACGCCTTCGGAGGCAGCTTCTTTGTTGCCATCGAGCACACTGGCAAGAATGTCAATCATGAGCTCGTCGGGAATCAAGTGGCCTTTGTCGATGTATGATTTGGCTGTTTTGCCGAGCTCTGTGCCTTGCTTTATGTGGTTGCGCAGCACGTCGCCGGTGGAGATGTGAAACAGGTTGTAGTGCTTGATGAGGTTTTCGCTCTGTGTGCCCTTGCCGGCTCCAGGAGCTCCAAAAATCACGATGTTAAGCATAGTTGTTTGTCTTGTTATTTTGATAATTGATCTTTGAGAATGTAGATGTCGGGTAGGTTGCGCGCCTCGCCGTCGAGGTCGAGTCCGTAGCCGATGATGAACTTTGACGGAATTTCAAATCCCACATATTCCGGCGGATTGCCCACGGTGAGCGAGCCTGGCTTAAACAGTAGCGATGCCATCTTCACGCTCTTGGGCTTGCTTTGTGCAAGGGTGGCGCGCATCTGCTGTGCAGTGACGCCGGTGTCAACTATGTCCTCGATAATGATTACTTCGCGGCCTTCAAGGTTGTCGTCGAGCAGGCCGTTCACTTGCGTGACGGTGCCTGTTGACGAGGTGCCTTGGTATGACTTAAACCTCATGAACGCCATTTCGGCATGGGGCAGATTGCAGGCACGAAACAAGTCGGCAGCAAAAATAAAAGCCCCTTTCAGAGTGCAGATAAACAGTGGGTTGTCGGTGGTGGCATCGCGCATTATCTCGTTGGCCACGCGCTGCACTTGCTTTGCTATCTCGCCAGCCTCAATATAGGGCACAAAAGTGAGGTCTTTGTATGTTAATTCCTTCATGTGAACGTTATTTGCACAAAGTTAAAAAAGTTTGTTTTTTTGTGCAAGTCAACTGTGCATGAGTGTGCCGCATGGGCAAGGAAAAGTTTAGTTTGCGAATTTGGTGATAATTAAGTGCGAAAGTGGCGGTGACGAAATGAAAAAATTGTTATTTTTGTAATTTGATAAGCATTTGCCGCGCTGCTTGTGCCGAGCGAGGCTTTTGGGTGCGGAATGAGGCTATTGTGAACAAAGAAAATAACACCAGATGAAGATATTTACGACAGAGGGAATAAGAAAAATTGACGAGGCCACGATAGAGCGCGACAACATTTCGTCGCTCGACATGATAGAGCGTGCCGCCTCGGCCATAGCTTATGAGATAATGTCGCGTTGGCGCAGCTCGCAGCGCATAGTCGTGTTTGCCGGTCCGGGCAACAATGGGGCCGACGCTCTTGCTGTGTCGCGCCTGCTCTTTGAGCAAGGCTACAACCCGGAAGTGTATTTGTTCAACATCAAGTCGTCGCACCTGAGCGGCAGTTGCTCCACTAACCGCGACCGCTTTGTGGGGCTTGGCGACGTTGACTTCACCGAGATTGTGAACGAGTTTGCTCCACCGGAGCTCGGGCCGGAAGACGTGGTGCTCGACGGCTTGTTCGGTTCGGGTCTGCGCAGTCCGCTTCGCGGCGGTTATGGCTCGCTGGTGCAGTATATCAACGACTCGCGGGCTCACACGGTGTCAATCGACATTCCGTCGGGTCTGTTTGGCGAGTGGAACTTAGGTTCTGACCGCCGCAACATCATCAAGGCAAAGCTCACACTGGCTTTGCAGTTTAAGCGGCTGTCGTTCTTCTTTGCCGAGAACGCCGATTTCATAGGCGAGTGCAAGGTGCTTGACCTGGAGATGGACACGGCGGCAATGGCATCGGTGCCCACTGATTACTACCTCATAGAGCGCGACGACGCCCACAAGGTGATTAAGCCGCGTGAGCCGTTTTGCAACAAATATGACAACGGAACGGTGTTTGTGGTGGCAGGCAGCTATGGCATGATGGGCGCTGCTGTGCTTGCGTCGCGCGGAGCGATGCGCGCAGGAGCCGGCCTGGTGACCGTGCATGCTCCGCGCTGCGGCTGCAACATATTGCAGACTGCTGCTCCAGAAGTGCTCTTTGAGGCCGACCGCAACGAGATAATAACAAGCGACATAACTCTGCACCACAAATACAATGTGGTGGCTCTTGGCCCCGGCATGGGCACGAGCGATGAGACGCGCGCTGCCGTGGATTCGTTCTTGAAAAATTACCGCCAGCCGTGCATTCTTGACGCCGATGCGCTCAACTGCATTGCCATGCACCCCATGCTGATAAGAAGCATTCCCAAAGGCTCGGTGCTCACACCGCACGCCACGGAGTTTGACCGCTTGTTTGGCAAGCACATGAGCGAGGAGGAACGGTTGAAAAAGGCTACCGATGTGTCGAAACTTTATGAGATAACCATAGTGCTTAAAGGTCACTACACAATGACGGTGAGACCCGACGGCAAAGTGTATATCAACAGCAGCGGCAATGCCGGCATGGCAACTGCCGGAAGCGGAGACGTGCTCACGGGTGTGATAGCCTCGTTTGTGGCGCAGGGCTTCCCGGTTGACTGGGCTGTGGCCCTTGGCGTGTATGTACACGGCTTGGCAGGCGACATGGCCGCTGAGATGCACGGCACTTACGGACTGGTGGCAAGCGATATTGTGGATAACTTGGGGCGTGCCATTCGCGAGGTGCAGCGCGGCATCTGACGGTGGCTCGCAAACAACTTGGTGAGAAAAGAAATCTAAATTTGAGAAAAACAGAAGATAAAACGCTTATGAGAAGATATATTTTAGCGATGCCTCTGCTGGCTCTGGCTCTATCGGCTATGCCGGCTTTGGCTCAAAAGACCCAGAAATTTACTGCTGCCAAAGGGGCAGACTATGGCTTGACCTACTCTTTGCCCATCACTCACCTCTCGATAACGGTGAAGGCTGTGATGACAGAGAAAAAAGCCGGTCCGTATTACAAATATGCCCAGAAATATTTGGGCACTACCGATGTGGTGACGGCCGACAGCAAGACGTGGGAGCTGGCCGATGTGGAGGTACACCCTTATGGCCGTGCCGACGACTCGCAGCGCTATGTGATGGAGTTTAAGTCGGGCAAGGCACCTTTTGTGATGAAAACAGAAGACGGTGTGCTGCTGTCGATTAACACGGAAAATGTGGTGGAGCAGTCGGCTGCGCCCACACTTAAGGCTTCTAAGCCGAGCATTCTGGGCAACAACAGCTATCTTAGTTCTCTGCCAGGCGACTTGCTCGTGAGCGGTTCGGTGGCTAAACGCGCCGAGATAGCCGCACAGCAGATATACAAGATACGCCAAAGCCGCTCTGACTATGCTACTGGCGAGGCAGAGCAGATGCCCGATGGCAATGCCTTGAAGCTCATAATGCAGCAGCTCGATGAGCAGGAAGCTGCCTTGACGGCACTTTTTGTGGGTACGGTTGAAACTCGCGAGGCCGTGAAGACGTTTGACTATCAGCCCGGCACCGACAATGTGAAAAATGAGGTGCTGTGCCGCATAAGCGACTACGACGGCATAGTGGATAAGGCCGACTTGAGCGGAGCTCCGGTGTATGTGTCAACCGAGGTGCTTGAGCGAGGCAAGGTGCCTGTGAATGAAAAAGGCGAGGCGAAGAAAATGCCAAAAGACGCCGTGGTGTATAACATGCCAGGCAAGGCACGCTTCACATTCAGCTACGACGGCAAGAAGGTGAAAGACGTGACGTTTAATGTGGCTCAACTGGGCATAGTGTTTGGCCTTGCTCCCGACATGTTTACCGACAAGAAGCAGCCGGCCTACGTGAAGTTTGCCCCATCTACGGGTGCTGTGGTGGAGCTTGGCAATGTGACCGACGCCGCTGCCGACAGCGCAAAATAGTGCGTGACACATAAGGGCAAGCTATCAGCTTAGAAATACAAAAGGAAAAAAATATATATCGCCACCGGTTGTGCGCCGGTGGCGTTTTTTGTCGCTATGCCATGGGGGCGCGCTGTGAGCGGAATTACTCAAAAAACGAAGTTTAGCAATGTGGTTTATTGTTAAAATGTGTTATTTTCTTAATTTTTGATTAGTGCGCACAACGGCCGGCGTGGGCGGCGTTATCTCTTTGATAGTGGTAGATAGGGCAAATGTAACCAAAATGAAGTTTACAAATGAAAATGTTTACAAACGTTTACATGATTTGTGATTGGTGTTGCATTTTTGTAAATTTGTTCTGCTTAAAAAAAGCAATCGTTCATTCATTAGCTTGCTCCGACAGCATAACGGAAAATGATAGACCATGATTTTTCAGCTGTCACGTCAAAAAGAAAAACAGACTTGGAGCAAATGCGCAATCAGAACCGCAACGGCGGTTGCCCAAGGGTTGAGATAGAGACCGGGGCAGTAAATAGAAGTTGAATTCCCGATTTTCACTTGATGTGAGGAAAACTCGCTTTTCCTTTGGGACTAAAATTTTTTGTAATGAAAAAAGCATTTGATAGAAATATTGTTACAGCGTGCCTGATGATGATTGTGATGGCATTTGCCACCAATTTCACCGCACAATCGCAGGAGCTTGCCGCGCGTAAGCACGGCACGGTGCTCGAACAAATAAAGTTGGCAAACATAAACAACACGCGCCGTGACAAGATTCGCGAAATGCTCGACTATGCTTTCACTTTCAAGGGAGCGCGTTACCGCTCTGGCAGCTCAAGCCCCAAGGGTTTTGACTGCTCTGGTTTCACAAGCTACATTTTCCGCCAGTTTGGCTACACGCTGCATCGCTCGTCGAGCGGTCAGATAGCAAACGGCCGCCGCGTGGAGCGCGACGATTTGCGTCCTGGCGATTTGGTGTTTTTCAACGGTCGCTCTGTGGGTGGCCGCATAGGCCATGTGGGCATAGTTACCGAGGTTGGTGACAATGACTTCAAGTTCATCCATTCGGCATCGAGTGTGGGTGTGACTGAAAGTAAGTCAACCGAACCATACTACAAGCGCCGCTATGTGGGAGCTTGCCGTGTGCTTGAGTAATAAAGCGGAGAAAGTTTTTCATCAAAAAATATAAAAGCAAGGTTGCCGAAGATGCGGCAACCTTGCTTTTTTTCTGGCAAACCGAAACTTTTTGTGCGAAACGATTTTGTATTATGCTCTAAAAACATTATGTTTGCGGAGCATAATTATTTTAAGGTATGGAATTTGTTGACAGAATAGAAGAAACAGCTCGTCTGGAGAGTGTGCTTGCCCGTGATAAATCTTCACTGGTAGTGATTTATGGTCGCCGTCGTTTGGGTAAATCAACACTGATTAAAAGAGTGCTTAAAGAGAGCGATGTATATTTTCTTGCCGACCGTTCTGAAGGGCAGCACCAAAGGGTGCTGCTTGCAAAAGTTATAGCGCAGGTGTTTCCTGATTTCGACAAGGTGACTTATGGTGACTGGGAGTCGCTTTTTATGGCTGTCAATTATCGCACTACGACTCGCTTTTCACTATGCTTAGATGAATTTCCATATCTTGCGGAGCGGTCACCAGAAATTCCCTCGGTTTTGCAAAAACTGATAGATGGCGGATTACTGAAATATAACTTGGTGCTTTGCGGGTCGTCGCAGCACATGATGCATGGACTGTTTCTTGACTCTACTGCACCGCTTTATGGGCGTGCCGATGAAATAATGAGATTAATGCCAATGCGTTTGCCATATATGCAAGAAGCATTGCATCTTAATGCCGTTGAGGCAATAGAGGAATACTCTGTGTGGGGTGGTGTGCCTCGATATTGGGAATTGAGGGAGAATAATCGCTCGTTAGACGATGCTTTGTGGCATAATGTGTTTTCTGTAAATGGGGCTTTGTATGAGGAGCCTGTGAAACTTTTTCAAGATGATGTGAAAGATATTGTGAAAACCTATACCATAATGTCGTATGTCGGCACAGGTGCAAATCGGCTTTCAGAAATCGCGGCTCGCTGCAATGAGCCGGCAACAAATTTGTCACGGCCTCTGAAAAAGCTAATAGACCTTGGATTTTTGGAAAAAGATGTTCCGTTTGGCATTGATGAGAAAAACGCAAAAAAGAGCTTGTATAAAATTGCAGATTCATTTATGGCGTTTTATTACCAGTTTGTTGTGCCAAATCGCTCGTTTATAGAACTTGACCGCCGTTTGCCAATTGTGAAAGCGATGGAAGCCAATTTCTCTAAATATGTGGGTTTGCACTGGGAAAGCATTTGTAGAAATGCGGTTACAGGCAATGTTATAGATGGGGTGCTATATGGCAAGGCGAAACGCTGGTGGGGTACGGTGCCGGGCGAGAATGGTGGTTATGAGCAGATGGAACTTGATGTGGTGGCAGAGTCGATTGACAAGAAAAGTTTGCTTGTGGGAGAATGTAAGTGGACAGCACAAGAAAATGCAGTTCGGTTGATTTCTGAGTTGAAACGAAAGGCCTGCTTGCTGCCATTTGCAAAGAATCATGACATAAAGTTGTTTTTGTTTCTCAAAGTGGCTCCTAAAGACGCTGCAGACAATGTGTTGTTGCCAGAAGATGTAATAAAGTTACTTCGGTAGAGGAGTGACATGTGGGTGCTTGTTGGCAAATTAGAAAGTTAGCGAAACATTATGCTTCGGGAACATTATGTTTGCGGAGCATAATGTTTTATTTGTGGGAGAGTGGTGCTATTTATCTAAACTGCTTGTTAAATAAAGATACTGTTGCCTGGCATTTTGACGTGGCAATTCAACACTGCCAATAAAGCGCTTCATTGCTTATAGATTAAGTAGCTTTTGAAAGTATCGATAGTATTGTGCATAAACGTGTAGGGAATAGCGCGCAAGTACACCTTGACCGTATAGCCATTCACATCAAATGAGGTGTAGTCGTTCAATTTAAAGAAAACACGCCCCGAATATGTGTCATTGTAGTAAGTAGAGGGTGCCTTGCCCTCAACGGCGCGTTTGCGTGCATCATAGCTGACCTCATACCATACGTCTGCGCCAAATTGCGCTCTTTGCAAGTCATACTCCTTGCCTGTGCCACACTCCACGATGTGGCATTGGACCAAGCGGTATGTGCGTGCGCTAATCGCCGACGGAAGCAATGTGACGCACAGGACGAGTAATATTTTAACTATAGGTTTCATGTTTATTTGGAATTTGGCTTGTGATAAAAATTGTTGGTGCTAATTTGTGGCTGGCGTTTATATTTTTGTGTGTGCTATACGGCTATATTTTGCTACGTATTTGGCCATGGCTATAATCGTTTGTTTCTCAGTGACAAATATAATTAAGTTATCCAAATACGACAAATAAATAGGGCGAAAGTGTCGAAATCCGACAAATAATCTGCTCTAAATGGCTCAAATCCGACAAATAATTTGCGGTGGAGAGAAAATAAAAAGAGGCTGCGCCTATTTTGACACAGCCTCCAAAACCTAAAAGTCAAATATGATTGAAGTCTATATGGCTACCTTATCGGTGATGATTTGCATTAGCTCGTCTTGGAGTTTCACGAGGTGTGTGGTGTTACCCTTGGCTATGTTATCGCCAATATCATTCGCTACTAACTTGTTTGCGACGAGCAGTTCAAGGGCCTGTTGTGGGGTAAGGTCGCTCTCGTTCTTTTTCTCCGCTCCATATTTCACCGCATAATTGATAGTGCTCTGCACCTCTTGTGGGGTCGGGATTTCGTTTGGAATTTTCCG
The DNA here is from genome assembly GCA_934675575.1 of uncultured Muribaculaceae bacterium. Taxonomy (GTDB): domain Bacteria; phylum Bacteroidota; class Bacteroidia; order Bacteroidales; family Muribaculaceae; genus Sodaliphilus. The sequence continues at coordinate 215,327 of CAKUQQ010000003.1, forward strand.
CAAATTCAGAATGATTCCCTTTAATTTTTGGAGCAATTCGGCCTTGCGCTTATTCTCGTTATTGCCATACACTTTGAACTCGCTTACATCTTTCCATAACTTGGCAAGTCCACCATACACGCGCACCACTCGATTGCGGAAAGTGTACGCCTGTGGCAATGGGAATAACAGCGAATTTGCGCTCCTCACGGCCTCGGCCAATTTATCATTGTGCCCCTTGGCAGCCAAGCGGACAATATCAATTCCATAATCAATAAACCGCTTCATTGCTTATAGATTAAGTAGCTTTTGCGAGTATCATACACTAATTTAGTATAAATGTAACCTAAATCGTTCAGGTAAATCTTTATCGATCTGCCGTCATTCATTTCTGTCACATAGCCACCATATTCCTTAAACTCAATTTGCTTGTCGCCATAACAATCACTTGCATAATAGCTTTTGGGTGCCTTGCCCCTGTATATCCTTGCGTGAATGTCATACTCAATTGTGTATTCGCTTCCTGCGGAAACTGACAGGGGCAAGTCATACTCCTTGCCTGTGCCATACTCCACGATGTGGCACTGAACCAAGCGGTATGTGCGTGCGCTAATCGCCGACGGAAGCAATGTGACGCACAGGACGAGTAATATTTTAACTATTGATTTCATGTTTGTTTGGAATTTGGCTTGTGATAAAAATTGTTGGTGCTAATTTGTGCTGGCGTTTATATTTTTGTATTGCTTATACGGCTATATTTTGCTACGTATTTAGTCGTAGTTGTAATCGTTTGTTTCTCAGTGACAAATATAATTAAGTTGTCCAAATACGACAAATAAATAGGGCGAAAGTGTCGAAATCCGACAAATAATCTGCTCTAAGTGGCTCAAATCCGACAAATAATTTGCGGTGGAGAGAAAATAAAAAAGGAAATCTGATTAGATTTCCTTTTGGGTGGTAGAGACGAAGGGATTCGAACCCTTGACCTCTGCAATGTGACTGCAGCGCTCTAAACCAGCTGGGCTACGCCTCTATGTTTCGTTTAGCACTGCAAAAGTATAAAAAAATTGCAGATGTGGCAACATAAAATGGCGTTTATTTCAAAATTTTATTTTTGATGTTTGCTTTTTTGTTGGTTTTATTGGCTTGTATTGGCATTTTTTTTAGCTTGACATTAAGCCGAAATGGTGGGTTTTGATTAATTTTGTTGCAACAAAATGTAAATTCATTTTGCTTTTTTAATAAAGCGTGAAAGCTATTTCTGCTTTGTTGGTTATGATTTGTAACTCTTGGCGTTGTGAACACGCTTATAACCAATGTTTGAATTATATATTGCTAATCAAAAATAGAAAGCCTATGGTAAAAAAGATTTATCTGTTTGTTTTAGTTGCCCTTTCTGTGCTCACCGCAAGCGCGTGGGACGGAGAAGGCACGGAGTCGAGCCCGTATCTGATTAAGACGAAGGCTGACTTGATTGAGCTGTGCACGCAGACCAACGTGTCGCTGCTCACTTACGACGGCGTGTATTTCAAAATGACCGCCGACATCGACCTTGAGGGCGACACCCAGTTTACGGGTATTGCCACAACGTCGTCGAACAACACTAAACGCTTTAGCGCAACGTTTGACGGCGACGGACATGCCATTCATGGCATCAACATAGATGCTATGGACTGGAAAGTTGCGCCCACTGAGACGTCGCTTGGCACGCCTAACGGCACAAAATGCACCAACAACGTGGGCTTCATAGGTTATCTGGGCGTGAAAGGAACGCTCAAAAACCTTGTGATTGCCCGTGACAACAAATTTGTGCTTTTTGGTTATGGCGCAGCCCTTGTGGGACGCAATTATGGCACTGTGACCGGTTGCCGCAACTATGCTAACATCATTGGCTACTCATCGGACATCGGTGGCATCGTGGGCCAGTCAGAAAAAGGCTCGGTTATCTCCGACTGCCTTAATGCCGGCTACATAAGCACCGGTTTCGTGGAAAACGGCGGCATTGTGGGCAAGAGCAGCGGCATTGTGGAGCGTTGCATCAACTTGGGCCGCGTGGAGAGCAGCGTTATCTCCACGTTCAAGGCATCAAACAAGACCGGTATCGTGGGTGGTATCGTGGGTAGCGGCTACGGTGCCCTGGTGCGCGATGTTGTAAATCTGGGAACTGTGGTTGCCGCCTACAAGGCCGGAGGCATCGTGGGCAGCTGGGAAAAGCCATATAAGGAGACCACAGGCTCTGGCTACAACGACATGTATCGCGCAATAAGCGCAGGAACCGTGCTGTGTGACAACCGCGCCCAAGAGGGTGGCATTGCCGGTATAGACGGCACACTCGGCAAGACGGAAGATGTGTATTGGGACGCCCAGATAGCGCCACTGCACGCCATGGCTCTCAATGCTCACGAGAACACTACCGGAGTGGAGACCTCGGTGCTGACAAGTGGCACACCGCTGGCAAACTACTCTGCCGACGTTTGGTCGTTTGAGGCTGGCAAATATCCAGTGCTGAAAGTCTTTGCCGGCGATGCCGAAGTTGCTGCTGCCCGCAAGGTGATTTTGTCGATACCCTCGGGCAACAGCATCAGTGACCTTAAAGTGAACTCAACCTTGAGCACCGACGACGGCTGCAAGTGGGTTCTCAAGCAAGGCACGGCATTTGGCTTGAATGGCAACACTCTGGTGACACCAGCCACGGTGTCGAAATTCACAGCCGACACTTTGGTTGCCACAGTGGATAACTTTGAGAAGCAATTCCTCGTGACGAGATTTCAGGCCAATCCTCTCAACGGCGAAGGCACGGCCGAAAGCCCATATTTCATCAGCAGCGTTGACGACTGGAACAATCTGGCCGAATACATAGAGGAAACTCAAGCATCGCTTGATGGCAAGTATGTGAAACTTGCGGCTGACATTGATTTTGCCGACAAGACATTTGTGCCGCTGTATAATGGCGGTGTGGCAGAATTCCAAGGAACATTCCTCGGCAACGGCAAGACGCTTAAAAACATAAGTTTTGCGGCAACCACAGTGAATCAAGGCGCGTTCCGTATGATTGGAGCTAAGGGCACAGTGCAAGATTTGACCATTTCGGGTGAGATGACTACAAAATTTGCTTGCACTGGCGGTTTTGTTGGCGCACTTAAAGGTACACTCAAAAATTGTGTTAACCGCATGAACATCACTTCCACCAATGGTGGTTATGTGGCAGGTTTTGTGGGTCAGGCTTCTGGCACGGCACGTTTGCATAACTGTGTGAACTATGGCAACATCACTGCCAAGAACAACTATGCCGCAGGCGTCGTGGCGCAGGCTGTGGCCGATGGCGTGGTTTATGACCACTGCGTGAATGAGGGCACAATTCTCAACAACGGCACAACAACGCTGCAATGTGTGGCAGGAATTGTGGCCTACAGTAAGCAAGCACAATTTATAGAGTGCCACAACACCGGCAAGATTTTGGCAAGCGACCCGACCAAGGTGTCGGCACTGGCTGGTATAGCCGCACAGTTGTTCTGCGAGGGTGAGGGCAGCCCGGCAAGTTATTTCAAGAATTGTTACAACACAACTGACCTGGAAGGCAAGACTGTGCTCGCCGGCATATTGGCCGACGTGTCAACCAACACCAAGAAAGTGATGGAGGGCTGCTACAACACTGGTAATATCAGGGTGATGACAACCTCCAAGACAAACCTGCTGCCATCAGCTGGTGTGAGCGCATATTACATTCCTGGTGACTCTTACACCGACTGCTACAACACCGGCAACGTGACCGCTGACGTGTGCGGCGAGATTGCTGGCGTAGTGGGCAACTTCAAGACTGGCGCCAACGACACTACTGCCGTGGTGACAATCAAGCGTTGCTACAACACTGGTAATATTTCTGCTCCATTCAGTGTGGTGGGCGGCATTGGCGGCTCGCTCTTCGACGACGTGATTACCATTGACAGCTGCTACAACACTGGTAACTTGAGCGGCTTGTTCATGGTGGGTGGCATTGTGGCTTCGTTCAGAGGCCCGACGAACCATGTGACCAATTGCTGGAACGCCGGCACTGTGACTGGTGCTAACCGTGTGGGTGGCCTGATAGGTTGCGACAACGGTCAGAACCGCATAGACAACTGCTACAACACCGGTGCTGTTAAGACCAACTCAAAAGACATCACCGACACTTCAAGCCGCGAGACGAGCTACTCGATAGGCGGTTTGGCTGGTGAGGGCAGTTCTACATACACCAACTGCTATAATATGGGCACTGTGACCGGCAACAACTTGACCGGTGGACTCATTGGCAATGTGTCGAGATTGCGTCCGGCAAAACTCATCAACTGTTACAATGGTGCCAAGGTGGAGTGCTCGCTCACTCAGAACTACGGCAACCTGATAGGTGTTGATGCCGACAGCACCAACACTGTGGTTGAGAACACATATTTCGTCACTGACTATGGAACAAATGCCGTTGGCACAGCTCACGGCACAGGCTTGACAATAAAAGAACTTGCCGGCAGCAAGGTGCTTGGCAACGCATACACGGCTTCTGATGCTTACTCGCTGCCAGTGCTTGTGGCTCGCGCAAACGACGACTTTGCCAAGGTGTATTCCGCATCGGTGGTGCTTGCTGATGGCGACACATTCAGCAAGGTTTCTCATGCGTTCAATGTGGGTCAGCCGGCCGATGTGGCTTGGACCGCTTCGTTGGCAGGAACTACATTCGACGGCAATGACGTGCGTCTGCCGGAGGGCTATAGCGGAGAACTAAAGCTCACTGCAACTTGTGGCGCTGCAAGCCGCTCATTCGACTTGACACTTGCCAACTACACTGGCGTTGACGGCGTGACCGCAACCGATGATGTGACTGGCACTGCCTACTATGACCTTAAGGGTGCATTCCTTGGCGGAAAGCGTCCTGTGGCAGCAGGCATCTATGTGGTGAGCGAAACGCATCGCAGCGGTGCTGTTACAACACGCAAGGTCGTTGTCCGCTAAGCTAGTTTAGCAGAATTAATTTGACAAATAACGAATATTAATCCGGGCATCGGGGTTTTTACTTTTACCTCGGTGCCCGGATTGTTTTTTGCTGCAGTGGGTGGCGTTATTTGCGTGAACTTATGGAATTGATGAGCCAGGAAAAGGCGCGAGCGGTGCGAATGTCGTTGTCTTGGAAGTGGTTGCCGACATTCCACTCAAGGATGCAGCGGTCAGTGTCCATTGCACTGCACAGCAGACTGTGCTGCGTGGTGATGCAGCTGTCCACGTTTTTCATTATGGCAGTCTTGGTGTGGTGCTCTTTGTCGCCCAGGCTCAGATACACGCTGTTGGCCGTGGGGCGGTGCGACTTGGCATAGTCGAGCCAGCCGGGAAACCACACCGATGGCGACACTGCCGCCGCTCCGGTAAATGCCGGCTCCTGATAGGCACACCACAGGGCAAATAGCCCGGCAAGTGAGTAGCCACCGATGAGGGCAGGCGCATTGTTGGCACAAATAGGTGCAAGGTGCGGCATGAGCGTGCTTGTGATGTAGTGCAGTGTGTGTTGCGCACCGCTGCCAAACGGCATGTTGCCGAAAACCGGAGGTGCCGTCCATGGCGACAGCTCGTCGTGCCAGTGCTTTATTTCTATGGCGGCAAGGCAGAAATTTGCCTTGCTGGCGTTGGCCTCGATGGCTGCGACCTCGTTGTCGAGAATTGTGAGGTCGTGGCCGTTGACTGGCTGAATCAGCATGAAATCTGCAGGCTCGTCACCGGCATATATAGTGCATTGTTGGCAGCCTATTGTCTGCCTTGACTTGTTGAGGTTTGTCATAATCTTTTGTGGCGTTTTGCACGGCAAAGTTAGTGATTATGCCAGAGCGCGCGCTATGGGTTCTTTGGCACTTTCATGTCGGTGTTGATTATTTCGCCGTCGTCGGTTATGCCCTCTATGTGCAGATTGAGAGTGGGGCTTGTGGTGTCTGACGTGTAGAAGTCAAACTCTGATGTGCCGTCTTGACCAATTGTCACTATTGGATTCCAGTAGATTGTGGAGCGCAAGTCGCGCATAGGGTCGGTGGCGGAGGCGACATCGTAGCGTGGAGTGTACTTCTGGGCTGGTTTCTGGCAACCAAGCGGCGAGTGGAGTTTTATGTCCATGGGGCGTTCCCAGCCCGATGTGTAGCCGCGCTTGGTGACAATCATCACCATTCCGCCAAAGTTGTCCTTCACGGCGCGTGTGGAGAACAGTGTGGGCACGTTGAAGAAGTGTATGCTCTTTACTGTGCTTATGTCAATCATGTCGGACAGCTGTTTCAGTTCCGACTGGTGCTCGTCGGCTGAGCGGTGCTCCTCGCCGTCGATGTAAAAAGCCACCGGCAGATTGTGGTGTGTGACTTTGTCGCCCATGATTTGCAAACCGGGAATGGCGCGTATTGCTTGTTCGAGCGTGGTGTAGTGCCATCGCTCAATGTCGTCTTGCTTGAGGGTGCTGAAAGCCTGTGCCTCATATTTGTCGTCGCTTTTGCGCTGCTGGCTCACCACAATCTCGCCAAGCATTATGCTGCCGCCGTTGAGGGCGCGCAGCCACGACCCGTCGTTGGCGGCGAGATGGCCTGTTTGTTGACTTTGCATCGCAGTTGTGGTGGCGTAGGGCAGCGGTAGTGGCGTGATGCTCGGAAATGTGTCGGCTTCTATGGTCACGTTGCGCATGCGCTTGCCTTTCTTGTCGCGAGCCAGAATGATGAATGTCACGCTGTCGGGGAATGAGCCTATGGGGAACATGAACTGGCCGTTTTTATCGGTTTTGCCCACGTCTATGAAATTTGTCTTTGACTCAATGACTGTGACCGATGCTCCGTTCACAGGCTCTTTCTTCCAGTTGCTGCACACTTGTCCGGCCACGTATTGAAACTCTTCAAAGCCAATTTTGGGCTTGGCGTAGCGGCCTTGCAGTACGGCAGGTATGTCATAGCGTTTCCAGCCTTGTGTTAGCAGCAGGGCATCGAGTGCGCCGGAGCGCACGGCAGAGTCGGCAGGAAAATAGTAGCCTGGGTTTTCGATGTTGCCTTCAAGTTCTGATTTCATGAGCAGATTGGCTGCTATTTGGTTGGTGGAGTCGGGCGTTACCGTGTTGTCGTCGGTGACACTTACGGCAAAGTTGCCTTTGGGCAGCTTGTAGCCCAACAGCTTCACGGTTGCTTTCACGCGGCTGCGCGAAGAGTAGGCCGTGCTGTCGGTGCTGACAGCGGCCTTTTGCCGGCCTTTGCCGGCCGCAAAAAACAGGCGTGAGCTTAGCACATTGTCGGCAGGGTCGAGCAGCAGGGCCTCGACAACTCCGGGTTTTAGCGCGGCAGCGTTGACCAGCAGGCCGTCAACGCCTTGCAGCTCGGTGGCAAAGACGAGCACACCGCGTTGCAACAGGGCAATTTTTGAACCATTGGGCACATTGCCTTGCACCTTGATGTCGATTTTGCTTCCGCTTGGCAAAAGGCGCAGAGCTGCTGCGCGAGCGTCGGCTTTGGGCAGAGTCACATCTTGCTTGTTCGAGCCATAGGAGCATGTGGCAGTGTAGGTATCGCCAGGCTTAACGTCGAGTTCAAACGTGCCCATACCGGCATGTGTGGTGGTTATGTTGGCCACGACATTGCCGGCAGAGTTGACCACATGGCCAGAGACATTTATGCCGAGTCCGTTGCTGCCCACAGCCTTAAATGCCACTTTGCACTTGTGGTCTGGCAGCAGATAGCCTCCTTCGGGAAAGAATTCCACTGACCACGCAGTTGCGGTGGTATCGGCAGGCAAGGCGATGTAAGTTGCGTTGTCGTCAAATTTCACGAGCACTGCACCACATTTTGCCTCCGTGGGGTTGAGTTTCACGTCAATTGGAGAGTCGGAGTGCTTGTGGGTGTGTGCTTTGCCGTCGGGTGTCACGTATTCAAACTTTGCATAGTCGGCAGTTTTTCCGTCAGCCGTCAGGTTGACAGAAAGCGTGATTTCTCCCTTGGAGTTGCGTGAGAAAGTGCGGTCGATAGAGGCTTTTGATGCTTGTGGCCTGACAATTTGTAACTGCTTGCGGAAAAAGTAGTCGGGTGTCATGTTCTCCATGTAGCGTGTGTATGCAGCCAGAGTGTAGGTGCCTGCCGGCAAATCGGCTGGCAGTGGCATATAGCCGCTGAACATAACATTGCTGTCGGCTTGAATCTTGACGCGCCGTTCTGTTGAGCCAAAAGGATTGATTAGCTCGGCATACACATATTTGCTCTCTTTCACTGGGTGATGGTTGGCCGCATTGACAACGAAAGCCCTGAGCCACACGGTGTCGCCCGACACATAGCACTGCTTGTCGGTAGTGACATGGATTTTCTCCTGCGGAAATTGCGACCACTGATTGTCGAGGTGTGTGGCGATGGGGTCGTCACCAGCTGCTGCCACAATCCCCAATGTCATAGCTATTGTTAAGGCAAAAATGTGTAAAGTCTTGTTCATGAACAATGTTGTTTGGTAGAGAAAACCCAAAGTTACACCAAAACTTCATCACCCCAAATACTTTCCACAATTTATGTGTTAATTTGTTCGATGGGTTTTTGTTGGGGTTGGGTTAGGTGATTGTGGTGATTGCGGGGTGGTGGGTTTTGAGTTTCTGTGGGAGTTTTTTGACGACTTCGCTGTAGCTGTGGTTGATGAGCTGGTTGATGAGTTTGTCTGACAATGAACCGAAAATGTCGAGCTGGTTCCAGTATTTCTTGTTCATGTGCCAGGCACCTGTAATTTCAGTGTGCTGGTCGCGCAAGTCAATGGCCAGTTCGGGGTCGCATTTCAGTACAAACCACTTGGGGTTTTCGAGGTCAATCATTGCAAATATTTTGCCAAGCACTCTGAATGCGAGTGTGGTTTCGTCGAACGGAAAATCTTCGGTTGCCAGTGGTAACTGAATGCAATAGTTTCTTATTTCTTCGATGTTCATAGTTGTTTTTTGTGAGAGTGGTTAAGTTCCGGAATGAGAGATTGGTGTGTGTAAAGCAATAGTTCCATGCCGATCACTCCAAGCTCCAGCCCGAATTTCATGCCTACTTTTTCAAATTGTGACACTTGTTTGAATCCGAGTTTGGCGTGTGTCGCCACACTGGGACTTTATGGTCTTTGGCATGGGAGAAATGTAATGCTTTTTATAATCGTGTGGAGTGGCGATTAAAAAATGTTCAAAAGCTCAATTTCAAAAATTAGGGTGGAGTAGGCTGGTATGCCTGGCTGCGAGAATTTGCCATAACCCATTTCGGCTGGAATGTAAACTTCCCATTTGTCGCCTATGCACATGCGGCTCATGGCTATTATCCAGCCCTCAATCAAGTCGCTTAGACGCACTGCGAGCGGTGCGCCGCCCAAGCTGCTGTCGAACTTCTTTCCGTTGATGGTGCAGCCTGTGTAGTGAGCTGTGACCACACTTCGCAGATTGGGGTGCTTGCCATCGTTTTTGCCCTCGGCGAGCACTTTGTAGAATATGCCTTTTGGCAGTGGTTTCACGCCGTCTTCTTTCGATTTTGCCTCAAGCCAATCTTGGTTGATTTTAGCATAAGTCTTTTTGTCCATAAATAGTGGAAATTATAGGATTGAACGAAACGTCATTTTTTTTGCGATGATGCATCATTTCACAAGCTCTTTGCAGAACTTTCGCTGAAGCACATGGGCATCGAGCACAGACATTTCGCTTGCCATTATGGCGAATGCGAGCGTGTGCCCATTGTTCCCTTGACAATAGCCTGCAAGAGAGCTGATGCCATAGGGGTGCGACAATGTGCCTGTCTTGCCCTTTATCTTGCCACGGAGGTCGGGCGATGACATTTCTCGTCTCAGCGTGCCATCAACTCCAGAAACCGACAGCAGTTTGCATAGCTGTGCATATATTGGCGGATTTTCGTGGCCATAGCGCAAAATGGTGGTTAGTGCCACTGGCGACAGGTGATTGTAGGTGCACAAACCGCAGCCGTCGTGAACCACAATAGCAGTGTCGGTTAAATGCAGTTGCGTGCGCAAGAACTGGCGCAGATAGTTGACGCCGGAGCTGACGGGGTCGCCCGTGGGGTTGACTTGATGGCCTATGGTGTAGAGCATGGCTGTGGCTTGAGTGTTTGAGCTGTTTTTCCACATGCGCTCCACCACAAGGCTTATAGGTCGATGAAAGCGGAACAGACATTGCGCTCCTTGTGGCACACGACCGGTTACCACCTGGCTGTCCGCCACGGCAATGCCACGGCTGCGCAAGGCGTATTTGAATTCTTTGGCCACGCGCGGAGCTCCTTTGTAGAACACACCATAGCGCGAAAACGACAAGTCCCACGGATACCAGTGCTGCTCACTGGTGACAGGCTCGCTAACCACGAGGTCTATAAAGCATTTTCCACTTATCTTTCTAATGCCTTTGTTGGCAAGTGCTTGCGCAAACATGCTGAGGTCAGGACCGTTGAGCTGTGGATCGAGGCTGCCTTTCAGAGCGATGTCGCCCTGCAAAGTGTTGCCGTTAACTTGTCCTTTTGTGTAGATTGACGTGGAGTAGTTGTATGCCGTGCCCATGAGCTTTAATCCGGCAATTCCGGTGAGCAACTTCATGCACGAGGCCGACGGAAGTGATTTGGTTTCGTTGTAGCCAAACACCGGTTTGCCGGCAGTGAGGTCATAAACATGCACGGCAAACTGTCCCTGCACCCTGGGTGCTGCAATAAACTGGGCAAGGCGGCTGCGCAGGCTGTCGTCGATGGCAATTGAGCGTGTGGTCTGCTGCGCTGGTTTGGCCGAAATGCCGGCTTTGTCATTTTTACCGCCACACGCCGACAATGTGAGCGATGCGACAAGAAGTGACGAGACTATGATTTTGTATTGTGACAGTAACTTCAATTTTTTTCGTTGTGTTGCGTTTGTAGTGCAAAGTTAATGCATGTTGGCTTTTGCCGAGGTTATGAAACATTAAAAGTGCCATTGTTTGTGGCATTTTTTTCATGATAATGCTTGTTGCGATGCAATACGCCTATATGCTTTGCGGCTCACAATTATGTAGCACGTCATTACCATAGTGCCAGTTAAAACCCACGAAATAGGGTAGCAATACATGAGTCTGTCAAATCCTGGCCATATAGGCCCAACGAAGAATACCCACACGAGGCGCAGCACGCAAGTGCCGAGTATGGTGAGCAAGGCCGGTTCAAGCGAGTAGTTCATGCCACGCATTGCAGCGGCCGATATTTCGTAGCTCACGGCCATAGATTGGAAAACCAGAACCCATGTCATGCGAATCACAGCATAATGAATCACCTGTGGGTCGGTGGTGAAAAGTCCCAGGAAAAAGTCGCGCTGGGTGTAGAAAATCATGTTGCCCAAGAAGCACGTCAAAGCCCCTCCAATCATGCAGATTTTGAATATGCGCCGGCATCGCATCACATTGCCGGCACCAAAGTTTTGTCCTGTGAATGTGATTGCCGCTCCACAAAATGCTGTGATGAAAAAGTAACAGAAGCTGTCGAAGTTGACTGATATGGCGGCACCAGCCACGGCAGCCGAGCCATAGCCGTTGATTGCGGTCTGCACGCACACATTGCTGAACGAGAACACCATGCTTTGCAGCCCTGCCGGAAGTCCAATTTTTAGTATTCTACTTATTTCCGCTTTGTCGGGTGCGCTGAGGCTGAAGTGCAATTTGAAAGGTCCTGGCTCTTTTTTCAGTAGCACTAAAATTGCAAACGCGCTAAAAGCGTTGGAAATGTCGGTGGCAATGGCAACACCATCGACACTCTTGTGAAACACGATGACAAACAGCAGGTTGAGGACGGTGTTGATGAGTCCAGCCACAATCAGAATGTAGAGCGGACGCTTGGTGTCGCCTTTGCTGCGCAAAACGGCGGCTCCAAAGTTGTATATCATGAAAAATGGTGTGCCGCACATGTATATGCGCAGGTAAAGCACCGAGTCGCTAAGCACATTTGCAGGCGTGCCCATCAACACCAGCACAGGAGCGGCTATGAGCAGTCCGGTAACGAGCATTGTGAATCCGCTCAGCACTGCCAGAATCATGGTGGTGTGTACGGCTTTTCGTGTGCGGTTGTCGTCATTTTGCCCTATGTGGTTTGAAATGACAACGTTTGCGCCAACGGATATACCTACGAACAAATTGATGAACAAATTGATGAGAAACGTGTTGGCTCCCACGGCTGCAAGAGCCTCACTGCTTGCAAACCTGCCCACCACCGCCACGTCAACGGCATTGAACATCTGTTGCAAAATGCTGCTTGCGGCAAAAGGAAGGGCAAATTTCAATATACCAGAAACCAACGGCCCATGAAGCATGTCGATTTCGTGTGATTTTGGTTTTTGTGCGCTCATCTGTCAAAAAAGAAAACTTCCCTGAAAAAGTAGTCGCTAATTGTGACGTGCAAAGGTACTGATAATTTTTCAAAAGGAGTTTTTTCTTTTACCTCTGGCTATGACTTTGGGTGTCTTTACTGCATACCACTATACACATCGGCCACTTGGGCTGCAATGTGGTCCCAGTCATATTTCGACATGTCGTAGGCAATGTGCCGGGCTGGGGCTGCAATGACAGACTCTAATTTGTGCTTTAAAGCATCGGTATCACCCATTTTGAAATAGCAGCTTTCGGGGAGTCCAACTTCAAGATTGGCAGGAATGTCGCTCACAATCACCGGCACGCCATAGCTCATGGCTTCGAGTAAGGCAATGGGTAGCCCCTCGTGCGACGATGGCAAGCAGTAGCAACGGCAGTTGGTGAGCAGAGAGTGCAGTTTTCGGCCTTTGACAAACCCTGTTAGCACCACACCGTTTTTGTGTGCGAGGGCTTTGAGTGCGGTGGAGTATTCATCGGGGAAATCGGTGTCGCCGGCAAGCACAAGCTTAACGTCGCTGCGCTCTGGGTGCTCGTCTTGCCATGCCGAGAATGCTGCCACAAGGTCGTGCAGACGCTTTTCGGGCACAAAACGGCACATGCCAAGTATGTAGTTGCTTTTCTCTATGCCTATTTCCTTGAAGTATTCCGGGAAGTCGCACTTATCTGGCTGGGAAACACCATTGTAGATGAGGTGTACGCCATTTGTGCGTCCATATTTGTTTTTCACGATGTTGCGTATCACGTCGGAAATCACAATCACATCGTTGGCAAACATGCAGCCCATTCGCTCACCGAGTTTCAGCATGGTCTTGGCTGCAAATCCCCATTTGTCACGGTCGTAGTCGGGCCCATGATGGGTGAACACCACTTTCATGCCGAGTAATCTGGCCAGTGGGGTGAGCATGGCAGGGCCAATGGCGTGTATGTGCACAATGTCGGCATTCATTGCCTTGGCTTTCCACACGGCTCTCCATGTGTGAACTATTGCCTCAAAAGCCTTGCGCCTTGGGGTGGCTATATCCACAAGCCTCACACCGTGCCACTGGGTTAGACCGTCGCTAACATAGGTTGACCGGCGCACAACTGTCACATCGAAGCCAAGTGTGGCAATGCGTGGAAACAGCTCCTCACAATGGGTCTCAACGCCACCCATCACATTTGGTATGCCTCTTGTGCCTGTGACAACAATCTTAACCATATATGAGCTTCGTTTCAAGTATTAATAGCCCAACTTGGAGCTGCTGTCGCGCTTGGTGGCTTCGTAGCCTTGCGACTCCACGTCGGCATTCACGATGTCTTCGCCACGTTTGCCTTGCAGGGCTGCGTTGGAATTGGCCGACAGTCCGTTGTTGACCATGGCATTCATGTCGCATGTGCTGAGTTTGTCAAGGTCGGCTTTGCTAACTTTGCCGTCGCGATAGTCGCAGCATATAGGGTTCTCATACATGGAGTATTTCAAGCCCAAAAGACTTTTTGCCTTGTGTTTCAGCACCCATAGAGCCGGCTTTGCAATGTATTTGTGCATGGCAGGTGACACAGAGCCAATCATCCAGCAGTTGCGTGTGCAGTGGCGCACCTTGTTGCGCACTGCCTCGGCCTGCTCGCTGTGCCACAGCTCGTCCCACGACTGTACGTTGAGGTTGCCCATCACTTCCTTGTCTTTAGTGCCGTTGCAAGGCATAACGTCGCCATAGGGGTCGATGAAGAAAGTGTCGAAACTCATGTCGCATGGCAACAGGCGTGGTTGGCCGTAGATATAGTTTATCAGACCATGGTTGAAATAGGCTCTGAACCATTTTTTTGGAGAATTGCTCTTTAGCAACTCGTTGATAAGAGCCTCAAAATTTTTAGCCACCATGGGGCGGTCATGTATGATGTTTTTTGCTTCAACGAAATAGAATGAGTTGTGAAGCGACGCTGTGGCAAACTCCATGCCCATTTTGTTGCTTAACTGATAGAGTGGCACGAGGTCGGGGGCATTCTTGTCTTGCACGGTCATGCCAAAGCCAACGTCGGTCATGCCCATTTCGCGCAGTTTCTTCAGCGTGGTGTAGCCGCGGTTGAAGCCATCGTTTAAGCCGCGTATCTCGTTGTTGGTTTGTTCCAAACCTTCAATTGATATGCGTATGCCTATTTGCGGAAATTCCTTAGCCAAGGCTATTATACGGTCGGTAAAGAAGCCGTTGGTTGATATGACGATGCGGTCGCTTTTTTTGTAGAGTTCACGCACTATGTCGTTGAGGTCGGTGCGAATGAACGGTTCACCTCCGGTAATGTTGGTGAAGTACATTTTCGGCAGTTTCTTTATGGTGTCGAGAGAGATTTCCTCCTCTGGCCTTGACGGGGCCTTGTAGCGGTTGCACATGGTGCAGCGCGCATTGCATCGGTAGGTCACAATCACGGTGCCATTTAATTTTTTCTCTGCCATGATAACTATAGAGTAATTACTTTAATCCGATTCTTTTGTCGGCTGCCGCTTGTTGTGGAGACTGATTGCCGGCAAGCCGATTTCATAATCAAAAGTACTGAATATATTGTTTTGCTGCAACACCCCAGCTATATTCTTTGGTGATGAACTCACGCGCCTTCGCCTTTTCTCCGCAGTATTTGACATCATCGTTGAGAATGGCGCTAAGGTCGGCATCAAATGTCTTGGTTATTGGCATGATGCCATTTTCGTTGCCTGATTTCATGAACGGCAAAGAGTTTAAGATGCCGTTGCATATAAATATCGGTCGGCTTGCCGACAGCGATTCCATTATAACCAAGCTGAATGCCTCTGATTTTGAATTGAATATGCTGACGCGCGATGCTTTGTAAAGAGCGTTTAGTTCTGCTCCTGGAGCAACTTCACCGGCATAAATCACTTGGTTTGTTATGTCGTTTTGTGCGGCAAAGTTGTCAATTTGCTGTTTGTAGGCGGCATCTATGATTCCTCCGGCATACATGTATGCGGTGTTGGGTTGGGACTTTAGTGTGGGTAGCAATAATTTGAGGCTTCCAAGTTGATTTTTGCGGTCGCACACGGAGCCAACTTGAAATATCACTTTCTTGTCGGCCAAATGATTGTCGGCAATGAATGAGGCCATGCTTGGAGGTGCTGGCGCTTGCTCGTCATACACGCTGGTGTTTACGCCGTTTATCACCTTGTGCACCTTGTCTGGGGCTACACCAATCTTGTCAATCATCATGGCCTTTGCACTGTCATTGAGCACAAACACATGGTCGGCATGTCTCACGCAATACACTTCTTGAAAATAGCGCTTTTTTACGGTGTCGCAAATCTCATTCCAGTTGCCGAACCACACATGGCTGTGTACTGTGTAGGCTATGCTGACCTTGTTGCGCAAGGCTTTTGAAGTTAGTTTCAGAAAAAAGAATAGGTTGTATTGGTTGTGAAAATGCAGCACTATTTTGTTGTCGTTGCAGCGTTTGATTATGCGATGGAGCTTGAATGTCAGTGAAATGGAATAGAGCACACGCTTCAACTTGTGGACGAGACCAAGTGTGGTGTCGGTGGCGTTGAAGAGCTGCGGCATATACACGTCAGTGATAGGCAGACTGGTGGCAGTACGTTTGGAGTCTTTGATGTCAACGATGGTGGCATCGTAGCCGAGTTTCAGCAGCGAAGAGGTTAGCTCCTCTACGACGATCTCGGTTGCTGCGCCAATCTTTGCCGGTATGCTGGTATAGCCAGTTCCTATTTCAAATATCTTCATGAGATGCTATCGTTTCGTTAAAAATGCCCATTAACTTTTTGTAATGGATTTCCGGAGAGAAATTTGACAATGCAAATTTACGAGAAGCTATTGACATTTGCCGATAAGTTTCCGCATTAATTACGTTTGCTTTCATGATGCAGCGCTTCAACTGCTCCACGTTGCCCATCTCAAAGAGGAAGCCGGTGTCGGGTGTCACGATTTCTGGTATTCCGCCTGTGATAGAGCCAATCACAGGTTTTCCGTGAGAATAGGCTTCGATTATTGTGAGAGGGTTGTTGTCCTCACATTCAGAAGGCACTATGACAAAGGATGCATGTCGCACTTGCTCAAAAAGTGCATCTCCTTTCTTGAAACCAAGAAATTCCACATTTGCAGGTGCTTGTTGCTCAAGAGACTCTCTCAAAGGTCCGTCGCCCACCACTTTGAGCTTTATGTCGGGCAAATCACGCATGGCGCTTATGAGTGCGGCGATGCCTTTTTCGGCTGTTATGCGGCCATAAAACAGCATGTAGTTATCATGGGTGTGGCATGGGGATATTTCATCCGTGCCAGGCATGAAATTGTGAAGAATGGTGCCCTTGTCTTTGAAATAGCTGTGACGAGCTGCATGAAAGTCTTGAAAACGCTTGCTGACAAAGATGTAGCGGTCGATGTAGCGATTATAGTCAAAAAGCTTCTCTTTTTGAAACATTTCAAAAGCGCACATCATGCTGTTGATGAAATTATCTTGATAACATTTAAACAAACCGCATGGCAATCCTCCAAATTTCAAGCAGTTTTTGCATTTGTTGCCGCGTGTGTTAAACAGCGATGAGGGACACACGAAGCGAGTGTCGTGCATTGTGATGACAACAGGAATATTGTGGCGGCGTAGCACTGGCAGTATTGACATTGAAATGCCGTTGAATATGTTGTGCAAATGGGCAATGTCGGGTTTCTCCTGGTTTATCAACAACTCTATTTTTCTTTCGGAGTCCTTGTTCCAGAAAAAAGTGCCAATATTTTTAATCTTTTCCACGGTGCTCAGGTCGCGAAGTTCAGGCGCATGGGTGAAATATCTTGCAAACGCCGACTCTGTGTTTTTGGGATTATCGGTGCAGAATGTACACACGTCATTGCCCATCTCTTTCAGTAGCCTTATTGTGTTGAAAAAGACGGTGTCAACTCCTCCTTTGAGGTAGTGGTATTTGTTGATTTCAAGTACTCTCATTCAAATGATTGCGGAATGTTTTTGCCGTTGGGTTCATTCCATTTTGTGCCATGCAACCAGCATGGGCATGCTTAGAAAACGTTTCTTAACATTATAACGCAAAACAGGTCGTGTTTATTATTCCGCAAACGGCCAAAAACCATGTGCTTTTGTGTGGAAAAGTTGGTTATCTTTGCAGGGTAGTATTCTTTTTAGCAAAAAAAATTAGGTGATGCAGAAAGTGATTGTGATTGACGCTTGCATGCGCGACGAGGCATCGCGCACAAGACGCATTTTGATGCCGCTGGTGGCAGAGCTGGGCAAACGTTATGAGGTTGAGACCATAAGGCTCGATGGTGAGAATTACTCTGCCGTGGGACGCAAAGTGCTCACCGAGCGTAGCAACGGATATGTGCCGGCTGAGATTGTGGCTACGGCAAAGAAAATTGCCGCTGCCGACCGTCTGGTGATTGCCGCTCCGTTTTGGGATATGAGCTATCCGGCAATTTTGAAGGTATTCATTGAGAACATGTCGCTGTTTAACATCACGTTTCGTGACAATGGAACTTATTTTGAGGGATTGTGCAAGTGTCAGAGGGTGCTTTATGTGACATCTCGCGGCATGAATGTATCCACAGACTCGCCGCTTGATGGTGCCACGCCATATATCCGCGCAATAAGCGCACTATGGGGACTTGGCGAGGTGAGTGTGGTCGCCGCTCAAAATATGGACTATAGCACGGAGCAGGAGATTGAGGGCAAAATAGCTGCTGCCGTGGCACAGGGGCTTGAAATTTGCCGTGAGTTTTAACAGCACACACTATTTGGCTAATTTAACGTATAGCATAGACGGTGGCATTATGATTAGGCATATATTAGTGTCATCATAAAAGAGAAAGGAAGATATTATGAAAAAGATATTTTTGCTGGCTATTGTGTGCCTGTTGACTCTGGTTGCAAGTGCACAATCTGTAGGAACTAAACCTATGGTGAAGGTGTATTGCATGATAACTTGCAGCGAATATAACTTGCTTAAGAATGATGTGAACGTGAAGGTGGATTTTGGGATAGCACAAGATGCCGTGGGCACGTGGGGGTGGATTTGCAATCGCCAAACAAACAAGAAAATGTCGTTTGCATCACCAATGAGTGTGCTCAATTTTATGGCGAAACGGGGCTGGGAATATAAAGAAATGGTCAAGAATATGGAAAAAGGCGCAGGAGACAAGATGTTTCCACAATATTACTATTTATTGGAAAAGGAACTGCCGGCGGATTACACACCGCTTGATGTGGTGGGCGACATTTATTATCGTGTGGAGTGAAGTGGCGGCGCATAGACCGCATTACTTATAAAAAAAGGCAGAGGTTCGGAGTATAGGGAAATAACTCGCAAACCTCTGCTCTTTTATTTGCTGTAAGCGTTATGGCATGGCCAAAGCGCGCTTAACGGTTGGCTTTGCTTCATTCTGCCACGATTTTGCAGATTTCTATTATTACCTGCATGGCTTTCTGCATTGACGGAATTGGCACGAACTCGTAGCGGCCGTGCATGTTCATGCCACCTGCAAATATATTGGGGCAAGGCAGACCTTTGAATGAGAGTTGTGCACCGTCAGTGCCACCTCTGATAGGTTGCACGATTGGCTTGACATCGGCATTCTTCATCGCCTTTTCTGCCACTTCCACAATGTGCATCACTGGCTCAATCTTTTCGCGCATGTTGTAGTATTGGTCCTTGATTTCGGCGGTGGCGCAACCAGGGAACTCGCAGTTGATTTTGTGGCACAGGTGCTCGATTTCGCGTTTGCGGCTCTCGAAGCGTGCGCGGTCGTGGTCGCGAATGATGTAGGTGAGGACGGTTTTTTCAACAGAGCCCTCGAATGAAATCAAGTGATAGAAACCCTCATATCCCTCGGTGTGCTCCGGAGTTTCCCAGCGTGGCAGCATTATGGCAAATTGGTTGGCAACACGAATGGAGTTGAGCATCTTGTGCTTGGCTGCTCCTGGGTGTACGTTAAGACCCTTGAATGTTATTTTTGCAGAAGCAGCGTTGAAGTTCTCGTATTCCAGTTCGCCCACAGCACCGCCGTCCATAGTGTAGGCCCAGTCGGCACCAAATTGCTTCACGTCGAAGTGATGCGCGCCCATGCCTATTTCCTCGTCGGGATTGAAGGCTATGCGAATGTCGCCGTGCTTCACTTCTGGGTGCTCGATGAAGTATTCCACAGCCGAGATGATTTCGGCTATTCCGGCTTTGTCGTCAGCGCCGAGGAGAGTTGTTCCGTCGGTCACAATCAGTTGCTGGCCAATATAGTCATTCAGCTCTGGGAATTGCTCTGGGTCGAGAACTATGCCTTTTTCTTTGTTGAGCACAATCTTGCCTCCCTCGTAGTCCACGATGCTTGGCTTAACGTTTTGGCCGCTCATGTCGGGGCTTGTGTCAAGGTGGGAGATAAAGCCTATGGTTGGCACTTTTTTGTCGGTGTTCGACGGCAAAGTAGCCATCAGGTAGCCATTCTCATCGAGGGTGATGTTGCTCAACCCCATGCTTTTCAATTCTTTTTTGAGCTGTTGGGCAAAAATCATTTGTCCCGGAGTTGAAGGTGTCAGGTTTGTCTGCTCGTCGCTCTGAGTGTCGTATTTGACATACTGAAGGAATCTGTCAACTAATTTCATAATCGATATGGTTTTTAATATCCGGCTTTTTTTCAAAGCTAAGGATTGTTTTGTCACACTTTATCAATAAGCAAAGTTAATAATAAATTTTGTAAATTTGTGCCACAAAAATGTCAGTTGTTTTATGCCGTCGCGCAAAAGAAGAAACAGTTTGTCGTTCAATGACTTGAGGAGGGCTGGCATCGTGGTGCTATGGGCTGCGATGGTGGTTGGCGTGCTTTTTCTGGTGATTAGGCATCTGGCGGTTGGCGAAATCGACATGCGCGAGCAGCGTGCCTCGGCTGAATATGTGGCAGAACTGCAGCAGGTGGACTTGCCCGACGGTATGCCGAGTGAACGGATAGCCTACAAGGGGTTTACAGTGTATTTTAATCCCAGACTGCATATTCCAAACTGTGTGGTATATGAACTGACTGCAAGCGAGACTGATGGAACAGTGCCGCGTTTCGGCAGCTTTGAGCGAGACTCTGCGGTGGCTGGTTGTGCCACCCCGTGGGACTACACGCTAAGTGGTTATGACCGTGGACACATGATTCCGGCTGGTGACTTGAAATGGGATTCGCTGGCAATGCGTGAATCGTTTAAGATGACAAATGTGTGCCCGCAGGTCAGGTCGCTCAACAGTGGCGGCTGGACCAAAATCGAAGAGAAAATCAGGGAGTGGGCTGTTCGCGACAGCGCGTTGATTGTGGCCACCGGTCCTGTAATCACGCACGGCATGAAGACGATAGGAGCATCGCGTGTGGCTGTGCCTACGGCATTTTTCAAGGTGGTGCTGTCTCCGTTCACCACGCCTATGCGCGCCATAGGGTTCATATATCCCAATAAGTCGGCCAACGGACCGCTCAAGCGTTATGCCGTGAGTGTAGATGAGGTGGAGCGTCGCACCGGCATCGACTTCTTCTCGGCCTTGCCCGATGACATTGAAGACAAAATAGAGAGCCACCTTAACCTCGATGTGTGGACGCATTGAGGCGGCTGGAATGCAACAAGGAAATGTTATGAAGAAAGAAATAAAATACACTTTGGCCTACGTTATCACAGTTGTGGTTATTGGTTTGGCTTTTGTCGGCTGTGCCGGACGCACCAATGCTGCCACAGGCAAGGAACCGTCGGAGGCATTGCTGAAGGTGGTGCTGCCAGATGGCGTTGACAACGAGCATATCGCATATAGTGCTATTTCGGTTGATTTCAATGCCGAAAGGCGAATACCAAACTGTGTGGCCTATAAACTCACGCAACAAATGGTGATGATGGCCGACGCTCCCGATGCAGAAAAACGCAAGAATTATAAGTTCAATAAAGACAAAAATGTGACAGCGTGCCCTGACTGGTGGGAATATAAGAACAGTGGTTATGACCGTGGGCACATGGCTCCTGCCGACGACATGAAGTGGAGCCGCGAGGCCATGACGGAATGTTTCTACATGACCAACATGTGTCCGCAGAACAAGTCGCTCAATAGCGGAGCCTGGCGTTCGCTTGAGCAGAAGGTACACTGCTGGGCAGTAAATTATGGCGAGTTGCTTGTGTTCACAGGACCAATAGTTCACTCTGTGCGTAAAGCCATAGGACCTGAACACGACATTGTGGTGCCGCAAGGCTTTTTCAAGGTGATATATGCTCCAAAACAGCAGCGTGCCATAGCGTTTGTTTATGACAATGTGCCAGCCAAGAGCGGATTGCGCCGCCATGCTGTGAGCGTTGACGATGTGGAGCAACTCACCGGCATTGACTTCCTGTCGGCTTTGCCCGACAATGTTGAGCGGAGCGTGGAGGCAAGCACCGATGTGACTTCATGGCTCGAAACCGGCAAGATGAAATAAAAGAATTTAAGGATTGATGATGATAGACAACACTACACTGCAAAACGACACAATAGTGGCAATCAGCACACCCCATGGGGTGGGCGGCATAGCCGTAATCAGAGTCAGCGGCAAAGATGCCGTGCTATTTGTGAGCAGATGCTGGCATGGCAAGCCCATAGAAGAAATGAAGAGCCACACCGCCCATTTTGGGCGCATAACCGATGCTTTTGGCGAGGAGCTTGACGAGGTGGTGCTCACCGTGTTCAAGGCTCCACATTCGTTCACCGGCGAAGATGTGATTGAAATCGCGTGTCATGGCTCGTTGTGGATTCAGCAGCAAATTGTGAATGTGCTTATCGACTGTGGTTGCCGTGCGGCTTCGGGCGGAGAGTTCACCCGCAGGGCGTTTGCCAACGGCAAACTTGACTTGTCGCAAGCCGAGGCCGTAGCCGACATAATAGCATCGTCGTCGCGAGCCTCGCATCGTGTGGCCATGAATCAAATGCGCGGTGTGTTCAGCCAGCGCATAGGCGAGCTTAGGCAGCAGTTGCTGCAGTTTGTGTCGCTAATAGAACTTGAGCTCGACTTTAGCGAAGAAGACGTTACATTTGCCGACCGCGAAAAGCTGTTGTCGCTCGCCAATCAAATTCATGGCGTGATTAAGCGTCTTGCGGAGTCGTACGCTACTGGCAATGTGATTAAAAACGGACTCCCTGTGGCAATAGTCGGGCAGACCAATGCCGGGAAATCCACCATACTCAATGCCTTGCTGCACGACGACAAGGCTCTTGTGAGCGACATTCAGGGCACCACGCGCGATGTGATAGAAGACACTATAGTGATAGGTGGCATCACGTTCCGCTTTATCGACACGGCTGGCATACGCCATTCGGGCGACACCATAGAGGCAATGGGAATAGAACGCACGTTCCGCAAACTCGACCAGGCACAGATAGTGCTCTGGGTGATTGACGGCACAGAAAATCCTCAAGATGTGGCGCAGTTTATGGCCGACAATATTGAGCCGCATTGCCATGACAAGCAACTTATGGCGGTGATTAATAAGGCTGATGTTGCTTCTGCCGACAACATTGCTGCCATAACCAAGGCAATCGGGCAACTGAAGCACGTCGTGATTTCGGCAAAACGAGAGGCCGACATAGCCATGCTCCAGCAGCAAGTGACGGAGGCTGCTGCCATACCGCAAATTGATGACAACGCTGTGGTGGTGACAAATGCGCGCCATTACGAGGCTCTTGTGCGTGCCGATGAAGCGCTCGCTCGCAGCATAGCAGGCTTGAAATCTGGATTGAGCGGGGACCTCGTGAGCCAAGACATCAGGGAATGTCTGCACTACCTTGGCGAAATAACCGGCGAAATCAGCAACAACGAAATCCTCGGTGAAATCTTCTCCCACTTCTGCATCGGCAAATGATTGCCGGTTACGAACACTCAACAAATCTCACATTCTATAGTTAAAGCGCTCACTCCGAGCGCTTTTCTTGTTTGCGGTCACTCTCGATA
>CAKUQQ010000004.1 GCA_934675575.1 uncultured Muribaculaceae bacterium
AAACTTGGTTTTTCTTCTCCAGTCGCAGAGTTCTTCAAATTTATTGCATAATTTTGCACTCGCAGGTAGAATCTGCGTTCCCTTAAATGGATTGTTTGCAAAAAGCGCAATCAGTCGTTTTTACACTCTTTCTTACATTCCTTCTTCACGCTGGCTTTTGAGCAACTTGCATCAGCCTTTGCGCAAGCTTCTTTGCCACAACCTGCCATTTTTGCCTTGCTGCATTTTGCATCGGTAGCCTTGCAACCGTCAAGTGAGCCTGCACACTCCTTGTTCGCCACTTTCTTATTCTTTGCCTTGCAACAATCCTTTTTTCCTTTAACAGCCTTGCCACTCTTGCAGCAGCCGGCTGCAGCCTTTTTGCATTTTGCTTTCTTGTTGCATGAGCCAACCGATGCCACGGCGGCAGAAGTGCTGCTTTCGCTTGCAGCCACGTTAAGTGATGCCAAACCTTTAATCAGATTACCGGCATTGTTCTTGCTCTTGTTGTATGTCACCGTCACAAGTTTGTTTTCCACATCAACGTTCACGTCCTTTATACCCTTGCCCAGCGACGGCACGTTATTCATGATTTTGTCAGCGCAATTCTGACAAGTGACGTCAGCTTTAAGCACTGTAGTTACAAGATTTTCATTTCCCTTTGCTTGAGCAGCACATGCCACCAGAGCTATGGCTGCAATAACAGATAATAACTTTTTCATAACACAACTTTTATTGTTTTTACTTTTTATTTTTGACAATAAAGATAATACCAAAATTCATCAAGTCCACGCACATTGCACGCATCTTTAGTTTATTTTACAAAAAGCATGCCCAAAACAGCCCACAACCGCTAGTCAATAGAAGTTAATCCGCACTCCGGCATAAAACTTTCTGCCCATAAGTGGCCCCCACACATTCATTGAATTAAACCCTGTGCTAAATGGATTTGAAGCCTCTATCACAGGTGTGTGCTGTCTGTAATCAGTTATGTTTTCACAACCAGCATACACGTCAGCCTTGCCTATTTTGCGCGTCACCTGTGCAAACAGCATCGGATACACCGGCGAGTGGCTTGCATCTGCAAGGTTGCCTGTGAGCGATGGCACACGTTGCGGACCATTGACTTGCGCCGTCACGTCGAACACCCACATTCTGAATTTTGTGGCATAAGACAAGTTAACAAGTCCCTTATATTTGCTTATCAATGGCCGTTCCACCCAAGCAGTGCTGCCGTCAGGGCGGTCGATTGTCATCTTGCTCACCGTGTAGCGAAACGTGGCAAACACGTCAAAACGCTTTAGTGGAGTCCAGTTGAAATCTATCTGAACATTGTTGGTCATTGATTTTCCTTTTGTACTGTATATGTTTATTACGTCTGCACCCCACTCTTGGTCAGCAACCACTGAGTTATAAAAACGCGTGTTGAAGAAGTCAAAACTCACGCTTGCGCCATTGTCACTGCCCAGCTTAAACGTTTGCGTCAAGCTCACGCCTGAAGTCAGTGATTTCTCAAGGCGGTCAATTCCGTCAAACCCACTGGCGTTCTCCCCTCTCACCACCATTCTGCGCCCTGTGGTGAGTATGCCTATGTTGTCGGTCACAACGTTGGCCGTGCGGTAGCCCATTCCCACAGAGCCACGCACCGCAGTGCGTGGAGTCAGATTCCACTTCACATGCGCACGCGGTGTCACAAGCCAACGGTCGTGCAAGTCGTTGTAGTCGGTGCGCAAGCCAGCCACCACTGTCACGCAGTCTTTAAGGTCGTAAGTGTATTCGGCATAAGCGCCACCTTCACGCTCGTTGCGGTCAAGGCCAAAATTTGTCAGTGGAGTGGCCACCTGCCATGGTGTGCTGTTTTGCAAACTCTCACGATAAAAGGCAAGCCTTGTCTGCATTCCCATCATGAGTGACGAGTGCAAGTCAAAGTGCAAGTTCACCATTGCATTGGCAGTAACGTCGTTCTCATGCCCATTATAATCATTCAACCCGAAGTATGCCTTTTCGCCAAAATGGTCATAGTCCACTACCAGTGCCACACTCGAGCGTTTTTCACTTTTTGTCTCTTCATCATACACACCTGCGCCAAACGGCAACGCCAGCTTCAAATAGGCATTGAGGGCACGGTTATCTATCCGCGAACCATATTTTGCTCCGTCATTCCAGTTCTCCACCATATTTTTGCGCATAGCATCGCTGCCGTCAAAATCCACGCTGCCGCCTATGCGCCTGTCGGCAATGGCTCGCAACCCCCATCGCATCTGTGCGCCGCCCTTGGTCATATAAAGCCATCTGTTGGCCACATTCACAGTCCGTGTGCTTGGCTGGTCGCGGAAACCGTCGTGGTTGCGGTCCATTGCGCTCATATTGCGCCAGTCGGTGTCGAGCGAGCCATGGGCAAGCACCAGTGTCGAGAGCCGTTTGTCGCTTGTCAGCGGTATTGCAGCCGCCAAGTTAACCTCAGGTCTGAGCATATCATCAAAATACACATTGCCAAAGAAACGCTCCTCATCGGTCGGCTTGCGATATTCCATATTGATTTGTCCGGCAATGGCGTCATGCCCGGCCGACACGCTCGACACGCCCTTTGACACCTGTATGGATTTCAGCCACATACCAGGCGTGTAAGTCATGGCGTATGGCGCGCCCAGGCCACGCATCACCGGGCGGCTCTCGTCAAGCACTTGCGTGTATGGTCCTGCCAGACCGAGCATCTTTATCTGCCTCGCTCCAGTGATTGCGTCGCTGTAGCCCACCGTCACCGAAGCCGTGTTTTCAAACGATTCCGCCACATTGCAACAAGCCAACTTGGTCAGTCCGGCAAATGATATGTTTTCCGTCTTGCCTATGTCACCTGCCTTTATGTAGTTGCCGCGCTGGCTACCTTGCACCACCACCTCGCCAAGTGTGGTTTTGTCGCGTCCAAGCACCATGTCCACTTTGTTTGCCGTCACTGTCACAGTGTCGGGTTCAAGCCCCACAAACGTTGCCACAAGCCTATTGTGCCCTTTCACCTCATGCAGGCTGAAGCGACCAAGTGAGTCGGTTGCCGTGCCTACATTTGTTCCAGCCCAATACACCATTGCGCCGGGCAATGGCTCACCGCTACCATCGCACACTGTGCCATAATATCCGGTGGCGCACAGTGCCAGAGCTCCTGCCGCGGCACACCAAGTAGTCAATAGTCTTTTCTTCATCATAATTCGCCATATTTGCATTTTGCTCCACATTCGCCACACAGCAAATCTCACAGGAGTCGCATGTTTTTCTTCTGGTGCAAAATTACAACCATGCGCCAGCACAAGTTTTACACAATTTCCTCTATTTGTTGCATAATCATCATGCCACAAAAAAAGAACTAAGCGAAACGTTACCGCCCCGCTTAGTGTCTTTTTATGAGTTATCAAGCAAACGCTTATTCTGCCTTGCCGTTGCTGCCAAGCACGTCGATAATTTTGTGCTTATACAAGTCAATCATGTACTCACGAGCCTTGCCACAATATTGACGTGGGTCAAAGTATTCTGGGTGCAATGCAAATGTTTCGCGCACACCGGCTGTGAATGCCAAACGTGAGTCAGAGTCGATGTTAATCTTGCAAACTGCGCTCTTGGAAGCTTCGCGGAGTTGCTCCTCTGGAATACCCACTGCATCTGGCAGGTGACCACCGTATTTGTTGATTATGTCAACATATTCTTGTGGCACTGACGATGAGCCGTGAAGCACGATTGGGAATCCAGGCAACTTCTTCTCGATTTCATGAAGAATGTCAAATGCCAATGGAGGTGGAACCAGACGGCCTGTCTTCGGGTCACGTGTGCACTGTTCTGGTTTGAACTTGTAAGCACCATGGCTTGTGCCGATTGAGATTGCAAGTGAGTCAACACCGCTGCGCTTTGAGAAGTCAATCACTTCTTCTGGCTTTGTGTAGTGAGATTCTTCTGCTTGAACCTCGTCTTCCACACCTGCCAACACGCCAAGCTCACCCTCAACGGTCACGTCATATTTGTGAGCATATTCCACAACTTTTGCAGTCAAGGCAATGTTGTCTTCGTAGGGCAGCGACGAGCCGTCAATCATCACTGATGAGAAACCAAAGTCAACGCAGCTCTTGCACAACTCAAAGCTATCGCCGTGGTCAAGGTGAAGCACGATTTGTGGGTGTTCCCAACCAAGCTCTTTGGCAAACTCCACAGCTCCCTGAGCCATGTAGCGAAGTAAAGTTTGGTTAGCATACTTGCGCGCACCTTTCGACACTTGCAGAATTACAGGTGATTTTGTTTCGGCAGCAGCTGTGATGATTGCCTGAAGCTGCTCCATGTTGTTGAAGTTGAATGCAGGAATTGCATAACCTCCAGTAACGGCTTTCTTGAACATCTCACGAGTGTTCACCAAGCCAAGTTCTTTATAACTTACCATAGTTTGTTATATTAAAATATACCTAAATCTATCGACTATTTTAGCAAAAACCGTTCCAAAGCACACTTTGGCAGCAGTTTTTTATCTGTTGGCAAAGATAAGCATTTTATGTTGATTGAATATTCTCAACAAATTAAAAAATCCATAATCAGCCTTGCGCGCCATTTTTTCCCATTTCAATTGCCACCACGCAGCAGTCTAAACGTCACTGTTTCTATTTCTTGCATCACCAAATCAGTTCAAAATTTTCCATGCGTCCAAACCTCACGGCTGACACTTTGTCATTATTGATTTCTTTTTAGTATCTTTGCCGTTAATTGATGGATTATTTCTGTCAATCACAATTCATTTTTTGTTTAACTCTTTAATTTCATACGGCTACGACTACTGGAATGAACAAATGGCGCGTTGAAGACAGCGCCGAACTCTACAACATAAAAGGTTGGGGACTTAATTATTTCTCAATCAACGACAAGGGTCACATCAAGGTTTCTCCTAAAAAGAATTGTGTTTCCGTTGACCTCATCGAGGTTATGAACGAGCTCAACTCGCGTAACATCACTGCGCCAGTGCTACTTCGTTTCCCCGACATTCTCGACAACCGTATCGAAAAAATATCAAGCTGCTTCAAGAAAGCAGCAAAAGAATATGGCTACAAAGCTCAAAATTTCATCATCTACCCCATCAAGGTCAACCAAATGCGCCCTGTGGTGGAAGAAATTGTGAGCCATGGCAAGAAATTCAACATAGGCCTTGAAGCGGGTTCCAAACCGGAGCTTCACGCCGTGCTTGCCATGAATATGGCCGATTTCTCCGAAAACTCGCCCATTGTGTGCAATGG
This sequence comes from uncultured Muribaculaceae bacterium, assembly GCA_934675575.1. Taxonomy (GTDB): domain Bacteria; phylum Bacteroidota; class Bacteroidia; order Bacteroidales; family Muribaculaceae; genus Sodaliphilus. The sequence continues at coordinate 5,238 of CAKUQQ010000004.1, forward strand.
CTACAAAGACGAGAGCTTCATAGAGCTTGCGCTCCTTGCCCAAAAGATGGGGCGGCGCATATTCCTCGTGGTCGAGAAGCTCAACGAGCTCGACATCATATCTCGTGTTGCGCACCGCCTGAATGTGTTGCCAAACATCGGCATTCGCATCAAGCTGTCGAGCAGCGGCAGTGGCAAATGGGAAGAGTCGGGCGGCGACCGCAGCAAGTTTGGCCTTAACTCAAGCGAACTGCTCACAGCCCTTGAGTATCTGCAAAAAAACAACATGACCCAATGCCTTAAGCTGATTCATTTCCACATAGGTAGTCAGGTCACTAAAATACGCCGCATCAAGAATGCCTTGCGCGAGGCCGCGCAATATTATGTGCAGCTCAACAAGCTCGGCTTCGATGTTAGCTTTGTTGACATTGGCGGCGGTCTTGGCGTTGACTACGACGGCACTCGCAGCAGCGCAAGTGGCAACAGCATCAACTATTCCATTCAGGAATACGTCAACGATGCCGTATATTCATTCGTTGACGCCTGCGAGAAAAACGGTCTGAAGCAGCCCAACATCATCAACGAGTCGGGCCGCTCACTCACCGCCCACCACTCGGTACTCGTAGTCGAGGCTCTCGAAACGGCAGCCCTGCCCAAGTGGGACGATAAAAACGACCATCTGCGCCCCGACGAGAGCGAACTGGTCACTGATTTACACGAAATATATGATAAAATCAACATGGCTCGCCTGCTCGAGGACTGGCATGATGCCATGCAAATACGCGAAGAGGCTCTCGACCGCTTCAGCCTTGGTTTGATTGACCTACACACACGCGCCATGGTCGAGAAACTGTTCTGGTCAATAGCACGCGAGGTTGACCTCATAGTAGGCGAAATGAAACACGCCCCCGAAGAGTTGCGAAGCGTGTCGAAGATGTTGCCAGAAAAATATTTCTGCAACTTCTCCATATTCCAGTCATTGCCCGACTCTTGGGCCATCGACCAAGTGTTCCCCGTAATGCCTCTCGACCGTCTCAACGAGTGCCCCACACACAATGCCTCACTGCAAGACATCACTTGCGACAGCGACGGCAAGATTGCCAACTTCATTTCACAGCAGGGTTTCTCGCATGCGCTGCCTGTTCACAATCTGCGCAAGGGCGAGCACTACTATCTCGGAGTGTTTCTTGTGGGTGCATATCAAGAGATTTTGGGTGACTTGCACAATTTGTTTGGTGACACCAATGCCGTGCACATCAACGTGTTCCCCGACCACTACGAAATCGACCAGGTTATCGACGGCGAAACCGTGGCCGAGGTGCTCGACTATGTGCAATTCAGCCCCAAGCAGCTTGTGCGCAACGTTGAGACATGGGTGAGCGAATCTATCCGCAATGGCAAAATCACAGCCGACGAGGGCTATGAGTTTGTGCGCAATTACCGCTCTGGCCTTTACGGCTATACTTATCTCGAAAAAGAATAATCAAAATCAGCCCATGCGCTATTTCATGCGTCTATCGTTTCGCGGCGAGCATTTTCACGGCTGGCAGTCACAACCTCACGACATTTCCGTGCAGGAAACCGTCGAGAAAGTGCTGTCAACACTCTTGCGCACACCCACAGGCATAACCGGTGCTGGACGCACCGATGCCAAGGTCAATGCTAAGATGATGATTGCGCATTTCGATGCCGACCAGCCCATAGCCGACACCGCAAAACTCATTCACAGCATGAATGGCATACTCGACCGCAATGTGGCAATCCATGCAATTTTCCCTGTGCACGACACGGCTCATGCACGTTTCGATGCCACAAGCCGCACCTACAAATATTTTGCACACACCGAGAAATCACCATTCCTCTATCCGCTCAGCTGGCGTTGCCAGCCCTGGCTCGACTTTGAGCTGATGAACGAGGCCGCGTCACACCTCATGGCCTACACCGACTTCACTTCATTCAGCAAACTTCACACCGATGTTGCCACCAACAACTGCAAGGTCACCGAAGCGCACTGGGACAGGCTCGACGACAGCCAATGGGTTTTCACCATAACGGCCGACCGTTTCCTGCGCAACATGGTAAGAGCCATTGTTGGCACACTGACCGATGTTGGTAACCACAAAATCACAGTGGAGCAATTCTGCCATATAATTGAGAAAAAAGACCGATGCTCTGCCGGCACGTCAATGCCTGGGCATGCGCTCTATCTCTGGAACATCACTTATCCATACCCAATTTTCTGATTAATCACCCACCACATGGCAAACAAGCGCAACACGTGTATATCTATATGCAAGGCTTTGGCAATAATCCTCATGTGCATGGGGCACACCGAAGGACCGTCGCGCATCATCAATTTCATCTATCTATTCCACATGCCCGTGTTCTTCATCACGGCTGGCTATTTCTTCAGCCGCAAATATGTTGACAATCCGTGGGATTTCTGTGTCAAGCGGTTCAAAGGTCTTTATCTGCCATTTGTCAAGTGGGCTTTATTTTTCCTCATTGCCCACAATGCGTTCTTTGCTATGGGCATTCTAAACGAACGCTATGGTAACTGGGAAGGCGGCGTGACCCACCCATATAGCCCCCACACGTTCATGCAGCGCTTGTTCGACATTATTTTCTCCATGGGAGGCTACGACGAGTTTCTTGCTGGAGCGTTCTGGTTTTTCCGAGCCTTGCTCGTGAGCAGCATTGTGTTTCTCGCCCTGTTTCTGCTGTTGCGCAATCGCCGCGCATGGCTTGGCACTACCGCCACCTGCCTGTGCGTTTGTGCCTTGGCGCTGATTGTGGCTTTTGTCAAAATACAATTTCAGCTCCGCATACCCACCGTGATGCAAGGTGGCATCAGAGAGTGCTGGGGCGTGTTTTTCTTTAGCGTGGGCGTGCTCTATCGCAAACATGAGCAAGCCATACCCGAAAATGCCGTTCTATCTGTCATCTGTTTTCTGCTGCTTGCTGCTGGCTCGGCACTTCACTTTCATGGCATGACGCTCAGCCCCAAGCCCTATGATGCGCTCACACTTCCATTAACCGGCATAATCGGCTTCCTCATGCTTCACCACATTTCAGCCGTCATAGACCGTCACAAGGGGTGCATAAAGCGTTTCCTCGTTTATTGTGGCGACAACACGCTCTACATTTTCGTGTTCCACATCTTGGCATTCAAACTGGTGACCGTGGCAAAAATCATTTACTATGGGCTCGACTGGGAGCAAATCGGGACTCACATGGTGGTTCACTACCGCAGCCAGACCGACCTGTTTTTCATTCTCTACACCATAGTGGGCACAGCCGTGCCGTTGCTCTGGATTTTCTGCTACCGCAAAGCCAAGTCACAACTCCGCCGCCACTTTTCATCCACGCAGGCGTAACCGCTGCCAATCACTATTCATCACTAAAATCACAAAATTTTATGGCTCGCAATACCCACTTTATGCGAACCTACCAACAACCTTTAATCATTTTTAGGTATTTCCAACAATTTGCCGCACCTGTACCTTTGCAATGGAAATTTAAGATTGAAATTGCATAAATGAAAAAACTAACAGTTTTAGCTTTGGCATGTCTCCTGTCGGGAGCTTTCGTGCCATCTACAATCCAAGCCCAACAAATATCCGCCATCGACAGCGTGATGAATCACGCCAAAGGCAACCGCCTTAGTGTAGGCGGCTATGGCGAAGTGGCTCTCACAAGAGAATTTTTCAGCGACAACATTTACCGTTACAGCAAGGCCGGTCAATACAAAAACGACCCAAGTCACGGCCGTTTCGACATTCCTCACGCTGTGGTCTATCTTGGCTACGACTTTGGCAAAGGCTGGACCATGGGCTCGGAAATCGAATTTGAGCATGGTGGCACCGGCTCTGCCTACGAAAAGGAATTTGAGGAGAGCGGTGAGTGGGAACAAGAAGTTGAAAAAGGCGGTGAAGTGGAATTGGAGCAATTCTGGCTTCAGAAGTCTTTCCTCAACAAGAAGTTGAACCTTCGCGTGGGTCACATCGTGGTGCCTGTGGGTTTGACCAACAGTGCGCACGAGCCAACCAACTTCTTCACCGTCTATCGCCCCGAAGGAGAAAACACCATCTTCCCCTGCACTTGGCACCAGACGGGTATCAGCCTGTGGGGTCGCGCCGGAGCATGGAAATATGAAGTGCAGTTTCTGCCCGGACTCGATGCCATGCAGTTCAGCCGCGACAACTGGATTCAAAAAGGTGCTCACAGCGCATTTGAGTTTGAGGTGGCAAACAAATACGCCACTGCCGTGCGCATCGACAATTACTCGCTGCCGGGCTTGCGCATAGGCTTGAGCGGCTATTATGGCAACTCTATCGACAACTCCTACACACGCGACTCGCAAGGCATGGCGCGCAAGCTCCACGGCACGGTCATCATTGGCTCGTTTGACTTCAACTATCATGGCCACAACTGGATTGTGCGCGGCAACTTCGACTATGGTCATCTTGGCGACGCTGCATCAATCTACTCTCTTCCTGGCCGCCAAACACGCACCAGCCCATTCAACCAAGACCACGTTGGCAAAGAAGCCATTGCCACTGGCGCAGAAGCCGGCTGGGACTGCTTTTCACTCATTCGCAGCAAACACACTGCCGACCAGAAGTTCTACCTCTTTGGCCGCTATGAGTATTACAACTCCTACACACCAGCCAACAAACTCTCTGAGAAAAACCCATTCACCAAGCGTCATCGCATGGCTCTGGGTGTCAACTGGTATCCAATAAAGCAAATCGTGGTCAAAGGCGAGTATTCCAAGCGTTTCCTCAACAAGCAATACAACAACGAGCCATCTCTGTCAATCGGCATTGCCTACGAGGGCTTCTTCCTCTGATTTAAATCAGCAAATTAAACTAAAAAAAATCATTTTATAAAAACATTTAGGTAACAATGAACAAATTACTCAAATTCTCAAGCATCGCGCTGTGCGCATTCATCACTTTGGGCGCAGCTTCTTGTAGCGACAACGATGAGCCAGACTCTCCAGAGCAAGTTCTCAGCGAGGGCGACCAACTCCTCCAAAAGGCTCTGAAAGTTAACGTTGAAAACACTATCAACGAGACTTACAAAGATTTGGCCGACAGCACTTCTCTGCTCTACGACCAAATGCTTCTGCTGCGCAAGGCTTCTGCCCAAAACGCAGTGACACAAGACATGGTTGACAAAGCCTGCAAACTTTTCCTTGGCGCACGTGCCAATTATGAGCTGAGCGAGGCTTTCCTCCTCGGCGCTGCAGCCGATTTCTCAATCGACCCGCACATCGACTCTTGGCCTCTCGACCTAAACCGTCTTTTCAACCTTTTGGCAAGTCCAAATCTTGTTAACTCGCTCGATGGCGAAGACGGCCCACAGGCTGCCAACGAAAACCTCGGCCAATCGCTGCTCGGTTTCCACGGCATAGAGTTCATCTTGTTCCGCGACGGCCAGCCTCGCAAAGCTGCCGAACTCAACGCCAACGGCAAGGATTCTTATAACAAAGACGGACTTAACTTCACAAGTTTTTCTGGCGAATATGAGCTTATCTATGCCACTGCCGTGTGCGGTGACCTGCGCAACAGCGTTTATCGTCTGGAGTGCTCTTGGAACGCCGACGCTCCCGAAGCACACAAAAAGGTGATGGAAGACCTTGAGTGGGCTATCACTACCTCCACAAGCGGCATTTCCTATGGTGAGAACATGATTAACGCCGGCAAGGCTGGTTCCACCTACCGCAGCGTGAAAAACGCCATCAGCGCAATCCTGATTGGCGACGGCGGTGCTGCAGGCATAAGCGATGAGGTGGGCAACGTGAAAATCAACAACCCATTCAGTGGCGCTGACGTAAACTACATCGAGTCGCCTTATAGCCACAATTCGCTTGAAGACTTCACTCACAACATTCAGAGCATTGAAAACGTGTGGAAAGGCGGCCGCAAAGAGAATCGCAACTCGCAATACTCTCTCGAAGCCTACTTCAAGAAATACAATCCGGAAATCAACACTCGTGTTGAGACCGCAATTGCCAACGCCATTGCCGAAATCAACAAGATTCCTGCTCCGTTTGTGCTCAACTACACCAACCCCCAGTGTCAGAAAGCCATTGATGCCTGCCTTGAGGTTTCCAATGCTCTCAATGCTGCCGACAGTTTCATTCAAAGCACTGACAAGTGATTGACACAACAAGCTCTATTATTTTGAAATTTAATTCTAAAACAAAATAAAAAGTTTTCAGGAGAAGGTGGCTTCACAAGCCGCCATCTCCTTTCATTCTAAAATCACATTTCAAAACACTATGACTAATTCTAAATTTGGCAAATTGCTGCTTGCAGGACTCATGGCTTGTGGCGCTGCGGCTTGCTCCGACAGCAACGACATTCCCAAGCCGGTCAACCCCAACGAAAACAACGGCAAGGCCAACGACGTGTTCACCGCAGCCGAATGGTATCCGGGCGGAGAGCTTGGCACCACGTCAAACGAGCAGGGCTGCTACTCCAACCCATCGCCTTTCGTGGAGCAAAACGGCATGTCTGCATCGTTTAAAAAAGGCGAAACTTTCTTTGAAAAAGACTACACCCTCAACACCAAGCCGCGTCGCGGACTCGGTCCGGCATGGGTGCGCCAGGGATGTCTTTATTGCCACCCGTCCTATGGCCACGGCAAGCGCATGCAGCGCTACAATGCCGACGACCAAGGCAATGGTTATCTGCTTGTGATTTATCACCCCACTGCAGGTGTTGACGCCAACGGCACCCCATATAAAGCAAACAGCTACATTACCGAGGTGACCGGCATGCCGCAGACACGAGCCATGGATCCATTCTTGCCGCCAATCGACGAGAAAGGCATTCATCTGAGCTGGCCTGTCGCCGTTGATGAGCACAATAACACGTTCCCCGACGGCACGAAATACGAGCTCATTTATCCAGAGATTACTATCGACCAGAGCGCGTTCAACACCGACCCCAAGCCCTCCAATTATGAAGTGCGTCTTGAGTCAACAATCGGCATCTATGGCTCTGCATTGCTCGATGCCATCGACGACGACTCTCTCAAAGTACAATATCAGCGCGAGGCAAAGTTTGTAGAGCTCAACCCAGACATGTGGGACAAGGGCAACAACGACTGGGCCGCATCAGCCAAGTACCCACTTTCAGGCGGACAAACCCGAATTAAGAGATTCACCTATGCCCTCACACGCGGCTCTCTGCAAGACGGTCCTGGCGCAAACGCCATTTGGAACATTACCAACGTCACTCGCAGCGACCGCCACTACCTCTACACTACCAAAGCCTGGGCTAAGGCTATGAGCGAAAACAGCGATGTGATTGACTATATCCAGAAATATGGCAAAAGCATTGTTTCGCTCGTGCACCCCTACTATGGTGACGGATCTCGCGAGAGCATTGCCGAAAAGGTCAACTCGTTGCTTGGTCTATGCAAAGCTACCGATGCCCAGGCCTATACCGACAATTTCGTCACTCCAGCCCCATTCAATGGCGAGGACGAGATGAGCGACCAAGACTACTACGACTTCATGGTTTGGCACCGCGGTCTTGCAGTGCCTATGGCTCGCGACCTTGCCAACTCGCAGGTTAAGCGCGGCAAGCAACTGTTCTACGAGATGGGCTGCACCGAGTGTCACCGTCCGTCGTGGAAGACTGGCAACGACGACTACTGGGCTTCTGACAACATCAAGAAAATCGGCAAACTGCCGCAATATGCGCATCAAACCATCTGGCCTTACACCGACATGGTGCAGCACAAGCTTCACATGAAGAATGACATTCGCACAGGCTGGTGTCGCACCACTCCTCTCTGGGGTCGTGGACTCTCGGAGCAGGAGACCGGTGCAAGCGACCGTCTGCACGACTGCCGCGCACGCAATGTCATCGAAGCTATAATGTGGCATGGCTACAGCAAGGAGAGCGATGCCTATGAGTCAACACAAAAATTCTACAACCTCCCGGCTAAAGACCGTGATGCCGTTGTTGCTTTCATCAACGCCATCTGATGCAATGATGATTGGCTAAAGAGCTTTCACAATTCATATTTTATGATAGGGGCAAGATGCTGACGCTGGTTCGCCACAAGCTCATCTCGCCCCTATTTTTTAAGAGCTAATTTGCTAACTGAATGCAAATATTAAAAACTTCAGTAAAAATGTTGAAAAAAACAGTTATGTTTTTTTATGCCTTGACCCTCGTGGTTCTTGCCGCTGCCACCATAGTGGAGCACGCCAAAGGCACAGAGTGGACGTCGGGCAACATCTATGGTGCTGCATGGTTCTCTGTATTGTGGGCTGTGCTTGCAGCGCTTGCGGTGGCATATATCATCAGGCGCAAAATGCGCAAGCCAATCCTTGTGCTGCTCCATGCGTCATTCATTGTGATTTTATCTGGTGCCCTCATCACCCACATTTCTGCCACCAAGGGCATGCTGCACGTGCGCCAAGGCGACACCACCTCAGCCATAATGCTTGCTGCTGGCAGTCACAGGGCGGCGGCTCAACTGCCGTTCACCGTCAAGCTCAACTCCTTCAGCGTGCAGTATCACAGCGGCACCAGTGCGGCGAGCGACTATGCTTCGGCAATCACAGTGGTCGATGGCCCAAAGGCCATAAACGCCACCGTGTCGATGAACAAAATTTTCTCTTATCGCGGCTACCGCTTCTACCAGACATCTTTCGATAGCGACTTCCTCGGAGCCTATCTCACCATATATCACGACCCTTGGGGCATTGCAGTCACCTATTGCGGCTATGCCATGCTTTTCCTTTCGCTGCTATGGCTGCTGCTCGACCGCAAAGGCACGTTTCGCTCATTGCTGCGCAGCCCACTGGCACAAAGAGGGTTTCTTGCCGCCATGCTGTGCGCCTGTGCGGTGTCTGGCGCAAGCGCAGCCAGTGTCATACCTAAGGAGTCGGCTGCCAAAATCGGCAAACTCGACGTGCTCTATAACGAGCGCATTGCGCCGCTGCAAACCTTTGCGCTCGACTTCACCGAGAAAATCTATGGCAAGCGCACCTACTGCGGTCTCTCTGCCGAACAAGTGCTAACAGGCTGGATTTTCTTCGGCAAGCAGTGGGACAATGAGCCAATAATCCGCATCAAAAATGCCCAGATGCGCAAGGCGTTCAATCTGCCACCATACGCCACGGTCAAGCAGCTGCTTTCGGGCAACGGCAAGGGCTATGTGCTGGCAAAAAGTGTTGAAGAATACTATGCCGGCAATCGCGACAACCTCCACAAAGCCGTGGCCGACATCGACGACAAACTGCAACTCATCATGTCGCTGCGCCAAGGCGTGCCACTCAAAATGTTTCCTGTCAATGCCGAAGGCAAAACAACATGGCTTTCACCGGCCGACTCCATTCCTGCCACGGCCGACAGCCTGCAAGTCACCTTCATAAAGGGCGTTTTCTCTGTTCTCAACGAGAAAGCCCAGTGCGCCGACTACGCCTCCTTCAACCAAACCATTTCGGCAATACGCGACTACCAAGGCATGTATGGCGGTGCGTCACTGCCATCGGTGAGCCGCATCAAGGCCGAGCTGACCTACAATGCCATTCCATTTGCCACAATCCTGTTTATGTTCAATCTCTTCATGGGCATTGCGTCGCTGCTGTTTACCCTATATCGGCTCACACGCCGCACTCCGCTGCCCGCAGCGACGGCAAAAACGGTAGGCAACGTTTCGGCAACACTGCTGCTCATCTCTTTTGCCGCCCTCACATGGTGCGAGGCATTGCGATGGATAATCAGCGGCAACATTCCGCTTGCCAATGGCTACGAGACCATGCTGCTGCTTGCATGGCTTGTGATGCTGCTCTCGCTTATTGCGTGCCGCAAGTTTCCCATCGTCACAACATTCGGCTTTCTGTTGTCGGGATTTTTCCTGCTTGTGTCACACATCAACCAGATGGACCCGCACATCACTCCCATGATGCCGGTGCTGTCATCGCCACTGCTCAGTGTGCATGTGTCGGTAATCATGATGTCTTATGCCCTCGTGTCGCTCACATTCATTTGCAGTGTCATGGCACTGGTGCTTAAAGCCGTCAACCGCGACCACGACCTGCTCGGCCGTCAACTGCAATCGCTGCAAGTGCTGTCGCAGATTTTCCTCTACCCGGCTCTCACCACCATGGGCATAGGCATATTCATCGGCGCCATTTGGGCAAATGTGTCGTGGGGACAATACTGGACATGGGACCCCAAGGAAACTTGGGCACTAATCACGTTCATGACCTACTCTGTGCCGGTGCACACGGCCTCGTTACCAGCCATGCGCCGCCCAGTTGTCTATCACACCTACCTTGCCATGGCGTTTCTTGTGCTCATCATGACCTACTTTGGGGTCAATTATTTCCTTGAAGGTATGCACAGCTATGCCTGATGCCGCAGCAAAATAGCCAAAAGTGGTGATTGTGCATGGCCTAAATACCCATAATTGGTTATTGCCCAAAATGCGCCAAACAGCTTATTTTGCAACTGATTAACGATATTATTAAAAAGCAACTAATTAGTATGGTTTTCAAATACAAGCCCACCGACAAAATGGCTGGTCTTATCGATGACAACATCATGCTGCTCATGGTCATGAGCCGATTTGGCATGTCGCTGGGATTTGGCGACAAAACGGTGCAGGAAGTGTGCAGCACACAGCATGTGGACTGCAACACCTTTCTTGCCGTAGCAAATTTCATCAGCAGCGACCAGTCGTCATACAGCACCGACCAAATCCCCCAGTTTTCCATCGCATCGCTGATGGAATATCTCAAAAACGCCCACAGCTACTTTCTGGAGTTCAACTTTCCGTTGCTTAGGCGCAAGCTAATCGAGGCCATTGACTGCTCCACAAGCAACAATGTGGCTTTTCTCATGCTGAAGTTCTTCGACGAGATGGTGCACAATGTGCGCGCCCACATGGAGTTTGAAAACACCGAGATTTTCACCTATGTCACCCAGCTGCTGCAGGGCAAGACCTCCGACAAAATCAACATCACCAAGTTTGCGCGCAAACACCCCCAGATAGAGGACAAGGTGAGTGAACTGAAAAACATCATCATCAAATATTATCCTGAGTGCAGCAACGACAACCTGCTCAATGCCGTTCTTTTCGACATCTTCAATTGCGAACAGGATTTGGCCTCCCACCGTCAGGTAGAGGAGTGCCTCTTCGTTCCGGCTGTGGCCCAGCTCGAAAAGCAATTGCAAAATGAACAGTGACAGCGCAACAATAAAACTCGTAATAGCTGACAACTCCCCCATAGTGCGCAGTGGACTGATAGCTGTGCTGCGTCACATTCCAGGACTCAAAATCCAGCCCTACGAGGTGCAAACCCAAAGCTCGCTGCAAAACTACATCTTTATGCACGAGCCAGACCTCGTGATTGTCAACCCCATTTTCGACGGCTGGTTCGACATCAAGACTTTCAAGGCCGGACTCAAAAAGACGTCAATCAAGTTTATGGCACTGCTTAGCGCGGTGATTGACTCTGCCGTGCTCAAGGACTACAACGAAAGCTTCACCATCTACGACGACGTGGAGCAAATCTCCACCAAGATAGCCAAGCTTCTCACCGAGGACTCCGACAAAGACCAATCGTCTGAAAATGAAAATTTAAGCCAGCGCGAGAAAGAAATCATTGTGGGAGTGGTGAAAGGGCTGACCAACAAGGAAATTGCCGACAAGCTCTGCTTGTCAATCCACACCGTCATCACCCACCGACGCAACGTCAGCCGCAAGCTTCAAATCCACTCACCGGCAGGTCTCACAATTTTCGCCATTGTCAACGGTCTTGTGGAGCTCAACGACATAAAAAACCAGAGCCTATAGTGCGCGTTAGTTAAACAATAAATAAAGCCGCACCCAAAATCACAAGCGGCAACTGTGCCGACGCAAAGCCATATTTTTTTCAAATCACAATCAGTTTTCTATCACGTCATCACTTGGCATTGCCGCCGGCACACACAAAGCCCCGACTATCAAAGTCGAGGCTTTTTTCGTCTATTTATGCCTATCTTGCAGCCTCACATTGCCGGCGATAAAAAAACAAAAAAGCCGCTTCACGATTCACATCGTCTTGCGGCAATTTATTACCTTTACTATTAGAAGTGGCTACGTAATAATGTCAACTAATAACTAATTCACTTTAATTCTTTTTACATTACAAAGGTAGCTCCGCTGCCAAGCCTCCGCAATAGCCATATATAGGTAATTTTAGAGCCTGTTCTCCTTATTTTTAGTGATATGTGTGCTCTAAAACTGTTTTTTGGCTATCTTTGGGCATCAATAGCAACCAACAAAACACGCAATCACAATGAAACGCTACGCAATCACACTCATCAGCATTGTTTTGGCAGTTGCCGCTGCCCATGCGCAACTGCTCTGGAAAATTCAGGTTCCCGGCAACACAAAGCCGTCATACCTGTTCGGCACATATCATTTTGCAGGCAGCAGCTTCCTTGACTCCGTGCCAGGCTTCAATCAAGCCATCGACAACTGCGATGCAGTGTGGGGCGAGGTGCAGCGCGACAGCCTCAGTGCCCCCGACGCTGTGACAAAAATGGCTGCGGCAAGCAAAGCTCCTGCCGACAGCACGCTGAGCGAGCTGCTCTCTAAAGACGCCTACCAGATTGTGGCTCGTGTGTTCAACGGCTATTTCAAAGAATTTTCTGTGACTCTCGACCAAATGAATTCATTCAAGCCCATAGCCATATCTGCGCAAATCGAAGCTCTTCAAGCCTTGAAATATTTTCCGTCGCAAGACCAGTCCGACATGCTCGACATGGCCATACAAACCATTGCCATGCAAAAAGGGAAAACCACGCACGGCCTTGAGAACATTGACGACCAAATACAGGTGCTCTTTAACCGCAGCCTCGTGAAGCAGGCACAAGACCTCTTGGAGCAGTGCAAAAACGACGACAAATATCAGCAACTCAACTCCAAGTTGCTCGAAGCCTATCGCCACGGCAATCTTGAGCAAATAGACAGCATCATGTTCGACCCCACGATAGGTGGCGACGATGAGCAATATCGTGCCGACCTCATCGACAAGCGCAACGCCAAGTGGGTGGCAAAACTCATGACCATAATGCCAGAGCAATCTGTCCTTGTGTGCGTGGGTGCAGGCCACTTGCCAGGCGGCAAGGGACTCATCAGCTTGCTGCGCCAGGCCGGCTGCACCCTCACACCTGTGTCGGGCAAAGAGCAATAAAAAACAGCGACTGGTGACTCGCCCCCATCGGCAAATCACCAGTCGTATATCCTTAGCAGAGCACCACCACCTCAACATGCGCATTTACATTCAAAATGGAAGTGCAAAAATTTGTTGGTGGAAAAATCACTGCATAATCAACCTGTTGTAATAAGTGATGGTAACGGACATGTGCTGGAAGCCTCAGCCAAAAGTTTATTAGCGAAGAAATAGCAATCAGTAGTCTAAGCTTGTACCTATGAAACCGGCCTTGGCAAAGTCCGCCATGTTGTGACGTATAATCCAGTCAATGCCTGTCATCATCACCCATGCACTCATCTGATAGCCCATGGCATTCAGGTGGCCGCCAATGAAATAAATCTTCAGCGCATCGGTGTTCTTGCCATATTTCTGGGCAAGCCATTTCTGCAAGTCCACCACATACACGCCCTCAAACGTCTTGGCAAGCTCCCTCACCAGGCTATTATAGGGGTCATCGTCAGGCACACCAGGCTGCGTTACCACAAAAATCTTGCAGCGAGGCTCCAGTGTGCGCACACGCTGTATGATGCCGGCATAGCAGCCAGCATAAGTGCGCTTGTTTTTGGCGTAGTCCTTCAAATCCACATCGGTTTTCACACTACCCACCTCAAACTTCACGTTGCGGTCGTTAGCGCCAAGAGCTATTACATAGGCCTGCTTGGGAGCCGTTTTGGCACTTATGTTATCGTTGTTGTTGCGCGGATTGTTCCAAAAATTCTCAATCCACCCGTATGTGGTCTCGCCGCCCTGGCTATAGTTTTCACCTTTCACTCCCATGGCTGCACACATGCGCTGACCCCACGAATACTCATAGAAGTCGTGATAACCCATGGTGCCGTCTTTGTCGCGCGACTCCAGCTCACCGCTGCTCAGAGAGTCGCCTATGAAGCCCCAGGTGTGGAAAATTGAGCAAAACCCAGGCAGTTGCGAAATCGTGGCAAGCGGATTCTCTTCACTCTTCAGCAAGTTGGCGGCACGGTTTCCTTGCCCCAAGGCCAGTAGGCACACCACCACAGCCAGCACTCGGCGTGTAATCCTTGTTTTTCTCATAATCATCTAAAAATGTTAATGGTCTTTATCTGTATCTTTTCGTCATTTATTATTCAATCGCCTCCTTAATGCAGTCCACCACATAGCGCACGTCGGCATCGCTCACACAAGGCCCTGCCGGCAGACACATGCCCTTGTCAAACACAGTCTCGCTCACACCGTTCACATAGGCAGGAGCGTCTTTATACACCGGCTGCTTGTGCATCGGTTTCCACACCGGGCGCACTTCAACACGTCGCGACAGCAGAAACACGCGCAATGCCTCCACATTGGCATTTGGCTGGCAATCGGTCGTGGGGCAACTCACAGCGTGAATCACCCCGGCAGCACCACCCACAGCAGTCTTCACCACCTCCTTATAGGCATTTTCCTGCCCTTTTATTCTCAAGCCAGAGTCAAGCGTAACCGTGCAAAGCCAGTAGTTGCTGTCGTAGTCAGCACTCGGAGCCTCATGCAGCGTTATGCCGTCAACGTCTTTAAGCAGCTCCTTATACAGGGCTTGCACATGCTTGTGGTGAGCCAAGTGGTCGGCAAGCACCGTCATCTGACCACGGCCTATTCCTGCACACACATTGCTCAAGCGGTAGTTATAGCCTATCGCCGAGTGTTGGTAGTAAGGATAAGCCTCGCGAGCCTGCGTGGCATACCACATCACCTTCTCCTTGCTTGCAGTGTCGTGGCATATCAGCGCACCACCACCAGAAGTAGTAATCATTTTGTTGCCGTTAAACGACAGCACGCCAAACTGGCCAAACGTGCCCAGCACCTGACCTTTCCAGCGCGAACCGAAGCCCTCGGCCGAATCCTCCACCACCGCTATGCCATATTTATCGGCAATGGCCATGATGCGGTCGCAATCGTATGGCATGCCATACAGCGCCACCGGCACAATCGCCTTGGGATATTTGCCGGTTTTTGCCTTGCGGTCAAGTATAGCCTTTTCCAGCAGGTCAGGCTCCATATTCCATGACTCTGGTTCAGAATCTATAAACACCGGTGTTGCGCCCAAATATGTCACCGGGTGCGACGAAGCGCAAAACGTGAAGCTCTGCACACACACCTCATCGCCAGGCTTCACGCCGCAGGCAATCAAGCCCAGATGCACGGCAGCCGTGCCCGACGACAAAGCCACCACATCGCGCTGCACCAGCGAACCGTCGCTGCGCTTGTCCACAAAAGCCTTGAGGTCGTCCTCAAAAGCATTCACATTCGGACCCAGAGGCACCACCCAGTTTGAGTCGAATGCCTCCTTCACATATTTCTGTTCCAAACCCTTGTCGCTCATGTGAGCCAGACAAAGGTGTATCATTTTCTTCTCAGCCATTCTTCTATTCTCAGCCTTTCTTTTTTCTTCTCTGGTTTTATTTTAATTTTCAAACATACTCACCCCCAAACCAAACCCTAAAACCCAAAATCTTTTACGACTCTATAATTGACTTTATTTTCTCATAATACCCAGTAGAGCCTAAAAATTCCAAAAGCTCATAGTCGAGGTTATGATTACCTTCAATCAGTTCCACACCATTTTCTGTTATCGCAATATCCCAACCTATTATTCTGATTTGTGGCAATTGCTCTGCAGCAAGTTCACTCTGCTCAACAACAATATCCCAATTTGGAATTCTATAACCCACCATAACAATATCCGTGCCTGGTTGCACATAGCTTTTAACATTATTTTTAGATTGGCCATACGTACAAACAATTCCTGTTTTTAAATCAACTTCATATATGGATCCTCCTTGGCAATAATTATCAACTACAGTATTTCCGACACCGGCTCTAAGTATTGCTTTAATTACATGAGCTTTACCTTTTGAATCTAAAACAGTATGTGTTCTTACTGTGTTGACAGATGCGTTGCCAAACACCATTTTCTGGTGTTGCTTTATCATCTCCTCCATAAGCACATCTTCTTCCTGCAATTTCGTATATAATTCAGTAGTGTTTAACTCGCTGTTTTTAGAAAACACAAATTTTCTAACGCCCCCCCCTTCTACACCATCAACAGGTTTAATGATCACCGTATCATGTTTATGCAGAAAAGTTACAAATTGCTCCTCAGTCGCAGCTTTTAGATACAACCAGTCTCTATGCACAAACTGCTTAAAATAAGCATTAAAATCCTGCTTTTCATTAAGGAAATGAATGAATTTTGAATCATTATAGTGGTCAAACAATTTGACCATTCTACTATAGGTAAGCCTCTTCCGCCGCTCTGGATTACTCAATTTCCAAAATTCGCCAATCACATACTGGCGAATAAGGCATCTATGCAAAATAACAGCCCATAAATAATCCCAATAAACCCAAATAGAATTCAATTGCTCTTGCTTTGCAAGCCTATTCAGCCAAACACATGTCTTTTTCACATACTCAATATAGGGTAACACTTTAGCTGTCATCACATGCAAAATACCAGTACACCGTGTAAACACAATGATCTTTTTTTCTTCAGAAACAACAATATGAGGATATCTCATAACCAAATAAAACTTATAACAGTGGAAATTTATCAGAAATCAAATCACTTTTTTTCGCTATAACCACATCATCATACATCATCATAATGACATCTTCATCATAGTTCCCGATAATCGACTCATTTTCTTTTCCATGAATATTGTTCAATATTAATTTCACAAAATCCACACCAGCACCGTATGCATGCAAATATGCGCCACCAAAGCGAGGATTGATTTCCGAAAGGTAATATTCCCCATCTTTTATAAAGAAATCCATGTCACATGGACCACTCAGTTCAAGCACAGAGCACACGTCTTCTATAAACCGGAACAACTTAGCATCTTTAAAAGAAATAGTCTTACTTGCACCGCCTATGCGGCTCTCTATTTTCTTTTTGCAAAAAGCAGCCACTGCCTTGTGACTAATGCAGTCAACGTACACATCAGCATCACAGTCACCACCAGTCATCAGCTCTTGATAGATGTAAGTGAATCCACCCTCTTTGGTTTTTGCCACGGCTTCTTCCCAATCATGAACTCTGCCGATGCCGACGCTGCCACTTCCAGAAATAGGCTTCATAAACAACGGAAAGGAAATCTCTCCCTTATCAAGCCCACTTTTCAATTCCGCCAATGAATTATATGTCAGTGTTGTTCGTATTCCTTTTGCTCGCAAATACTTAAACATTTCATATTTATCGAAGCACAAGTGTGCAGTTTGGGCAGAAGGGCAAAGAGGCAGAATGTCTCTTTCCATAAACAGTTCTCGGTTGTGAGCCAAGATTTCAATCTCCGGGTCAATCAACGTGGTAATTGCCTTCACCTGTCCCTTATCACAAATCTCAAGGATTTTGTCCAAATAATCAGGAGAGTCAATTTCTGGCACGATGTGGGCTTCATCAACAAAAAACAAAGCAGGAGCCACAGGGCTTAAATCTGTACCGATAAGCCTTCCTCGGCCACGCAGCGTTTTTTTGAAATCCATCAGCAATTTCACGCGACGGCCAACACTGCAAAATAATATGTTATTATTATTCATTTGGTTTTATTAAATTTTCAGAATACGGTGTTAAGCAAATAATCTTTTGCTTCAAATTTCTTCCGTACAAGAAAATAATCTTTTGACTTTTTGACATAAATATCTGGGACATATCGAATAAACATAGGAGTAAGACTCATAGTATAAGCTCCTACGTTGTGATACACAATTTTATCTCCGACCGAAAGACGTGGCTTATTTAACAGTGTGAAAAGTCTGTCATACTCAAGACATGTGCAGCCTGTCACTATCTGCTTATCCACAATTTCTGCTTTTTTATTATATATTTCTTCATCAATATATTTATCCTTTTTGAAGAATGGGTCAATGTCGTTTCTCGAACCATCAGTTGTTATAAACCAGACCCTTGGTTCCACTTCTTTAATATCAATCACAGATGAAACGAATTTAAAGCACGAAGCAACAAGAGCATTACCAGGTTCTACAATGATTTCCAAATCAGATAGTCCATGCTCGCTAAGCACACCATATATCGCATCACTATATTGCTGATATGTCGGTTTATTCTTAAAAACGCCAAAGTATCCACCTCCAACATCAATATAATTTAACTTTAAATTATATTTTTCTATAACCTCGCAAGCAAAATCAACAAGATTTTCATAGAATCTAACACTGCGGCTATGAGCCGTTCTGTGTATGTGCAATCCAGCAAGTGTCACATTTGGTATTTTTGCAATGAATTCCAATGCTTCTGCAAACTCATTTGTCTCGTCAGAAAAGCCAAACCTGCTGTTATCTTTGGCCCCATCTGCATCTTCTGGTGAAATGCGACTTATATTCACATTCAATCTTATCCCAACCTTGTAATTTTTGGTTGCGTCCAAGTCCAAAAGCCATTGCAGTTCTCTTTTTGTCTCAATATTTACTATTGCATCATTTTCCAAAGCCTCAAAAAACGTTTCTCTTGACTTCATTGGCCCATTATAAATTATCTTATTGAGTGAAAAGCCACAAAGTTTTGCCAGTTCATACTCATCATAAGAAACGACCTCACCATACGCCTCACAATCACGTGCTTTTTTAAGCAAATATGGTGTCGAATTAGTTTTAACAGAGTAACCGACAATAGATTTTGCAAAATTAGAGTTCAAAGCCTTTTGAAAGCCCTTGACACTCCTCGAAAACTCTTCAGAATCAAAAATAAAACAAGGTGTCCGCAACCCTTCTTGCATAAGCATAACTCATTAATATTGATGTCACTTTTACTATACCAACTCCTACTCCCGCTAACTATCGACCTGTTGTATATCTTGTCAATAATCGACTTAATATCAGAAACACATGTTATCTTCGTCTAATACAATTAATTTTCCCCGTTAAACAATGGAGTCGTGTATTGCTTGTCCCCCACAATTTCATTATCAATATCTGATCTTTTCAACACTTTTTTAAGTGTCAGCCAAATAATCTCACAATCCATTTTAAACGACACATGGTCAACATACCACACATCAAGCTCAAACTTCTTTGTCCACGACAAGTTATTACGACCATGACACTGTGCCCACCCGGTGATTCCTGGACGAACGTCATGCCGTCGCGCCTGCTCTGCGCTGTATAACGGCAAATATTGCACCAATAAAGGCCGAGGACCAATTATTGACATATCACCAATAAAAACGTTTATCAATTGAGGCAGTTCATCTATACTCAAATTTCTCACAATTGCCCCAAACTTTGTTATACGCTTTCTGTCAGGGAGCAAATTACCTTCAGAATCCCTCTTCTCATTCATTGTCTTAAACTTGATAATCCTGAATATTTTTCCTTTATAGCCTGGACGTTCCTGAGTAAAAAAAGCCCCGGCTCCATCGTTAAACAACCAAAGCAAAACAGTGACTATCAACAAAAACGGCCAAATTATCAGCAATACACATGTCACAATCAACAAATCCAATATTCGCTTAACGCAGTTTTTATACATCTTTCTGTTTATTCCGTATAGTCCTCTTTCGTTCCCCACAACTGAGCCATCGGCTCTGTTTCCATCTCATGCTTAAAGTCTCTTAATTGTCCTATGTAGCTATATTGCGGTCTATATGTTGGAAAATCCGCAAACGTCTTCGTCATGTCAAAAGCATTTTCCAGAGGGTCTGGTTTTTCCGGACAATATATTATCTCTGAAGGATTATCTTTCGGAGAGAACACCTCTATTATACCCTTAATCTGTTCCTCAAGCGTCACCTGCCAACCATTACCACAATTATAGCAACCACCTTCCTTATCCGATTCTATACACGCCTGAACCAGTCTAACAAAATCTTTCACATACACCATTTCCTTAGCCTTTTTACAATTTCCCCATATTTCTATAGGCAAACTCTTGCTTGCCCTATCCATAAGCATGCGATAAGGCATCATTCTGCGCTTAAAATTCGCATAATGGTAAGCATTTGGGTGATACTGGTAAATAGTAAAAAACCTCAGTGCAAAAAACTTTATGCCATACTCAGCTCTAAAGTGTTCCAACAGGTCAACAGCCGCATTCTTGGCAATCGTGTAGATGGCATGATCTCCTGTCAAAGGGAATTGGCGAGGAGCATCACATGGAATCACAGTTCCATTATTGTGATATTTCACCATATCCGATGGTGTTTGAGGAAAAACTATTTTATCACAACCTATACGTCTCATCCAGTTCAGCACATTCAACGTGCCTATCGTTATTGATTCAAACAAATCTATAGGGTCATAAGCATACCTCGATGGCAGAGAACTCGCAAAATGAGCCACAGCATATATGTCAGCGGCAGGCAATGCGTCAAAAGCCGCAGGATCTTCTATATTCATCGAATAATAGCACATTCCTCTATCAGAAAAAAAACCATTATCGCTTTTCCTATGACCAACAGCAATCACATCATATCCCTGATTATGTAAGTGCATAGCCACATAAGCACCTAAATTGCCAGTTGCACCAAACACAACAATTTTCTTCTTCATAATATCTTTTTTAATATTAAATTCCCTATCATGTTAACAACCATCTTCCAACAAAGCCAGCAATCACACACCGATTTCATCATAAAACGCCAGCAAGTTGCGCAACACTGCCCCATGCTCAAACCGGCTCACTAACTAACGATTTTTCTATAGTAATCAACCCATGCCGCAGTAACCACGTCATTGCTGAACTTTTCTTCAATACGCTTTCTACCAGCACGTCCGTGACGTTTTCGCAAATCAGGACTATCATAATATTTTTTCATACACACATACAATCCCTCAACATCACCAACCTTGCACCGAAGCCCGGTTTCATTTGCCACACTTGCATCAAGCACACCATAAGCATCACTCGTGATTACTGGCAGCTCAAGAGCTTGTGCTTCTATCACAGAAGAGCCAAAGCCTTCTCGCCAAGTGGGCAATACAAACACATCTCCAGCTTGAAGCGCCTTAAAAGGATTTTGAGTAACACCTGGATAGAAAAAATTAACATTAGGTTTCAATTTATCAAACATGCCAACCTTTGCGCCATAATTCCCCTCATCTGACCCATATAGCAGCAATTTCGCATTTGGACAAACACCAACAAGCCTATTAAATGCTGCATACAACTCATCAATACCCTTGTCATGGTTTAATCGCCCCAAGAACACATACACAACGTCTTCGTTGCCAAACCCAAATTTTTCACGTTCTTCGTTACGAACATCTGCCGACACATCAAATCGTTCTAAACGCACACCACAAATACTTCCATTTGCAAGAACAGTGCTGTTTGACTCCCTCAAAACACCTTCATCTATTAAATACCGACGTTGTGACTCACCATCTACCAGTAAATTTGTATCCAATCTGGAAATCACCTTATCCATCAATTTGAGCACACTGCGCATAAAACCTTTACGGGTAGCCCACACTTGACCTGTGTATATGTGTATTCTGACATTTATTCCTGCACAATACGCAGCTATGGCCGACAACAAACCAGCCTTTGGTGTAACAGAATGAACACTTGAGAAAGCCTCTTTTTTTAGCACTCTAAACAAAGACCACAAAGCCACAATATCTTTTCCAATGCAAATAGCACGCTCTATAGGCACATCGTGACATATAACACCAATCGCCCCAAACTCCGCACGACAATCATCATTGCCTTTGAAATTAGCCAACAAATGCACCTCGTATGTCGCAGTCAATGCCCTAAAATGATCCTTTAAGAAAGACTGCGCTGTGCCTGGAATTGCAACAACAAATGCTATTTTTTTCTTATTCATATTCCCCTGTGAAAAATCCTGTAAATCCAAGTAGGAGCCATATATTTAATTATAGGCACCATAGCAAACATTTGATACCACCAAGGCAAGCCTATCATCTCATATCCAACATGTTTCACATAGGCTTCATTTCTGCGAGTAAGCCAATTTCTCCGAGACAAGGCATTACGGTCATCTCGCATTTTATACAGACATTCATCAAGCATATACAAGCTGTATCCAGCAGCAAAAACCTTAAACCACAGATGATAGTCCTCAACACGCAGCAACTTATCACTCTCTGAGTAGCCACCAACTTCTTTTATAACACTCGTGCGTGCCATGCATGGCGCATGGCAAATTGGCGTGCCATGCACAAAATCCTTTGCCGTCACCTTACCATGACCGCAACCAGTACGAAAATCACCTTGTTCATCAAAATAAATCATTGGGGTGCTAACCACTGCATAATCCCGATTTTGGTCTAAAAAAGCAATCTCTTTTTCAAAACGGTTAGGCATACTGACATCGTCACCGTCCATACGTGCACAATATTCAGTGTCAGCATATTCCAAGCAATGATTAAGCGTGTAATTAAGCCCCATATTTCGCTCATTCCTTATCAGCACTATATTATCATGCTTTGCTGCATAATCTTTAGCCACGGCATAAGTATTATCAGTAGAGCCATCATCGCAAAGTATCACTTTAAACCCCTGATACGTTTGGGCGTACAGCGAATCCAATGCCTCTACCAAAGTAGAAGCACAGTTATAAATCCCCATCAATACCGAAATCCTAACCATCACAAATAAATATCTTTAAGGTTTGGCATAATAAGCAAATTCCATAAACAGCGTGAATGCAAGTTGCGCAAATGCTATGTTACGACCAATAACATATTGTTTAGCCGACCATTTGAATTTGAAGAATGGATATATCAGCACTATCGGATACAAGAACCAAGACAAATATGCAATCCTATTAGTAAACGACGCATACATACATAACATCCAAATGGAATTTGAAATCAAATATACACGCAACCAGAACTCATAGCCATTGTCTTTTATGTTTCTTTTCATCAGCAAAAACCACCCAATTATGATTGGCATGGCACTATATATCACAAAATCAAACCTAAACCCAGTGTAGTAACCTTCATAGTTACTTTCTGTCTGCAAATATCTCATACCTCTTTCATCTGCCATACTGGCAAAAATGCCCTGAAAAAAGTCAATATGAGCAGCCGCAATAAGCAACGACAGACCCCATACCACAAAGAACAATTTCGTATTTTTCACATACTTTGCAATAATCACACTTACCAGCACCATAACCATTGAGTGATGCAGCCCCCATGATGCAATAAGTAAAATAACAAAGGGTACAAGTTTATCTTTATATGCCAATGCCAACAAGCAAACTGATGCTGCCGCTCCTGCCTTAATACCGTTTGTTCCATAAGAGAATGTTGAAAACGCTCCCAAAAAGACAAGAAAAACAGTTAAGGTGTCATTCGGAAACATTTTCTTGCATGCTGCAAATGCACACCCAAAATATATTGTTGCCACGAGTAGCATAAACAAAGAAAAGCCCAACTTCCGATATATCCACCAGGCAAACAAATTGTCCCAAATAAAATTCTCCGTATGCAGACTAAATGTAAAATTATCACCCAATGTGTGATTGTACCAATCATAATACCCTGCCATGTCCACAAAATACACACCACTCACTGGTCTAAGACCAATAAACGCTATCATTGCCAACAGCAAAACAACCGGAGCATTAATAACAGCATCTCTGGCGTTAACGCGCACACTTTTAGCAGTCACACCATCCATGCTTACATACTTGTATTTTGCAAAAACCCAAATAGACAGAATTGTGACAATCGCCCAATATATTGGTTTATACAGACTAGCCGAAATCATTTATATATTGATTTTATTTTCACACCAATTCTATGAATGTGCTCAACGCCAAATACCCTGTGAAGAATACGCGTCAACTTGTTTCTTAAGGTCTGACCATTACTCATCCAAGTTTTACTATACCAGTGGATTGTACGAGTATTTTCTGTTTTTTTCAATTTACCAGTCAAATCATCAAATGGGTTAAAATAATCCTCAGGATATATCCACATACCTTTCACGCACTGCACACCATTTGTCGCCCGCAGACCAGCTTTTTGCAAAACATTGGTCACATGCGTCACCACAGTCACCTCGTTCGGTTTGCCGTCATCAGTCAAAAAATGAAGATTTTTATAATAATCCAAAATTTCACCATACAGGCCGAGACCGGGGTTTACCCCAAGGCCGAGGCCGGGGGCCACATTAGGCAAATTGCCTAATGTGGCCGGTGTTTCAATCCCCATAAACGGACCTCTTGCCACTATGTCGTCCATTGGCCGTATGACTTCCACGTCCGTGTCAAAATACAATCCACCGTATTTATACAGCACCCAAAATCTTGCATAGTCACTCACAAAAGCATATTTCTTGCATGCATACGCTTCTGCCGTGTATGGAATGATGTTAACATCAAAATTATCCTCATTCCATTCCTTAATCTCATAATCTGGGAAGAACTTGCGCCAGCTTGCAATGCACTTTTTTGCCAGCGCCGGTTTCTCTCCGCGCCCAAACCAGCAATAATGTATAATTTTAGGAATCATTAATATTGCATTACTTTTTATTAGAGTACCCAACAATCACGTTTCCCATTACTGTCATACTAATAGCATACGACAACCCAAATGCTATAAGCAACGTCAATATTGCCACTACAACAGTCTGTATCATTTGAGAAGGAATATTCTTTATCCATTCAATATTCCATAGCACGCCACGCATAATGAATATATGAGATAAATACACGCCAAACGACAAGTTGGACAATATAGCAGAGATATTCCTTACTTTTATACCAAAGCTGAATTTTGCAATAAGTGCCTTTGCCATCTTCCACCAAAACAAACACTGCATAGCAACAAATACAGATAGATACCAAAACACCTCATAAAAGTCAACCTGACAATGCATTAATTTCACTATAACAGGACATACTACAGAAACCGTCATCATGAGTATTACCAATTTGTCACCTATCCTATCTCCATAGTTTTGCAACCAGTATCCAAATACAAAATATCCAACATATCCAGAAAAATAGTATAGAACTCCTGTATTCGTTTCATTTACTGCCAACAAATTTTTCAAAATAGGATAAAACAATGTTACACACCATAACATCAGATAGAAACAAATTTCTTTCTGGGAAGTGCATCTAATCCAGCCATGCAATATTGGAGTCAATAAATATAAACCCAATAATGTGTACATAAACCACAACACCCCATTACCTTGTGCAGAAAGCGGCAAAGACATTACACTTTTCATGATGTCATGCCACTCCATACTGCCATTTAAATAATTATGCAGAATATATAAAAAACTCCACACCACTGTTGGAAAAAGGACCTTATTCAATCGCTTGCGCAGAAATGAGCCTGCCGTAATACAGTGCTCTTGTCTTTTCTGGGGGGGGGGTAAAAGCAAAGCGCCACTCACCATAAAGAACAGACCTATGCACGGAGCAGTAAAATAGCTCAATGATGACAAAAACAATCCATTTGCTCTACTCGATGGCATTGGAGAATGCATAATTACCACCATCACACAAGCAATGATTCTTATAATGTCAAGAGACAAATCTCGTTCTTTCATCACATTGCATTTATCATTCTATATATTTTTTCCACTTCTTGCTCATTGCCATAATCATGGCTATGCAGATATTCCACAATACTCTGCTGCAAATCCACATTCTCAACAAATTCCGCAATACCCTTAGCGCAGCCATCGTTATTCATAGGCACAATCACTCCATCTGTTCCGTTGTGAATCTGGCTCGACGCTGTTGGATAGTCTGTAACCACCACAGGCTTGCACAGCATCTGCGCTTCCCTGACAGTAACACTCTTACCCTCATAGCGCGATGGCTGCACATATATGTCGCACGCCTTGATATATGGATATGGATTGCTCCGCTTGCCCAGAATTATCACCTTGCCTTGCATGCCGGCTTCCTTAATTTTCTGCCTAATCAGAGCCTCATTGCCATAGCCTATGATAAACCATTTAACATCAATTCCACTGCTTATAATCCGCCTGCAGATGTCTGGCACATTGTCATAATTCTTAGCTTCCGAAAACCGCCCTACCGACAATAATCTGACGCAGTTGTTTGCATCACCGCACCACATTTTGTCACCCTGCAAATCACCGAGTTCAGCTCTTTGCCGCACAAACTTAGGCGATAAAATATTTTCAATCTCCACTATCTTTGGGGCAAGTGACGGAAACACTTCAAGAAACCGCCTCGTCACATCAGGCGAAATGCTCACTATCTGGTCATAACCGCCCCACACCTTCAGTTCTGCTGCACTGTCAATCCAAATCCGCGTGTAGTCAGTGTGAATCCATGCCACTTTTCTTTTGGCATTCACTTTATTCAGCACCACTTGATGCGGACTCAAAAAACTAATTGCGAGGTCGTATGTCACGCCGGGGTTAATCCGTGGCATAAGCGGCGTGGTCAACGAAGCCATGTAATGAAACTCGCTTGCATTAGGCATTTGGCTTCCACTCTTTGCATAGGCTCTGCGGCTAATCACTTTTGCCAGCAGCCTCGCCGCTGCTGTTCCCCAAAAGCCACGCCTCACAAGTTCGATTATGGGTCTTTCAAGCACAGTATATTGCTTTATGGCAGGCAGCACGTTCACCCAACCGGGCACAAACTGCATCATCTCACCCCTATGGTCATGCAAAAACAAGTCCACTGCCACCTTATTCTGGTCAAGGGCATTAAGCAATCCTATCAGCGCAGTTTCCGCTCCGCCAATCTCCAAATAGTGCATCACCACCAATATCCGCCCCTTATCCATAGTATTTTTCTACATATTAGAATTTGCCAAACTTAATGAATTCCAATATCACACCAACCGCAATTTGCGTTTGAGTATTGAGAAAAAATTGTTTTTATAATATCTAAGCCGAGACAGTCTTTGTACCTTTTTAAAGTCAAACGTCAAAAACCAATCAACAAAGTCTTTCTGCTCTGCATTCATTTTTGGATAGTTTTCTTTCATTCGCTTTATGATATATGGCCAATATGACACTTTTTCTGTATCAAATCCCATAAGGCCCGATTTTTGGTACATAACATTATTCCAATGTTCTTTTAATGGTCTGTCCAAAAAAAATCCGAACTTCTCAACATCTGCACATTCTGCAACAAGTCCCAATATTGTCCTAAAACATTTTTCACATTCACAACAGTTATGGTCATTAAATGAACAAACACGAATTGGGTAAGGTGCATTTATTTTCTTCTGATGCTCCGCTATTATGTGAATTTTGTCTTGTCTGCTCAACTCAAATCCATCGTGAACAACATATCCATTTTTAGCAAATCTGAATTCATTGTCAGTAGTCGGATATGAGGCACACACACTTGAATCTCCTATCGTATAAGAGCTTGCAATTAGTATTTTAGAGCAATTCTGCAAAAATGCTAATGGCATGGTAATGGAAATAAATGCCATTGAATGTTGAAAAGCATACCAAAATCCCCCATTCTTGATTTTCTGTTCAAAAAATTTGAGATACTTAAGATTAAACATTATTGCAAAGTTTGACTTTATAAAGTCAAATTTTTTGTTTTGCGACACGGCAAATTTTTCTATGTCTCTAAAGTCAGCTTCTGCAACACCATTCTTATCATGTGGCTCTTTGTAGAAACCTTGTATATTTACGATATTGGAAATCACATCAATATTTCTGATGAATGTGGTGTGGGCATCTACCCCACCACTAAAAAGAGAACAACAGTTATCTGACTCTTTAATAATGTTCCTTTCCAAATTAGCTGCCACCAATCGTCCTCTCAAGGCGTAGCCCGGATATAAATCTTGGTATGCCCTTTTAAGGCTAAAAGTTGCTTCATAGAAAGTATAATCCAAATCCTTAACCCATAGTACCGAATTCGTGGCCCACATTATCGGTAGCATTACAGAAACGAACGGTATCGTCAATATTGACTTTGGACAATGTGACATTTCTTGGTCATATTCTATCCAAAAAGTATTCGTATTAAATAGCTTTTGAATTTCTTCAGAAACTGAAAATTCAAAATATACAATATTTCTTTCAATACGTATTTGCGTCAGTATTATATTATTCATTCTCATTATTATATTATTCATTCTCATTCAGGCCAAATTGGTTTTTCCATTTTTTTATTGCACCAAAATCCATCGATATTTTAGTATCGAATTCTGAAACAATTTTATCTTCCAAATCACCAATGTTTTTTTTATCAATGCAATTAAGGTGATTTTTTTCATTAATTGCTCTGGCTCGCTCATCTATAGCAATAATTATTGCTCGACGCGAGTGCCGCATAGCATATATTCCTCCATGTAGTCGCGTCCCAACATAATCCGTGTCATTATTGGTCAAATATTCATCGTATGCTTCTTTTGCTGGAGGAAGCACATGAATGCCATCAGTATTTTCAAACTCATTAAAATACTCAAAATCACCTAAGCACTGAGGCCAAAACCACACTTCCTCATACTGGTTACAAATTGCGTCAATCATTGCCTTGTCACGTTTTGCATCAGCACCATAACCAGATGTCAAAGTAAATACGACCTTACCAGACTTCTTTCCCGGAATCGAACGACAAAATTCTGTTGTGAATTTCCACATAGTCACACAACCAGTATTTATTGCCATAAGTCCAAGATATTCAACGTATTTCTTGCTTCTATCATCACGCACGCTATGATAAAAGTCTTTACTGAGCATGTGCTTATACACATATCGTGTGTGCCAATCACTGCCTTTTTCTGCACCAGCACCAGTCCCTACCCCCACAAGCACACACTCCTTTAATGGACGATAGTTGAATATATTCACGTTCCATTGCGGATAATATGTTGTCAAATTAGGTACAAGCAGATTGGAGCCCCCAACAAACTTGTAATCGCTTTCAGCATAGCTTTTCACAGCATTGAGTCCTCTCCACACCTGATACCAATGAAAAGGTGACACATGCGTAGGCAAATTGCGCACGAAACAGCATCTCAACAATGGTTCAAGCTCTTTGCGAACACATTCCATAATTATTTCATCGCCCTTATTGTCTGAACCAATAGCAGTATCAAGCAATAAAACTCGTTTCATTCCAATTAGTTTTTAATGTAATCTACTTCTAATAGCGACAAGCATAGCAACTCGTTGCGATGAATTTAAACACAAGCCCACAAACAATAGTGCCGTCAATATCACAGAAAATATTGCTGTCGCAAAAAATTCAGCCCAACCGTCACCAAACGCATTCTTTATCAACAATGTAGCAGCAACAACTACAAGACCCATACTTATTATCTTGAAAATTTCAAGACAATAACCTGATATTTTAACGGTGGGTATATTATGTTTCAATATTCCTAAATTTATAACAAGCAAAAATACGTTTGTCAAAGTCAGCAACAAATATGTGTATTTAACAGAATAACCACATAAAAATAACATATACAACACTATTGGTGTCAGGCTCAATAAAGTTCCAGAAGCGGCACTCACAAAACGCACATTACCAGAAGCATGAATATTTATTATCACGATATATCGTAAAATCTCGAAAAATATACTTATTAAAATGGTCTGGCATAGCACAACAGCATACTGTGGGACCTTAACCAACCAAACCGAAAGTATAAATTCACATTCCAAAAAAACCGGTATTGCAACAACCAAATACAAAAACGATATTATTTTAAATGCCAGCCTCGTAAGTCTCTGCATTTCCAGAACATCACCTTTTGCATACAACTTTGTGATGGGTGGACGAAATGCCATCATCGCATTAGAGGCAAACATGTTGACAACGCCTGACACTGTTGTTGCTATACCAACAGCTGCATTCACAACAACTCCTAAAAACGCATTAACCACGAAATTAATACCTTGGCTACTTGCTATGCTGCCAAAATTTCCATAAATATTCCACCCGGAAAATGAGAGCAGGGGGGTCAAAAAAGCTTTGTCCCACACCCAGTGGAAATGTGATTCAGAGTAGTGCCTGACGCAATAAATCCTGTACGTCATCATCACCGTCACGCTCACTGCCAGCATCAGCACAGCATACAAAATCAACTTATCAAAATCACCAATTGTCAGCAAATACACTATAAGCAATTTCAGCACCGAATTCAAAATTTCCACATAGGCATACACATTCATGTTTTCATGTGCAATAATCGTTGCATTGTATGGCACTTGCGTTATGGCAAGCATCGAGCTCAATATGCTCAGCTGATACACCCAGTGCGCCGCCGTCATGCGTTCTGGCGGAATCACCAGTTTGTTGCACAGAAACCAAAGTCCCACCGTCTCGGCAAGCACCAGCACCACAGCAGCTATACCCATGTGTACTATCATTGCGCTCGAAAACGTCTTTTCGAGCCGCTTCTTGTCGCCACGGCCAAGCTCAAACGTCAAGAAACGGCTTGTGGCACCGCTCATGCTCGCATTCAGGAAGCCAAGCATACTCGTTATGCCACCCACCACGCCATACACGCCGTAGTCCTCCACACCGAGCGTGGCAAGCACCACACGGCTGGTGTACAAGCCCACAATCATCGTGAGAAACATTCTCACATACAGTGCAAGTGTGTTTTTCGCTATCCGCCTGTTGCTGCTCTGCTCCTTCTCCTCCATTCTACTTTCAGAAGTCAACGGATATTACTCTGCAAACTCCTCAATATAAGCCGTTATCTGTTTTTCAAGCACAGGCAAGTCGTGTGTCACCACGTCCCACACCACATTATCATCTACCTGAAAATACTCATGCACTATGTAGTTTCGCATTCCGGCAACCATTTTCCATGGCGTTTCTGCATGTTCGGCTCTGAATTCAAGAGTCAGCAAGTTAGATGCCTCGCCTATTATCTCTATATTCTTCACCACAGCATAATACAAAATCTCATCTTTAGTGAAGTCGACAAAGCCCTTGCCTTTGGTGAAGCGTTTCACCCGGTCAATGGCCTGTGCCATGTGCTGCAGCCGCATCAAGTCTTTAGACGCCTCTCTCATAAATCAAAATTTTATCACGGTCAGCACTATCCTTAGCAAAAGGCAGCAGTGTGCCCTCCGACACCAAATCCACTTTGCGCCCAAGCAGTTCTTCCAGGTCACTCCACATGCCAAAGAACTTCAATCCCACAGGTTGGCTTCGGTCAAGCGACACAATTATATCCACATCGCTGTCAGCCGATTCCTCTCCTCGCGAGAACGAGCCAAACAGCCAAGCCTTAAGCACTGGCTGTGTTGCAAAATATCTGCTCAAACATTCTATTATAGCCTGCTTGCCCATACTGCAAACTCTTTATAAATTATAAATATAATCTATTGCAAAGATGCCAAAAATATTATCAATCCAGAAAAAATCAAGAAAAAACAAAACGATTATTCCTCGGTGGGGGCGAACTGCTCTTTATGCACATTGCCTATAGCCACCGTCATGCCGCCTATCTCCATCACGAGTTTGCGGTCGCGCGCTATCCGCACCAAGTAGCCCTCCTGGCCGGCCAACGGCCCCGAAAGCACACGCAGCCTCACATTGCCAGCCGCAAAGTGCCCAATAGGCTTGTCCAGAAACCTCACCATCGTAGGGTCCTGCCCTGCCACAGCCATAAACGGCTGCATCTGAGTGTCGCTTATCACAGCCGTCCGTCCGGTGGCACGGTCGCGCGCAAGCCTCACCCCAGAGAAATTCTCGTCGAGAAACTGCTGCAAAGCCTTTACCGTGCCTTGCAGAAACACCAAACCGCTCACTGTGGGCTGCGCCGTGGTTTTCACGCCATGTTTCATCTTTGTGTGGCGCACCGTGGTGTGCACAAAGCACCTTATGCCGGCGTCCACAGCCTCCACCTGAGCCTTAAACGTTGTGGCCCTGCGGTAATGCAAGTTCACGTAGCACCAAGCCGAAGGGTCATCGCCGCCACTCACCGCAGCAGCCGCTGCGTCACGGCACAAACGTTTTTTCCCTAAGCTCTGCGGCATATTGCCGCCGTACCCAGGTTGCACACTGCCTCGCTGCATCACGCCTGTTTCTGGCATTGTCATGGTTGCTGACTTCTTCCCTGCCTCGTTTTCACACGCGTTATGCCCGGCCATAGATTGAGGTGCTGTACTATCCAGTTGCTTCGCTACCAAAGTCTATTTTATGTTGTCGGCCACCGTGGTGAAACCGGATTGCAAGGTACTTGCAAATGATACAGTCGTGTTATTCATACTCTCGGTTCTATCATAAAACTAAACGTCAGATTTCGGAGTTTTTTGGGTGCCAATCGCAGTTTTCACAGAAGCCTAATGCAGCTGCACTGTCGCCGCAATGGGGTTTCCATGCACTGCGCGCATTAGCACATCGTAAAGTTACGGTTTTTATCGCTAATAGCCGTAACGTTTTTGCCAATTTTCTTTAATTTTATGCAAAACAAGTCCTACATTGGCCGACACGAGTCAGTCAACCGCCCCAACCGCGCGCAAGCACGAAAAATCACATAAAACCACATAAAAGAAAACGATTTTCAAAAAATTAATTACCTTTGTAAAGTAGAATACTATGTAGTGTACGATTATGAAAAAGACTTTTATTCACATACTCACACTGGCTCTTTTGGTCGCAGCAGCCACCACCGTGCAAGCGCAGTCGTCGCGGCACACATTCTCCTCCATCGGCAAGAAAAAAGCTGCTTTCCCAGAGATAAAAGTCCCCTCCGTGACGCTTGGCGACTGGCGCACCCTCAACTACGACACCATCTTTCTGGAGCCCAACTATCTGTTCATTCCACTCATCTTTGAGCACCAGCAGACGTTCACCGACTCCTTGACCACGCCCACCCTATCGCTGCACCAGCCATCAAGCGCACTGCAACTCAACGCCTCCGACCAGTGGCTGCAGCATGCCATGAGCGAGCGCAACCACATCGACGCCATACGCTACAACGCCATAATCAACAATCCGCAACTCGTCACATTCAACGTCAACAAGCTGCCGGAGCCGCCCAAGCAATACGTCATCAGCTCCGACCCCAACAGCCGCAAGCTCACCGTGGAGGAGCGCAAAATCGACCGTCCAGAGAAAACCACGCTTGAGCAACGCGTCATCAAGCGCCACAACTGGCTCCACACGTTCCAGGCCAATTTTCACTTTGCACAGAACTATTCAAGCCACAACTGGCGTGGAGGCAAAAACGACAACATCAGCCTACTTGGCGATTTCGTGTGGAACTTTAATTTCAACCCCAATTTTCACCCAAAAGTCTCCTTCAACAACACTCTGGAATATCACATAGGCGCCAACACGGTCAACAACGACACCCTGCGCAAAATCAATTTCAACAAAGACGACTTCCGTTTTAGCTCAAGTTTCGGCTACCGTTCCGCAAAGCACTGGGCATATTCTGCCAATCTGACATTCTGGACGCAGCTGCTCAATCGCTATCCCGCCAATTCCAAAAACCGCTCAGCCGATTTCCTCGACCCGGCTAATGCAAATATCGGTCTTGGTATGACCTACAACACAGCCAACCGTACAGGCGAAAGGCGTTTCTCGCTGTCAATACTCCCGGCTTCATATCAGGTAAGATACTTACGCGACATAAAGAAATACAACCCCGCATCCTATGGATTAAAGCCTGGACACCATTTCTTACACACTGTCGGCTCCACTATCTCCGGAAATTTCTCTTGGAAATTCAACGCCTACATTCAATGGCAAGGAAATTTCACCATGTACACCAACTACGAAAAGCAATATTACGCCAACTGGCGAAACACAATCAACTTCTATGTTACCCGCCACGTCAATGCCACAATAAGCAACGAGTTGTGGTATGATCACAACCGACCCAAAGACCGCGACTGGAACCGCTTTGAGTTCCATCAGGATTTAAGTTTAGGTCTAAACTACCGCTTCGCCACATTCTGATGCGCGCGTTCACTCACACACGTCACAAGGTTTATTCACCCCACGTCAAATTCTCTCTGCCACACAATGTCACGCCGCATCGTTCTTCTGATAGCCCTTGCACTTGCTGCCATAACAGGCCAAGCCAAGCTGCCGCCACAGTCGGTGATGCTTCCGGGCATTGACGAAGACAGCCTGCACGCCATCTTTGAGGAAACCGACATGCAGCCGCTCGAAGGCATTTGGCGCTACCCCAACGAGAACATCACGCTCGCCATCATGCGCCACACAGCCCCAGGCGACATTGCCTATCGCCTCATACTCGTCAGCAGCGACGACCTTGAGCTGTTGCCAGGCACCGTGATGGGCTACATTGCCACCACCGCCGTGGCCAACAAATACACGCTCTGGCTCTACAGCGAGAAAGACCACCTCACACTCAAAAATCCGCTCGAATGTGTTGCCACACTCAACTCCTACAACACCTCGCTCACGTTCAACCCCACACGCGTCACTGCCAAGGTGCGCCTCAACATCACGCGTTTTCTGCCCTCGCTATTCAGAGGCATATCCATTTACCCCGAAATTCACGAGGACAAGCCACCCATAGGGTTCTCCAAGATTTATCCAGCCGACGGCAACGGCAATCCGTTTCGCACAATCCGTTACCTATGAAGCCCCATGTCGTAATAGCAGCAGCCATTGCCATAGCCACAATTTCTGTAGCCACGGCACGCACACGCACCACCCAGACCTCAATGCGCACCACGCGTGTGCCGGTAGAGCGTCTGCTGCCCGACACCGCCAACAGCATTGCAAACAACAACGGCATCGACCCATCGTCAGTCACACTGCAAGGGTTCTCAAAGCGTGCGAGCGATGCAAAGGAGTCGTTTTTCGTCACCAATCACACCATGCACCGTCTGTCAGCCGTGCGCCTGCTCTTGCGCTACACCTCACTTTCAGGCCAAATGCTGCATGAGCGGCATGTCACCGTGCCCGTCAGCCTGAAGCCCGGTGAAACACAATTAGTGTCGGTCAAGACATTCGACATTCAGCGTCAGTTCTACTATTACCTCAACGCCAAGCCGCGCAAGCAAGCCACTCCATTTCGCGTGGCCTACCGCCTCGTGGGCTTCGATATTGCCGTGGGTGGGCAATAACCCGACATCACCACAGCCGACCTCCGCTCTCAAAAATCAGCCCCAGGCATGCAAAAACAAAAAGAGCTGCACCGCTTCAGTTGCGGCACAGCTCTCATAGCTTATTTTCACTTGCGATTAATCAGCGAGTTATCTCCATCAACCGGCATAATAGCATTTCACCTCGCCCACAGGCAGCTTGCCCACCAACAGCAGAGGAATGCGGCTTGCGTCTTCCGACATCCATGCGTCTATGTCATCGCTCGATTTCTTCCCGCCGTCTTGTGTAAACTTAAACACTATGTGATATGCCCTGTGCTTAGAGCCGTTGCGCAACTTCACGTTTTCCACACCCTTATAGCGAATGGTCAAAAACTCCTTGCGCTTGCCCGAAAACACTATTGTGGTGTAAACCTTCGACTGCGACAGCGCCTCATAGTTCATGTTTCTAAGCATGTAGAACACACTCACCATGTCATAAGCCTGTGCCCTGCACGACAAGTTAATCGTCTGCGTGGGCTTGTTTGGCCTGATGCGCGTGCATTTGGCGTGAGTGTCGCTGTAGTTATATGAATATTGCACTATGTCCTTGCCATAATGGTCTTTCTCGTGCGTAATCTTCTCATAGCGCAGTGGGCGGAGATTGCTGTTCATATAGCATCGCAGAGTGTCGCGCACAGGATACACCTTGTCGGCCCACGACCGTGTTGTGCCCACGAGCTGCGATGTGTAGCCATTGCTGGTTTGCTTGATTGACAGCGATGCGTTGGCGGCATGTTTCCATATCATGCCCCAGTGATACACTATCTGATAGTTAAGCGTTTCGTGAGTGTAAGTGCGTGCCCATGTGTCAGCACTGCTGCTCATGGTCAACAAAGCCATTACTACCATCTCGCAGCAATATTTGATTTTTCCTGTAAGTTTCATTTCCTAATCTTATTTGTTTTGTGTGTTAGACCACACAAACCTCCATAAGTTTAATCACAGCGTTCTTTTGCCCATTGCAGCCGCAGCCACACCGGTCACATCACTTCTCCGGCTCCACCACTTTCAGCCTGTCGCCAGAGCCTTTCACCACTGTGTTGTAGTAGTCTTGCGTGTAGCCTGGCCACGACGGTTGCACCGGCATACCGTACTCGTTACGCTCAAACTTGCCGTTCTTCTCCTTTTTCACGTTGCCATCAAGATATTTCACTATCAGATATTTCACAAGTTCCTGATAGCGTGCGGTGGCGTTCTGCCCACATTCCACAGAGTAGTTGGTCAAGTAGGTGGTAGCCTCGCCAGGGTTCGATTTCAGCATTTCCACAGCCTTTGCCTCAACCTCTGGCTGCTGCCTCTCAAATCCGTCCTCTATGCCGCCCTGCACCTTGCGTATGTCGTCTATCATCAGCGAGTAGCGGTTATAGGCCATGTTTGCCACAAGGTTGTTAACCCAGAATGCTGCATCAAAGTCAAAGTCATACAAGTCGCCCTTGCCCTGTGCATAGCTTGCCGGCACCTCGCTTATTGAGCAATACATTGGCACAAACACTGCCGTGTTGGCATCGTCAACACCAAACCACAGCACACCGCCCACAGCATCGGGCAGCCACGAGCGCATCTGCGATACAAACACAAAACCAGTTTGCTGCGTGGCGATGGCTCGTTCTTGGCTGTATTTCTGACCATCAACGGTGAAGTCCATCGGACGGTAGCGATATGGCACGCCCCACCAGTTGGTTGCACCTGGGTCTTTGGTCATGTCAAACGGTGTGCCCTCAAAGTGGTCGCGCATCATATTCTGCAAGTCTCTCACACTCACCTTGCGGTCTGGTTTCACATAGAGTGGCATCAGCTCCGCGCCTTTTTTGCCGGCTATATATGGCAAATAGCGGTCCATTCCGGCCTTGAAACGGTTGAAATACGACCACACGCGTGCATCACACCCACGCAGCACATCGAAACTCGCTGGCGAGTAGGCTGTGCTGAACTCAAAGTCAGCATCTTTGCCCTTGAAGTATCCCATTTTTCGGGCAAAACTTATCACGTCTTTAGAGTACATGCAGTTTTCCTTGTCGTTAAGCGGAAATTTGTAGATGCGCGACTGGTTGGCATGGGCTGCAATGCAGTCGTCGGGTATGCGCACAGCCACCCACACGGCGCCTTTCTCTTTTCCGCCCTTGCCTATCATGTCCATCACCCACACCTCGTTGGGGTCGCCTATCGAGAACGACTCGCCCTCGCTGTTATATCCATATTTTGCCACAAGGTCGGTCATCACCTTTATGGCCTCGCGTGCCGTCTTCGACCGCTGCAGGGCTATGTATATCAGGCTGCCGTAGTCCAGTATTGCCTGGTCGGTGGTGTCGGCAAGCTCCTCGCGGCCGCCGTATGTCGATTCCGCTATTGTCACTTGGTGCTCATTGATGTTGCCCACCACTTTATAGGTGTGGCTCACTTCCGGAATAAATCCGTGTGGCTTGCCAGTGTCCCAATCCTTGATTTCACGTTTGTCGCCCTTCTGATGGTCAGCTGCCGGCAGATATTGCAAGTCGCCATACAGCGTGTGCGAATCGGCTGCGTATGTTATCATTGCGCTGCCGTCGGCCGAGGCCTTCTTGCCCACAAGCAGATTTGTGCAGGCATCAGCCGGCATGGCAGCAGTGCTCATGCCCACAACCATTGCCGCAAAAAAACATTTCTTCATCATCATTTTGTGTATTGCTTTGGATATGTAATCGTAAATATATATTTCTCGCCAAGCTCCACCTCGTTGGTGTAAGCCGTGTTTCTGAACCTGCCGCCCACCAGCAGGCGTGTTGTGCCGTCAGTCACGGCAAACGGCAGCAGTTGCAGTTCATGCTTATAGTCCATGTCGCGTGTTCCTGCTATCTTAAACATAGACTCCTTTATGGTCCACGCCACTATGTGAGCCAGCTCGTCATCGGACTTGAGCCAAGCCTTTTCGTCGTCGGTCAAGAATCCGTCGCGCACGTTCAGCACTCGTCGTCCATAACGTTCCACGTCTATGCCCGTGGCATGGTCGCCGTTCACCGCCACACACAATATACCTCGCGTGTGGGCTATGCTTATGTAGGCTCCGCCCGACAAAAAAGGCAGTCCGTCATCGCGGTGGTCAAAATTAACACTCGTCTCACCAAACACGCGCCTCAGCAGCAACCGCTCTGCCA
The DNA here is from genome assembly GCA_934675575.1 of uncultured Muribaculaceae bacterium. GTDB lineage: Bacteria > Bacteroidota > Bacteroidia > Bacteroidales > Muribaculaceae > Sodaliphilus. The sequence continues at coordinate 43,603 of CAKUQQ010000004.1, forward strand.
TGATCTCCTGACGGCGACACTCTGCCTTGGCTACACATTCAGTGTCAAGTCCCTGCGCACCACACATTTGCTGCATTTCTTCCGATGTCTCGGTCATCAGCCAAAAGTGCACCGTCGTTCCGTCGGCATATCGTTTGCTTCCGTTATATGGCATGGCGTTGTCGTCTATCTTTATTTTGATTTTTCATCTTCGGTGTCGGGCAATATGCGGAGCTTAATCTTTGCTATGCGGTATTTGTCCACCTCAAGCACCGTAAACTCACATTTGCCATAGCACACCATTTCGTTAACTTTCAAGAAATTACCCTTTATGTTGAGCAGCAGTCCGGCAAGCGTCTCGGCATCTTCAAGCACATCACTGCCAAAGTCCTCTTCCTCCATGCCTGTCACGCGATAAAAGTCATTGAGCTGTGTCTTGCCGTCAAACACGTATGTATTCTCATTCAGCTTTGAGTAGAACGACTCTTCCGTGTCATACTCATCATCTATGTCGCCCACTATCTCCTCAAGCACATCTTCCATTGTGGCTATGCCCTGCGTGCAACCAAACTCGTCAACCACCACTGCCAAGTGTATCTTCTTCTTTCTGAAGTCCTCAAGCAAGTCGTCTATCATTCTGGTCTCTGGCACAAAATATGCCGTGCGTAGCAGGTTTTGCCATCTGAAGTTGTTGTCACGCTTGCCAATGTATGGCAACAGGTCTTTGGCATAGAGTATGCCCTTTATGTTGTCAGGTGTCTCGTCATACACTGGCATACGCGAGTAGCCGTTTTCTATCACCGTCTTCACCACGTCCTCAAATTTGGCGTCATAGTCAATGTCAACCACATCTACTCGCGGGCGCATAATCTCTGCCACCGTCTTGTCACCAAATGTGAGTATGCCTTGCAATATGTCTTTCTCGTCGCCGGCGGTCACATCACTTGCCTCCAGTGCTTTAGACAAGTCGTCCATCGATATGTTGTCAGCATGCTTGCTCACCACCTTGTCCACTATGTAGCTGCTTTTTACCATGATTTTGGTGATTGGCGCAAAAAGCGACATCATGAAGCGCAATCCGCCATATGCCGCAAGGGCAAACTTCACATTGTTGTTGCTGGCATACAGCTTGGGCATCACTTCGCCAAACAGCAATATCAGGAACGTGAGTATCACGGTCTGCACCACAAAACTTGCCACTGGGCTGTTAAATACAAATATCTGGTTCATGGCAAAGTTAAGCACCACAACCACCATCACATTTATTAAGTTGTTGCCCACCAAGATGGTTGCAAGTAGTTTTTCCGACTCTGCGAGCAGTCCTTTCAGCTTTTCTTGCTTCTGCTCGTCGTCTATGGAGTCTATGTCGTCTTGCTTCAGCGAAAAGCACGCTATCTCCGACCCCGAATTAAAGGCCGAGAGCAATAATCCTGCTAAAGCTACTACTATGGCTAATACACTACCAGCGGTGGGTAAATTGAGTTCTATGCTCTGTGCCGAGCATAACATGGCTAAAATACACGAAAGAGGGTCTGGGTCCACTATCTATTTTGTTAGTTCTACAAATCTCGCCTGCCACGGCCTGTGTGGCTGCAAACAAACAAGGAAGCCATAACTTGACTTCCTTGCAAAGTTAATATATTTTTGGCAATCTTCTGCCTATTATCTTTTTAATTCAACCATTATGCCGCGCTAAAACCAGGCTAAAGGCAGTGTCAGCCTCATTTCGCCTCATCATTTCTCTTCTGGCTTAAACGGCTTCGACTCCATTTCTTCATCGGGTATCACATCTACGGCATTGCGGTGATACTCCTCTTTGAGCAGCGCGCCGGCATCAAACGAGGCATAGTGGCGCATGCGTCTGTAACGAGGTCTGAGCAAGAAACGCTCCACTATATAAGCTATCATGAAATAGCCTCCGGCAAGCACCCACAGCATGGTGAATGGGTGTTTAAGCTGGTCGAGTGTGGCACCCACCGTGTGCATCGACACGTAGTTTTCTATTGCCCATGTCGATGGCACAGCATTGCCTATCGCCGTCCACAGCGCGCTCTGCTCATATCTTGGCCACGACACTCCCGACAGAAACACAAACACCACCGACGTGAACACCACCACAATGAAGGTTGACTCTCTGTCGTTGACCAACGCCTGCAATGACTGCCCCATAAACGACGTTGCCATAAGGAATGGCAACACCATCACCACAATGTCGAGCGTGGTGCCGTTTTGTGGGAAATCAAAGAACATTGGCACATAGTGCAGCACATACACCGTGGGCACTATGTATATTATCAAGTGGCACAGCATTTTGCCCAACACTGTTGCGCCAGTGCCGCAATCCACCGTGAGCGGGTCCACACCCTTGTGGGTCAAGCGCCGCTCGCGGCTGCCGCCTCGCAGCATGCAAATGCCCATTATCATGCTCTGCTGCAACACGAGTATCAGTATGCACGGCAGCACTGCCGAGGCTATACCCTTGCCGGTGTTGCCTATAGGCACTTGCTCACTCTCCACTATCGCGCCGGTGTCGTATGTCAGCACGGCAAGTTTTTGAGCCTGCATCTTGCTGCTCATGTCCATCTGCACATTGGTCAGAGCCGTCAACAGCTGCTTGTAGCGCATCAGCACACCCATGTCGCAATACATCGACACATGCCCTTGCTCACCCCTGCCTATAGCTGTGGAGAAATCCTTTGGTATGTATAAAATTCCATAGCACTCTTTCTCATTCATAAGCCTGCGCGCGTCCTGCATGTTCGACACATAGTCCATCACAGCCACCTCCTGGGTTGCGTCAAGCTCTCTCACAAGCTGGCGGCTAAGCTGCGTGCGGCTGTCATCTACCACCACCACCTTCACGTCGTGTGCAGTTTCGGTGTTATATATCAGCGAATACAGCACCGGATATGTGGCGCACAGCACTATGAAGAAGATAAACACTCCCTCATCGTGAAACGAGAGCATAAACTCTCGCCTTGTCACCGCAAACAGGTCAAGAAACCATTTCACTATTTTGTTGTTTCTCATCTCTCAATCTTTCTGTTAAGGCACATACACCGGCTGGCGGCACTCTCTGCGCAAGTGCCAAGTCAGCGCCCACGGCAGCAGCGTGAAACCGAGCAGGGCGGCATAATACACGCGCGAGTAATACAGCGGTATGCCGTTCAGCGCCTGATCCACACTCAGCAAGAAATAATACTTTACTGGCATCACAAAGCCGAGCGGCTCTATCCATGAGTACATGGCTTCTTGCGGCAGTGAGAAACCGCAGAACGAGAACGACAGCATGCCAAGCAGCGTGCACAACGTGGAACCATACCTGAAGTTTGGCACGGCACACATTATTGTCAGGGCAAATCCCTGGTTGGCGAGCACAAACAGCAGCATTGCTACTATCATGTGCCAGGGGTTGCAGTTAAGCGGCAACCCATACACCCTGTACATCAAAAATTGCACCATAAGTCCCACAGCCCAGAAAATCACCGTCTGTGGCACCATTTTGCACGTCACTGCCACTTCTATCGAGTTGCCTGCCGTGCGCAGCCACTCGCGGCTCGTGCCATATTTCAGTTCTGTGCCTATGCTGAATGCCGTCACCAGCAGCACAAACAGTGCAAAAAAGCATGGCACAAACGACATGTTCAAGTAGTAGCTATAGTTTGTCCAGGGATTGTTCACACCATGCACATGGGTCACTATCGGCTGCAGCGACGCATTGATTTTACCGTCTGGCAGTCCGGCGGTTTCGAGCGCCGTCTTGGCTATTGCGCCGTTGGCAAGCACTGTTATGGTCTTAAATCCCTGATATTGGGTCGAGGCAGGCGTGTACCACGCATAGTTTATGTAGTAGCTCAACTTTGGCTTGCGCCCCGACAGTGCTTTGCTCGAAAAATCAGCCGGGATATAGAAAAATCCCATTATGTCTCCGCTCTGCACGGCATCTTTCGCCTCGCCGAAGCTGTGATAGGCGGTTATGTTCACCGCGTTAAGCGCGCCGAGGTTTCTTGTCAAGTTGCGCGAAATGCTGGAATTGTCCAAATCCACAATTCCCACTGGCACACGTGTCACTCGTCCGGGGCTCATCAGGTCGAGCAGAAACCACGCGCACAGCAGCGGCATCACCACCATCATGATGAGTAGCAACGGCCGCCGCACAAGCGACACCAGCCCCCTTTTCATCGAGTTTTTAAAATATTGTCCAAGCATTTCCTCTTGCCTTCAGTTTTGTTTTTTTCTCATTCGTCAAGCAGCACCGACATTCCGGGGCGGAAATCCTTTATCTCGCTCGTCGGGCGGGCTTTCACCTCAAATGTCTTGCTGTCAAACTGGCCGTAGGCCTTCGTGGCGTTCCACACGGCATAGCTGCCCATGTCGTGCACATAATACACCTTCAGCTTCACCTTCTTGTTGCCAAGTGCCGGTATTGTCACGGCAATCTCTTTGTTCATCGGCAGGGTGCTGAGTTTTTCTTCTCTCACATTAAATGCCACCCACATCTCGCTGAGTTTTGATATTGACATTACCGGAGTGCCAAGCGACACCAGCTCTCCCTCGTGCGGATATATCTCCGACACCTCACCGTCGCATGGAGCTATCAGATATTGGTCCTCCAGCAACGACTGCACTTCCATCACCGAGCCTTTGGCTGCGTCCTCAAGGCCTTGTGCAGCGGCCTTGTCCTCGCTTTGGGCTCCATTCAACGCAAGGTCATATTGCGATTTGGCAGCTTTCACTTGTGCGCTTGCGGCATCGCATGCGGCCTTTGCCTCATCGCGTTTCTGCTCTGTCACCACACCCTCGCTAAACAGGTTTTGCATGCGCTGATAGGTCTTTTTTGCTATGGTTTCGGCAGCCAGAGCCTGCTGATACATATTGTAGGCAGTGCGTTTCATTTCGTCTCTTGTGCCTTTGTCGGCCTTCAACTTTTGCGACGCTGCCACATTCTGCATCGACTTTGCCTTATAGAGCATTGCGTCAGTGGTCGATGAATATATGCTCACCAGTGTGTCGCCGGCATGCACATAGTCGCCTTCGTGAACATAGAATTTCACTATGCGGCCTGGCAGCTTGCCCGACACTCTCACCGTTTCGCAGTCAGCTTGTCCTTGGGTAGTTTCTTTTGGTGGGTGTATCAGCAAAATTCCCAATATTGCTATGCACACCATAACAATCACAATCACTCCTATTGCCACAAGAAGTGCCTTGTCTTTTTTCCTGACAATCGTTGTTTGTGAATTATCCATGTCTATCTCGTTTTTTTTGTTTTGTCTAAACTTGTTTTGTTCAATATTTCATTGTGCCGAGCACCTTGCTCAAATACACGTTGCACAGCTGCACATCAATCTCCGCGTCAATCTTTTCGCTGTTGGCCTTCAGCCATGCCGTCTGGGCGGCAAGCACGTCGCTTGTGGTTGACACACCTTCCTTAAAACCCACCTGTGCCATACGCAGGTTCTCATTGGCCTTCTCCAGGTTTTTCTTTGTCATTTCGTATGTTTTCCAAGCCTCTTGGTTCTTAAACGTAGCTTGGTTCACTTGCAGCTCTATCTTGTCTTTTGCGTCGGCAAGCTCCAGGCGTTTTATCGTTGCCTCAGTCTTAGCCGCCTTATATTTATTGGTCAAGCCGCCCCAGTGCCACAACGGTATCTTCACCATTGCTCCCACCGAGAACGCCCCGGCAAATTTTGTTTCATAGCCGTTGTAGCTGTTAGGGTTCATCAGGCTATACATGCCCACGGCTGCCACCTGCGGCATCATAGATGCACGTGCCACCTTGGCCTTTTCGTCATATATCTTGGCGGCAAGCTCCAGCGAGCGCACTTCATGGCGGCGCGCATACACGTCGTTCAGATCATAAGCCTCCGACCCCTCTGCCACTGACCAATTGTCCTTGTCCTCGTCTTCAAGCACAAAGTCAGAGTTTATTGGTGCTCCGCAGAGCTGGGCAAGTAGCATGCGCGACAGCGCCACACCGTTCTTCACCTTGGTCAAATCCACATTCGCCTCATTGAGCTTCACATCTACGTTCAGCAAGTTCGACTTTGTGGCCACGCCCTCGTTGAGCATTTTCTTCACGTCGTTGTCAAACGTCTCAAGCAGTTTCACATAGTTTTCGGCCAACTTTTGCTTGGCTTTGAGCGACACCACTTGCCAATATGCGGCGTCCACGTCATACACCACGTCCTCCACCTTTGAGTCTTGCATTGAGCGTGCCAGCTCCTCGGCATAACGCGTAATCTCGTTCATGGCCTTGATTTTGCCGCCCATATATATAGGCTGCGTCAGCGTCAAAGCTCCGGCAAACACATTGTGCACGTTAAATGTCATTGCGCTTTTGGGTAGATATGCCACCGTCGATGGTATTGGCTGGCCATTTGCCGTAGTGATTGGCAAACCGGTTTGCGGATTTGTCAGCAAATTAAACTCGTAGCTTTGCGTCTTGGGGTTAAACGTCTTTGTGGGCAGCAATTGGTCTTCTGCCAGCAGAGAAATGTTCTTTTGGTTATAGAAATAAGAAGCCTCCAGATCCAAACTCGGCAAATATGCCGCCTTGGCTTCTTTGCGCTGATAACCTGCGCCCTCCACTCTGGCGCGCGACTGCTGTATCTCCTTGTTGTTTCTTATAGCCATGTTGCGACATGAGTCAAGCGACACAGCACCTTGGGCAGCTCCGCCCCACAGCATCATCACTGATAATGAGAATAATAACTTACGCATACTGTTTTCTCTATCTTATGTGACTTTTCCCTGAGGCTTGCCGTTTGCCGCACAGTTCTGGAGCCTTCACGCCCCCTCAGGCATCAGCAGTCAATCAGGGTCAATAACTAATACTCCTATTATTTCTTTATCGTTGGTGCAAAGATAATGCAAAAAACATTTTTCTCGCTTTTCCACAAGTGATATGGAACACCAATGCTTCAGAATTGAACACACGCCACGGCGTTCCGCCCTCATTCACACCAGCCTTTCAAGGTCGCCCCCTGTCGAGCATCATGCCGGCAGCTTATTTCTGAAACACAAAGCTCTTGGAAGCCAGGCGATAGTTGTCTGCAAACAGCTCCACAGTGTATTGTCCTGGGTTGAGCGTGGTGTTCACGTTATAAAACACCTTTATTCCGGCCAACTCCTGTCCACTGTATTCTATCGTTTTGCTTTCGGTGTAGGCCACGCTGCCTCCCTCAAACTTAAATGTGCCGCGCTGGCCGAGCAAAGCCCCTTCCGGGCCGGTGATGCGCATATATATCACCTTCTCGCCCACTGGCGTGGAGTTATTTTGCGGTATCGTGAATTGCACCATGAGTTGCTTTGCTTTCGATATTTTCTTCTCCACTTTGCCGTTGCCCTTGAGCGATGTCAGGCTCAACCCAGTCACGTTGAGTTTCTCGGCGAGCACCATGCGCTTGTTAAGAGCCTCGTTTTGTTGCGACACATTTGCCATCTGGCTCGACAATTCGCGGTTTTGGTTGTTAAGCTGACTGTTTTCCAATTTCAATCCCTCATTTTCCTTACCCAGAGAGTCTATTATCTGCACATAGTGACGCATTATGCCTTTCAGAGTCACAATCTCATTTTGCAACTCCTTTATGCGTTTTCCGCTCGAAATCTTCTGCGACTTCAGTTCGGCAAGCAGTTTCTCCACCTTGTCCTTGGCTTCGGTGTACTTCTGCAAAATAGAGTCATTGTTTATATATTGCGCTTGGTTTTCATAATTTTTGAAGTCATTATCCAGTTGCTCATACTCCCCTGCCAGCTGCAACTGGTCGTTCTGGAGTTTGAGCTGTTCTATTTGAGCCTCTTGTTCCTTGGCTTTCTTGCTGTTGCCCACCGAGTCATATATCACAAATGCCAACACGGCTGCCACCACCAGCACGCCAATCGCTATTAATGCTTTTTTAGAAGATTGTGTCATTTCCATTTATATTTTTGTTTATCTGCAAAGATAGTGCAAATCGCACGCAGAATATCAACTTTCAACCAAATTTATACCACCACAGCGCACCATAGCCCCACGCCTATTTCACACGCAACGTGCCGAAGCCCCCCACAACTCAATCACAGTGTGCCAGAGCAACACCTCAACTCAATCACGGCAGCATGCCATAAGGCACACGCCTATTTCACACGCAGTGTGCCGTGGCGTGCCGGAGGTACGCGTATATTCGTAACCCTCGACATAGGAGCGTAGCGACGGTCGGGGGGACAACCCCATACCCAACCACGGCGTGCCGAAGGTACGCGTATAACGCCATTCTACACCTCAAACACCTTTTCGTTTTTGTGTTTCTCGGCGTTCTCACGCTCCTTTTGCTGCTTGTCGGCATCTTCCTTGCGCTGCACCTTCTGCTTGTGGTCGTGATGTTCCTTCAGCTTCTTCGCCGTTTTAGGGTCCTCTGTGAAACTGCTTATAAACTCATCTACCACCTCGCGGCTGCCATACAAGTAATTCACCGTCACCTCTATCAGCAAGTCCGATTTCTTCGACACCATGTCGGTCAGCAAGCCGCGAGAGCCGTCGGGCATAGTGCCCTCCACCTGAAATGTCTTAAATTCTTTTGACTTCGGCGAAGCCTCGTTGGTGTCATACATGTTATACGACCTCGCCAGTTTCTTCAAGTTTTGCTTTATGTCCTTGTCCTTCACGTCTTTCTTTGAGAACAGCTCTATCGTTATCGACATTTCGTCCCACCTTATCTCAAACCGCGTGTTGCTGCTGTAAGTCACAAAGCCGCCATTCGGCACCTCAAACGTCAAGTTGTGCCTGCTCCACGTATATACCGACGCACTTGCCGTCTGCACCGTGGCCATCATTGCCAGCACAGCCAGCAAAGCCGGCAAAAATATCTTTTTCAAACCAGAAATCCTCATTTCATTCCCTATTTTTTGTTTTTACAAAAGTTCCAGTTCACTATCGCAAGCCCACATCAGTCGGCATTGCCGCCCACTTCCGCGAGCCATTTCTCCCACTCACTGCGCGAGCCGTTAAACACGTTCAAATCCACCTCGCCTTTCACACCATCTACGGTGCCCCAGTGGCTATATTGCTGAATTTTGTGTTCATACTGCTTATGCAGCGTTCCAGGCGACTTAAACGAGCACAGCCATAAGTATTCTCCGTCAAGGTTTCCGGCTATGTAGTTCTTGTAACCGTCGCCGTTGGTATATAGCATCACCTCAAAGCCTTTCTTCTTCAGTCTGTTCACCATGGCGAGCAGTTCCTTAACCGTCTGCTCATTTTTCACAAATCCGTCGTTGCCCCAGTCTTCCACGTCCACCACAAGCGGCAAGTCCAAGTGTCGGCCCTCTACCGCCCTGATGAAATTCTCCGCCTGCATCACGCCATCGGTTTTCTTTCTGAAAAAGTGATATGCGCCCACCTTCATTCCAGCCTTCAGCACACTGGCATAGTTTTTCTTGAAGCTTGGGTCGTTGTAGCTCTTTCCCTCGCTGGCTTTCAGATACACGAAACTCACGCCGTCGGCCTTCACCTTGCCAAAATCTATCTTGCCGTTGTGGTTCGACACATCTATGCCCACCACCGGATAGTGCACGTGGTCTATCACCACATCGGGGTGAAAAAATCTGTTGCGCCCCACATAGAGCAGTCCGCCCACTATCAGCAGTGCGGCAGCCCCTGTGGCAAGCACCCATTTCAGCGTCCTGTCAAGCCTGTTCTTCCGTGTCCGTCTGCGGCGAGCCATATCTCTTTTTGCAAGCAGCTTTTCTCAAGCCAATCAAAACAGTGGAAAAGTTGCCGGTGTAGCCACATATTTCGCCTCAAACTCCTCTTGTGTCATCAGAAACATCATTATTCCTTGCACAATCGACAACACCCCCACAACAAGGCCAAGTGTACCGCAAGAGCAAATGGTGCATAGCAAAAACACAACTCCTGCCGTGGTCTTGCCGCAGTAGAAATAATGTATGCCAATTGTGCCCAGCAAAATGGCGAGCAAACCTGCCACACCACGGCTTTTGCCTGTGCGCCCCGACGCAAACACGCTGTCGAGCGTCACGCTTGGGCCTGCCGCATTTGGGTCTGGCGACGAAAATGCCACCTGAAATTCATTTCCGCAATAAGGGCACTTCACCGAGTTCATCGGCTGTTCCGTAGCAAACTGTTTTCCACATCGTGGGCACTGATAACTATACATGACTTTCTTACTTTAAAAATGTTTCTATTGGTTAATTTCACCAAAAATTCTGCGAATCGGCCTTTTGGCTTTACAATTAGACGTAAAATTAGTAAAAAAGTTAAATTCCCAAACCATTTTCCGCCCCCAATTTTCCACTTCCATTTTGAATGTACACCCAATTTTCCACCCCACCCACCAGCATATACCCACACAACGCCTACAAGCTAAACAAAAACAAGTGAGGTTGCAAGACCATGCGAAAACCTATATATTTCCTTGTTATATCTATAACTACTTTTTATTATAAATATCATGGCAAGCTGCAAATCGATTCCTCATATTGCCACTATAACAGCCAAATACAATCTTTTAAAATTGAATCTATTCTGATTAAAAAAATCGTAACTTTGCACATATTAACAATCTCAAATAATCACGACGAATGACGAAAGGAGAACTTCTCGAAAGGCTAAACGGCAATGAATGGGACGATTTTGAAATCAAAGAAGCGTCTCGTGATATTCCTAAATCCATTTGGGAAACAGTGAGTGCATTTTCCAATGGAAAGGGCGGCTGGATATTGCTCGGAGTGAGAGAAATTAAAGGCAGAGGCTCATCACGATATGAAATTGTTGGATTAGATGACATTGAGAAGATTGAACAGTCTATGGTGTCAACACTTCGCTCCACGACTAAATTCAATGCACCAATTATCGCTTCCGTGGAAATGCATGATTTTGACGGCAAGAAAGTGCTTCTTTATTGGATTCCACCGTCCGACTGCAAGCCAATTTATCTTAACAACAATCTAAGCAACACGTTCATACGTGTTGGCAGCGGAGACCAAAAGGCTACCGACATCGAGATTGCCGTATTTATGCGAGAAAAAACGTTTGGAAGTAAATCTGATATGAAGATTTCTGGTACTTCTCTCACAGACCTTAACCCAAACTCGATTGAAACGTATCGTCGCAGACTCGCTGACTTTAACGCAGAACTACCATTTAACAAAATGCCGCTTGAACAATTCTGCGAAGAAATAGGAATCACTGACAATGGTGAGCTTACTTATGGAGGACTGCTGACTTTTGGTAAAAGAAGCACGATAATCAAGTCTATTCGCCATTTCTGGATTGATTACAGAGAAATTCCTGGTCAATCATACGAAGACGCTGAGGTTCGTTACACCTACCGTATGCCCGAGCAAGAAAATCTTTGGGAATATTATCAGATACTTATTCAACGCTTAAGGACTTTCGTTGACAATCCTTTTATGACTGGACCAAATGGATATTCTCCTGAAGATAATTCGCAGCTCTACTGCCTACGCGAAGGATTGGTTAACATGTTGGCACACGCTGACTATTTCAGCCCAATACATTCAACCATAATAGTTTTCAATGACAGAATCGAGTTTCAGAACCCAGGGCCGTTCCCAATAGCTATTAAAATGGGACATGGCAAAGTAAAGTCGATACCGCGTAATCCAAACATAATCATGTTTTTCAGGCATGCAAGATTGGCCGAAAATGCAGGTTATGGTATTGGCCGCATTATGAAATGGAAGGAGCTCACCGGTAAAAACGTTGAGATTGACTCTGAGTTGTCGGCTTCCACTGTGACATATTTCAGACCGATTGCCGGTCAAAAAATCGGTCAGAAAATCGGTCAGAAAATCGGTCAGAAAATTTTTGACCTAATAAAGCAAACTCCCACCATATCACGCAGAGCAATTGCAGAAGAACTAAATATAGCTCCATCAACCGTACAAGTTTACATAAAGCAGCTAAAAGAACAAGGACTTATCAATAGAATAGGTGGTAACAAAGGCGGTCATTGGGAAATAATTGAGCAATAAATATGTAGATATATTACCCCAAAAGCGACAGCTCCGGTCATGGGCATATAAGCCACCCAATAAACATGCGTGCCAGAGCTACATACCCACAACGACTGCCCCGATGGGGCAGGTATATTTATAACCCACGACTAAGGAGCGACAGCTCCGGTCGTGGGCATATAAGCCACCCAATAAACATGCGTGCCAGAGCTACATACCCACAACGACTGCCCCGATGGGGCAGGTATATTTATAACCCACGACTAAGGAGCGACAGCTCCGGTCGTGGGCACAAACCACCAAATAAGCTGCGTGCCGGAGGTACGCGTATAGCACAAACAAAGCAACAAACAAAAAAGCGTGCGACACACTCCGTGCCACACGCTTTTTCTATAATATTCAGCCGTTGTTACTGACGGCGATTTTTCTTATTGCGCTTTTCCTGTTCACGCAAAGCAGCCTGTTGCTGGCGTTGAGCCTCCTCAAGCCTTGCCATGAAACCACTCTTTTTTTTAGGTTTCTTTGCGTTTTCTGCCATCTTGGCTCGCACCTTATTCTCATCAACGAGGAAACGCGAGGCATAGGTCTGCGCTATCGTTATGAGCAACGACACGAAATAGTAGTAGCTCAAACCCGAAGCGTAGTTGTTGAAAAACACCAAGAACATGAGTGGCATTAACATCATCATCCATTTCATGCCAGGCATCTGGTTACTTGACTGCTGCGACTGCATCGTCAAGTAAGTGTATATGATGTTAGTCACCGTCATCAGCAAGCAGAATAAACTGATGTGGTTACCAAAGAAGCTCGATATGATAGGAATCTGTGTGCTCCACTCAAAAATCTTGTCGGGAGCCGACAAGTCGTGCGCCCATAAGAACGAGGCACCTCTCAACTCTATGCACGATGGGAAGAACCAGAACATAGCCACCAGAATCGGCATCTGAAGCATCATTGGCAAGCAGCCGCCAAACGGACTTGCACCTGCCTGGCTATAGAGTTCCATCGTCTTTTGTTGACGCTTCATAGCGTTCTCCTGACCGGGATATTTCTCATTGAGCGCAGCTATGTCGGGTTGAAGCACACGCATCTTGGCCTGCGACATATAGCTCTTGAACGTCAGCGGCGAAAGCACGAGTTTAATCATAATTGTCAATATCAATATGATTATGCCATAGTTCGATATATATTTGCCAAGCCAATTAAACACTGGTATTATTATACCTGTGTTAATCCAGCGCAACCACTTCCACCCAAGAGGAATCAGGTTAGTCAGCTTCAAATCTTCGTTTGGAGAATACTTGTCATAAGAAGACAATATGTCGTATTTGTTCGGGCCAAGGTAAAAGCAGAACGATGCCGGTTTCGGATTGAGCGAACTGTAGTCAATAGTGGAGTTGACCGACATGTCTTTCAGATATTTCTCATAGTCGGGGCTGTCCTTGTCAATCGACGTGCTGCTCATCTGCGCACCGGTGAAATATTTGTCGGCAATCAGCACGGCCGAGAAAAATTGATTCTTCGCCGAGAACCACTTCAGCTGGTCTTGTGTGTCCTTGGTGTCGCTTCCGCTCTCCTTGAGTTTTTCCACACTTCCGCTTTGGCCAGCGTATTTGTAATACAGACCGCTGTTGCGCTCCTCAAACATCTTGCCCTCTTCGTGGCGCGACATCTTCTGGTGCCAAGCGAAATCCATCACCGATATGTTCTGCGGAATTATCTTCTGCATATTTTGCTGCACGATTTCCATGCGCACCATGTAGCTCTCTGGCACAAGAGTGTATTTTATGCCCCACTTTGCACCGTCGCCAAGTTCCAGTTCCATTATCACCGTGCTGTCGTTCACACAGTTTGGCTTGAAATAGAAGTTCTTAGTGTCGAAACGCTGTGTATTGGTGTTGAGCGTGAAGCTATAGTCATTGTCGTTTGGCGAAATCACCTCCACATGCTCAGCATTATAAGCTTTGTAGTCAAGCAGTGTGGCGCGTGTCAGCTCACCGCCCTTCGACGACAATTCCACTTGCAGATACTTATTCTTCAGCGTCACAGTCTCATTCTTACCGCTCAGATATGAGGCAAACGAGCCATTGCGCATATAAGTGTCCATAGCCTTTTTCACTGCCGCCACAGCCAAGTTGTGCACACGCGGATTTGCACTGTTGGCATTAAGCACCTCATCAAAATTCACTTTGGTGCCGTTAACGTTGATTTCACCGTCCACGGTCTCACCTTTCAGGGTGAGGGTTAGTTCGTTGTTGCCAATCGTGTTGTGGGCAGAATCGGTGCTATATTGCCTGATGATGCTCTTTAAGTCGGCAAGCTCCTCCGCACTGAGAGTGTCAACCAACGCTCCGGCTTGCTGCTTGCTTTGCCTCTGTGCATCAAGCTGCTCTTGCTGGGCTTTTTTGCGCTGTTGTGCTAACTCCTCCTCACTTGGCTGGTTAAGCCACATGAAGCCGAATATCACAAGGCACATCAACACCATTCCTGTAAGAGTGTTTTTATCCATTCTTGATTGATTGTTTCTTCTTGTTTAAATTTTTTATTGTTGTTTTCTCTTGTTTTTTCACTCGCTACGCCGCATGAAGCCAGCCGTGCTCATTTCTTGCTTGCCTTGTTGTCAATCGCGGCCTTCACAAACGACATAAACAATGGGTGCGGATTAAGCACCGTGCTGCTATACTCTGGGTGGTACTGTGTGCCAATATACCACTTCAATTTTGGCACTTCCACCACTTCCACAAGGTGTGTTTCCGGGTTTTCACCCACACAGCGCATACCCATCTTCTCAAATTGGGCGCGATACTCGTCGTTGAACTCGAAACGGTGACGGTGACGCTCCTGAATGTCAAGCGTGCCATAGGCTTTTGCCACCTTAGAGCCTTCTTGCAAGTGGCAAGCGTATGCTCCCAGACGCATTGTGCCGCCCATGTTGGTCACACTCTTTTGCTCCTCCATCAGGTCTATCACATTGCTTGGCGTGTTCGGGTCCATCTCTGTGCTGTTTGCCTCTGGCATGCCGAGCACATTGCGCGCATACTCTATCACCATGCACTGCATGCCCAGGCAGATGCCGAATGTGGGCACATCGTGGTCGCGACACCATTTCAGTGCCACAAATTTGCCCTCCACACCGCGTTGACCGAAGCCTGGAGCCACCACTATTCCGTCCATGTCTTTGAGTTGCTCATCAACGTTTGCCTCGGTGAGCTTTTCAGAGCTGATATATGTCAATTTGAGTTTGTGGTCATTATATGTGCAAGCCTGAAGCAGCGACTCGTCGATTGACTTGTAAGCATCTTGCAGCTCCACATATTTGCCCACCAAACCTATCTTCACGTCCTCTTTTGCGTTGCGCATGTGGTCGAGGAACACATTCCATTTTGTCAAGTCGGGTTCGCCCGAATATGGAGTGTTGGTCTTTTCCAGAATTATGTTGTCAAGTCTCTGGGCGTGCATCATCAGCGGCACCTCATATATTGTGGGGGCATCTACACTCTGCGTAACCGACTCAACCGACACGTTGCAGAATTGAGCCACCTTTTTGCGCATTGCCAGCGGAATTTCCTTCTCGGTGCGGAGCACCAGAATGTCGGGTTGTATGCCCACTTGCTGCAACTGCTTCACAGAGTGTTGCGTAGGCTTGGTTTTAAGCTCTTTGGCAGCTCTGATATATGGCACATAGGTCAAGTGTACGCACAAGCACTTTGAGCCAAGCTCCCAGCGCAATTGACGCACAGCCTCAAGAAATGGCAACGACTCTATGTCGCCCACAGTGCCACCTATCTCGGTTATCACAAAATCATAGTCACCGTTGAGTCCGAGCAGCTTCACATCGCGCTTGATTTCATCGGTTATGTGAGGAATTATCTGAACCGTCTTGCCCAGATAGTCGCCACGGCGCTCTTTCTCAATCACGCTCTTATACACACGGCCTGTGGTGATGTTGTTGGCGCGTGTGGTCTTTATGTTGGTGAAACGCTCGTAGTGGCCGAGGTCAAGGTCGGCCTCGTGGCCGTCAACAGTCACATAGCACTCTCCGTGCTCGTATGGGTTCAGTGTTCCAGGGTCGATATTGATATATGGGTCAAACTTTTGGATAGTCACTTTGAAACCTCTCGACAGGAGCAACCTCGCAATCGATGATGATATGATTCCTTTACCCAGCGAAGACACAACTCCGCCCGTCACAAAAATGTATTTTGTATCTGCAGCCATTTTAGAGATATTATTTCATTCGTAGCAGGACACTATTACCCCACTTTTCTACAAATTGCAAATTTAGTAATAATTATTCACCAAGTTCACATTTTTTGTCGTCAAATTTCTCCGCGCAAGTTTTTCCGCTTTTTCTCCATTGCGCACATGGTGCCTTGCTGCTTCATCTGCTCACACCACACAGGCATTTTGGCACACAAATAATAATTTGTGCACTTTCACGTTATAAATAATTAGGAATATTATGTGTGCGTGCTGGTGCACGTTAGCATATAATTTGCTATTTTTGCAACATTATGGTTTCTTGATGCTTAACGCCATGTTGCGCGGCCAAGAGCCAACGTGAAACTTTGTCAGGAATTAAAAGAATGAAATTTTTCGTCAACAAAATATTACTCATGTTGATTGCCGCCATAGGGGCAATCTTATTTGTGTCGAGTGAGGCTTCGGCTTTCCCCACAACACTCTACGCCGACTCGTCGCGCCTTGCCACCGGCAAATGGGTGCGCATCAAGGTCAACGAAAGCGGAGTCTATGCCATCACTGCAAGCGACGTGCGGTCGTGGGGACTGGGCAACCTTGCCGACATTCGAGTGTTTGGCTACGGTGGTGCTCCGCTGCCCGAAAAGCTCGTTTCCACCACCCCCGACGACCTTCCGCAAGTGCCGGTTTTGCGCACAGAGGGCAAAGTGCTGTTCTATGCACAAGGTCCTGTCACCTGGACCACGTCGTCTTATTTCAACTATCGTCAAGTTCAGCACCCCTATGCCAACGCCGCCTACTATTTCGTCACCGAAGCCCCATCGCTTCCCGACGCCACAGTGGACAAGGCCACAAACGCCATAGGCTCCGGACAAGAACTCACGACCTTCACCGAGAGACTCTATCACGAGGAAGAACTCGTCAACCCCGGCCAAACCGGCCGTGTGCTGCTCGGCGAGGATTTCCGCTACAACACCACGCAGACATTCAAATTCACGCTCGAAGGTCTTGTTGCCAACTCCGAGGTGGCGGTTCTGACAAATTTTGCCGCAAAGGCCATGGCTGGCGGCGACAGCAAGCTCACTTTCAAATACAACGGCAACAATTTGGCAGCCACTTCGGCAGACAACGTGCCCACTGCCACATCGCTTGCCCACGACCACTACAAGTCAGCCACAACCATCAAGCGTTTCACGCTCAACGGCACCAACGAACTTAACTACACTTTGACATTTACTCCAAGCGGCACGCTCTATTTGGCGCGGCTCAACTATATCACCGTCAACTACACGCGCTCGCTCGCTCTTTCGCGAGGCAAGCTCGCTTTCGGCCAGTTGTCCGACAGTCCATCAAGCGTCTATGCCTTGGCCAACGCATCTTCGGCATCGCATGTGTGGGACGTTACCACGCCCTATTCTCCTGTGGAAATGAATGTCACGCTAAGTGGCTCCACTGCCAAGTTTTCCGCCCCCGAAGCCGGCCGACACGAGTATTTTGCTTTCGACGAGAGCGCAAGTTTCCCGTCACCCACATTCGATGGTACTATCGATAACCAAAACATTCATGCCGAGCCCACGCCCGACATGATTATAATTTCCACCGCCGAATACCTCGCCCAGGCACAACGCATAGCCGACATGCACGCCGCCATCGACTCAATGCGAGTGCTGGTCGTTGACCAGAAAAGTGTGTTCAACGAGTTTTCGTCGGGCACGCCCGATGCTATGGCATATCGCCGCCTGTGCAAGATGTTCTATGACCGCGGCACCGATGCCAAAGGGCACCGTCTCGGCTACCTGCTGCTCATGGGTAACGGCTCGTTTGACAACCGCAAACTCACCAGCACAGTCAAGGCCATTGCCTACCCTATGCTCCTAAGCTGGCAAAGCGAGGAAAGTTCCAACGAAAACACCTCATACACGAGCGACGACATATTCGTTGTGCTCGATGACAACTCCGGTCCGCAATTCGAGAAAAGCAAACTAAGCATAGCTGTTGGCCGCTTCCCTGTCAAGAGTGTGGCGGAAGCTCGCACTGCCGTCAACAAACTCATAAAATATGTCACCAAGCCCGACTATGGGTCGTGGAAGACAAATGTGCTCGACGTGGCCGACGACGAAGATTCAGGCATACACATGGAGCAAGCCGATAATGTGATAGGCGTGGCACAACAACACGGCGGCAGCGAATTTCTCTTCAACCGTGTGTATCTTGATGCTTTTGTGAGCCAGAGCGTGGGTGCAGGCCGCAATTATCCCGATGCACGCGCCAAGCTTTTCCGCAAGCTCAATGAGGGCGTGGCGTGGTGGAACTACACCGGGCACGCAAGCCCTAACCTGTGGACTGCCGACGGACTGCTTACCAGCACCGACATCAACACAAACATGTTCTATAGCCACCAGCCAATTCTCTACGCCGCCACTTGCGAATTCTCGCGCTTCGACGCCATAGAGCTTTCGGGAGGTGAAAACCTGTTTCTCAACAACCGCGGCGGTGCGATTTCCGTAATCTGCCCGGCAAGACTCGTGTTTATTCCCAACAACGGCATACTCAACGCCTCTGTGGCAAAATACATTTTCACACGCGATGACCAAGGTCTGCCACTGCGAATAGGCGACATATTGCGCCGCGGTAAAAACGACACAGGAAGCGACGACAACAACTCGCGCTACATCTTGTTCGGCGACCCGGCCATGCGCCCGGCCTACCCCACTCGCAAGGTGGAAATTGAAACCATCGACGGCAAAGCCGTTGATGCCGACAACATGCCGGTGTTCAAGGCTCGCCAAACCATCACTTTCACAGGCAATGTGCTCAATGCCAAAGGCACTACCGATACAAAATTCAACGGTTCCATAATCTCCACCCTCTTTGATTCAGAGCAGACCGTGACCACTCATGGCTATGGCGAGCAAGGCAAGGTGTATTCCTATAACGACCGCCAGAACAAGCTGGCTGTCGCCATCGACTCGGTGGTCAACGGCAAGTTCTCCATCAAGGTGACCATTCCGTCAGAAATTGTTGCCACCTACGACAATTTCACCCCAGCTCTCATCAGCCTCTATGCCTACAACCCCACCGACAGTTTAGAGGCCATGGGCAGCAACAGCAATTTCTACATCTATGGCTATGACGACGATGTCAAGGCCGACACCATTGGCCCCGACATCAGCTACTTCGGGCTCAATTCCGAATCATTCAAAGACGGCGACAACGTCAACGAGTCGCCTCTGGTGCTGGCCACCATAAGCGACGACACCGGCATCAACTTCTCGTCAGGCGGCATAGGCCACGGCATGACCCTCACCCTCGACGACAAGACGTCATACTCCAACGTGTCCACCTACTATCAGCCGTCTTACTGCGACAAAGGCTCTGCCGGCACGCTCACCTACGAGTTGAGCAACCTTGCCGAGGGGCAGCACACGCTCAAACTCAAAGTTTGGGACGTGTATAGCAACTCATCTGAAAAGACAATCTCATTCAATGTGATTAACGGCTTGAAACCCGACATTGTTGACGTTTACAGCGACGCCAACCCTGCCACCATAGAGGCCAACTTCTATGTGCGTCACAACCGTCCAGACGCCTTGCTCAACGTGACCATCGACGTTTACGACCTCATGGGACGCCCCGTGTGGAGCACCACCCAGACCGGACGCAGCGACATGTTCACATCGTTCCCCATCACTTGGGATTTGTGCAACAACGGCGGAGCGAGAGTGCAGCGCGGCATCTACATCTACCGTGCCACAATCTCAACCGACGGCAAGCAACACGCCTCAAAGGCAAAGAAAATCGCCGTGGCTGGCCAGTGACGATAAATGTCACACCTCCACAACGCACTCCTCACACCTCACCGTGTGAAGCCTCCGTTTGCCGCCACGACCTGATTTTAGATTTTGATTTTTAAATAAATAGTAGTATATTCGTGGGTTAAATAAGGAAGATTTGACAAATGAACGATATAAAGACCAATTCAAAAACTTTACTCCCGGAGCCAACTCTCAGGAGACTGCCTTGGTATCTTGCCTACGTTCAGCTTCTCGACAATCAGCACGTTGAATACGTTTCCTCCACTCAGATTGCTAAAGAAATCAATGTTGACGCATCACAAATTGCCAAAGACTTGTCATTTCTCAACATCAAGGGAAAAACAAGAATTGGATATGAGGTCAAGGAATTGACTAAAGAACTGACCGACTTCTTGGGCTTCAAGCACAAGCACACGGCATTCATGATTGGCGTGGGCAGCTTGGGTGGCGCATTAATTCAAGACACTGGTTTGGCTCACTACGGTCTAAATGTGGTGGCTGGCTTCGATGTCAACCCCAAACTCGTGGGAACAAACATTAAGGGCATACCCATCTACGACATCAACGATCTGGCACAGCAGCAAAAAAAATACGACGTTTCGATTGCTGTGTTGACAGTCCCGGTTGACAACGCACAAAATGCGGCCGACCACGCCATAGCTTGCGGCATAAAGGCGTTGTGGAACTTCACCCCCTATCGCATCAAGGCTCCTGCCGATGTTGTGATTCAAAACACCTCGATTTATGCGCATTTGGCTGTGATGTATAACCGGCTTGAGACCAACAAGCACAAGTGACAGCATTTCACGCATACCGGTCTCTATTTAGTTTTTAAGGAAAAAATAAGCAAGTGAAGATAATTGGAATTAAAAATAACTATGCCAGTGCCCACAAGGCATCACCAAAGGAGAGCACATTTCCCGATGTGTTCTTTATGGCAGACTCGTCTATTATTAAAACCAACAATCCGTTTTTTCTGCCCGACTTTGCTTCGGAGTTTTCTTTTCACACTGCATTGGTGTTCAGGACCTGCCGCCTCGGCAAGTCAATACCGCTGAAGTTTGCCCATCGATACATCGACGCCGTCACCGTGGGTTTTGCCGCCAGTGGCAAAAACTCCCCATTGCTGCCTGACGACTCTCCGCTGCTTCGCGCGTTCGACGGAGCTGCCATGCTCGGCGACTTCATCAGCATCGATGCGAGTCAGCCGCTCAGCGGCCTCACCGTCACTTCTGCCATCAATGGCAACGAAGTGTGCCGCATCACCCCGTCGGGCATGATTAACGACATTTGCGAAGTAGTGCACACCCTGAGCGGCGTCTGCACCATCAAAATTGGCGATCTGATATTTGCATGCTTTGGTGAAGAACAACCAAACGCAATCAAAATCGGCGACACTCTCACCGCACAAATCAACGGTGAGGAAAAATTAAGAATAAGAATAAAATAACGACATATAATTCTCTCACAGTTTGTAACCTATGAAGCAGTTTGTATCACGATTACTGGTTTCGGCACTCGTTTGTGTCACGGCAATTCCCTGCGCTTTGGCATTACCAGCATCTCATTACGCAACATCATCTAAGCTTGCCACAGGCAAGTGGGTCAAGATTCAAATACCGCAGTCTGGTGTCTATGAGCTGACCTACGACGAATTGAGCAAAATGGGATTTGACAATCCGCAAAACGTGCGCATCTACGGCTCCGGAGGCAACATGCTCAACGAAATGCTCGACGGCACTGCCCCCGACGACCTCACCGCCGTGCCAGTGGCGCGCTACGGCAAGAAAATGTGTTTCTATGCCAACGGCCCTGTGGCATTCTCGCTCATCGACCCCCTGTCCTCTCGTCCGCACTTCAGCCGCATTATCAATGCCTACTCCAACTACGGCTACTATTTTCTCACAGAGTCGTCAGAAAAAGAGCTGACCGTGCAAGTGGGCGAATCGGCCAAACCGGCCTCCTACACCCAGCGTCGCAGCAGCCTCAACTTCTTCCGTCACGAGAGCGAGTTGACCTCACTTGGCGGTTCGGGCAAGGATTTCTTGGGCGAGGACATTTCGTCCAATCCGTTTTCTTTCGGTTTCACGCTGCCCAACCGCACCCCAGGTTCCGACATTTGCGTCAACACCCGCGTGGGCGCCAGCGTGTCGGCATCTACCAATCTCGTCACCACAATCAATGGCGACACCGTGCCGTTCACCTCGGCATCATCTAAGATTTATCAGCCATCGAGCCAGCACAACTACTACAATGCTGCTTCACCAATCGCCCTTTTCTCTGCCGACTCCACAAGCACCAGCGGCACAGTCAGCGTGAGCCTGAAAAGCGGCAGCACTGTGAAGAGCGCACGACTCGACTATGTGATTCTAACCTACACGCAAGACAACACGCTCAAGGGTCACCCACACGCACAGACTCTTATGGCTTTCAGCGATTTGACGGCAAGCGACCTCTTGGCGTTTTATGATAACGACCCAACCAACCTCGTGGTGTGGAACATCGACGACACCAAAGCTCCTGTGGCATATCAGCCCACAGCCGAGCAAGTCAACGATTCCGTATGGACCACCGATTCCACCTGCGACGTCACACCACGCACCATGTGCGTCATAGCTCCGGCCTATGCCAAAGCCGCAGCGCAGTTTGTGGCATTCAACCCCAACGACACGCTGATGAAGATTTCTGGCTACACGCAAGTGGATAATCAGAACCTCCACGCCATGCCCACACCAGAAATGCTTATTATTGCACCTAAAGCCTACATGGAGCAAGCCGCACGCATAGCCAAGTTGCACAGCGACCTCGACGGCATGAAAGTGGCCGTGGTTGACCAAGACCAGATATTCAACGAGTTCTCTTCGGGCACACCCGATGCCATGGCATATCGCCTGTTCTGCAAAATGCTCTACGACCGCAATAGCGACACATTCAAGCACCTGCTCTTGTTTGGCGCCGGCTCCTACGACAACCGCGGCATTACCAGCAACCACGAGAATATGCTGCTCACCTATCAAAGCGACCGAAGCGACGACGAGGACTACTCCTACACCACCGACGACTTCTTTGGCATTCTCGACGATAACTCCGGAACAAAAATTCCAGCCGAAATGCTCCGCCTTGGCGTGGGTCGTTTCACATCAAGAAGCGTTGCCGAAGCCAAAAGCGATGTTGACAAGCTTGCCAACTACATGACTAATCCCGACTACGGTGTATGGCGCAACAACATTATGCTGAGTGCCGACGAGGGCGACGACGGACTGCACATGTTCCAAGCCGAGGGCACACGCATGCTGCTCGACAACACACTTGCCACCGGCATGCCCATCAACCGCGTGTTTGTGTCACAATACCCCAAGGCCATAGAGCCAAGCATCTCGCTTATTTCTCGCCGCACGGCAGCCGAGGCGCGCCGACACATGTCCGACTTGTTTAAGCAGGGCCAGTATTTTGCCACCTACATCGGTCATGCCGGCCCCACGACGTTCACCAAAACCGCACATCTCTGGACCTCAAATGAGGTCAATACCACCGCCTATACTCATCTGCCCATCATGACCACCGCTTGCTGCGACGTGGCTCGTTTCGACAGCGACTCGCGAGGCATCGCCGACTTGATGTTCCATAAGAGCGATGGCGGCGCAATAGCACTGCTCACCTCATCACGCCAAGTCTATGCCGAGAGCAACGATGCACTCAACACTGCATTCATCAAGAACATGTTCAGTTTCGGCACACTTGGTTACATGCCCACACTTGGCTACGCCTACATGAAGGCAAAGCAGTCATTTGGCACGCGCACCAACATCAACAAGCTGTCGTTCCTCCTTCTCGGCGACCCGGCAATGCGCATCAACTATCCAAAGCCTTATTTCAAGCTCGATGCCATAAACGGCGTTTCTGGCAAGGACGTGGCAGTGTACCCATTGCAGCAAGTGACAATAACGGCTCATGTCAACAAGAGCGACAACTCCGGCATCGACACCGACTTCAACGGCGAAGCCACACTCACCATACACGACTTGACACGCTATTTCAGCCAATTCAAGCAGCAAGTGCAGCTTGAAACCATAACTCGCAATTCATTCTACACGCCCGAAGTGCTCACACAAGTCAGCGGCAAGGTGGTTAACGGCGTGTTCACCGCCACAGCCACCATACCTCGCTTCACCAAAGCAAGCAACCAGAATGTGACCATGACATTATATGCCCACAAAACCGGCACCGACGAAATGGTCAACGGCTCAAGCGGCCGCCTCATAATCATGCCTTTCGACAGCACAACAGTGCAAACCGATTCACAAGCTCCGCAAATCAACAAGTTCTACATCAACGATGAGAGCACTTTCAGTTCCGGCACAGCCATTTCCGGCGCTTCCACTCTCTACATCAATGCT
The DNA here is from genome assembly GCA_934675575.1 of uncultured Muribaculaceae bacterium. GTDB lineage: Bacteria > Bacteroidota > Bacteroidia > Bacteroidales > Muribaculaceae > Sodaliphilus. The sequence goes on from CAKUQQ010000004.1 coordinate 67,970, forward strand.
ACCGACGACAAAGCCATCAACGTGCAGTCAAACTCCGTGGGTCAAAACATGACACTCACGCTCGACAACGGCAAAGTCACCTACCCCGAAGTGCGCAACTATGTCACCGTCACCAATGGCGGCAAGTCGCTCGACATTGCATTCCCCATGGGCGAGCTCGACGAAGGCTCACACACGCTCACCTACACCGTGTTCGATGCCGCTGGCAATTCCACAGCCCAAACAATCAACTTTATTGTTGCAGCCGCTGCTACCACTCCAGTGCTTAGCGTGAGTGAACTGCCGGCAACCGACCACATCACATTCAACGCAACCAATCTGCCAAACGCAAGCACCGACATCACACTCAAAGTAACCGATGCTGCCGGTAAACTCATTTGGACAGAAAAGACATCACAATTCCCCTATGTGTGGAACCTGACCGACAGCACTGGCAAAAAGCTCCCAGCCGGCCGCTACAATTTCTTTGGCACCGTGGAGTCGGGCAATGCAGCCACAGGCACAGCCATTGGCAACCTCATTGTTATAGAGCCAACCAAAACGAACAAATAAAAGTGTGGCACGCTCCACAGCGAGCACTCTTTCAATCATAACAATAAAAGCGGACTTTTTAGGTCCGCTTTTATTATTTCTTCCCCTCACCACATCAAAAAAAACGCCAAAATCATATCACAACGCAACTATTTATATTACATTTGCATACGTATTAATAAAAACACAACCGTTTATGAGTACAGCAATAAAGCCAAAAGCTTCCACATCAATAAGGATTGACGCCGACTTGCTCGACACACTAAAAAGCAATGCTAAAAAAGACAACAGGAGTTTAAGCAACTATCTCGAAACCATACTTTTTGATGTGGTCAGACGCCCCAACCAAGAAACTCTGGCTGCTATCTCCGAAGCAAAAGAGGGCAAAACATCGGCTGTTGACATAAATAGCTATGACTCCTTTGTAAAATCAATCTTCAGCGACAATGAAAACAAAGAAGATTGAGCAGACCTCCTCATTCAAAAATGCAAGCGGAGAAGAAGTCATCATGTTATTACGGTTTGGCTCTCATTCCAAACTTTTTTGATTACACATTGCTTTCGCATAAAGCCATATTCCCGATTTTCCACATTATTTTTTGTGAAATTCATTGCGAGTCTGGCGGAAAGGCTTTTGTAATTAGCAAAATATGTTGTAATTTTGCAGTTGCATTTCCAATAGGCTCGTTAAGTGCGTTGCCGCAAGCAATGCCGCCGAATGGTTTAACTTATAATTTACAATTAATTAATGTACGCAATTGTAGAAATCAAAGGACAGCAATTCAAGGCCGAAAATGGCAAAAAATTGTTCGTTCAGTATCTCGGCGATGAGACAAAAGAGGGCGATACTGTTGAATTCAACAAAGTTCTTCTCATCGACGCCGACGGTGCCGTTACTGTAGGCGCACCTACCGTTGAAGGTGCAAGAGTGGTTTGCGAGGTTAAAAAGCCTCTCGTAAAAGGTGAGCACGTTATCGTTTTCAAGAAACGTCGTCGCAAAGACTATCGTCGCTTGAACGGTCACCGTCAGTTGTTCACTGAGGTTGTTATTAAAGAAGTTATTGCTTAACCCCCTAAAATTTTAAAAGATTATGGCACATAAGAAAGGTGTAGGTAGTTCTAAGAACGGCCGTGAGTCACACAGCAAGCGACTCGGCGTTAAAATTTTTGGTGGTCAATTCGCTAAAGCCGGCAACATTATCCGCCGTCAACGCGGCACTGTGCACCGTCCTGGCGAAAACGTAGGTATGGGCAAAGACCACACTCTTTATGCTTTGGTTGACGGAACTGTTGAGTTCCAGCACCGCAATGGCAACACTTACATCAACGTAGTGGCTGCCCCCAAAGGCGAAGAGAACTAAGACAAGCATCAGCGAAACATCGGTTTCCTGACAAAAAGCTACAAGAGCAAGGCTTAACAAACGGCCTTGCTCTTTTTGTGTGTGTTTTTTTTGCGCAGCAGCCCACCACTTTTGTGGAGTTTTAGTGGCTAAAAATTAAATAATTATTTATATTTTTGTGGTTTGAAGCCAAATGCAGCTGTGGAGCATAGGCCATGGCGTGCGCAGAGGCTTGCACAAACTTATTTTTCTCTGTTCCATTTTAATGTTGATACAATGCACAGAATTTCACTTTTAACACTTTTCGTTGCTATCACAGCCACATGTTTAGCCCTTAACGTAGAAAACAATGCCGGATTACTAAGCAAAAAAATCAGCGACAAAAGCATCACGTCACTCACCGTGACTGGCACACTCGACGTGCGCGACCTAAGCTTCATCGCCGACTCTCTTGCCAATCTCACCTCACTCAACATCAAGAAAGCCTCAATCGTGGCATATCAAGACGTTGATGCAACCACACAAGTAATAAAGAAAACATGCCGAGCCAACGAAATTCCAGCCACCGCGTTTTTCGGCAAAAAATATAGCGAGGTGGCATTGCCAGCCGACCTCAAGACCATAGGTCTCGGTGCATTTGCCGGTTGCAAAAACCTTAAGGCCATAACCCTGCCAGCCACGCTCGACTCTATTGCAGATTTCAGCTTCAACGGCTGCACGGCACTCGAATCCATAACCGTCCCCAACGGTGTGCGCCACATAGGCGAAGGAGCGTTTTCGCACGATGCAAAACTCTCCACAGTAAGCATTGAGGCAAGCGACAAGCCTATCACCATAGGCAAAGACGCTTTCATGGGCTGCACGGCACTACAGACCCTCAACCTCGGCAAAGGAGTCAAGGCTATAGGTGCCGGTGCATTCAAGGGCTGCACAGCAGCCTTTGCACCCACATTGGCACCAGACATTGCCCTCACGTCGATAGGCGAAGGAGCATTTCTGCAGTCGGGCTGCACCGGATTCGACCTCACTGCATGTCAGCATCTCACCACCATAGGTGCATGGGCATTTGCATGCTCCAGCATCAGCAAAGCCGAAATTCCCGAAACGGTGGAAGCCGTGGGCGATGGCGCTTTCTTCTACACCACATCGCTGTCGCGTGTGGTGCTGCCGGCAACCAAACTGAAAAAAATCAGCAGCTATCTGCTTGCCGGTTCTGCCGTGGCCAACGACACCATATCTGCCTACACGGCAAGCATCGACACCATTGGTGACTACGCTTTCTATAACGCCGACAAGGTGAAAAAAATAATCATAGCGCCAGGCACTGCCTCGGTGGGCTTCAAAGCCATGGCTGGCACCACAAGCCTCGGTGAGATGTGGGCAGCACCAAAGGAAGTGCCAGCCACCGCCGACAGCGTGTGGAGCGGCATCGACCAGAAAAAGGTCACTCTCTATGTTTACGACTCTGCTATCAGCGACTACAAGGCCGCCGACCAGTGGAAAGAATTCCAGATTGAGGGTGTGCCCACCATGTCGGTCAGCAAGCCTGTGGCCGACGCTTCAGCCATCAAGGCATTCTTCCAGTCAACAATTCTGCACGTCAAGGCCACAATGCCTGTCAGTGCAATACAAATACACGACGTGAGCGGCATCTTGCTCAGCAGCACAAAGCACAAAGCAAGCGAGGTCACCATAGAAACAGCCGACTACACCGGCAAGTTCTACCTTGTGACCGTGACCCTCGAAAACGGCGAGAAACAAACATTTAAACTTCTCAGAAAATAAAAGAGCGTAAAAAAGCAAGAGCGATTACAAATGGGGAAAAACAAACTGAAAAAATTTGCTGATATGGACACGTTCAAATGCGTGTTCCAGTATCCGTTTGCACTCATCAAAGACAACGAATTTCCGCTTCGTGGCAAGTGGAATGAAACATATTTCCACAACACCAATCCCATAGTGCTCGAACTTGGCTGCGGCCATGGCGAGTATGCCTTAGGGCTTGGCAAGATGTTCCCAGATAAAAACTACATAGGCGTTGACATCAAGGGAGCGCGCATGTGGAGCGGAGCGCGGCAAGTGGAAGCCGAGGGCATAGCCAACGTGGCATTTCTCCGCACCTCCATAGAGCTGATTGACCGGTTCTTCACGCCTGGCGAGGTGTCGGAAATTTGGATTACTTTCCCCGACCCTCAAATGAAAAATGCCAACAAGCGACTCACTTCAACACGTTTCCTCAACCTCTACCGCAACATCTTGTGCGACAACGGCACTGTCCATCTCAAGACCGACAGCCCGTTTCTCTACACCTACACACATGCCCTTGTGGAGCTAAACCGTCTGCCGGCGCAAATCGACACCGACGACCTCTATGGCTGTGGCCTTGCCGACGACATTCTCGCCATCAAGACCCACTACGAGAAGCAGTGGCTCGACCGCGGACTGACCATCAAGTACATCAAGTTTCAACTGCCGCAGCAAGGCGAACTGACTGAGCCCGACATCGAAATCGAGCATGACACATATCGCAGCTACGGTCGTGGCACTCTGCAGTCCATGCAATAGGCATTTTTTATCGCACATTTATCATAACGACTAACTGACAATTCTTAAAAATCAAATCGCAATGCAAGATTTATATCCAGCATTAATTTTAGACACCCTCAAAAAGGTGCGCTATCCGGGCAACGGCAAAAACATCGTGGAGCTCGGCATGGTGGAAGACAACATACGCATCGACGGTCGCAAAGTGTCGTTCACTCTGATTTTCGACCGACCCACCGACCCATTCATCAAGTCGGTAGTCAGGGCTTCAGAGGTGGCAATCAACACCTACATTGGCGACGATGTTGACATAAAAGGCAACATCAGTGTTGCCACACGCAACCCCAACCCTGTGCACAAGCAAGACAATCCGCTGCCTGGTGTGAAAAACATCATAGGCGTGTCGTCGGGCAAAGGCGGCGTAGGCAAATCCACCGTGGCATCAAATTTGGCTGTGTCGCTCGCACAGCTCGGCTACAAGGTGGGACTCCTTGATGCCGACATATTCGGCCCCTCAATCCCCAAGATGTTCGGCATAGAAGATGAGCAAATCTACATGAAGAAAGAGGGTGAGCGCAACGTCATAATACCTGCCGAGAAATATGGCGTCAAAATCCTGTCAATTGGCTTTTTGGTTGACAAAGATAAAGCCGTGCTGTGGCGTGGAGCCATGGCAAGCAACGCCTTGCGCCAGCTCATAGCCGAAGCCGACTGGGGTGAGCTCGACTATTTCATCATCGACATGCCACCCGGCACAAGCGACATTCACCTCACCTTGGTGCAGACCCTCGCCATAACGGGAGCCATCGTGGTGACCACGCCGCAAGAGGTGGCTCTTGCCGACGCACGCAAAGGCGTGAGCATGTTCCTCGGTCCGCAAGTCAACGTGCCTGTGCTTGGCATAGTGGAAAACATGTCGTGGTTCACCCCGGCATCGCACACCGACGAGAAATATTTCATCTTTGGCAAAGACGGCGGCAAGCATCTCGCCGAGACACTCGGAGTTGACCTCCTGGGACAAATTCCGCTCGTTGCCACCATCTGCAAGGGTGGCGACGAAGGCGTGCCTGTCACTTTGCAAAACAGCGTGTCGGGCAGCGCGTTCATCAGCCTCGGCAAGGCCGTGGTGGCGGCGGTTGACAAGCGCAACTCCACCCTTCCGCCCACCAAAAAGGTATCTACACACTGATTTCTACATCAACAAAACAAATATTTTTCTAAACAAAAATGAAAAAACTTTTAGCATCAACGGCAGTAGCAGCCCTTCTTCTCACAAGTTGCGGCTCTGTGCCAATCACCGGACGCAAGCAGCTAAACCTCGTGTCCGACAGTGAAGTTCTACAATCAAGTCTCACACAGTATGCAAGCTACATGAAGACAGCCACTTTGTCGGGCGAAAAGACCCAAAGTGAGCAAGTGACACGTGTAGGCAAGAAAATAGCGGCTGCAACCGAGGCATACCTCAACCAAAACGGACGTTCTGCCGATGTCAAGAATTTCCAATGGGAATTCAATCTGGTGAAGAACGACGAAGTCAACGCATTCTGCATGCCTGGAGGCAAAATCGTGGTCTATGAGGGACTCATGAAGCTCGTCAACAGCGACGATGAACTCGCCGTGGTTCTCGGTCACGAGGTGGCTCACGCCGTGGCCAAGCACAGCAATGAGCGCATGAGCCAGCAAGTGCTGGCACAATATGGCGCACAAGCTGTGGGTGTGCTCACTTCAGGCAAAAGCACTGCCACACAGGCCATCATCAACCAAGTGTATGGTCTTGGAGCCAACTATGGCGTCATGCTCCCCTACTCGCGCAAACACGAGAGCGAAGCCGACTACATGGGACTCGTGCTCATGTCAATGGCTGGCTACAACCCACAAGTGGCTCTTGAATTCTGGCAGAAGATGTCGGCAAGCAGCTCGACTAAAGTGCCTGAAATCATGAGCGACCACCCAAGCGACGCCAACCGCATCGCTGCCATAAAGAAAGAGTTGCCCGCCATCGAAAAGACCTATGCCGCCTACATCAATGCCGGCAAGGCACAGCAAAACGCTGGCACCACAAAGAAGGCTACCACAACCACAAAGAAAAAGACTACGACAAAAAAGAAAACCACCACTTCATCTAAATCTAAGAAGAAGAGCTGATTTCTATTTTGTCACAGCATAACACAGAGTTAAGGGCCGTGCCGCCACATTTTCGGGCACGGCTTTTTTTGTTTCCCTCCGGTTTTCGCTTTAATTTGTATTACAGCAAATTTCTTCTTAGCTTTGCATTGCGCCGTGGCAGGAGGTCTCATGCACAGAGAAACCGTCATGGCCAACAATAATGAGAGTAATGCCTTGGTGGCATTGAATTTACAATAAAACAACAACAATTATGAAACCAACAAGTCTGCATCGCCGCAAGAAGCACAGTTCGCGCAAAAAGATTATATGCGCCGTGGCCCTCGTATTGATTTTTCTGGCCACCGTCACCACATGGGCAAGTTTCTTCATGCTAAACTATTCGCTCAAACCCACTCGCACATCGGCCGAAAAGGCATATCGCGACGTGTTCAACCAAGAGCCCGACGCCAAGCCGTGGATTGACAGTCTGAAGCGTAACGAGGAGATAATCGACACGTTTATCAACGTGAGGGGAGAACGCCGACACGCCATAATCATCAAAGCTCCAGTCAAGACCAACAAGGTGGCTGTGCTCGTGCATGGCTACAACTATTGCGCGGTGGGAATGCTCGGCATTGGCTACATGTATAACCAAAAACTGGGCTACAACATAGTGCTGCCCGACCTCTATGCCCACGGCAGCACCGACGGCAACCACATCAACATGGGTTGGAACGACCGCAACGACGTGATTTTGTGGATTAAAATCGCCGACAAGCTGTTTGCCGACAGCACTGGGCACTCGCAAATAGTGGTGCATGGCGTGTCAATGGGCGCAGCCACCACAATGTGCGTTTCGGGCGAAAAAGATGGCGCAGCGCCATTTGTGAAGTGTTATGTGGAAGATTGCGGCTACACCAGCGTGTGGGACGAGTTCCGCGAGCAACTCAAGCAGCAGTTTGGCATGCCGGAGTTTCCGCTGCTCTACACCACAAGCGAGTTGTGCAAGCTCCGCTATGGCTGGTCGTTCCAAGAGGCTTCCCCCATCAAGCAGCTGCGCAAATGCCGCAAGCCCATGCTCTTCATTCACGGCGACAACGACACCTTTGTGCCCACCCACATGGTCTATGAGCTTTATGCCGCCAAGTCGCAGCCCAAGAGCCTGTATGTGGCCAAAGGCTCTGCCCATGCCAAGTCATACAACGACCACCGCGACGAATACTATCGCACAATCAAAGACTTTGTATCAAAATACATTCACTGACAGCGCTGCGCCACTGCCAGTTTTTGAGGTGGCACACAATATTTTTTGAAAAAGATAGTTATTATCTATAACAGCATAATATTTCTTATCTCTGATGAAACTTAAATTTCTCACAATAGTGGCGCTATGCGCCTTGTCTGCACAAAGTTTTGTCGCCAAGGCCGACGATGACATCAAAGACAGCGAGTTCAACCCCATAACCACTGGTGTCACATCACAGTCGATAACCCCAGATGCCCGTGGCGCGTCAATGGGCGACCTCGGTGCAGCCACCGACCCCGACATCAACTCGCAGTTCTGGAACCCGTCGAAATATGCCTTTGCCTACAGCGATGCCGGAGTGTCATTGTCCTACACTCCTTGGCTGCGCAAGATTGTCAACGACATCTTTCTGGCAAACCTTTCTGGCTACAAAAAACTCGGCGGTGGTGACAACCAAGCCGTGAGCGCATCATTGCGCTACTTCTCGCTCGGAGAAATCAACACCACCGACGATGCCGGCAACGCCATGTCGAGCATCAACCCGTTTGAAATGTCGTTCGACGTTGGCTATTCACGCAAGTTGTCAGAGAAATTCTCTATGGGTGTAGCGCTGCGCTACATCTATTCCGACCTCGGATATTCCGACATGTCGTCACCCGACCAAACATCAGGAGCCTCGGCTTTCTCGGCCGACGTTTCCGCCTACTACACCACCTATCCGGTGATAGGCCGCAACGAGTGCCAGTGGTCGTGGGGTCTTAACATATCCAACATAGGTACCAAGGTGTCGTATAATGGCGGCAACGACCCTGCGTTTCTCCCCACCAACCTGCGCCTTGGCACGGCATTCACCTTCCCGCTTGCCGACTATCACAACCTCACGCTCGCAGTTGACGCCAACAAGTTGCTCGTGCCCGCACGCCCGCGCCTTGAGGACTACGACAACGACCAGCAAGCCTATGAAGATGCCTTGCAGTCGTGGAAAGACGAGTCGTCAATTTCGGGTATATTCAAGTCGTTTCACGATGCCCCAGGCGGATTCAAGGAGGAGTTGCGCGAAATCACCTATTCCATTGGTGCCGAGTATGCCTACAACCAGCAATTCTTCTTGCGCGGTGGTTACTATCACGAGAACAAATACAAGGGCAACCGCCAATATTTTGGCTTTGGAGCCGGCTTTGCGCTCAATGTGGTGCGCCTCGATGCAGCCTACATGATTGCCACTGCCCAAAACAGCCCTCTCGACCAAACACTGCGCTTCACCTTGTCGTTTGACATGGACGGCCTCAAAGACCTCTTTGGCCGCAAGTAATCAAGTAACAAGCCATAGCTATGAGCAACTGCAATTTCAGAATAGGAATGGGCTTCGATGTTCACCGCCTCGTCGAAGGGCGTGAGCTGTGGATTTGCGGAGTCAACATACCATATCACCTTGGCCTGCTTGGCCACAGCGATGCCGATGTAGCAATACACGCCCTGTGCGACGCCATGCTTGGCGCGGCTTGCCTGCGCGACATAGGCTATCATTTTCCCGACACCGACCCTCGCTACAAGGGCATCGACAGCCGCAAACTGCTGCGCGAGGTCAACCGCCTGATTGGCGAAAACGGATATGCTCTGGGCAACTGCGACATAACCATTTGTGCCGAGCAGCCCAAAATCAATCCGCACATTCCGGCCATGCAGCAGCAGCTCGCCCAGTGCCTTGAGTGTGAGCCAGGGCAAGTGTCGATTAAGGCCACCACCACCGAGCGGCTTGGCTACACAGGCCGTGGCGAGGGCATTGCGGCCTATGCGGTGGCTCTGCTCACCGCCAAAGGCTAATTGCTGATATTTCTTTTGGTTACATTCACACATGCAAAGCTAAATGACACCACCGTCATTTGGCTTTATTTGCGTTTTTTCACTACCTTTGCACCCATCAAGTTTTTATATATGACAACATTCACAGATTTAGGGGTCCGTGAGGATCTGCTCAAAGCAATCACAGAGTTAGGCTACGAACAGCCTATGCCAGTTCAAGAAAAAGTTATTCCACACCTGCTCAATGCCGACACCGACGTGGTGGCACTGGCACAGACCGGAACCGGAAAGACAGCAGCGTTTGGCTTGCCCACGCTGCAGCGCATCGACACTTCGTCATCGGCCACACAGGCTCTCATACTCGACCCCACGCGCGAGCTCTGCCTGCAAACGAGCAACGACCTCACCGACTATTCAAAATACATCGACGACTTGCGCATATTGCCAGTGTATGGCGGCTCAAGCATCGAAGCCCAAATCAAGACCCTGCGCCACGGCGTGCAGGTGATTGTTGCCACGCCTGGCCGTCTGCTCGACCTCATAAAGCGCGGAGCCGTGAAGCTCAGCAACGTGCACACCGTGGTGCTTGACGAGGCCGACGAAATGCTCAACATGGGTTTCGTTGACGACATCAACGAAATCTTGTCGCATGTGCCGGAGCAGCGCAAAATGCTGCTGTTCTCGGCCACAATGCCACCTGAAATCGCCAAGATAGCCAAAAACTACATGCACGACCCACAGGAGTTTGTGGTGGGCACCAAAAATGAGGGGTCAAGCAATGTGCATCACGTTTACTACATGGTCAACGCCCGCGACAAATATCTTGCTCTGAAGCGCATTGTTGACTACTTGCCAAACATCTATGGCATCATCTTCTGCCGCACCCGTGCCACCACGCAAGAAGTTGCCGCACAACTCATTCAAGACGGCTACAATGCCGACGCCCTGCACGGCGACCTCTCACAGGCACAGCGTGACGCTGTGATGAAGAAATTTCGCGAGCACAGTCTGCAACTGCTCGTAGCCACCGATGTGGCTGCACGCGGTCTCGACGTTGACAACCTGACCCACATAATCAGCTACAGTCTGCCCGACGACAACGATGTGTATAACCACCGCAGCGGACGCACTGGCCGCGCTGGCAAAAAGGGCGTTTCCATAGCCCTTATCCACAGCCGTGAGCGCAGCAAGCTCCGCCAAATAGAGAAGCACATAGGCAAGACGTTTGAGCGCCGCGAAGTGCCAAAACCAAAAGAAATCATCGAGAAGCGTCTGTTTAACCTTGCCGACAAGCTCGAAAAGGTGGAGGTGCACGAAGAAGAGATTGAAACCTACTTGGGCGGTGTGATTAAGAAGCTGTCGTGGCTCACAAGCGAGGAGCTGCTGAAACGTGTGCTCTCGGTGGAGTTTAACCGCCTCATCGACTACTACAAAAATGCTCCCGCACTCGACTATGTGCCCGAAAAGAAAGAGAAGAAAAGCAAAAAGGACAAGCAGGGCAAACGCTACGACGACTCGCGCACCAAGCAGGAGAAAGACTCTCGCGTGGCAGAAGAAGGCTTTGAGCGAATCTATGTCAACGCCGGAAAAGCCGACGGCTTTTTTGTGACCGACCTCATTGGCCTCATCAACGCCAACACCAACGGCAAGCGCATCGATATAGGCCGCATCGACCTGCTTTCGGGCTACTCGCTGTTCGACGTCAAAGCCGGTCAGGGTCAAACCGTGGTCAATGCTCTCAAAAATTCCGACTTCTATGGCAAGCGCATCTATTCAGAGTTTGCCAAACCCGATAAAGACTATGCCCAAGAGGGCAAGAACTCACCAAAAGCCGACCGCAAGGCACGCTTCAGTCGCGACCGCGACCGCTCAAAGGGTTCAAAGGGGAAACCACGCCGTGAGCGTGGCACTCGCCGCGATGCCGAGCGTGGCTTCAAAAAGAAGAACAAGGATTAAAGCACTCTCAATGTGCCATAGCTGCACGAAAAATAACACAGTGAGCCGTCACACAGCGTGTCGGCTCATTTTTTGTTTGCTGCTGCCGGCACACACAGGTGTGCGCTTCTCCACTCATTAATTTGCCATTTATGAAAATTTAATGCTATTTTGCGCCCGAAATTTCAAGAAATGCCCTAAATTCACGTTTCAAAAATAAAATCTGCAAAACACTAAGATAATGAGACGCTTTTCCATAATAATTGCAGCACTCACAGTCATAAGTCTAATCTCACCGGCCAGTGCGCGCGCTGTGCGCGATTTCTTTGCATCTGAGCCTGGCATAGTGTTTCCGCTGCTGCCTGTCAACACCCGTCTCGACATGCTCGACTATTTCGACAACGGACAGATAGTGTCAGCAACCAACAATCTTGGCAACGACACCCAAATCATATCGCTCGACAGCACTTTCTTGTCGGTGCAGACATCGGAGTGCCGCACAGTGGAGCTGCGCATGTTCACGCCGTCGGCTCACGACACCGTGATTGCCGTGATTGAAACCGTGGAGCTGCCCATGGCCGACAGCCGCATCAGCTTCTATGACCGCAACTGGAAGCTGCTGCAAACCTCCAAGTTCATCACACCGCCCACCATGGCCGATTTCTTCACAAAAGCCACCCCACGCGGCAAGCGTGCCGACCTCTTGTCGTCAATCGACTTTCCGCTCATAAAACTCATGTTCAAGGGCAAGGCTCACGATGTGGTGGTGGCAAAAAGCGGACTCAAAGACTTCTATTCGCCCATCGACTACAAGCGGTTTGAGCCTTATGTCACCGACTCGCTCTTCTACACGTTCAACGGACGAAAATTTAATCTGCGCAAACAATAATCTCTCACACACCACACACAATGCCACAACCAGCCGACCCCACACAACCCATAACCCTGCGTGAACTCAACGTGCGCATCAAGCAGCTGCTCAACAATCCACAGGTGCAAAACGTGTGGATTAAAGCCGAGACAAGCGATGTGAGAGTAAAAAACCATTGCTACCTTGAGCTGATACAAAAAGATGCCGCAGGTGCCACTGTGGCCAAGATGACAGCCCTCATTTGGAGCAACACCTATGCCAAGCTCAACGAGAAGTTTCGCAGCGTCACAGGCCAGGATTTCAACACCGGCATGAATGTTATGCTCAATGTGTCGGTTGCCTATCACGAGCAGTTTGGCATGAAAGTGGTGGTCAACGACATCAACCCCGAATTCACGCTCGGCGACATGGTGCGCCAACGCCTTGAAATCATCAAGCGGCTCACAGCCGATGGCATCATCGACCTCAACAAGAGCACTGCCATGCCAAGCGTGCCGCAGCGCATAGCCATAATCTCGTCTGACGGAGCTGCCGGCTACGGCGACTTCATGAAGCAGCTCACCGCCAACAGCTATGGCCTGCAATTCTACACCTGCCTCTTCAAGGCCATGATGCAGGGCAGCAACACAGCACCCTCCATTATCAGTGCCCTCAACCGCATTGAGAGCCATGCCGACATGTTCGACTGCGTGGTCATAATCAGAGGCGGAGGCTCCACTTCCGACCTCAACTCCTTCGACAACTACGATGCCGCCGCACGCATAGCCCGATGCACCCTGCCAGTGATTGTGGGCATAGGTCATGAGCGCGATGTCACCGTGCTCGACTTTGTGGCGCATACGCGGGTCAAAACGCCCACAGCAGCCGCAGAGTTTCTGGTGCAGTGCGGCACAAATGCGCTTGCCAGACTCAGTGAGCTGACCACAACCATTGTCACCACCGCGCGCAATGCCATTTCGGCTGCCAATGAGCATTTGAGCTACATTTCTGGCAACATTCCCATTGTGGCACGAAACATCATAGAGAAAAACCAAATGAGGCTTCAGCAGATGGCGCAAACTGTGCCGTTGTGCGTAAACAGCCGCATCGCGTTTGAGCGCAACACACTGCAGCACCACACCAGCAACATAGCCTCGGCTGCGCGCACCTTGCTGCAAAATGCATTTACATGGCACAGCAACACCAGCGACAAAATAGAGCTGCTCTCGCCGCGCAACATTCTAAACCGCGGTTTCGCCATCGTGATGCACAACGACCAGCTCGTATCAAGTGCCGCAAAGGTCAAGGTTGGCGACAGCCTCACCGTCCACATGCGCGATGGCAAGATACGCACAAAAATAAACAAGATAGAGTAACTTCATTTCACCCAGCTAACACTACAAATTATGCAAACCACTACCGACAACTCACAGTTAACTTACACTCAAGCTTCGACCGAACTCGAAGAAATCGTGAAGAAAATGCAAGACCCCGAATGTAGCATCGACGACTTGGCTGCTTACACAAAGAAAGCCAAGGAGCTGCTCACCGTGTGCAAGCAGAAACTCACCGCTACCGACGAGGAAGTAAAAAAGATACTCGCCGAGCTTGAGCAGTCAAACTGACAACAACCCGCACTACACACGACCAATAAGACAACAAAAAAACGGGCAGGCCAGCAGGTCTACTCGTTTTTTGTATTTGTGTTTCGCTAATTGTGCGCTATTGCATCATCAGTTGCGGTTGTTGCCAAAGAAACGCAACAAGTAGAGGAAGATGTTGATGAAGTCGAGATAAAGCAACAAAGCGCCTATTGTGGCAAGTTTACCCACATTCGACTCATCGGTCTGATAAGCCATTTCTTTAATTTTCTGCGTGTCCCAAGCCGTGAGGCCAATGAAGATTGCCACTCCGGCAAAGCTTATTGCCCAGTCCATGGCAGAGCTGTGCAGAAATATGTTGACCACAGAGCACAAAATCATGCCAATCAACGCCATAAACAAGAATGTGCCAAATTTGGTCAGGTCTTGCTTAGTGACGTAGCCAAAAATGCTCATTGCCAAAAACACTCCTGCCGTGATGCAGAATGTCAGGAAAATCGACTCCGGCGAAAAAACGAAGAATATCGATGTCAGTACCACTCCGTTGAGCACGCTATACAGGTAAAACAGAATTGTGGCAGTTGACGAGCTCAAGCGGTTGATTGCGCCCGACAAAGCCACCACCAGTGCCAACTCTGCTATCATCAGTCCGAAGAATATCCCCTTGCTCGAGAAAATGACTGTGCACAATCCCGGATTCGACAACAGTAATAAAGAAGCAAGGGTCGTGACAACCAAGGCAAGGGTCATTTTCACATACACCTTGCGCATAACCATCGACACATATTTGCTCAACGACTGCTCTGCGGCAAACGAGCTTACAGACTGCTGCGGCTCATTGCCAAAATTGTAATAGTTGTTGTAATTGTCCATATTCGTTCAAATTTTTAGAATTACTTACACTTATCTCTATGCAATAAGCATGCCAATTTGCCAAATCACATTCTTTCGGGCACCTCAATGCCAAGCAGTGCAAATCCGCGGCGTATTATGTTGCCCACCGTGGCCGACAGCGTGAGGCGGAATGCCCTCTTTGCTGCGTCTTCCTCGCGCAATATGCTGTAGTCGTGATAGAACTGGTTATACTCCTTGGCCAGTTCATACACATAGTTGGCTATGAGTGCAGGGCTATATGAGTTGCCGGCATCTCGCACGCTCGATGCAAAATCAGTGATTTTCTGAATCAAGGCAATTTCTTTCTCGTTTGGCTCCACAGCATCTATGCTTGCCGCGTTGTCTTGCTCGCCGCCTTTGCGGAGCAGCGACTGAATACGCGCGTAGGTGTATTGAATGAACGGACCGGTGTTGCCGTTAAAGTCGATTGACTCTTGCGGATTAAACAGCATATTTTTGCGTGGGTCAACCTTGAGAATGAAATATTTCAGGGCACCAAGTCCCACAATGCGCAGCACATTGTCTTTCTCGTTTTCGGGCACGCCCACCAGTCGGCCAGGCTCATTGCCCATCTTGCGGGCGGTATTAATCATTTCGTCCATCAAGTCGTCGGCATCTACAACTGTGCCCTCGCGCGACTTCATTTTGCCGTTTGGCAGTTCCACCATTCCATAGGAGAAGTGAATCAAGTCCTTGCCCCACTTGAAGCCCAGTCGGTCGAGCAAAATCGACAGCACTTGGAAGTGGTAGTTCTGCTCATTACCCACCACATATATCATCTTGTCGATGGGATAGTCGGCAAAACGCAACTCTGCCGTGCCTATGTCTTGGGTCATATACACCGACGTGCCGTCGCTGCGCAGCAGCAGCTTCTGGTCAAGGCCGTCGCCTGTCAAGTCGGCCCACACCGAACCGTCCTCTTTCTTGTAGAACAAGCCTTTCTTCAAGCCCTCAAGCACCTTTTTCTTTCCTTCGAGATAAGTGTTGCTCTCGTAATAAATCTTGTCGAAGCTCACACCCAGACGCTTGTAAGTCTCATCAAATCCGGCATACACCCACGAGTTCATTCTCTTCCACAAAGCTCTCACCTCCTGATCACCGTCCTCCCATTTTTTAAGCATGGCGCGAGCCTCGGCCATAAGTGGCGAAGCCTTTTCGGCCTCTTCCTCGGTCATGTGCTTCTCTTCCACAAGTTGCTTGATTTCGGCCTTGTAGTGCTTGTCAAAAGCCACATAGAAGTCGCCTATCAGGTGGTCGCCCTTCTTGCCGGCAGATTCCGGAGTCACGCCGTTGCCCCACTTGAGCCAAGCCAGCATCGACTTGCAGATGTGAATGCCGCGGTCGTTCACTATATTAGTCTTAATCACCTTGTTGCCATTGGCTTCCATAATGTTTGCCAAGCTGAAGCCAAGCAGGTTGTTGCGCACATGGCCCAAGTGCAGTGGCTTGTTGGTGTTTGGCGACGAGTATTCTATCATCACCAGCGGACTGTCGGCAGTCACCGGCTTGAAGCCGAAATTCTTGTCGGCACTAACATTTTTGAGAACCTTGGTCCAGAACAATTTTTCAATGGTGATGTTCAAGAATCCCTTTATCACATTGAATTTTGCCACTGCGTCGCAGTGTTCTGCCAGATAGTTGCCTATTTCAGTTCCTGTGGCCTCAGGTGCTTTGTGCGCAGCTTTGACAAACGGGAAAACCACTATTGTCAAGTTGCCCTCAAATTCCTTTTTTGTGGTTTGCGGAGTGATTTTCTCAGCAGGGAAATCAAGTCCGTAGAGAGCTTTCACGGCTTCTGCCGTGGCTTGGGCTATAATGTGTTCAACCAACATTTTTTCTTTTCGATTTTTTATGTTTAAATATTTAATATGCAAAGATAATGCAAATCGAGATGCAAAGCATCAAGCTTGCTTGAATGTTTTGCCGATATGCAGCTTATCTTCTGCAAAGATAATGCAAAATCAGGCATGGATTTCTTCAAAGAGCCGGCAGTGTCACTGCACTTCCTGTATTTTTCCGAGCGACACATACCACACATATCCTTTCACGGCAGTTTCTACTGCCATGCGCCACATGTTCATGTAGCCCTTCACTTGGTCGGCATAGGCAGCCGTCTCCTTAGCCCCCATGTCTTGACCGAATTTATAATCCACAATCACCACCGAGCCATCTGGGCGTCGTACCACGCGGTCTGGTCGGCCGCACTCGCGCTCGCCATGATTGTCAAATGCTATGTTGCGCTCGTTATACACCGCCAAGTTGTCGGCAGCAAACCACTCTCCAGGCAGTCCGACACACAAGTCATGACGCAGTTTTTCGCCCCATTTGGCAGACTCGTCTTCGGTCAAGAAACCCTTGCTCACTCCGAAAGCCAAGGCATAGTCAACGTCGGCGGCACTGTGCATGCGAGCAAACACCATGTGCATGCGTGTGCCAAGTGTCTGGGCGGCACTGCTTTCGGGCAACCGCACCTTGACCGACGACGCTCCTGCGCCACACACACCATAGGCTGGCATCTCCACACCCTTAGCCCCAGCGTCCTCACCCTTTGAGTCGCTGTGTTTGCGCTCCGGCGAGCCTATCTCATAGCAAGTACAGTCGGCATCGGCACTGAATGGCAAGCCAAGCGCCTCAATGCTGGCTTTGAAACCATCGTCTTTAAGCGAGTTTTTGAGCAGTGTGCAGATGTCGGCAAAATCAGCCGACGGATTTCTGCTTGCCTTCTGGGCAAATATGTGCAACTCCTGCCTTGGGCGCGTAAACGCCACATACGTCTTGTTGAGTTTGTCAATCACGTCTTCGCTCAACTGGTGGCTATAATAGCTTTTAAACTTCTCTTCGTCTTTAAGCAGCGACTGTGTCACCGGCAGCAGAGGCGGAACTATCTCACTCTGATTTTCTGCATCATCGGCACTCGGCGACAATTCCAAGTAAGGCAACAGCACACTTTTCTCCACCCACATGTCGCCCATCTTCACCATGGGCCAGCTGGCAAAGGGCACTATCACACACGGAGCCTCAAGCCCTTTTGATTTGTGTATGGTCATCACCTGCACGGCATCGTCGTCGGCAGCCGAACTCACACTGAGCGCATCTTTTTTCTGGTCCCAATATTGCAGAAATTCTCTAACAGTTCCACCATTGCGCTGGCCGCAGAAATCAACCACAAAGTCTTGAAACGCCATGACAAACATGGTTTCCTGGTCGCCTGGAGCACCGCACAGAAATGCGGCTATTATGCGGTCCACAATGTTGACCATAGTGCCAAGCTCATTGCTGTTGTCGGGCAAGAAATCCTTTATCTGGTCCACAAATTCTTTTGCGCTCTCATTTTTCTCGGCTGGTTCTTCAGCAAAGCACCTGTCAAGCAGGTCGCCGGAATTATCTTCTGAAGCATCGCCCCCCACGGCAAGTCCACTCTCAAATTTGCGCAACACGCGATATTGGCGCATTTCGCGCTGGTGTTTGCGGAGCAGGCTGCCGAGTGGAGTGTCGTCGGCAGCATCTACCTGCTCATAGAGTGCAGAGTCAATGTATCTCAACACACTCACTATCAGCCTGACCGATGGCGAGTTTTTAAGCAGCAGAGCCTCGCCCGACTTTATGGGCAGAGCCTTGTCGCCGGCAGTCTCGTTATAGGTCAAAATTCGCTCCACCACCTTCACGCCGTCGCGGTTGGTGTCCACAAGAATCAATATGTCGCCTGGGGTGAATCCGCGCTCCATTATGCCGTGTATGTATTCCGGCAGCTCGTCAAGCACATTCTCGCTCTTGTCAGCCGGAATGTTCACCCTCACATAGCCGGGCACTGCGCTCTTAAATGTCTTTTGAGCCACTTTGCCGTATGTCTGCCGCACGTTCTCTTTCACACCTTCGGTCACATCATCTTTCTTGACAAAAAGCATCTGTGCAAGCATGTCGGGGGCAAACAGCGCGTTGTTAAACTCCACTATGGCCGGATAGCTGCGATAGTTAGTGTCGAGCACCTCCTCGTTGTAGCTGTTGGAGAAGTCGCTTTTCAGCTGCGACTGCAGCAGCTCTGGTTTGGAGTTGCGGAAGCGATATATGCACTGCTTCTCGTCGCCTATTATCAAGCTGTTCTCGCCCTCGTCGCCAGCTGCCGAGTTCTCAAGCAGTGGCTTGAAGTTGTCATACTGCATCTGGCTTGTGTCTTGGAACTCGTCAATCATGAAATTGTTGAGCCAAGTGCCAAATCGCTCATACACAAACGGCACTCCGCCTTTCAGCGTCTGGGCAATGAGTTCGTTGGTGTCGCTTATCAAGATGGTGTTGCTGTCCTCGCGATATTGCGTGAGCTGCTTGTCAATTTCGCCCAGCAGGCCAAACAGCTCCGCATTGTGTACAAACCCCGACAGTGCTGCCCACTTGCGGCTTGCTTTTGAAATCTTTATGGCAGCAGCACTCAGTTCTTCATACACGTCGGGGCAATCATTGTCGAGCCTTGTGAAATCAGCCTTTTTAATAGAGTTCCTGATTTTTTTGGCATCGAGTTCTTCTGGCTTTTTGGTGAATTCGTCTTCAATGCTTTTCAAGCCAATAATCTTTTCAACCGCCCAGCCAGACTTCAACTCCGTTATATGGTTTTCCGTCACGATGGCCTTAAACTTGCCTAAATTGTCATCAAACAGCTTGACCTGGGCTTTCTTCTTGGCGTCAAGAAACTGAATGAAACGCTTTATTCTTGACAATTTGCCGTTGCTGCCGTCTTTAAGCCCAAAGTCCGACAAATATTCTTTTATTTCGTCGTGATGACGGCGAAACACTTCGTTGTTGATATTGTAGGCAAAATTTTTCAGCGTTCCCTTTCCAGAAAACAAGTCCCAGTCCAATTTGCTTTTCAGACGGCTGTTGACCAGCCTTTTTGCCCATTCGTTTATGTTTTTGTCCACGTAGGGCGTTCCAAGATTGAGCAAAAACGAGTGTACCGCCACATCTATGGCGTAGCGGTCGTCGAGCTGCAGGTCGTAGCCGGCATCGCGGTCGAGCTCGCGCGCAAACGAGCGCAGCACGTTCTGAAAAAACGAGTCGATGGTGCTCACGTTAAACGAGGAGTAGTTAAACAATATGGCACGCAAAGCCACTCCTGCCAAATCCACCACTTTGTCTATCACCCCATCGCTGCTGCCGTTGGCATCGACAAACTCGGTCTTGAAGTCATCGTAGTAGGAGCTTTTCACCTTGCTGCGCTGCTCCGGGTCGTTTTGCACGCTCAAGGCATAAAGCTCATTGACAATGCGCCTCTTCATCTCGGCAGTGGCCTTGTTTGTGAACGTGATTGCCAAAATGTGCCTGAAGTATTCTTCGCCGGGTTTTCTGAGCATGTAGCGGCACTTGCCGTCGGCACATTTCACCACCCTGCCGAGCACATTCTGAATGTATGTTTTTGCAAGCTGATAGGTTTTTCCCGAACCGGCCGAAGCCTTTATCACCTGCAATTTTTCGTTTGAAATTTCAAGTCCCATGGCATATATAATTATTTTTGTTTTTGTCTAAAGTCAGCCTCTCTATGCGCGCGTGAGTCAAATCACACGAGCCTTAAATCCCTTGCCTTTCATCAGCTCAAGCAACTTTTGCCTGAAGTCGCCCTGAATCAAGATTTCTCCGCCACGCGCCGAGCCACCCACACCACAGTGCTGCTTGAGTTCGCGCGCAAGCTCTTTTAGAGCCTCGTCATCGCATGCAAAACCCGTCAGCAGCGTCACTTTCTTGCCGTTGCGGTTGCGTTTGTCAAGCATTATGTCCACCATGCCCCTGCCTTGCTGCTGCAAGGCGTCGCCGGCATGTTGCGTGGTCTCGGTGTCGTTCTCGGCATTGGCGGTTGGCACCTCCACATTGAAGGCAGCCCCAAGTTTTGCTTTCCAGTCTTCTGTGCTCATAATAACAAAAATGCAGTTTTAGTCAGTTAACCCAAAGTTAATGCTTTTCGGCATTTCTTGCAATTATGCCACGCTTTTGTGTCACCGCCAGCCACACACGCTGCAACCATGGCACAAAACCAGCCGGCACGCCACCAGAAGGCAAAATTGTGTTCTCTCTCTTATTTCTTGAAAACCAAGTTCATCACCCAGCTCACCACGCCAAGCACCACACTATAGAGCATGGCAGACCAGAAACCGTCGATGTGAAAAGCAGGCACAATCCATGCGCACAGCAAAATCATCAAGCCGTTAATCACAAACGAGAACAGCCCTATGGTGAGTATGGTCACAGGCAAGGCGAGCAACTTCACTATTGGCTTCACAAAGGTGTTGATAAAGCCCAAAACCAAGGCTATCACCACAGCCCACCACCATGGAGTGATTGACACTCCAGGCAGTATATATGCCGTTATTCCCACGGCCAATGCAGATATAATCAGTGTTGAAAACATATTTATAACATTAAATTCCTGTCATTAGACTAAAAAATCTCCGCTTAGTTTAAAAAATTTGTTGCGCCCACCGACATTTATCGCCATATTTATGTAAATTCGCACAAGAAAAATTCAACGCACAATGAACCACAGTTCTCGCTATTTGCTCAAACAGGCAAGAGACTATTTCATGATAGTTTTGGGTCTCAGCGTCTTTTCTTTCGGATTCACAGCTTTCGTTTTGCCGCAAAAAGTGGTGACTGGTGGCATTGTTGGCGTTGCCTCGCTGCTCTACTATGCCTTTGGGTGGAACGTGGCGGTGTCAAACCTTGTCATCAACGCCTTGCTGCTGCTCATAGCATTTAAGAGCGTGGGCAAGCAATTTGCCATGCGCACCGTGTTTGGCGCCACGGCGGTGAGTTTGCTCATAGGCATTATGCAGCCCCTGTTTCCACACACGCTCGTTGACCAGCAGCCGTTTATGAACATGGTGATTGGCGCAGTGCTGTGCGGTGTGGGCATCGGCACCACCTATGCCCACGGCGGAAGTTCTGCCGGATCCGACACCATTGCGGCCGTTGTCACAAAATACAGCAACGTGTCATTTGGCCGCATCATGGTCTATTGCGACCTCACCATAGTGTCGTGCTCCTACATAGTGTTTCACAGCATCGACAAAATCGTGTATGGCATCATATTTCTCATCACCTACTCGTTTATTGCCGACCGCGTAATCAACAGCAGCCGCCAAGCTGTGCAATTCCTCATTTTCTCGGAGAAATGGGAAGATATAGCCAATGCCATAAACAACGTGGCCAAGCGTGGCTGCACCCTACTGCACGGCACCGGCTGGTACACCAAGCACGACGTGAAGATGCTACTTGTCTTGTGCCGCCAGTTTGAGAGCGACCGCATTTTCCAAATCATCAAGTCAATTGACAAGTCTGCACTCATATCGCAAACATACGTGCGTGGCATATACGGACTCGGTTTCGACGAGCTTAAAGTCAACTTGCATAAGTTCAAGCCCGAAATCCCAGATGAAACCACGCCCATAAACAAAGCTGGCGACGAGCCACAGCCACAAAACAGGCAATAAGCCACAGCCACAAAAGTCAAATGCACTCTCCAGCGCAACCCACCCATTCAAACAAAAAAACTGTACAGAAACAAAATGAAGCGATTATATCTGTTGTTACTACTGCTCCCTTTGCTGACCATTACCGCTGCTTGCGGCGATGACAATCCGCTCGACAATCCGCCCGACATGGCCACACAAAACATGATGATTGAGAGCCGCGACAAGACACTGCTCGGACAAACCGACATCTACATCACCGACAATCTCAATTTCAAATCGACAGACTACTATTTTGCCGACATGGGGCAAGTGCTCGACCTCGGCCACATAGAGGAGCAGGAAAGCGACCTCACCACCATAACCGGCGAAGTCGCCATAAGCGAATACGAGGGATACATGGCCATCAAGCGGAGCAACCTGCACCGTTTTCCGTCAAACAAGCTCGGCATATTCATTGGCAGCAGCTACTATCGCATCTGGATTGACTCCTGGCTCAAAGACAACAAGCAGAAGGTAGGTGCGTTGGTCAACTACGCCCTATATCTGCCCAAGAAGTTTGAGTTGCCCACCCCATTTGGCATGGCAGGCTTAATCAATGCCAGCCAAGGCGAGCGCACACTCACCGTAGATGTTCCGCAAAAAGACTGCGAGTTTGACCTCTGCCCCGAAGCAAGCCGTTTCGCCACCATAAGCGTCACCACTAACCAAAAGCGGCTGTCACAAGCCACCATCACCCTAAGCCAGGCCATAGAGCCAGTGCCAGGCCGCTACGAGTTATACATTCGTTTCCACAACTCCTACACCACCCTCTACTTCGAAGTCAAGTAACCCTCTATCACGGCAACGACAACAACTATCTATAGATAGTGATGCACACCCCAAGAACTGTGTGCCAGAGGCACACGTCTGCTGATAATCATACAAAGGAACAACACACTGCCCATGTAGTAGCGTAACGCAACCACGATGTGGATGTGCCGAGGGTACACGTTTGCAGATAACCCTCGACAGAGGAGCGACAGCGACGGTCGGGGGACACGCCACCCCACAAGAAAAGGCGTGCCAGAGGTACGCGTATAGGGAGTGAATTGCACTTTTCCGGGTATCATAGCTGACGTCACACGCGTACCTTCGGCACGCATCATTCACACCGCCATACAATCCCACGACCGTCGCTGCGCTCCTCTGTCGTGGGTTAAACACATACATGTGCCTCCAGCACACCGCCTCACCCAACAACACCTCTCCCCACACCTAAGCCAGCCGCCCATACCACAGTCACGCCCAAACAACCAGCCATCATGCCACACTAAACACGCACAAACGACTCCCACACAACAAAGGAGTAACAGTCATGAGACAATGCAGCGTAACCACGATGCGTGTGTATGCCTAAGCCACAATATACTTGTATGTTAAATTAGATATTTTTAACTCATTTTGTTTGGATTTTAGGGGGAGGTAATGCGTATATTTGGACGCTTAATCAAAACTGGAATAATAAGGAAAACTAAGAGTATCTAAGGAAATAGAATACCAAAAACGAAACAAATGGTGTTTATCAACATATTAACAACTCAAAAAAAACTAAATTAAAATGAAAAAAAAGATTGTCGCATTATTACAGCATTGTCAATAACTGGATTTTTTTATGCTTGTGGAGATGAAAATGAAATGATGGAAGCTGATGGTATTGAATATTTAGCTCTTAGTCCAAGAGCAGATCTATCGAAGATCGGTTTATTTAACAAACAGGATCTTGCTATTATGGAGAAGGCCTTTGTAAGGCTGGGATTGGATAGAATGTCTCCAGAAGAAGCTTTCGCTGTTTCGAAAAATCCGAATATGTCACAAGAGATATATGATTTCTATTATAATCTTTACTTTAGAAATAATGGGATCAGAAGCAACAGAGTAAGGGTAAAAACAAAAGGTGAAGGAAAAGATGAATCGAAAACACTAATGTATGCAATACAAGATATTCTTGACTCATTTGGTGTAAAAATAACTGAAGGGGAAATAACAAGTTGGGCTACCAAAAAAGGATATTATTATCCAGGACAAGGAGTGCCACAAGAGCATATGAAAGCTGTGCTTGAGAATTATTTCTACTATGTTATGGATATGCCAGGAAATTTAATGGGTGGAGCACAGTTGAAACAAGATGGAATCTCATATATAGCTGTTGTTAAAAAGCCAGGTGAGAGTTTCGAACGTATATATAATATTGAAAATGTTATTGGAAACGGTTCAAACACAGTTTACATATGTAAAAACCCATTAGATAATCGAGAAAATGATCTTACTACAAATGAGGTTGTTTCCGTTTATGGTGTTGCCAGTGCGAGATAAAGATTAAATGACATTTAAAATAACAAGTTATGAAAATCAAATTATTCTTGTTGGGCTTGGGACTTGCCTTAAGTGCCTTGGGCTGCTATGCAAGCGATATACCCGATTTTTATTTTTATGACTGCGAAAGCAAGTTCTCAAATCTCACTGGCTATTGTCAAGAGTCGCTGGACGTGACGATAAAATTGCCCAAAGGGTTTAAAGATATGGCTCTGATGGGACACTATATGCAAAAGTCAAAGGCTGGAACCATAGGCGGCGGTTCGTCATTTAGAGCTATTGCAAAGTCAGCAGACGGAGAGTGCATTTTGCTGATACCAGATGAAAAGTTGGAGGCAAAGAGTTTTTCTCTACACGAAAACGATGATTGCCATAACCAAATCGTGCATGATGTGTGTTGGGCGGCAAATGGTGTTATTTGTGACCAGAGTTATCTTTTAGGCAAACAGTCACAATCCGATATGCAAAAGTATGTGACAGAGGTTGATGCTGCGCCACTTAATGCCGACAAGGCATATTTGGCGACATTACCGCTCAATAATGACACGCTTATGGGTAAGCAATTCGTAGGCGAAACGGTGGTGTATATGCAGAAAAGCCAACGCATACCAGTTAAGGTTACGCTGCTTTTTACGGCCAATGGGTTGAATGATAAAGATAAACACATTGGTGCCGTGCTCAAGAGCATTGCTTATGGCAATAAAACGGATTGGAAATACGATAAAGCTCTTGACAAAAAGGCTGCTGAGAAATATTTTGCATCGTTCTATAAGTTGGCGAGAAGCAAAGATGCCAGAACTAAAGACGGAACAGTATTGAGAATATTGTCGTACTGACATATAAAACAGACCACAACTAACAAAAGCAAACGGAGTTGCCTCTAACGACGCAACTCCGCTTTTTTCCCAAATAAAAAATGTTTGTGTAATTTCTTATTTTCAGCCTGCAGTGATTGCCTCATTTGGGCAAGCCTCAGCACAAGTGCCGCAATCTACACATACATCTGGGTCAATCGAATAGATATCACCTTCAGAGATTGCACCTGTGGGGCAAACAGACTCGCATGTTCCACATGCTACACAATTATCACCAATTACGTATGCCATTTTAATAGAATTAATTAAGTTATTGTGATTAGTTAACGTAGCAAAATTAGGTATTTTATTTGAATTAGCACTACTTTTATCGCAATATTTTATACCACAAAATCACGTCCAAGGCTCTCATTCGCTCTGAAACTTCAAGGCGTTGCGCGCCGCGCTCTCTATGCGGCGGTTTCTCCAACACCGCCGGCAAAGTGCCACATATTTGTCGTCGCCACCTATCTCCACCTGGTTACCGTCAGTCACTATGTTGCCACTGGCATCAATTCTGGCATTTATTATGGTCTTTCGGCCGCATGTGCAAGTTGACTTTATCTCGTCTATGCTGTCGGCAAGCTCAAACAGGCGTCTTGACCCCTCAAACGACTGCGAGCGGAAATCGGTGCGAAGCCCATAGCACACCACATTTGTGCCATAATCGTCAACCACACGTGCCAGCTGGTCAACCTGGACAGCCGAGAGAAACTGAGCCTCGTCTATCAGCACCCAGTCCTTCACCACAAGAGTGTTGTCATAGAGGTTGGTGAAATAATCATATATGTCGGTGTTGGGGTAAATCCACACACATTTGCGCTCTATGCCTATGCGCGACCTTATAACATTGTCTTTTTCCCGGTCGTCTAAAAATGGCTTCATGCACAAATACTGTATGCCACGCTCCTCAAAATTATAGGCTTGCGTGAGCAGCAATGCGGTCTTTGCCGACCCCATCGTTCCATATCTGAAATACAACTTACCCATTCCGTTCATCAGTTTTCTTTTTCTAAGCGAGTTTTTTCACCCAAGGCTTCAATGCCGCTCTTGGGCGAAGCAAAGTTATACAATAATTGCACAAAGCCACCAAAAACCCATGCCAAGTTATTAACAACCAACCGCAGTGTCGCCGCACCACCGCCACCACGCAGCGGCGGCGACAGCAAAAAAAATCCGCGGCTCACCCACTCGGAGTGAAAGCCACGGATTTGTGCTATTAGTCAAAGAGAAAAAAGCGTGCAGCTCTTTTTTCTTATTTTAGTTCTTGTTTTGTGCGTCCTCATCAGTCACACCTGCCAATTCAGGGTCAATGAGAATGCGGCCGCAATACTCGCACACTATGATTTTCTTGTGCATCTTGATTTCCATTTGGCGCTGGGCTGGAATACGGTTGAAGCAACCGCCGCAGGCGTTACGCTGCACATACACCACACCCAAGCCGTTGCGTGCGTTCTTGCGAATGCGCTTGAATGCTGAGAGCAGACGTTGGTCATCAAACTTGGCCTCAAGTTTCTTAGCCTTGTCGCGGAGTTTCTCTTCGTCCTGGCGTGTCTCCGACACGATTTCATCGAGCTCGCCTTTTTTCTCGCTCAAAATGTGCTGACGGTCCTCAAGCTGCTCTTTTGCACCCTGAATGTCGGCATTGAGCGACTCAATGCGCTGGGTTGACTCGCCTGTCACCTTCTCGGCAAGTTTAATGTTAAGCTCCTGATATGCGATTTCTTTCGACAGATAGTCAAACTCGCGGTTGTTGCGCACGTTGTCCTGGTCTTTTTTATATTTGTCAATAAGTGCTTGAGCTTGAACAATTGTTTCACGCTGATGGCGGATATTGTCGTTCATCTCCTTAATGCTGCTGTCATAGTTGGCCACGCGTGTTTCCAGTCCGGCAATCTCGTCTTCGAGATCCTGAACCTCAAGCGGAAGCTCACCGCGCAATGTCTTTATTCGGTCAACCTCAGAGAGCAACGTCTGCAACTGATACAAAGCCTTCAGCCGCTCCTCAACAGTCAATTCTTTTTCTTGTTTTGTAGCCATAGCTTATTACAAATAATTTATCTGATTTTTTTCTTTTTCTGCGTAATTAATTGCAAAGTTAGGATTTTTTTTCTGAATTATGTCTAAAAAAATCTCTTTTGTGTAGTGTTCGCTTTCGTAATGACCTATATCGGCGATAATTATGCGGTCTTCGTTGCCCATGAACTCGTGATATTTCATGTCGCCGGTTAAAAACACGTCAGCGCCTTTGGCCATAGCCTTGCCTATGAGAAACGACCCGGCGCCGCCACACATGGCCACCCGGCTCACCTTGCGTGAGGTGTCGCCGCTGTAGCGCACGGCCTCCACGCCAAAAGCTCGCTTTGCTTTTTCAAGAAACGCTATGGCGTCTTGCGGCTCAATGTCGCCCACAACGCCCGCCCCGCATCGCCTCAACACATTGTCAAGCGGCAGAATGTCGTAAGCCGGCTCTTCGTATGGGTGAGTCGTCAGCATTGCGTTAACCACGGTGT
Organism: uncultured Muribaculaceae bacterium; assembly: GCA_934675575.1. Classification (GTDB taxonomy): domain Bacteria; phylum Bacteroidota; class Bacteroidia; order Bacteroidales; family Muribaculaceae; genus Sodaliphilus. The sequence goes on from CAKUQQ010000004.1 coordinate 95,993, forward strand.
CGCTGTGAGCCTTGTCGGCTATCACCTCCACGCGAGTTTCAGCCTCTACATGAGCCACGCCCACCTCTCCGGCAAACGGATTGGCATTTTCCAGGGCACGATAATGCCCCTCACCCGCCATGCGGTAACTGCAGCAGTCATAGTCGCCAAGCTTGCCGGCACCAGCCTGCCACATGGCGTTTTCCACAGCCTGCACATGGGCAGTGGGCACAAACGTCACTATCTTCACCAGCTTGCCGGCCTGGCAGTCAAGCACCTCCACATTTTGCAGTCCGAGTTTTTCAGCCATCTTGAAGTTCACGCCGCCATAGGCATTGTCAATGTTGGTGTGGGCCGCATACAGGGTAACGTCGTTTTTGATAGCCTTGGCCACAATCCGCTCCACCACGCTCCTACCGGCAATTTTCTTCAACGGCCGGAATATCAGTGGGTGATGCGAAATCACAAGGTTCGCCCCCTTGGCAATCGCCTCGTCGAGCACAGGCTCGGTGATGTCGGTGCACAGCAGCACGCCGGTCACTTCGGCCGACAAGTCACCCACTTGCACCCCGGCATTGTCGTAGCTCTCTTGAAGCCACAGCGGAGCATAGTCCTCAATCGCCTTAGTAATCTCGCCTATTCTCATAGCCTTTTTTTGCGCGTAAGTTATCAGTCGTTTGCCTTTGCAATCTTCTCCTCGTCTATCTTGAGGCACAACTCCTCAAGCTGGCCTGGCTCAAGTGCGCTCGGAGCATCAAGCATCACGTCGCGGCCCGAATTGTTCTTCGGGAATGCTATGCAGTCGCGAATGCTGTCAAGCCCTGCCAATATCGACACAAAGCGGTCGAGACCGAATGCCAAGCCTGCGTGCGGCGGTGCGCCATACTTGAACGCGTTCATCAAGAACCCAAATTGTGCCTCGGCACGCTCTGGAGTGAAGCCCAAAATCTTGAACATCTCCTCCTGCAAGTTGGTGTCGTGGATACGCAGACTTCCGCCGCCCACTTCTATACCGTTGCACACAAAGTCGTATGCCTTGGCGCGCACCTTCTCCGGGTGAGTCTCAAGCAGCGGTATGTCGTCGGGGTTTGGCATGGTGAAGGGGTGGTGCGTGGCCATAAGCCTTTGCTCCTCGTCGCTCCACTCAAACAGTGGGAAGTCAACAATCCACAAGCACTTAAACACGTTTTTGTCGCGAAGTCCCAGACGGTCGCCCATCTCCAAGCGCAACGAGCAAAGCTGAATGCGTGTCTTGTTGGCGTTGTCACCGCTCAAAATCAGCACAAGGTCGCCGTCTTTTGCGCCCATCACCTGCTTTATTTCATTGAGCACATCGGCAGAATAGAACTTGTCGATGCTGCTCTTCACTGTGCCGTCGGCATTATATTTGATATACACCAGACCCTTGGCTCCGATTTGCGGTTTCTTCACAAATTCTGTAATCTGGTCGAGTTGCTTGCGAGTGTAGTTGGCGCAGCCTGGCACACAAATTCCGCCTATGTAGGCAGCTTCGTCAAACACCTTGAAGTCGCCCTTGCCGGCAAATGCGTCTTTCAGCTCCACAAACTCCATGCCGAAGCGCAAGTCTGGCTTGTCGCTTCCAAAGCGTTTCATGGCTTCATGCCAAGTCATCTGCTGCAACTTTGGCAACTCAACGCCTCTAATCTCCTTGAACAGGTGGCGCGCCATGTCCTCAAAAATCTCAAGCACGTCGTCTTGGTCCACGAAGCTCATCTCGCAGTCAATCTGCGTGAACTCCGGCTGGCGGTCAGCGCGCAAATCCTCGTCGCGGAAACATTTTGCTATCTGGAAGTAGCGGTCAAAGCCCGACACCATGAGCAGCTGCTTCAGCGTTTGCGGACTCTGCGGCAAAGCATAGAACTGGCCTGGGTTCATGCGCGAAGGCACCACAAAGTCGCGTGCACCTTCTGGCGTGCTACCTATGAGAATTGGGGTCTCCACCTCTATGAAGTTGCGTGAATCAAGGAAATTGCGAATCAATATGGTCATGCGGTGGCGCAACTCCAGATTTTTGCGCACACAAGAGCGGCGCAAGTCAAGATAGCGATACTTCATGCGTATGTCATCGCCGCCGTCGGTGTTGTCCTCTATGGTGAATGGTGGCGTCTGGCTCACGCTGAGCACATTCAGCTCCGATGCTATGATTTCAATGTCGCCAGTAGGCAAATTCTCGTTTTTGCTTTGACGCTCACTCACGTTGCCTTTCACCTGAATGCAATATTCACGACCCAGTTTGTTGGCACGCTCACACAAGGCTGCGTCGCTCGACTCGTCGAACACAAGCTGAGTTATTCCATAACGGTCACGCAGGTCAACGAAGGTCATGCCTCCCATTTTGCGTGTGCGCTGCACCCAACCTGCCAGCGTAACGGTTTCGCCAGCATTGGCAAGGCGAAGCTCTCCACAAGTTTTAGTTCTATACATATATAGTTAAATTATTAATTTTTCGTCTTTTTTCCTCTCGATTGCCATGACGCGTAGCACCACTCTGCCGCCACACATTCTGCACCGCAATCCTTAGTACAAAATTAATACATTTCCACCACACACATCAGCCATTTCAATTAAAATATGCGGCATTTGCAGAGTTTTACGCAAATTTCTCCCAAAATGATTTGCATAAACAAAAAAAAGTCGTACCTTTGCAACGCAATTACGAAAGTAAGGCATCTCGGGGTGTAGCGCAGTTGGTTAGCGCGCCTGCTTTGGGAGCAGGAGGTCCCAAGTTCGAATCCTGGTACCCCGACAACAAAAAAAAGACGTTGAGTGTTTCAACGTCTTTTTTTTGTCCTTATCGGACCAATTGCAAAGCAACCATATAAAAAAGTAAATCCTCGATTACACATCGGGGATTGCTTAACTAATTAACCTTCTAATACCATTAACATAAACCTTAAACAATGAAAGTGAAAACCGTCGTCACGACGCCTGTCATTTCATAACCTTAAAAACTAATACCATGAAAACTGATGCAAAGATACACGTTTTTATGTTATACAACATACTTTTCAAGCACCATTTTTCAAGTTTAACTAAATTTTAACATTTTTACTCCAAAAAACTTACGAAAGCACAACAAAACACCGGCAAAAACGCACAAATCGAAACACCGCCCCCCCCAAAAAAAACAAAAAAAACTGCCCATCTGCACAACACATGCAGACGGACAGCAACATATAATAAGTCGAAAGATAAGTGTTCTTAATCAATCACGCAATAACCCAACTTTCGTCATTTCACGCCATTGAGCTTCATCGTTTTTTCCACATCAAGGGCTTGAGCAATCAGTGAAATTGGATTTTCCACCTTCACTCCTGTTGACATCTCAATTTGCCATTTGCAAGTCTCGCAGTCAGTTGCCACACAGTCTGGCGCAACCTCCTCTATCTGCTTAAACAGCGACGAGCCCACGGCTTGCGAGTTCTTGTAATTCTCTTTTTTGAATCCGTATGTTCCGGCAATGCCGCAGCACTGGCTGTCGAGCATCACGAAATCTATGTTAGGAATCATCTTGAGTAATTCGGTGCTATACACCACCCAACCCATGCGCTCCATGTGGCATGCGCTGTGATATGCCACGCGCTTCTTGAAGTCGTCGCGGAATGCCAGCTTCACCTTGCCCGACTCCACGAGACGGTAGATGAAACGTGTGGCAAGCGAAATATTGCTTCTCACGTCGGAATTGTCAATGCCGAGCAAGTTGGGATACTCATCACGCATGGTAAATGTGCATGTGGAGCTTGTGGTGAGCACAGTGCGGCCGTCAATCTCCACAGCCTTGCGTATGTTGTCGATGTTGAGCTGGCCCTGACGCTTTGCCTGACCCGACATGCCGTTGGCTATGAGAGCCACGCCACAGCATTTCTCCTTCTCAAGCAGGTCAACGCCATAGCCTATGGCATTCATTATCTTCACGAAGTCCTTGCCAAGCTGCGGAAAGTTGTAGTTCACATAGCAGCCGTGGAAATAGCTCACGCGCTTGCTGAACTTCTGCTGTTCTGCCTTGGCGTTTTTCTTGAACCATGTCACAAACTTCTGTGAGCTGTAGGCTGGGAATGAGCGGTGCTTGTCAATGCCCATCACGCCATGCAGCACTTGCTTCGTCACGCCCAAGCCGAGCACCGCGTTGGCCACAGGAGCCACCATGTTGGCCATAGTGCCCACGATGTCGGTATTGGCGAGCATCATGTCGCGCAAAATCGGGCGGTGGGTGCTATATTTGATGCGAGCGGCCTGAATCATTTCGCCTATCTGCACGCCTTCGGGGCAAGCCACCTCACAGCGGCGGCAGTTCAAGCACAGTTTCAGAGCCTCGTCAAAGAATTTCGGGTCTTTCAGGCGATAACGCTCATTGTCAGGACCAGCCTGCTTAGGACCCGGATATTTAGGCTCAATGGTTGCTATTGGGCAATAAACCGTGCATATAGAGCACTTGAGACACTTCTCAAGGTTGTTTATACTTAGATTTTTTAATTGTGTTGCTTCTGCCATGACTGCACCTTTCTATTTTAAAATGTTGTTTGAAACCTGAAGAGCAGTGAGCATGTCAACTCCTGTCCCGTCGGCAAGTTTAATATAATTGTGCCCACTCAGCACTGCGCCTGCAGCAAACACGTTGTCCACCGTCTTACCACCTTTTTTCACGTGCAGCGTGGCATCGGTCGAAACTCCAAATTCCATATATGGCTGTGCCTCATAGGTGCACTCCTTGGTCCAGTCGTGGCGGCCGTCGGTGGCATCTACGTCAAACCCGAACACCGGCTCATACACGCCTTGGTAGTTCGACTCCAGGCCATGACTCATAAACGAGCCTGTGGCAAGCACAAACTGCTGTGCCGATATGGTCTCTTCGGTGAGCTTTGCGGTGCTCACACTCACCAGCTTGCTGCCGTCAAACTTGCCACCAGTCACCTGGTCGCCCACAAGCACCGTGCCGCCAAGGTTATGGAAACGCTTGCGCAGCATGTTTTGCACTCTCACACCCGGCACCAGCGGCGGCAGTGTGGCTGCAAGCTGCACCTTGGCATTCACCAGCTCGGCGAGCTTGCTCACAGCCTCGGCATCGGCAAGGCCAAGCACAGCCGGCAGGAGCACCGTCTCGCCCTCTGAAGCCACGTTGTTCACTCCCTGGGCAAGTTGTTGCAGCTCGGCATCGTCGTTGAGCACCTTGGCAAGGTTTGCCGAGCGCATTTCGCTTGCGCTGCGGCGCGCTTTGTCGAGGCTCGGCGTGGTCACAGCCTTCACCTCCACCTTTGCACCAAGTTTGCGGAGACCTGCCACCACAAATTTTGTTGGATAGTCCAAATATCCCGCTATGTTCACCACCTTGATGTTCTCAGCCGGCAATTTGCCGTCGGCATCGGCGGTCAGCATCTCATCTATCGTGAGCCATGCCGGCTTCAGTGCACCCATAGGCGTCAGTCTGAAGTGATTGGCGGCAGCATCGCCTTTCACGGCAATGCCGGCATCGGCCAGCAAGCGTTTTGCTTCGGCAGCGGCAGCTGCCACATCGGCCACCTTGGCATAAGGGTGGCAAGGCGCCAGAGCCGAAACGGCTTCAAGAGGATTTTTCACAACGCTGCCGTTTGCGTCATATCCCAGCAATTCAAATGAGCCGGGGTTGAAGTGAAGGCTACTCTGGCCAAACGACACTATGCACACCTTCTTTCCGTTCTCGGCAAGTTTAATGCCGCAAGTCAGGCCGCTAAGGCCACCACCTATAATAACAACATCAAATTTCATTTTGCCAGTCCTCCTTTGTTTTGTGCGAATTTATCAAGACCGCACAGACCCTCGTAAATTGTTGCAGCGAGCTGGGCTTCGCTCAGGGTTGCGCCCCAAGCCACAGGCTTCATGCCTTTCCATCGCTCGTTCATAAAATCGGCCAAATCGGCGGCGCACTTGTCGGCATCGTCAGCTTCCATCAAGCCGCAAAGCACGTTCGAAGCCCTGCATGCGCAAAGCTCGCCCTGACAGGTGCCCATGCCCATGCGGGTGCGGCGGCGCAAGTTCGTGAGGTTGTGCACATGCAGCTCATTGTAGGCATATTTCACCTCGCCCACACTCACATTCTCGCACTCACACACCAGAGCGTCGTCTATCACATCGCCGGTCGGTATCTCTTTTGCCAATGTGCCGTGACGGCCCTCGGCTGCCCTTTGAGCCACTGTGTAGTGGTGGGCGCGCGCCTCCTCTTCGTTTCCTTCAGAACCGGGAAGCGGAGTGGTAGCAGTGGCACACTTCTGCGCATTGCCAAGTTTCTTGCATGCAAGGTCGGTTGCGTCTTCAGCCATCTGGCGATAAGTCATCATCTTTCCGCCGGTTATGGTTATCAGTCCGGCCAATCCGTCACGCTCATCATGGTCAAGACACACAATGCCACGGCTGATGCTGCGTCCCGATGGGTCGTTGTCGCTAGCCACCAGTGGGCGAACTCCGGCATAAGCCCTGATTACGCGAGTGCTTGCCAGCGCCGGAGCGAGTTTCTCGCCCTCGGTGAGCAGCACCTGCACCTCCTCGTCGGTCACGCGCATGTCGTCTATCTGGTCAAATGGCACGCGGTCGCTCGTGGTGCCTATCACACACACAGCGTCGTCAGGCACCAGAATGTCGGCATTGGCAGGCTTGCGGCAGCGGTTTATCACCATATTGTTCACACGATGTCCGAAAATGAGCAATGCCCCCTTGGCTGGGAACATGTTGATGTCGATGCCGGCCTTCTTGGCCACGAGGTGACCCCAAATGCCGGCGGCATTTATCGTCACCTTGGCATAAGCCTCTGTTATTTCGCCGGTGTGGTTGTTGCGCAGTTTCACGCCCACCACCCTCGTTTGGTCTATTATGAAGTCCACCACTTCGTGATAAGTGAGTGTCTTTGCGCCGTGCAGACGCGCATCAAGCACGTTGGCCACAGTCAGGCGGAATGGGTCAACCGAAGCGTCGGGTACTTTCACCGCGCCTATCAGCGTGGGGTTAACGGCAGGCTCCATGCGCTTGGCAAGCTCCGGGTCTATCGCCTCGGCGTTTATTCCTGCTTTCAAGCACGCCTCCACAAAAGTTTTTTGATAGGCAAGGTCGTCTTCCGGCAATGTTATGAACAGACCCTCTGTTTCCTCCACGCAGTTTGACGCAATCTTGCGCAAAATCATATTTTCCTTAATACATTCGGCAGCCGACTCTCCGTCAGTCACTGCATAGCGGGCACCGCTGTGCAGCAAGCCGTGGTTGCGGCCTGTGGCACCCACCGTGAAGTCCTGACGCTCCACAAGAAGCACCTTCAGTCCACGCATAGCGCAGTCGCGAGCTGTTCCGGCACCGGTGATTCCGCCACCAATAACGATTACATCGTATTGCTTGTCATTTTGCTTAACCATCGCTGATCGTCAATATTGTTTATTCAAGTTTTTGTTTCATTTTGTAATCAAAAGAACGAACCTCCAGCATTAGGAGATTCCACATATTTCCATTCGAAGGCAGGTTTATCACTACCAAAACGAAACACTTTTTCTTTTGGTTCGCAACAAAATTAGGCACTATTTTGAAACCAACAAAATTTTTGTGCGATTTTTTACACATTTATTTTTCACCCAAACTTGCAGCCACACAGCAAAATCCGCAATCTGCTCCTTCTCGTCGTCATTGCACCCAATATAATAATGTAGTTAATTTTTGCAAAAACAACTTTCCGAAAACAAAATAATCAAAAAAAATAACGTACTTTTGCAACGAAAGGAATTGAAAGTCACAACGAGTTGGTTTCAATTTATTTCGCAAACATAACAAGCATCATTCACTTTCAAACAAACACCAAGCAGAATTATGACTAAGGAAGAACGTCACTCTTTCATCAACGATATACTCCTCAAGCAAGGCTCAATACCGGTTTCGGAACTTGCCGAAATGCTCGAAGTGTCGGCAGTAACCATTCGCAAGGATTTAACTGAAATGGAGAAAGAGAGCAAGCTCTACCGCAGTCATGGCAAAGCCATTCTCATCAACCCCTACATCAACAACCGCTCGGTAAACATCAAGGAGAAAATCAACGTTGATGAGAAGCAACTCATTGGCCACGAAGCCGCAAAGCTCATAACCGTTGACGACAGCATAATACTCGCCTCCGGCACCACCGTGCATGCGCTGGCCAACAGCATTCATACCAACGAACGGCTCACAGTGGTCTCGGCTTCGCTCCCGGCCTCGATGGCTCTGGCGCAAAACGAAAGTGTCAACATCATTCAGCTTGGCGGCTGGCTCCGCCACAGCAGCCTCTCGGTCACGGGACAATACTGCAAGCAAATCCTCAACGACTGCTCATTCAGCAAGCTCTACATGGGTGTTGACGGCATCGACTTTGAGTATGGCCTCACCACTACCGACATTCGTGAAGCCGAGCTCAACCGCAGCATGATGGAGTCTGCCCAAAAGACAATCGTACTTGCCGACTCATCTAAATTCGGCCGCCGTGGTTTTGCCAAAATCTGCAATATGGAGGACGTTGACATCATTATCACCGACGCCGGCATATCGCCCAAAAACGCTGCTGCCGTCGAAGCCCTCGGCATAGAATTAATTATTGCACAATAAACACACACGCTTGCCAGTGCTATTTGAAAAAAACTGGCTGCCAAAACACACCCAGGCCTTAAATACACACACAAATATTCTATAACTCAACTTCAGCATTCCGCATCTGCCACCCCAACCGGCTCTTGCGGACTGTTGTTTTAATCGTTTTTAGGCACAAAGACGGCTTCGTTTCACTAAAAATCCGTAACTTTGTAATCTATTTATATTTAGACATCAAATTCAATGGAAATCAAGAATAAGCAACGCAAGCCGCTCGCCGGCATGACACTCGACGACCTGCGCAAGGTCACTGCCGACCTTGGCATGCCTCGTTTCGTGGCCACACAGCTGGCTCAATGGATTTATGGCAAACGTGTCAACTCCTTCGACGAGATGCGAAACATCTCCAAGGCCAACCGCGAGCTACTCGACAAAGACTACAAAGTGGGGCTTTATGCCCCAGCCAGTGCGCAGAAAAGTGAAGACGGCACTGTAAAATACCTTTTCAAGGCCGGCGAGGAGCAGGCCGTGGAGTCGGTATATATTCCTGAGGACGACCGCAGCACGCTCTGCATCTCGTCGCAAAAAGGCTGCCGCATGAACTGCTACTTCTGCATGACTGGCCATCAGGGATTTCACGGACAACTCACAGCCAACCAAATCATCAACCAGGTGCTCAGCGTACCAGAGTCGGCAAGTCTGACGAATGTGGTGTTTATGGGCATGGGCGAGCCGTGCGACAACCTCGACAACGTGATGAAGGCAATAGAAATCCTCACCGCCGACTGGGGTCTTGCGTGGAGCCCAAAGCGTGTCACCGTGTCAACCGTGGGACTGAAGCCAGGACTGAAAAAGCTCGTTGAGGAAACAAACGTGCACATAGCCGTGAGCGTTCACAATGCAGTGCCTGAGGAGCGCATGCAGATGATGCCAATAGAGCGCGTATATCCCATAAAAGAAGTGCTTGAGATGCTTGGCAAATATGACTTCGCCCACCAACGCCGCCTCTCCATAGAGTACATCATGTGGCAATGGTTCAACGACGACATTTCTCACGCCGAGGCTTTGCGCGAAATCATTCCCGATGAGCACGTGAGAGTTAACCTGATACGCTATCACATGATTCCGGGCATACCCAAGCTGCGCACATCGAGCGACGAGCGCATGACGCAATTCCGCGACTATCTCAATGGTCACGGCGTGACTTGCACCATACGCCGCAGCCGTGGCGAGGACATTTCGGCAGCCTGCGGCATGCTTGCCGGCAAAGTGAAAGGCAAGCCCAGTGCAGCCCCAAGCAAAGACAAAGACAAGCAAGAGCAATAAGCCGCTGTGGCGCATAAAGCGCCCACCGCACACCAAGAGCCACACATTAATATAAAAAGAAACAACTTAGCAGCCGTGTGCCACAAGGAGTGGCACACGGCTGCTTTTTCATTGCACAAACCTTAAAAATCGCCCCAAAAACGCCACATAGCCGCCATAGCCCTATTAACTTTTGATAGCCAAAACAAGCAGCAAAACGCATTAATTTAACTCATTTTTGCCAAAATGACGTTTTAGAAACTATTTTTAACGATTAAACACAAGTTTTTTATGCTCCAGTTCAAAAAAAGTAACTACTTTTGGCGTTGTGAACAAACAACACAAAAACTGAAAATAAATATAACAAATAAAAAGACTCATTTGAATTATGAAAAAAACTGACGTAAAGCCCGCTACCGGTAAGTTAGGTATCATGGTAGTTGGATTAGGTGCTGTTAGCACCACTTTCATGACTGGTGTTTTAATGGTACGCAAAGGCTTAGGCAAACCTGTGGGCTCAATGACCCAATATGACAAAATCCGCGTATCTGCTGACTCTAAAGAATATTTGCACTACAAAGACATCGTTCCTATCGCTGATTTGAACGACATAGTGTTTGGCGCATGGGACGTTTATCCTGCCAACGCTTATGAGAGCGCATGCAACGCACACGTTCTCCAACCAAAGGACATCGAGCCAGTTAAAGACGAACTTGAGAAAATCGTTCCTATCAAGGCCGCTTTCGACAAGAACTATGCAAAGCGCCTCGACGGCAACAACGTGAAACAATGCAAAGACCGCTGGGACATGATGGAGCAAGTGCGCGAAGACATTCGCAACTTCAAGAAGACAACAGGTGTTGACCGCGTGGTTGTGCTCTGGGCAGCTTCTACCGAAATCTATGTTGCCCCCGACATGAAGTATCACGGAACAGTTGCTGCTCTTGAAGCCGCAATGAAAGCCGACGACACTGCCCACATCGCACCATCTATGTGCTATGCCTATGCAGCTCTGCAAGAGGATTGCCCATTCGTGATGGGTGCTCCTAACACCACCGTTGACATTCCTGCCATGTGGCAACTCGCAGAAGAGAAGAAAGTGCCTATCGCAGGCAAGGACTTCAAGACTGGTCAAACTCTTGTTAAGTCAGGTTTCGCTCCTATCATCGGCACTCGTTGCCTCGGCTTGAACGGCTGGTTCTCTACCAACATTCTTGGCAACCGCGACGGTCTCGTGCTCGACGAGCCAGCTAACTTCCGCACAAAAGAGGTGAGCAAGCTCTCCACTCTTGAGACTATCCTCGAAGGCAGCAAGCAGCCAGACCTCTATGGCAACTACTACCACAAAGTGCGCATCAACTACTACCCACCGCGCGACGACAACAAGGAAGGCTGGGACAACATCGACATCTTCGGCTGGTTGGGCTACCCAATGCAGATTAAGATTAACTTCTTGTGCCGCGACTCTATCCTTGCAGCTCCTCTGTGCTTAGACCTCACACTCCTCATCGACCTCGCTCACCGCGCTGGCCGCTACGGCACTCAACGCTTCTTGAGCTTCTTCTTGAAGAGCCCTATGCACGACTACACTAAGGGCGAGGAAGCAGTTAACCACTTGTTCCAACAATACGTTATGCTCAAGAACGCTCTGCGCGAAATGGGCGGTTACGAAGCTTACGAGGCAATCGACTAATTAAAAACAAAAACGGAGACATCGCACTGGCTTCATAACAATAGCCAGTCACAATAAAATAACACCCACCTGGGCAGTGCCCAAGTGGGTGTTTCTTATATCCTTTTTTAGTCCTGCTGCGACACTCACTTCAGCGTCACATTCAGGCGCGAGCCTCGGCTCTCGTTGTTGCAGCGGTCAAGCACCGTCACCACAAAGGTGTATTTGCCGCGCATGCTTGCCGGAACGGTATAGTGGCTATCTGGCGTGACCGCCTTTATGGCACTTGCATCATCGCAGTCCACCGCCTCTCCGTTCTTAAAGGCATACACCACAAAGTTGCGGGCTTCCTGCATGTGGTCTTTGGTGCGGCGAGTCTGCCATGACAGCACATTGTGGCCGCGTGCAGAGCCAAGCTTCAGTTTCTTCACCGGTTCCGGTTTCACACTGTCAATCCATGTGTAAGGCGGAATCAGGGCTATTGTGCTCTGCTGGTTGGTCTGAAGCGAGTCCATTATGCCCTTATAGTTTCCACACACGTCATACCCAGGCCACCAGATGTTGCCATGCACATTGGGCAACTCTCGCGTCAGCCTTATCTTGTGGTCAAGCTGTGTGGGGTTGCCGCTGCCGTCTATGTCGGGATTATCCATCGTGCGGCGCACCGACTGGCCATAATACATGTGTCGCCCGTTGGCATGACCATTCCACCAGTGCGACAGCTCAAGCGTGCTTGCAGCCTTGGAGTCGAGAGCCCAGTAGAGCTGCGGAGCCATATAGTCCACCCAGCCCTCGGCAGTCCACTTGGGGCAGTCGGCATAAAGTGCGTCATAGCACTGCAAACCATTGGTCTCGCTTCCTGTGGGGTCGGTTGATTTGTTGCGCCAAATGCCAAACGGACTTATGCCCAGGCGCACCCACGGCTTGATTGCGCTTATGGTCTTGTGCAGCTGTTCTATCAGCAAATCCACGTTGTGACGGCGCCAGTCGCCGCGATCCATGCCGTTGCCATATTTGGCGTATGATGCCGAGTCGGGAAAATCCACGCCCTTCACCGGATAAGGATAGAAATAGTCGTCCATGTGAATGGCATCAATGTCATATTTCAGCAGTCCTTTCACCACCTCGTCTATGAAATTGCGGCTTTCTGGCAACCCTGGGTCAAAGTAGATTTTGCCGTCGGCATAGTGCAAGAACCACTCAGGGTGCTTGTAGTAAACATGATTTTTGGCTGGCATCTCGTCTTTGCCGGCAGTCACGCGATAAGGGTTAATCCATGCGTGCAGCTCCATGCCACGCTTGTGAGCCTCCACTATCATAAACAGAAGCGGATTCCACATGGGGTTAGGTGCCAAACCAGCCTTGCCGCTTATGTAGCGGCTCCAGGGTTCAAGGTCGCTCGGATAAGCGGCATCGGCTTGCGGCCTCACTTGCCATATTATGGCGTTGCAGCCAGCAGCCTTGAGTTTGTTGAGTTTGTCAATCAGATAAGCCTTGTTTTCGGCAGTGGTCATCTTGGCATACTGGTCTTGCCCTATGATGTGAAGCCAAGCTCCGCGAAACTCCAGTTTAGGATTCTTGGCAGCACCGTCAAAAGAGCCGAGCAGCAATGCCGCAAGCGCCAATTTCAATAGTGATTTCATTTTTCTTATAAAGTTGTTTTAGTTTATTACTCTTTTTCGTGCATCACGCTGTGCCACAGCAGCCGGCACAACCCTACAAAAATAGCATTTTAGGCACTACTCTGCAAAAAATCCGAATTCTTTCCTTACCTTTATGCCTAAAATAATGCTACCATTATTTTTGCCGCACACGCGCAGCAACCAATTCTTTTTTCTTGTCATTATGAAAGAATTATACATCTCATTAAAGACCATTTTGGTGTTGCCCATATTTTCTGTTCTTTGGTTTCTATGTCCGTCAAAAAGCAAACCGCTACTGAAACAAGACATAGACAGTTGGAGAAAATGGAAAACCGTGAAGCAAGCCTCACCCATGCTGGCAGGAGCAAAACTGTTTGCCATGTTCCCCGAATTTCGCACACAATATTACTTCCGGGCCGGCAAACTGTCACATTTGTTTTCATGGATAATCAAAGGCGAAACAAACCTTTACATCAACACAAAGCAAATAGGTGGCGGCTTCCTAATACAGCATGGCTTTGCAACAATCATAACAGCCGACCGAATAGGCAGTAACTGCAAGGTTATGCAACAAGTGACAATAGGGTATAACGGTGACAAATGCCCCATAATCGGAGACAACGTGTTGATTTGTGCCGGAGCCAAAGTCATAGGTGGTGTCACCATTGGCAACAACTGCATTATCGGTGCAAACGCAGTTGTCGTGAAAGACGTTCCCTCCAATAGTGTTGTCGGCGGCATTCCTGCAAAAGTCATCAAGCACGTTGACTTTGTTGACAACACGAAATAATTTTTTATTCTCAACCACTAAAACAAAGCACAATATGATTCGATTTCGCACCTTTCTGCAAGCTATCTCCGTACTGGCATTGCTGCTCATGTCATCATGCTCACAATCAGTGAAACGCGATGGCCTGTGTTTCAACATAAGCGGTAGCGAAGCTACGGTATCAGCACCTGCAAGCTACAGCGTGAGCAGCGTCACCATACCCGAAGTCATCGTTTGCAGCGGCGACACCATTGCCGTCACAGCCATAGGCAGCGATGCGTTCAAAGGCTGCAAGAGCCTCACTTCGGTCACCATTCCACAAAGCGTTGTCGAAATCAGGCCAGGAGCATTCAGCGGTTGTGCACAGCTAAAGCAGATATTCTGCCGTATAGCAGCACCGCCAGCCATCGACTCAACCACATTTCAAGGTGTTGACCGCAGCCGATGCCAAATTTTTGTGCCAATGATGTGTGAGCCAAGTTACGAAAATGCCGACGAATGGCGCCAGTTCGCCATCGCCACCGACGCCAGTGCAATTTAATTTTAATTCATCACTTTCAGCGACTTGCCACCCACTTTTACTATATATACACCACGGCCCGGCAATGCCACTCCAGTGTTTGTGCCGCGGTACACAAGCTGCCCTCCAGTGCCGTAAACAGAGATTTCATCGTCCTCGCCAGCACCGCTCACCATCAGAATTCCACAGCTGACCACAGCCCTGATGTTTACGCCTTGTCTGCCAGCAACGCCGTCAGCACCAACAACCGACGCCGGAAACATCTCCACTATGTGTTTGAATTTCTCCCAGCCCGATACATGAGGCCAATAAATTCCAGCTTTAAATTCCCTATATTTTTCATAAGACCCAAATGGAATCTGCAGCCATACGTTCTTGTAAACATCGTCTGAAAACAGCTGCTGCTTCATATTATAAGAAAGGTTTATAAAATTTGGAATCTCAGGAGGATCTTCGCTATAGCATTTTATCATGGAAATGTCTTCACAACCATAGAACTCACAGTTGCTCACATACTTGGTGTTGCTGGCTATTCTCACCTGTTTCAGTCCCTTGCAGCCAGCGAAAGAATAGCTCCCTTTTATAAGCGTCGAGTCTGACAACATGACGCTTTCCACTTTCTTTCCATTCAGATACAAGCTTGCTCCATTGTACAACGGATTTGATTTCGGCATAAAAAAGTTTATGTTTTTCCAAGCCTCCATGTCGCTAATTTTAACGGCCGACGTCTTGCAGTCAAAGGCAAATTCCCCAACATAAACAATTGAGGGTGGGATTGTTATTGTGTCAAATGTGCAATGCATAAATGTCCAATTCCCTATTGAATCCACGCCATTGGGAATGTTAAGCGATGTCATTTTTTCTCCATTTAGCAACAATTCACAGTGATTGTTATAGAAAATATCATCACCGTTATCCACCCTACACCATGACGCCAGATCTGTTATTTTTATTTTTACATGACCTGTTCCCTCAAATGCCGAACCCCTGATAAGCCTAAGCGTATTTGGAATGGTCACTGAGGTGATTTCTCTGTTTGCAAATGTACATTGGTCAATGGCTGTCACAGCACATTTGAAACCATAAGAAGGTTCTACGGTATCCGGTATCACAATGTCTCCTTTATACCGGTGAACGTCTGGATTTGGATTGGCACTCGGGTTCCCATTATATTTAAAATCATTGTCAACAGTCACCATTGCCGTGCGCCTAAACGAATCAATTCTATAATACAGACCGTTGATAAACACATTCGAGTGCCCAGAAATGCCAACAAACAAAAGCAATATAATTGCTATTAAACGACTATTTCTCATAACCGACTACATTTATGTTACTAATTCAAAAAAATCTTGTTATTTCCATTTGTCTTAGAAATTATTTTTTCCTAATATTCACGCAATAATAATATATTTCACCCAAAAGAACAAATTTATTTTGTTAATCTTCAAGCTCATAACTACAGAAAATGCGCCACCGACGCCAGTGTGGTGGATTTTTTGTAATTTTGCACACTGAAAGAAAGGATTTTTAGACTGTTATGTGGATTTTACTGGCAATCGGCTCGGCTCTAAGCCTGGGCTTCTATGACATATTCAAAAAGCTGTCGCTCAACGGCAACAATGTGGCATACGTTCTGTTTCTCAACACGCTGTTCTGTACCCTGTTGCTCTCGCCGGTGCAGCTTGAAGGCATCACATCTGGCACGTTTGGCTTTGGCACAGCCCACAACCACCTGTTCATTCTCACCAAATCCGTCATAGTGCTCTCGTCGTGGGCACTCGGCTACATGGCCATAAAGCACTTGCCGCTCACCATCACAGGGTCGGTCAACGCCACGCGCCCAGTCATGGTGCTCGTGGGCGCGCTATTGATATTTTCAGAACGTCTCAACCTGATGCAGTGGATTGGTATCACCCTCGGTTTCATGTCGCTGTTTGTCATAAGTCACATTGGTTCAAAAGAAGGTTTCTCGCTCAAGCACAGCAAGTGGCTGTGGCTCTGCATAGCCTCCACTTTCCTCGGTGCGGTCAGTGCGCTCTACGACAAGTTTCTCATGAAACGGTTCGATCCCATGCCTGTGCAAGCGTGGTACACCCTCTATCAGTGCCTGCTCATGGGCGTGGTGCTGCTCATCATGAGGAGTAAGCCTGCCGCCAGCAATGCCGACCGCTTCCAGTGGCGCTGGAGCATACCGCTCATATCCGTTTTTATCACAGCAGGCGACCTGGCATACTTCTACGCCCTTTCAATCCCTGGCTCTATGGTGGCCATCGTGTCGATGATACGCCGCGGCAGCGTGTTTGTGTCATTCTGCTACGGAGCCATATTCCTGCATGAGAAAAACATCAAGATGAAACTCATCGACCTCATGGTGCTTCTGGCGGGACTCTCATTCATAATCATAGGGTCAATGGAATAAACCAACCTCGGCATTACCACAATCACGCCATAAAGTATTAACTTTGCAATATCAAAAGGCTCTTTTCCGAAAAAAAAGAAACAAACACCAACGCACTATGGCATCTATACTAAAATCCGGACTGCCAGTGGCCATTTGCAGCGACCACGCAGGTTTTGAGGTCAAAAAACATATCATTAGCTATCTCACAGCGCAAGGCATTGCCGTTAAAGACTTTGGCACCGACAGCGAAGCCAGCTGCGACTATCCCGACTATGCCCACCCATGCGCAACCGCCGTTGAGAGCGGCAAGTGCTATCCGGGAATAGCCGTGTGCGGCACAGGCGAGGGCATGGCAATGACCCTCAACAAGCACCAAGGCATAAGGGCCGCCCTGTGTTGGGACAAACCTATCGCCCAACTTGCACGCGAGCACAACGACGCCAACGTGCTTGTTTTGCCAGGGCGTTTTATCACGCCACAAAAAGCCATCGAATTGGTTGACACGTTCTTCAACACTGATTTCCTCGGAGGCCGCCACCAGCGCCGCATCAACAAAATTCCCCTCCCCCAAAAATAATCCGCACTCCCCACTCAATCAACCCGCCAGCTCCCGCTATTTTCCACTACTAATTACTCTATTACTAATAACCCTATTAGCAATAACTTTATTAGATCTATAAACAACACACAGCCAAAGGTTTATCACACTTTTTCCATCACAAATCAAAGCAAAAAAATGCCCATTGCAAAGATGACAAACCCACTATGGAGTCGACAAACGTTGCAACAGGCAAAAATCGTTATTTTTCAGAATTCTATTTCATCAAGCACTTGCTTGATTGATGAAATTTGGCAAGGGTGCGTTTGAGCGTCCTCGTCGGCAGTCCAGCCCTTGCCTTTCAGCCACAGAACCTGGCAACCAAGCGATTCGGCTGGCAAAATGTCTTTGCGCAAACTGTCACCTATCACCACCACATCGGCAGCCGGCAACTCCAGTGCGTCAACGCCAAGCCTAAACAGCGTGGGGTTTGGCTTACGTATTCCCACCACCGAACTCTCTATTATGCCCTTGAAGTATTGGCGTATATTATAGTCGCGCAGCACAGCGTCAACGTTGCCGTAGAAATTAGACACAAGCATCATGGGATAATGCGCGCTCAGAGCCTCAAGCACCGGCCTTGCAGCCTCTATACACGTCTTGGCGGCATCATAGCAGTAGTCAGCCACCACTTTGGTGTAGTTTTCCACATCGGCAGCAGCCACCAGCCCCTGCTCCACAAGGTTTGCCAACTCTATACGCACCTTCTTCAGCAAAAGCACATGGAAATTATCTTGGGGCAATATGTGCCTCACCTTTGCCAATTCACGCTCGGCAGCCACATAGCAGTCGCGAAACTGCTCCTTAGTCACCGGCACGCCAGCAAGCAGATAGCCGTTCCACAACACTTCACTCCAGTGCACACCACGACTGTCAAGAGTGCCGCCGTAGTCAAAAATCACGCCTTTAATCTTCATTGTTTTTCATTAGTTGACATTACACACACAACATGATGGGCAAGCCACAGCCCTCATCACTCGGCATACTTCCCCTGCTTGAGCTCCGCCACAAAGTTGCGGCAGATGTGCTCATGACGCACAATCATATAAACAAGCATGGCATTGAGCACCACAAGCTCAAAAGCAAAGTAAAGCCAAGGCATATTAATCAGCACCGACACAAACATTGCTATTATTCGCGTGTTAAACGAAAGCATGTTTGTATATTTCATCAGCGGCAGGCTCTTGGCACGGAAAGCGTCGCGAAACGCCTGCGGAATGGCTCCGCCAAACCTGTCGCGCAACTCGCGTCGCAGCACCTGCATATTGGGTGTTATCACTTCTTGGTTGGCCGTGTAGTTGCGATAAAAAAGCATCGTCAGCTTTTTCCAGAAGTCGCCGCTCCACGAGAGCTGTTCGTTGGCCTTGTCGAGCTGCTCGGTGCTGTCGAGCTCGCTGCCCTCCTCGCCTTTCAGGAAATAGAGATGAAATTGACGGTAATAGTCGGCCGAAGCCGCTTGCTTGGCATGGCACACACCTGCCGCCACGGCAAGCACCCACAGCAGCCAGTGGCAATTCATGAAGAAATCACCGGCAAGACTGTCGCCAAAGTCAAACTCACGGAAAACCAGCGCAAAATATATGGCCACAAACCAGAAGTCACCACTCAATCCGTCAAGAATTCGACCAATGCGCGAATACTGGTGAGTGAGCCTCGCCAGCTGGCCGTCGGCACTGTCAAACGTGTTGGCCCACACAATCAGGAATATTCCCACCAGATTAATCCAAATGCCGCTCTGGCCGCCAAAATACAGCAGTATGCCGCCAGCCACGCCAAGAAATATCGACGCTATAGTTATGGCATTGGGCGTGACGCCGAGCTTTGCACACAGCAAAGCCCACATATATCCCATCGGCCGGTAGAACATCAAGTCGAAATGCTCCTCGGTGTCCATCGACTTCAGCGATTTCTTGTAATCTTGTTTTATTTTCTGAAAATCCATATTTGCTTTATCAATCTTTTTTCGCTCTTAGGTGGCTCGCCTCATCGGCGCACGCAGCTCACTTTTTTTGTTCCCACTCTTTCACAAGGGCAAGCACACGCTTGGCTATGTGCGGAGCAGCCTCGGTGCGGCAAGGGGCAAAACTTGGCCAGTCGTTGAAGTCGATTATCTTCATGTCGCCTTCGGCCGACACTATGCAGTCGCCGCCATACACCTCCACATTAAGCTCCTCTGAGGCTCTGTCGCAGATGTTGCGCAACTCTTTTTCGTCAAACTTTATGCCCTGCGAGTGGCCATTGATTTCCTCATAGCCATATTTGCTGTGACCGGCCTCAAGCGGATAAAACCAGTAGAAAAACGGAGTGCCCTTTATGCCATAAAACTTTATCAAGTCGCCGTCAAGATGCACGTTGATTACGGCTCGCTTTATGCCGCGCAAGAAATATTCCTGAAGCACCTCCTGCGCTTCGTCGATGTGGCGCACAAACGACACGTCTTCCTTGTGCATGGCGTGAAAGTCGCCGCGCTTTATCCAGCAGCGCTGAAAACCGCTCTTTTTAAGCAGTGGCTTCACTGCCTCGTCGGTGTTGACAATAAGGCTTTCGGGATAAGGAATTCCGTTACCCAGCAGAATGCGTGTCATGCGTTCACGGGTGCAGTTCTCTATTCCATAACCAGAGTTGATTACCAGCCGGCCATCGTCCTCAAGCTGTTGCAGGTGCTCTATCGACTTGCGCTCGCGGCACATGTTAAGAATCACCTTTTCCTCCACGCCGTCGGCGTTAAACTGCTCCTCGCTATACACGTTGACCAAACAACCGCGCTTGCGCAAATTCTCGGCTGCCGCATTAAATATTGCGGTGTCGTTGCCTATGTGGTTGGGCGAATATGCACCTGCGCGCATAATTCCCGCTATTTTTATAACTGCCATAATGCTTTCAAAAAAAAAGTATTTATGTTTGTTTTCTCTGTTAGTCGTGGCTATGCCTCACTCACTGATGAATTTCTCGGCCACGGCTATGTCGCTTGCGTGGTCCACATCTATGATTTTGTCTATCGAGTAAGCCTTCAGGCTGAAGCCAGCATCAACGAGCGCGCGCTGGAAGTTGCGCATGCGCGACACTCCTTTGGCAATGCAGTCGTTGAGCACACCAAAAGCCTTGTCGCTCATGGCATACACGCCGCCTGACACATATTTTGCGCCGTCAAAACTCTTGTCGCAAAACGCCTTGATGTGCATTTGGTCGTCAACGTCAACATAAAGTGGCTTCTCGTCCTCTATGAACGGTGTCACAGCCCACAGGCCGTCGTTCACCTCATCGTCCTCAAAAGCCTTGACGTAGGCGGCAAAGTCAGCCTCTTTGAATATGGTGTCAACCGTGGTCAGGCAAAACTTGCCCGGCTGCATCACCTTGCTGAGTTCCCAAAAGCTGTGCATGGAACTTGGCGTTGTCTTCACCACCACATTGAGCGGAATGTCGAGCTTTATGCACGACACATAATCGCGCACTTCGGTCATGAATTCGTTCACGATGATTGATATGCTCTCGGCGTTGCAGCGCACAAAGATGTCAATCAGCCTCTTTATCATGGGCACACCGTTAAGCTCCACCAGAGGTTTTGGCTTTGCCACTCCCTCATGAGCCAGACGCGAGCCTTCTCCTGCTGCTATTATTGCGTAATTCATCTGTGTCTTCTTGTTGTTTTATTGTTCATTTTGCCACAGCCGTCGTGTCGTCATCGTCCTTGGTCAAGTCAAGCACCACATTGTCCTTGCTGTGGTCAAAGAACTGGCGGCGCAGTGGGTGGGCGTGAGCCTCGTCCCAGCGCAAGCGGTTGCGATATATGTCGATTGCTGCATATACTGCCTGACGGAACGAATTCTCGTCAGCAAGATTTTTGCCGGCTATGTCATAGCCAGTGCCGTGGTCCGGACTCGTGCGCACAAATGGCAATCCGGCTGTGAAGTTCACGCCGTCATTCATTGCCAGGGTCTTAAATGGTGCCAATCCTTGGTCATGATACATGGCCAGCACGCCGTCGAAGTGCTCATATTGGCGATTGCCGAAAAATCCGTCAGATGCGTACGGGCCGAAGCACGTTATGCCGTCGTTGTCGTATGCCTCATTGATTGCTGGCGTTATCACCTCTTGTTCTTCCTTGCCAAGCAGACCGTTTTCTCCGCCATGCGGATTGAGCGACAGCACCGCTATGCGCGGCTTGCCTATGCCGAAATCACGCTGAAGCGACTTGTTGAAAAGCCTCAGCTTCTCCATCACATTTTCTTTTGTAATGGCTTGCGGCACTTTTGCCAGCGGCATGTGGGTGGTCACCAGCGCCACGCGCAACTTGTCATTGCACATTATCATCAGTGCCTTGTCGTCGGTTCCGGTCGAAGCCTCCAGATATTCCGTGTGGCCAGGGAAACGGAACTCGTCGCTCTGTATGTTGTCTTTGTTGATTGGCGCAGTCACAAGCACATCTACCTGTTCGTTCTTCAAGTCGGCAACGGCGGCCTCCAGTGCCTTATATGAGGCAAGGCCGGCTTGCTTGTCTTTTTTGCCGAACTCCACTTTCACCTCTTCGCTGCACACCTCCACCAGATTGGTCTGATTGTCTTTTGCAGCATCTACTGCATTTATGTAGTTAACAGGAAACGATGGCATCTCTATGGCTTTGCGGTGATATGTCATGATTTTTCCTGAGCCATATATCACCGGCGTGCACAATTCAAGCATTTGCTGATTGGCAAAAGTCTTCAAGATTACCTCATATCCTATTCCATTGGTATCGCCTTGTGTGATACCTACGCGTATTTTTTTATTATTAGCCATTAAAAATCAATATACAATAAATCAATGGGTTCGCCGCCTCACAAGTCCTACCGACGGGCAGTGCTGCCACTCCCCATTTTCAAATATGCGAAGATACACAATTTTTAACGAAACGACAAATGTTTTTACTTATTGCGCAAGCTGTTATGGTCGCACCGCCAGCCAGAGGCATGGCGTGTTTTCCTGGCATCAAAATTCCACCGCAATTTCCACGCTTTGCAAGTCGCACTTAAACGGCGGCGTGAGCTTCGACACCGTCACCTCTCCACCTGTCACCTGCGGAAATGCCGCACGCACGGCATTCACTATGCGCCACGCCACATTTTCAAGCAGCAGCGACGGTTTTTGCATTTCTTTTTCAACTATTTGATACACCGCCGAATAGTCAACTGTGCCGTCAAGCGTGTCGTGTTCCATGGCATCGAGCATGGGGGCATACAACTTCATCGACACTTCAAAGTGGTTACCCACCGTGCGTTCTTGTTCTGCCACACCATGATAGGCAAAAAAACGCATCTTGCGCAATGTGACCGACGTTCTCATTTCGAGCCTCCTTTCTCACCGTCATGCGATTCAACCCACACGTATGCGCCAGCATCTATTCCGTCGGCGGCAAATCTGTCCTTGCCATAACGGTCATATCGTGCCTTGTCGGGGCAAAGTTGCCTGTCGCCAATGGCTATTGCATCACTGCCGTTTTTCAGGCGGTAGTCAAATATGTAATCCTCACGCACCGTGTAAAATTTAGGGTCACCGCTCCATTTGCAACTCAAGAAATTGCTGTCGTCGGTGCCGTTTGACTTCAGCAGGCAGTTGCGCAGATATATCGATGTGCCAGTCAAGTCGCCCATGCTCACATCGGCGCAGTTGCCATATATCACGCAGTTGTCAATCTTGCAGTCAAGCGGAGCATATTTGCCCACAGAGTCTTGCACCGCAAAATCCACAATCGCACCCTCTATTGCGGCAAACAAATAGTAGTTGGCCATGGTGCATTGCGCAAACTGCGCCTTGCCACCCACAAGCCCCACCACGCTTTTGCCTGCATCACTCAGTTCCGTTCCACAAGCCTCAACCCAAGCGTTGTGCGACACAAGCACCGAGTTTTTGGCATTGTGCAGCACACTGTTGAATATGCTCAGCGAGCACCGCGACGGGTCTGCCGATGTCACAAACACACCGTCGGTTGAGCCACGCATGTTCACATAGTTCAACTCGTTGTCAAAGCTGTGTTCGCCAAACGTCACACCACCCCATTGTGCCGACATTATGTCGTAACCTATCTTGCCAACCACATGGTCAAGTCTGTCGCCACGCATTTCTATGTTTTTGTCCATGCTGCCAAGGGCTTTAAGCGTGCCGTTCACCTTCAAGGCAGCCTTGTCGTGAAACAGTAACGTCACTCCAGGGTCTATGGTCAGAGTCACGCCCTCGTTCACCACAAGCGTGTCATATATCAAATATGGCTTCACCCCCGACAGCCGTGCATCGGCCTTTATCGTGTCGCCCACCATGCGCTCCACATCTTGAGCCCATGCCGTCAGTGTCACACTCTGCTGCACGCCATTGGTCACGAAGTCTATGCGGTCGTCCACGGCCACAGGCTCGTCGTGGCCTGTGGGGTCGATGTAGCACTCCACAAACACATAAACGCTGTCTTTGCCCCTTATTTCCACATCGTGAAACTCATCGCCCTTCACGCCATCTACGTTAAGATAGAATTTCGCCTCCGATTTCGAGGCCACTTTAATTGACGACACGTTAATCATCTTTTTGCCACGGTTATATATAATAAACTGCTTTGTGGCAGTGCCTTGACTTGTGATTACGGTGTCAAACTTGAGCGTGTCAGCCGAAAACGCCAGCACATCGGCCGACGAGGTGCTCACCTCATCGCTTATGCAGCCTGTCATGCCAAGCGCCAGTGCCGTCAGCACAAAAAATATTATGTAGCAGAATGTCTTCATCATAACTTTTTTAACGCAATTCCGCAGCGATTATTATGTGCCGACAGCACTAATTTACAAGGATTATTTGCTACTTTTGCAACTATAAAATCCAAAACAACCACTGCCAAATGAACTATTTCTTAATAGCTGGAGAAGCATCAGGCGACATACACGGCTCTCAACTCATAGCCTCAATCAAGCAAGCCGACCCACAAGCCGAGTTCCGCTTTCTCGGCGGCGACATGATGGCGCACGAAGCCGGCCATGCACCCATAATCCACTATCGCGACATGGCTTTCATGGGGTTTATTGAGGTCATCAAGCACCTGTCGAGCATTATGGGATTTATGCGCACCGTCAAGGCCGAAATCGCATCACACCGCCCAGATGCGTTGATTTTAATCGACTATCCGTCGTTCAATCTGCGCATAGCCAGCTACGCCCACAGCATAGGTCTGCCAGTTTTCTACTTCATTTCCCCAAAAGTGTGGGCTTGGAAAGAATATCGTGTCAAACAAATAAAGCAGTGTGTTGACCACATGTTTTCCATTCTGCCATTTGAAGTTGGCTTCTATCAGAAACATGGCTACAGCGTGCAATACGTGGGCAACCCCACAGTCAAAGAGATTGCAGAGGCTTCGCGCCACTTCCGCAGCCGCGAGGAGTTTCTCATGGCCAACGGCTGCAACGCCGCCAAGCCGATAATAGCCCTTGTACCCGGCTCGCGCGTCAAGGAAATCAAAGACAACCTCCCCATAATGGTCGAGGCCGCCTCGCGGCACACCGACCACACTGCCATCATAGCCGGAGCACCAGGCATCGACAGCGCACTCTATACCCAAGTGCTTGCCGGGAGCGACATTCAGGTCATCTATGGGCAGACGTTTGAGCTGACACACCACGCCCATGCGGCACTCGTCACATCGGGCACAGCCACTCTCGAAACAGCGCTGCTGCGCACACCGCAAGTGGCATGCTACCGCATGAACGGCAGCAAGTTTATCTACAACTTCTACCGTCGGCTCATTCATGGCAACTATGTCACCCTGCCCAATCTGATAGCCAACAAGCCCATAATACCAGAGTTGCTACTGCACCACTGCACCCCCGACGGCATCGACAGTCTGCTCACTTCGCTACTCGACGACCACTCGCAGCAGCGCGCAGCCATGCTCGACGGCTACACCCAAGTGGCCTCTATTTTGGGCACAAACGACTGCACCGCCACCGCCGCCACCCTCCTCACCACCATCCTCGCCAAGAAGTAGTTGCCACACGCCGCTTTTTGTCACTGTTTTTCAGCCGACCCAGCACTTTGCAACTTGGTTGCACAAATGCTGACATACCTTTGCAGTAGAAGAAACAAAAAAATTCATTGTTATGAACAAGAAACTACTGCGAATCGTTTTGTCGGCCATACTGCTGGCGGTGGCTTGGGCTATATGCCGTCAGGCCGACCTTGCCTTGTGGCAACAATTGCTGCTCTATGCCGTGCCTTACCTCGTGGCTGGCTACGATGTGCTTGGTGAAGCCGTGGAAGGCGTGCTTGACCGCGACCCTTTCGACGAGGATTTCCTCATGGCAATCGCCACTCTCGGCGCACTTTTCATCGGCTTTCTTCCAGGAGCTGAAAGCCAGTTCCCCGAAGCCGTGTTTGTAATGCTGTTTTTCCAGGTAGGCGAACTTTTTGAGGACTACGCCGAGGACAAGAGCCGCAAATCAATTTCTCAAATGATGGATTTACGACCCGATTTTGCCAACGTGGAGCGCAACGGCGCATTGGTCAAAGTGTCGCCAGAGTCGGTCAAGCCCGGTGAAATCATAGTTGTAAAGCCTGGCGAGAAACTGCCTGTTGACGGTGTGATTGCAGAAGGCGCGTCAAGTCTCAACACCGTGGCACTGACCGGCGAGAGTGTGCCGCGCGACGTGGCCGAGGGCGACAACGTAATCAGTGGCTGCATCAACATTTCTGGTGTGCTGCGCATAAAAGCCACAAAGAGTTTTGGCGAGTCAACAGCCGCAAAAATCATCGACCTTGTGGAGAACGCCAGCGGCAACAAGTCGCATAGCGAAACGTTCATCACGCGTTTTGCCCATGTTTACACACCAATCGTGGTGTTTGCCGCCATTGCGCTTGCATTCATTCCACCCATGTTTGCCGCCAGCTACGTGGAGGCCTTGCCGGTGTGGCTCTACCGTGCTCTCACATTCCTTGTGGTGAGCTGCCCGTGCGCCCTTGTCATTTCCATTCCACTCACATTTTTTGCCGGAATTGGCGGAGCCTCGCGCTGTGGCATTCTCATCAAGGGCGGCAACTATATGGACACTCTTGCCAAAATCAAAACAGTGGTATTCGACAAAACAGGCACACTCACACGCGGCGTGTTTGCCGTGAACGCCGTACACCCCGATATGCTCGACGAGAAAGCTCTGCTTCACCTTGCCGCCCATGTGGAGCGCTACTCCACCCACCCCATTGCAGCCGCCCTGCGGCAAGCCTATCCGGCCGACAATGACGGCTGCACAGTGACCGACGTGAAAGAAATTGCCGGACAAGGCGTGTGCGCTTGCATCAATGGTAAGACGGTGTGTGTGGGCAACGAAATCATGATGAACTCCGTGGGCGCAAAAATGCACACTTGTCCCAAGTGTGCCAATGTTGTGGGCACTATAATCCATGTGGCCAT
The DNA here is from genome assembly GCA_934675575.1 of uncultured Muribaculaceae bacterium. Taxonomy (GTDB): domain Bacteria; phylum Bacteroidota; class Bacteroidia; order Bacteroidales; family Muribaculaceae; genus Sodaliphilus. Next base: position 122,881 of record CAKUQQ010000004.1, read on the forward strand.
CGACGGCAAATATGCCGGCCACATCGTCATATCCGACGAGGTGAAGCCCGACTCCGCACAAGCCATTGCTCAACTCAAAAAACTCGGTGTGGCAAAGACTGTCATGCTCACTGGCGACAAGCAAGAAGTGGCTGCATTTGTAGCAAAGGAACTGAATCTTGACGAATTTCATGCTCAACTGCTGCCAGCCGACAAGGTGGCACGCGTTGAGCAACTGCTGAAAACCGCAAACGGAAACCTTGCCTTTGTGGGCGACGGCATCAACGATGCCCCTGTGCTTGCCCGCGTCGATGTGGGCATAGCCATGGGAGCCCTTGGCAGCGATGCCGCCATAGAAGCTGCCGACGTGGTGCTCATGGACGACAAGCCGTCGAAAATAGCCAAAGCCATAACCACGGCGCGCCACACAATAGCCATAGCACGCCAAAACGCCTGGTTCGCCATAACCATCAAGGTGGCTGTGCTGCTACTTGCCGGATTAGGTTTGGCAAGCATGGCGTGGGCCGTCTTTGCCGATGTGGGTGTCATGGTGCTTGCCGTGCTCAACGCCATGCGTGCACTCAAGGCTTAAGCGCACTGTCGAGTAAAGCAAAAAAAGTAGCCGCTTGCCACGAAACGTGCAAGCAGCCGCTTTTTCTTTAAGCATGGCCATGCGTTATCGCTCAAATGGCGTAAATTTTGATTAATTTTGTGGTGTGCAATGATGCACTCCTGCATAATTGTTTTTTTGAAATTATGACTACAAAAGCTCTTTTTTTCGACATCGACGGGACGCTCATCAGCTTCAACACCCACCGCATTCCGCAGTCCACGGTCAGTGCCCTCACAGCTGCAAAGGCCAACGGCGCCAAAGTGTTCATATCCACAGGCCGACCCATGCCGTTTATCTTCCACCTCAACGAGATTGAGCACTTGATTGACGGCTACATCACCACCAATGGCGGCTATTGCTTCATTGGCAACGAGACGGTGTATTGCCACCCCATAGCCAAGCCCGATGCCAAGGTGCTGATTGACTACTGCCTACACGTTGACTGCTCGGCATTTGTTGTTGGCAAGGAAACTATTGCACTTGTCAATCACAAGCAAGTGGTAGATGACGTGTTTGGCAGCATTCTCGATGTTGACGACTTTAATTGCGACACGCTCGACCATGTGATGCAGCAAGACATATTGCAAATCACCGCATTCTTGTCGCAAGAGCAGGAAAATGCCATAATGCCCACCGTGCCGGGGTGCATAGGTGGACGCTGGTCGCCGGCTTTTGTCGATATAAACAATGCGCTTGCCGACAAAGGCAAGGGCATGCTGGCAATGGCTGCCCATTGCGGCATTAGCGTGGCCGACACCATAGCCTTTGGCGATGGTGGCAACGACATTCCCATTCTCAAGCAAGCAGGCACCGGTGTGGCCATGGGCAACGCCTCGTGCACGGTGAAGGCTGCGGCCGATTATGTGACAACAAGCGTTGACGACGATGGCGTGGCCAATGCCCTCAAACACTTTGGCGTGATTTGACGCCACACCCTTTTAATTGGCATTGTGCCACAAAAATTCTATCTTTGCAACAGCAAAAGCAAATTCCAAATTATGAGTAAAAAACTTATCACAATAGCCATCGACGGCCACTCTTCGTCGGGCAAAAGCACAATGGCAAAAACATTGGCAAGTAAAATCGGTTATGCCTATATCGACACCGGCGCTATGTATCGTGCCGTGACACTCTATTGCCTTGACAATGGCCTGTTTCGTGCCGACGGCACTGTTGACGAGGCTCAACTGCAGGCGTGCATGCCCAACATCAAGATTTCGTTCACCGTCAATGCCGATGGCAAGTCAGAGACCTGCCTCAACGGCAAAAATGTGGAAACCGAAATTCGCGGCATGCGCGTGTCGTCGAAAGTGAGCACCATTGCCGCCATAGGCTTCGTGCGCCGCGAGATGGTGCGTCAGCAGCAAGCCATGGGCAAGGACAAGGGCATTGTGATGGACGGCCGCGACATAGGCACGGTGGTGTTTCCCGACGCCGAAATGAAGGTTTATGTCAATGCATCGCCCGAAACTCGTGCCCAGCGCCGCTTCGACGAGCTTCAGGCCAAAGGCGACACGTCAGTGACCTACGACGATGTGCTCGCCAACGTGAAGAGCCGCGACTACATCGACTCTCACCGCGCTGAGAGCCCTCTGCGCAAAGCCGACGATGCCATAGAGCTTGACAACTCGCACATGACAATAGAAGAGCAGAACAAGTGGTTGCTCGACCTCTACGAGAAGACCGCCAATCAACAATAAGAATAGCTTTTCCACACACGCATTATGGCTATAATCGAAATCGACAAGGGCTCCGGGTTTTGCTTCGGAGTGACGACGGCTATTCGCAAGGCCGAAGAGGAGCTTGACGCGTCGGGACATCTGTATTGCCTTGGCGACATTGTGCACAACTCCAACGAAGTGGAACGCCTCAAGAAAAAAGGACTTGAAACCATCACTCACGAGCAGTTACGCCAACTCCACGGCGTGAAAGTGCTGCTTCGTGCCCATGGCGAGCCTCCCGAAACCTACGAGATAGCCAAGCGCAACGACATAGAAATCATAGATGCCACTTGTCCTGTGGTGCTCCAGTTGCAGCGCCGCATTCACAAGTCGTTTCACACGCCCGATGTGGCCGACCCGCAAATAGTGATTTACGGCAAGCGTGGCCATGCCGAGGTCAACGGCCTTGTGGGGCAGACCGGCGGCAAGGCTCTCGTGATAGAAAGCATAGCCGAGATTGACAAGATTGATTACAGCCGCAACATCTACTTGTATTCACAAACCACAAAGTCACTCCAGGAATTCAAGAAGATAACCGAGCAAATAGGAAAACGCATTGAGCCAGGCCGCGAGTTCCGCAGCTTCGACACTATATGCCGCTCCGTGGCCAACCGCATTCCGCAAATCCGACAGTTTGCCAGCCAGCATGAGCTGATACTCTTTGTGTGCGGCAGCAAGTCGAGCAATGGGCGCATACTCTTTGCCGAGTGTCGCGATGCCAATCCCGACTCCCACCTCATAAGCAACGAAACCGGCATCGACAGCCAGTGGCTCACAGGCAAAGAGCGCATAGGCATTTGTGGGGCAACATCTACCCCCATGTGGCTCATGAACCGCGTGAAAGACTATGTGGAAGCCGTAGTTAACTCTTAAGCCGCACTCAAATTTTTCCTCAAGCATTTTTCACAACTCACATTGCTTGCGCCACGCAAGTCACTTGTGCTTGCTGCAAGCTTTCTTTTTCAGATTTGCATTTATTTGCAAAAATGGCCTTTGCTACTTCTGCTATTTTGATGTAAATTTGTAATTAAATTTATTTGCAACGACAGTGATTGACGCAGCGCTATATTTAATTCCAGTGCAACTGAGCGATGTTGACTTTGCCAACATCTTGCCAGCCAGCAACATTGCGCTTGTGAGCGAGATTAAATACTTCATTGTGGAAAACATCAGGTCGGCACGGCGGTTTCTCAAAAAATGCAACCGCGACATCGACATTGACACTCTCACGTTCTACGAGCTCAACCGTCACACCAATCCTTCCGACATAACTGGCTACCTCAATCCACTTTTGGCAGGCAACGCCATGGGCGTTATCAGCGAAGCCGGCTGCCCGGCCATTGCCGACCCAGGAGCCGACGTTGTGGCCATTGCGCAGCAAAAAGGACTCAAAGTGAAGCCTCTCGTAGGGCCGTCGAGCATACTGATGGGACTTATGGGCTCAGGCTTCAACGGCCAGAGTTTCGCATTTCTTGGCTATCTGCCCATCGACGGTGGTGAACGAGCACGCAAACTCAAGGAAATGGAGCGGCGCATCGTCAAAGAAGACCAAACGCAAATATTCATTGAGACCCCTTATCGCAACAACACGCTCATCAACGAGCTTATCAGCACCTTGCCCCCACACCTCAAGCTGTGTGTGGCAAGCGACATCACCGGCCCCAATGAAAGCATAGTCACCCACAGCATAGCTCAGTGGCGGCAGTCAAGCCACACCTATGCCAAGGTGCCAACCATATTTTTGCTCTACAAATAAGAACATGAACAAGAATAACTACATAAGACACAACAACAGACAGTTGTCAATAGATTTCGACACCGACGACGACCCTCAAGCTCCGTTGCCCACGGCGGCTAAGCAGCCGGCACCAGCACCAGGCGAGCATCGCGATTTGCACTTTGTGAGCTTTGGCAGCGGCAGCAGCGGCAACTGCGCCTATCTCGGCACCAACAAAGAGGGCATTCTAATTGATGCCGGAGTTGACCTGAACCATGTGTTCGACGATTTGAGGAAAAACAGCATAAAGCCTGAAATGGTGAAAGGCATTATACTGACACACGACCATGCCGACCACATACGCTACTCCTACCAGATTGTGCGCAAATACAAGCACATTCGCATCTATTGCACACCTCGGCTCATGAATGGACTGTTGCGCCACCACAACATTTCGCGACGCATCAAGGAGTATCAAGAGCCCATCTACATCGAGACACCGTTTAAGCTTGCCGGCTTGCAAATCACAGCTTTCGAGACTTCGCACGACGGAACCGACAACATGGGTTTCTTCATAGAAAGTGGCGATAAGAAATTTGTTGTGGCCACCGATATGGGCATAATCACCACACGCGCCGAGCACTATATGCAGCAAGCTAATTACTTGATGATAGAGAGTAACTATTGCCGCGTGATGCTTGATGAGGGACACTATCCCGAATATCTCAAAAACCGTGTGCGTGGCGAGAAAGGTCACCTCGACAACGTGGTGGCAGCCAAGTTTGTCAAAGAGCACTATCACCCTGGGCTTGAATATGTGTTTTTGTGCCATTTGAGCAACGACAACAACACGCCCGACATTGCGCTCCGCACCATGACCGAGGCTCTTGAGAGCATAAACCTTACAGTGGGTGACGCAAGCAATGCCGTTGACCAGCGCGACAAAGATGTGCAGCTCTACGCCTTGCCACGCTACGACACATCACTCTGGTTTGTCCTTTAACAAGTAATGCAAACATAATAAGGTAGCAGCAACGCATATAAAATAAAATAGGCAACCACATTCGCCATTTCACGAATGTGGTTGCCTTTTTAAGTTGCTTACAGGAGCAATCTTTAGCTCCATTGTCATACCTTAATCAGTATTTAAACAGCAGGTAGTCGCCAGGATTAAGCCACAGTTGTGGTTTATAGCAACTTGCTTTCACGGTCTTGCCGCTCGGCAACACGCGCTCCACGCTTTCGTCTGCCACAACCGTCACCTTTTGGCGAGCCACAATGTCGGCATTCACCACCATGAGGAAACGGTTGCTGCCATTTGTCAGCTGCGACACAATCACGTCGCTGCCCGAAGTTGACACCTCCTTAAACTGCGCAGGGAGCGACTTCAGCGGTTTGGTGCGCCATGCTATGCTGTCGCCAGTGTGCGACACATCAGTAACCTTGGCTCCGAGAAACACCCAACTCAAGCGTTGCACCTCGTGGTTGAGCTCGCTTATAATGTCATACATCTCGGTGCGGCGGCCGTCGGTTATGGCAGCGTTGTCATACTCAAAGTCGGCATGCCCCGGATTCCAGTAAGTGAAATACTGTATGCCCTGTGCACCATAGGCCAAGTCGCTGAAAATCTGCAATCTCACATGCTCGCGCGTGGGCAGCGGATATTGCGATTCATAGGTGTGGTGAGGTGTGGCAAGCGAGAATGCCCAAAACGGCTGGCCGGCACGGCGAGCCTCGGCCGAAATCACCTCCAAGCAATGATAATATTCTGGTTTCAAGTGCAGATAACCGCCATTTGTCACCACAGGATACATGTCAAACGACACAAGGCCGAGTTGCACAGTGTCGATAAACTGGCGCACATAGTCAACGTAGCTCTTTGCTCCATAGGCCGGTGCTTCCTTTTCTGCGTTCTTGCCATTGAACGGATATGGAAACAGGTTAAGATAGAGCACATGGCTGTCGTCGGCGGTGCGAATGCGCTTGGCATAGTCGGCAAGCGACTTGAACTGCGGCACTTGCGGCTCATCAATCAAAAACCAGCCGCCCAACGACTCATGTCCTTTGAAACGGTTGACCACTTTGGCTGTGTTCTCAAACATTTCGTTGCACGACGCCATTATCTTCACTCCAGTGCCCTTGCTGGCATCGAGAGCCTTGCCAAGCACGTCGGCATTATCCATGCCGCGGAACGAGAGGTTAAAGCCGGCCTCGCGCATCTCTTTGTAACGCTGCGTGGTGGCATCGGAGCCAGGCACAGAATACCATGCCATGATGGGGAACTCCTTGCCTGTGGGGTTGACATAGGCGTGAGGCTTTGTCAGGTCGGCAGCGTGCGCGCCAGCCACACAAGTCGTCGCTAAAAACAATTGCAATAATATCTTTTTCATGCTTTTTCCTTTTTCAATTTGGTGATTTCTCATTTCCACTGATAAAGCAGATAATCGCCTGGATTAACCCACAGTGAGTCTTTATAAAGCGAGGCATCTACGGTCTTGCCGCTTGGCATAACTCGGCTCACAGGCAGATTTTTCTCCACTGTCACTTTTTGGCGGTTGTGCAGGTCACGGTTCACTATCATCAAGAAGTGGTTTGCACCATTGACCAAGTGCGACACTATCACGCCCTCACCACTTGCTTTCACACTCTTTATGTGCCCTGGCAGCGATTTGAGCTGATGAGTGCCAGCTGGAATTTTTTCGCCAGTGTGGGCCACGTCGATAGTCTTTGCGCCAAGAAACACCCAGCTCAAGTTAAGCACCTCGTGGTTAATCTCGCTCACAAGGTCATAGACCTCGGTGCGCTTGCCGTCAATCTCTATCGGGGCGTTGTTGAAATCCCATGTACCAGGCTGTGGGCACCAGTAAGTGAAATATTGCAGACCTTGTGCGCCATAGGCCAAGCTGCTGAATATCTCCAGACGCATCATGTCGCGCGTTGGCACAGGATAGGGCTTGTGAGCCGTTGACAGCGCAAAAGCCCAGAATGGCTGGTTGCTTGCCTTGGCTATGCGCGCCACGTCTTCCATATTCTGGTAGTAAAGCTCACGCAGGTATATCTTGCCACCGTCTTCAACCACAGGATAGAAATCGTATGACACAAGTCCGAGTGGCACTTGGTCAACGAAAGCCTGCACGTATGCCTCATAGCTCTCGCTTGCCAATGCCTCCACAGGGGCGTAGTTTGGGTTGAGGTTCAAGTAGAGCATATGGCTGTCGTCAACCTTGCGCACTTGTTGCACCCATTTGGCAAGGTTCTTGAAGTCGGCCGCACTTGGCTCGTCGCGGAAAAACCAACCGGCCGTCTGTCCGTGCTTCATGAAGCGGCGCACCGTCTTTTCCGGTTCTTTCACCAGTTCGTTGCACGTAACCATCAGCTTCACCCCAGTGCCCTTGCTGGCGTCAAGTCCTTTCTGCACATCATCGCTTGTGCTGAAATGCGAGAACGACAGGTTGAATCCTGCGTCACGCATCTCTTGGTAACGCTCATGAGTGGCTTCAGAAGCCGGAATTGAATACCAGCCCATAATGGGTATTTCTTTGCCTGTTGGATTGGTGTAAACGTGCACCTTGGGCAAGTTCGCAGCCTGGACAGCAACAAATGCCAAAGCCAGGGCCAAGAATGTGAGAATTGTTTTCTTCATTGTTCTAATTTAATTTTTATGTTCATTTAATTTGGTTTGTTCGGTATCTGAAATCTCATTTTTCGTAGCCACTGTGTAATGTGTAAATGGCACGAGAGCACGCCTAACGGCCATTGTCGGGCCGCAGATATTTGTCGCCTATTCCTATGCCGAAAAGGGCGAAATCGTAGGCCACAGGGTCGTCTGGGCGCATTTGCCGCAATATGCCGGTAAGCTCCACCACCGTCTTTCGGTCATTTGCCTTGCGCGACACGAGTCCAAGTGCGCGCGCGGTGTCGCCCACATGCACATCGAGCGGCACAAAAAGCTGCCGCTGGTCCATGGAGTGCCACACGCCCATATCCACTATGCCATCGGTTCGCACAAGCCAGCGCAGAGCCATGTTCACACGCTTCAGGGCAGTGGTGGCAAGGTTGGTGGGCATGCAGCGCGAGTCACTGCGGCCGTCGTTGGCTGCGCTCATCACATGCTGCATTTCTTCCACAAGTTTCCAAGCCGGGGCATCGCTGTCGGCCACATGGCGCGATGCGGCAAAGGCGTCTATAGAGCCATATTGGGCGTAGATGTCGTGAAATCCGCGCAACAAGTGCTTCATGTTGCGCCCAAAAAACGTGCGGTGTATGTTGAGTTCGTCAGGCAAGTCCTCATAAGCCTGCTCCTGCACATAGTCCGCAGGCTCATTCCCCATTATGGTAAGCATTTTCTCGCAGTTGTTGCAAATCATGCTTCGCTTGCCCCAAGCTATTGTGGCACACAAAAACGACACAATCTCTATGTCTTGCAGACGTGAAAAACGCCGCGGAAACTGCACCGGGTCGTTGGCAATGAAGTCTTCAGTGTTGATTCTTGCCGTCTCGCGGTCGAGCAATTGTTTCACCGATTGAAATTCCGTGTCAAATGGCTGCATGGCTGTGTCGTGATTTTTTATTCTTGATTACTGAAACGTTATAGGCTTGAAATCCACAAAGTCCGAGTTAGATTTCATTATGTCGGCAAACGACGGCGTGAGCAGCTTTTTCACAGCGTCGTAAGCTATGTAGATTTCCACTTCGCTCGAGCCAAGCTCGCCACTCTGGAAATAAAACAGCAGTCCTTCGTGCTTCACACGCACATTGTCGGGCAAAACCCTTGCATGTCCAAAACGCGACGCACGGCCGTTGATGGTGTCTATTTTCTTGTTGATGAGTGCAAGCACTTTGCTCTCATTGCCATCGGCCACCATGTCGGCAAGCGAGAGCACTTTGCCCTTTAAGCGGTCATAGACCACAAACTGCGTTACGTCGGCTGTGCCGCTTTGCGCATCGCCAAAAGTCTTTTTATCCACTTCATACACCAGCAGGTGGCTGCTGTTCATCACAGGATATGCTTTCACGCTCTGCACACGGCTGAAACGCTCGGTCACAATCGGAGCTTTGCTCACTTTTGAATATTTCTCATTGGTAGCGGTGCAAAACACCGGGTGCGAAAGCTCGTTCTTCATGGCCGAAGCAAGGTCGGTGTAGCTTGTGGCAAACATTTTGCCCAGCAGAGCCTCGGTCAAGGCGCGCGGCTCGGTGTCGCCGTTCACCCTTTTGGGCCATTTGGCCTTTATGCGCATAGTGCTCGACAAAGGGTCGCTCATGCCGCCCACATCTACTGGTTTGTCGGTGACGAAATAAGCGTTGTCGCTCATGGTGGTAAACTCGTCGTTGCCCACAGATTCGGCCACAGTGGAGGCTTCCACTGCATCAGAATCATTGAAACTGAACGAAAATGGAGATTTGCCACTGTCGTTCAGCTTGCCGTCGAGATACCACACACCTGCCACGATGTCAATCACGGCAAGCACCACTATCACAACAATCAATGATCGAGTTGTCATATCTTTGCTTGTTACTTCTTTTTGTTTACGTTTTTCGGTCAAGGCCCATATCTCCACACCATTTCACAAAACACTGGCAAAATGCCTCATGCTGTGGCGCATGCGCCATCTTCTATGCAAATATAACTATAATTGGTCTAAAATCACATTCTTCAGCCAGCCAAAAGTGCGCACAGCTCGCTTGCGTCACACCTTATCGATTGGCATGCGCCCCTGATTGCTGGCCTTATATTGCGTGGGTGTCATGCCCGTCACCTGCTTAAACTGACGCGACAAGTGAGCCACACTTGAGTAGCCGGTGGTATATGCAATCTCGCTCACGGTCTGCTCACCATAGTCTATAAGTTCCTTCACGCGCTCCACTTTTTGCACTATGTAGAATTTTTCGATAGTGCGGTGCTCATGGGCACTGAACACGGCACTCATCTGCCTATATTCCCCACCTATTGCAGCCGTGAGCAACGACGACACATTTTCCTGTGCAGCATCATCGCGGCGCACAAGGGCTATAACCTCGTTTTTTATGCGCTCCACAAGCACATCTTCTTGATTTTTGAGCAGCTCAAATCCCACGTCGGCAAGTTTGCGACCTATGGTGTCAAGCTCTGCCGCAGTCAAGTCGGCGTCAACCTCGGCATTGCCCATAGCCACTTCGGCATTTGCGTAGCCCAGCGATGCGAGAATGTTTTTCACCGTCATCACGCACCGGTCACACACCATATTCTTGATAAACAAAATCATACTTATCTTCACTCATTTTGTTTTGGCAACTCTTGGCCAATAGCAAGTGCAAACATAGTCAAATATCGCCACAGCACCATAAGTTCAAGCCGTCAAAATGCCTCTAAAAATGCAAGCAGCCGTCAATTTGGCAAAAAAACTCGCCATTTTTGAGATTTATGCAAAAAAACGAACACAATCTTCGCAGACTACTTGCAAGTATCATTTTTAGTTGTAACTTTGCATCAGTTTTCATGGTATTAGTTTTAAAGGTTATGAATTGTTTGTCATCGTGAGATGCCGACATATTCATTTGTTAAAGGTTTATGTAAATTGTATTAGAAGGTTAATTATTAAAAAAATCCCCGATGTTGAATCGTGGATTTCTTTTTTATATATAATCCTCATCACCTTCTTGGGGTAAGAACAAGGACCAATTGCCAAAACTTAGCGGATATTCAAAATTCGGTGCGTCTGAAGCGACAGCCTCCAGTCGGGGTGCGCAAGCACGGCCTCCACACATATGTTTATGTTTTGCCGGCACTGCTGCTCATCGGCCACAAAGCATGGTTGCAGAAATTTGTACTTTGCCACAATGTCGTCATACACAGCCAGGTCTTGACCGCAATACACCACCTTAAGCTCGTCGCACTCGGTGAGCACACACGGCTGGGCATCACCGCCGACAAATGTGAATTTTGGCGATAGTGTCACCCAGTCTATGCCGCTGGGCAACTTGTGCGTGCCATTGGTTTCTATTGCTATCTTCTTGCCGGTTGATTTAAGCCCCAGTATCAGCTCATCATCTATCACAAGCGACGGCTCGCCGCCAGTCAGCACAATCAGCGGAGCCTTGGGATATTTGCACACCTCGCTGATTATTGCCGGCAGCGACATTTGCGTGCCCGAATTGTGATCGGTGTCGCAAAAGTTGCACTTCAGATTGCAGCCGCTGAAGCGCACAAACACGCTTGCAGTGCCTGTGTTGTAGCCTTCGCCTTGCAACGAGCAAAATATTTCATTCACTTTCCACATGGCGCACGGTTTCAAATCATGTTGCCCTGCTGCTCGTCCTCGTCGTTTATGTAGGTGGCAAGGTTGTTGGCAGTTTCTCTCACGTCGGCACGATAGCAGCCCGGAATGTTGTCAACAATCCAGCGTGCCATGTTCTCGGCAGTGGGATTAAACGAGAACACCTCGTTCAGGTTCTTGTGGTCGAGAGTGTCGTTGAGTTTTCTCTTGATAACAGAGAAATCACACACCATTCCGTTTTGGTCAAGTGTGCGAGCCTTGCAATAGACGGTTATCAGCCAGTTGTGGCCATGCAAGTTTTCGCATTTGCTCTCGTAGTCGAGAGCAAGCTGGTGACTTGCCGATATTTCAAGTGTTTTCTTAACGTAATACATCTCTTTTTCTTTGTCTTAATAAAATTCAGTTATTCGTCCTCATACACCGTGGTGTCGGTTATGCCGGCATCGCGCAACGCCTCTTTGCGCTCGCGGCATGTGCCGCACTTGCCGCAATGCTTTTCACGACCCTTGTAGCAAGAGTAAGTCTCGCTGTAGTCTATGCCCAGAGCCTTGCCGTGGCGTGCTATGTCGGTCTTGGATATGCCGGTGTATGGAGCAAACACAGTCACGCCCTTATACGTTCCGTTTAACATGGCTTGCGACATGGCGTCGATAAATGCCGGGCGGCAATCCGGATATATCGTGTGGTCGCCACTGTGGTTGGCTATCAACACATGGTCAAGGTCGTTGCTCTCGGCTATTCCGCAGGCTATGGCAAGCATTATACCGTTGCGAAACGGAACCACGGTCGATTTCATATTTTCATCGTCGTAGTTGCCCTCCGGAATGTCGTCGGCCGTCCCAAGCAGAGAACTCTTGAAATATTTGTGCATAAACTCAAGCGGAATGATGATATGCTTAATGCCCAGACGCTTGCAGTGCATGATGGCAAACTGGCGCTCACGCTCGTTTTGAGTGGAGCCATAGTCAAACGTGATTGCCAACGCAATGCGGTCTTGATACTCATAAAGGAGGGTGGTGGAATCCATGCCACCCGATATGATGATTACTGAATCTTTGGCCATTGTGTGATGTGTTGATTTGGGTGTGTAAAAAAACAATAACGGTTATTCGCTGCGGAAGTTGGCAAGCAGACGCTGCTTCACCATGTCTTGGTGCTCACTGTCGCCATAGTTGGCAAAAGGGCAAATCGATATGCCTCCGCGCGGATTAAATGTGCCTATAACCTCTATGTATTTCGGGTCCATAAGGCGCACAAGGTCCTTCATGATTATGTTAACGCAATCCTCGTGAAAATCACCATGATTGCGGAAACTGAACAAATATAGCTTCAAGCTCTTGCTCTCCACCATTCTCACACGCGGAATGTAATTGATGGTGATGCGTCCAAAGTCGGGCTGACCTGTTTTCGGGCACAGCGAAGTGAACTCCGGGCAGTGTAGTGTTACAATGTATTCGTTGTCCTGATGCTTGTTGACAAAGGTCTCAAGCACGTCAGGAGTGTAGTCGTAGCTGTAGTGCGTACCCTGGTTTCCAAGCAGCGACACGCCTTCCAGTTCCTGTTCGTTTCTCGACATAGCTACCTCATTTTATTGATTATTATGCAAATTTACGAAACTCCCCCGACATAAAAGAGCCACGAAATCAAAAAAATCATAAGACAAACATTCCACAATATAAATAATTTAACTACTTTTACAAGTTCAAAACATATTACGAAAAAATAGGAACGGGAATTATGGCCTAATTGGCATATTCCAACTTGATTATTATTTGATTAATTACCCATTAAACTCAGAAAAATGCAGGAAGTAGAAGAAAAGCCAAAAGCTATCACTACCAACAACGAGACGAGCGACTCCAATTTCCAGATTCGCGCTTATCTCACGGCATGTGCCCACAACTGGTATTGGTTCGTCATGTCGATTATTGCATGTGCTTGCATTGCCTTCCTTTACAGCAAGTCGCAACCCAAGCTCTACTCATCGTCATCGCTGATTCTTGTAAAAACAGACAAAAACATGTCAGCAGGAAGCCAATCACAAGTGTTTTCAGACTTGGGCATCAACCCGACCTTAAGCGATGTACCTAATGAAATCTACAAAATCAAATCCACCAATTTGATGGAAGATGTGGTTAACAACCTCGGTCTTAACGTGCAATATTATGGCCGCGTTTTCCTCCGCAATGTTAACATCTACAAGTCTTCGCCGGTGCAAATCACTCCGCTGCGCAAAGTGGACGAAAACTTCACCATGACTGTAGTGCCAAAGAGCGACACCGAGCTTGAATTCAAAATTGACGACGAAGGCTGGCAAAAAGCTCATTTTGGCAACAAGGTCAACACCGAGTTTGGCCCAATCGCCATAACCAAGAACAGCAACTTCAAATTGTCTGATTACAAAGACTTCAACATAGTAGTAAAAGTCCAAACTACCCAAGCTCTTGCAAAGCAGCTTGTGGCAAGCCTCACAGCAGAACAAGCCGACAAATATTCTGATGTGTTGAAAATAACATTAAACTGGGATAACCACGAAGAAGCTATCGACATTCTCAAGGCCTTGATTGCAACTTATAACCAAGACGCAATCAACGACAAGAACAAGGTGGCACGCAACACCGAGTCGTTCATTGCAGAGCGCATCGATGTGCTGTCAAAAGACCTTAACGGCGTTGACAGCCGCGTGGCACAACTCAAGGTCAACTCTGTGAACTCGGCAATCTACGCAAGTCCTGAAACAAGCTTGAAATATGCCGACAACGCTGCCGACATTGATATGCAGATAAGCCTTGCCGCCTACATTCAAGATTACTTGAACAAGATGAACGGCAACAACCTCATTCCGTCAAACACTGGTATTGCAAGCACCGGCATTGAAACGCAAATAAACGAATACAACCAAGCCATGCTCAAATATCAGCGCATAGCTTCCACCTCGAGCAACGAGAACCCTGTGATGATTGAGCTTAACAAGTCAATCGCATCACTCAAAAGCAACATAATGCAATCGCTTGGCAACTACATACGCTCATTGCGCATGAAGCAGTCGCAAGCGCGCTCTCAAGAGGGCATGGCCACTGGCAGCATGGCTGCTGTACCATCACACGAGAAAGCCATAACCGAGGTTGAGCGTCAACAAAAAATCAAAGAGCAGCTCTACCTCTATCTTCTCAACAAACGTGAAGAGAATGCTTTGCAGCAAGCCATCACCGAGCCAAACGCAAAAGTCATAGAAAGTCCGTCGGGCGATCCCAACCCATTCTCTCCCAAGCCTGCCATGATAATGCTGGTGGGTCTGATGGTGGGTCTGATGTTGCCAGCAGGTGTAATCTACTTGATTTTCTGGATTTACTCGCTCGACACGATGATTCACACACGCAAAGATGTGGAGGACAACTGCAACTTGCCTATCATAGGTGAGATTCCGGAAAAACGTGCCGACCAGGCTAACCAGGAGATTGTGGTCACCGAAACTGGTCGCGACCGCGTTTCAGAGGCATTCCGCATATTCCGCAGCAACCTCGACTATGTGATAACCGACAGCGAAAGCAAGGGCGGCACTGTGATTCAGCTCACATCTACCATTGCAGGTGAGGGCAAGAGTTTCGTCTCTATCAACCTCGCGCTTGCTTGCGCCCACATTGGCAAGAAGGTTATCGCCATCGACGTTGACTTGCGCAAAGGCAGCTTCTCGCAATACATTGGCCTCACCAACAACGGCATTGGTCTGAGCGCATATCTGTCAGGCAATGTGCAAGACGTGCACAGCATCATCAACAAAGGCGTGCTGCACCAAAATCTTGACTTGATTGGCGTTGGCGCAATTCCGCCGAACCCAACCAACTTGCTCATGAGCAAGCACTTTAAGGAGATGATTGACGTGTTCAAGAAAGAATATGACTACATTCTGCTCGACACCGTGCCATTCGGAATCATTGCCGACGCAGCGTTAATCAATCATTATGCCGACTTGACAATCTACACAATTCGTGACGGCAAAATCGACAAACGCTATCTCGAAGAGTTGCAGAAGATGTCAGACGACAAGAAAATCAACAATCTCACACTGCTTCTCAATGACATCAAGACCAACTCCAAACGCTATAACTACAGCTATGGCAACTATGGCTACGGATATGGTTATGGATACGGCTATGGATATGGCTACGGTTATGGCAACGAGGACGAGAATGAAGACAAAGCTTGATAGCAGCCATTATGCGCCAGCGCGCATAGCTTAAACACATAAAAAAAGCAAACCGGTCAGATTAAGTTCTGGCCGGTTTGTTCGTTTTTTATATTACTATCGCTTACGAGTTAAGCATTGTCTGCTTGTGTCGCCACGTCGCTCTCGCGCTATAATCGCGGCAGCACCGTCAGCGCAATGGGTTCTGCTCCGACTTATACCACTCGATAAACTTGTCTATGCCTTCATGCAGCGTAACGCTCGGCTTGTAGCCAATCTCCGCCTCCAGCTTCGACGTGTCGGCGTTGGTCTGATACACATCGCCGGGCTGCATGGGCAAAAACACTTTCTTTGCCTCCATGCCCAGAGCCTGCTCTATCTCGGATATGAAATCCATCAGTTTCACTGGGTGCGAGCAGCCTATGTTATATATCTTATATGGCACGCAATTTGGGCACTTGCTGCCGTCAACTGTGCTGTCAAGCACCTTTATCGTGCCCTCCACTATGTCGTCGATATAAGTGAAGTCCCTTATCATGTCGCCGCCGTTATACACCTTGATTTCCCTGCCGTGGCTTATGGCGTCGGCAAACAGCATGGGAGCCATGTCGGGGCGTCCCCAAGGGCCATACACCGTGAAATAGCGCAAGCCTGTGGTGGCAAAGCCATAGAGCTTGCTGTAGCAGTGCGCCATAAGCTCATTAGACTTCTTGCTGGCGGCATACAGGCTCACTGGCGTGTCCACCTTGTCGTCCTCGCTATATGGCACCTTGCTGTTCAAGCCATAAATCGAGCTCGACGATGCAAACACCAAGTGCCGCACTCCATAATGGCGGCAGCACTCCAGTATGTTGAGAAAGCCCACAAGGTTGCTCTGCATATAGGCATACGGATTTTGTATGGAATAGCGCACACCGGCCTGGGCGGCAAGGTTCATCACCTTGTCGAAATGATATTTCTCAAACAGCTTGTTCATGGTGTCGGTGTCGTCAATCGACATTCTGATGAACTGCAAGTTCGGATATAGCGAACTGACCACTATGTTGCGTTCCCAGTCGGCATCGCTCTGTATTATGCCGCAAGCTTTCAGCCTGCCATACTTGAGACGCGTGTCGTAGTAGCTGTTGATGTTGTCTATGCCCACCACCTCATCGCCTCGCCGTGCCAGTTCAAGCATCAGTTTAGAGCCAATGAAGCCGGCAGCGCCAGTAACAAGCACTTTCATATTATGCTAAATATAAAAAAATAGAATTCTTCTTATTAAAAGCGAAATCAGTCTCTTCTAAACAAGTCGCGCGTATATACCTTGTCCTTCACATCGTCAAGGCACGAATCATAGCGATTGGCAATTATGGCGCGGCAACCGCTCTTAAATTTCTCAAGGTCATTGACCACAAGGCTGCCAAAGAATGTGGAGCCGTCTTCAAGCGTAGGCTCATATATCACCACTTCTGCACCCTTGGCCTTTATGCGCTTCATCACGCCCTGTATGCTGCTTTGCCTGAAGTTGTCGGAGTTTGACTTCATGGTGAGCCTATACACACCCACCACACAACGCTGCTCCGCGTCGGGGTTATATGCGCTGTTGTCGCTGTAGTAACCAGCCATGTTGAGCACACGGTCGGCTATGAAATCCTTGCGTGTGCGGTTGCTCTCCACTATGGCCTGAATCAGGTTTTCCGGCACATCGGCATAGTTGGCAAGAAGCTGCTTTGTGTCTTTTGGCAGGCAATAGCCTCCATAGCCAAACGACGGATTATTATAGAAGTTGCCAATGCGCGGGTCAAGGCACACGCCCTTTATTATGTCTTGCGTGTCAAGGCCTTTAAGCTCGGCATAAGTGTCAAGCTCATTAAAGTAGCTTACGCGCAGAGCCAAATAGGTGTTGGCAAACAATTTCACGGCTTCGGCCTCGGTCAGACCCATATAAAGCGTGTCTATGTTCTGCTTTATGGCACCCTGCTGAAGCAGGCCAGCAAACGTGTGAGCAGCCTCGTCAAGCCGGTTGTCACCTGCCGGGCGACCCACAATTATGCGACTCGGATACAGGTTGTCATACAGCGCCTTGCTCTCACGCAAAAACTCCGGCGCGAATATTATGTTGTCACAACCATATTTCTTGCGCACACTCTCGGTATAGCCCACAGGAATGGTGCTCTTAATCACCATGATTGCCTTTTTGTTGACTTTCAGCACAAGTTCTATCACCTCCTCCACATGCACTGTGTCGAAGAAATTGCGCTGTGGGTCGTAGTTGGTCGGTGTGGCTATCACCACAAAGTCGGCATCACGATAAGCTGCCTCACCGTCGAGCGTGGCTGTGAGATTAAGTTGCTTTTCAGCCAAATATTTCTCTATATACTCATCTTGGATAGGTGACTTACGGTTGTTTATCAGTTCCACTTTCTCTGGAACAACATCTACAGCCATCACCTCATTGTGCTGGCTTAGCAGTGTGGCTATGCTCAACCCCACATATCCTGTTCCTGCAACTGCAATTTTCATATTGGCAATTATTTTAATTTTTTATTCTTTAGGCAAAGATAATGCAAATCGAGTGCAGAATATCAAACTTGTTTGAATATTATGCTGAGATGCAGCTTATCTTATGCAACGATAATGCAAATCGGGTGCAGCGCGTCAAGTTTTACTTGAATGTTATTATCCCCCACTCTCAAGTTATGCCAACAAAAAAAGCAGGCCGGCTATTGTGCCGACCTGCTTCCGTTTATTCTCAACTAAACGTGATTGCTATCGCCTTATTTCTTGATAACTTTAGCAGCAGTGCCGTCAGTGTATTTCACAACGTAGATGCCGTTAACGCTCATTTCGTTAACCTTCACGCCATTCAGAGTGTAGATGCCGGCAACGGTCTTCTCACCCTTAACCACTTGGTCAACCACACTTGCAGTGCCGTTGAGCTTCAGTGTGTAGGTGTTCACTGTCTTGAGATCTTGTGAATAAACCTTGATTGTAACGGTGTTGTCATCGTTGAGAGTCTTGCCCACAAGAGCCTTGTTGCCCTCAACCTCAGTTATCATGCCGTCGAACACGTCTTGCACAGTGGCAGCGCCCTTAAGGTCGATTGTTGCCTCGGTGGCATTACTGAAGTCAGCGCTCAATTCGCCATATTTCACAGCCTTGAGATTGGCTTTGTACACAAGTTCCAAGTCATCTACATAAAGGCTGTCGATGCCGCCTTTGCCTGGAGTGGCGTTGGTTGACAATGTCACCATGATGCCCTTGCCAGTCAAATTTTTATCCTTGTATGCAAAAGGCACTGTGATCTTAGTCCAGTCGCAAGCAGTGATTTTGCTGTTGTTTGCCGACATAAGCACGTTCTTATATTCGGTTTTGCTTGGCTCCTTGTATTCTGTGCCGTCAGTAACCACCGCGCTCATTGTGGCGTATGGATATTGGGCACTTGCATTTGTTTGCTTAAACTTAACCCACAATGAGATTTCGTCTGGCTGACCATCGAGAGCTGTGTAGAATGGGTCGCCGTTGCCGTCAAGGGCGGTAGAGCTCATGTCAAGGCAAGAGTAGTTAGAATAGTCATCTGGAGTGGCACTGCCGGCATTCAAGCGGCCAGTGGTGAGTGTTCCGTTGGCAACCTTGCCCAACACAGAGTGTGACACTATAAGCACGCTTGAGCTGCCTGTGCTGCCAGGACGCACCTTGTCGCTTTGGCTAACTGATGGCATTCCTGCAGTAGCTGCAAGAAGGAAAGCGTTACCAGTAGCGCTTGTGAATGAGTGCCAGTTATTTGGCTCTGGGTTTGTCTTGCCAGAGCAAGTTTCGTTGTGGAAGGCCTCAAAGCCAGAGTTACCGATTTGGTAAACATCGCCAAAGTTTACTGCAATGATTTGTTGCAGAGTTGCGCTCATGTCAATGTCAATACCGGCAAAAAGCTTATTGGCATCATATTTGGCTCTCAGTTCCACAGGCACAGCGCCAAGCATAGGTCCCATCCACGTGTCAATCGAAGCGTCATCACCATTGGTGATTGTAATTGTCTGTTTTGTAGCAAGAATTGACTGGTCTCCAGCTTTTTCCACCTTCAAATCTTTCAATTCAATGTTACCGATACCCATTTTTGAGCCACCGGCTTCAAGGATAAAGTTTTTCAGACTCAATGTGGCGAGTCCGTCCTTTTCATCTACTGTGATTGTTGCGTTCTGTTGGCTCGAAGACCCATTCACAGTCACAATCAGCTTATCGGTGTAGGTGTTGGCCTGCAAAGCCGACACACACATCAAAGCTGCAATTAATGTAAAGATTTTTTTCATATAGCTTAATGTTAATATTGAAAATCCCATTTGCTTGTCATTTTAGTTTATACACCATGCCGAGCGTTCCGAATATCGGATAAAGCGTCTGCTCTATGGTCTTGAAATTGCTGTGGTGCACACCAGTCACGCCCCAAGCGATGTCGGCAAATATGCCAAGCTTCTTGTGGAAATACCAGTTTGCGCCAACATCTACACCGAGCTGCACCTTGCGCATGTCGGGTGTAAAGTCGTATATGCCTCGGCTGTCGGGCGTGTCGCCAAGGGCCACCTTGTCGCCAGTGGGGTCGCCCACGCGCAGATAGCCGTTGTGGGCATAGCCGCTGAAATCCTTCGATGTGAGAAACGAGATATAAGGGCCAAACCTAAGCGACCATTTCTTTGATGCCTCGTAGGTGGCTTGCACCGGAATTGTAAACATCCATTCCGTCACGTCGGTTGTCACATCGCCTGTGAAACGTCCCTCAAGTTCCTGATTACCGCGCGTGATTTTCATGTGATAATTCTTCACACCGGCGTCCACTTCCATGCCCTTGTTCTCAAAATACACGCCCACGCGCGCCCCCCAAGTGTCGGTTATGCGTTTTGTGCCAGCCACGCCAAAGGCTATGTTTGGCTTATATGTGTATTTGTTTAGCGTGCGTATTTCAGCCGACAATGGCAATGGCGATGTGCCGCCTATGGTGCAGCCGAGGCGCACCTCGCGGTCGAGCGAGAGAATTTCATGCCCTATTTCGCTGAATATGTTGCCTGCCGTTGCCGGAATTGCTGCAAGCAGTGCCGTCACGGCCAACACTATGATGCTTTTATTCATTTTCTCATTCTGTTTTTGTACAAATCACTCTCACCTTGTCAACAAGCAGCTCGCTGCCCACGGCACCCATAAACAAGTCGCCCTCCGAGCTCGACGAGAACACCACCGCAAGGTTATATCCTTGGTTTTTGAGCAATTCTGGGTCTATCTCTTCAGTATAATTAAATTCTATCTCAAATTGCTGCCAGCCTTGCGTGCGCTTCACTGGCCCAAGGTCAGCTATTGCCACAATTTGCTTGCTGGTCTTCACATTGTCGCCATAGAGCACTATGGGTTTGTTGTTCTCATCGTGGTTTTTGTAAAACACAGCATATATCGAGCCTTCGTCAACGCGGTCGGTCACCGGTTTGCCCATCTTGTCCTGGAATTTGGGGCCAGGAGCATATTGGTAGTAACCTGTCATTTTCACAGGCTTCTTGTCAAACCTCAAGCCGAAGTGTGTGGCCGACATAGCGTCGGCAAGCGCGTTCTCCACATCAAATGAGCCGAGGAACAGGTTACCGGCGGCAATGCGCTTGTTGGCCCACACACCAAACGGACCAGTATCGCATGTGGTCAGCTTCACGCCATAGCCATCTATACCGTTGGCGTATGGCACAGTGGGATATTCGTCGGGCTTGGCGCTGCTAACACTTAACTTAAAGCCACCGTTGCCCGAAGCCCAGTCTGGCAGCAAGTTGCCTTGCTCGTCGCGGTTAAACCACAAATAATATTTTTGTTTGGCTGGCTCTAAGGCAAAGTCCTCAAAATCATATTTCACGGTGTCGTTAACAGAGGTTTTCACTGCGTTAAACGTCACTGTGTAGGTGCGGTGCCACGCCCCGTCTTGCGAAGTCACCGTGTATCTCACCTCTTTATTGTCAGAAAAATCATGAACCGACCCATTGGCTGGCGTGATTGTAGCCCCATCGGTTATCTTAAACTTTGGAGCCATATTCTTCAAGTCGGCAGAACCTTTCACCACAAACACCACCGTGCTGTCAGTGTAAGGCACATTGACCAGCGTGTCGGAACTGTGGAAAAACGTTTCTGACGGATTTGCCGTGTGCACCCAGGCTGCCTCGATGTCACATTCGGCATTGAGAGGTTCGTCCTTGAAGCATGATGTTAGGCAAAATATGCCTGGCAACAAAACAGCTATTGACAAATACTTAAATTTCATAAAATATGATCTTTCTAACAATAAAGACGCATTTTCTCGTTGCAAAGTTATTAATTTTTTTTGAAATATCTAATTTTAGAAAATTTTATGCCTCAACGCCTTACAAGCACATCAGGCTTCGCTGCACCCCAATTCTACCCTATTTCAGCCGGCAGTGGTGCATTTTTCTTAATTCCTGGTGCATTTCACCCCAAACCGACCAATCAATAAGTAATTTTGCAAAAACAGAGGCAAAACTGCGCCTGCATTTAATATTTTTTTATAACTTTGGTAGAAGAATAGGAAAATAGTTTCTATCGTCAGATTTTTACCCATTAAAGAAAAACAACCATGTCATTTTTTATTAGTAACTCGTATTTTAAAATTAAATTTTACACATTGATTAGGAAAATAATAAAAAGCGTGTCTCCTCATTGGTTGGTTTTATTGGCCGACATGGCTGTTGTTTTATTCAGCTATGGGGTTGTATTGTTTTTCACCGCATGTGTCACCAACAGTGGCCCAGGCGGACTAAACCTGCTGCTGCACACCATCTACATTACGGCAGTTTATCTGATTGTGTCGTTTTTCGTTAAGAGCTACACCAGTGTCATTCGCCTCTCCGTGATAGAGGACCTATACAGGCTGCTCATCGTTGTGGCAATATCCACCATCGTTCTGGTGATAAGCGACATCTTTGGCTCACGGATTCTTGACTATCCGTTCTATCATGTGTGGTACATGCCTCTGGTGGGCATAGTGGCATTCTCACTTCTGGTCATAGAGCGACTCACCATCAAGTTTCTCTACACCACTCTGGTGCAAGCCAACGAAGACCAGCAGAAGAAAGTGCTCGTGCTGGGCACATCGTTTAGCTCAATAGCGCTGGCCAACGCCATGAAGAGCGACATCACCGGCAAATACATTCCGGTGGGTCTTTTGAGCAAAGACCACAAGAGCGGCAATAAAATCGGAGGTTTCGACGTTTATTGCTTCGACCCCGACACCATGGCCAACACGTTTATGGAAAAAGGCATACATGCACTGGTGTTCGACAGCTCCAAGACCAAGCTCATGCGCGATGGATTTGCTGACTATTTCATAAAGCACAACATATTGCTGCTTACTATTAATCAAGTGGAGGAGTTTGAGGACGAGTCCGACAACAAGACTCAAACCATTTCCAAGCACATAAAGAAAGTGAACATAGAGGACTTGCTCGGACGCGAACCGATTGTGCTCAACAACACACTGGTCAAGTCGCACATCAAAGACTCTGTGGTGCTAGTTACCGGTGCATGCGGCTCAATCGGAAGCGAGATTGTGCGCCAGCTTGCAGCCTACAAGGCAGCAAAAATAGTGCTTGTTGACCAAGCCGAAACTCCTATGCACGACATAGTGCTAGAAATGCGCGACAAGTTCCCGAAGGCCGATGTGGTGCCATTCATGGGCGACATTCAGAACTACGACCGCATGAGCCTCGCATTCCGCACCTACCGCCCAAAATATGTGTTCCACGCCGCTGCCTACAAGCACGTGCCCATGATGGAGCTCAACCCCACCGAGGCTGTGATGACCAATGTGGGCGGAACCAAAAACATTGCTGACCTCTCACTGAAATACGACGTTTATAAGTTTGTGATGGTATCAACCGACAAGGCGGTGAACCCATCAAACATCATGGGCTGCACCAAGCGCCTGTGCGAAATCTACATTCAGTCACTGTTTTTCGATGCCAAGGCTCGCGGCAAAAACACCCAGTTCATCACCACACGCTTTGGCAATGTGCTTGGCTCAAACGGCTCGGTGATTCCGCTGTTCAGCCGCCAGATTCGCGAAGGTGGCCCTGTGACCGTTACCCACAAAGACATAATCCGCTACTTCATGACCATTCCAGAGGCATGCTCTCTGGTGCTTGAAGCCGGTTGTATGGGCAATGGCGGTGAAATCTACATTTTCGACATGGGTCAGTCAGTTAAAATCTACGACATGGCCAAGCGCATGATTTCGCTTGCCGGATTGCGTCCGGGCATAGACATTGAAATAAAGGAAGTGGGTCTGCGTCCGGGTGAAAAGCTCTATGAAGAGCTGCTTAACGACAAAGAAAAGACAATATCCACGCCTAACGACAAAATCATGATTGCCAAAGTGCGCAAATACAATTTTGACGACGTGCTGAAGCAAGAGATGAAAATCATCACAAAAGCAGAGCAAGGCAATGTGCACGACATGGTGTATCTCATGAAGGAGCTTGTGCCGGAATACAAGAGCCTAAACTCCGAGTTCGCTGAAATCGACAAGGAAATAGAGCAGCACCAGTCCACCGACGACGAATAAAATTCAGATTCGTAGCTGAGGCACAACTATACATAATAAAAAAACAATCAGCCGGACCGCGATTGCGGTCCGGCTGATTTTATGCGTGTGTATGTGTGTTGGTGATTATTTCTTCAGCGCAGCTATGCTCTCTTGCAAGGTAGCTATCTTGCTCTCAGCATCGGCTTTCTTTTTGCGCTCGCCATTGACCACAGCCTCTGGCGCATGAGCCACAAACTTCTCGTTGCTGAGTTTCTTCTCCACAGTGCGCAGGAAGCCCTGCATATATTCAAGCTCTTTCTGCAACTTGTCGAGTTCCTCCTCTATGTTGATGTTGCTGCCAAGCGGCACGGCATATTCTGTGGTGCCCACAAGGAAACTTGCGGCAGTGGCGTCTTTGCTTGCCACCTCACTGATTTCGTCAACACCAGCCAGTTTCTTGATGATTGTGGCGTATGGGTTGGTAAACTTGCCCACCACTTGCAGTTTCAGTGCATTCTTGTTAGGAATGTTTTTAGATGTGCGCACGTTTCTCACGCCCGACACAATCTCCTTGGCCTCGTTCATCAGCTTCACCACATCGTCATCTACTGCACCTGCCTTTGGCAGCTTGGCATACATTATGCTCTCGCCGTCGGCACGCTCGCTGATGTGTTGCCACAACTCCTCGGTGATAAACGGCATGAATGGGTGCAGCAGTCGCAGCAGTGTGTCAAAGAAGCCAAGCGTGGTGTCGTAGGTTGCCTTGTCGATAGGCTCGCCATAGGCTGGCTTGATGATTTCAAGATACCATGCCGAGAATTCTTCCCAGAACAGGCGATACACGGTCATAAGCGCATCGTTCAGACGGAACTTGGAGAACAAGTCCTCAATCTCGGCAAGAGTGCTGTTGAGCACCGACTCAAACCATTTCACAGCAAGCTTGGAGTGCTCCGGCTGCTCTATGTCGGCCACATTCCAGCTCTTCACCAGGCGGAAAGCGTTCCAAATCTTGTTGTTGAAGTTTCTGCCCTGCTCACACAACGAGTCATCATACAAAATGTCGTTGCCGGCAGGAGCAGCAAGCATCAAGCCCATTCTCACGCCATCAGCACCATAGCGGTCTATCAAGTCGAGCGGGTCGGGCGAATTGCCCAGCGATTTCGACATCTTGCGCCCCAGTTTGTCGCGCACAATGCCTGTGAAATACACGTTCTTAAACGGCTTGTCGCCCATGTATTCATATCCGGCAATAATCATGCGTGCCACCCAGAAGAAAATGATATCTGGACCAGTCACGAGGTCGCTTGTCGGATAGTAATATTTAATTTCTTTGTTGCCGGGGTTGTTGATGCCGTCAAACAGCGATATTGGCCACAGCCAGCTTGAGAACCAGGTGTCAAGGCAATCTTCGTCTTGCTTCAAGTCGTCCATCTTCAGGCTTGAGTCCTTGGCCTGCGCCAGTTTCAGAGCTTCCTCCGGAGTTTCTGCCACCACATATCCGCCCTTTGGCAAGAAATATGCCGGAATGCGGTGTCCCCACCACAGCTGACGGCTTATGCACCAGTCCTTGGTGTCGGTCATCCAGTGGCGATAGGTGTTTTTGAACTTAGGCGGATAGAACTTGATGTTGTCGTTCATCACATTCTCCAAAGCAGGTTTCACAAGGTCGCCCATCTTCAAGAACCATTGCATCGAGAGCTTTGGCTCAATGGGCACATTGGTGCGCTCTGAAAAACCAACCTTGTTAGTGTAGTCTTCAACCTTTTCAAGCAAGCCGGCCTCGGCAAGATCTTTCTCTATCTGCTTGCGCACATCAAAGCGGTCCATACCCACATACATGCCGGCGCGCTCGCTTATGGTGCCGTTGTCGTTGAAAATGTCAATTGACGGCAAATTGTATTTTTCACCGAGCATGTGGTCGTTGATGTCGTGGCACGGAGTCACCTTCAAGCAGCCAGTACCAAACTCAATATCCACATATTCGTCCTCAATCACAGGAATTTCTCTGCCCACCAGCGGCACTATCACGCGCTTGCCGTGCAGGTGCTTGTTCTTGGGGTCTTTGGGGTTGATGCACATGGCGGTGTCGCCCATGATGGTCTCTGGGCGTGTAGTGGCCACTATGGCATATCCGTCCTCGCCCACTATCTTGTAGCGCAGATAGTAGAGCTTGCTGTGCTCCTCTTTATATATCACCTCTTCATCGCTCAAGGCGGTGAGAGCCTTAGGGTCCCAGTTCACCATGCGCACGCCGCGATATATCAAGCCCTTGTTGTACAAGTCGCAAAATACCTTCAGCACGCTTTTGCTGCGTATCTCGTCCATGGTGAATGCCGTGCGGCTCCAGTCGCAGCTTGCACCCAGCTTGCGCAACTGAAGCAAAATCTTGTTGCCATGCTCATGCGTCCAGTCCCAAGCGTGCTTCAAGAACTCCTCGCGTGTGAGGTCTGTTTTCTTTATGCCCTGCTGTGCCAAGCGGTTCACCACCTTGGCCTCGGTGGCTATTGAGGCGTGGTCAGTGCCAGGCACCCATAAGGCGTTTTTGCCCTGCATGCGCGCATGGCGAATCAAGATGTCTTGAATGGTCTCGTTGAGCATGTGACCCATGTGCAGCACACCTGTCACATTTGGCGGCGGAATCACTATTGTGTATGGCTCACGCTCGTCAGGCTCCGACTTAAACAAGTCGTTATCCAACCAATATTTGTACCACTTGTCCTCTACCTCTTTCGGGTCGTATTTTGTAGCTAAAGTGTTCATATTGTTAAATGATTATTTTTGTTCCGGTTGCAAAATTACAAAAAGAAATTCAAAGCATTGGCTTCAAGCACCATAATTCCTTGTCATAATAAATACCCCAAATGGCAGCCACACCAAAATTTGGCGAAACAAGCCCAGCCGCGCAGCAAAAAGAAAATCCCGGCAGCCCACGCATCGTGCCGGGTAACCGGGATTTCAATATCACCGCCAAACTGCTGCTTGCGCAGCACGTCTGAGTTTTCGTCTTTTCACCTTATTTTTACTTCACAGCCACTTTCACAGCCTTGCCATTCACCGTCACCACATATATGCCGGCTGGCACCTCGGCGGTGAATTGGGCTGGGGCAGCTGCGCTCTTCTCAATCACGCGGCCGTCAGTTGCCACTATGGCCACAGGAGCGCCCTCGGCGTTATCAACCGTTATCACGCCCTTGCCGCCTTTCACCACGGCAGCTTTCAGTCCGGCGGCAGTGATGCCTGTAGAGCTTGCGGTAACATCGAGCTTGTAGCAATACAAGTAGAGGTTGCCTGCGTCCGACACTGCGTGCAACCCCACGAAATAGTCGCCGGCGGTGGCAGGAGTGAAGTAGCCCACCAAATCTATTGGCGAACGGTAACCACCGTCAATCGTAGTGGCCGGTATCACCGATTTTGTCATTGCGTCGGCAGATGCGTTCTGACCTACCTTAACCTCGGCCTTCTCGTAATATGGGTCCATGGCGTTGGCAAACTGGGCCGTGATGGTGTATTTCACGCCAGCCTCCATGCTGATAGGCGGTGCTATCAGCCAGTCGTCGGCAGCATTGTCGTTATTGAACAAGTAGCGTGCGCCTCTTGCGTCCTTGCTCCAAGTTGAGCCGTCGCCGTTGGCGTCGATTATCGTGTAGAGGCTTAAATCGCCGTCAGAGAATGTCTTGCTGTAAGGAACTTGGAGTGCCTTGCCAAGCACCACGCTGTTTGACTTGGCTGGAGCGGTCTTGTAAGTGCCATCTACAGCCACCACCTCATAGTAGTAGCTGCCAAGGTCGGTCACCGTGTTGTTGTCGGCACACTCCGTGCCTTTCACACCAGTGGCCACAGCCACCTCATCTGGATAACGCACCACGTTATAAGTCACATTGGCAGGGTCGAATGTAGCTCCGTGAGCACCAGTTGTCACAGCGTCCCACTTAACCGAGGCTCCGCCTTTCACGCGTGAAGCCTCCACCTTGGCCACAGCCGATGGCACATCAGTTCCGAAATATTGTGCGCAATAGTATTCCGGTCCGGCTCCAGCAACATTCTTAGCTCTTGCCGACACCGTGTGCTCACCACGCTCCACAGCGAGGTTAACAGTCACCGTGCTGCCGGCTGCGGCCTTGCCTGTAGCCTTCACCGTGCCGTCAACGAGCACTTCATAGTCCACATCGCCAGAGAGCGCCGCACCGCCGTATGTGGCAGAAGGCAGTGTCAACGTAGCAGTGCCGTTGAGCGACACACCGCTGTAGGCAAGCACCAAGTTTGCCGGTATTTCCGGAACTCCAGCCGCAAACACCGGAGTCTTTGAGAACACGCCCACAAACTCCTTGCCGCCAGTGGCCCACTGCGATATGCGTGTTGCCTTGCCTGTGGTCAAATCCACAGTGTAGATGCCGCTCTGACTGTCGTCGTCGTTGTAGGCGCACCAGTAAAACTGCTTTGTTCCGTAGTCAAACGTACCGTCTTGCAGATATTTTGGCTTGAAACCTGTGTCACCTATTATTGTGATTGCGCCGTTAGTAGCGCTGATTTTTCCAAACTCCCCATTGTCGTTCACAAAATAGAGTGTTCCGGCAGCATCGCTTGCCAGAGCGTTGAATGAGTGCTCAAGGAATGTTATGGTGTCGCAGTCGGCAGTCTTGGTGTTGATAGTGCCAAAATAAAATTTTTCGCGTTCCTCACTATAGAAACTGCCATATATCTTTTTGTCGGCGGGATTGTAGGTGAGCGATGTGGCTATCGACGAGTGCGAGGCCGACACCTTGTTGGTCAGCTGCCATGTCTCCGGATTGTAAGAGTTGAGGTAACAATCTTCCACATTGCCATATTTTGTGGTATATTCCACTGCAAAATAAGCCGTGTCGGCAAGGCATGCACCGCCGTTGGCCTTGGTCACTTGTGCTCCGACCTTTGTCACGGCAGCCGACGGCTTAACTTTAGTGGAGTAAATGCCTGTTGGCGTAACGCCAGGAGTTGCCTGGTCGTAAATCAAGTTGCCATAAAGCGTCACATTGCTGCCAATCACATTGCTGCCACTGGCCGATGCACACGCTGCACTTGCCAGCATCGCTGCGGCAAAAAAAGCGTAATTCTTTTTCATCGAAATTTCCCTTTTATTAATTAACAATATACTTTTTGTTGCATTTTCATCTAAAAACACCCACAAAGATACTCAATTTATCGCGTTTAATAGGCATTTGGTGCAAGAATGTTACTTTTCACCTCTCCGCTGGCACTACGCAATTAGCCATTGACTAACCAGTCACTCCTCCAAAAGGCAAGCAACGCGACAGGCTGTTTTTTTCATCTAAAAGCTGAATTGTTAACTTTTTTTTAACACAACTCGTGTTGTGCAAAATGATTTGCCACAGTACCTTGCAATCGAAAAAAAACAAGCGCCATGTTCCTATCACTCAGAGTCATATTAGCCCAAGACTGAAGCCTACTATCTTGCTTCGGGCTGGAAATATCCAAACGCTCTTTCTCTAAGCAAAAAGTGACAAAACAACATATATAATTAATAACAAAAAAACGACTTACGATGAACAAGAAACTTGCATTTGTCTTAGGCGCAATCGTCTGCCTATGTTTTTGCAGTAGCGCGAAAACAAGCACATTTCCCGTGAAGCTACCATTGAAGTCATACGCAGCTTATTGCCAAAAGGCGTTTGACATAACAATCTCAACGCCAAAAGGGTTTGCCGACATGGAGCAAACTGGAGCCTACTCTCCATTTTCCAAAAATGGCAAAGTAGCCCCAACGTGCGTCATGGGTGCTTTTGCAAAATCCAACGACGGCCAGTGCGTCGTCATGTTTGGTGACTTGCGGTTTCCTGTGTCGAAAGCAGAAATCGCAAGCGGCACTCTTAGCGAAAAAGCCGCCAATTTCCTGACATGGGCCACAAGCGCGTCGGGCTACAATATATGCCGCCAGCAATCTGTCAACCTGAACGACTGCGCCACCTTTCTGCCGGCAAACAAGTTCAACGCCGACTCTGCAATCACCGTGTCAATGCCCACCAATGGCGAAACCATCGACGGAACGAACTACACCACTTGCACGCAACTTCTGCTCAAAAAGGCCGGACGGCCAGTGATTGAGATAAGTATTCTTTTCACCGACAAAGGCGCTGCCAGCAAGCAGCAATATCTCGGCAGCATCTTCAAGGCCGTAAAGTTTGGCAATGTTGCAAACTGGAGTTACGACAAAGCAACCGACATGGCTGCAAGCGAAAAATACTTGAAGCCGTGGAATGATAAGATGAAATGAGTTCACCATAGCACAAATTGAGAAAAAAAAACATCAAGCATTGTGGCAAACGACCCGACATAAGGCGTCAGTTTGCCACTTGCTGTTTTTTTATGGCCACAGCACCTCAAGAAAAGTTTTTTGGGATAAAATAGGGCTTTGTGGCGAAATTTCTCCAAGATTATTATTATTTTTGTCGAAATTATTAGGGAACATTTAGTTAACAGCATTTTAGCAATGAAATCGGATAGCGTAGTCATAATTCCCACCTACAACGAGAAGGAAAACATCAGCAACATCATCAATGCTGTGTTGGGACAAGCAGGACATCAATTTGACATTTTGGTGATTGACGACAACAGCCCCGACGGCACTGCTGCCATTGTTGAAGGCATGATTCAGGAGCGGCCCGACCGCATACACATCATCAAGCGTGCCGGCAAACTTGGTCTTGGCACAGCCTACATTACCGGTTTCAAGTGGGCTTTGCAGCAAGGCTACGATTTCGTAATAGAAATGGACGCCGACTTCTCACACCGCCCCGAAGACCTGATTCCGCTGCAAGCCGCCTGCGCCACCGGAGGTGCTGACCTCTCCATAGGCTCACGCTACATAACGGGCGTAAATGTTGTCAACTGGCCCATGGGACGTGTGCTCATGTCTTATTATGCCTCGGCCTACGTCAGGCTCATAACAGGCATGAAGGTACACGACACCACTGCCGGGTTTGTTTGCTACCGCCGCGAAGTGCTTGAAGCCATCGACCTCGACAACATAGAGTTCAAAGGCTATGCCTTCCAAATCGAGATGAAATTCACAGCTTTCAAAATGGGCTTCAAAATCAAGGAAGTCCCCATCATTTTTGTCAACCGAGTGCTTGGCACAAGCAAAATGAACGGAAGCATCTTTGGTGAGGCCGTGTTTGGTGTCATAAAGCTGCGCCTCAGCACATGGTTCAACAAAAAGAAGTTTGAGCGATGTAAGCACTGATGTGGCACAAAAAGAAATGGCACAGCAAGCCACAACCACACCACTTATAAAAAAACAATCGAAATATAAGTAAGCTTAATTACGGCCGACCTTGATGGTTGCGGCCTTCTGCCTTAATTGCCCTGCCCGGTTTGCAAGGCATAAGCATTATATCTAACTTTGCCATTATGGAAATTATCTACAACGGAACAATCATAAACGAAGGAAAGTCGTTTCGCGGCTTTCTGCTCATAGATGGCTGCAAGATAGCCCTTGTAGGTCAAGGCGACCCCGACGGCCACACTCTGGCGGCAGCTGCCGTCAAGACCGATGCCTGTGGCGGCTACATAGTGCCCGGCGCGATTGACGACCATGTGCACTTTCGCGAGCCTGGCATGACCCAAAAGGCCGACATAGCAAGCGAGAGCCGTGCGGCAGTGGCTGGAGGCGTAACCTCATTTATGGACATGCCAAACAACAAGCCTGCTGCCACCACAGCCGAGCTTCTTGAGGCGAAATATGCCAAGGCCGCACTGGTGTCGCCAGCCAACTACAGCTTCTGGATAGGCGCAACCAACGACAATCTGCACGAAATCGAGGAAATCGACTTCAGCCACGTGTGCGGAGTGAAAGCCTTCCTCGGCTCATCTACCGGTGGCATGCTGCTAAGCGACCCTGTCGCCACGCACAGCCTGTTTTCATCGGTGGGTGCGGTGATTGCCGTGCACAGCGAAGACGAAGACATAATCAACGCCAACCGCAAACTTTACGTTGACAAATACGGGCAAGACCCACCGCTGCGCTTCCATGAGATGATAAGGAGCACCGAAGCCTGCTGGCAAAGCACCTCGCGAGTCGTGAAACTTGCACGCGAGTGCGGCACGCGCCTGCATGTGCTCCACATAACCACCGCACGCGAGCTGTCGCTTTTTGACGGCGGCACACTGCTTTGCGACAAGCGCATCACAGCCGAGGCTTGTGTGGCGCACTTGTGGTTTTGCGATGACGACTACAATCGCCTTGGCACTCGCATCAAGTGCAACCCTGCCGTTAAGACGGCTGCCGACCGCGCTGCGCTGCGCCAGGCACTCACCGATGGGCGCATCGACGTGATTGGCACCGACCACGCCCCACACTTGCTGCAAGAGAAGCAAGGCGGTTGTCTAAAAGCTGCGTCGGGCATGCCAATGATTCAGTTCTCGCTGCCAGCAATGCTCGAACTCGCACATCAAGGCGTGGTGAGCAAAGAAACCGTGATTGAGAAAATGTCACACGCCCCAGCCACACTCTTTGGCATAGAGGGGCGCGGATTTCTGCGCAAAGGCTGCTTTGCCGATGTGGCCATCGTCCAACCCGTCAGCGAGGGCTATGTGGTGACCGATGCCGATGTCATTTCGCGCTGTGGCTGGACACCACTCAACGGCTCCACGCTCCACCACAAGGTGGTGCGCACCTACGTCAATGGTCAAGTGGCATTTGACGGCCACACTGCGAGCCAATCCACCACCGGCATGCGCCTGACATTCAAAATATAATAATATCAAAAAACACACATGTCAACAAAACTGTACACAGGGTTAACAAACGAGCAAGTTGAGGCTCAAAGAGCTAAATTCGGAACAAACGTGCTCACCCCACCAGCACGCAAATCGTTGCTGGCACAATTCATTGAGAAATTTAACGACCCTCTCATAAAAATACTGCTGGTGGCACTGCTGCTGTCGGTGGGCATATCATGCTATGAGTTCTTTGAGCTCAACCGCGGCGGTGAGGTGCTGTTTGAGCCGGTGGGCATTTTCGTGGCCATAATCCTCGCCACACTGGTGGGATTTCTGGTAGAAGTCAACGCCAACAAGAAGTTTGACTTGCTCAACAAAGTGAACGACGACATAGTGGTGAAAGTGACGCGCAACGGCAAAATAACACAAATTCCTCGCCGCGACGTGGTGGTGGGCGACATAGTGATGCTCGACACCGGCGAGAAAGTGCCGGCTGACGGCACGCTGCTCGATAGCGTGAGCCTAAGTGTTGACGAGAGTTCGCTCACCGGTGAAATGCTTGCCCACAAGAGCCATGTGCCCGACGAAAACGACAACGACTCCACCTATGGCAAAAATGTGCTTCTTCGCGGCTCCAACGTGCTTGAGGGCCACGGTGTGATGCAGGTGACAGCAGTGGGCGACAACACCGAGTATGGCAAGGTGTTTGTCAACGCGCAAAGCGAACCCGAAATCGACACTCCGCTCACCATTCAGCTCAACCAGCTTGGCCGCTGGATTTCATGGGGCAGTTATGTGGCAGGAGCACTGATAGTGATAGGCCGCGTGCTCGTCTATGCCCTCGACGGTGTTGACCACACGCTAATCGACTGGGTGCAATATTGCATCGAGACCATTATGCTCGCCGTGACACTTATCGTGGTGAGTGTGCCAGAGGGGCTGCCCATGAGCATCACGCTCAGTCTGGCTCTGAGCATGCGCCGCATGCTGCAGTCAAACAACCTCGTGCGACGCATGCACGCTTGCGAGACTATGGGTGCAACCACCATGATTTGCACCGACAAGACAGGAACTCTCACCCAGAACCAGATGCGGGTGGCCAAGGCCAACTTCTTTGGCCTTGACGGTGGCGACACGCTCACCGGCAGCACTGCAAGCCAGATTGTGACGGCTGCCATAGCCGACAACTCCACGGCATTTCTCGACACCAGCAATCCGGGCAAAACCGTGGCCATAGGCAATCCCACCGAGGGAGCTTTGCTGCTGTGGCTCAATGACAATGGCATCGACTATCTGGCCATAAGACAAAACGACCAGGTGGAAGCGCAACTGCCATTCTCCACCGAGCGAAAATATATGGCCACCGTGGTCAACAGCAAGGCACTTGGCCGCATATTGCTTGTGAAAGGTGCCTCTGAAATCATACACAACCATTGCAGCGCCATAGAGGGCGGCAGGCGGTTTAGCGACGTTGAGGCCGAGCTGCACGCCTATCAAAACAAGGCCATGCGCACGCTTGGCTTTGCCTACAAGCAGCTTGACGACAACGCTCCGTTGCCGTTCGACGACAAGCAGCTCACAACCAGCGGACTCACATTTATAGGCATAGTGGCAATCTCCGACCCCGTGAGAGAAGAAGTGCCACAAGCCATCAAGAGCTGCATCGACGCCGGCATTGGCGTGAAAATAGTGACTGGCGACACTCCTGGCACAGCCAAGGAGATAGGCCGCCAAGTGGGCTTATGGCGAGACGGTGACGATGAGAGTGCGCTGATTTCGGGAGTGGAGTTTGGCATGCTAAGCGACGAGGAAGCCTCCGAGCGCATAAAGAAAGTGAAAATCATGTCGCGTGCCCGTCCCGACGACAAAGCCCGGCTTGTCAGCCTGCTCCAGCAGCAAGGCGAGGTGGTGGCCGTGACTGGCGACGGCACCAACGACGCCCCCGCACTCAATGCGGCACAAGTGGGCCTGTCGATGGGCGACGGCACTTCGGTGGCAAAGGAAGTGAGCGACATCACCATCACCGACAACTCTTTCGGCAGCATCAACAAAGCCGTTATGTGGGGTCGCTCGCTCTACAAAAACATACAGCGGTTCATCATCTTCCAGCTCACAGTCAACGTGGCTGCGTGCTTGCTGGTGGGTGTCTGCTCATTCTTTAGCGAGCAGTCACCGCTCTCCGTGACACAAATGTTGTGGGTCAATCTGATTATGGACACGTTTGCCGCGCTGGCACTCGCGTCGCTGCCGCCGAGCGGCGATGTGATGAAAGACAAGCCGCGCGCCAGTGGCAGCTCCATCATCACCCGAAGCATGACGTGCTTCTTCTCTGGCATAGGCATAGCCTTCACAGTAGTGATGATTTTGCTGTTCACCTACCTTATGCACCACAACATGGGTGAGGGCGGCTCATTTATCAGCACCGCCATATCTCCAAACGAGGTGGCAATATATTTCAGCACATTTGTGTTCTTGCAATTCTGGAATCTGTTCAACGCCAAGTCGTTCAACAGCTACCACCACTCATCGTTCCACGACATGAGGCACAGCAAAATATTTTTCTGCATACTTGCCGTGATATTCTTCGGACAAATAATCATAGTGCAGTTTGGCGGTCCCATGTTCAATGTGGTGCCAATGACAGTTGAGCAGTGGGCTGTGGTGATTTTAGCCACAAGTCCGGTGATGATTGTCGGAGAACTTTATCACGCTGTGATGAGGGCAAAAACAAAAAAGTCAGCAGTAAAAGCAAATAAATAACAAACCAAGGTTCAATAACTACAAAAAATCAAGTTATTATGGGAAATGTTTATAAAAAACTCACGAGCTTGATAGGCAACACGCCTCTGCTCGAACTCACAAAAATCGAAAAGGAAGAAAATCTAAAGGCTAAAGTTCTGGTCAAGTTGGAATACTTCAACCCAGGCGGAAGCGTTAAAGACCGTGTGGCCCTTGCCATGGTTGAGGCAGCCGAAAGAAGCGGAGCTTTGCGCCCTGGCGGCACTATAATAGAGCCCACGAGCGGCAACACCGGTGTGGGTCTGGCCATGGTGGCAGCCGTCAAGGGCTACAAGGCCATCATCATCATGCCCGAAACCATGAGCGATGAGCGCAAGAAACTCGTCAAAGCCTATGGCGCAGAACTCGTGCTCGGCAGCGCCAAAGACGGCATGCTTGGCTGCATAGCCAAGGCCAAGGAACTACATGAGCAGATTCCAAACTCCATCATTCCTCAGCAATTCGACAATCCAAGCAACCCTGCCATACACGAGCTGACCACAGGTCAAGAAATTTGGCACGACACCGAGGGCGAGGTTGACATCTTCGTGGCTGGTGTGGGCACAGGCGGCACAGTGTCGGGTGTGGCAAAGGCTCTGAAAGCCCACAAGGCCGCTGTCAAAGCCTATGCTGTAGAGCCTGCCGACTCGCCGGTGCTTGCCGGCGGCAAGCCAGCTCCACACAAAATTCAAGGCATTGGCCCTGGTTTTGTAGCAAAGAACTATGACGCAAGCGTCGTTGACGGCATAATCGAAGTCAAAAACGAAGAGGCTTTTGAGGCTTCTCGCCACCTTGCACGCACAGCTGGTCTGATAGTCGGAATTTCTTCGGGTGCAGCTGCCCATGCAGCAATCGAGCTGGCAAAGAAACCAGAAAACGAAGGCAAAACTATAGTGGCATTGCTCCCCGACACTGGCGAACGCTACCTCTCCACCTCGCTCTACTCCATAGACTGACGAAACTGCCCCCTCTCCCCACAACAACTCTCTTTTAAACACATAACAACAGCAGGCTGCCAACCAACACGGCAGTCTGCTATTTTTATCTGCTATTTTTACAAATTCACCCAATTTCAGCCCTAATCCCAAAATTCATACTAATTTTTGGGATTACAATCCTAAAAATCATACCCATTTTTGGGATTAGCACTTTTTTCAGTTATCTTTGCACACAAAATCTTCATAGACTATCATCAAAACCATAATATCAAAATATTGCAAAAATATATGATAAAAAGGCAGCTACAAGATGTTATAGAAAAGCGACTATTCATGGGCAAGGCCATCATTGTGATAGGTGCAAGACAAGTGGGAAAAAGCACATTGTTCAAAATGGTGCTTGATGGCCACAAAGAGCCGACTCTCCAGCTAAACTGTGATGAACCAGAAGTAAAAGAAATGCTGTCACAAGCAAATACTCAAGAATTGAGAATGCTTATTGGTAGTAACCGCATTATTTTGATAGACGAAGCACAGAGGGTAGACAACATAGGCATGACACTGAAGCGCATTACTGACAATTTTCCAGATGTGCAACTCTTGGTCACAGGTTCATCTTCATTCGAGCTGCAAAACAAACTCAATGAGCCTTTGACAGGACGAAAATTTGAATACCACCTTTTCCCTTTTTCCACTGGAGAGCTAATGAACGCACAAGGTCTGCTATACGTAAAACAAAACCTTGAGAACCGTCTAATCTATGGTTCTTATCCTGACATCATCAACCACAATGACGATGCCAAGGAATTACTGTACAATCTCTCCAGCAGTTACCTTTACAAAGACCTGCTAAACTTGGAGAGCATACGCCGCCCCGCTCTTCTGAATAAACTGCTCACGGCTTTGGCCCTGCAAGTAACAAGCGAGGTTTCTTATAATGAATTGGCACAAACTATTGGCACTGACAACAAGACTGTGGAGAAATATATCGACCTACTGGAGAAATGTTATATTATTTTCAAATTAAATGGATTCAATCGCAATATTCGCACCGAGTTGAAGCGTGCTAAGAAATTTTATTTTTATGACAACGGCATTAGAAATGCCATTTTGCAAAATTTTTCTCCACTCTCACTTCGCCAAGATGTGGGAGCTTTGTGGGAAAATTTTTTCATTAGCGAGCGTATCAAAGCCAATCAATATGCAAGGCGTTTTGTCAACAGCTATTTCTGGCGCACCAACCAGCAACAAGAGATTGATTACATTGAGGAATGTGACGGTCAATTCTCCATTTTTGAAATGAAATGGAATCCAAAACGCGCAAACACACAATTTCCAAGCTCATTTATTTCCACATACAACGTTAAAGAAAAAGCAATTGTTACACCCAACAATTGGCCTGAATGGGTTTTATAAATCAAATAAAGTGATAACAGACATGTAATACACTGAAGTCAGAAGCGATTTACAATAAATGGCTGTCTAATCAACCTCTGACAGAAACTAAGCATAAAAACACTGGCTGATTGAAGGAATATACTGCGCTGAAACCTTAATTTTTATTGCCCAAACGAGAACTTTTGATTTCTATTGCCCTTTTGGGTTTGCTGCAATTATATTTATTTGCGGAAAACGCGCAAAAGCGATAACTTTGTAATAAAGTTGCACCCAAAATCTAAAGTCTGCAATTAAAAACCGCCCAAAGCATTAAACATTGGTGGAAGCCTTAATGCCTGGGCAGTTCCAAAATTCATGTTATTTCAGTTTTCAAGGTTTCCACAAAAAACAAACTTCTTTTTTTGAAGAGTATGAGAAATTTTATTGAGAAATTGGTCGTAGCATTTGCAGTCATTGCCGCCGCGGCACAGCCATGCCATTCACAAGGCATTGTCTTTGCCACCGACAACGCAGCTTTCCCGACCAAAAAAACGGCAGGTGGACCGCGAACGTTCAAGCTGGCAAACAGCAAGTTCACGGCAACCGACACACCGGCGACCAAGCCCAAGCAGGAGTCGCAAGTAGAGAAAACAAATGCCTCACGCAAGGCAAAACCACGCAAGGCGCTTGCCATGGCTGACGTGGTGGGCGGCGGAGTGATGACCTATGAGACCCTGTCGTCGAGCACACCAAGCGGCGGCCTCTCGGTTGATGTGACCAAAGCTGCCGACGACTCCATCGCCATCAGCAACTTCTACACACAAGGCATCACTATCAAGGCCAAAGTGGATTTTGCAAACAGCACTCTTTCAATTCCATGCCAGTCAATAGGCACAATCGACGGCAAAGGCTACAGCATAGCCGTAACCAATATTGTGGGCAACCCCGACCGTGAAGCTCCAATCTTGGGTAAAATTCTTGCCGACGGAAGCCTGTCGATAACCACTCCGTGGGGTTTCTTCCAAGACGGCACAACTCGCACCAGACTCACAATCAACGAGAAAACCGAGATTGAGAAGGCCAATGCCGTGATGAAGGCAGAGATGACCGACGGTTCCAGCCCAAAGGTGTGGAATGTGGTTGCCACACAGCAGGGCGCCAACTTGGTCACCATCAAAAACTTCGGCAATCATGGTTGCACCATCGACATTGTGCTCTCTCACAGCGGCACTGCCACCATTGCGCAGCAAGTGGGCTGGAAAGGCACATCTCACGGCAACTTCTACACCGTGGCCATGGATTGGGCACAAAACAAAGTGGCTGGCGGAACTATCAGCGGCAAACTTGCTGACAACACCATCAGTTGGGGCAACTGGACCATGCTCACCACCGACAGCTATGTGACCGGCAAATATGCCAACGGCAGCATAAGCAGCGACAAAGTGACATTCAAGCTGCCCGACGACGCCGCCACAAGCCTCGACGGCGAAGGCACTGAAGCCAACCCCTATAAGGTCAGAACTCTTAAAGACCTCAACTACATAGCCGATGCCGTGAACAGCGACAAGGAGCTTAAGTATGGCGACCCCGACGTGTCGCTGCACACCAAGACCTTCCTCGGCAAATATTTCCGTCTGGAAAACGACATCGACATGACCAACTACCGCTTTGAACCTATCGGCAACTACTGGACACAGCGTTTTGCCGGCACATTTGACGGCAACGGCCATAAGCTCATCGGACTCAATGTCAACACACGCTCTGCCGGGTTTGCCGGTCTGTTTGGTGTGGCCGACACGGCGTCTGTCATCAAAAATCTTGTAGTTGAGAAAGCCACAGTTTCTGGCGAATACTACTATTCAGGCATCATTGCCAGCGCAAGTTTCGGTCTGGTGGAAAATTGCACCACAAGCGGCACTGTGACTAACACAGGCGTGTGCGCCGCCGGCATCGTTGCCTATGCCAACAACATCAAGAACTGCTATTTCAGCGGCACAGTGTATGCCTTGGGCGGCAACGGCGGCGGCATAGCCGGACAGCTCAACGGCGTGGCCGACAACTGCCATGCCCGCGCCACTGTGTTTGTGTCGGGCTCCACATCAGGACGTCCTGCAGGCGGTCTGGTGGGCAATGTGTATGGCTCTAAAGCCTTGCTATCACACAGCTATTTCACTGGCAAGGTCAATGGCACAATCAAGGAAGATATGCACGTGGGCGGTGTGGCCGGCGAAGTGGTGCTCGGCACTGTTGACGGCTGCTTTGCGGCTGCCGACGTGACCGGCCTCAGCAGCGAGGCTTGCGTGGGGGGCGTGGTAGGCTACTTGCGCGGCAACGTGTCAAACTGCTATTTCACTGGTCTTTCTTCTTGCTACAACTCCAAGAAAGTGGGTGGCATCACCGGTTTCATCTCTGCCACTCTTTCTGGCAAGGGCGACACCATTCAAGCCTCTGTAAAGAACTGCTACTTTGCCGGACGCATCAGAGCCGATGTGTTCCTCTACGACCCTCAGACAGGCGCACGCGAAACTCTTGGCACCGTGTATGAGGCCGTACACCCAACTATTGAAAACGTGTACTACGACCGCCAGATGCTCAACTACAATTCTGTGCAAGGCAAGGCCACAACAGCCGAACTGACGAGCGCCGACGGTCCCAAAGGCTTCTCTGCCGACAAATGGGTGTTTACAAAAGGCTACTACCCACGCATCAAGGGCTTGGAGAACACTCCCGAAGCCCAGTTGAGCGCAACTGCACTCATCATGGACCCAGCCTTCCCCGACAACACTGAGCGTGTGGCAAATGACTTTGCCATCAATGCCCTCGGCAGCACAAAGGCTTACATTCTTAAAGGCTACGAAACCGACAATGCCAAAATCTCCACCAAAGGCGAGTGCGGCACCATCAGCGACAACACCTACAAGCTCAACGGCACTTTCGGTGCCGACACCGTGGCCATTGTGGCAATGGACGCAAATGGCAACATGGACGGCAACATAGCACCGCGCATCTACAACCTCAAGGTTGCTCCAAAGGTGTTTGAGGGCTCTGGCTCGCAAACCGACCCTTACCTCATCAAGACCAAGGCCGACTTGATTAAACTGAGTGAGGTGACATCAAAGATACGCCAGTTCTACAACGACACTTATTTCTTGCAAACTGCCGACATCGACCTTGAGCACGACGAGGCTTTCACTGGCCTCTGCACCGGCGATGACAAGACCGACAAGTTCCAAGGTCACTACGACGGTGGCGGCCACACAATCGACAACATGAAGCTGAACTTCGTGGTGTGGGACACTCCACCGAGCGGCAACAAATATGGCAGCCTCGGCGACAACAACATCTACAAGGGCTTCATTGGCGTGCTTGCCAAGCAAGGCTCGGTGAGCAACCTCACCATAGGTGCTGGCAGCGACTTGCAATTCACTGGCTATGCCGGTGCGTTTGTGGGCTACTGCTACGGCAAGGTCATCAACTGCAAAAACTACGCTAAGATAACCAACTACACCAGCACCACTGGCGGCATCGTGGGCAGCTCTCTTGCCGGAAGCGAAATCAGAGATTGCTTCAATGCCGGTGAAGTGCTCGGCGGCACCACCAACGTGGGCGGCATTGTGGGCACAGCTGTAGGCGTGATTGAAAATTGCCAAAACGTGGGGTGGGTTGAGACCAAAAAGCTCTCCACACGTTCACCAGGCCGCATCGTGGGCGGTATTGCCGGTAGCGCAAACGGCACAACTATTACCAACGTTGTCAACGCCGGCCATGTGCAAAGTGCAGTTGAGTCAGCCGGAGGCATCGTTGGTCAGCAGATTTCTGGCGA
The DNA here is from genome assembly GCA_934675575.1 of uncultured Muribaculaceae bacterium. GTDB lineage: Bacteria > Bacteroidota > Bacteroidia > Bacteroidales > Muribaculaceae > Sodaliphilus. The sequence goes on from CAKUQQ010000004.1 coordinate 164,526, forward strand.
CAACCTGATTTCAGGCGCTGTCAACTACGGCACCGTATTCTCAGTGAAAGGAACAAAGACCGGAGCTATCGCCGGCGACTACAAGACCAACGGCAAGGTGGAGAATGTGTATTTCGACGCTCAAAGCACAGGTCTCAAAGCAGCTGCCAACGATGGTAGCCTGAAGATGAGCAGCATAAAGACCACCGATTTCACGTCGGGCAAGGCACTCAAAGGCTTGTCTGCTGACGTTTGGCAGTTTGAGGCAAACCGCTACCCTATTCTCAAGCAGTTTGCTGCCGACACACTCGTCAAAGAATCATCTTCGGCAATCATAAGCCTTGCAGGAGCCGAGAATGTGAAGCAAATGAGCTCCAACGCCACCCTCGCCTCGGCCGATGGCTTGAAGTGGGCTCTCTCGCAAGGCGACAACTTCAGCATCGACGGCAACACCCTCTCCGTGCCTAAGACCGAAAGCGGCGTTTTGCGCGACACACTCACCGTGTCGGCTGGCGGCTATGTGAAACCCATCGCACTTGCCGCTGTGCGCAAAATCAACCTCAACGGCGAAGGCACTGAAGCCAATCCATACCAGATTGCCTCTACTGCCGACTGGAGCGAAGTGGGTAATTACATGACCGAAACCGGCTCGTCGCTCGACGGCATCTATCTGAAAGTGCTTAACGACATCTCGTTTGCCGACACCACATTTGTGCCGCTCGCAAGCGATGGCACAACATCGTTCTGCGGCACACTGCTCGGCAATGGCAAGACCATATCGGGGCTTAATGCCACCACCAAGGTCAAGAACTTTGCAGCTATCATGACTATGGGCACAGGCGGCTCGATTAACGATCTCACCCTCGACGGCAAGTTCACTTCCACCGCCGACTATGTGGCTGGTTTCGTGGGCAACAACAACGGCACGATTGCCAACTGCATCAACAAGGTGAGCATTGTGAGCGACCGCAGCTATGCCGCAGGTTTCGCTGCACAAGCCGGCAGCAATGCCAAGTTCACCAACTGCCGCAACCTCGCCACCATAAGCAGCTCGTCATCATACGAGGCTGGTATTCTCGCCTACAACAACGTGAGCGGTGTGGAACTCATCGACTGCACCAACGAGGGCGAAATCAAGAACTCAGGATCACGCAGCCAGTATGTGGCAGGTCTTGTGGGCTACTCTCAAGGCATAAGCCACATACGCAGCGTCAACAAGGCCGACGTCAGCAACCCTGCCAACTACTGCACCGCTGGTGTGCAGGCTTTCGTGCAAGGTGCCGACTCCGTGAAATTTGTTGACTGCCACAACGAAGGCAACATCATTTCGGGCGACAATGCCGCCGGAATTCTTGCCTCTACACAGTCGTCAACCAACAAAGCTCCAATCAGCGCCACAGGATGCTACAACACCGGCGACGTAAGCACATCGCTCTCCAAGAGCGTGCACGGCGTGGCTGGCCTGTTTGGTCTGCTCAACCCTGGCAGCTACATCGCCGACTGCTACAACACCGGCAACATTTTGTCGGAGAAGTCTGTCTATACTGGCGGCATTTGGGGTGAAGGCAACGATGCCTCGGCAGACAAGCAAATTATCATTAAACGCTGCTACAACAAGGGCAGCGTGATAGGCGCAAACTATGGTGGTGGCATCGCTGGTTCTGTTCCGGCCTACGCTACACTCGACAGCTGCTACAACGTGGCCGAAATCAGTGCCAAGTTTGGTGCTGGTGGCATCACTGGTGCCGTGATGGGCGAATATGTCAATATCTTCAACAGCTGGAATGCCGGCGACGTTACCACAAGCGAGAATGGTGCTGGCGGCATCAATGGCTATGGTAACTACTATGCACATGTCACCAACTGCTTCAACACCGGTAACGTGAACGCTGGCACTAACAACGCCGGCGGTCTGGGCGGACAAGGACGCGTTACCTACACCAACTGCTACAACACCGGCAACGTCAACGCTGCCAAAAATGCCGGAGGCTTGCTTGGCGAGCCTTCTGCCGAGAGCAGCATAGGTCCAGGTTCACAGCTCTACGCTTGCTATAATGCCGGCAAGGTGACTTGCGACGACGCAGCCACACTCGGCACCGTAATAGGTGCAAAAGACCTGTTCTCGGCAGACCACGGCAATAAAGTGGAAAATGTGTTCTTCGTGACCGACTATGGCAAATCAGAAATCGACACCATAGGCGAAGGCATCAGCATGGCAGCACTTGCAGCCTTTGCTGTGAAGCCTACCGACAAGGCCGAGAGCGACGAGTATGGCTACGACCCGAATGCCGCTGGCTGGGAATATGGTGACGACTACACCTTGCCTATGATTCCTTCGTTGATTAACGACTGTGCCAAGGCTCACGCCGCAGCACTCGTGCTCAAAGACGGCGACACCTATGCCAACGTTGTGGGCGGTGACATGCACGTGGGTCTGCCAGACGGTGTCACATGGTCAGCTTCAAGCGATGTAGTGGCATTTGACGGAAGCCGTGCGTTTGTCACCAAGGCAAGCACCGACAAGGTGACACTTGTGGCCACTTGTGGCGATTTCGCCGGCAAGTGGAACATCACTCTCAACACCACTTCGGGCGTAGATGGCCACCTGGCTCAAAAGCCTGTGGCAAGCCGTGACTACTACACCGTGGCAGGTGTCAAGGTGAGCAAACCGAGCAACCACGACGGCCAAGTGTATATTGAGGTCACAACCTATAGTGATGGCACCACTGCCACTGCCAAGGTGCAAGACAAGTAATGTGACATAGAGATTACACACAATCTAACCAAATAGCAGCGGAGCCGCTCCACATGTTGGGCGGCTCCGCTTATTTTGTTCTTAATGCCACACCCGAAGACACGTCACCCCTTTTTGGTGACAAGCAGCATAACCGAAGCTATAATCAAGAAAAATCCTATCGCCACAACGGCGGTGAGAGGCTCACCAAATGCGCATATACCTATTGTCATGGCAGTGAGCGGCTCAAGCGCGCCAAGCACGGCAGTGAGCGTGCTTCCTATGCGTTTTATGGCAAGAACCAGGGTTATGTTTGACAAAGCCGTGGGTATCAATCCAAGCATTATCAGCGACAGCAACGACAAACCGTTGGTCACGGGTTGTATGCCCCCGGTGAACATGGCAAATATGGCCATATACACCATGCCCAAAAAGAAAACATAGAAATTAAGCTTTGTGCTCTCAAGGTGGCGCACTTTAAGCACCGGCACAAACACCAGATACAAGGCATAGGTCAAGCCTGCCAAAAGCTCAATCGCAAGTCCCAGAACCGAAAATCCATGCTCCACAGAGCCGCCTGTGTTCGACAGGCACACCACTCCACCCACAGATAGAGCTATGGCAAGCACAACGCGCAGCGACAATTTTTCGTGAAAAAACGAGAGCATTATCAGCTCTGTGAACACTGGATATGAAAACAGCAGCGTGGTGGCAATGCCGCTCGGCATGTATTTGTAGCCATAGATGAGCAATATTGCCGACGCGTCATAGAGCAGCGACAATGCCGATATGCGCAAAAACTCGCCAAACGTGATTTTGAAGCCATAGTGCTTCACAACCATTATTCCGCCCATTGCCACACAGGCAAACAAAAACCGATACACCAGCACCGATTGCGTGAGCATGCCGCTCGCCAGAGCAGGCATAGAAAAAAGAGGTATGCTGCCGAATGTGCACGACGACAGCATGGCATACAGATAGCCCTTTGTTTTGTCAGTCATTAGCGATAACTTTCAAGAAAAACTTTGCAAAGTTACGCATTTGGCCATAATGCGGCAAGCCAGCCACTAAACCTCACACAACGCAAAGATTTTGCCACTGCGCCGGGTGAGTGCTGGTCAAGAAGCTCGGTATTCCTTGGGGCTAACGCCAACATGGCGCTTGAAGAAACGTGAGAAGTGCTGAGGGTACTGAAATCCCAAATAGTCTGAAATCTGGCTCATGGTGAGTGTGTCGTCGAGCACAAGTTGTTTTGACAGCGACACTATCTTTTGCTGAATGTATTGCTGCGCGCTTTGCCCTGTTTCCTTGCGTATGAGGTCGCCAAAGTAGCCTGGCGACAGACAAGCCAGGTCGGCAAAATAGCTCACAGCCGGAAAACCGTTCTTCTCGCCATTGCCGTCTTTGAAATATTGGTTGATGTTTGCCTCAAAGTCGGCGAGCACGTCGGAATTCTGCTTGTGGCGTGTGTAGAACTGGCGGTCGTAGAAACGCATGCAGTAGTCAAGCACAAGTTTTATGCGGTCCACGAGCAGTGTCTGCGAATGGTGGTCAACAGGCATCTGCAACTCAAACTTTATGCTCTTAAACGTGTCGATTATCATCTGCTGCTCGCGAGCCGACAAGTGCAAAGCCTCGGCGGAGTCGTAGTCGAAAAAGTGATAGTCGCCTATGTGGCGGCCAAGCGTGGTGCCATATATCAAGTCGGGGTGAAAAAGCAACCCCTGCACATCATGCTTCACAGGTGCGTTGGTGGTGTCGATTTCCACCACTTGCCCTGGAGCCATGCTCACAATGGTGCCGTCTTGATAGTCATAGTTTTTCCGCCCATATTTCAAGGTGCACACATGCCCATGCTTGAGCCACATGGTGTAGAGGCCATACTTAAACTTAAACTTTGCATGCCCCACTTTTTGGGTTGCCTCGTTAAAGTCAACCACGCTCACCAGCGGGTGCAGAGTCTCAAAGCCAAAAAGCTTGTTATAGGCATCTACTGTGTCGATATTGTATAATGGCAATTTGCTGCCATTGTTGTCATTCTGTGCCATTGTCGCAGTGTCTTTTTTCTTTAACTGATGTCAAAATTAGAAATTATTTGTCACAGCACAAACACTTTGCACACCATAAAGGGAATTGGGGTAAACATTACTGCAAAATTGATAATATGCCCCTAAACTGAAATTGTGAAATTTGCATCACGAACCATAACAAATTTGGCTCCAAATGAAAAAAGGAACAATCATGGCCTTGGCTTTGTGCCTTTTGCCGACACTTGCCCTGGCTCAAAACGCTAACAAAATGGAAAAGAAAGTTATCAAACAAACAGCCGGCCGCACACAACTTGGTGAGTTTGCACCAAAATTTGCCGAACTCAACGACGATGTGCTGTTTGGCCAAGTGTGGAGCAGAACCGACAAACTCTCGCTGCACGACCGCAGCGTGGTCACTGTCACCGCACTCATCAGCTCCGGAATCACCGACTCTTCGCTGAAATATCACCTGCAATCGGCCAAGGCCAACGGTGTGTCGCGCACCGAAATTGCCGAGATAATCACTCAAATCGGATTCTATGCCGGTTGGCCAAAGGCGTGGGCGGCATTCAACCTCGCAAAACAAGTGTGGACTCCAGAAACCAAGGCCGACGACGACAAGGCCGCCTTTGAGCAGAGCATGCTGTTCCCTCTTGGCGAACCAAACACCGCCTATGCAAAATATTTCATCGGACAAAGCTACATTGCACCGCTATCCAACTCGCAAGTGGGCATACACAACGTGTCGTTTGAGCCAGGTTGCCGCAACAACTGGCACATTCACCACGCAAAGAAAGGCGGCGGTCAAATCTTGGTGTGCGTGGCTGGCGAAGGCTGGTATCAGGAATGGGGAAAACCAGCACAAAAACTCCACCCAGGCGATGTGGTCAACATTGCCGCCGGCGTTAAGCACTGGCACGGAGCCACAGCCAACAGCTGGTTTGCACATCTGGCAATCGAGGTGCCAGGCACCGACACAAGCAACGAGTGGCTCGAACCTGTTGACGACAAGCAATACAAAGCCCTTGAGCCAGTCACTGCCGAAGAATAACGATTTCTGTTAAGCAGTCTTTTTAACCGCACTGCCCTAACCCATAATGCAACAGCCGCCCAAATGTTTTCTGGGCGGCTGTTATTTTGTTCAATATTTTTATGCTCGTTACAAGAATATCAGCAACACAAGCTGTGCCAAAATCACCCTTACAAACATGCTCAACGGATACACCGTGGCATACGCCACATTAGGGCGGTCGGTGGCCAGAGAGTCGGTGGCATAGTTCAAAGCCATAGGGTTTGCCATGCTGCCACACAACATGCCGCATATCGTGTCGTAGCTCAATTTGAACACTTTGAGCGACAACACTCCCACTATCAGCACCGGCACTATGGTCACCAAGAAGCCCCAAAGCACCCATTGTGCCCCTTCAGGACGCATGATGGTGGCAAAAAAGTCGCGACCAGAGTCAAGCCCCAGGCAGGCCAGATAGAGAGCAAGCCCCATGGCACGAAGCATTAGGTTGGCACTCTGCGTGGTGTAGGTCACCATGTGTACACGCGGCCCAAACGTGCCTATCAAGATGCCCACAATTATAGGGCCTCCGGCAAGTCCGAGCTTCACAGGTGAGCTTATGCCAGGCACAAAAATCGGTATCGAACCTATCAGCAAACCAAGGGTCATGCCTATAAACACAGAAATCAAGTTAGGCTCATTCAGAGTCTTAACCGCGTTGCCAAGCTCTTTTTCCACATTTTTCACCGACTCCTTCTCTCCCACCACAGTAATGCGGTCGCCAAGCTGCAAGTGGAGTTCAGGCGTGGCAAGCAGCTGCATGCCGCTGCGATAAATGCGACTTATGTTCACGCCATAGTGGCGGCGCAGATGCAGTGAGCTGAGTTTACGGCCGTTTATTTCAGGGCGCGTAATGAGTATGCGTTGCGAAACAAGCTGTGAGTCTATGGCATTCCAGTCAATATCCTTCTTGTTCCAGTCGGTCTTTTCCTGCTCGCCAAAAAGCATGGTCATAGCCCCTGCCGAATTGTCATTGGTAACCACAAGAATTCGGTCGTCGGCCTGCAAAACAGTCGATGACGACGGTATCGACACACGGCCGTCACGCCACAAGCGCGAAATCACAAACTTATCGTGGCTCACCGAGGCTATTTCGCCTATTGTCTTGCCATACACACCAGGGTTATGCACCTGATAGGCGGCAATGAATGTGTGGTCGGTATCATCGGTTTCAGCCCCCCTTATGTCGCCAGGGCGCACAAGCACCTTGCGCATAAGCAATATGGCAAAAATCACACCCACCACACCAAGCGGATAGGTCACAGCGCAACCCAGAGCGGCACTGCTCGTTGGCAAGTGCAACTGCGACAGCGTTTGCTGGGCAGCACCCAAGGCCGGCGTGTTGGTCGTAGCTCCGCACATTATGCCCACGGCATCGCTCAAGTCAATGCCTGCAAATGGCAACAGCACCGTCATCACCATGCCCAGAAACACCACAAGCAAGGCAAGCATATTGAGCCGCAACCCACTCTGGTGCATGGAGCTGAAAAAACCAGGTCCCACCTGAAGTCCCAGAGCATATACAAATAGCACCAACCCAAAATCCTCCACATAGTGAAGCATCTGCGAGTCGATAGTCAAGCCCAGGTGTCCGGCAAAAATGCCCAAGAAAAACACAAAAGTCACACCAAGAGAAACACCCATAACCCTGATTTTTCCCAAAGCAAGGCCACAGGCACAAAGCAACGACAGAACAATCACCGCCTGAATGGCAGAATGTTCTATCAACACGCTATTTAACCAGTCAATCATATTAAAAATTGAGCACAATCTTAATTTGAGCCAGCAAAGTTACTACTTTTCCCACACCAACTCAAACTTACAGTCCTTAATCCACCCCAAACAACCATAATAATAATGGGTCTAAAAACAAAAACGACCTAAACGAGTTGTCGGTTAGGTCATTTTTGCGGAGAGGACAAGATTCGAACTTGCGATAGGATTACTCCTATGGCAGTTTAGCAAACTGCTGGTTTCAGCCACTCACCCACCTCTCCAGTGCTTTGTGCTGAATTGCTTCATTCAAGCGAGTGCAAAGTTAATCACTTTTTTTGAATTTCCAAACCACATGGCACTTTTTGTGGTGTTTTTCCTTAGCTTTTTCATCAAATGTCACCAATTATAGGCACAAACGGAGCTTTAAGCTGCATTTTTATGGCACAAATGTAGCTGCTGGTGGCCGCCATTAATAGGCTAATAGGCTGCGCGGGCCTTGCTGATAGCGCGCGCCACCACGCAGTGCGCAGCCGCCCACACCACCGCATCGGCAAAGAATATCAGGGTGGCCGACACGTAGCGCGACAGCAATATGTTTAGCCCGGTAAACAGCACCGTGGTCAGCAGAAGCACAATCAGAGTCTGGTGCTGATTGAGTCCTGCGTTCATGAGACGGTGATGTATGTGGTTGCGGTCAGGCAAAAACGGACTTTTGTGGTGAGCTATGCGGAATATGAACACGCGCAGCAAGTCGAACACCGGCACTATCAGCACCGACATGGCTGCAACAACAGGGTTGACACCTGTGTTTTGCTCAATCTGCTCCGTCTGGCACATCTTGATTGCCAGTATGCCCAGCATCAGTCCAAGCGTAAGCGAGCCTGCATCGCCCATAAATATTTTGCGTCCTCTTTTGGCATTGCCAAACACGTTGTAATAGAAAAACGGCAGCAGCGTGCCCACGGCGGCAAACGCCATGAAGCCAAAGCTGTAGTTTGTAACAATCAGAAACACCGTGCCCATATAGATACACGCTATTATCGTTATGCCGGCGGCAAGACCGTCGATTCCGTCAATGAAGTTCATGGCGTTGCACAGCAGCACAAGCACAATTACCGTGAATGGGCAAGCGAACCATTGCGGCAGCTCACAAAACCCGAATGCTCCATAAAAGTTGCCAAAATACAAGCCAGAAGAAACTATCAGTGTGCCGCACAAGAACTGAACGGCCAGCTTAAAGCAATAGCGCACTCCGAGCACATCATCGGCAGCCCCTATTCCATAGAGCAACAGTAGTGCAATCAAGCTGAATAGCGGTTGAATGGCATTGGTGTCGAGAAGCAGCGAATAGCCATTGATGAAGTGGCGCAGAAGCAATGCAAGCACCAGCGTGGCACAAATGCACGGAAAAAACACCAGTCCTCCGAGGCGTGGCACGAGTCCGCTGTGAGTCTTGCGCCTGTCGGTTTTGTCAAACAATCTTTTTTTCACAGCCAACAGCGACACATGCGGCAGCAAAAAATTACTCACCACACTGCTCACCAAGATGATGAACAAAATTTCAACCGCTATTGACAACGCTGGCGACATGCGCTAAGATACATTAAAGTCAGAAATCTCAAAAAAAACTATACAAACACATCTCGAAATGATTGGCTCCGCAAAACATTCCGAGATGGTGCAAGTTCTTATAGTCTGCAACAAATTTAATCCAAATTTTCAAAATTGGCAACTTTGCGCAGCAAGTGAGCTGTTATTTTTACATGTTTCGGGGCATTAAAACCACTCTTTATCAAATTGTTTTATGCCAGCAAGCAAGCCTGTGAGCGACAACACAAAGAGAAGGGCAAAGTGCAAAATGTCGCGCACAGTGATGACATGCACATCAAGGTCGCGCAAAAACAATATCCAGCACACCAGTGCCGCTATCAAGGCTATGGCATAGCACAAATTGCCTATTGTGGCAAAGTTCACATTTTGCGCCGGCAACTTGTTAAGCACACGTCGGGTGAACCATTTGTTCTCAGGAACTTGTCTCGCTCCCGATTTCAACAGAGATGCCAATCGTTGTTCGTCATTTGTCTTTTTCATAACCATTTTGCTCAAAACGCGTTGTCAGTGCCACGAGTGGCAACCATCAACAATTATCAAAGTTAATAATTTTCTGCATTTTTTCTTTAGCCCTATGCAAGTGCGACTTCACCGTGCCTTCGGGCATCTGCATGATTGTTGCAATTTTCTTCACCGGCAAGTCCTCCATGTAGAACAGCACCACTGCCGTGCGCTCCACCTCCGACAGCTGCGCCAGAGCCTGATTGACGGTGATTTGTGCGTCGGTGGCAAGGTCGTCGTGGCCACAATCGTCGCCCATCATGTCGTCGGTAACCTCACCAGCCGAAACGTGCTGGCTGCGCACATGCGAGTAAAACTCATTGTAGGCTATGCGAAAAAGCCATGTGCGAAACGACGACAGCCCTCTGAAGTTTCTCACATTGAGATACGCCTTGACAAACGTTTCTTGAGCTATGTCGTCGGTGAGCGATGCGTTGCCCAGCGTGAGGTTAAGCAGAAACCGTCTGAGCTGAGATTGGTATGCCTCAACCAGCACACCGAATGCACGCCTGTTGTCGCCAAGCATACATTCGGCCACCAATTTCATTTCCTCAATGCGGTTCATCGTCATCATCTAACAGTTATGGTCGCTCTATACCTTTTTGCTTATCCTCTTCTGGTGTGTGCGCAATGGGGAAAAAATCATTGGTTCTGCTGGCGTGGCTGCTGTGAGTCTTGCTGCTGGTTGACTGCCGACGGTGCACTTGGCGCGTCGTGATGCTGCGGTGTTTGCATGTGTCCGCTGGCAATGCTGCCACGTTGATTCTGATATATTATGAATGCCTTGCCCAAGCCAATAAACAGCACTATTGATGCCAAGGCTGCCATTTGCTCAGCACCTGCAAGCGCAAAAAACAACATCAATGCAAATCCCACTATTATTATGACGAAGCTGCGGTAAAACAAGTTCCAATTTATGCCGTTGAAACCGAGATTTTGCGACGGCATGCCATGCTGCGCCTGCTGTGCGGCCACATTCATGGGCTGCTGACACATCACATTCACCACCTCACGGTCAGGCAACTGATAATTGTTTTCTATGGCTTTCTCTATCATGTGATAGCGGTTGCGCCGGTTTTTGTAGGCAGCCACAATGCATGATATGCCAATTACGAGCACCAGCAACGACAAAATCATCACCACACCTATCACACACAACAATCGCTCTCGGTCGCGATTGGCTTCATTGGCATCAGCCTGTCCCTTGAGAATGCGGTAATCGGCACCATCGAGCGTAATCTTGTCATCGTCATCATCGGTGGCCACGACTTGTTCGCTTCGTTTACCCACCACTGTGTCATCAAGAATTTTGGCGAGTTTCTGCTTGGCTTGAGCACCTGTTATTGAGGTTGTGTCGCCGCCATCAACCACAATCATGGTGTCGCCCCTAAAATGCACTTTGCTGGCCTGACATGCTCCTGTGGCAAAAAATGCCGTAACTACGAGTGCTAATAACTTTTTCATATCCGTTTTTGTTTTGATAGTTGTTTGTAATTCTTATTAAAGTTGCTTTCTGCAACCTTTCTTCATGCATTTGACGCAACAACAGGTGCAAAAAGTTGCAACGATTTGGCAAACTTATAAAAAAATCTCATTTTATGCAGCCTAACCACGGCTTCCTGAACGTGAAAACCGCATCTTTTAGCAAGGCAAACCGACGCCCAAACATATAATATTAACGCCAAAAGTGACATTCTGCGTTAGGTTTGCATTATCTTTGCAGTGTCGTTTCTAAAGCAAGCATAAAAGATGAAAACCAACAACAAAAAAACATCTGGACGCAAAATAGCTGCCATCATCATCGCTGTGGTGGTAGTCCTGGGGCTGCTGTGGGTGGCTCCGTTTTTCTTGAGCGGTGCTTCGGCCGATGCCACCGTGCATTTGCACAAAGGCTCCACATTGAGTGCTGTGCAAGACTCTGTGGCAAAACCTCTTGGCGATGCCTTTGCCTCTCGCGTGACCACACTGCTCAAGCTGTCGGGCAGTGACGTGAGCCGCCGGCAGGGAGCTTTCGACGTTAAAAAAGGCGACTCTCCATTTTCCGTGGCACGCCACCTGCGCAGCGGAGCCGCCAATGGCGTGAAATTCACTTTCAACAATCTGCGCACCAAGCGCGAACTCGCCGACCGCATAGCGTCACGGTTCATGATGGGCGACTCCATCTATGCCGCTCTCAACGACACCGCCGTGTGTGCCAAGTTTGGCAAGACACCCGACAACATTGTCACCATATTCATTCCCGACAGTTATGAGTTTTATTGGGACATAACGGTTGACCAGCTGCTCAACCGCATGAATGAATACTACACCAAATTCTGGACCGACAGCCGCAAAGCCAAAGCTGCAAAACTCGGCATCTCCCCCGACGATGCACAAATAGTTGCCTCTATTGTGGAAGAAGAGACTGCTAAAAGCGACGAGCGCGGCAAGGTGGCACGCCTATATCTCAACCGTCTGAAAAGCGGCATGCCGCTTCAGGCCGACCCAACTGTGAAATTTGCCCTTGGCGATTTCTCAATCAAGCGCATCACCGTGCCCATGACCAAGGTCAACTCGCCATATAACACCTATCGCTCGGCAGGACTGCCACCAGGCCCAATCCGCTTGCCAGAAAAAGCCACTATCGATGCCGTGCTCAATGCTCCGGCACACAACTACACCTATATGTGCGCCAAAGAGGACTTCAGCGGCTATCACAACTTCACAAACAACTATGCCGACCACCTTGCCAATGCAGCCAAATATCAAAAGGCTCTTGACTCAAGGGGCATAAAGTGACACAACACGTCGTTTATTTTCACACAGCCTAATGCGATGAAATGCCTTGTGGTGATAACCGGCCCTACCGGCGTGGGCAAGACAAAGGTGGCGATTGACGCGGCCAGAATGTTGGGCTGCGGCATAATCAACGCCGACTCTCGGCAGATTTACCGCGAAATTCCCATTGGCACTGCCGCTCCCACAGCTGCGGAGCAGGCTTTGGCAAAACACTACTTTGTGGGCATAAAGTCGCTTGAGCAGTATTATAGCGCAGCTCAGTTTGAGGAAGATGTGCTGCGCCTGTTGCCCGAAAAGTTTTGGAGCAATGGCGACTATGCCGTGATGTGCGGTGGCTCCATGCTCTACATAGATGCCGTGTGCCGTGGCATCGACGACATTCCCACCATATCCGATGATGTGCGCGCTGCCGTGGCAGCCAAATACAGCAGCGAGGGGCTCGACAGCGTGCTTGCCGAGTTGCAAGCACTCGACCCTGAATATTACGACAAAGTTGACCGCAAAAATGCCAAGCGTGTGGTACACGCCGTTGAGATATGCCGGCAGTCGGGTGTGTCATACACCAGCCTGCGCACTGGCATGGCAAAACCTCGACCGTTCAAGATAGTGAAAATAGGGTTGAACTTAGAGCGGCCACAACTTTTCGACCGCATTAACCGCCGTGTTGACCAAATGGTGGCCGACGGACTTGAAACCGAGGCTCGCAGCGTGTTTGCAAAGCGTCAGCTCAACTCGCTCAACACTGTGGGTTTCAAGGAGATGTTTACCTATTTTGACGGACAGTGGGACTTCAGCACCGCTTGCGCGCGAATACAAAAAAACACAAGAGTTTATGCCAAGAAGCAGCTCACATGGTATGCCAAAGACCCCGAAATCATTTGGAGCACACCCACAGAGGCCATCGCCACAATAGAGCATGCCATTGCCAGATAGCCGCAACCTGCTGCAACAATCACAAATAGCATTAAACGAAAAAAAACGCCTCTGATTACAAAATCGGAGGCGTCTATGATTTTTATGTGGTTGTGGTCAAGATTATTCCCACTCAATAGTTGCCGGTGGTTTTGAACTGATGTCGTAGCACACGCGGTTCACACCTTTCACCTTGTTGATGATTTCATTGCTCACCTTTGCCATGAAGTCGTATGGAAGTCTTGCCCAGTCGGCAGTCATTGCGTCCATACTCGTCACTGCACGCAAGGCCACAGGGTGCTCATAAGTGCGTTCATCTCCCATAACTCCCACAGAGCGTATGGTGCTGAGCAGAACAGCTCCTGCTTGCCACACATGGTCGTAGAGCGGCGTGCCGTCCTCGGTCTTGTAGTTGTGCATGGCTTCTATGTAGATGTCGTCGGCATCTTGCAAAATGCGCACCTTGTCGCGCGTGATGTCGCCCAGAATTCTCACAGCCAAACCTGGACCTGGGAACGGATGACGCTTGATAAGCCTTTCCGGCATTTCAAGCTGATAGCCCACACGGCGCACCTCGTCCTTAAACAGCCATTTGAGCGGTTCGCAGAGCTGGAGCTTCATGTCCTTGGGCAGTCCACCCACATTGTGGTGGCTCTTTATGGTCATGCCAGTTATGCTTAGACTCTCTATGCGGTCGGGATAAATTGTGCCTTGAGCGAGCCATTTGGCATCGGTTATCTTCTTGGCTTCGGCATTGAACACCTCCACAAAGTCGCGGCCTATGATTTTGCGCTTTTGTTCCGGGTCGGTAACTCCAGCAAGGTCAGCAAAGAATTTCTCGCTGGCATCTACGCCAATCACGTTGAGGCCAAGACCCTTGTATGCGTCCATCACCTTGTTGAACTCATTTTTGCGCAGCATGCCGTGGTCCACAAATATGCACGTCAGGTTGCTGCCTATGGCACGGTTGAGCAGCGTGGCACACACGCTTGAGTCAACACCACCCGACAGACCAAGAATCACGCGGTCGTTGCCAAGCTGCTGCTTTAACTCTGCAACAGTGGTTTCAACAAACGATGCTGGACTCCACTCCTGACGGCTGTGGCAGATGTCAACAACAAAGTTTTTCAACAACTGCTTGCCCTGCGTGGTGTGAAACACCTCCGGGTGAAACTGCACTGCCCAAAGCGGATTGCTCGTGCTTGCGTATGCCGCATTTTTCACATCGGCAGTTGAGGCTATCACATGGCAGTCGGCAGGAATCGAGGTGATAGTGTCGCCATGACTCATCCACACCTGTGAGTCGGGGGTGAATCCTTTGAAAAGCGGATTTTCCACATCTATGGTCTTGAGATGTGCGCGCCCATACTCGCGAGTGCCTGTTGGTTCTACCTTGCCGCCATTGCTATAGGCGATGAATTGCGCTCCATAGCAGATGCCAAGCACCGGAACTTTGCCCACAAACTGCGACAAATCCACTTTGAATGCCTCTTTGTCGTGCACCGAGTAGGGTGAGCCTGAGAGAATCACTCCTATCACGTCGGGGTCGCCGACAGGAAACTTGTTGTAGGGCAAAATCTCGCAAAACGTGTCCAGCTCACGCACTCGCCGCCCTATGAGCTGCGTTGTTTGTGAGCCGAAGTCGAGAATAATGATTTTTTGCTGCATTATAGTAACTTTGGTTTATTTCTATCTGCAAAGATAATGCAAATCGAGATGCAAAGCATCAAACTTGCTTGAATGTTTTGCCGAGATGCAGCTTATCTTATTCAAAGATAATGCAAATTGCACGCAGAATATCAAGTTTCACTTGAATATTATGCCGCCATGCGCCTCATCTTATCACAAGATTTGCAATCATGGGCACGCTTGCCGCCAGTTTGCACGGCAATGGCTGCCGTGAAATCAGCCTTTCAGCGGCTTTAGTTTGTTCTCGTTGCCCACAATCCACAGCACATCACCGCTGCCAAACGTAAGTTTAGGTGTGGGCATAACAAACTCATCGCCTCGCTGCACTGCCACCAGCAGCGAAGAGTAGTCCTCGCGCAGGCGCGCGTCTTCGAGCTGCAACCCCACAAGCGGTGATTTGTCGCCTATGCTGAAATGCAGGAATTTCACATCATCGGCCGACTGCCCTGCCGTTTGATTGCTGGTAGCCTCCACAAGCGGCAACATTTGCTGTATCTGCTCGTCATTGCCAATCACACCAAGCACATCGCCGGGGAATATGCGCGTGTCGCTCTTTGGCACAGGATAAAGCACCGAGTTGCGCTGTATGTACACCACGTTTACGCCATATTTGCGGCGTATGTCGGCCTCACACAGTTTGCAGCCCACAAATGGGCAGTCATAGCCCACTTTCATGTAGGCAAGGTGCAGGTCGCTAACCAGATTGTTGGCCTTGCCAGTGCGGCGATACTCACGCTCATTCATGTTGCCCACAAAGCGGCTCTCCACCTGCTCCATCTTCTTGCGCAAGTGCGGAGACAAAAGCAGCAACACAAGCACCGCGATGGAAACCACAGTAATCAGTGTGGTCAAACTTGAATACAAGCCATAGAGAAACGACATCATGTAGGCCATGGCAATGAGAACGTTGATAATGACCATCACCACCAGTGGCATATATATCACACGGCCATAAGTGGCCACGAGGCGTTGACGCTCGCTGCGCCTCACGCTTGGCATGATTATGGCATAGAGGAATGGTGCCATTGCCAGCGCAGAGAGCACCGTTCCTGCCAGTTTACCCCAGTGGCGTCCGAGCACCGAGTGGCGCATAAACGGTATGAAATAACTGCGGCTCACTATTATCAGGGCTATCACTATCACGGAGTAAAGCAGCAGACGCACCAAAAATCTGGTCAACACCGTTTTCCACATTTTCTTTGAAGCACTTGCCTCGCTTTCGCTTGCACCCTTTGAGTAGCCATACAGCAGGTTTTGCCAACGGCTTGGCAGGTGCTTTGCCACCCACTCATAGCACGGCACACCCTGCTTTATGAAAAACGGCGTGAAGAATGTGGTTATCACACTCACCGCCACCACTATAGGATATATGCGGCTTTCGAGCACGCCAAGCGACAAGCCCAGCGTGGCTATAATAAACGAGAACTCACCTATCTGTGTGAGGCAAAATCCCGACTCTATGGCCACTTTAAGCGATTGCCCGGTGGCAAGCATGCCAAATGTGCCAAACAATATCATGCCCACTATCACCACCACCGACAGCAGTGCTATTGTGCCGGCATACTCCATGATGATTGTCGGGTTAACCATCATGCCCACAGATATGAAAAACACGGCACCAAATAAGTCTTTCACCGGGCTCACTATGCGCTCTATGCGCTCAGCCTCGCTTGTGCCGGCCAATATAGACCCCATGACAAATGCGCCAAGAGCCATAGAGAAACCGCTCTTGACCGAGAACACGGCCATCAAGAAACACAAGCCCATTGCCATGACAAGCATAATCTCGTCTGTGAGCAGATTGCGATAACGCTTAAACACGCTCGGTATGACAAACACACCCACCGTGAACCATATCACAAGGAAGAACACCAGTTTCAGCACGCTCGCAAGCAGTTCACGCCCCTCCACTGTCTTGTTGATGGCCACCGACGACAGCAACACCATCATCACCACGGCAAACAAATCTTCCACTATAAGCACGGCAAACACACCGGGCACAAAGCGCCGCTGCCGCATGTTGAGGTCACTTAAAGCCTTGATGATGATTGTGGTTGACGACATCGACAACATTCCACCCAAAAACAGGCAGTTGATGGCGGAAAATTGCAGCAGTTTGCCTGTCACAAAGCCCACACTCATCATGCCAAGCACTATGATTAGAGTGGTGACAACGGCAGAGCCACCCACATTCATCAGTTTCTTGAAACTGAATTCAAGTCCTAACGAAAACAATAATACTATTATGCCTATTTGAGCCCAAAACTCTATGTTGGCCTCACTTGCCACCGAAGGAAGCAATGCGAAATGCGGACTTGCCAAAAAACCGGCCACTATGTAGCCAAGCACCACCGGCTGTTTCAGCTTTTTGAAAAGCAGTATTGCTATAGCACCAAGCACCAGAATTAGTGCCAAATCGGTAATCAAGCTTTCTATGTTGAGAGTGCTCATAGTCTTACTTGTGTTGTGTTTGTTGATATGTGTTTATTGATATCGACGATGCCGTTAAAAACATCGCACAAAGTTACTTCTTTTTTCACATCAAATCCGGCTAATCACCAATATTTCCACACATTCTGCCATGCGTATTACAAATACTTGCATTTGCCGCCATAAAAAGGCAGCAGGCGAGTGGCATTTTTCATTTGTCACCCGCCTGCTGGCTTATAGTTGCAATCTGGTTGCTTGGCAACCAGATTGTGTATGTGTGCTTATAGAATTATCTTCTCGCTCTTTCCGTTGGCAGTCACTATGTAGAAGCCTTTGTGCGCCACGGCGATCGTAGCCTGACCATTGCCGTCGGCCAAAGCGGTAGCCACCACACGACCAGTAGTGTCATACACGCTCACCTTGCTGCCTGCGGCAATTGAGTTAACCGTCAAACTGTTGCCGTTGCGCGCAATGGCTAATCCTTTTTCTGCGGCATGATAAATCTCGTCAACAGCTCCTGGGTCTGGCGTGTTGTCACCCATATAGGTCAGCACCACGTCGTCTATGTAGTACAATTCCGTGGAACTGCCTGTGAACAACCAGAACTCAAACATCACAGGGTCGGTGGTGTCGATGCGGAACTCCACAGTCTGACTGGAGTTGGCCTCTGATTGCAGCATGGTTTCGCCGCTGTAGGTTTTGCCGGTGCGCCATGTGATGTCGCCTGGAGTCTTGTAACGGAAACGCAACACTGCGCTGCGTTGTGTGGGATTATAGAAGTTAAATCTCACTGATTTCAGTTCATGTTGCACAGCGTCGGCAAGTATCGCCTCGCCACCGCGCTTTATCGCTATAAGGCGTTTGCCATTACCCACGGTCGAGTCAGGCACTTCGCTTATTTGCGATTTAAGCAACTTCCACGTGCCCAGTGTGCTGCCCTTTACCGTCACGGTGTCTGAAGACGCCTCGGTCGGCTCAAGTTCCTCAAAATCCTCTATCAGATGCTTTATCGGCAGCATTGTTGCCTTAAACGACACCACTCCGTCTTTTTCAGCTATGTCGTCGAGTGTCGCGCTGCTCTGCTCTCCGGCAAACGTCAGTAGCGACGGTTTTGTGCTGGTGTTGCCAAGCGAGGTCACATCGTTGGCTCCTGGAAAAGCGTCACCATCCCAGTCAACCACAGTATTTGCACTGTCTTTTTGACAAGCTCTTATCAACTCAAAATAGTTGTGCGTAGAGACGGCATTCACCTTGTTGCCTTGCCACACCGACGCATCGGTGGAGTCAACACGCCACACGAGCATGCCGTGTCCCGGCAAACACGAATCCCACTTCTGCTGCTGGCGGTTCTCCACCAAGAAGTATTCTTTAAGCCCCTCCACGGTGGAGTTGATACGGCAAGCCTCATTTGCCGTTTGCATAGGTTTTAGCGTGTATGTTTTGTTTTCTGCCACCACTTGGGGTTGGAGCCACCCCACTGCGTAACGTTCAAAGCTATTGTAGCCAGCAGGAGTGCGACTTGTGTTGAGATATGAGCCCGAAGCCATCACGTCCCACGAAGCCGGGTGCACGCTTTGCCCATTGGTAGAGTAGTTCACGTCGTACATGTCAGGCAGACCGAGCACATGACTGAACTCGTGGCATGTGGTGCCCACGCCGTCCAATATGCTGTCTCTCTCCAGTCCGTTAAGCTCCACGGTACAAGCATAACGGCCAAATTTCATTCCGTCGATTGTCATGTCGGGCAGTGTGCTGGCATGAGGCCACAGCTTGCGAGAGCCATCGAAGTTAGAGCCGCCTCCAGCTACTATAAAGAACACCATGTCAACCGTATTGTCACCATTGGTGTCATATTTCGTGAAGTCTATTGAGTCGCCTATGCTTGTGAGCACATCGCGAAACATGGTTCTGGCATTTGATGTCTGACCCACATAAGTCTGCGATTTGTCAATCAAAACCGGCCCCACCACATCAAACGGCGGGTCAAATTGGCCATTTGAATTGTCATAAAAATAATCACGCACGCTACCTGTGCACTCGTTCACACGCCCTTTGCCGTCGATGAAGCTCGTCACATTGCGGTCATTCACCATCTTGGTGTAAAACGCCTTTGGGTCAGCCATGGTAAACTTGCGATCATTATACTCACACAGCACCACAAGGCCACGAAACTTGCTTATGTCGAGTAAGCCGCTAAGTTTCTTCATGTTGGATTTTTGTGGTCTGTTAAGTTTCTCGCCGCCATTGTCAACCGCATTGTCCGGCATGAGCAGCATGGGCACATTAGCCAGATATTCCGTATCGGCAGCACTGCGGTTGTCGCGTGCCACATGGTTTGTTGCCACAAGATTGCCGTTAGCCTTCTCGGCAAAAGTGTAGTAGCCGCGGTCGTTTTGAACCACCGTGTAGCCATCGAGCGTGGTAGCAAAATTCAGCCACTCATCGCCGTGCATCTGAATGGTGAGTGTGGAGCCGTCGGGTTGCACAACTTGTTGCGGATAAGGATAAGCTATGACAGCCTTGGCATTAATAGCCCACAACACAAGAGTCAAAAGCAATAATGATTTTCTCATATAGTGAAGAATTAATATAATATTCTGTAACAATATTTGCTAAAATTATACAAAAGTATCGCTTTTCAACGTCAGCAACAAGAATTCCCCCACAAAACAACACAAAACACCGACCTTTTTGTTTCCTTGCTTTTTCATGCTTGTGGCAACTACAGTTTTGTGATGGTGGGGAGGAGGGTGCGTATGGCGGTGCGTATATTTTGCAAGGTGACGTCGGGCTTCATTGCAGTGGCAAGGGGCATGCCGGGTGGCGTGATTGGTATGATTTGGTCAAAACACGACAATTTTTCGGCATCGATGGCAAGTTGCCCACAAATGGCAATCACCGGTATGCCACAGGCTCTGCCATGCTGCGCTATCACTTCGGGGGCTTTGCCCATTGCCGTTTGGGCATCAATGCGCCCCTCGCCAGTGATTATGAGTGACGCACCACGCAATTTGCTGTCGAAGTGCGCAAGTTTCAATATTTCTTCCACACCGGGCTTGATTGCAGCACCAAGAAATGCCGCCATGCCGGCACCTATGCCTCCAGCTGCTCCAGCTCCAGGCATCACGGTTGCCCTGTGTGGCATGAATTTGGCAAAATTGGCCATTCCAGCCTCCAAAAGCTCCACCTCTACTGCAGAAGCCCCTTTTTGCGGCGCAAAAACGCGTGCAGCGCCATTTGTGCCCAGCAGTGGGCAGGTAACGTCGCTCAGCAACGTGAATTGCACCCCAGTCGCAATTTTCTGCGCCAATGCCGTCTGCTTTATGTCCCGTATCAACCCAAGATTCTCACCGCATGGTGTCAGGCGTACACCGTCAGCACCGGTAAACACAAAGCCTATGGCGTCAAGTAGTCCCATAGCTCCGTCGCAAGTGGCACTGCCACCCAATCCGAGCACTATGTGGCGCACACCGCGCCCATAAGCATCAGCTATCATTTGACCACACCCTGCCGATGTGGCTTGCATCACATTTTGCAGATGACACGGCACAAGAGCCAAACCACTCGCCGCAGCCACTTCCATCACGGCAGTGTCACCACCCACAATGGCATATCGCGCCACGATATGTGGCAACGACGCAACTGGAGCCGAGACTGCTGTTTCCACAATCTCGGCCCCAGGCAACGCTGACAGCATTGCATCTACCGTTCCGTCACCACCGTCGGCCACAGGAATGGTCTTGATTTCAATGCTGTTATCAAATTCTTCTATGACTTGCTTTGCAGCATTGGCAATTTGCACTGATGTGGCCGACCCTTTGAATTTGTCGATTGCCAAAACAATTTTCATTGCTCAACTGCCGCTTTTGCCCTATGGTCAGTCCACTTTCACTATCAAGAAGTTCGACAGCTCCCAGAAACGTGATGAATCGGTGATTTTGAGCGACTTCAAGCCATTGGCGTCTTCCACTATCTGATAAGAGCCAGCTGGGTGTTTCGACAGCACTTCGGCCTTCTTGCTGTGCAAGGCAATCAGTGAGAGAGTGCGCTTGTCAGCCTTGGTGAAGTAAGAACGCTCAAAGTCGCCTTCCATGATTTTCGTTTTTCTCAGGAAGCCTGTTTGTATGATTTTGTTCTTCTTGAGTTCTTTTTTCGACCCCACCACATAGTAGCACACGTTGAGCTCGTTGTTAAGTCTCACCGACTCTTCTTGAGCCTGCTTCTTTTCGCGCGACACCGTGGTGTTGACTGTGTTGAGCGAATCAACTCTTGTGTTGAGGTTTTTTATCTCTATATGCGCAGCCGCAAGCTGGCTCGTGAGGTTGGCAATGGTGTTTTGCTGCTCCTCTATTTGAGTCTTGAGGTTGGCAATGGTCTTTTTCATTGCGTCGGAGTAGTTAGTTGAGCGGCTCAACCGTTTTTCAAGTTCCTCAAGACGCTTTTTGTGCTGCTCAATGGAGCGTTGAATTAGCACAATGTCGTTGCGCAACTGAACTTTTTTATCTGGCGTCTCGCTGTTGAGGTCTTTCGACGACATAAGATTTTCCATCTGTTTTATTTGATTCATTCCGTCACTTATGTCCGACATGAGAGCCATGAGGCTGTCTTTTTCGGCCATAGCAGTGGCAAGTGAGTCGCTAAGCTCAGTGTTGAGAGAGTCGGCAGCCGGCGTTTCCTGTTGGTTAGCGCTGCGGCGGCATGACGAGAAAGCTGACACGATAGTCAAGCAAATGACGATTAATGCAGGAATCTTCTTCATGTTCTTAATTATTTTCTTTATTTACGATGTTGCTTTTATTTTTGAATTTGGCGTATTTATCCACCTTGACGTTGGCAGCAGGCTCTTTTCCTGCCACTATAATCACGATTTCTCCTCGTGGAGCGTTGGCCTCAAAATATTCGCACAGCTGCTGCAAAGTGCCGTTGTGCGTGGTGTTGTGTATCTTTGATATTTCTCGGCTAACCGATGCTTCGCGGTCACCCCCCATGTGCTCGGCAAGCTGTTTAAGCGTTTTCACAAGCCGCAGTGGCGACTCGTAGATTATCATGGTGAGCTGCTGCTCGGCAAGTTCTTGCAGACGTGTGAGCCGGCCTTTCTTTTGAGGCAAAAATCCCTCAAACACAAATCGCTCGCAAGGCAAGCCCGAATTGACCAGAGCCGGAACAAAAGCCGTTGCTCCTGGCAGAGTTTCAACCTCAATTCCCTGCTTGCGACACTCCCTCACTGCCATAAATCCTGGGTCGCTTATGCCTGGAGTGCCGGCATCGGTCACGAGCGCAAGGGTTTGACCAGCGCGCATCATGTCGATAATGGCAGGGAGTGTTTCATGCTCATTGAACTTGTGGTGGCTCTTCATGGGCGTGGCAATGCCGAAGTGCCTCATCAAGATTCCACTCGTGCGCGTGTCCTCGGCCAAAATCAAGTCGGCCTCGTTGAGCACCTTTATAGCCCTGGGGGTCATGTCGTCAAGGTTGCCCACAGGGGTCGGAACTATGTAGAGTTTGCCAGCCATAACTGCAGCTTTTTTGCTTGTTTTTATGAGAAATGGTTTTTGATTACGTTCATAAAGTCGGCCACTTCCTCCGAGTTCTTGTCCCAACCAAGGTCGTTGTAGAAGTAATCCTCGGCTTCTTCATAGGTGCTCATAGAAGCCACCATGTTGAGTGCGTCGTTCCAGTCGAGCTCGCTGTTTGAGAACAACTCGCGGCGGAAACGGTAGCGGTCGTTGAGCGAGAAAGCCTTGTGCAGGTCTTTCGACAATGTGCGTTGCAGTTTTTCATCTACTCTAAGGTCACCTCCGTTGTCGTTGAGCGAAATCTTAGGCATAGCTGGTGGAGTGGCAACACTTGCTTTATCTTCATCATCGGCGTAAGCTTCATCATCGGCGTAAGCCTCATCATCGCTTTCCGCCTCTGGTGTCTCGGCCACGGTGGGCGTGCGATGTTCTGGCTCCACATAATCGGAGCTGAACACTTCGTTCAGGCTTTCGCCCTCGTCGTGCTGACGCGTGTCCTCTGAGTCATAATCCTCTATGGGGTGAGCCGTTTCTTGTGGAGTTTCTTCTGCCACAGCAGCAGCTTCTTCTGCCACAGGCTGCGCAACTTGCGGTTCATTTGGTGCTGGTGCAGGAGCCGGCTCTTCTTTCTCCGGCAATTTATAGAGTTGCACCTCATCGGCAAGTTCCCTTGCCTTGTCCCTTAGCATGGTGAGCACAAAATCGGGTGTGTCTTCGGCATGTTTTTCTATCACGAGGAGCAGTCCTTCGAGTTCATAGACATGCGACATTATTTTACCTAAAGAAGTGTCCATAACAAAATGTTTTTATGAATTAAACATTACATGTGTTTCACTCAAGACCCAAAATTAGAAAATCTTTTTGCAAAATCAATGCTTATCACACAAAAAACACTGCAAAATGTCATTGCTGATCGCCAAACAAGCCCAACAGCAAGTCATCTATGCGGTCTTTGAGTGTGGCGCGAGTGCAATTCCAGTTGTTGACGAGAACCACAAAGGCATACTTTGGCGCATCGGCCGGATAGTAGCCCACATAGCACTGCACATCGCGCATGCTGCCCGACTTCACCGCCACACGCCCAGAGAGCTGGCTCGTCGGCAGCTTTGAGCCAATGCGTGCATTTATGCCCACACGCGGCATCAAACTGGCAAGCGTAGCACCACTAAATTGTTTTTTGCTCATGAGTGTGAGCATGTCGATGAAAAAGTGAGGTGTGGCTTTGTTGATGCGCGCCAGTCCACTGCCGTCAAACATGAAAAGGCCGTCGGTGGCAATGCCATTGTCCTCCCACAGCTTTTTCACAGCCTGCACTCCATTGGGGTCATTGCCCTCCATGCCGGTGTTCACGGCTATGGCTCTGAGCAGGCTTTCGGCAAACATGTTGTCGCTGCGCTCAAGCAGCGAAGTTATTATTTCTGCCACAGTTGGCGACTCGTGAACCAAAATCGTCTGCTTTGCGCTGGCAAACTTTGCGTTCACTGCATTGTCCTTGCCCTTCACCTTTATGCCATTGGCTTTGAGTGTGCGAGTGAGACTGTCGGCCAGAAGCACATGCGGTGTGGGGTTTGATATGCGGTATTCATAAGCCTTGTTTGTGGCACTGCCACCCAGCACAAGAGCCGGAGTGCCATACTCAAGCAGCGGCTTAACGTTATCGCTACCCATGCGCAAGCGGTTGACTATGCGCAAGCCTGGCACGTTTGGTGTAAACACAGCATCTTTCACCTGTCCGTTGTCAACTGTGAAACGTGCCATGATGCGGTTGTCGCTATAGTTGAGGGCATGCACACCCATTCCATAGTCCCAGGCGAGGTCGTCGGCTGCCCAGTCGCCGTTATATGGAGGAAACTTATAGAGCGTGGTGTCAATTCTCACCTTACCGTCAATTTTCTTTATGCCCATTTGCTTCAGTGCTTGCACCACCTGCATCACTATGTTGGCATTGGCCGGGAAATAGTGCGAACCGAGCGTAGGGTCGCCCTGCCCCACTATCACTATGTCGCCCTTGAGCTTGCTGCCTTTAAGCTCACCCACAGCATACACTGGTGTCTTGAACCTGAAGTCAGCACCAAGATAATTAAGTGCCGCCGAAGACGTCACCGTTTTCATAGTGGAGGCTGTGATTACGGTCTCTTCATAGGCATGGCTTGCAAGCAGCTCGCCTGTGGTCACATCGGCCACAGCCACACCCATAGTGGCATGGCTACAGTCGGGATAGCCCACAAAGGCATCTATCGTTTCCTGCATAGTGCGTGCCGAGAGAGTTGCAGTGAGCAACAAGGTGGCTAAACTGAGAAATATCTTTTTCATCTTCAAAATGTTTGTTTTGTTAAAATGGCATGAACGTACACACTTACTGGCAAAAAGGCCATTACTCGTTGTCGCCAAACTCAAACAGGTTGGCGGCTATGCCGTCGGCAAGCTGCACAAGCGAGCACAAGGCGAACTTGTCGCGTGCCGTGTTGAGGCTGTTTTTTGCTTCCGGGCTCTGGAATGGCAAATCCCAGGCTGTCATATGCCAACGAATGGCAAGCAGCTCGTCGTCATATATCTCCAGTCCGCTCATCAACGCCAAAATTGCCGATTTCTCGCCATGCCCCATAGGAAAATTGCTGTAGTCCACATCGTAGCCAGGCACTTCTTTCCAGATGCCTGTTTCGTCCTTGCGCTTTTTGAGTGTAGGCACATATATGTCGCCCTTGCAGATGTCGTGAAGCAGTGTTGCTATTATCACGCTGTCCTCTTTAAGCTGGTCCTCAAGGTCGGGGCGCACTTCGAGCACCGTCTTGCGGAGCTTGAGCGCAGCCTTGCACACATTGAGCGAGTGCTCCACCAGTCCACCGTCGTGGTCAAGGTGAAACCGTGTGCTCGCCGGTGCTGTGAAGAAGTGCATCTTGCCTTCGTCAAGCATCTCCACAAGCTCATCTACACCCTCGCGCCCGGTTGATTTGAGCAGTTTCACAAACTCTGCCTTATTGGCCTCTATGTCAATTTTTCCCATAATGCTATGTTATTGTCGTGTTTTAATCAAGGCACAAAGATAGCTTTTCTTTCAAGAAATCCACTATCATTCGCAGCCAAATTAACACCAGCCGCCGCAAGCGGCGACCCAAACAAAAAGGCTGCACCGGGCAACACTCCCGGCACAGCCAACAATTATGACATTAAGAATAAATTAGAAATCAGAATGTGGGAGGAATGGAAAGCAACTTAAACTGCATCACGCGAGCTATGCGATAATTGCCCAGATAATTTGGGTGGAGCTGGTCCATTCCAGCATCATGGAAATATATGAGGTTTGGTTTGCTCAGTGGATATAAGCCCGACTCGGCAAACAGGTCTATGCACGGCATTGACCAGATTGACGAAGCCTCGCGCAGTGTCTGCACGTATTCATCTATGAAATGACGCTGATAGTTGGCGTAGTCCTCAGTTGGCTGGTAATTGTCTTTGCCGAAGTCAGCCAAAGCGCGGTGAATTGGCGTCATGATGATGATTTGCTTGTCGGGGAAGTTATCTTTGAGATACGACAACACATTGTTGATGCGTCCGGTGAACGTATTGGTATTGGTGTTGAGTGTACGGTGACGCAACAGCGCCTGTGGGTCATTGTTCTTGCGAGTACGGATATAGTCCTCGTTATAGAAGTTGCCTATGGCTGTGTTGTTGTTGAAGTCGTTTGTGCCGGCAAAAATGAATATAGCGTCAAATTTAGGGTTGTCGGCTTTCAGTTTCTTTGCTTGAGCCAACACACCGTCCCATTGATGTCCGTTGATGCCATACACAAGCGGCTTTATGCCCATCAGTTCTTCAAGATAAGCCCAATACATGCAAGTGGTGGCAGTGCTTTTGGAGTCGGTCATTGAGTCGCCCAAATACACGGCAGTCTTGCCATTCCATTGAGTGTTGAGTGTTTTTGCCTCTTTAGTCACTGTGACTTTTTGGGCAATGGCTGCAGGAGCAATGGCTGCAAGAGCCAGCAACGTTATAAAGATCTTTTTCATTGCAGTAATTTTTATTTTTATGATTATTGTTTTTTTAACTATATGTGAGAAAGCAGGCACACGCTGTGAGCAATGTGTGCCTGCCAGTTGGCTATTACAACTTTTTGTAGTAAATCAGCTCACTCTTGCGAGGCTGGTCGAGCTTGAGAGTGAAGCCGTCACCGCTCATAAGCTCCTTGCCAGTGGCTTTCACACGGTCGCGTGTGTCGCAGTTGTGGAGCAAATAGGTGGCGTTGGGGTCAAGACCATAGAGACGCACCACCTTGGTATCCTCCTTGCAGTCGGGGCGGCGGAATGCCACCACATAGCCGTCGGCCTTGTCGCCATCATAGAGCTGATATGCCACCCACACATCATCGCGCGTGATGTCATTGTTCACACCTGTGAGCGGATAGTAATCCTTCATGAAATATGGGCGGATTGTGTAGAACTCATTCATGGCCCACTTCATGTGATCGAGATTGTTGCCACGGTCGGTGATGCGCCAAGCATCTTGTATGGCGCTGCTGTAGCTTGAGCGGAACGAATATGGGTCGGTGTAAGAGCAACCGGTTCCGTTTTGAGGCACATAGAGGCTCAAACCATAGGTGTGGCACTGATAACCGTTGGGCTCGCCATAGCTGTAGTCGGTGCGCCACAATGGTGCGCTGCGGTCCATAGTCTCAAGGTCAATGCGACGGCCACCGCTGGCGCAGTTGTCTATCAAGGCGTTAGGGAAACGCTTCAAAATCCCGTCCCAATATTTATACAGACCCTCAACATATTTCATTTCCACAATGCCCAGACGACCTGGCTCATCACTGTTTTTCCAAATGTCCTCTGGAGCTATGTTGAAGTCTTGCCGATAGTAGTCGATGCCGTTTTGCTCCATGAAGTCGCAAATCTTGTTGGTAACCCATTCACAAGCCTCCGGATTGCCAAGGTCTATGAGCGTTTGTGCGTTGTCTTTGTCCTCTGTCACGGTAGCGTAACGCTTGCCGTCATTGTGAAGCATCCACTCCGGGTGCTCGGTGCGCCACTCGGTGTTTGGATACACACGCTCAGGTTCAAACCACACAAGGAACTTCTTGCCATGTTTGTGCACCTCTTGCGCTATGGGAGCCAGACCGTTTGGAAAACGAGTGGTATCGCACACCCAGTTGCCGGCAGCCTCATACCAGTTGTGCTCTCTTGCGCCCACATACCAGCCAGCGTCAAGCCAATACACTTCGGGGTTGATGCCATAAAACTCCGTCTGCTTAACCACAGCCACAGCCCAGTCGCTTGTTATGCACTCATACTCGCTGCATGGCTGTGGGAAACCGCCCCAGTTGAAGCCGGCAGTGATTGGATAGACGGCAGGCTTGCCGTCGATTTGGCGTGAGTGGTGTGCAAGCATGAATTGACGGAACTGGTTGTTGCCGGCAAATTCATTGTTGCCTTTCCAGAAGAAGAAGCAGATGCGCTCTGTGCGCACTTTCTCGCCTGGTTTCAGCCACAAATCAAAGAACACATGGCCGGTTGTGAACTTCAGCGTGCGTGCTTTTTGCACCGACATGTCGGCAAACCAAGTGCCAGTCCAGCCAATCGCGGCAATCACACCGTTATATTGCGACGAACCCGGAGAAGTGGTCTCAATGTTGAAAAACGGCAGATTTCCGTCAGACGACCTTCCGCCATAGGGGCGCAGATACAGGCTGTCTTTCACCTTCGACAAGTCGGTTTGCATTGGGGTGAAATCGTTCTTTGAGGCCGTGCTGCCATAGTTGTGGTGTATGCGGAAGTTGACCGTAGTGTTGTTGAAGTCAGCGTCAGCCACCTTGAATCCAGTGATTTGCTTAGAGTTTGCGTTACCAGTGTTCTCAATGTTGAAATACCATTCCACAGCCTGATAGTCTGTGAAGCCTATTACGTGGCAAGTCAGCTTGAGCCCTGTGGCAGGGTCGGTGTAGGTCACGTCATAGTTAACCGTGTTTTTCTTGCCCTCAACTTGCTTGATTGAGTGCTTCCAAGAAGATATGAACGATGACGATGGCTTACCGTCGTAGTAGAATGTGAACGGCGGCTTTGCGCCCTTGGCAAAAGTGGAAGTAATCCATTTCTTCACATTTATGCCTGTTTTGACATTGAAGCTGACTTGCGCCGACAGCATGGCCGGCAACAGCAGCATTAATGCTAAAAGGGTTGACTTTAACTTTTTCATTGCTGTTATTTTTGTTAATATTTTTCCGATTATTTCTTAGCAGGTTTTTCTTTCTCGTAATATATGATAAGGCTTTCTCTCGGCTTGCCCAAAATCAGTGTCACGCCCTTGTCGGCAAGTTGCTTGCCGGTCATCTTTATTGATGAATGGTTGTCGATGTTGGTCACTTGATAGGTAGCCGCAGGGTCAAGGTCATAGAGCTGCGCCTGGAAAGTGCTGTCGGCACACTCCGGGCGGCGGAAAGCCACTATGTAGCCTGTGCCGTCGCTTGGGCGGTTAAGCTGATATGCCAGCCAAATGTCGTCGCCGGTGATGTCACAGTCGGTGCCGCACAGCGGATAATAGTCCTCCAGGAAATATGGGCGTAGGGTGCGGTATTCATTAATGCGTGCCTTGATGTCGTCGGCACGGTTGCTGCGGTCGGTTATAGCCCACGACATTATCACTGCGCTGCTAAGGCTTGAGCGGCCAGTGTAAGCATCAGGCTTCACAACGCCAGTGCCGTGCTGCGGAATGTAGAGGTTCAACCCATAAGTGTGGCATTGGTAGCCGTTAGGCTCACCCCAGTTATAGTCATCGCGCCACAAGGCTGTGCCGCGCGACACCATTTCCAGGTCAAGACGCTTGGCTCCACTTGCACAGTTGTCGATATATAGCCGTGGAAAACGCTTGTATAGTCCGTCCCAGAACTTGTAGAGGTTTTCCACATATTTTGCCTCAAGCATTCCTGCTCTGCCAGGCTCATCGTTGTTCACCCAAAATGGTTCAGGGTCTATGTTGAAGTCCTGACGATAATAGTCAATGCCGTTTGATTCTATCACATCGCCTATTGAGTCGGTTATCCAGCGCAGCACCTCCGGCTTCGACAAGTCAACGAGCGTTGACGTCGGGTCGGTGTCATCGGCCAGTGTGGCGCACCGCTTGCCATCGGCATGAAGCATAAATTCCGGGTGGTTTCTGCGCCACTTCGACTTGGGCGTAGTGCGCTCCGGCTCAAACCACACCATGAACTTGGCTCCATAGCGGTGAGCTTCTTGCGATATGGGAGCAAGACCGTTGGGGAAACGGCGCTTGTCAACGTCCCACGTGCCTACGTTGCTGCCCCAGTCATAGTCGCCTATCAGCTCAAACCAACCGGCATCAATCCAGTAAACTTCTGGTGTCATGCCAAACATGTGGTGCTGTTTCATCAGGCTTTTTGCCCACGATTCGTTGAGGCATGAGTAAAGGTCGCACGGCTTGGGATAGCCTTGCTCCTCAAATCCCGATGAAATGGGCGAAATGTTTGGCTTACCGTCAATTTTGTGAGTGTGGTGAGCTGTTATGAAGCGGCGGAACTTGTTGTTGCCGGCATACTCGTTGCCACCTTGCCACGGCAAGAAGCTGACGAGCGGCGAGCGCACCGTCTCATTGGGGCGCAGATATGAGTTGAGGTGATATTGGCCTGTGGTGAAGCGCAGCATAGATGTAGCGCTATTGAGCTTCAAGTTAGAGTGCCACACGCCAGTCCAGCCTATCGACAATATCACGCCACTATATTTTCCTATCCTTGGGCTTGATGTCTCCACATTGATGTAAGGCAGCCACTTCGACGATGAGCGTCCGCCGTCGGCACGCAAATACAAACTGTCCTTTGCCGAACCTATCACCTTCATGTTTTGCATGAAGTCGGTGCGCTTAAACACCGTGCCGTTGGAATAATGCACATGGTAGTCGCCAGTCTTGCTGTCAATGTTGATGTCGGCGGCATTGACCTCTGAAATTTGAGGCGTGTTGGCACTGCCTTTGTTGGTGAAGCGCAGAGTCCACTCCACAGCGGAATAATCGGCAAAGCCCTTGATGTCGCACGCAATCTCAAGCCCGGTTGCCGGGTCTTGATACACGGCAAGATAGCACACGGCCCCATCTACCGACTGCTGCTGACGCAGACTCTGATTCCACTTACCTATGAACTCCGACGACGCCTTGCCGCCATACTTAAACGAGAATGGTGGCAACTTGCCTTTGCCAAAGTTGTCGGTGATGAATTTCTTGACATTCATGTTGCTGTCGCTGCCACCTATTGTGGCACTGGCGGCAACAGGCACTGATGTGCCAAGCACGATTAGCAGCAATGCTATTGCTTTAAGTAGTTTGTTTGCTGTTGTTTTGATCATGTTTTTATTTTCGTTTTTTTTGTTTTGTCAAATTGGCTGTTTCTCTGCATCATTTGTTCTCCTGATAAAACAGAAGCCGAGCCGACCGTGGCTTTGTGGCGGTTATGACAAATCCGTCCATTAGCTCTTGCCCTGTCTTGATGCACGATTTGCCTGTGTCAATGTCAGTTATTGAGTAGTCTGACTTGGCATTGAGCGCAAAAAGTTTCACAGTGAGCGTGGAATCGGTGTTTTCGGGTCGGCGATAAGCCACCACATAGCCGGTGGCGTCGCTTGGGCGATAGAGCTGATAGGCAAGCCACACGTCCTCGCCAGTGAGGTGATTGTCCTGCCCCGTGCCGAGCAGCGGATAATAGTCCTCGTAGTAATATGGTTTCAGCTCATAATATTCTTTGAGCCTGTTTTTTATGTCATCGAGTGTAACGGAGTCGTTGGTCGTTTTCCACGATATGTTCATGGCAGAGCCAAGACTTGAACGCGAGTTATATAGTTCGCAGTCTTTCGATGCAGTGCCGCTTTGTGGCAAATAGAGCGCGAGATTATAAGTGTGGCATTGGTAACCATTTGCCTCACCCCACTTATAGTCGGTGCGCCACAGCGGAATGCTGCGGCTTGTCATTTCCAAGTCGAGCCTGCGACCGCCACCGGCGCAGTTGTCAATCAGCGCATTGGGCATACGCTCACGCAAGCGGTCAAGAAACCTATACAATCCTTCTATATATTTTGCCTCCGTCTTGCCACGGTTGCCGTCGGATTCATTGCACCACCAGAACCCTTCGGGGTCTATGTTGTAGTCCTGGCGATAATAGTCAATGCCGTTGGTTTCCATAATGTCGGCTATGCTGTCGGCAAGCCAGTCTGCCACCCCGGGCAACCCCAAATTTAAGATTGTTGTCTTGGGGTCGGTGTCGTCTTGCCAACGTGTGTATTTCTCGCCACCAGCATGCAAAATCCAGTCGGGGTGAGCCTTGCGCCAGGCTGTGCCAGGCATCTGCCTTTCTGGCTCAAACCACACCATGAATTTGCAGCCCAGCCTATGAGCCTCTTGCGATATTGGCATCAGACCGTCGGGAAACCGCGTTTTATCCACTGCCCAGTCGCCCACCGAAGCATACCAGCCTTTCTCGTTGGCTCCGGTGTACCAGCCGGCATCGAGCCAATAGGCTTGCGGCTTTATGCCAAACTGGTGCTGACGGCGCATCACAGCCACAGCCCAGTCGGCAGTGAGGCACGTATATACTTTGCACGGCTTAGGCGAGGCTTTCTCTTCAAACCCTGCCGTTATGGGTGCTTCTTGCAGTTTTCCATTCACCTTCGGGCTGTGGTGAGCAAGAATAAAGCGACGAAACTTGTTGTTGCCGGCATACTCATTGCCACCTTGCCACAGCATGAAGCTCGCAAGCGGTGTGCGAATGTGCTCGCCAGGCTCAAGAAATGTGTCGAAAGTGTATTGCCCGGCTTGAAATTTCAAACTGCCGTTGCCTGAATTGCTGATTTTTGTGAACCACACACCAGTCCACCCCAAAGAGCAGAACACGCCCTTATACACTGGCGCCTGTGCCGTGGTGATGTTGAAATAAGGCATGTGGTGAAAAGTGGAGCGGCCGTCGCGAGCCACGAGATAAAGGCTGTCGGCTGCCGACCGGAGCAATGTGGTGCGGGTCTCAAAGTCGCTCTTCACCCCTTCACTGCCTTTTGGATAACTCACTGTAAACTGCTGACGCTTGCCGTTGAGCAAGTCGATGTCGCAGGCATTGACTTTTGTGATTTGTGGCGTTCTTGTGCTTGACCCGTTTTCAAGCCGCAAATACCACTCCACGGCATCAAAATCAGGAAAGGCTGTAATAAGGCATGTCACACTAAGACCTGTGCTAACGTCGGCATATTTTGCAGTGTAGTGCAAAGTGCCGTCAGAAGCCACGTCACGCTTCAGCGTGTGCTTCCAGCCGGTGATAAACGTTGCCGACGGCTTGCCACCGTAATAAAACGAAAACGGCGGCTTTTTGCCTTGCCCGAAGTTGGCTTTGACCCAGCGGTCTATGTTGATTGTTGCGTTCTCCACATTGAGCGTGGCTGCCAAGGCAGTACTCTCCATTGTCAATGCCACTGCAAATAATGCAATTCTTAGAAAAAAGCTTTTGCGCATTTAATTCTGGAATACGTTTATGGTTCTTGTCGTGATTAATGAAATTAATGGAAAAAACATGCACACTGCCAGTGCCGTGTGTCACAAAGTGATTTCTCCGCACAATGAGCAACCCATATATTTTTTCACTGCCTCGTTGCTAAGTTGCATGCCAAACAGATACATCAGCTTGGTTATGGCTGCTTCGCGCGTTATGTCGCGGCCGCTCACCACTCCAGCCTTGTTCAGGCAGTTGCCAGTGTCATAGAGCGTGTCGTTAACGCCACCGCTCACACATTGCGTCACATTCACTATGATTATGCCGCCGTCAATAGCTTTCTTAATGGCCTCTGTGAACCATGCCTCGCTCGGACTGTTGCCTGCGCCATAGGTCTTAAGCACTATGCCTTTCATGTGCGGTGTGTGTAGCAAATAGGAGAGCGTGTCGTGCGTGATGCCTGGGTAAAGTTCCAGAAACATCACGTTGGTGTCCATGTTGCAGCGCACTTTGAGCGGACGGCGCGACGGCGACCTATACAAAGCCTTCTCGTTGAACGTGATGCCGAGCCCTATCTTGGCAAGTGCCGGATAGTTGTTGCTGCTGAATGCGTTGAAGTTGTCAGCACTCATCTTGGTGCTGCGGTTTCCACGCCACAAGTAGTTTTCAAACAATATGGCCACTTCCTGCACCATAGCATCGCCATGCTCGTCGGTGGCGGCTGCCACTTGCAGGGCGGTAATCAAGTTTTCCTCTCCGTCGGTGCGCACCTCGCCTATAGGCAGCTGAGAGCCAGTGATGATTACTGGCTTGTGCAGGTCCTCAAGCATGAAGCTGAGAGCCGAGGCAGTAAACGCCATGGTGTCGGTGCCATGAAGCACCACAAAACCGTCGAACCTGTCGTAGTTCTCCTCTATGGTGCGTGCTATGTGTGCCCAGTGTGTGGGGTTCATGTTTGAACTGTCGATTGGCGGCTCAAACTGCACGTTGCTTATCGCATAGTCAAGTTTCTTTACTTTAGGCACATTGTCGATTAGGTGTGTGAAGTCGAATGGCTGCAATGCCTTAGTGACAGGATTTTCTATCATGCCAATCGTGCCTCCAGTGTAGATTATGAGTATTCGAGGTTTTGTTGTGTTAATGACCATTACAAAAATTAATAAAAAATCGAGAGATGCAAAACGTGTGCATCTCTCCACAAAGTTATAAATAAAAGTGTAAATGCCGTTGAAATAAACGTTAAATCCAGCCCGCCTCTGTCAGGCTCTGATTTTCATTTGGCTTTGGCTGCTTTAGCAAAGCACTTGCTGAAAAACAGAATCTGGAAATCGAGCGAATTTGTCCAGTAGCCCCATGTGTGCTCTCCAGGGCGCACCGTGTAGTCGTGAGCAATGCCCTTTTTCAGCAAAGCCTCATGCAGAGCGTTGTTTTCATTGATGAAAATGTCATTGACACCATCGTCAATGGTTATGTTTTGACCAGGCTTCAAATTATCAACCAGCCCTATCACGCTGTGGCTTTCCCACAACTGCTGATTGCTCTTATATTCACCGAGACGGTCTTTTATGTGCCAGTTGTCAGGGAAATGGCAGATGTTGACACCTCCGCTCATGCTTCCGCATGACTGAAACACATCGGGGTGACGAAACGCCACAAACAAAGCTCCATGGCCACCCATGCTTAGGCCTGTAATCGCTCTCATGCCCGGTGTGGGAATTGTGCGGTAGTTGTTGTCAACATAGTCAACAAGCTCTTTGCTTATGAACGTCTCAAACTGCATCTTGGGATCAATCGGTGAGTCAAAATACCAGCTGTCCTGACCATCGGGACACACTATAATCACACTGTAATCCGAGGCCATGTCATCGAGGTTGGTGCGTGTTGGCCAATCGCTATAGCAACCAAATGCCCCATGCAGCAGGTAAAGCACCGGATATTGCTCCTCTTGCAAATCGGGGTCGGTATATTGCTCTGGCACAATGACCACAGTCTTGATTTTGCGCCCCATCTTTTGGCTCATGATTTCCACTGTGTCAGCCTGGCTCACCTCATCTTGTTGCAATGCGGCTGCGGCAGGGGCAAGCGGTGATGCGCAAGCCGGTGTTGTTCCCAGGCATATAATTGCCAGCACAAGTCCCAAAAGCAAGTTAAGTGTAAGTTTCTTCATCGTTGTGTTTTTGTTATAACGTCAGTGGTAAATAAATTATGTTTATTTTTTTGACTATCTCTTATTTTTGAAAAATTCGGTCATTAGCTCGGCACACTCTGCCTCAAGCACACCTGACGTTACCGTGGTCTTTTTGTGAAACGGACTGGCTGTGTAGGTGTGATAGCCGCGCTTGTCGTCGGGCGCGCCATAGACCACACGCGGAATTTGCGCCCACCCTATTGCTCCGGCACACATCAGGCAAGGTTCCACGGTCACATAGAGTGTGCAATCAGTCAAATATTTGCCGCCAAGAAACGATGCAGCCGATGTGATTGCCTGCATCTCGGCATGTGCCGTGATGTCGGTGAGTGCCTCGGTCATGTTGTGGGCACGCGCTATCACTTTGCCATGCGACACAATCACCGCCCCTATTGGCACCTCATCGCTGTTGAACGCTATGCGCGCCTCATCAAGGGCTTTGCGCATGAATTTCTCGTCATCGGTCATAGAAATATCTTTTTTGTGTAGTTGCCCACACGCACTATGTAAACTCGGTTGCGCGGCAAGTCGCCGATTATGTTGTTGATGGCAGGACGCTGATAGTACAAATTGCCATAGGCATCGTAAACGTAGGTCCACTTGCCATAATTGTCGCCAGTGATATAGATAGTGCCGTCAATCACATATATCGTGGGGTGCTCCACTTCTTCTGCGGGCGCGGTAATGCCAGTGGTGGCATTTGCCTCAACCCTCACTGTGATTGGGTCTCCGTCGGCAATCAAGTTGGTGGGTACGATGGTGTAGGCCACATCTTGGCGCAAACGCGGCAAATAACAGCCGTCGGCGGCCGTAATGGCTATAAGCTCTTGGTTTTCATCAAAAACACGATAGCCAAAATTGCCGGCAAGCGGCACTCTCACCCAGTCTTGATTATAGTCCTCGCTTTCGGGAGTCATACCCAGTGTCACCTCTTGGCCGCCAAACGAATAGTAACACAAATTGCCGCTGGCATTAAGTGCATTGTCGGCTGCAAGGGCCTTGGCTGTCTTTGCGCTCGGCACAGTGACATCGGCTCTGCCGGCCCACTCAAATGCCGTTGAGCTGACCACACATGCACAGGTGTCGGCAGCGGAATAAATTTCATAAAGGTTTTCGCAATAGGCAAACGCATTGTCGCCCACACTCTTCAGCGAAGCCGGCAGAAACACCGACTGCAACTGCATGCAGGAGTTAAATGCATCGGCAGCTATGCTGTCAACTTGCTCTGGCACTGCAATCCCCTCAATCGCCGTTTCGGCAAGCATACCTCTGGATATTGCTTTCAGCGCAAGCGGCAATGTGATGCTGCGCAACTGCGCACTGCCGGCAAAGGCCTGGTCGCCTATCGATGTAACGCTGTTTGGAATTATCACCTCTGTCACGTTTGAACGATAAAATGCCCTTGCAGCAATCGACGTCACTGCATAGTTGCAACCATTGTAGTTCACCACCGAAGGCAAAATCATAACACCCGAATATGCCGTGGTGTCGGGCGATGCCACAGCCACCTCATGGGTGTCGCTGTTGGTGATGTTGAAAAACACACCACCTCCGGCAAAATCATAGGCACTTACCGGCACCACTGCGAGTGCGGCAGCAGCCACAAGCGAAAGGAATGATATTTTTCTTCTTTTGTTCATCAGCACAGGCATTTATTCTCTGAAATAAACGCGCTTAACTCGTGGCGATATGCTCGTGAGAATTTCATAATGAATGGTGTCGCGCACCTCACTCAACTGCTCTATTGGCAAGTGTTCACCAAATATCTCCACCGAGTCGCCCACCTTGCACTGCGCGTCGGTCACATCAACCATCACAGCGTCCATGCACACGTTGCCCACCGTTGGGCACAGAGTGCCGTTAATCCACATTTTCACATGACCGTTGCCAAAGTGACGATCAAACCCATCGGCATAGCCTATGGTCACTGTGGCTATCACGGAGTCACGCTTGAGCAAGCCATGACGGCCATAACCTATGGTGGTGCCAGCAGGCCAGTGCTTAATGGAAATGATTATCGAGTGAAGCGATGCCACTGGTTTCAAGGCGTCTTCTGAACTGTCATACATGGTTTTGAGTCCATACAGCCCCACACCTATGCGCACCATGTCGTATTGGTATTCAGGGAAACGCACAATTCCTGTTGTATTGAGAATGTGGCGTGTTATGTGGTGACTGAAACTCGACTGAATTATCTCGGTGCAATCTTTGAAATACTCAAACTGCTGCATGGTGTAGGCGTCTTGCGACGGCTCATCTGCCACACACAGATGCGAGAACATGCTTGCCGGCTTTATCACGTCCTGACTGTGCAGAAGCTCCAACAGCTCTGGCAGTTGCTCCTTGATAAAGCCAAGGCGATGCATGCCAGTATCGAGCTTTATGTGCACCGGAAACTCATGCGCACCATATTTTGCACCCTCTTTTATGAGTTGGCGACATTCGTCAATGCTATAAACCTCTGGTTCAAGAGCATAGTTAAACATCGACTTATAATTCACCACCGACGGATTAAGCACAATGATTGGCATGGTAATGCCAGCCTTGCGCAAGTCAACGCCCTCATCTTGCACAGCCACGGCCAGATAGTCGGCACCTCGGTCTTGCAAGGTCTTGGCTATCTCATAAGAGCCTGTTCCGTAGCCCGAAGCCTTCACCATAGCCACCGTCTTGGTGGTGGGCTTCAGCTTCGATTTGAAAAACTTGAAATTGCTTGCAAGGGCATTGAGGTCAATTTCCTCAACGGTTTGGTGCTGGCGTGCCTCAAGCAAGTCCACGATTTGGTTGAAATCAAACTGCGGTGCGCCTTTTACCAGTATAGTCTCGTCCTCAAAGTCGCTTTGCGACATTTTGTCGAGGAATTCGGCCGTGGAGGTGAAGAATTTGTTTGCCACTCCAGAAAAATAGCGACCGTTGCGGCATATCACCGGGCCTATGCCTATGAGCTTGTCCACATTTTTGGCCTTGAGCAGCTCACTCACTCGAATGTATAACTCGTTTTCGTTGAAAGTCTCAGTCATCAAGTCACTCAAAATCACCGTCACCTTGTGGTTTGGCACCGAGCGGCGAGCCAGGAAATCCATGGCTGGCGTGAGAGAGTTATAGTCGCTGGTGTAGCCGTCAACAATCACCGTGCAGTTATTCACACCCTCCACCACATTGAGCCTGGTGCCCACAGGTGTGAGGCTCTTGACACGCTCGGCAATCACCTTGTCATCAACGCCAAGATAGAGCATAACAGCCAGACAATTTATCACGTTTTCCACATCTTTGTCGGCTGTGAAAGGCACTTCTATTGAGCTTTCGTGCTGCTTGTAATGATAAGATATGACTGTGGAGTGCTGCTGCTTCGTGAGGCTCTTGATAAACAAGCCGTTGCCGCTATTGTTTCGCGACCAAGCCATTTCCTGCACCACATCTACGTCGAGAATTGGCTTTATGGCCTGTGTCACCAAGTTGTCGTCGGCACAATAAACAATGCACTCGCAATTGGTTAAAATCTTGATTTTCTCCTGCACTTTTTCTTCCATCGACCTGAAGCCGTCGTTGTGCTCGCTGCCTATGTTAGTTATGATGCCTATTGTGGGGCGTATCATGCTTTGCAGATTGGCCATCTCGCCAGTGGTGGATATTCCGGCCTCTATGATTGCGAGGTTGGTGTTGTCGTCAATATCCCAGAGCGACAACGGCACGCCTATCTGCGAGTTGTAGCTGCGTGGCGAGCGCACTATGCGATAGTCGTCTTTAAGCAGCTGATAAAGCCACTCCTTCACAGTGGTCTTGCCACGGCTGCCGGTTATGCCTATCACCGGAATATGGAAACGGCGGCGGTGATAGGTGGCAAGGCTTTGCAAAGCCTCAAGCGAATTGTCAACCACCAGGAAATTGGCTTCCTTCAGGCCGTCGTCGGTGGTGCAAGCATTGTCTTCCACTACAAAGTTTCTCACGCCTTGTGCGTAGAGTTGTGGAATATAGTGATGTCCGTCATCGTTTTTTGTACGAATGGCAAAAAACAAGGTCTCTTGCGGATAGTTGAGAGAGCGAGAGTCGGTGAGCAGTTGGCTCACACCGGCATCTTCACGACGCAAGCACACCTTACGCGTGGCAATAATGTCGGCAATCTCTTTAATCGAGTATATCATGTTTTATTCAAGTTAATAAATTCTTGATTTCCTTTAGTTCGGCGATGTAGGGGTACTCCTTCACCATGTTACGCACCACACTGCGCGTGTCGGCGTTAAACCGCGCCACGGTTTCTGGATTATCGGTCATCGGGTGGTGCGAGAGCCTCTTGCGCAGCCTTTCACACCGGGCTATGGCTTGCGACGAGCGGTCATCAAAATAAGTGGCCTGAAACGTCTGCCAGATATATTCCACCGCAGTGTCGCTTGGGTGCACCATGTCGGCGGCATAAAAACGATAGTCACGCAAATCGTCAATCATTATCTCAAAAGCCGGGAAATAGTCCACCTGCCCCTTAAACGCGCTCATCACGCCGTTAATCGCCAGGCGCAACGAAGCCTTGCTGAGCGAGTTGGTTTCAAGTCCATCGGCTATGTGCCTAATTGGGCTTACCGTGAAAATCACATGCAGCTTGTCGTTAAACTCCAGCAGACGGTTCACCATGCCGGTCATCACCTCTGTCATTTCGTCAACGGTTGCCATTTTGCGCGTGAAATTGTTTTGTGGCACTTTGTGACAGTTTGCCACCACCATGGAATTTTGGCGCAGACGATATATTATCGCTGTGCCGAGCGTGATGATGATGAATTTGCACTGCTTGAGGTGAGCATGGGCTTGCGCTATGCGGCTGTTCATGCGGTTGAGTGCGGCTTGCTTGTCGCACATCGAGTAGCGTGAGTGAAACGCATAGCTGTTCCACACGCCATTTGCCAGAAACAGGTCGGTGCCAGCAATCGGCTCACCGCTTATGATGCGGTCAATTGACGACGCTATGCTCATGGGGTTGTAGATTGTGCCAAACGGATTGATTTCAACATTCATCATGGCAGCATTTAGCTTTGCGCCTATGTTGTCGCTGAAACAAGACCCAAGAAGCATCAATTTGTCGCTATGGTGCATGATGCCTTTGTTGTCAGCCGTTTTTATCGTTGTTCTGAACTCCATAATCGAGGCCGTGTTTTAATAATGCCCAAAGATACGATAATTCCGATAAACAATGAAATTATATTGCGCGCTTCACGAGCGGTTTCACCGGTTTCACCAGCACAAACTACAACAACCGCCAGCCAATGGTGGCAGCGGTGCGCAACACTTGTGTGAGGATAATATGGTGATGAGCGACCGTCAGTTGAGAAGGTCGCCGATTGAGGTGGTCAAATTGAGCATGAATGTGGTGGCACCGGTGTGAGGCTGCGCAAGAGCCACGCCAAAGCCAAATGCCTTGACCCTCATGCCGGCTCCAAGCGAAAAGCCCGACAGCAAACTGCGGCTATAGGTTGACATGTCGGTACGTGTCTTGTAGTTATAACCAAGACCCACATACATGCGGTCGTTTGGCAAAAACTCAAGGCCGAACACAAGGTGGCGGAAAAGGTTGCCCATAAACTTGTCACGCTTTACAAGCTCCGATGAAGTGGAGTTTTTGTCAGCCGGCTCAAAGTAAGGCAGCTTCCACTTGGTCAAGTTAACCGCTGTGACCGACAGGCGAAACGGTGTGGTGCCCAGCCCTTTCGACATGCCAAGCTGTATGTCCCACGGCAATTTGTCAGACGTTTGGTTGAACTTCTTCACTTGACCTCCAAGGTTGCGCAACACGAGCGATAGCGACAGGTCGTTGTCGGGGTTATAGTAGTTGACGCCAAGGTCGGTGGCAAGAGCCACAGCCGAAAAGTCGGCATAGCTGGACAGCACCATTTTCACGTTGATACCACCGCGCAAATAGTCGGTTATGTCGTGCGAATAAGCCACGTTGAAAGCCACATCGCTTGCATTGAATTTTCCTGTTATTGAGCCATTAATGTCGGCTTCGGTCAGCTCGCCGTAGCCGTAATACTGAATTCCTCCGGCAATGGCTCCATGCTCGCCGAGCCCTTGCCCATAGCGCGCGCCCATAAAGTTTGTCGAGCCTATGTAGTGCATGTAGCTCAAGCCCACTTGCTTGTTAAACTCCGGTCCAAGTAAGGCCGGATTCTGGTCCACAAGATTTATGTCGTCGTCAATGACGGTTATGTTGTGTCCGCCAAGCCCATAAACCCTTGCCGACGGACTTATGTTGAGAAACTCATAGGCCGTGGTGCCATCTTGCGCCGAAGCCGCGGCAAAGCACAAAACCCAAAGCATGGCCATGAGCGAGATATGTGGTGCGAGTGATTTCATCTGCTAAAAAAATGTACACTTGTATTTTAATACTAACGTTGCCAAGTGGCAGAATAGTATAAGTGTTTAAAATTATTTACATTTTCAGTAGTGGCCAACCCCTATCTGTAAAAAAAAATGAAATGATATTAATCATTCGCAAATTGGGGCGCAAAGCTATTGACATTTGTAAATTCAGAACTAAATTTGTGTCGCAAATCGGGTAAAAAAGCCTGCGTTTGCAGTTGCAAAGATAATTTGTATTTCGACAAATGGTTAAAAACGCATATACTTTAATTCTGTTACTGTCGGTATTTTTATCGTTTGACTCGGCCGATGCTCAAATCAGGCATGTCACCACATGCAATCCGCTGTCGCGTGACCAGTCGAGCTACATGGAGGTCTATGAGTTCGACTACGTAGATGTGCAGCCACAATTTCCTGGCGGCGAGCACGGACTTGTGAATTTCATCAACAAGACACGGGAATATCCCTATCACGCCTACAAACAGCGTGTGCAGGGTCGTGTGCTGTGCAGCTTCATTGTGGGCAAGGACGGCAAAATCAGCGACATTAAGGTGATACGCGGTGCCGGCGACGAGTCGCTCAACCGCGAGGCTATGCGTGTAATCAAGGAAATGCCGCGTTGGAAAGCCGGCAAGGTCAACAACCGAAAGGTGCCTGTGCGATGCGTTCTGCCAATAGCATTCCGATTGTAGAGAGAGGACAAATCAGTAAAAGTGAATTCTTTTCAGACATAAAGCAATGCATAACAACGATTAAAGGAGACCATGCGCGGTCTCCTTTAATCGTCTTATGTCATTATGACTCTAAGTGCCTCGGCAAATTAGAATTTCATTGCCTTGCCTGTGCCAGGAGCATTGATGGTGAACGGAATGCCCAAAAGATTGGCCACCGTTGCTGCCACTTGGTTGGTGTAGTATTGGCATGGCCCCTCAATCACGCCCTTGGCTGGTATCTGGTTTCCGATTGCCATCAGCCAAGTCTCACCCGAATGTTCGAAATCGGTGCTGTGACTGCGGAATATGCCGGCACGCTCCACCGATGTGCTGTAACCGCGGCCATGGTCAGTTGTCACGATGATTGTGGTTTTGCCACGATAGAATTTGTCATTTTGCACAAACTCCCAGATGCGCTTCAAGTAGCCATCGAAACGTGTTATGGCCTTGAGATATTCGTCATAGCGGGCTTCGTGGGCAAAATCGTCTGGCTCACCGAAACCAATGCACACCAGTTCGGGGTGGCGAGTGCGCATAGCCTCAAGTGCATAGTTGAGTGTGAGCGCGTCGTAACGCAAGTAATCGAAATGACGCGGCAAGTTGTCATTTATCTCATCAAGCAATTTCTCTGTTTTCGTTGGTTTTGGCGATAGGGCATGGTCACGTCCGCCGTTCACCTCAAGTTTGCTGCGCCACACGTTGAATATATATGGAAACAAATCCCAACTTCCAAAAATCAGCACCTTGCCATGATATTTAGGGGTATTGTTTGCAAGTTCAAACACACTCACATTTGGATTTTTAATCTTGTCGT
Source organism: uncultured Muribaculaceae bacterium (assembly GCA_934675575.1). Classification (GTDB taxonomy): domain Bacteria; phylum Bacteroidota; class Bacteroidia; order Bacteroidales; family Muribaculaceae; genus Sodaliphilus. The sequence goes on from CAKUQQ010000004.1 coordinate 208,019, forward strand.
TGCTCGTGATGTTAACGTCGTCGGGGTGTCCGGTGAAAATCTCGTTATAGCCTGGGTAAGAAAATTGCATACCGTTCGTCACGTCCATTTTGCAGCCCTTCCAGCGATTGCCAATCACGAGTCCTTGCTTCTCAATCACCGAGCGAGTAAATGGAATTAGCGCATCAAGACGCTCGTCGAGCGTGGCACGGTCATAGAGCTTGTGAAGCTCGGCACTGTCGCGCACATGGGTCTTGTCAAGAAACAAAATGGAGTCGGTGGCGCCAAACAGTTCACGCCAACGCACACCGTCAACGGTCACGAGAATCACGCGATTGTTGCTGTCGGTAGCCTTGACCGACGGCGCCAGGCATAATAAAATAAATAGAAACGTCAATAATTGCTTCATAGTTTTGAGTTGATATGTTTTATAAATATTAATAAATGGTTCAATGTCAATGACAAAGAGAAATAAATGGCACTTGTGCCGTCACTCGCTGTCGTCGGGAATAAGGAACAAAGAGAAATTCACCTTGCCATACTCTCGGTGCTGCCAGAAGTGTGGCAGTTGGCTGAAGTCATAAGCCTTAGAATGCTCCAGCACTATTATTGTGCCAGGCTTCAGCATCTTGGAGTCAAGCAGCAACTTGGGCACATCGGCAAAGTTTGGCAAGTCGTATGGCGGGTCGGCAAAAATCACGTCAAACTTCATGGAGCATTTGTCGATAAACTTAAAAACATCGCCTTTCACTTGAGTCAAGTTCTCCTCTTTCAGCAAGCCTTTCACCTTGCGAATAAAGTTGAATTGCGTGGCAGCTTTCTCCACACTTGTCACACTGGCGCAACCACGCGACAAAAACTCAAAACTTATAGCTCCTGTCCCCGAAAACAAGTCAAGGGCAGTCAAGCCGTCGAAGTCAACATTGTTTTCAAGCACGTTGAATATGTTTTCGCGCGCAAAGTCGGTTGTGGGGCGTGCGGTGATGTTGGTTGGCACATCGAAACGCCGACGGCCATATTTTCCTCTTATTATTCGCATAGTGCAAGGGTTAACAGTTCAAATGGCGCTGCCACTGCATTGTCGCCAAGGCGCATGGCCGCAGCCGGAAAGATGGCTGGCATCACATAGCTCACATAGCGGCGCAGCGACGTCATTATGGCATTGCGCGAGTCTTTGTCGCCAATCACCAGAATTTCGTCGGTATGTACATTGAGGTTCAAGCTGTGCCAAATATGGAGTATGAAATACTGGGCGTTGGCAAGGCTTGTGAAGCTGAACGAATTGGCAAAGGCAAACCGAGTTTTGTCAAACACCACCACGTCCATTTCGGCCGACGAATGAAAATTGACAAACATGCGCGTCACCCCAGAATCTCTGCATGTGCCGGCAAAATGGCGGCACAGCGGATACAGGTGTTGAAACAGCGATGGATTATTGAATGTGCGTTGCAAGAAGTTGGCCACATCATCGGGCATTTCAAAAGCTATGCACACTTCAAGCTGTGGCATGGCACACACACACGGCTGCCCTCCACTCTCAGGCAAAGAAGCCTCAAGGGCACTTGCAGCGTCATCGGGGTTGTCGGCAAACTCCCGCGGAAGCATCACAAAGTGGCTGGCACGATAGAGCACTTTCACGCATTTGTAGTCGTCGAGGAGCAAAGGTGTGTCATACACGGCATCTTCCACAGCTTTGAGATAAGTCTTGCCAGCAAGGTCAAGCTTTACCTCGCCAGTTATGAGCGAGTCGCTTTGCGCATCGGTGTAGAGTATGTATTGCAGCTTGGCTGACTCCAATCCCAAGATTAGGGTCCACAGCTCCGGTCGTGTGATAGTGTTGTCGTTTGCCATCGAGTTTTGTGAGTGAATAGTGACACATTTGCCACCGTCAAGTGCAAATTTAGCAATAAAATCACTTATTGGCAAAAACAGGTGCAAAGCCACGATTTTAGATTACTGTCCTGATTAATCTTGAAAAATCTCTGATTTTCAACACCGAATGGCAGCAATTAGGCAAAAAAAATGTGTTGCATATTTTGACAAAGCCAGCGATATGTGCTAAATTTGGCTATCATAAAAAATGCAATGTTATGAAAAAGACCACGTCCATTAAAAATAAACTGTTGACTGCTGCCGTTGCGCTTGCCGCCATAGCAAGCCAACTGCCAGCCATGTGCCAAACGGCCAGTGTCACAGAGGAAGAATTTGTGACCTACCCGTTCAGCGATGCCAACCCCATTCCGTCGTTTAGCAGCATTTATCCTTACTTCAAGTATGAGGGTTTTGCCACAAAGTCGAAAAAGCAGAAATGGACTGTAATCACACTCGAAAACCAATATTTGCGGCTCAAGATATTGCCACAGATTGGCGGAAAGATCTGGTCGGTGGTTGACAAACGCACAGGCGAGGAGATGTTTTACGACAACGATGCCGTGAAGTTTCGCGACATAGCTTTGCGCGGCCCATGGACGAGCGGCGGCATAGAGTTTAACTTCGGCATTATAGGCCACGCTCCCACCTGCTCTGCCCCTGTTGACTACAAAATCGTCAACAAAGACGACGGCAGCGTGAGCTGCTACCTTGGCGTGCTCGACTTGCTCACACGCTCTCGTTGGGGCATTGAGGTGAATTTGCCCAAAGACCGCGGTTGGTTCACCACACGCACTTTGTGGCACAACTCGTCGGGCGAATATAAGCCCTACTACACTTGGACAAATACTGGCGTAACGGCTACCGATGACTTGCATTTCATCTATCCGGCTACACATTGGATTGGTCATGACGGAGATACGGGCTCATGGCCGTTTGACTCGGTGCACGGACGCGACCTCTCGGAGTGGAAACAAATGAACTTTGGCGCAGACCAGTCATATCACATGGCAGGAAACCACGGCCCATATTTCGCTACCTATTATGCCGACAAAAACTTTGGCATGATGCACCTGGCCAACCGCGACGACAAACTCGGACGCAAGTTCTTCACTTGGGCATTGAGCGACCAAGGCGACATCTGGCGCGAATTGCTCACCGACCACAAGACTCAATATGTGGAGCTACAGAGCGGAAGGCTTTTCAACCAGAACAAAATCAACAGCAGCTTCACCCCATACAAGCAATTTCTATTCACACCTTTTGGCACCGACGAGTGGACTGAATACTGGTTCCCCTACAGCGGCACTGGTGGTGTGGCTGGCGCAAGCGAGCTTGGCGTGATTAACGTGTGCGCTGCCGGCAACGACACCAAGGTGAGCATATATGCCCTGACCGACCTGGCAGGCACCTTGTCGGTGGTGGACTCGCTCGGACACGACCTGGCACGGCACGATGTGAGTGTGAAAACTGCCAATTCTGTTACCGAAACGTTTGGTGTGGAGCTCAACAACATTCAGAAAATAAAGCTTGGCGGCAAGACACTGTGGTCGCGCGAAAGCCAGGATTTGAGCCGTCCGCAAGCAACACCAAAGAATTTTGACTGGAACACAGCCTACGCCCAATATCTGCTTGCACGCGACTCCTATGGCATGGGCGAGATGAAATCGGCACAAAAGGCCGTTGACAAGGCTCTGCAGCTCGATGCCAACTATGGCCCGGCTCTCGGCTTGAAAGCCGCTTTGTGCAACTATAGTTTCAACTACACCGAAGCCCTTGACTATGCCCACCGCGCTATTGCCATCGACCAATATGATGCCGATGCCAACTATCAAGCCGGTATTGCAGCAATGAACCTCGGCAAGAAATATGATGCCCTCGACGGCTTTGAGATGACTGCCATCACATCGCCGCTGCGAAGTGCTGCCTACACCCAACTTGCCAAGCTCTATTTCTCCACTTTCGGCGACCTCGGCAAAGCCGAGCAATATGCCTTGCGCAGCACAGAATACAATGCCAACAACGTCACAGCCTATCAGCTGCTGTGCCGCATCTATGCCAGTCGTGGCAACAAGAGCGAGGCAACTCGCATGCTCGACAAAATCGAAAAGCTCGACCCACTGAACCACTTCGTGGATTTTGAGCGTTACTGCAACGGCGACATGACCAAAGAAGCGTTTCTTGGCAACATAAAAGAAGAATTTCCTGCGCAGGAGTTGCTGGAACTTGCCTCGTTCTACATAGGCATAGGCGACGACGCCCAAGCACAAAAGGTGCTCGACACCGACCCCTCTGGCAACACGCTTGTGAAGATTTGGCGAGCAAAACTCAGCGGAGATGCTACCGCTCTTGCACAGCTCTCGGCAAAAGACCTTGATTTTGCTTTTCCGTTCAGAAACGAAGACAAGCAAATGCTCGACTGGGCTGCCGCCAACTCCGAAAAGTGGGAATATCGCTATCTGCTTGCCCTGCTCCACAAGGCTCATGGCAATGACGACAAGGCCCGTGAGCTGCTCAACGAGGTTGCCTCGGCCGGCGATGTTAACTATGCTCCTTTCTATGCCCTCATGGCAAACTGCGAGACCGACGACAAGGCCAAAGAACGCGACTTGACAAAGGCTTTGAGCCTTGACAAAGAGCAATGGCGCTACTGCCAGCAACTGACGCATTTCTATCTCAACCGCGGCGACGACGCCAAGGCTTTGGCTGTTGTGAAACCATTCTACAAGCGACACAGCGACAAATTCCAAATAGCAACGCTATATGTGCGCACATTAATAGCCAACAAGGACTATGCGACAGCTGACCACATACTGGCAACCACGACAATTCTGCCATTTGAAGGCGAAACCGGAGGCCATACGCTCTATCACAAGGTGAAAATCGCACGCGCTTTGCAGGCCATTGAAAACGGCAAACTGAGCGAAGCGAGCCAATTTGTGGCACAAGCACGCTTGTGGCCGCATAACTTGGGTTCTGGCAAACCGTTTGATGAGAACATTGACTCACGCCTGGAAGATTGGCTCGACGCTGTGATTGCCACCAAATCAGGCAACGCGGCCGAAGCCAGCAACTTGTTTGCCAAAGTGGCAGGAGCCAAAAAACGTGGTGGCTACGCACAACTGCTGCAAGCGGCGGCTTTGAGCAAAACCGGCAAAGAAAGCGAAGCAGAAGCCTTGGTTGACCAATGGGCTAATATTCAATCAAACACCGAGGTGGCCAGCTGGGGGCAAAACCTCTACAAAGAATTCAAAAATGCAGCAGTTCCTTTTAACTACACCCTGATGACAAGATTCATAAAGTAAATCAACACTAATATTAACCTCATAAAAACAAGACGAACGAATGAAAAAAAGTCCATTCGCCTACGGTGATAAGTTTGACTTCACAACTTATTGCCTGATTTTCGCAACACTGCTGATAGCTACTGCCATATTTAATGTTTATTACTATCCGCCAAGCAAAATCACCACCGAGCAGGCTAAGCTCGCCGCCGTGCATAATTCAGCTTTGTCGGCTTACTACCAGACTGATAGCTTAAAGACAATTAAGGTGTCGCGCGGCGACTCGTTGCGCATACTCGGTGTCACAAAAAATGGCAACCGCATGTGGGTTGAGACAGCTTCGGGTGAACGTGGCTTTATGCCGCAAGAAGATGCCGACAATAAATTTGTGATAATATCAAATGGCGGCAGCTTGCCTGAAAAGCTAAAACCTATTGAAGGCGACACAGTGAGAATTAAATCGTGCGACAAACACAGAAGAACGTTTACCTGCATCGACAAAAATGGTAACACCTTCTCTGTTGGGAGTAGTTATCTTGTGAGTGCCACGGCACAACCTTTCAGCGAAAATGCCATCAAGAGCAGCGACCTCGGTTACTACATGACCATCAAGAAATTTGAGAGCAAATACCTCGGAAAATCGTTTGTGGAGTGCGACAGTTTGTATCGCCCAGCACTATACGTGAAGCAGACGGCCGACGGCAAAGTAGCCTCATTTCCATTGTATGTTTTCAACCCAAAGGACGGTTGCACCTACCGTCCTGTCGTGACTTTCGACGGCAATGGTGTTGCACAAAGCTACATATTGAAGAAAAACAGCGCGCGCAATAGCTTAATTCTGAAATATGTGCCAGGTGTGTCGCTGTGGATTGACAACGACTTTGTGGCACGCATGATTGAGGGCAACATGTATTCATCATGGCAAATTAAGCAGTTCGGCAACAAATGGATTGACAATGCCATTCGTTGGGCTGGAGCCATCATAGCTGCACCTCTGGCACTAATGTGGGCAACCATGCTTGGTTTTGCGCCTCTATTGCTGCTCACATTTCTTATACGCATTCCAGTAGCATACAAGCGTTTGAGCAACAAGCAGCTAAAACACCTGTTGCAAGCCGTTGCCGTGATAGGAAACCTGCTGTGGATTGTGCCGTCGCTTGTGTGGGGCACCTATTGGTGGGCTATTGCCTTGGGCATATATTTCGCCAGCAAGGTTTTGTTTGGCAACATTAATCTGCTGCTGTCCGACGAGGCTGTCATGATTAGGTGCAGCGAGTGTAAAAACCTATATTCCATGGAATTTGCAGAGCGAGAATATATTGGTGAGAGCACAGAATTGTGCAACGAAAGCGAAAGCCATGTGATCGACTCCAAAACACACAAATGGAAAGAAACCATCAACACGCTGACCAGGTATGTCAACCATTATGGCAGCACTGTTAGCTCATCATCTTCGTCCTACACAAAAGAGCATGCCGCCACGACCAGAGTGTATCAGTCTGACAACTACGAAGTGCAATATCTGGTCAAGACCTACAAAGATTGGTATGAGTGCGCAGATTGCCACCGCCGCGAATATGTCTGGCACACTGAACGCACTGTGATTGACCGCCGATACAAAGGCAGTGACGTTTATTCCAGCACCACCACCGACTATTGATGTGTGTGCCTGTTCACCCCATAGCTGCAACAACCGCCCAACTAATTAAATCATGGGCGGTTGCTGCCTTTATTTGAAATAAATGCGTAATTTTACGCCAACGAAAAGAACCAAAGTTTATTTAATCACACAAAAATGAAAAAAAACATTCTATTTTTCACGATGCTGCTCCTTTTGGCTGTCGTGAGTGTAACCGTTGTGTCATGTGGTGACGACAACAAAGGCGATGAGCCAAAAGGTGAGACATTCACTTCGTTTTCAAACACATTCAAATTCTCTGATGTGTCAGCCGATTTGGTTGAACTTGCCGACATAAGCGTTGAGTACACCGATTTCGCCGGAAACGCGCAAACCAAAACAATATCGCAAGGCAACAACGAAATCTCTTTCAGCACAAAAAAACTGCCAGTAAGCTCTAAGTTCAAAATCACACTCACACGCAAAGCCAACGTTGAGCTGGCTAAAGACAAATACGACATTGTCATGTCGTGTGGACTTGACGCAGAAGCAAAAGACAAAAATGGCGGAAATCAGTTTTGGAAAACCTTCGGCAGCGTTTATGTGAAAAGTCTTGGCGTCAAGAAAGAAAATCTTGATGAAGCATTCTCGCGCATAGAGCGCATAATAAACAACGCAAACAGCACATACAACCACCAATACTACCTCGACGACTCCAACATCATCTCCTACAAATAACCAGTCCCACAACGCTTGTGAGCGAGGCAAACACCCACTCATCTCTAAGCAAGCGTCACAACAAAACGACAGAGAAACGACCGTTTCTCTGTCGTTTTTTCGTTCATTAAATTATCAATTCTTCCTCTACATATACTCAATCCACAATCACAACAACTCTTCATATAAACACCTCCACAATGCCGCCTTAGCCATCTCTATACCATGACACGCGTACCTCCGGCACGCCCTGAGAGTGTGTATTCCATACCACTCCGACCGTCACTGTCGCTCCTCAGTCGGAGGTTAACTGCACACGAGCCCCTCCAGGGCTCTCCACCCCCACCCAGCCTACAATCACAGCCTCCCTACAAGCAACTCTCCAC
>CAKUQQ010000005.1 GCA_934675575.1 uncultured Muribaculaceae bacterium
CAGCCCTCTCGGCGCGCGGCCTTCTCCTGAGGTGGAGTAAGGAGAATAGCCGTTGCACTTCTTATTGGAATCTTTCCATGCCAAAAACGGCAAAAACAAATGTCTAAATTTGCTCAAAGACGCAATTAGATGTAAATTTGCATTTAAATATGAAATGAAATTTTATTTGAGATAAATTTTAAATAAATATATACAATCTACAAGATGAACGTAAATTTCGAAAAAACTGATAATGTGAATGGTGTTCTCACAATATCGTTCAAAGAGGAGGATTACAAAGACGACTACAAGAAAAGATTAAACGAAGCAGGTCAACAGCATCCACTTAAAGGTTTCCGTCCAGGACATGTTCCAATGGGATTGCTCAAGAAATTCTATGGCCCACAGGTTCTCGCTGACCTGATTGACCGCAAGGTGAGCAAGTCTCTTGGTGACTACATCGTGGAAAACAAGATTGACGTTTTGGGTGAGCCAATGCTCAACAAAGACACAAAAGTTGACTTCAACAAAGACACTGAATTCACTTTTATTTTCGACCTTGGCATAGCTCCAGAGTTTGAGTGCAAGCTCGACAAACGAGTTAAGATTCCATATTACAATATTGAGGTTTCGCAAGAAATGGTTGACAAGCAAAATGAAGCCCTCAAAAAACGCTTTGGCAAGCAAGTGCCAGGCGAGACTATTGACGAAGAAGCTCTTGTGCGTGGTTCAATGGTGGAACTTGATGAAAATGGCAATGCCAAAGAGGGTGGCATAAATGTGGAGAAAACTGTGCTGTCGCCAAAATATCTGAAAGACGAAGACGAAAAGAAGAAATTCATCGGTAAAAAGGTGAATGACGAAATCGTGTTAAATCCGGCAAAGGCTGTGGGCGAAAGCACTACAGAATTGGCTTCGTTGCTCAATATTGACAAAGACAAGGCCGCTGACGTGAAGAGCGACTTCAAGATGACTGTTAATGAAATTCTCGTGAACCAGCCAGCAGAAATGAATCAAGAATTCTTTGATAACGTTTTGGGCAAAGATGTGGCTAAAGACGAGAAAACATATCTTGAGAAAGTGAAAGAGATGATTGCTAACCAGCTCAAAAACGACAGCAACTACCGCTTCACAATGGACGCTGAGCGTGTGCTTCGTAAGAAAGTGGGCGACTTGGAGTTGCCAGAAGCTTTCTTGAAGCGTTATTTGGTGGCCACCAACAAAGATGCTGACGAGAAGAAGGTGGAAGAAAATTTTGAGAACACAGCAAGCCAAATCAAGTGGCAACTCATCAAGGAAAAAATTGCCAAAAACTTGAATGTGAAAGTTGAGGCTGAAGACAAGACCAAGATGGCCAAGTTCTATGCTGCACAACAATTCGCTCAATATGGCATGAACAATGTGCCCGACGACGTGATTGAGAACTACGCTCATCAAATTCTGGAGAAACCAGAATATAGCCGAGACATTGAGAACCAAGCTTTTGAGGATAAGGTGTATGCAGCCATTAAAGATGCTGTTGCCGTTGAGGAAAAAACAGTGTCGGTAGATGAGTTCAACAAGTTGTTTGAGCAAGCTAAGAAATAATAATAGTTTCACTAAATAAATCAAGGGCGACTCTGTTTTTTTCAGATGGTCGCCCTTATTTGACAAAAAACACCAATAAAGACATGAAAAATGAATTTAGAAATTATGCCGTGCATCACCTTGGCATGAATGGACTGGCACTTGACCAGTATGCCCAGAGTGCAACAGGCAATTACATATCACCAACCGTGATTGAGGAGCGTCAACTCAACATGACTCAGATGGACGTGTTTTCGCGCCTTATGATGAATCGCATCATATTTTTGGGCACGCAGATTGACGATTATGCCGCCAATGTGATTCAAGCCCAACTTTTGTTTCTTGAACAATCTGACCCAGGCAAAGATATTCAAATATATATAAACTCTCCTGGTGGCTCTGTGTATGCCGGTCTGGGCATATATGACACAATGCAATATATACAAACTCCGGTTTCCACAATTTGCACTGGTATGGCGGCAAGCATGGCAGCCGTGCTGCTTGTGGCTGGAGAAAAAGGCAAGCGTTATGCGTTGAAACACTCACGCGTCATGATACATCAGCCTATGGGTGGTATTCAAGGACAGGCTTCTGACATAGAGATTACAGCTCGCGAAATTCAGAAACTTAAAACAGAACTATACACAATCATCTCTGACCATTCTGGCCAGCCATACGATAAGGTGTATGCCGACTCCGATCGTGACTACTGGATGACCTCAAAAGAGGCTCTTGAATATGGCATGATTGATGAAGTCATGGAAAAAGCAAAATAATGGCTAAGAAACAGGAAAAGTTGCGTTGCTGCCTGTGTGGCAGAACTGAAGATGAGGTGGCGCTGATGATGCCAGGGCTTAACGGCTGCATTTGCAATGAGTGTGCCGAGCAAGCCAATGAAATTGCACACCAGTTTCTTCAAAAGGTGCATGATAAGAAAGAGGCTGACTTCTGTCTTGAAGAAGTGCCCAAGCCTGAAGAGATAAAAAGTTTTTTGGACCAATATGTGATAGGGCAGGACACGGCTAAGATATACTTGAGCGTGGCTGTGTATAACCACTACAAGCGTCTAATGCAGAAGCATGTAGATGACGTCGATATTGAGAAATCCAACATCTTGATGGTTGGTCCAACGGGAACGGGAAAAACTCTTTTGGCTAAAACCATAGCCAAGATGCTGAAAGTGCCGTTCACCATTGTAGATGCCACGGTGCTCACGCAGGCAGGATATGTGGGAGAAGACATAGAAAGTTTGCTCACAAGGTTGCTGCAAGTTTGTGATTACGATGTGGCACAAGCCGAGCGCGGCATTGTGTTTATCGATGAGATTGACAAAATTGGCCGAAAAGGCGACAACCCGTCGATAACACGTGATGTGAGTGGAGAAGGTGTGCAACAGGGTCTGTTGAAATTGCTTGAAGGTTCGGTAGTGAACGTGCCACCGCAAGGCGGCAGGAAACACCCCGAACAGAAACTTATTCCTGTTGACACAAAGAATATCTTGTTTATCTGTGGAGGTGCATTTGAGGGCATTGAACAAATCATCGCAAGACGCATGAATACTCATGTGGTTGGCTTTGGTGCAGAGAACAGAATTCGTAAGATTGATAGGGAGAAACTGCTGCATTTTGTTGCCCCACAAGACTTGAAGGCTTTTGGCTTGATTCCGGAAATCATAGGTCGTTTGCCAATCCTAACAAATTTGGAGCCTCTTGACCGCAACGCTTTGCGCCGAATTTTGACAGAACCGAAAAATGCCATAACCAAGCAGTATGAAAAATTGCTTGAAATGGACGGTGTGAAGCTCAAAATCAATGATGATGTGTTGGACTATATTGTGGACAAAGCTATCGAGTATAAACTTGGGGCAAGGGGATTGAGGTCAATCTTCGAGACGATAATGATAGAGGCAATGTTCACCATACCTTCGTCAGGCAAGAAGCAATTCACTCTAACAAAGGAATATGCAAAAAAGCAGCTGGAAAAATCAAATTTGGAACTAATCAACAGCGTGAATTGATTTAAGTTTATAGAAAAACAAGCATAACAAAAAGTGTGTCGATTAAAAATCGGCACACTTTTTTATTTTGCGCTCACAACTTGTGTTATGCCAAAACATTTTCTTGGCAGAGTTGTTAATGGGGCGTAAAGCTAAGGAATTAATACTTTTTCTATCCAGTCTTTTAGATGTTGCGGCATATAGAGGCCATCGCCATAAGCTATCTCTAATGCGAGACATTGAGTGTATGTAACATCTGATGCCAACACGATTTCATCAAAATCAGATTCTCCGTTCCAGTAGAGGATTCCAGTCGTTCGTTTAGTGCATTCTGCTGCTGCAACAATAACATCAGGGTTGTCTTTAAGCCTCCAATTGTTATTGGCATCGCATAGCACTCTGGCTGCATTAGCTTTCAATAATTCCAAGATACTTTCTGCTTGGCTGTTGTAGCGAACTATGCCATTAATAGAGGTGAAACACACTGGGAAATCACCATCAGACCAAAAATCTTTTATGAGCAAACGATAAACGCAAGTAGCTGTTTGCAGCAAGCTGCGGGCTATGGATTCATCGTTTTTGTCTCCAGTATGGCAACCGAGGTTTTTGGCTATATTAGCAAGTTCTTCATAAGTCATTCCGTCATTCAGAACTATATAATTTCGGTCAAAGAAAATATAGGCATCATCAAGAGTGTTGCGAATTGCATTTTCAATCTCGGCATATTTATATTTGTATTCATGGTTACGCTGCACCTCAGTAAGCCACACAGATGGCGACTCTGGCATGTTTGTGCCGGGGTAGTGGTCAGCAAAAAGCTTATGGATAGTTGTTGCGTTCATCATTAATTACAAAGTTACAATAATGTTCGCTAAACAAACATACTGGCTTAAAATTAAAATGGGTTGTACCAACATTTTGGTACAACCCATTTTGTATTTGGAGTTTTTCTAACTATTACTTAGAAATCATTTTTCATCAGGATTTACACCCCATTGCTGTTGTGAAAGGCGGCGATAGTTGTTGTAACGCCATTGAGCATTGGCCTTTGCAGCCTTGAAGAGCTCTTCAGCCTCGTCAGGATATTGCTTCATAACCGATGCGTAACGCACTTCGCCCTTGAGGAAGTCGATGAAGTTGTCCCAGTTTGGCTCTTTGCTATCGAGAGTGAATGGGTTCTTGCCTTCTTTCTCAAGTTCTGGGTTATATCTCCAGAGGTGCCAGTAGCCACATGCCACAGCCTTAGCCTCCTCGGCTTGGCTCTTGCCCATACCAGACTTCAAGCCGTGGTTGATACATGGAGCGTAAGCAATAATCAAAGATGGTCCGTCGTAAGCCTCGGCCTCACGCAGAGCTTTCAGTGTCTGCATATTGTCAGCGCCCATAGCCACTTGTGCCACATAAACGTAGCCGTAAGTAGAAGCAATCAGACCAAGGTCTTTCTTGCGCACGCGCTTGCCGGCTGCAGCAAACTTGGCTATTGCGCCGAGAGGTGTTGACTTGGAAGCCTGACCACCAGTGTTGGAGTAAACCTCGGTGTCGAGCACAAGAATATTTACGTTCTTGCCGCTTGCAACCACGTGGTCCAAACCACCGAAACCGATGTCGTAAGAAGCACCGTCACCACCGATAATCCATTGTGAGCGTTTCACAAGATATTTGCCAAGGCTGAGGACTTTCTTGTTCTCCTCAACGTCGCTATTAGAGATAGCGGCCAAAATCTTGTCGCTCAGTTCGCGGCTCTTAGGACCGTCGTTGAAGTTCTCAAGCCATTCGTTGTAAAGAGCCTTGATGTCATCGGCAACGGCCTCGCTTGCAATAGCATCTTGAACGAAAGTCTTAACTCTTGCGCGCATTTTCTCATCGGCAATAGCCATACCCATGCCAAACTCGCAGAAATCCTCAAACAATGAGTTAGCCCAAGCAGGACCATGTCCCTTTTCGTTGGTGGTGTATGGTGTTGAAGGAACTGCAGCAGAGTAGATTGAAGAGCAACCTGTGGCGTTAGACACCATTTCGCGGTCGCCGAAGAGTTGAGAAATCAGCTTAACGTAAGGAGTCTCACCACAACCAGAGCATGCACCATTGAACTCAAAGAGTGGGGTGGCAAACTGGCTGTTCTTAACATTGCTCTTTATGTCAACCAAAGCTTGCTTAGATGTAACGTGCTTAGAAGCATAATCCCAGAGTTTCTGGTCGTCTTCGTGCTCCAGAAGCGGAACCATCTTGAGGGCTTTCTCCACCTCGCCGGTTTCGCGGTTCTTCTTGCCAGGACAAACGTCAACACAGTTGCTGCAGCCAAGGCAGTCGAGAACGTCAACAACCTGCACGAACTTCAAGCCTGCCAAAGTCTTGCCGATAGCAGGAAGCTTGTCTTCTTCCTTGAAAGGAGAAGCAGCAGCCTCTTCCTCGTTCATGAGGAATGGGCGGATAGCAGCGTGAGGACAAACGAAAGCACACTTGTTACATTGGATACAGTTTGCAGAATTCCATTCTGGAACAAATGCTGCAACACCACGTTTCTCAAATGTGGAAGTACCGTTTTGCCAAGTACCGTCTTCAATGCCCTTGAATGCACTTACTGGCAGCAAGTCGCCGTCTTGTGCGTTGATAGGGAACACCAAGTTGCTGATGAACTCAGGTACATCATCGTTGGTTGTGTTTTCAACAACGAGGTCAGACCAAGCTGCATCTACTGGCAATTCTTTGTATTCACCACCACGGTCAACGGCCTGATAGTTCATGTTTACAATCTTTTCGCCCTTGCGGCTGTAGCTCTTGACAATGAATTCTTTCATTTGCTCAACAGCCAAGTCGATAGGAATAACCTTGGTTATGCGGAAGAATGCAGATTGAAGAATAGTGTTGGTGCGGTTGCCCAACCCAATTTCTTGTGCAATTTTAGTAGCGTTGATATAGTAAACAGAAATCTTGTGGTCAGCGAAGTATTTCTTCACCTTGTTTGGCAAGTTCTTTGCAAGCTCATCGCCTTCCCACACTGTGTTCAAGAGGAATGTTCCACCGTCTTGCAGACCCTTGGTCACATCATACATGTGGAGGTATGCCTGAACGTGGCAAGCAACGAAGTTTGGTGTGGTTACCAAATAAGTTGAGTGGATAGGTTCGTCACCAAAACGGAGGTGAGAGCAAGTGAAACCACCAGACTTCTTAGAGTCGTAAGAGAAGTATGCTTGACAATATTTGTCGGTATTTTCACCGATGATTTTCACCGAGTTTTTATTTGCACCCACTGTTCCGTCGGCACCCAGACCATAGAATTTGGCTTGGAACATGCCTTTGCCTCCAAGAGCTATTTCTTCTTTTTGTGGCAGAGAAGTGAATGTAACGTCATCTACTATGCCAATAGTGAAGTGGTTCTTTGGCATAGGCAAAGCCAAGTTGTCATAAACTGACAATATTTGAGCCGGGGTAGTGTCTTTAGAACCCAAACCATAGCGTCCACCAACGATGACAGGAGCGTTTTCAGAGCTGTAGAAGCAGTCCTTAACGTCAAGATACAGTGGTTCACCGTTAGCACCAGGCTCTTTTGTGCGGTCGAGCACTGCAATGCGCTTTGCTGTGCTTGGCACTGCAGCCAGGAAATGCTTTGCGCTGAATGGGCGATAGAGGTGAACAGAAACCATGCCGACTTTCTCGCCTTTTTCGGTCAAGTAGTCAATAGCCTCGCGGATAGCCTCGGTAACAGAACCCATGGCAATAATCACGCGGTCGGCGTCTTTGGCTCCATAGTAATCAAACAAACCGTGTTTGCGGCCTGTGATGGCTGCAATCTTGTTCATATAGTCCTCTACTATGGCAGGAATCTTGTCGTAATATTCGTTGCAAGACTCACGGTGCTGGAAGAACACGTCTGGGTTCTCATTAGTACCACGAGTAACAGGCTTATCTGGATTCATTGAGCGCTCGCGGAATTTAGCAAGAGCTTCTCTATCCAAAAGTGGCTCAAGGTCTTCTTGTGACAAGGCCTCAATCTTCTGAATTTCGTGAGATGTGCGGAAACCGTCGAAGAAGTTCAAGAAAGGAAGGCTACCCTTGATGGCACTCAAATGAGCTACGGCAGACAAATCCATGACTTCTTGAACAGAGCCTTCAGCCAACATGGCGAAACCAGTTTGGCGGCAAGCCATAACATCTTGATGGTCGCCAAAGATACATAATGTGTGAGAAGCCAGTGTGCGGGCTGTCACGTGGAACACGCTTGGCAGCAATTCACCAGCAATCTTATACATGTTTGGTATCATGAGGAGCAAACCTTGAGAGGCTGTGTAGGTGGTTGTGAGAGCGCCAGCCTGAAGTGAACCATGCACTGCACCGGCAGCACCACCCTCACTTTGCATTTCTTGCACTGTAACAACTTCACCAAATATGTTTTTGCGACCAGCAGCAGCCCATTCGTCCACATGCTCAGCCATTGGTGATGAAGGTGTGATTGGGTAAATTGCAGCCACCTCAGTAAACATGTAACTGATGTGTGCGGCAGCAGTGTTACCATCACAAGTCATAAACTTTTTTTCTTTACTCATCTTTTTATGATTAAAAATATTAAGTGTTAGTATTTGTTGACAATAAAATTCTGGCAAACAAATAATTTTGCCCAGTTTGCGTGTCACATTGAGCTACACAGCACTATATCCAAAATACGGATTTAAATCAGACCAGCTGGATAAAGACGAATAAACGTCTTGTGACACGACGCTCCAACAGGGTCTTATTCTATGCGAAGTTAGGAAAAAACTTTAACGAAACAAAGAAAATAACGGATTAAAACAGGGCCAGAATAATAAGAAAATCCGCAGGTTTCGCTATGACAAAAAGCCCTTGCCAAATGAAAGGTCTTGGGTGTGAAATGGGACAGAAATCAGTAGTCAAAACCATTGCGCGAAACCACACCAGATGTGGCATAATAGTGCTTGATTTCTTGCATTTCTGTAACCAAGTCGGCAAAATCAATTATCTCTTGTGGAGCATATCGCCCAGTTATGATGATTTCGGTGTGGCTGTTGCGTTGCGAGAGCGCATTTAGGACTTCTGCAGTGGTCAAAAGTCCCACGTGAAGAGCTATGGTCAGTTCGTCTAAAACCACGAGGTCATGCGTTCCGCTTCTCATGATTTCAGTGCATTTTGTCAAGGCTCGCTTGGCAAGGAGCTTGTCGGTTTCATCTGGTTCACGACTGAGGAAACAGCCTTTGCCGAGCTGCTCAACTGTGATGTTTGGTATGAATTGTGTGATTTTGGTTTCATTATATTTCATGTCTTTCACAAATTGGGCAATATACACTTTTTGGCCGGCGCAAGCGGCTCTGAGGGCAACCCCAAAGGCCGCAGTTGTCTTGCCTTGACCGTTGCCAGTGTAAACGCGGACATATCCTTTTTGCTGCATAATTTGTTTTTTGCAAAAATAATGAAAAGTCATAAAGGGTGCAAAGTTTGCTGAATCGTTGTTTTTAGTGTGCAAACACGCTGTTATTGGGCGTTTTTTTGTAAGTTTGCACCACAATAAAAACACAAGGTGAAATGAAATTTGATTTAGACACCCCAGTTTTTTTCACAAACGAAGACGTTTGCACATATCCAAGTGCCAATGGCACTGACGGAGAAGGCTCTAACGGCTCTTTCGCGTTGGGGACATCTGCAGATTTAATTAACTCCATAGCAACCCATGTTGCAGAAGCAGAATCTAAGAGCCAAACACTGACAGAGACCACATTCAACAAAGTGCTTAACAGCATTGCTGAATCACGCTCGATAACAACAAAAGACAACCTAGCTTTTTTGAATTTTAATAAGGCTGGGGCGTTGGTGGCCACAATGGGCAAGTGCCGTGTGGTTCAATTTAGACCAAACGCCGAAGACATGATTTATGATTCGGCAAACCAGATAGTGGATATATATAGCTCCAAAGCGGCGGTTGAGTTGCAGACCGACGTTATGGGCGGTGATATTTTCTTGTTGTGCTCAAACGCCAAGTTTGATTGCCACGAATTGACGAAAAGCATACTGGAGGACAACTCGCTGAAAGCATTGTCTTCTTGTATTGACGCAATGGAACATAAAACAAGCGTAGCTGTGGTGAAAGTGGAGAAAGTGACAGGGCAAGCAATGAAAATCAAGGATATGACGGCATTGTGGTATGCTCTGTTTGCCCTGCTTGGCATAGGCATTGTGGTGCTGGCATTGTCAACATTTATAACCAACAAGTCTGGTAATGCCACGGCGGTGTCAAT
The DNA here is from genome assembly GCA_934675575.1 of uncultured Muribaculaceae bacterium. Lineage (GTDB taxonomy): Bacteria > Bacteroidota > Bacteroidia > Bacteroidales > Muribaculaceae > Sodaliphilus. Next base: position 9,787 of record CAKUQQ010000005.1, read on the forward strand.
GCCAGAAGAAGTTGCAACTGACAGCGACACGACGATAGAGCCAGCGGTTCAGGTTGCACCAGAGCCAAAAGAATTTGTCGATACGGTAAAACTTGGTGGCGACTCTGCTAGACACGAGTTCCATAAAGCTAAGAATAGGCACGAAGAAGAAATCGAAATTGACAATGAAAAAGAAGAAAACACGAATGTAGTAACGCAACCTGCAGAAGAGCCGACTTCCGCACCGGCCACAGAACCAATTGGCGACCCAGAGCCATAAGGTGTTACAAATCTAGGCAAATAAAAAACTTCCGGCTTCAATTAGCCGGAAGTTTTTTTATTTGGTCAGCAATCCGCTGCTGGTGTCGTTACTTATTTGTCACGTTGCTCATAGTGAAGAGTGAGAGATGTTTGGTCGCAAACTTCTTCTGGACCAAAATACTGGATAGGGCCTGGATATGTGTAGCAGGTTTCTTTTGCCCACTTAGCTCGGTGCTGGGCAAACACTTGGAATGGCTTGCCTTTCAAATCAACTAGGGCTTTCTTGATTACAGGTTTGTTTTTGCCATTGCGGTGCTCCATGTTCATCATCATGGTGATAGGAATACCGCCAGCAACCCATTGAACTGAAGGACGAGCCAAATTGCGGATTGATGACAGATAGCCAGTTGCGCCGCAATTAATCAGTTGGGCTGCATTATAGCCAAGGGCGTAGCAATAGTCGGCATCGAAGTTTGATGGGTCAGCGCAACGACCTTCATAACCAAAGAAGTGGTGTTGGGTCTTGAACGAGCCATTGTAGTTACCTTCACTTCTCATCACCTCAAGGCGTTGTGCCACCATATCGCTCAGCAATTTCTCAGTTTCAATAAGAGAAACTTGCACGTTTCCATGAGGGTCGCGGTCATTAGCCAACTGGCGTGCCACAGTTTCAGGAAGCGACTTATAAGTTTCAGCATTCTCGGCAGAAAGGTGAGTCAAGATAAATTCGTTTTGCTTGGCCTCATCAAGGTTTGCCACTTCTGGGCGCTCTGCAAGCATGTCGTTGAGTTGGGCAATAAGTGTTTTCATTGCAGGAATGAACTCAATGAGTCCTTCTGGAATAAGTACAGTGCCAAAGTTGTTTCCGTCGGCAGCACGCATGGCCACCACATTGGCTATGTCGTCAACGATGTCGTTGAGAGTTTCGTTGTTAGCTTCCACTTCCTCGCTGATAACGCAGTAGTTAGGCTGCGTTTTCAGTGCGCACTCAAGTGCTATGTGCGAAGCAGAGCGGCCCATCAGTTTGATGAAGTGCCAATATTTCTTTGCGGAGTTGCAATCGCGCTCTATGTTGCCAATAACCTCTGAATAAACCTTAGTTGCGGTGTCGAAACCAAACGAAGTTTCAATAACCTCGTTCTTCAAGTCACCATCAATGGTCTTGGGGCAACCAATTACTTGCACAGGAACATTCTTGGCTTTGTAGTATTCGGCAAGAACGGCAGCATTGGTGTTGGAGTCGTCACCGCCAATGATTACCACGGCCTTAATGCCAAGCTCTTTTATGATTTCAAGACCTTTTTCAAATTGCTCTGTTGTTTCGAGTTTCGTTCTGCCAGAACCAATTATGTCGAAACCGCCCGTGTTGCGATAATCATCAATTATAGAAGCAGTCAACTCTATATATTTGTGGTCAACCAATCCGCTGGGACCCATTAAAAAGCCATAGAGTTTGTTCTTCTTGTTAATGTTCTTGATGCCGTCAAACAGACCGCTAATCACATTGTGTCCGCCTGGAGCTTGTCCGCCAGAAAGAATTACACCGACATTGAATGGCTCATTGATTGACTTTTTGGCATTTGAATCCTTTTCAAAAGTCAAAATGGGCAAGCCATAAGTGTTAGGGAATAATTTTTTGATTTCCTCCTGGTCTCCAACCGAGGTGGTTGGTTCACCAGCAACAACCTTTATAGCACCCCAAAGTGCGGTAGGAAGTTTTGGTTGATAGTCAGCTCTTTTTTGCTGAAGTACGCTCTTCTTCATTATATATTGAAATTTTAAAATGTAAATGCAATTATTTTCTACAAAGTTCGAAAAAAACGCTGTTTAATCAAAATGAAAAACCATGATTTTTGGTTTTGAGTTTCGCTTTGTCGCAAGCAACCACTATTCTCAGTTTATTTAAATCCAAACATCTGTTTGCCACGCGCTGTAGCTCTTTGGCGCTGATGCTCGCAATGGCGTCGGATAACGAATTGTAGTGTTCGGAAGCGATGTTGCCTACAATCGTTTTGCCTATGTAGTTGGCCAGTTTGAAAGGAGAGTCAAGCATCATGATTTGACGGCTTAACACATATTGGCGCACGCTATGCAATTCTTCATCAGAAATAGGGCTTTCTTTCAGCTTGACGATTTCTGTTTTTATAGCTTCGATTACTTGAAACGTGTAAGCCACATCGCAATCAGTGGAGATTTCTATGTGAGAATCACCATGACCACCAATCAATGCGGCTCCAACGCCATAGGTCAGGCCGCTATCTTCTCGTATTGCCATGTTAAGGCGGCTGCCAAAATAACCTCCGAGCACAGTTACCAGAATGCGCAGCGCATAATAGTCGCAATCCCTGTTATCGATGGTGTATAGCCTGATTCTTATTGACGATTGTACAGCACCTTTGCAGTTGACGACGGAGAACATCTTTGGCGATGGGCGGCAAGGCATTGGTTCTGACAGCGTTTGTGAGGTCTGTCGGGGCAAAGATCCGAATGTGCGTAACACGCAATCCGTGATTTTATCGTCAACATTGCCCGACAGCACAAGTTTTGCTCCGTTTGACCTATAATAAAGGTCGTGGAAATTGGTCAAATCGGCTCGTGTGACACTGCGTATATTGGTAATGTTGACAGGTCTCCCAAGAGGGAGCTGCATGCCGTAGCACAACTTGCGCATTTCCCTGGCAGCCAAATACGACGTGTTTTGAACCGACACCTTGAAGCTCTCCACAAGACGAGTCTTAAGGCTCGTCAACTCTGCTTGCGGAAACGTAGGCTCGCTAAGGCAATCAACGAAAAGCGAGGCTATTTCATTGAAGTTTTTGTTAAGACAACTGAATGAATTCTCTGTGTAACAATTATATGTGTTGGAGGAATGAAAAGTTCCACAGAAATCAAACGCTTCGGATATGTCGAAAGAATTTTTGACACGGTTGCCTTTATATATCATCAATGTAGATAGGATTGCCACAAGCGGTTTCGGTTCTTGAAGCTCGCCACCCGCATTGAAAAAAGATATGCGGCACAAATCGTCTTTGCCACCCGAAATGGTCCATAGCTCAATGCCATTGCTCAAAACTGTTGGTTGTGGTATGACCAACCGTCTGCAATGTATTGGGCTGATTTTTGGGGCAGTTGTTCTGTTTAGCATTTGCTGTTTGCTGAATTCAAAAACGATTGTGCTTTTTCTAAGTCTTCAGGCGTGTCAATGCCGATGCTCTGAAACTCACTAATGCCAACAGCAATTTTGTAGCCATTTTCAAGCCATCTTAGCTGTTCGAGCGACTCAGCTTTTTCTAAGTCGGACATGGGCAGGCGTGTGATTTCGGCCAAAGTTTGCCGAGTGTAGGCATACATGCCAAGGTGTGTGTAGTATTGGTGCAACGATGGCCATTGTGCTTTGTCGATGCCACGCAAATAAGGAATCACTTGACGTGAAAAATACTTAGCATGTCGGTTCTTGTCAATGACCACTTTGGGTGAGTTGGGATTTTCAAGCTCTACAAAAGACCGTGTCTTGTCAAAAGGCTTCACAAGAGTGGCAATTTGAGTGGCAGGGTTGTCAAAACACGACATGATTTCTTGAATTTGCTCATGGCGTATGAATGGCTCGTCGCCTTGCACATTGATAATCACTTGCTCATTTCCGCCATTGTTGACATAGGCTTCATAACAGCGGTCGGTGCCGCTCTTGTGGTTTGGACTTGTCATCACGCTTTTGCCTCCAAATGATGCTACGGCATTGGCTATGCGCTCGTCGTCGGTGGCAACAATGGCGTTGTCAACTGTCAAACTCACTTGCTCATATACCCACTCAATAATGAATTTTCCACCAAGCTTGGCAAGTGGTTTGCCAGGAAATCGGGTAGAGGCATACCTTGCTGGAATTATTGCGATAAAATCTGATTTTTTCATATTGCTATTTATTTTTTAGATGTCAAATTGGCTTTTTCGAGTCCATAGTCGGCTTTTTTATCTTTAAAGAACAAAAACACAGAGACAATCACTGCAGCGCAGCCAATGAAAGCAAAACACCACATGGCACCAGTGAAGTCGGTGGTAGAGCCAATTGTGTCGCGCTGCAAGATGTTTCCAATAACTACAGGAACCACCATAAGGCCAATGTTCTGAATATAATAGATAATTGAATATGCAGTGCCAAGTTGCTTCAATGGCACGATTTTAGGAACGGCAGGCCACAGCACACTTGGTAGTAGTGAGAATGCGATGCCTAAAATGAGCATAAGCACGATTGCCACAAATTTGGAGTCGCAAGGCAGAGCAAAAACCACAAGAACTATCGTAAGCAATGCAGTTCCTAATATCATGATTGTGGCTCCGCGGCCTATATGGTCGTAGATTGTGCCGAATAGGGGAGTCAACACAATTGATGTGAATGGTAATATTGCTGGAATCAAGCCAGCCAAATGCGCGTCAAATCCATATTTTGTAATCATAAGGTTTGTGGCGAAATCAAGAAATGGATATAAGGCAGAGTAGTAGAGCAAGCACAGCACTGTAATCAGCCAGAAACCGCCACTTTTTAATGTGGAGCGAAGGTCAGAAAAATGGAAGCCATCGTCATTGGTGTTATTGTTTGTGCTTGTCTCTTGCGTTGCATCGAATGCTTTGTCCATGTTGCAATACAGGAAATAGCACAATGTGCCAATAACCACAGATGCAAGGCCTACAAGAATAGGTGTTGACAGGGAGAACTCTGTGGCAAGGATTGGACCGCAGCCAAGGGCAAGAGCCGTGCCCAAACGTGCGAGTGCCACTTGAATACCCATGGCCAATGCCATTTCTTTTCCAGAGAACCATTTCACGATGATTTTGGAAACCACTATTCCGCAAAGTTCATAGCCTATGCCAAATATTGCAAAACCAGTAGATGCCAGCAATACTTGCACTTTGACATTTTCGTAGCTGATGCCAAACATGGGCACGGATATTGAAATCGTAGGTGCTGGCGAGAAACTTGTTATTGCTGCATAGTCAACGAGCGTGCCTATAAGCATCAAGATACATGACAATATGCCGGAAAATCGCACTCCAGTTTTGTCGAGCACAATTCCACTGACAAACAGCATCAAGAAAAACACATTGAAAAAGCCCCTTGAACCGGCAAACAAGCCAAATTCGGAGCCAGTCCACCCAAGTCCACCATGACTCAAAGGGAGTTGTAGAAAATATTGCAGTGGCGACATCTCCTTTGCAACAACATATCCTGTCATCATGACAAATGACACTATGCCTAAAACAACCCATCTGGCGGCTGGGCTGTTGATTTTACCAAAGCTCTGCAAATGGTTGTTAGATAAACCAGAACTCATTATGACTAATAAAAAATTATGCTAAAAACAAGAGACACAATTTATGCTTGTGTAAAGAATAAATTTGTGTCTCCAGAGTGTCTTTATACGTTACTAAAACTTAACGAATTATTTGATGTTTGGTTCTTCCAGACCCAAGTGCTTCTTTTTATCGATAACTTTGAGCACAAAACCAATCAGCAATGCGGCCAAGCCCAAGCTGGCGAGCATTATGAGGGGCCAAGTGTAGTCGTAAGCCACAGAGGCTTGCTCTTGTGTCATGGCGCCATTTGCCAGGTTTTGGGCAATTTGTGGATTTGTTGCGTCAAGAACCTTGCCAATCAAAATGGGGAACAGCCACAGGCCAATGTTTTGAATCCAGAAAATCAAAGAGTAGGCACTGCCTATGATTTTCTCAGGAACGAGCTTTGGTACACTGGGCCACAAAGCTGCCGGCACAAGCGAGAAACTTGCTCCAAGAACCAAAATTGTGATATAGGCCACTATATAGCCACCCATGGTGTTGCCCTTGAACATTGGCAATATGAACGCAAATGTCAAGTGACACACAATCAGCAGGAGTGAGCCCAAAACAAGCATTGAGGCAGCCTTGCCCTTATGGTCAACGTAGTCGCCCAAGATGGGTGTGATGCCAACAGCCAGCAATGGGAACACGGCAAACACGGCTTCGGCACTTTGTCGCATGTAGCCCATGTAGCAATATGTAATCAGAGCCACAACCGACAATGCCATCAAGCTATATTTCTTGGTTTTTTCTTTCGAGAAGTTGCTGGCAAATGCAGAAGCGGCAATAACGAGCATAATTATATATTGAATGATGGTGACTGTGTTTGAGCCCCAAAACGAATCCTCTGCAACTTCGGTAAAAGAAAGGTTGCATTGGAGCATGTTGACAGCATATTTCTGGAATGGGAAGATTGCAGAGTAATAAAGCACACACAGCAGTGAAACTACCCAGAAACCACTGTTGGTTAGTATTTTACCAAGGTCACTGATTTTGAATGGGTCGTCCTTTTCTTCGGCTTCACCTGTTTGTGCATCGAGCTTCTTGTCCATGAAGGCATACACTATGAAAGAAATGAGTGCTATCATTAGGAGCACCACGCCAAATGCCACAGAGCGAGATACATCGATGTCGCCGCCAAGCTTGGCAAACAACGGAGAGAATATCATACATGTAGCTACACCAAGACGAGCCAAAGCCATCTCAGAGCCCATTGCCAGTGCCATTTCGTGTCCCTTAAACCACTTTACAATGCCACGTGACACAGTGATTCCAGCCATCTCCACACCGCAGCCAAAAATCATGAATCCCACGGCTGCGAATTTGGCAGACGCCGGCATTCCATCGTAAAATGGAGAAACACCAAGCTCATCAAAAACAGGGATATAGTTAAGATGCTGTGTGAACCAAACCTCAAGCCCGCTGCCAGCAAACATAGATGTCAAAGCATACCAATTTATGGTGGCACCAACCAGCATAACGGCTCCAGACAAGATTGCTGTGAATCTCACGCCCATCTTGTCGAGAATGATTCCCGCAAAAATCAAGAAGAAAATGAATACATTAAGAAATGTTTCAGAACCGGTCATAGTTCCGAAAGCGGTTGAGTCCCAGCCATGAGTTGACTGCAATAAGTTTTTCAGAGGCGAAAGTATGTCCATGAAAATGTATGAACAAAACATTGCCCCTGCTAAAAGAGACAATGCTAACCAGCGCATTCCGGCCGAGTCTCTGAGAGTCTTGTTTGTGAGTGTCATTTTAAAAATATAGTTTAATTTTGTTTGTCGGTGTTTTGCAGATTTTGTGGCAAATCACTTTGTATTATACTGTAACAGTCGCCAATCACTTGTCCGAAATCATGTCCACATTCAGTGGGGTATATTGGCTCGTGAAGTGTTATTGTGATTTTGCCCGGCTTTATGTTGAATGTGGTGCGAGGCATAACGTCGTAAGAACCACTTATGGTAATTGGAACTATTGGCAGATTGAAATCGAGTGCCAACTTGAAGGCTCCATGCTTAAAAGCCCCCATTTTTCCAGTGTAGGTGCGACGCCCTTCTGGGAATATGAATAAAGACATGCCATTGCTCAATTTTTTCTTTGCCACGCCCATGGTTTTCTTTATAGCCGTGGGTGTTGAATTGTCAACCATTATGTGTCCGGCGGCTTTGCAAGCTATACCGATTAAAGGAATGTTGTTCAGTCCTTTGCGCATCATCCATTTAAAGTTGTGCTTTAAGTAGCCATAAACAGAGAATATGTCGAAAACCCCTTGATGGTTAGCAATGAACACATAGGATTGTTTTTTGTCGATAAGTTCGCTATTGACAACTACTACTTTTACGAAAAACAACCAGCACCAGCACCTTGCCCAAAATTTAGGAGGGTAAAATCCCCACCAATTACTATTCACAAAACTTCCCAAAATGGTCAGTAATGCTATAACAATTGTCAGCACAAGTAAGATGGGTGCAGCAACAAGCCACTGATATACTCGAAATAGTATCTTCATTAACAATTTATAAGAATACAAAATTAAAAATAAAAAATGCAATATCAAAATTGACATTGCATTTCAATATTTTAATGTGGTTGTTGCCTCGACGGCTTATCCTTCTTCAGATGTGGGGGCTATAAGCTTGTAGCCTTTTCCGTGTATGTTGATAATCTCAATTCCTGGGTCGGCTTTCAACTTTTTGCGCAATTTAGTTATATACACGTCCATGCTTCGAGCATTGAAGTAGTTGTCGTCAATCCAAATTGTTTTCAATGCAAAGTTGCGTTCCAGAATTTCATTGACATGTGCGCAAAGCAAGCTGAGCAGCTCAGTTTCTTTTGTTGTGAGTTTTTCCGTCTCGTTTTCTGAAATCAAAACTTGCTTTTGAGTGTCAAAAGTGAATTTACCAATCTTATACATGGTGATTTCCTTGCCCTTTTTGCCCTTGACTCTTCTTATGATGGCTTCAATTCTCAGCACAAGCTCCTCCATGCTGTATGGTTTTGTTATATAGTCGTCGGCACCGAGCTTGAAACCTTCCAGAATGTCTTCCTTCATTGTTTTGGCTGTAAGGAAAATGATAGGAACCTCGCCATTGACGGTTCTGATTTCTTGAGCCAACTGGAACCCGTCTTTTTTAGGCATCATTATGTCGAGTAGGCAAATGTCATATTTGCCTTTCAAAAAGGCTTTGTAACCGCTTTCTCCATCGGTGAAGAGTTCTGCATCATATCCTTTGTCGATGAGATACTCTTTTGTTATCATACCAAGATTTTCATCATCTTCGCACAACAGAATTCTTAACTTTTCTTCCATAACTTAATTATTTATATAGTGGTAATGTTATTATAAATTTTGAACCTTTGTTTAATTCGCTTTCCACCTTGATAGTGCCTTTGAACAGCGTTATCATTTTTGACACATAGGCGAGTCCAAGGCCGAATCCCTTGACATCGTGACGATTTCCCGTGGAAACGCGATAGAATTTGTCAAATATCTTTTTCAAATCATCTTTCTTGATGCCGATTCCGTTGTCGGAAATGGCGATTTCAAGATAATCATCGTTTATGTTGTGTGTTGACACTGCCAGTTCGAGAGGCACTTCCTCGCGCCTGTATTTGACGGCATTGTCGAGCAAGTTGAAAATCACGTTGGTGAAGTGCATTTCGTCAACATTCACAATAGAGTCTTCTGCATCGAGGTCAAATTTCAAGTGACCGCCATATTTCTCCACTTTTATTTTGTAGGTGTCAATCACTTTTGCTATCACCGCATTTGCATCGACATCTTGCATTCGCAATGTTGCTTTCTTTTTGTCGAACATCGACATCTGAAGAACTTTCTCAACTTGAAATCTAAGGCGTTTGGTCTCATCGTTGATTATGCCGGAAACGTGTTTCAGCATCTTGGGACTTTTTGACACCGAATCGTCGTTCAGCATTTGTGCTGCGAGTGAAATCGTGGAAATTGGTGTCTTGAATTCATGCGTCATATTGTTGATGAAATCATTTTTGATTTCAGAAAGCCTTTTCTGCTTAAATGCTAAGATAATCGTATAGACAAAAATGAACAGCAGCAAAAAAGTGAATGCGAAAGAGGGAATCATAAACTTTATTGAAGAAAAGATATAATCGCCCTTGGTGGGAAAATAAACTTTCAGTGAGTTTTGCTTGTTTACAGGGTCGTTTGGAAAGAGCGTTTGCGAAAACGACTTGTTGAGTCTGTCTTCTCTGAACGATGGAGTTTTGTAGATTGTGGTCTCGTTTCGCGCTACAACGGCAAATTCAAATGGCAAATTGAGTCCATTGCTTTGCAGCTCTTGTGTCAAATATCGCCTTACCATAGACGAATCGGCCCTTTCTACGATGGGACGGTCGCTTGATTGCGACAAAATGGTGAGTATAACCTCGTTGAGCAATCCTTTTTGGTATAAATATTGTCCCTTGAGTATTTCCTGCTTGTCTTGATAGCTCTCGCCAAAATTCATGAAATCGCCATCGTGATTTGCATTGTTGAGGGTGACAGGTCTGTTTTTATTCGGCTTCTTTTGGAAATTGTGCTTTTTCAGGCTGTCGAGACCAACATCATTGCCTGTGTAAGCCGTGGCATTCGGACTGAGTGATGCGGCTGCAGCCTCACTCAGGTCTTGGTCCAGAAAATATTTTGTTTCATCTTGCTCAAGCAGTGAAGAAACGCTGTAGAGGCTTCGCATCACGGTCTCGTCGAACTGCTGGTTACGCATTTTTATCATGTTTTCCATATACATGATTTCTACGTAAAGAAGCCCGACAAAGGTGCAAGCCATGACAATCGTCAATATCCAAATAGTTGATTTCTTCATAATGATTTAAACTATTGACATCTGTATAATGGGAAAAAACACATGCGACAAGCACATTCTGATTTTTAACATTACGGCCCAAAATTAACAAAAGAATGTGAAAAACAAAAATTTTGTTTAATATTTTTAGTTAACGATGTAATTTTTGATAACAAAAAAGGGGTGCGCCTCAAAAGAAAGCACGCACCCCAAAGTGTAGTTATGTGAAATTATTATTCTTCTTCTTTCTGCGACTCTTGATATTCTTTCAGCAGTTTGTCTTGAACATCGGTCGGAACAAGCTCATAGGAAGCGAATTTCATGGTGAAAGAAGCACGACCGCCAGTTATTGAACTCAAAGCGGTGGAGTAGCTTGACATTTCCTTCAAAGGAACTTTGGCAGAAATCTTTTGCAATCCCTTGGATTCGTTCATTCCCATAATCAGGGCGCGGCGTCCTTGCAAATCACTCATAACATCACCCATGCACTCTGCTGGCATGAGAACTTCAACATCGTAAACAGGCTCAAGAACCTTAGGGTTGGCATTGCGGAACGCATCGCTGAACGCATGGCGAGCTGCCAAACGGAATGATATTTCGTTACTGTCAACCGGGTGCATCTTACCATCGTAAATGCAAACACGCACATCGCGAGCATAAGAGCCGGTGAGCGGTCCTTGCTCCATGCGGTCCATGATTCCTTTCACGATGGCTGGAATGAAGCGAGCATCGATTGCACCACCCACGATGCAGTTATAGACTACCAGTTTTCCTCCCCATTCCAGTGGAATTTCTTGTTTGTCTCTCACGTTCATCTTGAACTCTTGAGAGCCAAAGCGATACAGGTCTGGTTCGGGCATGCCTTCTTTATAAGGCTCGATAATCAAGTGAACCTCACCGAATTGCCCGGCACCGCCAGACTGCTTTTTGTGACGATAGTCGGCTCTTGAAGCCTTGGTGATGGTCTCACGATAAGGAATTTTTGGCTCAAAGAATTCGATTTGGATTTTATCGTTGTTTTCAACTCTCCATTTAAGTGTGCGCAAGTGGAACTCTCCTTGACCAGACACTATGGTTTGCTTGAGTTCCTTAGACTGCTCGATAATCCAAGTTGGGTCTTCTTCGTGCATCTTGTTGAGCACAGCGCCAAGTTTTTCGGTTTCGGCCTCGTTTTTGGCTTTAATTGCACGTTGATATTTTGGAGCAGGATATTTGATGAAGTCGAACTCATAGTCGCAGTTCTTGTCATCGAGCGTGTTGCCTGTTCTCACGTCTTTAAGCTTAACGGTAGCACCTATGTCTCCAGCCAAAAGTTCGTCAACAGGAGTCTTTATTTGTCCGCACACCACATTTACCTGGGCAATTCTCTCTTTTGAGCCTCTGGTCACATTATTGAGGTCAGTGCCAGGCTTGAGAGTACCACTCATCACCTTGAAGTAAGAAACTTCACCAATGTGTGGCTCGACTGTGGTCTTGAAGAAATACAAGCTAAGTGGTCCGTTTGCGTCTGGTTTAATCTCTTTGCCTTCTGTGTCAATGGGGGCTGGCATATCGCTAACGAACGGAACAACGTTGCCGAGGAATTCCATCATGCGGCGCACGCACATGTCTTTTAATGCGCTCACACAGAATACGGGGTAGATGCTTCTTTGAATCAAACCTTCGCGAATACCGGCACGCATTTCATCTTCGTTGAGCGAACCTTTGTCGAAGAACTTGTCCATTAAAGTTTCATCATTTTCAGCGGCAGCCTCAACCAGCGCTTGATTCCATTCTTTGGCTTTGTCCATGAGTTCAGGGGCAATCTCAGTAATCGTGGGAGTGCCACCTTCTGGTTTCCAAGTCAACTGCTTCATTAAAAGCACATCTACCACAGAGTTGAAGCCTGGGCCGCACTCCACTGGGAACTGCACTGGCACAACGCTTGGTCCGAATGCGTCTTTGAGCTGCGCTACCACGTTGTCGTAATCTGCATTGTCTGCATCTACTTTGTTAACGGCAAAAATAACAGGTTTGTCAATGCTGTTGGCTGTTCTGAAGAAGTTTTGAGTGCCGACTTCAACACCATATTGTCCGTTGACAACGATTACACCGCAATCGGTCATGTTGAGTGCTGTTACGGCATTGCCAACGAAGTCGTCCATTCCTGGGCAATCGAACACGTTAAGCTTCTTGTTGTTGAACTCTGCATAAAACAAAGTCGAGAACACAGAGTAACCATATTCCTTTTCTACAGGGAAATAGTCGCAAACAGTGTTCTTTGCTTCGACAGTGCCTCTGCGGTTAATGACTCCACACTCGAAAAGCATAGACTCTGCGAGTGTGGTCTTACCAGAGCCTTTGCTACCTAAAAGCGAGATGTTTTTAATCTCATTTGTTTTATATACCTTCATGTATTAGTGAAATTTAATTAGTAATGGCAAAATTTCACAAAATGACTATCAACGCACATGGGTCGTTTCAAATCATTCAGTACACAAATATATAAATTAAAAGTGAAAAACAAAACAATCGAAACAAAAATTAAATGATTTCGCATAACAATGCCGGTTGATGCCATAATTATGTTTAATTTTGTTACATGTCTGGCATTTATATACACATTCCTTTCTGCAAGAAAAAGTGCATCTATTGCGACTTCTATTCAGTTGCTAAACTTAGTGACAGCCAACGTTATGTCAATGCCGTTGTTAAAGAGCTTGACATGAGGCACGGGGCGTTTGTCACAAAAGACTCTCCTTTGGAGACCGTTTATATAGGTGGAGGCACTCCGTCATTGCTACCGCTTCCGCAGCTACAAACTATTATAAACGCAGTCTTTTGTATTGCCGGTAGAGAACGGATTAAGGAAGTGACCATAGAGGTCAACCCCGACGATGTGACAGAAACGTATGCCAGTGCTGTTGCTTCGATTGGCGTGAACCGTGTGAGCATAGGAATACAAAGTTTTGACGATAATGAGCTTGCGGCAATCAACCGGAGGCATAACGCCACACAGGCCATTGATGCAGTAAAGCATTTGAAACAAGCCGGAATTAGCAATATAAGCATTGACTTGATATTTGGATTGCCAGGGCAAACTGTGGAATCGTTGGCAAAAAGCCTTGACGTGGCGATTGCCCTTGATGTGCAGCACATATCGGTGTATAACTTGACTTATGAGGAGGGCACAAGGCTGTGGGTGATGAGAGAGAAGGGCACCGTCAAAGAGGCCGATGAAGAAACCGTGGTAAAAATGTATGACATTGTCAGAACAAAACTGGCGCAAGCCGGTTTTGAACACTATGAGATTTCTAACTTCGCGAAGCCGGGGTTTAGGTCAAAACACAATTCCAGCTATTGGAACGGCACACCGTATCTCGGACTTGGGGCAGCAGCTCATAGCTTCGACGGCAAACAAAGAATGTATAATTGCCCAAATCTTAAGCAGTATCTGGAGAAAATAGAAAATGGTGAAGTGGCTTTCACAGCTGAGTCTGAGGCATGGTGGGAGCGATATGACGAAACGGTTATGGTTAGGCTGCGAACGTCAGAAGGGCTTGATGTGTGGCAGGTGGAACAAACTTTTGGAGGCAACGTCGCCCACAAATTGCAAGAAAAAGCGAACACCTTTGTGGCGCAGGGATTGCTGAAGCGACAAGGACACACATTACGCCTCACTGAAAAGGGCGTTTTGGTGAGCGACTATATCATCAGGGAGTTGATGTGGGACGCTTGAACCACGGTTTTGTGTTATTCGTGGTGATATGGCTGATTGTTTATTATGGTGTAGGCCCGGTAGAGTTGCTCCACAAATATGAGCCTTATTAGTTCGTGCGGAAATGTCATTTTCGACATTGAAATTTTTTCATTGGCTCTGTCATACACGTCCTTTGAGAATCCGTATGGTCCTCCGACAACAAACACAAGCCGCTTTGGCACACTCTGCTCCTTTTTGGATATGAATTTAGCAAATTCAACAGATGAGAATTCTTTGCCATGTTCATCAAGAAGAACGACCCAATCGCTCTTTTGGACGAAATTAAGAATAGACACCCCCTCATCTATTTTCTGTTGGGCTGGAGTGGTTTTCTTTGTGGTTTTTACATCGCTTAGGCACTCTATGTTGAAGCCTACATAATGTGACAGCCGTTCCACATAGTCGTCAACACCTTTTTTAAAAGCTCCATTTAAGGTTTTTCCCACTACAAGCAGAGTGATTTTCATGTTGTCTGTGCTTTTTGTTCAACTCAAATGTTAAGCATTTCTTCTACCGTAAACTCACCCAAACCAGTTATGACACAATCGCAAAACGGTTTGATTTCATCGGCCGATAGTGTGGTGGCAACACCAATCACCTTAGCTCCAGAATTGCGACCTGCCTTAACGCCATTCTTAGAGTCCTCAAAAACGTAGCAGTCGGCTATGTCACAGTCGATTTGTTTGGCTCCGCACAAATATCCCTCTGGGTCTGGTTTCGTTTTGCTAACCATTTCGCCAGTGATTATGGCGTTAAACAGACTGTGAAACTCTGGGTGTTGGGCATATAAGGATTGCATTTTCTTTTTGTCGCTTGACGTGACGAGGCATGTAGGTATATCCCGGCTTTTTAGCTCCTCAATAAATTCTTTGACTCCAGCAAAATACTCATATTTCATATTGTGCTGAAAGTCGTCAAGCCGTTTAACTATGTCGGCATGCACATCGCTGTCGAAGTAGGTGTTTAATATGCTTTGCAGATTTGACCCTTTGATTTTTGTAGAGAAGTTGGCAGTGCCGGTGGGGTATATGCCATCAATCTCGTTCCAAAAAACAGAATATTTACTCTCTGTGTCAACAATCACACCGTCAAGGTCAAACAAAACTCCTTTCTGTCCACTCATATCTCAAATTTTTGATTTGCAAAGTTACTACAATGCTCAATAATTTAAACTAATTTTGCATACCAAATCGCTAATTTATGATTCAGGATTTCCAACTTAGAGTTTCTCCGCGTGTGGCGCATTACAGCGAGGAACTCACGCGTCAAGTCGCTAAAAAGTTTAACATACAACAAAGCCGTATAAAATCGGTTAGAGTGATAAAACGGTCGATAGATGCCCGGCAACGGGACATCTATGTGAATGTTACTCTGTGTGTAGGCATTGACGAAGATGATTCTGGCACAAAATTGGTGGCTCCGATAACATACAAGCCTGTTTCTGGACATAAGCAGGCCATTGTAGTGGGAATGGGACCTGGTGGTTTGTTTGCTGCATTGCGATTGATAGAACTGGGCATAAAACCTATTGTGCTTGAACGTGGGAAAAACGTTCTTGACAGGCGTTTTGACATCGCGAAAATTTCACGAGACGGCATTGTTGACCCTAATTCAAATTTTTCGTTTGGCGAAGGTGGCGCTGGCGCATACAGTGACGGGAAACTTTACACAAGGAGCAAGAAGCGCGGCTCTGTCAACAGAATTTTGGGCATATTTTACCGACATGGAGCAAGTGAAAACATTCTAATTGATGCTCACCCACACATAGGGTCTGACAAGCTGCCTGGCATAATAGCAAATATGCGAAAAACCATTCTTGACAATGGCGGAGAGGTGCACTTCAACACACGCGTCAATAATCTGATTTTTGACAAAAAGAAAGTGGTTGGCGTTACCACAGTCAATGGTGAGGAGTTTCGTGGCCCTGTCATACTTGCAACTGGGCACTCAGCGCGCGATGTGTATGCAATGCTTAACGACAATGCCATATCGATAGAAGCAAAGGGAATAGCCGTGGGGGTTAGACTTGAACATCCACAGCACATAATAGATGAAATACAGTATCATAACCCCAACGGCCGTGGGGAGTATCTGCCTGCTGCTGAATACAATTTTGTGAAGCAAATAGATGGCCGTGGTGTTTATTCTTTCTGCATGTGCCCAGGTGGGGTCGTTGTCCCGGCAGCAAGCGATGCCAATCAACTTGTGGTTAATGGCATGTCACCGTCTAACCGTGGCACATATTGGTCAAACTCTGGCATGGTGGTGGAGTTGCACCCGGAAGACTTGCCCGAAAAGTTTAAAAGCTATGGTGCGCTGAAAATGATGACTTATCAGGAAGAGCTTGAGCACAGGGCATTCTTGGAGGCAGGAAGCAGCCAAGTGGCAGGAGCGCAGAGAATGAAAGATTTTGTTGTGGGCAAAGATTCTCGACTTTTGCCGCACTCATCTTATGCGCCTGGAATTCAACCGTCGCGGCTTGACAAATGGCTTCCGTCATTTATAGCGGAAAGACTCCGAAAAGGATTTGCCGCTTTCGGGCATAGCGCGCGTGGTTTTTTGACCAATGATGCAATTGTTATAGGTGTGGAGACACGCACGTCATCACCCATAAGAATTCCGAGAGACAAACAGACACTCTGCCATATAGAAATAGAGGGACTTTACCCATGTGGTGAGGGTGCTGGATATGCAGGCGGAATTGTGTCGTCGGCGATTGACGGGGAGCGCTGTGCAGAATGTTTGGCAAGCGTGCTCTAACTTGTTTTTGACTACCACAAAGAAAAATCACTGCGTGTCATGAAAGAATTGTCAGCAAAAGAAATTGCATCAATCCGGTTGCTTAACCAGCAATTGGTAAACCCTGTTTTTGATAATCCATGCGAGGTGGTTGATTGGTTTGGCATGATGCAAGCCCAGCAATATCAAATGATACGGTGGGCTGTGTCAATGCGCACGCGAAAACCGAAAATAGCTTCTTTTAAAGCGGCATTTAACCAAGGAAAGATTATCCGCACACACTTGTTTAGGTGCACATGGCAGTTGGTGACGGCCAATGATTTGCACTGGCAACTGCCGCTGTGCGCTGACCGCAACCGGCAGGCCATAAAAGGCTATCTTGCGTATAGAGGAAAGTCAATAAGTGAACGCGATTATGAACGCTTTAACATGATTGTGGCAGACGTTTTAAAGGGTCAACTTTCGCTTGGTAAAGATGAGCTTTGCCTAAGGCTTGCGGACAAAGGTATAGACACAAGAGATGCACACACGTTGTCAATCTATATTCGCAGAGCAGAAATTGATGGTGTGATATGCAGTGGGCACCTTGACGACAAGCAAAACACTTATGCGCTGATAGAAGAGCGATTTGGCCATCATGAGCCAATTGTCAAAGAAGAAGCTTTGGCGCTGCTGGCACATAAATATTTCCGCAGTCATAGCCCGGCATCTTTTGCAGACTTTGTTTGGTGGACTAATTTGCCTGTTCGCGATTGCCGTGCCGGGGTAGATGCAATACGGCAAAAGCTGCAAGACGGTCATTGCGATGGTCAATCGTATTTTATTCATGCAGATTGTCGATTGGCCGGTTTTCGCAATAGGCTTATTTTCTTGCCGTCTTATGATGAATATTTGATTGGTTACAAAAGTCGCCACATAGCCATTGATAAAGAACATTGCTCAAAAGCATATACCAACAATGGCTTGTTTTTCCCGGTAGTTGTTAATAATGGCAAAGTCGTTGGGCGTTGGCATCAAAAAACATTGCAACCAACATTCTTTAATCCTGGACTGGTTGCTGACACAACAAGTGCAGTTAACCGTTACGCTAAATTTCTAAAAAGTGTTTATTAATAGGTTAAATGTGGTGAAGCAATGAGCAGGAATAAGTCAAAAAAAGCGAAAAAGAAGAAAAAATCAAATGAAGTAGTGTCGCTAAAGGATATGATAGCAATGATTTATTTCATCATTTGCATTGGCTTCACTGCTTACATTTGTATAGGCATTCCTATACTATTATATTTATTAAAAACGCATGGAACGGAAGCAAATGCTGTCATAACGTCACAACCTTCGGCACGATTTCATCGTTGGAGTACAGTTTGTTATATGTACGAATTTAATGTTGATGGTGAAACATATTTGGGGAATTCTCTTGTGGAAGAACGGGATTCAAGCAAAATAGGCGAAAAAATTAAAATCTTGTACCTTGACTGGTATCCTGATTTCAATAGACCTATATATTATTGGGATAACTGAAATAATAAGATAATGGAAAATGACCAACCACTTTTTACGATAAAAAGCACTTACTCAGAAAAAGAATTTGTGCGTTTCAACAGATATATTATGTTGCACAGGCTTCATTATTTGAGGAATATCATTGCGTGCAATTTGATATTGCTACTGATATTTTCTGGCGTAATTATCGACGATGTTAATTCTGGAAATATACCTATAGGTTCTGTAATAACATTTCTTCTTATAGTTTTTGTTAACTGGAAGTTATGCGTGTCGCCTACAAATAAAAGCAAAAAGGTTTATCGTCAGAATAAGACAATGAGAGACGCTTCATATTCTGTGGACTTTTATGATGACCACTACGTGATATTGTGTAATGGTATTGAATCAAGCGTTCCTTTCGATAAGCTACATGAAATTATAGAGACAGATACCGATTATTACATTATGTTATCTAAAATCAGTGGAGTGATAATTCCCAAGGAAAAGTGCCCCGTAGGCTTTGCTGACTTTATCCATGGAATAGTAGCAAACAATAGATAGTGGGTAACGGCTAAAGATAATTGATTGCAAGATAATTGTGAATGATGAAAATATTATTATCAGTCATACTATTATTGGCATTATCAAATGTGTTTTTCCCGAAAGCACAAGTGGTGACTAATAACGAACTAAAGTTTAAAAGGTGGCTTGCTGATACATTGCCTCAAATAAAAGATGGTTTCGAAATCAATGACGATAGTTTGACTTTAATAATTAAGGAGCACAAGTTGTGTGAAATTGGAAAAGGTCAAAACAATGGTGCTATGGTTGCAGATATTATCTCATTGCTGAAGGAATATTTTGAACCCCCATTTAAAAACTATGGCTTAGAAATCATAAAAGAAACGCATTTTGAGCCTTCAGAAATTCCCACGTTGATTTATGATTCATGGAGTGGATTTCCATTGATTAAAGTTACACATGGAGACATATCCATTTCTTATGAAGAAATAAGAGGGCGAATAAATAGTGCACGCATCATAAATCAAAGGACGAATGATACGACATTTGTACAATGGACTTATGACGAAAACAAAATCAAAAAGCAGATATTTAGCACTAAATAATTAATTTATACGGAAACTTTCTTTCCTTTGGTGAATTGATGGAAATATGGTGGCGGAAATTTTGTTGGTTTGTGAAAAAGTAGTAATTTTGCACCCGATATTAAGTATGGGTACAACGACTTCCAGTAAGTATTGTTCTTAGACAAATCGTTGAAACTTCGATGGGGCTGATGATGCTAAAATTGCCGCATAAAGCGTAGGACGATATTAAATGGTGGATAAACCATTGTGAACAAAACGTTGCATTCTCACAATGTTAAGTCATTATGGTGATGTTTGCCGTGGAATATTGATCTGTTGCGAGGTAGTGTATAACATCTTGATGTCACAATAATTAATTTATTAGAAACATATTAATTAGAATAACAATTATGTCTAAAGTTTGTCAAATCACAGGCAAGAAAGCGATTATTGGAAATAATGTTTCGCACTCTAAGAAGAGAACAAAACGTAAATTCAATGTGAATGTTCACAGCCGCAGATTTTTCTGGGTTGAGCAGAATCAGTGGATTCGTTTGACGGTTTCGGCCGCAGGCCTGAGAATGATTAATCGTCTGGGCTTGGACGCTGCTATCAAGAAAGCAGCTGCCGCTGGTAATTTAACTGAAATCAAAACTCTGTAAATTTTAGAAAATCATGTCAAAGAAAAGTAAAGGCGATAGAGTGCAAGTTATTCTGGAGTGCACAGAACAAAAAGCAAGTGGAGTTCCTGGAATTTCTCGTTATATCACAACAAAGAATCGCAAGAACACAACAGAGCGTCTTGAGTTGAAGAAATACAATCCTTATCTCAAGAAATACACTATTCACAAAGAAATTAAATAATTGATTGACACATGGCAAAGAAAGTTGTTGCAACCCTTCAAACTGGTGAAGGACGTACATATAGCAAAGTAATCAAAATGGTTCGCTCTGAAAAGACAGGAGCTTACGTATTTGAGGAGAAGATGGTGCCAAACGATAAGGTGGAAGAGGCACTCAAATAATCACGGATACAAAAATTCGCAAAATACACAGAGGCTTCGGGCTATAGCTCGAAGCCTTATTTTTACCATCACCATCACCGCATACCCAGCATTTGGACTTTTTAGAGAAAAGTATTATGTGCGGGAGTGAATGTTAATTGCAAAATTTTGATTAAGTTTGTATTATAAAAATTCAACATAAGATGGGAATATTTAAATTCTTCACCAAAGAGAAAAAAGAAACATTAGACAAGGGCTTGTCGAAAACCAAGCAAGGCGTTTTTTCTAAACTTGCCAGAGCGGTGGCAGGCAAATCAACCATTGACGATGATGTGCTTGACAATCTGGAGGAAGTTTTCATAACTTCTGATGTGGGCGTGGCAACAACGCTAAAGATTTTGGACCGCATTCAGGCCAGGGTGTCGAAGGATAAATATGTGAACACATCGGAGTTGAATGACATGCTTTGTGAAGAAATTACAAAATTGCTTGCAGATGACGTGAATGCTGACCTTGATGACTTTACTGTGCCTGCTGACAAGAAGCCATACGTGATAATGGTGGTTGGCGTCAATGGTGTGGGTAAAACCACAACCATAGGCAAGCTGGCTTATAACTACAAGAAAGCCGGAAACAAAGTGGTGCTTGGTGCTGCCGACACTTATAGGGCTGCCGCTGACGAGCAGCTTGAGATATGGGGCGAGCGTGTGGGTGTGCCAGTGATTAAGCATAAGATGGGCACAGACCCGGCTTCGGTGGCATTTGATGCGGTTTCATCGGCTAAGGCACAAGATGCCGATGTGGTGATAATAGATACTGCTGGTCGTCTGCACAATAATGTGGGGCTGATGAATCAGCTTACAAAAATCAAGAATGTGATGCAAAAAGTTGTGCCAGGCGCTCCTCATGAGATATTGCTTGTGCTCGACGGCTCAACCGGACAAAATGCTTTTGAACAGGCAAAGCAGTTTGTGTCGGCAACGGAGGTAAATGCCCTGGCCATCACAAAACTTGATGGAACAGCAAAGGGTGGCGTTGTGATAGGCATCAGTGACCAATTTCAGATTCCTGTGAGGTATATAGGACTGGGTGAGGGCATTGAGGACTTGCAAGTGTTTCATAAGGAAGAATTTGTGAAATCGCTGTTTGGAAAATAAAAAAGGTAAAAACTATCATTAACAATATTTGGTAAGTCTGCTGCAGGCTTGCCGTTAACGGAAACATTAAGCAGTATGAAAGAAAACTCATTGTCTCGCAGAAAGTTCATTGGTGTGGCTTCTTTGGCTGCCGCTGCGGTAGCAATGCCGATTGACGTCTTTGGCAATTCGAACGTGAAAAAGCAATGGAACTCCAAGAAAAAATCAGGATTTACTATGTGGCAAAATCCGTCGCACCGCAACACTATAGGCAACTCTTATGTGTTTTTGACGAATAATGGCAAGGTCATAGTGATGGACGGTGGATTTAAGGAAGAAGAACCTTATTTGCGTGGCATGATTGGTGCTCTCGGCAATGAAGTGGAGGCCTGGTTTTTGTCGCATCCCCATAATGACCACATGGGTGCATTCAATGAAATATTGAAAGACCCACAAGATTTGAAAATCAAGAATATTTATTATTCTAAGGTTTCAGACAAGGTGCGATTGGCCGAAAAAGACTGGGCGGCATTGTGTCAAGAATATTATGACAACCTTGACGCTTGCAAATATGCCAATGTGGTTGACATCAGGGAACCAGGGCAAGTTTTCGACTTTGACGACATGCACCTCAAAATATTGAGTGTGGCCAACGAAATCACCGAAAATGCCTACAACAACTCATCAATGATAATGCGCGTGTGGGACAAAAAGAAATCAATTGTGTTTCTTGGCGACGCAGGTGTAGAGTGTGGCAACAAGGTGCTTGCAAGCAAATATAAAGATGATTTGGACTGCGAATATATGCAGATGGCCCATCATGGACAAAATGGGTGTGACAAGCATTTCTATGACAGTGTGACATTTAGGGCTTGCTTGTGGTCAACTCCAATATGGGTATGGAACAATGATGTAGGCAAGGGTTATAACACTCACGTGTATAAGACTATTGAAACTCGAAACTGGGTGAAAGAGAAAGGCGTCACGGAAAATCATGTGACTTGTGTTGATGGTCTGTATAAGTTAGACTGAATTTAATGAGAAAAAACGAAGTGGATATCGTTTCATTGGGTTGCTCAAAGAATCTTGTGGATTCGGAGCACCTGATGAAACAGTTTTTGGCCAATGGATATGAGGTGAAGCATAACCCTGAAAAGGTGGAGGGTGAGATTGTGGTGGTTAACACTTGCGGTTTCATTCAAGATGCCCAAGAGGAGTCCATTGAGACAATATTGGAGTTAGGAAAGGCTAAAGGTGATGGCAGAATAGGAAAACTATTTGTCATGGGTTGCCTTTCTGAACGCTTTATGCAAGATTTGCAGGGCGAAATACCAGAAGTGGATAAATTTTACGGTAAGTTCAACTGGAAAGACCTGCTTGGCGACTTGGGGAAATCATATTATCAGAATTTGGCCTCGGAGAGGGTGCTGTCAACGCCAAAACATTATGCCTACATTAAAATAGCAGAAGGGTGCAACCGTTTTTGTGCCTTTTGTGCTATTCCGCTTATTACCGGCCGCTTCAAATCGGAGCCAATGGAACTGATTTTGGACGAGGTGCGCAATCTTGTGACAAAAGGCGTGAAGGAGTTTAATGTGATAGCACAGGATTTGTCGTCATACGGTATGGATTTGTATGGTGAACAGAAGTTGCCGGAGTTAATTGACAAGATGGCGCAAATTCCTGGTGTGGAGTGGATAAGACTGCACTATCTTTATCCGGCACAATTTCCTTATGGCATATTGCCTGTGATGAAAAAGCATGACAATGTGTGCAAATATTTGGATTTGGCTTTGCAACATATCAGTGACAAAGTGTTGGGAAACATGCGTCGTCACATAGGCAAGGACGACACATTGGCTCTGCTGCATCGGATAAGGAAAGAAGTGCCAGGCATACACATAAGAACCACGCTTATGGTAGGTTTCCCTGGTGAGGGTGAGGCCGAGTTTGAGGAGCTGCTGGAATTCACAAAGGACGCCAGGTTTGAGCGAATGGGAGCTTTTGCCTACAGCGAAGAAGCTGGCACCTATGGTGAGAAGCACTTTAGCGATGACATTCCGCAAGAAGTGAAACTTGAGCGGCTGCAAAAACTCATGGATTTGCAGGAAAATATTTCAATGGAAATACAGGAGAGCAAGGTGGGCAAAACATTCAGAGTGATTGTCGATAGAGAAGACACGGACTACTATGTGGGGCGCACCGAATTTGACTCTCCGGAAGTGGACCCGGAGGTCTTGATTGGCAAGACACGCACGCTGAAACCAGGTGAATTTTATGACGTGAAAATAACCGAGGCCTTGCCATACGAACTTGTTGGCAGGGTTGTGGATTAATTAAGAGAATTAGACTTCCTTATTTATCGTCATTGTCGGCAGATGGGCTATGGCTTGTGGTGGCTTGCTCGGCAGATTGCTGCTCGGCGGCATAGGTCGTGTAGGTATCTTCAGCTGCTTTTTGTCTCAGTTGCTCTTTTTTCTTGAGCACAAAATGCAACGCGATGATTATGATTAAACTTATGCCGATAATGCCGAAATAAAATAAATATTCACCTGCTAACAGGTGAGGATAGCCAACGTATGCCATGAAGCCAAGGTAAATGAGCATGATGGCTGGTAAAATGTATGACCATTTAGCTGTTTTCATCATCTTCAAATTTTTTGAATGGGGAAGTTTCTGGATTGAATTCGTTTGCTGTGAGATGTTTGTAGATTTTTACGCAGGCCCAGGCGTCGATAGCGGCATATTGCTGTTGGGCTGGAGTTAACTCGCTTGCTTCCCAATTTGTGAGCCGCTGGCTTTTGCTAATCTTTTTCTGAAAAAGAATGGCATATATCTTCTGTAGGCTGATGTCGCTGATTTTGAATTGTCCGACAAGGTTTTGCAAATCAACAAATCCTTTGGGCTTGAGCGCTGTGGTGTGATTTATCATGTTGAAGTCATCGTGCAGTGAGAGTCCGATTTTTATAGGTTTCTCGCTTGCAAGAAAGGTCATCAAGTCGGCATTAAAGCCAATCTTATTGAGACGGAACAGAAAACACTCTTCTTCGTCGGAGAGCTGAATGAGGGAAACTTTGTGGACTACCCCCTTACGAAAAGATGGCCGGGTCTCGGTGTCGAAACCAATGATTTCTTTGCTTTTCAAAACATTTAGAGCAGGGATTACTTTCAGAGGGTTATCAATCACATAAATGTTGCCAGGAAACCTCACTGTCTCCATGCTGCTGATTAGATTCTTGTCAATAGAAATTTTATACATAAAAAAGTGCAACTTGCATTTGTTGAAACAAAGTTAAGGTAAAGTCGCATATTATGGAAGAGTTTGGCCTTGTTCTTGCGTATTGAAGGCGCTTTGACATGGGAGCGGAACAATAACTTGGGTGAACTTTTTCAAAAAATTTGCCATTGGGGCAGGTATGCACTAAATTTGCAAAATAATTTAGAATTATTGCTGAAAATGAATTTTCAACTTATAGGAAATGCTGAAGGCTCTAATGCAAGGGCTGGTTTAATAGATACTGACCACGGGCAGATTGAAACACCAATATTTATGCCTGTGGGCACATTGGGCGCAATAAAAGCTGTGGGCATGAATGAGGTGCGCAATGACATAAAGGCGCAAATCATTTTGGGCAACACATATCACTTGTATCTTAGGCCAGGAATGGACATTATAGAAAAAGCCGGAGGACTCCATAAGTTTAACGGCTGGGATAGACCGATATTGACCGATAGTGGCGGCTTTCAGGTGTTTTCTTTGTCGGAAAACCGAAAACTCACAGACGAGGGAGTGCATTTCAGAAGCCACATTGATGGCTCGAAGCACTTGTTCACCCCAGAAAAAGTGGTTGACATACAGCGGTCGATAGGCAGCGACATCATGATGGCACTTGATGAGTGTCCACCAGGAAATTCTGATTACGCTTATGCCAGAAAGTCCTTGACACTGACGCACAAATGGCTCGCACGAGGCTGGAAACATTTCAATGAAACTCAACCTAAATATGGGCATAGGCAAGCCTTTTTCCCGATAGTGCAGGGTTGTGTGTATCCGGATTTGCGCAGAGAGTCGGCACACTTTGTAGCAGAGCTTGGCGCAGAAGGAAATGCCATTGGCGGCCTCGCTGTGGGCGAACCGGTGGAGAAGATGTATGAAATGATAGAAGTGGTAAACGAAATCTTGCCAACCGACCGACCTCGATATTTGATGGGGGTGGGCACGCCGGCAAATATACTTGAGGCAATAGACCGTGGTGTGGACATGATGGACTGCGTGATGCCTACAAGAAACGGACGTAACGCCATGCTATTCACCAAGCACGGAATAATGAATATGAAAAACAAGAAGTGGGCCGACGACTTCTCGCCTTTGCAGGAAGATGGCCCATCGGTTGTGGACCAAATGTATTCCAAGGCTTTTGTCAGACATCTGTTTGTGGCAAAAGAATTGCTGGCAATGCAGATAGCAAGCATTCATAACCTGGCGTTTTATCTGTGGCTTGTGAAAGAGGCGAGAAAGCACATATTGAGTGGAGATTTCAAACCCTGGAAAGAGCAGATGGTGAAGAATGTGACCAACCGCCTGTGATTAGGCACAGCTGTGTTGTGATAAGGAAAACTAAAGATTTGAGATGAATTTGTTCAAGCAAATATCGAATAGCATAAAAGATAAATTCAAGAAAAAGGCATCATCGGCTAAACCAAGCGAGAAAAAACTCAGGTCACCGTTGCTGAAACGCTTTGACCTGTATATAATCAAGCAGTTTCTGGGTACATACATTTTCTCGATTTTAATGTTGCTTGCCATTATCGTCATGTTTGACGTCAATGAGAAGCTCGATGCCATGCTCACAGCTCCACTGTCGGAAACGATATTTGATTATTTCTTGAACTTTTTGCCTTATTTCATCAACCAGTTTGCACCACTGTTCACATTTATATCGGTGATATTTTTTACATCGCGGCTGGCTGACCATTCTGAGATAATAGCAATGATGTCAACAGGCATCAGTTTTAATCGCCTTGTGAGGCCTTACCTGATGTCGGCTGCACTGATTGCCGTAGTTTCGTTTATTCTTGCTGCCTATGTAATACCGCCTGCCAATATTAAGCGAATAGACTACACAAACCACTGGGTTAAAAACAAGAAAGTGGATTATGGCGACAACATACAGCTGCAGGTGAAAGATGGAGTGATGGCATATTTTGGCAGATATGACAACGCTCTTAACAGCGGCTTCCGTTTCAGCCTTGATGAGTTTGACGGAAAAACATTGAAATCACGCCTGACCGCCCAAACCATAAAATATGATTCTCTTGGTCGCTGGCAAATAAAAGACTACACCATAAGAAAGTTTGATGGACTGAAAGAAACTATGGTGAAAGGTGCCGCTATGGACACTATGCTTGACATAGAACCTAAAGACTTTCTCATATCACAAAACGACCAGGAGATGCTGACAAATCCGCAGCTGGTGGAATACATCAAAAAGCAAAAAAGCCGCGGTGTGGCCAACATTAAAAATTTTGAAATAGAATATGAGAAACGTTACGCGTCGATTGCCACGGCTTTTATCTTGACGATAATAGGCTTGTCGTTGTCATCGCGAAAAGTTAGAGGTGGCATGGGCAAAAACATAGGTGTGGGACTCCTGCTCAGCTTCTCATATATTCTTTTCACAACGGTTACATCTACATTTGCCGTTTCGGGTTACACATCGCCACGTTTGGCCATGTGGATACCAAACATCATTTACACGTTTATAGCCATATATCTGTATAGACGCGCTGCACGATAAAGTTTTGTGGCAGCTTAACGAACTGCTGCATTGATTGCATCGATGTATCGAGAGTCGCCTTCACGGGCACGCTGCTTTGCATAGTCGGCAGCACTCGTTCCTGCTTTGAAACCGCTTAGGTTTGGATCGGCTCCAGAGTTGAGCAACGCGCAGAAAGAGTCAAACTTGTCGAGCTGCACAGCAACGGATATGGCAGGTTCTCCATCTTTTAGATTTGGCAAATTAAGTATGTAGAGGTGTTGGTTAGCAATGTCTTTTATGCGAGTGGTGTCTTCGTCATTTACTGCCTCGACAAGGGCGTAGGCCTCTGTACCATGAAATTTCTCTACTTGTGGAGATTTTGTTTTGCCGCACGAATTAGTGGCCAGTGCCATAAAAAGTAATGTAATGCCAATAAAATTATGCTTCATCGTTTTGTTGTGATTTATTGAAATGAACGTCGATTTGTGGAAACGGGAAATGCAAGCCATTGGCAGGGAATTGTTTGTAAATTTCTTCACTGATGGCGTAGAATGTGGGCCAATAGTCCTTGCTTAAAGTCCAGGCTCGTATAACGATGTCAACAGAGCTGTCGTTGAGATTTTCAACTGCCACATAGGGTGTGCAGTCGCGTTTCAGTGTGCTTGGAATCTCTGTTTCGGTCAAACTTGCCGCGAGAGGGGCAATCGTCTTGCGAGAATGGTGAAATAAGCGATAAAGCAATGATTTCTTTGTGCTTTTTACAGCTGCAGCCACGTTTGATTTGGCCGTTTTGGCAGACGTAGTGTCGTCGAAATCCTGCTTTATTATGCGATTGTCGGCTGCAAGGATTTGCATGGCCGTGCTGCGAGCTTTGTCGATGTCATCGCCATAGGCTAAAGAGACGCGCCACTGAATACGGTGATGTTCTTCAGAAGAAAAGTTATCTATCGTGCCTGTTGACAGACCTCCGTTGGGGATTATTATGCGTTCGTTGTCGTAGGTGTTTATGACAGTGTGAAAGATTTGTATTTCTTTGACAAATCCTTGATATTTGTCGTAGGTGATGTAGTCGCCCACCTTATATGGTTTCAGCAAAAGAATCAGCACACCTCCGGCAAAATTTTGTAGAGTTCCGCTTAGAGCCATGCCCACAGCCACGCCTGCCGATGCAAAGACGGCGATGAACGAACTTGTTTCGATGCCCAGTATGCTTATTACCGTAATAATCAGAATAAACATCAATGTTATCTTTATGAAACTCAGCGAAAAAGACGCGAGAGACTCATCAATGTCACGTCTGACCATAATGCGGTGCAGAATGGAATGTATTTTGTAGATTATGAATTTGCCGACATAGAAAATTACGATAGCCGCCACAATTCTCATAGCAAAGCTGGAAACTGCCGTAGAAAGCTGGTTGAGCACGGCGCTCCAGTCGAAATTATGCAGCTGTTCTTTAAGGCCAACCGCCCCAAGTTGAGAAATCTTTGACGATATGGAGTCGGCTGCTGCAGTGATTTGTGGGTCTGTTGCAACGCCGGGCACTGTGTTTTGAGAAAATAGCATCATAGTGTTAAATTGTTAACAGAGAAATTCGCCTTTGTTTTGATATTGATTAAACGTCAATAAATTAGACATTTTCCAGCTTAAATATTCGTAATAATACGAATGTGCT
This sequence comes from uncultured Muribaculaceae bacterium, assembly GCA_934675575.1. Classification (GTDB taxonomy): domain Bacteria; phylum Bacteroidota; class Bacteroidia; order Bacteroidales; family Muribaculaceae; genus Sodaliphilus. The sequence continues at coordinate 38,797 of CAKUQQ010000005.1, forward strand.
CGTTTCTGTGGCTCGAAAAAAGCAAAGAAACAGCTATGTCATGTATAAAGATACGATAATTTTCAAAATAAATTATAGCTTGTAAATGATTTGCGATGATAAAAATTATGTTGGAATCTAAAATTTAAAATAAAAGCATCGTTATTATGATTGAAAAACGCTTTGTGAGTCTCAAAAAAAGACGTATCATTGCACTAATTTTATTGTAATTCACAAAGATGCGAGCCCAGGAGTAGGGGTATGCAAAGAAGATATGAAAAACATAATTATAAGAATTTTGCATGCAAGCAGATACAGCTTTGTGGATGAACACAAAAGACATTAATTATAGATACAAGAACACAGAAGAATATTAAAAAGCATGAAAGCATTGTTGGTTATTATTATGGGATTGTGCCTAAACGCATTATATGCCCAGGAGACTGATACTATAAAAATCACAACTTTATCCAAAGAACTTGATGAGGTGGTTGTAAAAGCTTCTTATCTTGTCAGGAAGGACAATCATATTCTTGCAATGCCTACTAAAGAACAGCGTAAGCATGCTGTGACCGGCTATGACTTGCTAAGTAATTTGATGATTCCGGGGGTGTCAGTTGACCGTTCGACTGGAAGTGTAACAACCCCAGCCGGAACAGCAACTCTTTATATAGACGGTCGTGAAGCCGATTTTAGAGAAATACAATCATTAAGGCCAAAAGACATTTCTTGTGTTGAATTTCACGATATTCCGACAGGTAAATACGCGAAAGATGCATACGCCGTCAACATAGTGATGAGGCCTCTTAACAATGGTGGCTACACACAGCTTGATGCGTCTCAAGGTGTAGGGTACCTTTATGGCGACTATAATCTTATCTCTAAATTTGTTGCCGGGACCAAAAGTTTGAATCTTTGGACTGGGTATTCGGTGGAGAATCCAAAATCTTCGATAACAGAGAATGAGCTTTTTGATTTTTCTGATTATCAGTTGAATAGACAACAAATCTATAATAAGTCAGATTGCAAAAGAACGGAAAAATATGTGCAAGCATCAACGAGCAATCGCGGAGAAAAATATATTTGTATGCTTCGTGGAGGAGTGTCATGGAATGATAAAACAAATGGCATAAATGACGGTAAAATCAACTACTGGAAAAATGACAAAGCCAGTGGCAACGAAATAAATCTTAGCATGGACAGCCGAGACAAATCTTTTCGCCCAAGTGTGTATTATTATGGTTTACATTCTTTTTCTGACACGAAGTCGTTAGAATATGTCATTGACTCATACTATTCTCGGAATGATTACAATCGTTTGCATTCTGAAGGTGACGCATCATTTCATTCGTTGGTCAAAGAGGATTATTATTATGTTAAAGCAAATGCCAATTATTCGATGGCATTTAATCATAAAAACAGATTGGGAATCAGCCTATTTGAGTTCTTGAGAATTAGTTCTTCTGAATATGCTGGCACTTTGAAGTACAATCAAAATTTGCGTTCGTCAGAAACAATCCTTTTTGTTGATTATTCACAGCGTGTGGGGAAATTCTTTTTTGACATTAACCTTGGTCTGTCGTTTCTTACATATCACTTGAAGAGCATGTCTGCCATTAATCATTTGACACCACGGCTACAGGTGAGGGCGGCATACATGATTGATAAAACTCAGCAGCTTCAATTTGCATTTGCGTTAGGAAATACTTATCCGATGATAAACACGATTAACAACGTCGAGCAACAGATAGACCCCGTTATTATACTCAAGGGCAACCCCAATATGGATAACTCAATTCTGTTGAATCCGCGGTTAAATTACACATTGAATTTTAATCGATTTGCCTTGCAAATGGGCACGTCATATTTCTATCAAAATCATTCAATTGTTTATGATTACTATGTTCGTGACGAATATTTGATCAGAACCTTTAGTGACGACTGTGCCTATCATCGTCTTGGAGCAAACATATCTGTTGCTTATAAGCCGTCAAGCTCACTTAATATGAAGTTGTCGGGCGAATGGAATAAGCACTTGGCACAAGGAGTGGGTAGGCGCAATAGTCTATCTTCTTTTTCTGAGTCTATAATGGTTGATTACTATGCTGGCGATTTCTCATTCGGAGCCTCTTTGTCAACGCCGTATCACGATTTGGTCGCTGCTCAGATTAGGAGGAAGACGTATTGGAAATATTGTTTGTCTGCAATGTGGAAGCATGGCAACTGGGCGGTTGAGGTCAAGGCAAATAATTTGTTTTTGACTAAGAACAAGATTATAGATGAATTATCTACGCCAGACTATAGTTTTATACAAACGAGTCGAAGTCGCAGCTTCAACCAATATGCAGCCTTGAAAGTCGTTTGTGTTTTAGACTATGGCAAAAAGACCACTAAAACACCAGATTATGAGCACAGAAATAGCGAAAGTGCAATTTTAAAATAGAGCAGCATTTAACTTTTAGGTGTTTTGTTAATGCTGGTTAATGTGATGGGTCGAGGGCATTGTTAAGTGTTTATTTTGCTAACTTTGGACACTGTAAACAGAAATATTATGCACAAAATATTAGTAATGCTGGTTGTTTGTGTGACCTCATTGCTTGCAAATGGGCAGGTGGTGAAATCGATAAACGACGGAAATATGAAAATACCGAGAAATCCGGTGAAACCAACGCTTAAAGCCAAGTCGGCGGTAACTCCCAAAGAAGATGTTGTGATAGACACAAACACGGTTTATTTCAGAATGATAGATTCAGCACAGGTGTGTGTCAAAAATAATCAGTTGGATAGGGCAGAGCAATTTTTGCTTGATGCAATCAAACAAGAACCCCAAAACCCAAGCAATTCGCTTGTGCTTTCAAATCTGGCAACATTGCAGCGTGAGCAGGGCAAATTGTTGTCGGCAGAGAAAAACTACACAATGGCTTTGACCCTCACACCAAATGCCGTGACGCTGCTCATGAACCGGGCCGCGCTATACACGGAAATGGATAGCCTGAATCTTGCCATTGCCGACTATAAGCGTGTGCTTGCCATTGATGAAACCGACATTCCGTCGCGCTTCAGCCTGGGATTGATTGCGCTTAGTGTTAAGGACTACAAGCAGGCTGAGGAATATTTTAATGAAATGCTGCGATATAGCCCAAACTCCGGCCTTGCTCGCGAGGGGCAAGGACTGCTTTATAAAGCCACTGGCAAATACAGTCAGGCGGTAAAAAGTTTCACTGAAGTGATAAAGGTTAAGCCCACGGTTGACTTGCTTGCCAACAGGGCCGACTGCTACCTGATGACAAACCAGCTTAGCGAGGCGTCGGTAGATATAAGTGCTGCTATAAATCTTGAGCCGGACAATGGACGGCTATATTTATTGAAGGCAAAACTTGACAAAATGCGCTTTGATTTTGATCAAGAAAAAAAAGATATTGATTTGGCTGTGAAGCACGGCATTAGCAGAAAAGTGGCTGAAGCATTGCTGAAATAGGGTTGCGTCAAGCTTGGCAAATTGGGCAAAAATGCCTAAATTTGTACTGATGATTTCATTAGTTGACCATATTGAATATTTGATTTCAAGCCACGAATGTGTTGTGATTCCTGGTTTGGGAGCTTTGATTGTAAGGCAAGAGCCGTCGATATTTGATGAAGATTCTTCATACTTCAAGAAGCCAGCAAATGAAATCACATTTAATGGGCAAATCGTGCATAATGATGGTTTGCTGGTTAATTCGGTGGCAAAGCGCGAAGGAATGACCTACGAGCAGGCTTTGGCGTTTGTTGAGGACAATGTGTCACTCTACAAAAGGTTGCTTGCAAAGGGCGATGATGTTGCGCTCGGTCACATTGGATATTTGAAAGAAATAAACTCTCGTGTGGAGTTTGTTCCATGCGTTTCCATAGACAATCTTGATGAGTTCTTCGGCTTGAATTCTTACAAGTTTGTGCCACTGACCCAGGTGCAAACCTGCCCCGATGTGCTCGATGAAGAGCATGATGAACAGGTTGTGGTGGCTGTGAAGCAACATAATATGTTTGCCAACGCGTTTAGAGCTGCGGCTTCGATTGTGCTGCTTGTCTGCTTGACAGTGTTGCTCACCACGCCGGTGCTAAATGATAGAAATCAGGCATACGCAAGCCTTGAAATGCCTAAAGTGACCTTTGCTGAAGAAAGCGTCTGGGGAGCCGGCATGAAGTCTGATTTACAGATTGCCAAACCGGAATCGGCTGTTATGCTAAGCACAGCACCAGAGCAAGACCAAATGGGAACTTCGCCAGAAGCAAAATATCAGCTTATAGTGGCATCGCTAACGACAGAGAAACAAGCGCAAAAATATATTGACACCCACAAAGATTCCGGCATTGACTTGCAAATAGTGAAGAAACGCAAAGTGTTTTACGTGAGTGCCGGCAAGAGCGACAATTACGGCAAGTTGCTCTCTCTGAAAAAGAAATTAGGCAATGACTATTCCGACGCCTGGATTCTGTATTAATCTGCTGTTCTGACACGGAGCGTAAGTTCTTGGATTTCTTGTTGGGAAAAACTCTCTTGCGGAAGCAATAAAAATTTGAAGTTTGAGCCTTTGATGGCTATGGCAATCAGATTGTCTTTAAGATAAATTTCTCTTATATCTTTATAAGAGATTTTTTTGTCTCTTATGTTTGTGTTTTCTGGAAAGTTCAAGCATATAGCGTCGGCAGTTAACAAAACGCTTTTGTCTGTAACGGAGTATATGGAGTAGTTGCTTAGGACAAGACTGTAATACACCAACGCCATAACCATAGGAATTGCCACAGCCAATATCATAATAATGCACAAGGCGATTTCAGCGCTGATGACGGCCAGGCTTGCGGCTATGCACAAAGGCAGTGCTATCCAAATCCAGTTTCTGGTCAGCCACAAACTGAGAATGAATTTGGAGTATGCTGTGGGGGCAATGCTGATGTGGCGTTTACTTGACATCAATAAATGCAAAATACACTGCTCCAATCAGCAAGAGAAACGACACGAGGTGATTCCAATGAAGGCTTTCGCCCTTGAAGCAGAGTGTGGCAAAAATTGTGAATACTGATAGCGTGATGACTTCCTGAATCACTTTGAGTTGCATAAGTGTGAACGGACCGCCGTTCTCGGCAAAACCAATGCGATTTGCCGGCACTTGAAAGCAATATTCAAAACCAGCCAGCAACCAACTGACAAGTATGACCAAAAACAGTGGCCAGTTGGCAGAGATGCCCATTTGCTGAAGTTTGAGGTGCCCATACCACGCCAAAGTCATAAAGATATTAGAAATAACTAAAAGGATAACGGTGATTGTGCCGCTGCTCAGCATAGAATTATTCATGAGGCTGTTTATTTGTTTTGTAGTAATTTTGATTTTCTTTCACGCTCACGGTAGCCTTGCTTGTAGCTACTCATGTTGTGCGGAATGATTTTTTGGCAATAGCCAGTGCCTTTGTTGTTATACAACTCCGTCAGGTGAATGTAGTGGCTGCCGTTGCCACGTTTTATGGGAAACACTTTGTCTTTAACAGCAGTGGCCTTTTTAACGGCTTCTGGCATTGTGCCGTCATGGCTGATGAGGCTGCTTGGTACATAGTCAATCCACACAGGGAAAATCTCGCTGCACGGCACATAGCCCAGACCTGTCCACATGATTGTCAGGGCCGGATTTTCTTGTGGCTTCACACCCTCAATGACGATAGTGGCTGTTGATATTTTTCGTGGAATGAAATCCTGGTCAACAATCCACTCCTTGCCAGAGTGTGTGTAGTCGGCACGCAGCAGGCTGTTGTAGAATGTGCGTGAAAGCACTTCTGTGAAAACCGAAGGAGTGAAATCGGCTTTCTTTATGTGCTCTTTAAGCAGGTTGATTTCGTTTTGTTCCCTTATGTAGCCAGAGCCATCGTCTTTGCGGCCACTGTGTGCATAGTTGGTTCGCATCAAGATGCCGTCTGGCGAGTCTTTCAGGTCAAACTTTTTGTAGCCATAATTGCCAGTTTCAAAATAAGCGCCATTACCAAGGGCGTCGATTACGCCAAAATTTGCTTCCACGCCCAATGGTTTGGGCAGGGCATTGAGCAAATCTTCAAAGTCATCGACAGTTGTGCACTCCTGAAGAGCTTTTCTCATCACAACGCCTTCTTTGTCCATGTGCGTAACGGTGTCGTTTTTCAGATTATACACGGCCGTGTTCATTATGGCAAATCCTTTGTCGTTAAAGCCAGTCCAAGCCGCCGTGTCGCATAGGTCGCGGGAATCAAACAAGGCAACAAAAGCGAACTTACCATTGCTGGCAGGAATTCGCTTTATACGGTTCACTTGGTCATTGGTGTCGCGGTTTTTCCAGAGTAGAGGACGACCGTTTTTGGTCAATTTTGCAGAAACAATGGCCGACGTGCATGCAAAAGAATTGGCTGCAATCAGTGTTAAAATGCTTGCAAGAAGGAGTCTTATCATAAGAAAACTGTGATTTGTGTTCAAAATTACAAAACTAATGACTAATACCAAAATAATGCGTATATTTGAATAATAATTATCGATGATGAAAGACTATATTTTTTCTTTAGAAATAAAAGTGCGTGACTATGAGCTCGACAGCGAGGGAATAGTGAACAACGCCAACTATTTGCATTATTTGGAATACACACGCCATGAGTTTTGCGAAGAGGCTGGCTTCTCGTTTAAGGCAATGGAAGAGGCTGGGTTGACCCCGGTTGTGAACAGGGTGGAAATTGACTACAAAACGCCTCTGAAAAGCGGTGACGTGATGCTTAGCTGCCTATGGATAGAGCGTAAGGGCGTCCGCTTTGTGTTTCATCAGGATATTTTCAATAAAGCGACTCATAAAATTGCAGTGAGTGCTGTGATTTCAACGGCATGCATTGAGAATGGGAAGCTGTCGCGTGGAGAGAAATTGTTTTCTGCTTTTGCCAAATATTTGTAGTGAACAGTGATGCTCTGACATATCGCATGGCCTTTGCCGCTGTGAGAGGCATGGGGGTGGACTTGGCAAACAAGCTGCTGGAGGTGATACCTTCGGAAAAAGACTTCTTTTGTGCCGACCGGAAAGAGCTTGAGGCAATAGCAGGCTGCAAAAGCAAAATTTTTGACCATGATTATAGGCAGAAACTTCTTGACAAGGCTGCCATAGAGTGCGATTTCGTCAACAATAACAACATAAAAGTCACTTATTTTAGAGATAGTGATTATCCGAAACGTTTCGGGGAAACAGCCTCCGATGCGCCAATACTGCTTTATTCGCTTGGCAATTGCAACTTGAATGCCAAGCATGTGGTGAGCATAGTGGGCACGCGTCACGCTACAGTGTATGGGCAGAAATTCTGCGATAAACTTATAGCCGACCTGCATGACAGGCTTGATGACTTGGTGGTGGTCAGTGGCTTGGCCTATGGAATAGACATAAGCGCACATCGTGCATCGCTGAAAAATGAAGTACCCACTGTGGCGGTTATGGCAAATGGACTGAACAGGATATATCCGTCTCCACACCGCAGCGATGCTGAGAATATAATAAGGCACGGTGGCTTACTTGTTACCGATTACATGTCGCAAGACGTTATTCATAAGGGCAATTTTGTGGCACGGAACAGAATCATTGCGGCTTTGGCTGATGCAACAGTAGTGGTGGAGTCGGCAATTTCTGGCGGCGCATTAATTACGGCAAACTTGGCGTCGAGCTATAATAGAGATGTCTTTGCTGTGCCTGGCAGAGTGTCAGATGAGTTCTCGTCGGGCTGCAACAAACTGATAAAAAACAACCAGGCTTGCATGCTGACGTGCGCTGACGATTTGGTAACTCAGATGCAATGGGACTCTAAGACCACACAGGCTAAAAAGCATGAAACAGAGCTGTTTCCAGAGCTGTCTGATGTGGAGGCTATGGTGGTTGATTTCATAAAGAGAAATGGCGACGTGCACATAAATGTTGTGGCCGAATCGCTAAATTTGCCAGTGTATAAGGCTATGAGCACGCTCATGACACTGGAATACAAAGGGGTGATAAATACTCTTCCAGGCAGCAGATATGCCATTGCTTGAACAAAAAGATTTTAAGTTAAACTATAAAAACACATTGATTATGAGAAATGAAGGCTATATACCGGACTCGGAACTCATCATAAATTCTGATGGTTCTGTTTTTCATATTCACTTGCGCCCAGAGCAGTTGTGCGACAACATCATCATTTGTGGTGACCCTGGCAGGGTGAGTATGATAGCATCGCATTTCGACACTAGAGATTTTGAAGTGCAGAGCAGGGAATTTCACACTATAGGAGGAACTTATAATGGTAAACAGGTGATGTGCCTGTCACACGGAATAGGTGGTGACAACATTGACATTGTGATGACAGAGCTTGACGCTTTGGCAAATGTGGATTTTGCCACTCGCACGGTGAAAGAGCAGCATCGCACGCTCAGCGTTATAAGAATTGGTACTTCTGGAGGATTGCAGCCGTTTTTGCCTGTGGGCACATCGGTCATTGCGTCAAAGGGCATAGGCTTTGATGGAGTGCTGAACTTTTATGCCGGCAGGAATGATGTGTGCGACTTGGAATTTGAACGCCAGTTCTGCAAATATGTCGAGTGGAACCAGCTGTGGGCAAAGCCATACGTGGTAGATGCCGACAAGGACCTCGTGGAGAAAATAGGCAAAGACGACATGGTGCGTGGCTTCACCATATCGGCCAACGGATTTTATGGTCCACAGGGACGCAAAGTGCGTCTGGCTTTGGCCGATCCTGAACTGAACAAGAAAATAGAGGCTTTTGAATATGACGGAGGTCACATTACAAATTACGAGATGGAAAGCGCTGCACTTCAAGGGCTTGCAAAACTATTGGGCCACAAAGCAATGACTGTGTGCTCGATTATAGCCAACCGCTTAACGACAGCGGCAAATCCAAACTATAAAACCGCCGTTGACGACTTGGTAGAGACCGTACTTGAGCGATTCTTGGCAGATTAATGAAGAGGAAAAACAAACAAAGGGCTTCACACATGCGAAGTCCTTTGTTGTTTTTTTGTGGCCAGGCTATTGACGAAAAATCAGTTTGCTATGAAATTTTCAAGTCCTGGAGTGAGCAAAGAGTTAAAAGAATATGCTCTTGCAAACTGTTTCAGGAAATTGACTGTTGATTTTTTGGGCTTGGCAATGATAAAGATTTGTTCTGTTTCAGAACTTTTGATTTGAGTAGAATTTTTTTGCATAGGCAATCAAGTTAGTTAGTCGTTTATGTTATTAACGTAAGCAAAGCACTGTTATTATTCGGAATAATCGTTTATTTTCAAGAAATCACAAATAGTGGTAAATTTTGGCGCAGAAAGCGTTTTATTTTGACAGCTTAAATAATTCAACTAATTTTGTAACACAAACGGTTCAATCGTGAAAAATTTAGTTCTACGAACAATTTCTGGCATTGTGTATGTGGCACTGATAACTGCCACATTGTTGCTCTATCCTTATACCAACATTCCATTTGTGCTGTTATTCGCATTTGTAGCATTGATTGGCATTCATGAGATGGAGAATATGCTTGAGGTTGATGATAAGCGCATCTTGGCAATTGATTTCGTTGGGGGACTCTGTGTCTTAGGGTCGTTCTATTTGTATTGCGACAATGATTTCAATTCGTTTTTGTGGCTTTTGCCCACTATGTGCTATTTGCTTGTGCGATTTATAGGTCAACTATATTATCCCATACAGAAGTCTGTGAAATCATTGCAGCAGTCGCTGCTGTCGGTGTTTTATGTGTCAGTGCCAGTGGGACTTATGTTTCTGGTGATGGAAATCACCAATCCACGCATGCTTTTGGCAGTGTTTGTCATGGTGTGGCTTTATGACACAGGGGCTTATGTGTTTGGAAGTCTGTTAGGCCGCCATAAGCTGTTTGAGAGACTTTCCCCTAAAAAATCATGGGAGGGATTCTTGGGTGGCTGTGTTGCTGACTTGCTCGTGGGTTATTGGTGCTACGAGTTGCTCAACGAGTTTTTCCGTGGACCAGAACTATGGTCATGGTTGTTGCTGAGCCTTGTGGTGGCTGTTTCGGCCACATTTGGCGACCTTGTGGAATCAATGTTTAAAAGGGCAGTGGGGGTGAAAGACTCCGGGCACTTGATTCCGGGGCACGGCGGAATGCTCGACCGTGTGGACAGCATGCTGTTTGTGGTGCCTGCAACGTTATTATACTTTATTGTACGATCAATGATTTAAATTGTAAAATATGACGAACCAACGTTATGATCTTCGTGGCGTGTCGGCATCGAAAGAAGATGTCCATAACGCAATAAAAAACATAGATAAAGGAATTTTTCCATCGGCATTTTGCAAAATAATACCCGACGTGTTGGGCAATGACCCGGAGTATTGTAACATAATGCACGCTGACGGCGCCGGAACCAAATCATCGTTGGCCTACATATACTGGAAAGAGACTGGCGACATGAGCGTGTGGAAAGGCATTGCTCAAGACTCGGTGGTCATGAACATTGACGACTTGCTTTGCGTGGGCGCAACTGACGGCATTTTGCTGTCATCGACCATAGGGCGAAACAAGATGCTGATTCCTGGTGAAGTCATAGCTGCAATTATCAATGGAACCCAAGAATTCATTGAAGAAATGAAGGATAGGGGCGTGAACATAATCTCTACTGGCGGAGAGACAGCAGACGTTGGCGACTTGGTCAGAACAATAATCGTGGACAGCACGGTGACTTGCCGAATGAGACGCGACCACATAATCAACAACGCCAACATTAAGGGCGGTGATGTGATTGTGGGTCTGGCTTCTTTTGGACAAGCAACTTATGAGGACTCATATAATGGTGGCATGGGCAGCAATGGACTGACATCGGCTCGCCATGACGTGCTTGGCAAATATTTGGCAAGTAAATACCCTGAAAGTTATGATGCTGCAGTTCCGGAAGACTTGGTGTATTCCGGCAGCAAAAAACTCACGGAAAAAGTGCCTGGTCTTGACATCACTGTCGGTAAACTTATACTCTCGCCTACACGTACATACGCACCTTTTGTTAAACTTTTACTTGACGAAATGCGCGCTAAGGTTGACGGCATGATACACTGCACTGGCGGAGCGCAAACAAAGGTGATGAATTTTGTGAGCAACAAACATGTTGTTAAGGATAATATGTTTGCAATTCCACCTCTGTTCAAGATGATTCGTGAAGAATCTGGCACAGACTGGAAGGAAATGTATAAAGTGTTCAACATGGGACATAGACTTGAAGTTTATGTTGCACCAGAAGATGCTAAATCGGTGATAGACATTGCCAAGAGCTTCAATATAGATGCGCAAGTCATAGGTCATGTGGAGGACGCTGATGCTAACCGACTCACGATTTCTTCAGAATTTGGCGTTTTTGAATATTAATAGACTCGACGTTTGTCCGCAATGTGGTGTGAGCGGTTTAAGCCGCGCTTAAAGGACAAGAATTGTTAGCTGATGAGAAAACATTCGGTAGTTATATTGGCTTTGCTTTTGGCGTTGTCATTGACCATGAGTTCGTGCTTGGGCAGCTTGGCGCTGACCAATAAGGTGAGGGTTTGGAACAGGCAGATAAGCAACAAATTCATAAATGAACTTGTGTATGTTGGCTTGTGGATAGTGCCTGTGTATGAGACTTGCTTCATATCAGATATTCTTGTTCTTAACTCCATAGAATTTTGGTCTGGAAAAAACCCAATCAACTCGGCATCTCAGAAAAAAGTGGTGAATGGTGAGCACAATGACTTCAGCGTGGAGTCAACGCCCTCTGGCTATAAGATAACCAACTTGTCGGACAGCTCTTCGTGTGAGTTGATTCACCGCGAAAAAGACGACTCTTGGCTCATGCAGCAGGGAGGCAAGAGCGTAAAGCTATTTAACTATGTTGACAAGGAGCATGTCAGTATGCCAGACGGAGCAGGGCATGACATAATAGTGCCATTAAATGCTACTGGCGTTATGGCTTATCAGCAATGCTTGATGGGTGGTGACATGGCTTTTGTGCATAGATGAATAGTTGCGGTAAAATGCCGTGAAAACAACAGTATATTTTTATCGTTATTTCCAATTACTTTTATTTGAATTTTAAAGGAATTGCACTAATTTTGTATTAATGAAGAGAAGTAGTGGCTACAGGTTATTAACCGTTGGGTTAATTAACCTTATTTGTGTTTATGCGTGCTGCTTCTTTCACTCGCCATTGGAAATGGACAATTCCATATTCCTGATAAGGTGAGTTGCCTTCGGTGAAGGCTGCAAGGTTTGTGTCAGCGGCTTGCGAGCCGTCTCATAATTGCCAATAAAATAATGATATAAATGATAAGTAAATGGAATTACTTACCTCTGACATTCGAAGAACAAAGCGTAGAAGCGCAATTGGAAAAGCATTTTCCCAACTGCACTTCCATAGCCCGACTTTTGGTTTTGAGGGGATTGAAGAGCTGGGAGCAAGTCCAGGACTTCTTCTATCCGTCCTTAAGCCAAATGCACGATCCATTCCTAATGCGGGACATGGGCAAAGCTGTGGATCGCTTGAATCAGGCGTTGGGGGCAAAAGAAAAAGTTATGGTCTATGGCGACTATGATGTTGACGGAACCACAGCAGTAGCTTTAGTTTATAGATATTTGCAGAATTTTTACTCTAATTTGGTGTATTATATTCCTACGCGCGACGACGAGGGATATGGCATATCGAAGCAGAGCATTGATTATGCAGAGAGCATAGGCGTCAAGCTGATAATTGTGCTTGACTGCGGCATAAAGGCTGTTGATGAGATAGCCTATGCCAAAAGCAAGGGAATTGATTTCATCATCTGCGACCATCATGTGCCCGATGAAATTCTTCCCGATGCTGTCGCCATATTGAACCCGAAACTAAAAGACGACCCATATCCATTCAAGGAGTTGTCGGGGTGTGGAGTGGGCTTTAAGTTCATGCAGGGTTTTGCCAAAAGCAATGGCATAACCAACCTGTATGACCTGGAAAGCTTGCTCGATTTGCTGGTGGTGAGCATAGCAGCCGACTTAGTGCCGATTGTGGGTGAGAACCGCATTTTGGCTTACTATGGCTTGAAGCGACTCAACTCAAACCCAAATGTGGGTTTGAGAAGCATTATTAAGCCATGTGGACTTGTCAACAAAGAAATAACCATAAGTGACATTATCTTCAAGATAGGTCCGCGAATAAACGCGTCTGGACGCATGCAGTCGGGGCAGGAGTCGGTGGAGCTTCTGGTGACAAAAGATGCCAATGAGGCATACGAAATCAGCAAAACCATTGATCAATATAACAGAGACCGCAAGGAGCTTGACCGCCAAATTACCGAGCAGGCAAACAAGGTGGTGGAAAATCATCAAGAGATTTTGTGCAGCAAGAAGCCTATTGTGATTTATAACAAAAATTGGCACAAAGGCATTATTGGCATTGTGGCATCTCGTTTGTCGGAACTGTATTTCAAACCATCGGTAGTGCTGACATACTCAAATGATGGCCTTGTGACCGGTTCTTCACGGTCGGTCAAAGGGTTTGACATTTACAACGCCATTAAATCAACCAGAGATTTGCTTGAGAACTTTGGAGGCCACACAAATGCTGTGGGATTGACACTGAAAGAAAGCAACATACCAGAGTTCAGAAAACGACTTGAAAAATATGTGGAGGAGCACATACGCCCCGACCAGGTGACTCCGCAGATAGATGTGGAGTGTGAATTGAATTTTGAGGATATAAATGGCGAATTCCTGCGTTATCTGCACATGCTTAACCCATTTGGACCAGAAAACCCAAAGCCTGTGTTTGTGACGCGAAATGTGTATGACTTCGGTACCAGCAAACTCGTGGGCAAAAATCAAGAGCACATAAAGTTTGAGCTGGTTGACAGCAAATCGGAGAAGATAATGAATGGGATAGCATTTAATATGTCGAAATATTTCGACTACATAAAACAGCACAAGCCATTCCACATTTGCTACACGATAGAGGAAAACCGCCACCGAAACAACAATTCCATACAGTTGCTAATAAAAGGAATAAAGACAATGGACGATGCCGATTTCTGACAAGAATTTGACACCCAATGACGTGCTGAAGCGATATTGGGGCTACGACAACTTCAGGCCACTGCAAGAAGACATAATAAACAGTGTGCTCGAAGGCAAAGATACACTTGGACTTATGCCCACAGGAGGGGGTAAGTCCATTACTTTTCAAGTGCCCACCATGTTGCTTGACGGCATGGCGGTTGTGGTTACGCCCATCATATCGCTCATGAAAGACCAGGTGGACAATTTGTTAAGTAGAAACATAAAGGCCACCTATCTGCATGCCGGATTGACTTTTGCCGAGACGAAACGCTGCTATGAAAAATGTCTTTATGGCAACTACAAATTCTTGTATGTGTCGCCTGAGCGATTGGGGTCGGAATCGTTTTGCGAGAGACTGAAACAATTTAATGTGGCCCTCATTGTGGTAGATGAAGCCCACTGCATATCGCAATGGGGATATGATTTCAGACCGTCATTTTTGAAGATAGCCTCAATAAGGAAAATCTTCCCCAAAGTCCCTGTACTCGCTCTCACGGCAACAGCTACCGAAGATGTGGTTGATGACATCATGGACAAGCTGGCTTTTAGAAGCCGTAACGTGTTTAGAAAAAGTTTCAGGCGAAGCAACTTGTCGTATGTGGTGAGAAACACGGCTGATAAGCCGCGCGAGTTGATACACATTTTAAGCTCTGTGCCAGGTTCTGGAATCGTGTATGTACGGAGTCGAAAACGCACAAAGCTGCTTGCTGACGAACTGAATCGCAATGGCATCAATGCCGACTATTATCATGCAGGATTGTCGATAGAGGAGAAAGAGGACAAACAGACGAAATGGCGGAATAATGAGATAAGGATAATTGTTGCCACAAATGCCTTTGGAATGGGCATTGACAAGCCCGACGTGAGAATAGTGGTGCATGTTGATGTGCCAAACACGCTTGAGGAGTATTATCAGGAGGCTGGCAGAGCTGGCCGTGATGGTAATCATTCCTATGTGGTGCTACTCACCACAAAACGTGATTCTGCCACATTAAATCGACATGTGGCAGAGGCATATCCAGACAAGACCTTCATAAAACGCGTGTATGAGCTGGCCGGCAATTTTCTTAATGTTGCTCTTGGCGAGGGATATAACAAAATATATGATTTCAATTTCAATCTGTTTTGCAACACATACAAGCTGCCTGTGCTTGCTGCACATAATGCCTTGAAAATATTGACGCAGGCTGGCTATGTGGAATATATAGAGGAAGTTGAAACCCAATCACGCATTAAAATATTAGTCGGAAAAGATGATTTATATGGCATAGCCAACGTAGTGCCCGGAGAGGATAGGGTGTTGCAAGCCATATTGCGCACCTATACTGGTCTATTTGCCGATTATGTGTTTATTAACGAGGACGTGATAGCATATAGGTTTGGGCTGGATAAAGAGACAATCTACAAGTCGTTGCTTGATTTGACTAATCGGCATCTTTTGCACTATGTGCCGCGGAAACGCACGCCATACCTGATTTACACAACGTCGCGAGAGGAGCCGCGTTATGTGGAGATTCCAAAGACGGCGTATGAGGATTTGCACGAAAGAATGCAAAAGCGTGTTGAGGCTGTGCTTGACTATGCCTTTAGCGAGAGCGGTTGCCGTGAGAATAAACTACTCGCTTATTTTGGAGAACGGTCAGAACAGCCGTGCAGTCATTGCGATTTGTGCATAGCAAACCGCAAAAAGTCTGACCATACGCCTAAAGATGTGCAAGACGGAATATTATATATGTCATCGGTCAAGCCTCGCAAACTGTCTGATTTCTTCAAGACTTTGTCGTTTCCTAAAAACGAGATTGTGGAGATGCTTGCGTTTTTAGTTGACGAGGGGTTTGTGGAGCATTTGCCCGATGACACATACAAAAATCCGATTCCTCTGAAATAATAATTGGTCGAAAGAGAATAAATTTTATCTCTTAAGCGGACTGCCTTCATACCAGTTGATGAAGGCTTGATTGACCATTTTATTGCCGCCAGGAGTGGGGTAGTTGCCAGAAAAATACCAGTCACCTTTGTCATTTGGAATGGCTTTGTGCAGGTTTGGAATTGTCTGGAATATTATTTCCACTTTGGCATTAATGTCGGCATCAGTGAGCATGTCAGAAATTTTCTTTGATATTTCCTCGTCGGTAAATGGCTCATAGATGCGAGTAACATAATTTTTGACATCTTCCTTTGGCAAGTGCTCTTGTGCTTTACAAGAGTGGTACACATCGTCGATTATGCTTTGCATGCCGCGGTCTTTAAGCAGCTGTATTGTGGCTCTGAACGCACAGAATTCGGCCATGCGCGACATGTCTATGCCATAGTAGTCGGGGTAACGAATTTGCGGCGACGACGACACCACGACAATCTTCTTTGGCTTTAGCCTGTCAAGAATTCTGATGATTGATTGCTTGAGTGTAGTGCCTCGCACTATGCTGTCGTCAATGACCACAAGGTTGTCAATGCCAGGCTGCACTTGTCCGTAGGTCACATCATAGACGTGAGCTGCCATGTCGTTGCGCGATTTTCCCTCGGTTATGAATGTGCGTAGCTTGATGTCTTTGATTGCTATTTTCTCGGTGCGTAGCTTGACGCTTAAAATGTCATTTAATTTCTTGTCAAACTCTTTATCAGAGAAATCAAGGGCCTTGATTTCTTGGGCTTTTTGTTTTGTCAGATAGTTGTTCATGCCGTCGAGCAATCCGAGATAAGCTGTTTCGGCTGTGTTTGGAATGAAAGAAACTATGGTGTGTTCAATGTCGTAGTCAACGGCTTTAAGCACCCTGTCGGCAAGAAGAACGCCGAGGTTCTTCCTTTCTTTATATATGTCGGCATCGCTTCCACGAGAGAAATAAATTCTTTCAAAAGAGCATTTTTGGTTGTCAAGTTGCTTCAAGATTTGGTCTGTCTTGATAGTACCGTCTTTTTTGACAATTATTGCTGCGCCAGGTGTCAACTCATTGACGGCTTCTAATGGCACATTCATGGCAGTTTGAATCACAGGGCGTT
The DNA here is from genome assembly GCA_934675575.1 of uncultured Muribaculaceae bacterium. Lineage (GTDB taxonomy): Bacteria > Bacteroidota > Bacteroidia > Bacteroidales > Muribaculaceae > Sodaliphilus. The sequence continues at coordinate 55,870 of CAKUQQ010000005.1, forward strand.
CTGATGCTGCCACAAAAATTTCATCGTCGTAGTAGTAGAAAGCCGGTCTTATGCCGTTAGGGTCTCGCATCACAAAAAGGTCACCACTTCCGGTCATGCCACACATGGCATAGCCGCCGTCCCAAGTTTTTGCCGGCTTCTCAAGAATCTTTCTGAAGTCGAGGTTGTCCTCAATTTTTCTGGTGAGGTCAATTCCGTCGAGACCTTCTTTTTTGTACTGGTCATAGAGCAGTTGGTTTTGCTTGTCGAGCGATTGCCCAAGCTGCTCAAGGATTATTATGGTGTCGGAATAAATGCGTGGGTGTTGTCCTTGCGAGATTATGTCGTTGAAAATTTCGTCAACGTTGGTCATATTAAAGTTGCCGCACAGCAAAAGTGTGCGTGCACGCCAGTTGTTTCTTCTCAAAAACGGGTGTACATAGCTTATGCCTGATTTTCCGGTGGTGCTATATCGCAAATGTCCCATGTAAAGCTCTCCAATGAAAGGCAAATCTTTGGGCTCAACTCCGCTTTTCTGAGCTTCGGCTATTTGGCTTTTAACGTTGTCAAAAATCTCAGCGATTGCACCAGAACCAAGTCCTCTTTCTCTGAATATATATTCTTCTCCTGGTTTGGCGTCAAGATACACACACCCCAAACCGGCACCTTCCTGGCCGCGGTTGTGCTGTTTTTCCATGAGCAGATAGAGCTTGTTAAGCCCATAGAGGTATGTGCCGTATTTCTTTTTATAGAATTCAAGCGGTTTTAGCAATCTTATCATTGCAATGCCGCATTCATGCTTGAGCTGTTCCATTTTTGGTGAATTGATAGTTATGAAAAAGAGCAAAAAAGAGGCCTGTTATGTGAAAATAGACCTCTTTTGTTAAAAGTTTGAATTTTATTATCTGATGAATAATAACTCTCTGTATTTTGGCAAAGGCCACATCTCGTCATCTACCATAAGCTCAAGTTTGTCGATGTGGTATCTGATTTCCTCGAGCAAAGGTATCACGGTGTCGTGATAGGCAACTGCCTTGGAGCGTTGGTCGCTAATTTTGTTGGCAACTTTGCGTGCATTTACCATTTCGCGCACCTTGTCTTTGATGAACTGCATGTGTTCGGCCATCTTCTCAATGTTTGCCATGTCTTCGGCAGCAATCTTTTCGCCTTTGTCTTTAGGGAAAAGGCTCTTGATTTTATAAACATTGTCGAGAAGAACCGACTGGTAGCGAGTGGTTACAGGGATAATGTGGTTTATGGCCAAGTCGCCAAACACGCGGGCTTCAATTTGCACCTTCTTTGTGTAGGTCTCCCATTTAACCTCATTTCTGGCCTTAAGTTCCACTTCATTGAACACACCAGTGTTCTTGAACATTTCCACTGCGTCGTCAGAGAGATAGGCATCGTAGATGCGTGGCACTGAAGTTTCGCAGTCAAGACCTCTTTCTTTGGCCTCAGCTTTCCATTCTTCGCTGTAACCGTTGCCGTCGAAGTGGATTGGGGCAGAATATTTGATGAGTTCCTTGATTTCGCTCAGCAAAGCCTGTTCCAGCTCTTCGCCCTTGCTGAGGCGGGCATCAACTTTGCTCTTGAATTCTTTGAGCTGATTGGCAACGGCGGAGTTAATCGCAATCATAGCCGATGCGCAGTTGGCTGACGAACCTACGGCACGGAATTCAAAACGGTTGCCTGTAAAGGCAAAAGGTGATGTCCTGTTACGGTCGGTGTTGTCAATCAGAATATCTGGAATTTGAGAAATCTTGAGGTTGACTTCCTCCTTGTTTGAGAACTTGATGCTGTCGTCTTCATCATCGTTGGCAATATGGTCAAGAATTTGGCTTAACTGTGTGCCAAGGAACATGGAGATGATGGCTGGCGGTGCCTCGTTTGCACCCAGACGGTGGGCGTTGGTTGCCGAAGAAATAGAGGCTTTAATCAAGCCGTTGAACTTATATACTGCAGCCATCACATTGACAATGAATGTGATGAATTGCAAGTTTTCTTTTGCGTTTTTGCCAGGTTTGAACAGCTGTATGCCAGTGTTAGTGCCCAAGCTCCAGTTACAGTGCTTGCCAGAGCCGTTGATGCCGGCAAATGGCTTTTCGTGCATCAGCACTCTGAAGTGATGTTTGCGTGCCACCTCGGCCATAATCTTCATGAGCAGCAGATTGTGGTCGTTTGACAAGTTGGTTTCCTCATACACTGGTGCCAACTCAAACTGGTTCGGCGCAACCTCGTTGTGGCGAGTCTTGGCCGGAATGCCGAGCTTGTGGCACTCGATTTCCAAGTCGAGCATGAATTGCTCTACTCTCATAGGTATGGCACCAAAGTAGTGGTCTTCGAGTTGCTGGTTCTTGGCACTCTCATGACCCATAAGTGTTCGTCCAGTCATCACCAAGTCGGGGCGAATTGCAAACAGGGCTTCGTCAACGAGGAAATACTCCTGTTCCCAGCCAAGGTATGAAACCACGTGTTTCACTTTGGGGTCGAAGAATTGTGCCACGGCTGTTCCGGCATGGTCAACACTGTTGAGTGCCCTAAGAAGCGGAGTCTTGTAATCAAGAGATTCGCCTGAATAAGAGATAAAGATGGTGGGAATGCAGAGAGTGTTATTGTGTATGAATGCTGGTGATGAAATATCCCACGCAGAGTAACCTCGAGCTTCAAAGGTGTTTCTGATTCCGCCATTAGGGAAACTGGAAGCATCTGGCTCTTGTTGGACGAGCAGTTTGCCGCTAAATTCCTCCACAACACCACCTTTGCCGTCATGCTCTATAAAAGAGTCATGCTTTTCTGCAGTTCCGTCGGTCAAAGGGTGAAACCAATGGGTGTAATGGGTTGCCCCATTGTCCATAGCCCAGCGCTTCATGCCGGCAGCCACGTCATCGGCTACGTTGCGGTCGAGAGCCGTTTTGTTGTCAATGGCTTCAATCAACGCTTGGTAGGTGTCACGAGGGAGATATTCGTACATTTTTTTGCGATTAAAAACATACTTGGCGTAGTAGTCCGAAGGACGTGCCTTTGGAATAGTTACGTCGAGAGGCTCGTGGTTGAATGCTTCTTCAACTTCTTTAAATCTCAGGTTTGACATAATTTTTTAATAATTAAATATTATATAAATAAGAAAATCACCACGCATAGGCAGTGATTTCCATATTTTTTCTAATTTAAAAAAGGGCGTAATTTCTTTGTCTCAATATATGAAGCGGAATGTGACAAACAGCAACGCTTCTTGAACCTTGATTTGACAATGAAATCCACGCTTTTTATTATGTTCTTTGTTCTTATGCGACAAAAGTACAAAATAATTTTTAGGTTCAGCACTTTTGACTGAAAAAATAGTTGATTTTTCTTGGTTTTTCTTTGGTGGTGTGGTTGCCACGCCTTTCTTCATTGTCAGTTTTCTCCATATTATAAAGAAGTTAAAGCGCAGGTTTGAGCCAATTAATTTTATGTTGGCTGATATTATGAGTAACTTTGCACTAAATTTAAGAAAAACATTTAGACGAAATGATTACTACGACTAATTTAGGAATGCAGTTTGGCAAAAGGGTTCTCTTTCAAGAAGTCAATATGAAGTTTACCCATGGCAACTGCTATGGCATAATAGGTGCAAATGGTGCAGGAAAGAGTACGTTTATGAAAATACTTAGCGGCCAGCTGACACCAACACACGGCACTGTGGCGCAAGGTCCTGGAGAACGCATGTCGGTTTTGAGTCAGGACCACTTTGCCTACGATGACTATACGGTGCTCGACACAGTGCTTTCGGGTCACGAACTGCTCTGGAGTATAATGAAAGAAAAAGATGCCCTATATATGAAGGAGGATTTCTCAGAAGCCGACGGCATAAGGGCAAGCGAACTTGAGGAGAAGTTTAACGAGCTCAATGGCTGGAATGCAGAAAGCGATGCCGCCTCACTTCTTAGCGGTCTGGGCGTGGCTGAAGCCTCACATCACACACTCATGAAAGATATGCCGGCAAAGACGAAGGTGCGAGTGCTCCTTGCAAGAGCTTTGTTTGGTAATCCTGACAATCTGCTCCTTGATGAGCCGACCAACGACTTGGACCTTGACACTGTGACTTGGCTTGAAAATTATTTGTCAAACTTTGAGAACACAGTGCTGGTTGTGTCGCATGACAGGCACTTTCTTGACTCAATATGCACGCACACGCTCGACATCGACTATAATAAAATCACCCTATTCTCCGGAAACTATAGCTTCTGGTATCAGTCGAGTCAGCTTGCTTTGAGGCAGATGCAACAACAAAACAAAAAGAATGAGGAAAAGCGCAAAGAGTTGCAGGAGTTTATCAGACGCTTTAGCGCCAATGTGGCAAAATCAAAGCAAACCACGAGCCGAAAGAAGATGCTTGAAAAACTCAACGTTGAGGAGATACAGCCGTCGTCGCGTAAATATCCGGGCATCATATTCACTCCAGAACGCGAGCCGGGCAACAAAATTCTTGAGGTGAGAAACCTCAGTGCCAGCATTGACGGTGAGATGCTGTTTAAAGATTTGGATTTCAATGTTGAAAAAAACGACAAGATTGTTTTCTTGAGCTCTGACCCGCGTGCCATGACTGCTTTGTTTGAAATTCTTAACGGAAACCGCAAGCCAGACACAGGCCACTTTGAGTGGGGGCAAACAATAACCACATCTTATCTGCCACTTGACAGTGACAAATATTTCACAGGCGATGAAAATTTGGTTGACTGGTTAAGCCAGTTCAGCAATGACACAAGTGAAATTTACATAAAAGGATTCCTTGGCAAGATGCTGTTTAGTGGAGAGGAAGTGCTGAAAAAAGCCTCGGTGCTGAGTGGTGGTGAAAAGAGACGCTGCATGATTGCAAAGATGATGATGACAAATGCCAATGTTCTTATGCTCGACACGCCAACCAACCACCTTGACTTGGAGTCGATACAGGCATTCAACAACACTCTTAAAGCCTTTAAGGGTAATATTCTCATGGCTTCGCATGACCATGAGTTCATACAAACCGTGTGCAATCGAGAAATAGAGTTGACACCAAACGGCATCATTGACAAGATGATGGATTATGATGACTACATCACCGACGACCGCATTAAGGAACTTAAAGAAAAACTTTATAATAAATAAGCTATGGTTAAACATATTGTGATGTTTAAGCTCGCTGGCACCGCCGAGGAGCGGCAGCAAGTGGCAAACAAGTTCAAAGAGGCATTACTGCAACTTCCTGAGAAAATAGATGTTTTGCAGGACATGGAAGTTGGTATAAATGAAAATCCGAATGAGGACTGTGATTTGGTTCTCACTGCTATTGTTCCAACGATGGCCGATGTGGCAAAGTATGCCAACCATTCGGCTCACCTTGCAGCTGCGGCTTTGCTTGCCGGTCACAAAGAGTCGAGAGCTTGCTGCGACTACGAGTTCTGAGCAAACATTTCTGGCTAATAAGCAGAGTGACATAGGATTGTCGTAAAGAGATGGGAAAAAGACAAAGGTGGGGTGACCCACCTTTGTTGCATTATAGGCTTATGTGAAAAGTTCTATTTCAGAGGGCGTTTCATGGCATCGGAGCCAGCTTGCATAAAGGCATTTGAACTTTTAGCGTCTTTGGTGAGATTGGCTTGTTGCAAATAGCGTTTGCCGTTTTCCACTGTAACAATGGCACATGGCAGCGAGTAGGCTATGACATTGTAAGGCCATTTGGGATTTTTGAGTGTGTGCCACTTCGATTCAAAATATATTATTTTTTCCACTTTGGCACCAGGCGAAACAAACTTGCCGACCACAGATTCGGCGAGTTTCTTTATGTCAGCGCTCACAGCCACACCCTTGGGTTCTGAAACTGGGGCGGTATTTGCGCCAGCTGCGTTCATATATAGCAGGCCAGCGTCGGTGTTGTCTATGGTGGCTGATATGAGTCTGAATGTGTCTTCGTTGCGGCTATACCCATCGACCGAAGGCATGTACGTGCTTGTTAATCGGCGCATGACAAGAAAGTGCATTAGCTTTTGTGTTGGGTCGGTTGCGTCTTTGAATAGTTTGTTATATTTGTTGGCAATTTTTGCAAGTTCTGTATAGGGAATATATTGGGCAACCTGGTTTAGCACTGCCCATTCACGCTCCCTGCACCAATCACTATACTTGGCCGGAAGCATGTGTTCGCTGTCAACCATTCCGCGTATTTCGTCTTCAAGGCCAAGTTTGCATTGCATGGAGAATTCTTTTTTATACACATCTGCTTTAAGCCATAGCTCAAAGGCAAATGTTGACTTTGGGTCGGCTATATACTGGCAAGCGAGAGCATTTAAAAACATTTCGTCTTTAGGCACCACGAGTGCCGGATTGTCCGGGTCAATGTTGATGTAGTCAGTAATCCAATAGATGTTGTGTGAATCGGCAGCTATGGCCTTCATGAGCATTTTGCTGAAAGTTTCATTGATGGTGTTGTCAACACCAGTGCCAGTGAAGTAAAATGCGCGATTGTTGTCGGTATAATAAGGCTGATATGGAGCTTTGACGCCATCGTTTGCATTATAGATGGCACCGAGGTGCTCGTATGTGGCGTGTATCTGCCCAACAGACTTGGTGAAGCCTGGTTTAATAGTTTCGTCAGTGGCAAAACGGTCGGCAGCCTTGGCTTCTGCACTCGGAGTGTAGGTTTTGTAGGGGTTGAATCCGTCGTCGTCGGTTGTTGCAGCGATTGTGCCGCTTGTCTGGGTTGAGACTGCATCTTGAGCTTGCTCTTTCGCTTGCTTTGCAGATTGGTTCACATTCTTTTTAATCTCTTTCTTTACTTTGTCTTTCACTTTGCCGAGACTGAACTGGGCATTGGCTTGTGATGGCACATACAACGATGCGCTCAATATGGCCACGAGCATAAAAATTTTTCTAATCATAACATTATTTTGTTTTTGGTGAATATTTCATTTAAGAGCCTATGCGATAACCTTGTGAGGTCCATGGGGTAGGGTTGGCATAATCAAATACCGGCCAAGATTCCGTGTCGTTGTCATAAATTATATCTTTCTCGTCAAGAGTGACTTTCTTTGCAGTAGGGTCAATAGACGACTGCTGGTATGGATTTTCATACCATAACGTCAATTTAGCCTTATTGACGATGGTTTCAATGCGATGATTAATCAAGTATATAGCTTTGATTTTTCCTCCTTTGTTTTTACCGGTTGAATATTCAAAATCCTTTGCCATGAGCCGTCGCCCAAAGGAGTCGAAAAATTCAACGTTAATGTGCACATTTGATGGGGACGACGCTTGAAAAAAGCAATCTGCATCAACGGCAACGCCGTCGAGACAATAACCGGACTTGCAATATTTGTCATCATTTTCCACCCAAAGAGTTTTTATGCTGTTAATTTGTCCCCAATTCGCCCTGTTAGTGTATTTGGCTGGTTTTGCAAACACGTTTTGCGACGGACTGAAAATAGGTTTGGTAGTATTTATGTTTCGCCATGTGCCACACTTATACACTGGAATGGCATAAAAATATCTGCTGTTAGGCATTTCGTCATTGTCAATCACGAAATTGAATTCATATTCATGCCCATTGGACAGATATGGATAAGATGCGCTGCTTGCATATTGCTCGTCGGTTACATTGGCTGATTTGATGAATTTGAAGTTTTCATCGTAAATCAGCATTTGAAGTTCCCCATAATTACTCAACCAATTGTCTTTCTTGCCAAACCAAAGACATTGGTCTGGCGTAGGAATCGTTATTTTGGCAGTGTAATATCTGGTCGATGGCGTGCTTTTAGTCTGGTTGTATATAACCGTCTGTGTCATTTGTGGTAACGCGCTATTTGTTACGCGCCACAGCGTTGAGGAACCTTCAGCCCATTTCATAGACGCCACGGCATGCAGAAACCAATCATAATATTCGCCTACCCATTCTGCTATATCACCACCAATTGAGCCGACTTTCATATCAGTTGATACACTGGTTCCCAAAGTGGTTTTCCATTCTTCATAGCTCTTGTCAGTAGCAAAGTATTGGATAGGGGCAGAAGGGTTGTTAGGGTTTGGACGAGTGATTGTGGAAGGCTTTGAGCTGCCATGGTCATTGTCCATTTTGTGCGTTCCAGACACATCGAGGTTAATTCTTAGTGGAGATATGTCAATAGTGCCACCTCCCAATGTTATGCCCAAATCAATGTGCATGTACAAGCGAGAGCCATATTGGAAAATTCCAGTTCCCTGGTTTTTTGTGAAATCAACATCTTTGGCAATTCCGTCTTTTTTGCGGCGGACATCGGTTTGGTAGTCCTCATGGGTTTGCATTGCCCAAGAGTATAATTGCGATTTATTCTCATACTCATATTTGAAGATTTTTTCACTTTGCAGTCTCCACGCTTCATCATAGGCAACAGCGAAATTGAAGTCGAGGCACAACTTGGCCACTTTGACATCTATACCTACGGTTGGCAGGATAGGCATTGGAAATTCATAGTCAAGTGTCACCCATCGGTTTTCGTGTAGAATACCGTCCTTAGGCACAGTCATTCCTGTGCTGCCTGAAAAAGGAAATGCAAACCAGCCTTCTGTGTTTCTTCCGCAAAAAGCATAATGCTGCACCAAATCGTTGCTCAACTCAAGGTCAAAGCCTTTTTTAAGGCTGAAGTCAAGTTTGATATTCTGGTGGCTCTCAATACCAACAACAGAGCAAAATGACTTGCTGGAATATCCCTCGCGAATTGATGGTAAAAGCACAGAAAGCAATCCGGATTGGTCTTTAAAAAGATTGTTTTTCCATTTATGCTTTTGAGGGTCCAATTCAAATTCTTTGAATTCTTTTTCTTCACCATTTCTAATCAAAAAAGAGAATAGTGTCTCTGATGACGAATTTTCATCGGAAGCCCGAGCCATTGCCGACCTCGGCTTGTGTCTGCCGACAAGGTGAACACCCTTTAACCGAGGTTTATCACTACCAGAGTGTGACTGGACTGGCTCGACATCTTTATTCTTGTTTTCATCTTCGTAATCACCAGCAATGCTTGCATCTATCGAGAAATCAAACTCTTTGAAAACATTCTTTATGGAAACAGGGTGAGAGGTCAATAGATACCCACCTTGGGACTCTTTCACATAGTCCACTTCGTCACAAAGCGTTGATTGGAAAAGTTCAGACATGGTTGTGGCAATGTGTTCACCACGTTGTGGCAGAAGATTACTTGGAATGTTCTTGGTGAAAAGTATTTCTGTGTGATGCATGGCTGTGTCATTGTGGCAATACACGATATATGGAACGTATTGCTCATCAATCACACGCACGCCATTTTCAAACTGGTAGGTTACATTTCCGAATTCGGTTTGCTCTGTTCGAGGAGAGGTGAAACCGTCACCATTTGGCTTCTCTACAGCATCGGAAGCTGGCGGCTCGTCAAATGACAATGTGCAGCTTGCGGCGGCAAGCATCAATCCAAGAAGCAGCGATATGTATTTAGTTTTTCTCATTGTGTGAAATTTATGTTATATAGGTTTGAAAGTGTGCCGAGCGTTTGGTAAGCGTTATATTCGATGTCGTCACGAAGAATGTAGAGCCGAAAATTAAGACTGTCATAGCATCGTAGGTCAATGCGTCCTTGTCCTTGGTTAGAGGGAGCCCAAATGCGCAGTTCGGCATAGCTAATGCCGAAGGCTTCGCGCTTGACGGCCATGCCGGTGAGCTCACCGCCAACAAAAGCACCGACCATCATGGTAGAGTCGTCCCAAGGTTTGCCATTCACTTTAATGTCAGCATAAATAACCATGTCAGAAGGGTGCATTCGGTTGAAATCTCCCGCGCCCCACCTCTCAATGATATTCACTTTGCATTTGTCAGAAAGACGCCCGCCGCCACCTATTGCTGTCAATTCAAGCAGCCCCGGCTGCACGGCAAGCAATGTGTCGGCATGAAGCTGTGCTAAGCTGTTGTCGCCAAGCAACCAATAGATTGCACCATCGCTTATGGAGTCGGGCGTGAAGCTGACGGCCAGTGGCATAGAGTCACCAACCATCACATACGACGAGTCATTTAGAATCTTGATTTTGACACCTGTCCAATCCTCTAGCTCATTTTGGAACTGGAAAAAATCACCACAAGAAGTCAGCGACAAGCCGATTAGTATCAACCAAAAGATATGCCTCATATTCAATTAGTTTTGTTTGATATTGGTGCTGAAACACTCTTGAAATTTGATTTGAGCGACTGGCGACCATCATCAAATCTGATGCTTACGTAATATTCTGCCGTTTCGCCAGGCGCAAGACTTGGGTCGAAGTAATATCGTTTCTCCCTGGGAATGTCAGTCATATATCGGAACGATTTTTCACCAGTGCGTTTGCGATATAGACAGAAATAATATGGTGCATTGACAGGGATATTTTGCATTTCCCACACGAGTTTCACACTCTTATTATTTTCGTTATAGTCGCCCAAAAGTTTAAGTGCCACATTCACAACTTTGTCATAGTTGAGTTTCGCAGAAAACACAGGTGTTTGACCGGAACTTATGTCCCATAGGCTGATTGTTTCTACCGTGTATTCATACCGCTGGTTAACTGGGCCGTCGGGGGCATCATCAACCTGCATGAAATAGCAATTGGCCTTTACGGAGTCGCCATTGAAAGTTTTGAGCAACTGCCAATCACGAGCACCTTCCTTTCGCCTATACACATTGTAGTGCGAAATTATTTCGTCACCACCACCAACCCACCGCGTGTGAATCATCTTGTTGTCTATCCATGCAGAATCAAGGTGAGCCTTTGATGGGGGAGTTGCATTTGGACGAAGCACGGCTATTGTGTCGGAACAAGCTCCCTCGTTGCCAGCCCAGTCCACTGCACGAACAGTATAATAGATATAACGTTCATTGGCATCAGTGGCTACTGTATCTGTGAATGATTTGGGCATAACATGCTTGTGATTTGCAAGATTAAACACATGGTCACGGGCATTGGCATAAAGCACATCGTAGTAATGCACATCAAGAGAGTCGGGCATGTCCCACATTATTGCAATGCTGCCGTCGAGAGCAGGGAAGGCTTTGAGATTAGCGGGCGCAACAGGAGGCTTGGCATCTCTGATTCGCAAAAGCCGAGGAAAGGAATATCCAATGTTTTCTGCAGTATCTACCGCTGCCATAGTTACCATGCCTGTGGATATGTTTGACACATCTATGCGCACCATGGTGTCGGTGGGGGATATATACTGGTCAGACAGCAGACGCCACTGTTTCAGCGAGTCGCGGTCGTTGTGATACATTGGGATATAGCGCACGAAATCATCTTCAATCGTGTCTTTGTGAAAATAAATAGTTGCATAAACGTTATCCCACAAATGTTCGCCTGGACGGTCTATTACAATTCGTGTTATTTCCGGGCCGCGTGGCGGTTGCATGTCTGGGAAGTGAACAGTTATCGGGCGGCTCATGGGCGTGAGATCGCCGAACGCGTCATGCGCTTGAATAGCATAATCAAAGTCGCCAGTCTGGCCATGTGTGTGCTCAAAGATAACATTATCTCCTTTGATTTCTGAATTAAGTGGCGGTGCATAGGGTTGTCCATTAACTTTTTTCCATTCAGAGGTGCCTGTGGGGCGTGTGTAGATTTCAAATGTGCCATTAATGGTGTCGTTCCACGAAAGTTCCACGCTTCCGTGACCAATCACAGAGTCGGTAATCTGTATGTCATAAGGTTGTGGTTTGTATTTTTCATTTTTTATATGCTCCACTTGAGCTGGCATTATGAATAAATGCCCGGTAGTGTCTGTCACAGAAGGAACCACGAAATAAGAATATTTAGCCCCTTTCTTGGGCGTATGGTCAACAAATCTCAAACCCATAGCCTGTGCAAGGTCTTGACGCCATTCGGCGGCAAGATATGCCGCCATAAGGCGTGTCTTTTGGTCTTGTTCCATCTCGGTAAATGCTCCTATTGTGCCTGGCTCATAATTGGTCATTTCTGGAGTCATGTCTCCAGAACCATATATCGCCCCCATAGCCATATATGCAAGCGAGTCGGTGGTGTCGGGATAACATTTCTTGAATTTCTCAAGGGAAATTGGCTTCAGTCGAGTTGCAAGGGTGTCGAGAGTGAACCCTGGGGCGTCATCGTTCACCCGGTAAATATCATAGCCATGAGTGTTCAAGTATGCCCATTCGGGGTATGATGGTATGGCCCAGCGAATGACTATGCTGTCGCCATAGGCTCGACCTATTGCCTTGATATAAACGTATAAGTCTTCCTGACGAAATGAGGTGTCTGCTTTCAGTGTGCCGAGAGGGTGTGTGCCAGGCAGCTGCTGGCGATAGTCGGAGTCGTTCACGACCGAATCCTCGACTTCAGTAGCGATTTGTGTTACCGAATTATGCGATTGTGTCATTCCGAAAACCAGTGGGGCTGCTAATATTGCTGCAGCAACCCACATGATAGAGCGCGAATGTTGTTTTGTATTCCTTGTCATTTTTTGATTTGGTTGAACGTTAATTGATAGTTGTGCGCTTAGGCGTTGTTCTCTTATTTTGATTTATTCTTTCAATGCTTTGGCTGCTGTTTTGACTCTTACTTGGAGAATTGAGCTTCTGCAGCAGTTCGGCATAAGTCCTGTTATATGTTTTGTAGAAGAAATTATATGGCTCGCTAATCTCTTTGTCGGCTTTGCTGTTGAAAACAGTCCATTGCAACTTATTGAAATTCCATGCGTTCACTCGATAGCGTGTGAACTTGAATTCCATTTTGTTGTAATCGGCTATTTTGTCGGCCTTGAAATCAACATGCTCCCAGTTCTTCTTATAATCCTTTTCATTCACATAGCTCACATTATCCATGGAAGAGTAATAGAGCTTTCTTCCCATGGTTGACTGCAGCCTGTCTCGCGCAGATGACGACGGCGTTATTGGTCCAACCTTCGGGTTGTTCATTATTCTGCGGTGTAGGGCAGAATTAGGCACTTCAAAAGTCTTGTTTGGTTTCAGGCCACCAAAGGAGGCTGCATTGTAGATAAGGGCGAATTGATACGCAGGAAGCTGCAAAGAAATATGCCCGTATTTTCCGCCATAACTGAATATCTTACCTTTTCTAACAGATATCCACTGCCTCATGTCTGCTTTTGACATGACATTGTTTGTATAGTTCGGAATTGCGTCAGATACCCTTCCGCAAGCGCTGTAGAGGTCATTGAACAATTCGGCATAAGCTCTCTCTGTCAAAGGAATTCCTCTGATAAGTCCGGCTGTGTTTTCGCCCAAAATGTTATTATAATACTCCGAATTTGTGGTGTAGAGAGGCCATAAAGTGCCGAATGTGTTGTAAATTCTCTTTCGGTTCATAACTACGGCATCTCTAACAGAAGAGTATCCGGAAGACACATTGTTTTTTGAGTCCTTTCCACCAAGCAAGCCAAAGTTCCATGTGCCATAAGGCGTCTGCATATACATAGACTCAGGCGATTGCACACTGAAGTCAAAATTACTTGAAGCTGAAACATATTTTGGGCCGCCTATGAAAAACAGATTACTCAAGTAGCTTATATACATGAATGGGTCGGCTGCAACACGATAGTACCTGAAGCCGTTAGTATTTATTGAAGCGAATTTGCCTGAGGGCCACTCTGTGCCTATGAGGTCATCGTCAGACCATGGATTCTGCTCCAAATACTCACCGATTGACATCAATGACAGGCTGTTTAGACGTGTGCCCATGAATGGCTTCATGTAGGTTTTTGGCGATTCAAACAGGTCGTCGGCCTTCATGTCGTCGAATGCTGTCACGCGCATTGAGTACAAGTCTTTAGACCTGTGAACATCAACCATTCCCTGGTCTTTTTTGTAGATGATGACTCTATAACGGCCAGCCGAATTAGAGATGGTATCAACTTGCTTGCCGCTATTGCTATAAAACCCATAAGAGTCCTCATTCGCATCGTCAGACATATTGAAATAGTCAACTTTTGCCACCTCAATTCGATAAGAGCTTAATGGGTCTGACTTATCTGATGTGGCATGCTTGTGTGGTGTGGTAGGGGCGGTTGGGCTCGGCGTGTTTTTAAGTGTGAGATTGCCAGCCGATGAATTGCTCCCAGCCGAAGATGAGTTGCCAATAGTGAGAGAGCCACCACCAGAAGTAAGAGGATTGCTTGGCAAACCTCTACGAGAAGAATTTGTGTTGGAGCCGCTACCGCTTGATGACGTGTTGCTGCCTATTGCACCTCCGCTCTTTAATTTGGCCTTTAAGTTAGCTCTTTCAGAAGCCAGAATTCCTTCGCGTGAGTTGCCATACACTTCGTATGAATTAACTTTAATCCAAGTGGCCTCGCTAAGCTTTTGCTCCACCCATTCATATCGCAGAATTATTTGGGCTGCTCCGTTAAATTTCGGCAATCCTCCCGCTGGTGTCATTATTGAAATTGAGTCATTCTCAATCCATTTGTTAGGAGCAGTGGCTATGACTTTATTTTTCTGATAAACATACCATTTGAGGTTGCCTTTAATATAGGACCTGCCTTTCATCTTGTGTCTTAATGAAATGGTCGGATACTTCAGGTCAATAGGCATGGCGGAAATCAGACGGTCGCCACCCTGAATGCTTGCTTCTTTGAAGTTCTCCCAGTTATTGGGGTAGGCAAGAGCCACATGTGGCTGAAGTTCTTCGTCATCGGCTAATGTCTTTTGCTTATTGTTGGTCACAAAGAAGAAATCTTTTGTTTGGCTCCAAGGCAGATGTTTCCACTTGTTGTCAATCGTGTCAAACACTTCTGGGTGTTGCCACTTTTCTTTTATGTACTCCATAGCACGCCCTTTTACGCGTAAGCGGTAGAAGCAATTAGGATTCAGCACTGTAAGATTCAGAGTGACTTTATTGTTGTTGACAAGGTATTCCACTTCACGGTTATTGCCACTCCTGTCGGCTTGTGCATCAGAAAGGCTTCTATATTCGGTAAGCACAGGCACTGAGTCGGGTATGATTTCAAATTTGAATTTGCGGCTGGCAAAGCGTTCAAGTGTCTCGTCGTCCTCGTTGTCGGCCATGCTTGAATTTCTTAAGCGTTCAAGTTCTGTAGGGTCAGCCACAGCAATCGGTCGGTTTAGGTCGGCCTGAGTTGTCACCACCGGTCGGCTCTGGATTTCCCAATCAAGAGGATTATCCACAGCTTCTTCCCAATTGCTTGAACCGATATTGCAATCTTCAAAAAGTTGATAATCGTCAAGGGCATTGCCATAGAACATCTCGCACACATTGCCGCACTCAAACATAAACCTCTTGTCTATGTCTATAAGACCGTCAAGCAGGCGCACTTTCACACGCGCCTTGCCGGTGAAATAGTTAGGATTTGGCAATCCGGCTCTTAACACACCGCCAATGCCGCAATCAAGCAAATCGATTTTTTTCTTGAAGAAACCAAGATAAACTCTGAATCCGAACTTGGCATAGAGGTAGGCATAAAGCTGCCCCTCGCCATACCAGTTGTTACGACCGGGTCTGCCACCCTTGAGGTTGACACATCTGGCGTTGTCTTGAAGATGACGAAGTGAAATATCAAATCCGGCCGTTGCCCCCATGTCGCCATAAAACAGGCCGAGGTCAACATTCACATAGCCCCACACAGATGCACCCATCATCACACCGCCGGTGGTTTCACCCATGGCGATATAACGCTTCTTGGCTCTTTCTCTGGCATTGTTTGCAGCACTTATGTCGTCGTTTGCCACACTACCTTTGCTTGAACCGTTCAAGAAATTCCTGACTTTTGCCGGAATTTCCGGAAGTTCTCCATTGTTGGGCAGTTCGTTGCCAAGACAGATATAAGCATTGGCACCGACGCTTACGGTAACAATTTTAGACTTGAAATCCACGAGCACAAACGAGCAGCGTTTGTCCCATTCCGGCTCACCGAGATAAACGTGCCATTTTGTTGACTGGTCATTGCCTTGTTTCTTGTGACCAACGCGGAAGTCAAGGCTGACTGTGGCTCCTGGTCCCTTTGCCTTAATGCCGTCGTCGGTTTTGTCCTTGTCTTTGCTCTTTTTCTCATCATATTTCTTCATGGTTTTGTCATAACTGCCAGTTTTACTGTCGTTATTGTCGCTAACGGCATTGGCAAAACTACCAGCATAGTTGCCCAAATCGCTACCAGCCTGTTCGAGTTCGGAATTAAGCTCGGTCAGCAAATCATTTATGCCCCCGTCCAAAGAAGCATCTACCGTGATGTCAAGTTGGAAATATTGTTCTTGCGGATTATCCTCATAAACCATGTTGACACGGCTGTCAATCATGCCGCCAACGCACTTCACGCCACCTTTGAAGATGAAAGTGCTAAGGTTGTGCACTTTACGGTCGTAAACCACAGTGAGGTCTAAGTCGCCTTTCAGTGTGACTTGGTCGGCTGTGCTAATGCCCATTCCGGCAATAATGCCTATCACTCCCTTTTTGGGCTTGGGGCGCAGTTTGTCTTTAGGATTATAAGCGCAGTTGAAGTAAAATCCGCCGTGAATATCATTCATAGATATTGCTCCAAGAGGTATGCCACACTTACCACCTGCCATAATGTCGAAGAAACCCCAACTGAAATTATTATTGTCCTCTTTATGGTCATAATATCCACCATTGATGTCAACCTCAAAGATTCCTCCCTTGACGCTGGCGGCAATTTGACCGGCATAACCAGTGTCCTTGGTCGGGTCGTCGGCACATTTCAGAGTGCCCTTGAAGGCAAATATGGCCGTTTCTATGTCGAATGACGCTTCACGGAACTGTACGCCCTTGTAATTGAGTGAAATGTTTGATAAATCGGTCATGTTGTTGACCCATGATTGGATTTCAATTTCCGTATAAGCTCCGATTTTAAGGTCATCACAGAACGTGATGTCGCCGCCAAGGGTAATGCCAATGTAAGGTTTTGAGCCTTCGCGTTGCAAGGCAAATCCCCAATTTTTCAGAGAGAATTCAAATGGGCCAATCTTCTTTTGCGGAGAGGCGCAACCCCATTGGCCAAAATTCAAATAAATGCCAGAGTCCTCACCAAAATCAATCTTTGAAGCTTCGTTGAACCAACCTGCCCCTATGGCATTGCTGTTATTCACCTCGGCAATCATGGTTTCGGTGGCCTCGGCAGCCCGCACTTGACGGTCGTGTTCATAGACCGACTCAAAGCCGTCGTTGTTGGCTATGCGCATTTTGCAAAATCTTATTCCTGGCAGTTGAAGCTTGAATGGTAATTTTGCCAACGTTTTATTAACGGTTTTTGTCCCGGCAATTTCAACGGAGCCACCCACGAGCAACTCAACATTGGTGTCGGTTTCTCCCTTTTCATTTTCGATAGCCTCTACGAGCAAATATGTCAAATCTTTATCGAGTGATAGGTCTCCAAGCATGAAGTCGAAATTCAGGTCTTCAATTTGCGATGTAGTGAAAACGTATGCAAATCCATGACCGCCACCTTTCTTTGTAAAGGTCTGATTATATATGTTGCAGGCATAGTCAACTTCGCCTTTAAACAGCGGAATCTCAAATTTACCATTGAACCCGAATTTTTTGAAATCGTTTTGAACGATGGAAACCATTATTTCATCAAGACTGAACTTGAATCCTCCTATGGTGGCATTGTCACCGGTACGGTAGTTGATGGCATTTACGATGCCACAGTCGAGGGTAAGGCCTGACTTATCAATGAAAAGGTCTTTGACGGCCACCTTCATGGGTTCTTTGCCATTGCCCACCTTGATTGATGATGGAAAGGCCATGGATAGCTCTTTGAAATAAAGTCCAGTCCACTCATTTTCGGTGCCTTTAGACAGACCTGAATTTTCCAGTTTATATCCGTCTGGGAAAGCCCCCATGTCTTTATGGTTGCTGTTTGCAGCAAGGTCCACAATGGCAGTTTCCCCAGTAAAGACATATCCAGGCAGGTCAACATGCTCAAACGAATCGAGGCTGCCTTCTGCTATAAAATTTTCCCATTCTTGAATCTTTGTGGAAAGGTGGAGCTTTGGTGACTCGTCGGTGCGCTTGCCTGCCACGACTTTTTTGAGATCGCTTGGCATGGTCATGTCCATGTCGATATTGAGCCATTCAAACTTGTTTTGACTCCATGACACAAAACAACCATCTTCCGGTTCTATTACATCTTTTGGCGCAAGGAACTTACACTTGAAATCGGTCTTTGGGTCAACCACTTCAAAATCTTTGAGAAGCGCAACCGTGCCGCCTTCTGGAATGAGAGTCTGCGGACTGATGCACATTCTTGGTGCGCCAAACACGAGAATTTGTCCCTTTGTGGCTTTGGTTTCGGGCACTACGAATGTGCCGAACAAATCCATAGTGGCGTAGGTGGGTGCAAATTTCATTGTGGAAATCGTGAGATTTACCGGTGTGGGGTTGATACTCTCTGGAATTTCCAGTGGGAATGTCACGTTTTCCACATTACCATCGAGCAATCCCATCACGCGAGCCTTGCCATCAAGGTAATCTTGATAGTACTGGTCTATGGGTAATTGTTCGGCAATACCTTTTATCTTATCGTTGGCGTTACCTTGCAATTTATCTGCATACGGAATGCCTGAGTCACCAATGAGGTTGTCAATACCCCAGTCAGAGAACAGCTTCTCCACGACTTCGGAGCTTTTCATTTTGTTTGTTCCGCCGTCGTAAGTCTGAACTATTCCGTCGAATACTTGATTATCGGTGTTTATGGCAATATCGCTGAATTTAACAGCCAGTTTCCAAGTGAGCTTCAGCGGTTCCCAAATCACATGACCAGTACCCTTGAAATGTCCTGGCTGGTCATCTATAGCCTCCAACTGCCCATCAAGCACAAGCTCATATTCACCAATGTGCACACTTTTTCCTTTAAGGTCGGCCACACTGGCAGAAGTGGGTTTCTCATTTGAAATCTCAACTTGATTGGCACATTGGAAATAACGGTTGGTGTAGATTTCCGACATGGCGAAATCCACAACGTTTATGCTGTCGTTAAGGAAAGCCACAGAAGTTTCATTTAATGCTGTGGGCTTTACACGAAGCATCATATAATCACCTTTCTCAACCTTTCCGTCCAAATCCTCCCAATGAATAGTGTCAGACAGTTCTTTTGTTCCTTTTAAGGTGTAGATTGGTTGGCGTTGGAGCATTTCATCTTTTGCAACGTAATCTTTTGCGGCAAACAGCTCAACGTCATACACGAAACTTATCGAGTCGGGTTCGGCTCCTGTGCCGCCCTCAAAAGATGGGCGATGCCATTTGACCGCAATGTCCGAATTCAAAAATTCCTTACGAGCTCCATTTTCAGGCAGATACTTGGGAACTATGATTTCCGGATTAACAAAGTTGTAGAGAGAATCGGTAAGTTCAAGTCCACCAAGACCGATGATTTCAGACGAATCTGCAGTGGCCTTGGCAAATCGCACAAGAGCTGGCGCTGATTTGCCTCCATTGAGCAAACTAATGCGTTTGGTTTTGAAATCAGTAGTGTCGGTAATGGCATATACGCGCACAACGTACATCTTAGTGGTGTCTATACGCTCAATGATATTTTTCGGAATGCGATGGCTTGTTGTTTTGAGGTTATTGGCTTCATATAATGGCGCAACCTGCTCAGCAGCTTCGGTAATGCCTTCAGCACTGATGTCATAATTACCGCTGGGCAAAACAACTTTAAGATTATAAGAGAACGAAACCGAGTCTGTTGCTTTACCCGATTGCTCTGGTGCGGTCCATTCTATCACAGGATTATCTGGGTCTATTCCATCATAGAATTTGTGCTCCAAATTGATGTATGGGGTGGGGTGAACAAGTTTTGGTGCGGAATACAATGTTCCGTTTGCTTCTTTATGCAAAACAACTATGGCAGGAATACTCCGACCGTTTTCCACAAATCTGTAATCCTCACGATTAAGTGGAGTGGTGGCATGTGCTGTTACTTGCACAAGATATGCCTTGTTTTCGCTTGTTCGCTCAAACAGTGAGAATGGCAGAGAAAACTCCGTGCCGTCAATGTCTTTCTGCTCAAAGACTGGCTTCTCGTTGTCAAGAGCTTTCTGAATGCCTTCTGCTGTTACATTATATTCCCCTGGGTCCACGATTTTTAAGTCATAGACTATCTTTAAAGGTTTGCCTGACACGGCTTTTATGTTCGACGGCTTCCATTTCACAATAGGGCTGTCTCTGAAAATGAAATCACATATTGTGGTTGGATTCACGCCATCGTGAAAATCAAAAGCAGTGTATGGCTTTGGGCTTTCAAGTACAGGTCTGTAAATGATGTTTGAGATTGTCGTGAAAATCCTTGGCAAACTCTTGCCTTCACCCTCAAACTGCAATTTCTTGTATGAACCAGTAACAGTATCGGGGTGTGCAATGACTTGAACGAGATACATTTTGTCGGCATTTAACTGCTGCAGCACATCATTAGAAATGGTGTGTTTCGTTGTTCTCAGGCTCTTGCTTTCATATATTGGAGTGAAATTGTCAGCAGCAGCCAGAATGCCTGACGTTGTAGATATGTCGTATTCTGTGGTTGGCTTAACAATTCTGATGTCGTATGCAAAAGAGACTGGAGATGAAGACGTGACGTCAGGTTGCGGTTTTGACCATTCGATGGTTTGACCGTTGACATCAAGTTGTATTATTGTTTGACCAGGAACTTTGCTTGGTTTAGTGATTTCTGGACGTGAGTATGTGGTTAGTTGTTCTGGTATCTCGGAATAATCCTTAAGCCGGAACATCTTAATGTTGCTTTTGCCGTCATTAATGATGTTGATATAGTCAAGTGAGCCAGCTTGTGTGGCATTTGATTTGGCATTAATCTGTGCCAAATAAGTTTCGTTTGGAGATAGGTTCTTTACCACGTTTATAGGAATGATGCACTGTGGCATTTGCAACCCTGTGGTCTGATAGACAACAGGATTGCGCTCAATGGCTTCATCGATTGCTTGGAGTGGCAGTTGCTGCACAATCTTTAAGTCGTAGGTGTATTTTCGTTGGCGAGGGTCGCAGTTAACAACCGGTGCCGTCCATGATAACATTGGCGTTTGCTTGGAGAGTGTGGCTATTTCTTTGTCATTAAAGTCGCCAGCCGGCACAGGCATTATCCATTCTGGAGCTTTTGCCTGATAACAAACCGAGAAAACTGTTCTGCTAAGAACAGGATTACTAATAAGTAATGGCGACGATAGATAGGGGTCCCATTTATAGGCCAACAAGGTCATTTCGTATGTGCCTTCGGGCAAATTGCCGAAAGAGCCAGAAACCACATTGTCAAAGAGGCCATCGGGCATTGTGATGTCTTCCATGCGCACATGATTGAACATGCTGCGCATTTCTGCAGCATTCATGACTTTTGTGCCAGAGGCTGGAACTTCGTAAGGCCGTTGTGGCATGGTTTTTCCAGGAACAATTATCTCAAGTCCGGAAGACGGAGAAATTTGTCGCAATTCCACACCGAAATATATTTGCTTGGCTTCATTGGTCGTGTTTTGAATGGAAATGTTGAAATACTGTCCGGGATTTGAAATATAATACATCACTTGCGGTGGCAGAATGTTGCGCACCGGTGTGACTGACACGTTCACGTCTTGACCAGTAACTGCTAAAAAGCAGCTTAATGCCACAGTTAACAGGGTAATATATCGTTTGGGTAGTCTCATTGCGATTCCGATTTGTTATTTTTGAATTTGAGGATATTTGGACGATTTACTTATCAGTTTTTCTTGTTTCTACGCTTTATGTTTAGGAGAGTAAATGTGTATAGATAATTGAGAGAAACGCGCGTGTCGGTAGCGTCAAGGCTGGAGTGCGTCTTGGTGATATTGACATCGCCATATTTACTGAACGATGCTCCAAGGCTAAATGTGTGATACTTGCACAAAGTGTAGCCGGCATTGATGTCAAGTCCTATTGACAGATTCTTTGATTGGTGTTTCACCTCATTGTAGCACAGCGACACAGTGGCCGAGGCATTAAGGTTTTTGTCTTTAAGGAAGGAGCGACCTGTGGAGAGTGATGCCACATCAGAGCTATACTCTGTGTTGAAGCCTTTAGAGCTCTGGTGGCTTAACGAAAGCGTGAAATTCGTTTCCCAGGGCTTTACGTCCATGTTATATGATGCGCCCAGGGCGAGAGTTTTAACATCATTCTGACCTATTGAAAATTTATTAAGGTCTTTATTGGTGGTGTAGTTGCCTGACATGGAGAATGTGTGGTCGAGCGTCTCGCCAGAAAGATTGTAGGTGGGAAGAAGGCTAAAACTGTGCAATGCACGTTTCACCTCAGTTGTGTCATTGACAACGACCGTACCATTGCCTTGCGACTGAAGAAAGCCATTATACATGCCCGACACATTGAAATTACTGCCTATGCGTAATGATGCCATTGCATTATAGACATAGCCTTTGGTGGTGTATAGTTGTTGCTTGGCCAGATTGTCAGCCTGACCAGAGAACGAACCAGAGATTGAGAGTTTGTTGAATAGGGTAGTACCGAGGTTTATGCCGAGGCTATGATAATTATTGGAAGTGTAATATGTTCCCAGTGACACATAGTCTGGTTGAATGATTTTGTAAAAAATAGAGGCGTTTAGCCATGAAAAAGCGAAGTTGAGAGCCGCATCGCCAGCGAATCGAACTCGCGAAGTGTAACGTGGCTCAAATATTTTGTCAAAGCGAGTGGCTTCGCCACAAGTGACTTTTTGTGATTCTTTGTCGGCAGTGAATGCCGATGTTGCTACATTTGCCGAGAGAGAGATTTTATTCTTTATGCTCACTTGTCCTTTGAGTCCCACAACAAGGTTTTCTTGCGGCCGGTAATATTGACGCCAATACTCGTCAATGGAGTTTTCAGAATCATAAGCTCGCAGAAAATACACATCAATGCTGTTGCTCTTATGACTGTAGCCGGCAGAAAGTCCCCAGCCATAGCGTTTATATTGGGCTTTACGAGGATTAGGGTCTTCGGGATTGTCGTTAATGGCCCGGCGTAGAACACCATAGAACGCCGCAGCACGAGCCTTTGAGCCTTTGTATTCCAGCCCAACACCATTAAATGACATGTTTAGGATATAGTTGGAAAAAGGCATGGTTGACTGGCCGAGATGCGCCTTGAAGTTCTTGTAACTCGGTGATAAATTAAAGGAGAATTGAGGATAATTGAAATTTAAATTATCATTTGAAAAATATATAGAAAACGGCAATGAGAATCCATAGACGTTTATATTTAAGTTTGCAAAGATGCTGTTGCTTAGCGGTGACATGTAATTGTTCCCGTTGGAACTGTGGAAATAGGTGTTGTTGGTGCCTATTGAACCTGTTATAATCAGCGGGTCGTGTTTCCCGATTTGGGAGATGTCTTGTGCTGTAACAGGCACAATGCCAATTGAACAAGCCATAATTATGGCTGCGGTCAATCGTTTGGACAATCCTGTTTTACGCCTTGGCAAGCTCAAAATCATTGCGCGGTAATGTTAAATGTGGGTTATTTGTTAAGTAAAAGTCAGGCCTTTGCCTCCCCCTTGCGATTGGGGAGGCGAAAGGTTGACTTTGTCGTTTTAAAGGTTATTTCTTTATAAACTTGTGTGTCACATAGCCTGAAGCTGTTTTGCTGCGGACAATGTAGATGCCAGGAGTGAGGTTTTCTGCCTTGACACGTTGACCAGAAACGGTATAGAATTCTGACGCGTCTAAATCAACATCGTCGGTGGCGATTATGTCTTCAATGCCGCTTGGTGACGTGGTGTTGAGGATTATTGGATTTTTGATTGTTCCGCACATGTCGGTGAACTCAATTTGGTTTGGAAGCTCAGAGAATGTGTTAGAAAAACTATCATGGAGTTTGAAATAGACTTTTTCGCCTTTTTCACCGTGAACAGTAATGAATATATTGCCATCGATGATTAGACTTTTGCCTCTGCACTCATCTCCTACAAATGCGCCTATTGAATAACGATTTGCATCAAGGTCTTCCGTGCCTTTTGCGATTATTGTCATGTTGTTGGCAAACCGAGAATCGTCATAGTTCCACGGTTGGACTGAACTTGGGTGGGCTTGAGCACGTGTTTGCGAACTTTGAGGCCTTTCTACCTTTTTCAAAGACTGTTCTGAAGAAAAATTGAGTCGTTGTGGATAACTGACAGGATTGTAAAAGAGATAACCTTCACCGGCGACAAAAGTTTCAAGTGTGCCTACCCATTTCCCATCAGTCAAAACGGCAAATCCGTCTTTTGAAACAATGCGTGTATCATCCTCTAAATCAGTTGGCAAAGCGTCATTGATGTTATGACAGAAACAATATGGGCTGCCAAGCCAATTCCAACCAGAACTGGCGCTAATGCTAAAAGCATTGCCACTATACAAACTAATGTCAGGTATGATGGCGTTTACTGATTTGCCTTCTTTTACGTATATTTTATAAGAATCTGAGGTGTACATTTTCTCCAGTTCGCCAAAGAAACCATATACAGGATCGTTGTATAGAAGTTCACGCTGAGAACGGATTTCTTGCGCATTACCCATAAGTGATGCAATTTGGTCTTTACTGGTAATTTCGTCAGCATATAGCGAAATCCAATGCCAGCCCTCATTTAGATTAATGCGCTGAAGCACTCGTACCCATGCTGTGTCAGAGAGTATATTATTATAATCAACGGTAATGTTCTTGTCTTTGTTGAGAGCCAAAGGTTTAACCTTCCATTCATTTTTGCCTTCTATGCGCTCGCCAATTTCCAGGATTGGAGACTCTTTGTCGTCGTAGAAGTTGGGAATATCCCATTTTAATAGCTTCTCGTCAAGCAGATAATTTGCAGGAACGGTTTCAATGCGTATAGTGGCATTTTCATCGTCAAGCCCCATAACGAAGCCTACAGCATCGATTGAGCTTACGGCCTGCACAATATTTAAATCGAAACCTGCTGTGAATTTATATTCTTTATCAGCAACAAAAGCTCCATTCTCGTCAAAGCCAGCAGATTTCACAGAGTAGGTCCATTCGATTCTTGTATTGCCATATTCATTGGCAATGACCTCATTGATGGCTCCTGAAGATGTATTGTTGTAGAATGTGAGTATTTTCTTCGCAACATTCGGCCCTTCTGCCCAGCTATAAGAATTGGGAAAAGATGGTGCAGAGCCGCTTGCACTCACATTTGCCACAATTTTGTCAAGAATATCCATTTTGTTGACCTCATATTCTGCAAGTTGCACCGTCAATGGATTGTTGATTATTTTGAAATCATCGGCTGTAGGAATGTCATCAACCACACGAACCTCTATTTTGCCATAAACAGACTTAGCGTCGGTGTGTATGATTTCCATACTTTCGCTACCACTGCTAATGGCAGTGATTGTGCCATCGTCATTAGCTCGCAGAATGTTTGACGCGACCGGAACGGAGTATGATATGCCAGACTCTTTCACTGTGGCATCTTCAGGCACCAATGTATAAGTGTGCTTGAGATATTTGGTGATTTCTTCGCCCACACGCACAGTGAGTTGTTGTTCTTTCATCGCAATTTCTGTAACTGGGGAGAATGTTAGGGTGAATGGGCTGGAAGGCATGCCTACTGTTTCATCGCCACCATTAGTTTTCAGAGTTTCTGTGATTTCAATTTCCGTTGCACCTTTAATGACGAATTTCACTTCTTTGCCGGCATCGTCGCTGCTTACGCCAAGTCTAAAAGTGTAAAGGTAGTTAGTTTCTGTGTCAGAAACAGAAACTGTCTGCATGTAGCCTGCGCCGCGGCAGCTGCCATCGATAAATGCTCCAATAATGGTGTTGTCTCCCAAATCTCCGACTTGTTCGCCGGAAGTGTTTCGCACGGTGGCATATACTACAAGATGATGTGAATATGCCGTAACTGGCGGTGTGTCCCAGTTATACTCGGCTCTCATTCCGAAAACGCCAAGCATGAGCATGATTGTGAGTAAAATAGTTTTTCTCATTGTTACAAGTTTTGATTATTAATGTGAAAAGTTTAATCTTTCTTTAATGGTACTATATTTCCTTTGACAAAAAGAGTGTTGTGACGTGATGGTCCACTAAGAAGAACTGTTACCCTCTGTTTGAAAAAGCCTGCACGGTGTGCTGGGTCAAATCTAACCATAATTGAAGCTGTGTCACCAGGAGCAATCGTTTTCTTTGGGTGCTTAGCCGTGGTGCAACCACAGCGTCCCACAGCGCCAAGAATCACAAACGGCTCTTTTCCCGTATTTCGAAAAATGAACTTATGCGCTACGGCTCCTGCCTCTTCATAAATCTTTCCGAAATCACAAACAGTTCCATTTAACCAAGTGATTTCTGATTGGGCATGTCCGCATTGGCAGCCAATCAGAATTAAGGCTACTGCAATTAAAAGAGATTTTGTAGTGGTCGTATATTTCATTGCACAACGTGGTGTGTTAGTTTCTATGAATTGGGGCGAGGTGTGTCGCACCTTCGAGATGCGAAATTATGGCAGACCCATGCAAAAGGGCATGTAAAAGTCAGTCAATGTCGTGTAAAAACACGACAAAATGCCCTCTACGCGCGCGTAGAGGGCATTTTGTCTGGTATTGTCAAGTGTGGAATATGTATCCTACTTGTGTTGCTCCTTATATGCCGATGGGGAGCAGCCATACACTCGTTTGAAGGCATGCGAGAAACCACTTGCTTCTTCAAATCCGCATAAGTGTGCAATTTCACTAATGGTCTTGGTTGGATTTTCAAGCAGTAGTTTTGCGCAACGCTCCATCTGTATGGCGGAAATGAACATCTTGGGAGATTGGTCGGTCGTTTCCTTTAATCGCCTGGCAAATGTGCGCTCGCTCATGTTCATTGCTGCAGCAACATTGGTGACTGAGCAATCGCCTTTTGCCAATAGCTCATTTACGACTACAAATAGCTGTTCAAGAAATGATTTTTCAATTGAGACCTCCGGAGAGGGTGGTGTTGATGCAATTTTGGCATTCCTTATATTGTTTTCAATCTTCTTTTTTAGATTTTCTATTTCACGAATAAGTTTGAGCATTTGCCTTTTCTGATTTCGCATATGCCATTGAAAGACTGTAAATGCCATAGCCGCTATGAGCATGAATGCTACTAATCCCAGCAATATGTCGCGCTTGCGAGCTTTGCGCCGTGTGTCTATCTCATTTTGCAAATTAGCATTGTTGGTCACAAGCTGGTCGTTACCGAACTCTGCATTATATCTCGCCAGAGCTTCTGCTGATGCCTGATGATATAACGAGTCTTTTAGTTCGTTGAACAAGTCAATTTCTATTTTTGCGCTGTCAGGATTGATTTTCCAGTAACTTTCATACAAACCCTTGTGAGAGTGAACGAGATTGTATAAATCGCCCATTTTTGAGAAAATCATTGCTGCGCGGCTAAAATAGGGTATGGCTTCTCGCTCACGTCCCTGTTTTATCATTAAAATACCCAACTGATTCAAATCTATCGCATAGGAGTGATGGTTGTTTGTTTTGAGAAGCAGCGGCAAAGCTCTTTTAAAAGTGGCTTCTGCATCGGAATATTTCTTCATGCCGGCAAAAGCTGTGGCTTTTTGAGAAAGACGAATCGCCATTTGTGGTTCACGTCCTTGCAAGGAATCAAGTCGAAATGCCTGGTCGGCATAACTTATAGCTTGGGCATATTTATTCAGTTTATAGTAAACTTCCGAAGCCATGCCTAAAAGTATGGCTTTCCTTTTAGGATTGTTTGCCCGGTTGGCAAACTCCAAACCTTTTAGAATATAGGTTTCTGCTTCTTTGGGCTGGTCTGCCGCCATATATGTGCCAGCTAAAGTATTAAGGCCTGATGAAATGCGGTCGGGGTCTCCACTTTGCATATCTATGTCCACGCTTCGTTTGGCATAGGCTGCTGCCGTGGGGAAGTCGCCAAGTCTGACGTGTATTATGCCAAGCAAGTTAAGACAATCGGCTTTGCCTGTATTTGGATATTTGAATAGTGGCAGCGCTTTCAAAGCATATTTTTTTGCTCTCGGGTAGTCTTGCGTGTCATTGTACCATTCCGCAGCCCAATACCACACTTGTTGGCGCAACGAATCAGCCGGTGTGTTATTTGCAAAAACTACTTTTGCGTCAGTGAATTCTTCCTTGTCAAGATAACTGAACAGTTTATTAGCGCAACTGGCAGTTCCGCCAGAGCTATTGAACTGTTCTACTAATTTGTCGAATTCGTTGGCTTGTGCAACAGCCTTTTCTGATAAGGATAGTGGCAGTATGATAGCAGTGACTATGGCTATCAAATAGTGAGAAATGGACAACTTTTTATGGCTCATTTGATTTTTATTCTCAATGGTTTTTACTTCAGTTAATTCACGAAGATAACTTCTTTTTCCCAATTAGCCAAATTTTTAAGAATATTGCAGGGTATATTAAAAAATAATGATAACTATCTATTTATTAGATGATTATCATTATTATGTGGAGCTGGAGGGACTTGAACCCTCGTCCAAACGTGGAACCAATATGTTTTCTACATGCTTAGTCAAGATTTGGTTTTCGTCTGATGCCAGGCTCAAGACCACCAAACATCAGCTTATTCTCTAAAAATTCAAATCGAAATCGAGACTCTTTCAATTCTATCCCCGATATAACAGCACCGCCGGTTCAGAAAGCCTCGGGAAAAAGGCATCTGGGCGATGTCTCGTCTCTGCACCTTGTGCGGAGATAAAGCTAACTTACTGTACTTCGGTTAGGCAGCGAGAGCGTAGTTGTTTTCGCCAATTAAAATTTCAATGAAGGGATTATAGAGACCTATCATTATGGCTCTGCATGCTTACACATTAACTCTACACGCTGTCAAAGCCAAATCAACCCCATGTAGTTTTAAAATGTGTGCAAATATAGACATTTTAATTTACAGAAGATGCGTTTTTTTGATAAATTTGCATTTATTATTGCATAGAACGGACTATATGAGAATATATAAAACACTTTTGGCGTGTGCCTGTGTGGCAACTGTCATGCTGACAGGTGAGTCATGCAGAAATCACAATGAAGAGTCCCAATTTGAGGGCAGCAAATCATTTGTGTTTACATGCGTGCTTGGAAATGGCGTGAAGGGTAAGTACGCAAAACTCTATTCTTACAATTCTGCCTATGGGAAGTTGGCTCTTGTGGATTCGGTCAATTCCAACAGAGGTGTGTTCAGTTTTTCTGGAACTTTAGATGAACCCAGAGTGGGAGTTCTTGAAATTGACAATAAAAACTTGTCGGCAGAATTTGTTTTGGAACCCGGCTGCACAGAACTGCGCATATATAAAAAACGAATTGTGTTTGTGGGTGGAGAACAAAACTTGAGTTATGCCGATTTTTTGATAAAATATAAGGACTTATTGCAGCAGCATAAGGACTTGAAGCGTGACTACGCCAAGGCTTTATGTGATTCCACAATGACACGCAAAAAAGATTTGGCGATTGCTGGGCGAGACAGTGTGCTGCAGGATTCGGCCCAAAACCTAATAGTGGCGAATATCCAGAAAAATATGGCATTCTCACGCATAATTAAAGACCGTTACCTCAATAGGCTTGACAGCGCGCATGTGTTAAAACTGAAATAAAAGTTGCCAATATTGACAACTCCGTTATAAAACAAAAAGCAACCCCGATTTGAGGTTGCTTTTCTGTTTGCTATAATTGTTGAAATATTATTCTTCTGGAACAACTTCGAATGGGACTTCTACGCTCACTTCTTTGTGAAGTTTCACAGTAGCTGTGTATTTGCCCACTTCTTTCACATTGTCTTTAACGAAGATAATCTTGCGGTCGATGTTATGACCGAGTTTCTCAAGGGCTTCAGCAATTTGAATGTTTGTAACAGAACCGAAGATTGTGCCTGTTGGGCTTGTCTTGGCACTGATAGTGAGAGAAACGTCTTTAAGAGTCTCTGCAATTGCTTCAGCGTCAGCTTTGAGTTTTGCAATCTTGTGAGCACGTTGCTTGAGGTTTTCTGCAAGCACTTTGAGGGCAGATGGTGAAGCAATCACTGCCAAACGCTGTGGAATGAGATAATTGCGACCATATCCACTCTTAACCTCTACTACGTCGTCTTTATATCCGAGGTTGGTAATATCTTCTTTTAAAATTACTTTCATAATCTTTTCGTCCTAATTAAAATTATTTCATTAAATCGGTAACATAGGGAAGCAATGCCAAGTGACGGGCACGTTTAACTGCTTTTGCGACTCTTCTCTGATATTTGAGAGATGTACCGGTGATGCGACGAGGAAGAATCTTTCCTTGTTCGTTGAGGAACTTTTTCAAAAATTCAGGATCCTTGTAGTCAATGTATTTGATTCCGCTTCTTTTGAAACGGCAGTACTTTTTCTTTTTAATATCCACTGACAGTGGAGTAAGATAACGTATTTCTGATTGAGTTTGTGGCATAATTAAATCTCCTCTAAATTAAAAGTTAGGCATTTGCTGTTTCTGCTGCTTCTGGAGTCTCAGCCTTCTTTTCTTCGGCTTCAGGAGCTTGTTCTACAACTTCTTTGGTCTCTTCTTGCTTAGGAGCATTTTTCTTGAGGCTTCTTCTCTTGATTGCATACTCTTCAGCATACTTGTCGAGGCGGAATGTCAAGAAACGCAGAACTTTCTCGTCACGACGGAATGCAGTTTCGAGCTTGTTCACGATTGTAGGTTCGCCATCAAATTCCAACAGATTGTAAAAACCAGTTGATTTCTTTTGAATAGGGTAAGCCAATTTTCTCAGGCCCCAGTTCTCTTCGTTAACAATGTTGCCACCAGCTTCGTTGGTGATGACATTCTTGAATTTTTCTACCGCTTCCTTCATCTGTGCATCAGACAAAACGGGAGTCAAAATGAAAACGGTTTCGTAATGATTCATAAATGTTGATTTTAAAATATTATATCAATAATTTTTGCAAAATTACTATTATTTGGTTTAATATGCAAGTGTTTGTGCGATTGATTTTAACGAGTTCCGGCAACTGGCCATGTTGGCACAAGTTATCCTTGATGTTGCTTGCGGAGCAAATCGTTGACAGTCTTGACTGGATTAAACGTGTCAATAGGCACTTCAACGAACACGGTGTTCCAGTCACTCATGGACCCATTCCACAATCCTGGTAACTCAAGAGCCTTGACCTCCTGTCCGTCAATCGACTTGCTTGAAATCAAGCCTGTGTCAGGGTCAACAAAATCAGCTAAGTTGAACTTATTGCCCTTGAAGTCCTTAATGTCGCAAACTAAATCAACCGGGTTAAAATGCGTGCAACTTTTCATCATGCTAACAGCAGTTGGGTCCGTGGTGTCGATTTGCGCAGACTCAAGTATCTGTGGTGAGTAGCTGCCGTCTTTGTTGTAAGCCAAATATGGTCCACCGCCTGGTTCACCTTCGTTTTTCACAACGCCGCAAACTCTGATAGGCCTGTTAAACTTCTGTTTAAGATAGTCAGCCAAGGCTTCTATGTCGCTTGTCGATACGCTGCCGCTATGTGTGGAAAGTTCTGTCTGCAAAAATGCGAGCATTGCGCTTAAATCTTTGGCATCGTAGTTTTTTGACTCAAGTTTCGTGAGATACTCATCGATTTGACGCTTGATTTTGACCAGAAGACCAGCCAATACCTTCTTATACTTGATTGTGACACTGCGGTATTTTGACGGCACCACATTGTCTATGTTTTTTATGAATACCACATTTGCATCAAGAGCATTGAGGTTTTTCAGTAAAGCTCCGTGCCCTGCTGGACGGAAGAAAAGCCTGCCATCGCTGTCACGATATGGAGTGTTGTCCGGATTAACGGCAATCGTGTTGGTCGAGAGGTCTTGCGTTGATGTGGTGATGTCATAATTAACGCCCCACACTTCTTCATAATGCTCTTTCTTTTGGGCAAACAAATGCTCAAAAAGGACTTTGTGTTCTGGAGAAATGGTGAAATGTATGTGTGCTTCGCGGTTTGCCATCGAGGCGTATTGCGCACATTCCTCCAAGTGCTCTTCAACCGGAGTGTGAATGCTTTGACCATGAACTTTGTGAAACAGCAGAAGTCCCTTTGGCATGTTTCCATAATTCATGCCATCAGCATCGAGCAATGCTTTGAGCACATCGCGGTGATGAGCGGAGGCCATTAGTTGCTTGATGTCGGCTTTATAAAGACGCTTACAGCACGAGTTCAGCTCCTCGAAGAAAGGGAAGTTCTCTATTTGCCCGAAAAATGTGGCTATAAATTCGTTTTGCTCCACATCTTCTGACGATTTGATGAAGGCATAAAGATTCTTGAACATGCGTGATGCTGCACCAGAGGCTGGAACAAATTTTGCAATTGTGCCACCGGCCTTGCGGTAGTCATTCCAAAGTCTAACCGCTTCACACTCTTGCTTTTCAGTGAGTTTTAAGATTCCGTTGCCTATAGTTGCAGCAGAACGAAGTTTCAAGTATGGAAATCCTGTTTGAAACCGGTGAATTTGGCTCTCGACCATATCTTCGGTGATGCCCATAGCCTGAATTTGCGACAAGTCTTGTTCGTTTAGCATAAGAGAGTATTTTTTATTATGTCGTGAGGTATTCCGTTAATATATATTTATTATTTGTAAAGTTACGGATAAAAAATTAATTTTGATAAGAAATTATCGGAATTGCAACAATGGAACAAGCGTATTTTACTATTGATGAGAGAGAAGTGTTGCTGCAGACGGTGCGTAAGCTGCTATGCTTGTTGGGAAACACCATTACCAATGGAGAGATTAATAAGGTTCACTCCATAATAAAAAATGGCGTATTGGGCGGTTTTTATAACCGTGACAAATATGGAATCAACCCCGTTGTTCGTAATTTGGAAACAGCTTTGCTTTTAGCGGAGCAAGTGGCTCCCGACAAAGACATGGCTGTTTCAATCATGCTTTATAATTTGTGCAAATCTGGGTTTGTCAGTGAGGAGGCTGTGCAACGCACCTTTGGTGATGACGTCACCAAGCTTGTACGTGGGCTTATCAATGTGTCGCAGCTCTATCAAAAACAAGCGGCTGTGGAAAATGACAATTTCCACAAACTGCTGCTCACTTTTGCCGAAGACATACGCGTGGTGATAATCATGATTGTTGACAGGTTGGGCTTGATGCGCAAAATCAATCACCACCCCGATGAAAAGTTTGTGCATGACATCTCTTTTGAATCGCGTTACCTGTATGCGCCGCTGGCACACAAACTTGGGCTTTACACAATAAAATCAGAACTTGAGGATTTGTCGCTCAAGTATCTGAACAGAAAGGTTTATGCTCAAATAGCGCACAAACTCAATGAGACTAAACAAAAGCGTAACGAATATATCGAAAACTTCATTGTGCCTATCCGCCAAGTGCTTGAAAAATCAGGCTTGAAATTTGAGGTTAAAGGGCGAACCAAGTCAATCAACTCCATCTGGAACAAGATGAAGAAGAAAGACATTGACCTCAATGGCATGTACGACCTTTTTGCTATCAGAATTATAATTGACACGCCTGTAAAAGACGAGAAAAAGGACTGTTGGCTTGTTTATTCGCTTGTTACCGACATTTATGATGCCAACCCGTCGCGCTTGAAAGACTGGATTACAATACCCAAGTCCAATGGCTATGAATCTCTGCACATCACCGTCAAAGGCCCGGAGGACAAATGGGTTGAAGTGCAGATAAGGACCAAGCGCATGGACGCTGTAGCCGAGCGTGGACTTGCTGCCCACTGGCGCTATAAGGGAATTCAGAGTGAGGGTGAGCTTGACGTGTGGATGAACAATGTGAGAGAAATTCTTGAAGCTGGAAGCAAGGGTCCCATGGAGCTGATTCGTGGCATGAATATGCACCTATACGAAAAAGAGGTATTTGTGTTCACGCCAAAAGGCGACTTGTTTAAACTACCAGCAGGGTCAACAATTCTTGACTTTGCGTTCCACATACATTCAAAAATTGGCACAACATGCATTGGCGGAAAGGTTG
This sequence comes from uncultured Muribaculaceae bacterium, assembly GCA_934675575.1. Lineage (GTDB taxonomy): Bacteria > Bacteroidota > Bacteroidia > Bacteroidales > Muribaculaceae > Sodaliphilus. The sequence goes on from CAKUQQ010000005.1 coordinate 89,754, forward strand.
ATGGCAAGAATCAGAAGTTGAACTATCGGCTCAAAAGTGGTGACACGGTGGAAATTCTCACCGCCTCAAACCAAACGCCAAGAGTTGACTGGCTGAACTATGCGGTGACATCAAAAGCTCGCAACAAGATAAAGCAAGCCATCAACGAGTCGCGTGTGAAAAAGGCTGAGATAGCGCGAGAAATGGTTATGCGCCGCTTAAAAAACCGTAAGTTAGATGTCGATGATGCCACATTGACAAAATTCATAACAAAGTCGGGTTATAAAAATCTCACTGATTTTTATGTTGACATTAATGACGGCAAAATGGACGTGGGAGCGGTGCTTGACCAGTACTCCGACTTTGTTGCCAAACAGAATGTGGCAGCGGAGCAAACTCATGAAACAGCACAACATTTTGTGCTTCAAAACAGGCAGGACGAGGACAATAGCGATGACATTCTGGTCATTGACCAAAACATAAAAGGCATAAACTATAAGTTGTCGAAGTGCTGCAACCCGATTTTGGGCGACAAGATTGTGGGATTCATCAGCAGCGACGGCGCAATAAAAGTGCATCGGGTGGATTGTGGCAACATAATTCATTTAAGAGAAAAATTTCCTTATCGCATAATAAACGCCCGCTGGTCGGGAAAAATAGGCAAACAGTTTGCCGTGACGCTTAATGTTATAGGCCGTGACGACATAGGTATAATTTCGTCTATAACATCGGTGATAAACAAATCGGGCGACACTGTGCTACGCAACATATCAATTGACTCCAACGGTTCAAGTTTTCAAGGACACTTGGTGATTGGGGTTGACAGCATAGGCATGCTCGATGATTTAATTAAAAAAATTCTTGGTATTAAAGGAGTTAAAAATGTTGAGAGAGTGTTTAATTAAGGCTTTCGCTGCCTTGTTGGTGATAATTACCATCGGTTCTTGCACATCACAAAACAAAAGTGACAACAATGCCAGAGAGTTGTTCGAAGAAGCAAATGCTTGCTACAGAGCGAATCCCGACTCTGCGTTGCACCTGCTTGATGCCTTAAAAAAGAAATATCCTGACTCCGTGTCACTGCAAAGGAGTGCTTTACACCTCAGAACACAAATCAACGACATTGTGCTATCGCGTGAAATTGTGGAGAATGACAGCATTTTAGCCAGTGAAAGCTCTATAAAACAACAACTTTCATCGAAATTCAAGTGGGTTGACGAAAAAGAGATGGTAGAAGGCTTTTGGGTAGAAAACAGACTTGGTGGCATTCTTGAGCAGGGCACGGCTTTTCAGCCACGAATTGACAATGGTAACAACATCTATATTGCCACAATAGTGTCTGGTAAAAACTTGGGGTACAACGCCATCACAGTCAGCTGCAACGGTAATTCCATATCCACACCAAGAGCTCAAAGCTATTCGTTTGGAGGGCACGAGCTTGTCACATTTCATGGCACAGTGTGCGACTCCATTTGCAAAATGCTTGCTGACAACATGAATGTCGGTGCCACGGTCACATTTGTTGGTAAGCGGTCATACACCATAAGCCTATCGCCAGAAGTCAGGTCAGCGATAGAAAACACTTATCGTTATTGTCGCGCAAGCAAATTGGTACACCACGCCACAGGGCTGCAAATATACCTCAAAGAGAAACGTAAAATCAACCAAAAGCAAATAGAAAAGACTAAATTGTGAAAAAGTAGAGCTGCTCACAGCTCAATAATTTTTTTCTTCAGTTAGTCAGTGTCACAAGGCATTTGCCGCCTTTGTAGCACAGCTTTAATATCTGAAACTCGCAAAGTTTTTGTACTAATTCGTTTGATGTTTTTCGTGACAAGTGCATTAGCATGGGGCACTCGTCAACGTCGATTTCGCCCTTGTCTTCCACGAGATTCAAAAACTCTTGTTCTTTTTCTGTGAAGTTGATTATCGTTTGTTCACTGCTGCTGGTATTTTGCAAAATTTTCACATGCAGCGGATTGGCAAGAATGTTCTCATCGTCCACTCTGTAATATACTCTCCATTCGCCAGACTCATTTGGAGCTTTGACAGGCTTTTTCTTCGCCTCGTTAATTTGAGCAAAAAGCACACACTTTCCCTCATGCCTGTAAACCGTGTATTCCACGGCCTGTGCAGGCTTACAATAGAGTTGGGCAGCCTGGTCAACCATAAATATTTCCTCATCACTCTTTATGCCAGATATGTTGCCATTGTCTTTAACTCCAATCAGCAAATGACCGCCGCTGTTGTTGGCAAAAGCCGAAATGCTTCGGGCTATCTTCTTTGCATCAGAAATCTGATACTTGAAATCTTGGTGCTCATGCTCACCTTGTTCTATGAGTTTGGCTAAATATTTTTTGTCTTTGATTTCCTTTATCATCAGAATGGGCGAATTAACGTTGTGCTTTGTTAATCAAGCTGCCATATTTCACGATATTAAATGAAATATGGCAGCCTAAAAGCAGGTGTTTTTTTTACCTAACTTCTCCTTGACGGTGTGCTACTTGTCAATATGTATATGTCATAGGGGGATAGGGCTTGTTTACCTTGTCTTGATACGGCACTTTCTTGCCGTCAAGAATTGCTTTCAGATATGGCTCCAATTTCTTTGCATAGTAGTAGAAGCCGATATCTGTCAAATGTATGCCATCAACAGTGCCTTCGTTGTCTGGTCCCCATTGGTTCTTGTTGTCAATGTAGTAGAGATTGCGTGGATTCTCTTTCTTCAGACGCAAATAATTTTTGTGGAAAGCATAGTTCTTTTGTGGCAAGTATTTTGTAAAAAAGCTATCCCAATTCTGGTAGCTGTAAGTTTGGCCTTCAACCATGAAAATCGGCACATCAGGGTGGGCTTTGCGCAAGATGTTGATGAAGTCATAAGTCAATGTGTCGCACATGCCCAGCGTGCAGTTTGGAATAGGGTCGATGATATAGGCTGTGACGTTTGGTATCTTGGCCATTGCGCGAGCCATGCAGAAGTCCATTTTACCTTCTCCGCTTATGCCGATGTTGACACATTCTGCATTGATGTCACGTTGTATTATGCTTGTGCCCACCATGCCTGTGCGTGTGGCGCAACCGCCTTGCAGCACACTTGTGCCATAGAATACAAATTTCTTTTCTTTGCGTGGCACGTTGACCTTAGGCAACGAAATTTGTGCCGATGGGTCAATGCCAATTTCCATCCAGTTAACACCATCATATAATGGCAGATAGACGGTGTATTCGTGCCATTTGCCATCTAAGTTGCTGACATAAATCTTTTTCTGAATTGAGTCTGTCTTGCTTGGACGGTTGCAGTTGACAAATTCCCAAACACCGTCGTCACGCAATATGTAGAGGTCGGTTCCTTTTAATCCTGTGTCGGCCATGTGGGCCATGTGGGTGTTCCACAACAAGTTGTAGCGAATGCCTATGGTCTTTGAGTTGGTAGCGAACCTGAAGCCTATGCCTGAGCTGCATTGTGCTCTTTCCCACAGTTCCTTGCGCACGCTGTCTTTCAAATACTTTGGAATGCGCGTAAATGGTGTCAGTGTCTCGGTGTTGGAGAATCCCTTGTTTATCATTCTGAAAACGTTGGTGTTCAACACATCATAAAACTTCAAGTCATCAACTGGTGCTGCACTTGCGCTGGCAAATGCAACCATGATAAATGTGAATAACAAAAATCTGAGTTTTGCTTTCATGAGTTCTAAGAATTTTTGAGTTTATAGTTTTTCGTTTGTTTTTATTATTCTGGATAATGCATATTGGCTTCGGTCATGTTTTCCAGCACCTCCACGAGATATTTCTTGGCTTCCCATTTGGCCATTGGTAAGTTGTGCAGCATGTAGTTGCCGCAGTCGTTGGCAGTGGCACCCGGAATTTCGCCGTCATATTCCGATATGAATTTGAATGTGTCGGTCATAAGCGGCAAAATGTCTTGTGGCTGAAGGTCGCCTTGCACCAGAAAATAGTTACCAGTGCAGCAACCCATAGGCCCCCAATACACAATTTTATCACACCATTCTGGATTGTTGCGCAGAAATGTGGCTGCCAGATGCTCTATCGTGTGAAGTGCCGGCTGACTTATGGCCGGCTCTTTGTTTGGGCGCTTCATTCTTATGTCGAAAGTGGTCACCATGCCTCCGCCAGCAATTTTATCTTTGCGCGACACATATATGCCACGAAGCAGCTTTGTGTGATTTATTGTGAAACTTGCAATCTTTTCCATGAGTCTCAATTATTTTATTTTTGTGATAAGTTCTTTTAAAATCTCAAATGTTTCAGCCGGGGCTTTTGTCCAAAAGTCCTTGTATTGCTGCATGTTGTTGGCATTGGCAAGAGGCGAGTCACTAATAACTCTCACACTCAAAAATGGCACATGCTTCAAGTAGCAAACATGCGCTATTGCTGTCGATTCCATATCCACAGCCAAAACCTGCGGGAAATTATTTTTTATTTCCTTTATTTTGTCAATATTGTCGATGAATTGGTCGCCAGAGCAAATCAGTCCTTTTTTCTTGTTCGGGCCAAGAGTCAAAACGTCTGCCATCTCCTTTGAGGTGTTGAAATAAAGAGGAAAACCTTGAAGCTGGCCTGGGGCATAATCTTGTCCACACCACACATCGTGATAAGCAACTTGCGTGCCTATCACCACATCTAATACGTTTACAGAGCTGTCAGCACCTCCAGCAACACCAGTATTGATGATGCAATCAGGAGAATAATGATTTATCATGTTTTGTGTGCCAAATGCGGCGTTCACTTTTCCAATTCCGCATTGCAAGGCGACTATGCTGTTTGGACCTATGGTCCCGGTATGGAAAGCCACATTGTCAAATGTGGTGGTGCTATGATTTTTAAGAATGGGTATGAGCAATTCCAATTCCTTGCCCATTGCCACTATTATTCCAATTTTCATTTCGTAGATTTTTTGTAAAATTACAAAATTCTCATAAATAAATAATATAAGTTGCTGATTCTTGACGGTGTTTTGACTAATATGGTTGTGATTTTTGGTCCATCGCCTTTGTAAAGAGAATCTGGGTTTGTAATTTTGTGATTGGATATTTAAGTAAAATACTTTGACTATGTTACCCGAAATCAATGTAGATGAAGCTATCATAAAAAATTGTCCGGAGCTGAAAATAGGATTAATAAGAGGCAAGGTTAAAAACAGTGCTACCAGCGATGCTCTATGGACAGAAATAGAAGCAGAATGTGAAGCTATAAAGGGCAAATACCAACTGCTCGAAATTAATAAACGTCCGGCCATATCAGTTACAAGAAAACTATATCGAGCTCTGGGCAAGGACCCAGGTCGCTACCGCGTTTCGAGCGAGGCAATGTGCCGCAGAATCATTAAAGGCAGCGGATTATACCGCCTGACCACACTTGTGGACTTGGTTAACCTTGTTTCGGTGAAAAGCGGTTATGCCATAAGCTGCCTTGATGCCGACCAAATTGCTGGTGATACGCTGACACTTGGCGTTGGCGCAAATGGCGAAGACTACACCGGCATAGGACGAGGTCCTCTAAATATTGAGGGACTGCCTGTGTATCGAGACGCTGAAGGTGGCATAGCAACCCCAACAAGTGACTGCGTCCGCACAGAAATAACCGAAAGCACACAAGCTGTGCAAATCAACATCAATGGCTTTGGCCCGGAAATGCCAATGGACGAGGCTGTGGAATGGACTTGCGATTTGTTAAGACGCTATGCCTCGGCCACAGATTTGGAAACAAGAATTTTGACTTTTTAATAAATAATAAAAATATGGTGCAATGAAAATCCTGCAAATTTTGCCGCAAAGCATTGATGACCGTGCCATTGGGCAAGTTGTTGATGTGATAAAGGATGGGGGATTGGTGATTTATCCCACCGACAGCATTTATGCCATAGGCTGCGATGCACTTAACAACAATGCAATAGAACGTATTTGCGCCATAAAGTCAATGAAATCGGCGAAAACGAACTTGTCGATTATTTGTGAAAGCATCTCTGAAGTTGCACACTATGCAAAGCTTGACAATAGTCAGTTTAGGCTGTTGAAGTCTTGCTTGCCTGGACCATACACATTCTTGTTGCCAGCATTGTCTAAGTTGCCAAAGGCATTTAAGGGAAGGCGCATTGTGGGTATCAGAATTCCCGACAATCCCATTACCGTGAAGATAGTGCAAAAACTTGGAAATCCCATTTTTACCACATCTGTTGTCGGCGCAGACAATGACTATATTACGGAACCGGAATTGATAGCCGAAAGTTACGCCGACAAGGTTGATTTGGTGATTGATGGTGGCAGAGGAGGAATAACGCCAACCACCATAGTCGATTTTACAAAAAAAGAGCCTGTTATCATTAGGCAAGGCTTAGGCTCATTTTAACTTATGTCTGTAGTCAAACTCCGCAAGTGTTATTCTAACTTTCTGCCCTTTGATTTTTGTGGCGTTAAGTGTTTTTAGCGCACCTTTTGCGTCTATACCATTTAAGGCTGCAAGTGCATAGTGGTCATATACGTTAATTATGCCAATTTTGTCGGCTGAAACACTTAGGGTTTTGAGCAAAAATCCTAAAATGTCTTTCTTTGAGATTTTTTCTTTTCTGCCGGCTTTGAAGTGGAGTGTCTGTATGTTAGTCCGCGAGGGTTTGACTTTAGGCATGTCGCCAATGTTTTTTAAAGCATCGACTTTGATGTATGCTGGCATGGTGGTTGCTTCGTCACGAAGGACAAACACGTTGCCGCTTTTGCCATAACGTGCAGTTCTGCCGTTACGATGAGTGAAGCTTTCACTGTCGGTAGGGCAATCGAAATGAATCACGTTGACCACATCTTTGAAATCGATGCCACGTGCACCAAGGTCGGTAGTTACCAAGATGGCGTAGGTGCCATTTTCAAATAAGGCTATGGATTTTTCTCTCTCAAGTTGAGTTAGTTTGCCATGCAAAAACTCACAGTAAAATTTAGCTTTACGCAATGTCGTGTAGATTTGTTCCACAGCGTCACGCTGGTTTGCAAACACTATGGTCTTTTCGTTTGAAAATGACAGCAAGAGGTTTTTAAGCAAATCTGTTTTTGCGCAGCCGACGCTACCAGATACGGCTGTGACGGATATTTTAATGGACGAAGCCTGCTGTTTTGAAAGAAAATCAAATGTTATGGCATCTGCGAAACAATCATATTTTGGCATTTCATCAAACTTTGTTGCAGATGTCATTATTGCCTTGTCTATGTTGCGAGGTAAGAATCGGTTGATTTTTGCTATGTCTTCTTCGAATCCAAGTTCCAGAATTTTATCGAACTCATCTATCACAAGGAAACTAACTTGGCGCAAGCTAACGGAGCGGCGATTGAGCAAGTCAACAAGTCTCCCTGGTGTTGCCACAATGATTTCTGGTGTTGCACTCAGAGAGTTAATCTCATCAATGATGCTATGACCGCCATAACAAATCACCGCTTTTACGCCAAATGCGATTTTCTTTATTATTTCATGCGTCTGCAAGGCCAGTTCTCTGGTTGGAGAAATAATCACCCCCTGGGTGGCAGGGCGTTTGTTCACCGTTGCCAAAAGCGGAACGAGAAAAGCTAAAGTCTTTCCGGAGCCAGTGGGTGAATACAGAATGATATGCCCTTGCTTTGTGGCAACAGGAAGCATGGCATTTTGAATGTCGTTTAGCTCGTCAATCCCCAATCTGTCCTTTAGTTGAATCTTAATCTCGTTTATATCCATATCGCTCTTTCGTTTTTTTCTGGAAACAAAAGAGTGGAGCATTGCTGTTCCACTCTAATAGGTGTGTTATTTACTTGTTAAATTTATTATTTGCCCAGCAGTTTCTTGGCCGCATCGCTTGCGGCTTTGTTCACAGCCTTGTTGACAGCATCATTGGCTTTTTTCTGGGCATTTTCTATTTTTTCATTAGCCTTTTTTGCAGCTTCGTCATTCTTCTTTTGCAAGTCTTCCACAGCTTTGTTGGCTTTGTCAACAGTTTGTTTTTTAGCTGCATCAACGGCAGAGTTTACAGCCTTATTGGCTGCGCTGTTGGCACTGTCGGCCACTTGTTTGCCAGCAGCTACTGCTGCTTTTTTCACGTTTTCTGGCAAGGCAATGGCTTTGTTGACCACGTCTTTCCATGTGGGCAGAACCTCCTGAATAGTCTCTTTGTTGGCTTCAACCACGGCTTTCACTTTAGATGCGTACTCGCTTGCCTTGGCTGTATCGCCCTGTGCCAAATAGTAGTTTACTTGAGCCTGTGTCTTGTCGAGAAGGTTCTTAACGGCAGTGCTGTCTTTAGCAGAAGCTAAATTTGCAAGAGAATCGCTGAATTGCTCCACTGAAAGAGAGTCAGAAGCTGTGCTGCTGGCAGCATCAGCAGTCTTGGCGGTATTGCTGCAAGAATAGAATGACAATGCGGAACATGCCGCAAAAAGAATTAATAACTTCCTCATAATGAAATGCTTTTGGATTTGTTTTACTATATGATTGTTGATTTTATTATTCGTTTGACTTTATTTTTGCGATAAAATTATATCTTTTTTTGACAAATTGTCATTTTACCATGATGAAAAACACAAAAAGAACACAATGCCTTTTCGTGTTTCGCATGGCAAGCGTGCATTTCACAGGCATTGCGTTCTAAGAATAACACCTATTATCAATAATAGCGTCTGCGGCTATCGATTAATGTCTTGTGCTCAAAAGTTCCGCGGCTTGTTTCAAAATGTCGCTTGCAAATTCATCTTTCACACTTTCTGCAAGTGACTTCAAATTTTTTACGCAAATATCTCTCTCGCCTTGCGACAACTGCCTTTTTTCTTGCTCATTCTTGCACAAATCATACATGGCATTGCAGAACAAGTTCAAGCTTGTGGAAGAATTGCCCGAAATCTGAATTCTGTTGCGAAAAAAACCGAATTTCTGCAAAAAACTGCCCTTGTCTGAAGTAACGTCTAAGTCGTCTAAGTCGGTTTTGTGTTTTGCCGATGGACGTTTTGAATACAAACGCGCCACATAGCCAGTGTACAGAGGCTTGCCATTGTCGTCATCTTCGGCTTCATTGCTCCACTCCAGCACATAGCAGTAGCGATAATCAGGGTCTTTGGGGTCTTTGTAGCACAAAACGCGATAATTGTAGTCGTCATCTTTGCCCACAACAAACTTTGAACCGTCTGACAATGTCAGTTTTAGCGGTTTGTAGTTATCATCGTCATCATCACTGTTTTGAAACGATATGAAATAAGCTCCGTTTCGCCCTTGATTAAACGCCGTTTCAAACTTCATGACTTCATTTTTCTTGCTTTGCGGCATGCTGAAATAGTAAATCTTATGGTTGGACTGGTTGGACGGCTTGATGCTGTCGCTGACGGTTTCGCTTGCCGTTGACCGTGTTATATAGCTTGACGACGCAAATTTGTCAAGCAGCTCATCTATGGCTTTGTTTTGTGCCATAGTTGATGCCGGGGCGATTGAAGCTATTATAGCAATCGCTGACGTTGATAAAAACAAGTTTTTCATTTTATGTTTATATTTATATTTTGTTATTGTTATTGTTTTAATTATCATTTACTTATGGCACTTCTTGAATATCATCTTTCAAGGCTGCGCTTTCCAAAGTCTCACTTTGCAGCGCCATTAAGGCGCCTTGTTCTATCAGACACTCTGCACGTGCTACTTCGTTTAGATATTTTATCTCGCTTAGCCATTGGTCATAATCGGCACCAATCACCATTTGTCCATATTCACAAACTCCTTCAGGTTTGATTATAAGGGTGTCCTTCTCTGCCAATTTAAGGTTTTTGTATTTTGGTGCTGCTTGTTTTTGTGCCAAAGTGCTTCTGCTGACATAGTGCGCAGCTACAGCTTTGGGCGTGAGCTTCGGTTCGTGACGGAGAATGTGTCTTTTCTCCGAGGTTTGGCGTGCTGCCACCACAGGTTGTGTAGGCGTGATAAGGTTGGTGGATAAAAACGACTTGAAAGCAACTATGCACACGGCAAGTATTATCATTGCAGCGGCGGTCAACTGAACCACAATCTGCCATCTGTTTTTGATTGACACCGCTCTATGCTCAGTCAATTCGTTTTTATTCAACGGCATTCCGGCATCAAAATATGCAAACAGGGCTTTGTAGTCAGACCATTCATCTGGCACATCGTGAGTCCGGAAATAGTTGCCAAGCCATATTTCGTCATCAAGGGTGGTGTTGCCACTCATGAAGCTGTCAATTAGGCTTTTTGCTCGTTTTTTATCGTTATGTTTTTGCATATATCACTATCAGTTAAATGTGTATTTAATCTTTTATGTGTTGCTGCCTTATGTCAGCAAGCATTTTGCGTCGCGCTCTGGCTAAAAGTGAGCATACCGACGTTTCTTTCATTCCAAGCAGCTTGGCAATCTCAGCATTTGTGCGATGCTCCACTTGCCGCATCATTAATACACTATGCTGTGTGGGCGGCAATTTTTGCATAATACCAATCACTTGACGCTCAAACTCGCTATATTCAATCTGCTCTTGTGCGTCGAGCAGTTGGCTTGGAGCATCATAATGCTCCGGAATTGGCATCACTCGTCTTGCTGGCTTGCGCAAGGCACTAACCGTGAGGTTTCGGGCCATCACCGCAACCAAAGCCTCGATGGAATTATAATGGTCAAGCTGCTGTCGCATCGACCAGAGTTTCAACATCACATCTTGCGCCAAATCCTCTGCCTCGTCGTGTGTGACTCCGCAGTGAAGACACACAGCCACGGCTTTTTGCCGTAGCTCAACAGCTTTTTGCGCAAATGTGGTTTCGTCCATCAGTCTATTTCAATTTAGTTTTGTTTGTCCCTTTTATTATAAGACGCAAAAGAAGATATTTTTCAAACACGGAGCAACAATTTTATTTATTGATGAGATGAAAAAAACGATGCGAAATCTGATTTTGGAGCACGCATTGTGGGTTTGCAAGCCACAAAAATTGTTGTATATTTATGTGTTGATAAGCAGGCGGCACGGCATAATATTCAAGCAAACTTGATGTTCTGCTGCTGATTTACACTATCTTTGTAGAAAAATTTACAGAAATGACTCAGAAACCATCAATTCCTAAGGGGACAAGAGACTTTTCGCCATTAGAAATGGCGAAACGCAACTATATTTTCGACACGATAAAGAAAGTTTTCTTGCTTTACGGCTTTCAGCAAATAGAAACGCCCGCCATGGAGAACCTGTCAACTCTGATGGGCAAGTATGGAGATGAAGGCGATAAACTGCTATTCAAGATTCTGAACAGCGGCGACTATTTGAAGAATGTTTCAGACGATTTACTTGCAAGCCGCGACCACATAAAGCTCATCAACAAAATAAGCGAGAAAGGACTTCGCTACGATTTGACAGTGCCATTTGCACGCTTTGTGGTGCAACATCGCAACGACATACAACTGCCGTTCAAGAGATACCAAATTCAGCCAGTGTGGCGTGCCGATCGTCCTCAAAAAGGACGTTACCGCGAGTTCTATCAGTGTGATGCCGATGTGGTTGGTAGCGACTCGCTATATAATGAGATAGAGCTGCTGTCCATTATCAACGCAGTGTTTGAGAAATTTGGAGTAAACGTTACAATCAAAATCAATAACCGCAAGATTTTGAGCGGAGTTGCCGAGGTTATAGGTGCAGCTGACAAGCTGATTGACATAACGGTGGCAATTGACAAGATCGATAAGATAGGAATTGACAACGTTGAACTTGAACTTAAAGAAAAAGGCTTAACTGATGAGCAAATTTCAAAACTTCAACCATTGCTCGAACTTCATGGCAGCAACGAGGATTGTATCAACTCTTTGAATTCTTTGTTCGACGGCTGTGAAACTGGTTTGGCTGGTGTAAAGGAAACAGAATTCATACTGAATGAGGTCAGCAAACTTGGATTTACATCAGAAGTGGAACTTGACACATCGTTGGCTCGTGGCTTGAATTATTACACTGGCACAATACTTGAAGTCAAGGCCAACGACGTGGAGATTGGCAGTATTTCTGGGGGTGGCCGCTACGACAATCTGACAGGAGTGTTTGGCATGCCTGGATTGAGTGGCGTGGGCATAAGTTTTGGCGCAGACAGAATTTTTGATGTACTCAACGCTCTTGACCTTTATCCTGATGAAGTATTGTCAACTACCAAGGTGATGTTTGTGAACTTTGGCACTGCCGAAGCCAACAAGGTGCTTGAATATTTGGGTGTGCTCCGCTCCAATGGCATTGCTTGCGAACTTTATCCCGATGCTTCAAAAATGAAAAAGCAAATGAACTATGCAAACGAACGTAAAATTCCGTTTGTTGCCTTGGTTGGAGAGAGCGAGCTTGAGTCTGGCACTGTGGCTGTGCGCAACATGGAGACGGGAGAACAAGAAAATCTCACCATTAGCCAGATGGTGGAACGCTTGAAGGACTAAACAAAACAGGCTCTCGCATATGACCGATATGTTTGAAAAGCTGATGGAGCTACCATTGTTTCAGGGAGCAAGCCGTGACAAGTTGAAAGAACTGGTAGAGAAAATACCTTTTCATTTCTTGAAATATGAAGTTGGCGATGTGCTGCTGAGTCCAGGTGAGAAATGCACACACATCAAATTTGTGGTTTCAGGCTCGGTGGAGTTGAAAACGGATTTTTCGAATTATCGTGTCAGTTTGCTCCAGTCAATCAAGTCGCCAGGAGTGATAGGCCCGGAGTTCATGTTTGGGCGCAAAACCATTTACCCATATACTTGTGTGGCAAAAGAGGCATGTGGCATTCTGCAGATAAAGAAAGCTGACTATATTGACATTTTGATGAAAGACAAAGTGTTTTTGTTCAATATGCTCAACTATCTGTCACGAAACGCACAAAAAAACACGCTTTTTGTGCAGAGCCATAATGGAGGCATTGCCAAGGACGTGCTTGCACTCGTTTCGTTGATGCTCACCACAGCCGACTCCGAAGACATAAGGCTAAGCTACAGGCAAAAAGACCTGTGCGCCATGCTTGGCATAAGTCGGTTGTCGCTTAAAAGCCATTTAGACGAGTTGTTGGAGCTTGGTGCTATAACCTACAGTGCAGGAAACATATCAGTATTAAACAGAAAATTGCTGCTTACCCACCTTGGATTTAAAGAAGTGTAACGCATAAAAAACGTGTCGATTTTTTTTAATTCGGCAATAAATAAAAGCAGTGCGACAAAATCGGATTTGGTTTTGTCGCACTTTTCTTAAAATAAAATGTAACGTATTACCTCTGGTTGTTGCTTTTTTCATTTCAGATTATTATATTTGTGTATTGATAAATACCAAACAGTAAATTTTACTACGCTTCTATCATGTTTGATCATAGATTCCTGACATCTGAGCTGAAAAAGTATTTTGGTTTTGATACTTTTAAGGGCAACCAAGAGCAGATAATTCTCAATCTTCTCAATGAGAATGACACTTTTGTGCTGATGCCCACTGGAGGAGGAAAATCATTGTGCTATCAGTTGCCTGCAATGCTGATGGACGGCACTGCAATAGTAATTTCTCCGTTGATAGCTCTGATGAAAAATCAGGTTGATGCTATGCGCAATTACAGCGAGACTGATGGCATTGCCCACTTTTTCAACTCTTCGCTTAACAAGCAGGCAATAGACCAAGTGAAAGAAGACTTGTTGTCGGGTAAGACAAAGCTACTGTATGTGGCACCGGAGTCGCTGACCAAGCAAGAAAACGTGGCACTTTTGAAGAAAATAAAAATATCGTTTTACGCCGTTGACGAAGCGCACTGCATATCGGAGTGGGGGCACGACTTCAGAAGAGAATACAGAAACATCAGGCCTATAATCAACGAGATTGGCGTAAGGCCAATTATTGCATTGACAGCAACTGCAACGCCAAAGGTTCAGCACGACATTCAGAAGAACTTGGGCATAACCAATGCAACGGTGTTCAAATCATCATTCAACCGTCCAAACCTTTATTATGAGGTTAGACCCAAAACAAAAGACGTTGACAAAGAAATAATTAAATATATACAAAACAATCACGGCAAGTCGGGCATAGTGTATTGCCTTAGCCGAAAGAAGGTGGAGGAGCTTGCAAATCTGCTTCAGCTCAACAACATAAAGGCGTTGCCATATCATGCGGGAATGGACAGCGCCGCACGCTCGGCTAATCAAGACGCTTTTTTGTATGAGAAAGTGGACGTGATTGTGGCTACCATAGCCTTTGGCATGGGCATCGACAAGCCAGATGTGCGCTATGTGATTCACTACGACATACCCAAAAGTCTGGAAGGATATTATCAAGAAACAGGCCGTGCCGGCAGAGACGGAGGCGAGGGAAATTGCATCACATTTTATTCGCACAAAGACCTCGACAAGCTACGCAAGTTCACGCAAGGCAAGCCTCTGGCAGAGCAGGAGATAGGCAAGCAGCTGCTTATAGAAACAGCTGCTTATGCAGAGTCGTCTGTATGTCGCCGCAAATCGCTCCTGCATTATTTTGGTGAAGAATATGACAAGGACAACTGTGGAAACTGCGACAACTGCCGTCACCCATTGCAAAAGATAGATGCCACAGAGCAACTTTGCGACTTGATAGACGCTATACTCACGCTGAAAGAGAAATTCAAGTCAAGTTACATTGTTGATGTTTTGCTTGGACACGAGAAGCCGGAGGTTTTGTCGTTCAAGCACAATAAACTCGACATATTCGGTTGCTTAAACGACAAAGACGAAGCTTTCTTGAACGCTTTGATACAGCAAGCCATAATCGGCGGCTTTGTGAGAAAAGACATTGAAAATTATGGCGTGCTCCACATTACAAAGGCTGGGCACGACTTTGTGGACAAACCCACAAAATTCATGATGGTGGGCGCAAGAGATTTCTCCGATTCTGATTATGACTGCATGGAGAGTGGGACAGCGGCTCTTGACTCTGAATTGTACGGAATTTTGAAAAGCCTCAGAGAGGACATCGCCCAGCGACACAACCTGCCACCATACATAATATTTCAAGACCAGTCGCTTGAGGCAATGGCGACAAACTACCCTGTGGATTTGAAAGAGTTGCAACTAATTCCAGGCGTTGGAGTGGGCAAAGCCAAACGTTATGGCAAGGATTTCGTAGAGGTGATAAAGAAATATGTGACAGACAACGACATTGAGCGTCCTGTTGACTTGCGAGTGCGCACCGAGCCCAACAGAAGCCAGTTTAAAATAAGCATAATCCAGTGCATCGACCGTCAAGTGTCGCTTGACGCAATAGCAGAATCGAGTGACATGGAATTTGATGAGTTGCTCGATGTGATAGAAGCAATCGTCAACTCAGGCAACAAGATTGACATACGCTACTATGTGGAAGACGTGGTAGATGATTACCATATTGACGCGTTATATGATTACTTCAGAAGCAGCACAACCGATGACCTGGCCACTGCACAAAAAGAAATGGGCAGCGACTACACAGAAACGGAGATAAGGCTGGTCAGAATAATGTTTGTCAGCGAAATGGGAAATTAAGGCATAATAAAGCTCATGCCACAATATGAATTTATTGCGCACAATGTTACGTGAAACACTTCGATAAATGAAGAAAAATTCGTAATTTTGTGCGCAATAAATGTAGAAGCTAATTTCAAGCAATTTTACGTTTAGATTAAAGAAATTATTTTAAAACATAAGTTTATGTCATCATTTATTGCAGACCGAGTGAAAATGGAAGGACTCACATTCGATGATGTTCTGTTAATCCCGGCTTATTCCGAAGTATTGCCCAAAGAGGTTGATTTAAGAACCAAATTCTCCCGTAACATTACGCTCAACGTGCCGCTGATTTCTGCAGCTATGGACACCGTTACCGAATCGCAGCTGGCAATTGCCATTGCACGCGAAGGTGGAATTGGTGTCATACACAAGAACATGTCGATAGCAGAGCAGGCGCGCCAAGTGCACACTGTAAAAAGAGCAGAAAACGGAATGATATATGACCCTGTCACCATCAAGCGTGGCTCTCGTGTGGTAGATGCCCTGAAGATGATGAAAGAGTTTCACATAGGCGGCATTCCAGTGGTTGATGATGACAAGAAACTTGTGGGCATTGTCACAAACAGGGATTTGCGCTTTGAGACGAACTTGGAGCGTAAAATCGACGAAGTTATGACAAGCGACCACTTGGTGACCACATCGCAGTCAACCAACCTTGAGGAAGCTGCAAAAATCTTGCAAACTTACAAAATCGAGAAATTGCCGGTTGTTGACAAAGACGGTCGCTTGGTGGGCTTGGTGACATATAAAGACATTACCAAAGCTAAAGACAAACCATTTGCTTGCAAAGATTCTCTTGGACGCTTGAGAGTGGCTGCCGGCATTGGCGTGACAAAAGACAGCATGGAGCGTGCCGACGCGCTCGTTGCCTCTGGCGTTGACGCTATTGTCATAGACACTGCTCATGGCCACACAAAAGGCGTTGTCAGCGTGCTGCGCGAAGTAAAAGCTTCTTTCCCACAAATAGACGTTGTGGTTGGTAATATCGCTACAGGTGAAGCTGCAAAATTCCTTGCCGACAACGGTGCCGATGCAGTGAAGGTTGGCATTGGCCCAGGCTCTATTTGCACCACTCGCATCATTGCAGGTATTGGCGTTCCGCAACTCAGCGCAGTGTATGATGTGGCACAAGCACTTGAAGGAACTGGTGTGCCTCTCATTGCCGACGGTGGCATAAGATATTCTGGCGACATTGTGAAGGCTTTGGCTGCTGGAGCATATTCTGTTATGCTTGGTGGAATGTTTGCCGGAGTGGAGGAATCTCCAGGCGAAACCATCATTTTCAATGGCCGTAAATACAAAACATATCGTGGCATGGGTTCACTCGAAGCTATGGAGCACGGCTCTAAAGACCGTTATTTCCAGAACGACGTCACCGATGCCAAGAAACTGGTTCCGGAGGGCATAGCCGCACGTGTGCCTTACAAGGGCACGCTGTATGAGGTTACTTACCAAATGCTTGGTGGCTTGCGTTCGGGCATGGGTTATTGCGGTGCTGCAAATATCGACGCGCTGCACAGTGCCAAGTTCGTGAAGATTACAAACGCCGGCATCAACGAGAGCCACCCGCACGATGTGACCATCACAAGTGAGGCTCCTAACTACAGCAGAAGCTAAACATTTTATCCACACAGATATAATTTATTTGTTATTTTGGCGTTATAAGAAAAGTATTAAACGACAAATTAATGTTATAATCATGAAAAGTGGATTGCTAATTGGACTGGCTGCATTGTCAATTACAGTTGCCTATGCAGCCAAGGATCCAATCCTTATGACTATTAATGGTAAGGGAGTCAAGCTCTCAGAGTTTGAGTACCTGTATCATAAGAATAATCAACAACAACTGCAAAAAGAAACGCTTGACCAATACGTTAATCGTTTTGTTAACTATAAGCTGAAGGTTGCTGACGCCGAGGCCAACAAAATCGACACCTTGAAGTCGTTTAACCACGAGTTTGAGGGATATAAAAACGACATTGTAAAGAAGTTTCTTGAAGACACCACTGTGTATGATGCGCTGATGAAAGAAAATTACAAGCGCGCCACAAAAAATGTTGATGTCAGTCAAATTATGATTCCGAGAGGTGCGGACTATCCTGGCGACTTGAAGCAGGAGAAGACCCTCGACAGCATCAGAACTTGCATTCTCAACGGACAGGACTTTGGTGAACTTGCAGTGAAATATTCTTCAGACCGCTCTGCGCCATCAAACAAGGGTCACATGGGCTTTATTCCAGCAGGCAAGTTGCCATATCCGTTTGAAACCGCAGCATACCAAACTCCAGTCGGACAGATTTCAAAACCGTTCAAAACACGTTTCGGTTTCCATATCGTGAAGGTGAACGGCATTAGAGACGACCGCGGCACTGTGCATGTTGAGCACATTCTGCGTCTTTTCCCTCGTGGTGCCAACGACAGTGCCAAGATGGTGGTGAAGGCAAAAGCCGACTCGATATACAGCGCCGTTAAGGCAGGTAGCAGCTTTGAAGATTTGGCCAAAACGCTTTCAGAGGATAAGGGCAGTGCTCCCAACGGCGGTCTGTTGCCTTGGTTCGGTTCTGGTGAAATGATTAAGTCGTTTGAAGATGTGGCATTTGATTTAAAAGACGGTGAAATCTCAAAACCATTTGCAACAGCCTACGGCTACCACATCATCAAAAAGCTTGAATCTAAACCCACCGCTTCGTTTAACGAAATGCGCAAAGCGCTACGCACGAGATTTGACAGTGATTTCGACTTGGCAGCTATGCCAAAAAAGGCAAAACTGGCTGAACTGAAAAAGAAATATAAGTATTCTCAAAACAGCAAACTTGCAAGCTATCTGGCTGAAGAGCTGAAAAAACATGGTGGTTTTGACTCCGTGTTTGTAGATGGCATTATGGCAAAATCAAACTTTGTGGCTGCAACGTTTGCCAAGAATCAGAAGGTTCTGGTTTCTGACCTGCCAGCCAACATCAATCCCAAAGCAAAGTGGAGTGATGACGATGCTGTTAAGGCAATCGCCAACTTGGTTGATAATGTGGCCGACGATAAGATTACAGAATACTACACCAACGACTTGATTGCCCACGATGCCGACCTCAAGAACTTGCTTAACGAATATCGCGACGGCATGCTTTTGTTTGAAATCAGCAACAGAATGGTTTGGGAACGTGCAAGCCGTGACACCACAGGCTTGAAAACTTTCTTTGAGACAAATCGTGCAAAATACTCTTGGAACAAGCCTCACTTCAAGGGCATAGTGCTTCTGGCACAGAACGATTCAATCTTGAAAGCAGTGAAAGATGACATCAAGAAAGTAGGTGCAGATTCGCTGACTATGGCTTTGCACAAAAAGTACCAAAACAAGATTAAAATGGAACGCTATTTGTGCGAGAAAGGTGAGAACAAGATGGTGGATTACCTTGCATTCAACGGTCCAAAAGCAGAGTCAAGCGACAGCAAGTATCCTCTGTTCTTCACTTTGAGCGGCAAAGTGCTTGACCAGCCCGAAGAAGTGAATGATGTGAAAGGCTTGGTAACGTCTGATTATCAAGACGTGCTCGAAAAGCGCTGGGACGCATATCTAAAGAAAACCTACAAGGTGGAAATCAACAAAGATGTGTTGCGCCAAGTGAAATAGCAATCATAATTGCACTATTAGATATTGAAATCCCGCCGTTTGGCAGGATTTCTTTTTTGCTTTTATTAAGCAGTAAAAACCATAAATAAGACTTGTAGATTTTGAGAAGTGACAAAAAATCAAGAAATTTGCATAAATAAAACGGTTTATAAGTATTAATAGCTATTAATTGATGAAGTTTAAAATCAAGCATATACTTTTTGGCCTTGCAGTCAGTGTGTTGGCTGCAAGCAGTATAGCTCAAAACAACATTATTGACGAGGTGGCTTGGGTTGTGGGTGACCAACCCATTTTCAAGTCGGACATTGAAGACATGTACCTCGATTCCAAATTGAACAAGCAAGACATTAAAGGCAACCCATATTGCGTGCTTCCAGAGCAGCTTGCAATACAAAAGCTTTATCTCAACCAAGCAAAAATTGACACGATTGAAGTGCAATCGTCAATGATTGTGCAACGTGTGGATTATATGCTCAATTCCTACATTGAGCAAATCGGCTCAAAGGAGCAATTGGAGAATTACTTGCACACCACAATCCCAGAGTATCGCTCAAAGATGATTGAGGCCGCTACTGACCAATCTAAAATTGAGCAAGTGCAACGAAACCTCACTAAAAATGTCAAGGCCACGCCAGCCGATGTGAGAAGATATTTCGACTCACTGCCAGCCGACTCAGTGCCTTTTATTCCTAAGCAAGTGGAAGTGCAAATCATCACGATAAATCCTGTGATTCCGCAACAAGAGATTGACGAGGTGAAAGCTCGCTTGCGTGAATATGCACGTCAAGTGACAAGCGGCGAGATGGAATTTTCCACATTGGCAATTCTTTATTCAGAAGACCCAGGTTCTTCAGTCAATGGCGGTGTGGTAGGTTTCAGAAGCAGGGCAGAACTACTGCCAGAATATGCCAATGCCGCATTTAACTTAAAAGACACAAAGAAGGTGTCAAACATAGTGGAAACCGAAGATGGTTATCACATAATTCAGCTCATTGAGAAACGTGGAGAGCGTATCAACACTCGTCACATATTGCTGCGTCCAAAAGTGGCCGATAAGGACTTGACCGACGCTATAAACCACTTGGACACACTGCGAAACGACTTGCTTAAAAACAAGTTCACTTTCGACTATGCAGCTCAACAAATCTCACAAGACAAAGACTCTCGCAACAACAACGGCTTTATGCTGAACGAGCGCAACAACACAAACCGTTTTGAAATGTCGCAACTGCCTGCAGAAGTGGCCAAGGTGGTTGACAAATTGAAAGTGGGGGAGATGTCGGAGCCTTTTGTGCTGATAAATCAAAAGACCAACAGGGAGCAAGTGGCTATAGTGAAACTCAGCAAGCGTATTGAAGGCCATAAGGCCGACCTTGCCGAAGACTATGCAACAATAAAATCAATGTGCGAGAACGCTAAGAAAGAGAAGATACTTGAAGATTGGATTCTCGAACAGCAGCAAAAGACCTACGTCTTTATCGAAGATGGCTGGAGAAACTGTGAATTTAAGTATAATTGGTTAAAGAAATAAATGACTTGATTACCAAGATTTATTCTAAACATCTTTATATTAGGCATAAAGCTTTTTGGTTGGCTTTATGCCTTTTGACCTTTTTTTCATTGTCGGTTTTTCAGCCGGTGGCGTGGTCACAAACAGCTCACAAAATTAGCCGTCGTCAACCGGTGAAAGCTGCAAAAGCTGGTGCCCATGCCAAGAGGGTGAACCGCATCACTCCCCAAATTCCAAAAGCAAACCGTTATCAAAAAAACAAAGTGTTTTTGGAAAATGCCGACACCCTAAAGGCAGACGCAGCCATAAGTGAAGATTACCAAATATTGAAAGGCAACGTGAAATTCAGGCGTGGAGACATGTTTATGTATTGCGACAGTGCATATTTCTACGACAAGACTGGCTCTCTCGATGCGTTTGGGCACGTTAAGATGACGCAAGGCGATACGCTCTTCGTCTATGCCGATGTGCTTCATTACTTTGCAGAGGACGAGGTGGCTCAACTGCGCAACCATGTGCGTCTTGAAAATCGAAACATGACCTTAATCACCGACAGTCTTGACTATGAGGTGCGCTCAAATGTTGGTTATTATTTCAATCACGGAACCATTGTTGACTCAAAAAACAATGAGTTGTCATCGGAATTTGGCAGATATGAGCTTGACACTAAAAATGCAGAATTCTCGACTAATGTAAAGCTGGTTAATGACAAATATGAAATGGAAACCAACTTGCTGCACTACAACACGGCAACTCATGTGGCAAACATTGTAGATGAAACAGTGATTGTTTCCGACAGCAACACCATTCACACGAGCAAAGGCTGGTATGACACGTCGAAAGACGATGCCACGCTTTACGACCGCTCCACAATAGTTACCAAAGATGGTTCAACTCTGGTGGGTGACACTGTGTTTTATGACCGCAAGGCTGGATATGGCGAGGCTAAAGGTAATATAGTTTTGACCGACACTGCCAATTCTGTGATTCTTGACGGTAATTATGGCTATCATAACGAAAACACGAAGCTCTCGTTTGCCACCAATCATGCCAGAGCGCGTGAGTTTTCGCAAAAAGACACACTGTATCTGCATGCCGACACACTCAAAACTTTGCTTGACAGCGACTCTGTGCGCTTGCTCATAGCCAACAAGCGAGTTAAGTTTTTCCGCGTTGATTTGCAGGGTCTGTGCGACTCAATGGCTGTTTCACAAAGAGATTCGGTGCTTCACATGTATCGTCACAGCATTGTTTGGAACGAAAATCGCCAAATTAGCGGTGATGTGATAAATGTTCACTACAAAGACAGCACCGTGGATTGGGCCACACTGCCGAACTATGGCTTTATGGTGGAGCAGCTTGGCGACATATATTTCAATCAGCTTAAAGGAAAAGAGATGAAAGCTACTTTTGTGGCTAAGGAATTGCGCAACCTCAACGTTAAAGGCAATGTGCAAACCCTGTTTTTCCCACAAGAGAACGATTCCACATATAACAAGTTTGTTCGAGCAGAAAGCAGTTTTTTGAACATTGACCTAAAGCCAAAGCAAGAAATTGAGCGAATTGCCATGTGGCCCGAAGTCACAGGTAGCGTAATTCCTCTCTACATAGCCAAAAAGAGTCAAATGTATTTAGATGGCTTTGTTTGGTACGACAAATTCCGTCCGCACACACCCGATGATATTTTCGACGTTGACGGCTTATCGCAACTTTTTGAAACGCCAAACCCGTCGGCGCGACATGTCGTCAACACACAAAATTAAGCATTCACAATGAGCGACATAATAAAATTATTGCCAGATTCTGTAGCCAACCAGATTGCTGCCGGTGAAGTCATTCAGCGGCCGGCTTCTGTCGTCAAAGAACTTGTGGAAAATGCCATTGATGCCGGAGCTACATCGGTGCAAATTGTGCTGAAAGATGCCGGGCGAACACTTATTCAAGTTGTTGACAACGGCATCGGCATGAGCGAAACAGATGCCCGATTGGCATTTGAGCGGCATAGCACATCAAAAATCAGAAAAGCTGACGACTTGTTCTCCCTGCACACAATGGGATTTAGAGGAGAGGCATTGGCGTCAATAGCTGCAATATCACAGTTGGAGCTGCGCACACGACTTAAAGGCGAACAGCTTGGCACGAAGATTGAGATAAGCGCGTCGCATTGCGACTCACAAACGCCCGATATGTGTCCACAGGGGTCTAACTTCATGGTGAAGAACATCTTTTTCAATGTGCCAGCCAGAAGAAAATTCTTGAAAAGCAATCAGGTGGAACTTAGTAATATTGTTAAAGAGTTTGAGAAACTGGCGTTGGTTAACTACATGGTGGAATTTTCGCTCTCGCACAACGACAAAATAATGTATAAATTGATGCCTGGCACATTCAAGCAGCGCATATCTGCTGTGTTTGGGCACAACATAGATGCGCAGCTATTTCCACTGAACATCGACACCACGCTGGTCAACATCACTGGATTTGTCTCAAAACCAGAAAATGCACGCAAACGCAATGCCCTGCAATACATGTTTGTGAACGGCCGATATATGCGTCACCCTTATTTCCACAAAGCAGTTCTGTCAAGCTACGGCGAACTGATTCCTGATGACGAGCAGCCAAACTATTTCTTGAATTTCACCGTTGACCCAGAAACGATTGACGTTAACATTCACCCAACCAAAACAGAAATCAAGTTTGAAAATGAGATGCCAATTTGGCAAATTCTGTCGGCTGCGGTCAAAGAGTCGTTAGGTAGATTCAGTGCAGTTCCAACCATTGACTTTGACACAGAAGATGCGCCTAAAATTCCTGTTTTTGACAAAAACAACATTCCACGCGAACCGGAGATTGAAATAGACCCTACATATAACCCATTCTCTAAAAACAACAAATCAGCCAGTTCTAATGCAGGGGCTTCCTATTCCAAACCGCAAGCAACCACAAATTGGGAACAGCTATATCAGGATTTCATCGACAAGAAAAGTGGGTTGGACTACAACCAGGACTTTGGTACAGGAGCAGAAACAGATGCACCTGACAGTATCACAGACGAAGGAACGTTGCTGCAACAAGAGTCTTTTTTGAACTGTTTGCAAATTGATGGCCGGTATATTTTGGCTCCGGCTAAATCTGGCTATTGGACCATAGACCAACACAGAGCCCACACTCTGGTTCTCTATAACAAATACATGAGTCAGGTGGAGGGCCAGTTTGTCACGGCGCAAAGCATGCTGTTTCCGGTGGTCATTCACTTGTCGTCGGCTCAAAGCGTGATTTTACAAGAGCTCGTCTCCGAATTAGAGAAAATAGGATTTAACTTGTCGAAACTTAGTGGCAACGACTGGTCAGTCAACGCCATACCGGCAGGAGTTGATAATATTGACATCAATGACGCCATATTGCAACTAATAGAGTCATTCTCTGAAGGTGGGGCAGACTTTAAAGACAAGATTTTTGAAAAAATAGCCTTGTCGATTGCCAAGAGTGCTGCAATTCCTTATGGACGCATTCTCAAGCCCGAGGAAATAGATGCAATGCTAAAAGAACTTTTCAAAATCAAAAGCAATCTATACACGCCAAACGGCAAAAAGGTGATGTATTTCACATCTTCTGAAAATTTAACTAAATCATTCTCTTGATTTTCAAACCATATTAATTATGAAATCTAAAATATTGGCTTTAGCTCTTATTTTTCAAATGGGCACACTTTGGGCTGCAGATTTGAACTCAGCAAAGGAACTGTATGCCAAAAAAGATTATAGTGCAGCAATACCAGTTTTACAAGAATTGGTGGAAAAAACACCTCAAAACGTACAAGTGAATGAAATGCTGGCAGTGAGTCTATATAAGACTGGCAAGCACGAGCAGGCAAAGAAATATTTTGAGGTTGCACAAAAGAGAGGCAATGCCGAGGCAATGCTCTACTTGGCAAACTACAAATATGACGCCTACGATTTTGATGGCTGTGAGGAGCTGATCAGTAATTACGCCACAGCCCTAAAGAAAACCAACAAGGAAATGGGCACCGAAGGCAACAGAATGGCAGCCAAGGTCAGCAGAGCCAAAGACATGATAAACCACGTGGAGAAAATTGTGGTGTTTGACAGCCTGGTTGTTGCCAAAAAAGATTTTTTCAAATCTTATAAAATATCACCCGATGTGGGCTACATAAAGGATTCTTCGGTTTTACCGTCGCAAAAAGATGCACAAAACGACCAGCCAGTGTATTGCTCAAGCGACCAGAGCCACTTGATGTGGGCTTCAAAAGACTCCGACGGCATTATGCGCCTAATGGAATGCAACAAGTTGCTTGATGGCTCTTGGGACGCTCCTGTGCAAGAAGATGATGTGCTCAATGATGATGGCGATGCCAACTATCCGTTCTTGATGCCCGACGGCCAAACTCTCTACTACGCCTCAAATGGCTCCAATTCCATAGGTGGATACGATATTTTCGTTTCGCGTAAAGACGACGACAGCGGCAGTTTTCTTGCTCCGCAAAATGTAGGCATGCCATTTAACTCACCATACGACGACTATCTGTTAGCAATTGACGAGCAGACCGGAATAGGCTGGTGGGCAACTGACAGAAATCAGATTGCTGATTCGCTGACCATATATATGTTTAAGCCCAACCAAGTGAGAGTTAACTATGAGCAAGATGTGCCAAACATCAAAGAACTGGCTTCACTTAGCGACATTAAACTCACATGGCCTGAAAATGCTGATTTCTCAGATTTGAAAGCCAAACTCAAGGCCATTCCAAGCGAACGTGCCACCAAAAAGCAAGATTTTGTGTTCTATGCCTCTAAGGGCGTAATCTACACGACTCTTGACGATGCCAAGACAAAAGAGGGCAGGAACTTGCTTGAACAATATTTCTCTACGATAAACATTCAAAACAGCAACAATAAGAAAATGGCGGCACTCCGTGAACAGTTCCACTCTGCCAAAAAGACTGACCGCCAGGCATTGTCATCAACCATAATCCAACTTGAGAAAAACATTCAGAAGCGTCAGGAAGAAATTGATTATCTGTCAAACTCCATTCGCAGAGCAGAAGGATATAAATAATTGTTGATGCACACATTCGTTGATAAAAAAGCTTGTTGATATGATTGATTTTAATCAAATCAAACTGACAGACAATTATAATTTGCACACCCACACGCAGTTTTGCGACGGACATGCCCCAATGGCAGAGTTTGTTGAAAGTGCTGTGGACTTAGGCTTTGATTATCTTGGTTTCTCGCCTCATTCGCCCATAACTTTCAACACAAACTGCAATATGTCATTTGACTCGGTGGCAGACTACTTCACCGAATTTGACCGCCTGAAGTCTCTGTATGGCGACAAAATACACTTGCTGAAAGGCATGGAAGTTGACTACATTGACCAATGGGGGCCGGCTTCTGAATATTTCACTACATTGGGTCTTGACTACACGATAGGGTCTGTTCATTTTTTGCCGTCATTTGACGATGCCTCGCTCTATATAGACATTGATGGCAGCTTTGAGCGGTTTAAGGTGAAAATGCACGACTTTTTTCATGACGATATTGTGGCTGTGGTAAAATCGTTTTATGAGCAATCAGAAAAAATGATAGAAAAAGGAGGGTTTGACATTCTTGGACACCTTGACAAAGTGGGCATGAATGCCAGCTTATATCAACCGGGAATTGACGATGAACCGTGGTATGACAAACTCGTCAAACGTTTGCTCGACGCTGTGCTCGACAAGCATCTTACCATTGAAGTCAACACCAAGGCCTGGATAAAACAGCAACGATTCTTCCCGGCATCAAAATATTTTTCATTAATAAAGAAATATAACATTCCTTATGTGGTCAACAGCGATGCCCATTATCCGGGGTTATTAAATTCCGGAAGAATGGAAGCTATAAAATTACTTGCCACTGCCGAATGACGCATTGCTATTTTTCTGCGTATTTTTTTCACAGATTAAGACACTGAACCATAACGAATTTGTTGGAAAGTTGCCATTCCGAGCTTAAAGAGCGCACAAAAACTGGGAATGAGGCTTGGTAGTTACAAAATAAAATCGTAACTTTGCAACGCAAATAAGGAACGGCGGGATAGCTCAGTTGGTTAGAGCGTCGGATTCATAACCCGGAGGTCCCGAGTTCAATTCTCGGTCCCGCTACCAGCAATAAAAAAGGCTTTCAAATTGAAAGCCTTTTTTATTTGTATGATAAGATTTCTTATTTCTGGAAAATCTCCGGATATTTCTGAATGAAATACACTGGTGTGCAGCTCCAAGCATGGCAATAGCTGTTAAGAGGCGAGAAGTTATAAGGTGACAAGAAATCATTCTTTGGGTCGTATGCCTCCCAGAATGTGTCAGCACCTTTGTTAATCATTCCACCCCAATATTCTGTCAAGTATTCTTTTGCCATTTTGGTCAGTCCACATTTTATCATAGCCTCTATCAAATAGTGGGTAGCATAGGGAGTGCCTGGCATAACAGTGTTGCTGCCGTTCAATGCTGTAGTGATAGCCTTTTGCCCATCTTTGCCAGTGAGGACATTTGCCTTAATCAGCCATATCTGACTTATCAGCGACACCTGCTTGTCTTTACCGCTCACAGCAACATGTGATTTCGTATCATAGAATCGTTGTTTTGCAGCCTTAATCATGTTACGCTCAATTTTTGGCCACTCTTTCACTTCGTCGGTTTTGCCTATGAGCTTTGCAAGCTCGTATGTTTGATTAATTGCAAATATAGTTGCACAGTGCATTGCCGTGTTCACGTCAAGCCCATCTCTCCAGTCAAAAAACAACCACGACGGCTTCTTTGTGGCATCGAATATATAATCGGTACCCACATAGCTCAAAGCGTCCTCAACCTGAATTTTTGCGAGTTTCCACAAATCATCGGCAGTGGCTTTATCTTTAGTATCCTTATAATACTCAAGTAATGTGGAGTTGAAAAGCAGACAATAGGGCAGACAATAAGAGCCATACTGAGGGTGTGGGGTAGGTTTCTCAAAACAGTTTGAAATTATCACGCCATCGTCTTGGCATAGGCCAGCAAACAAGTAAAGGCAGCGTTTTGTGAGCTGATAGTTCTGAAAGCTATAACGGTTGGCCAAATTCTCAAGATAGAGGTCGCCCGACCACAAACGTTGGTCTCGCTTCGGGCCATCTTCATACACCGTCTGCATGCACTCACGCAGTGTCTTTATGCCCACATCGTTAATTTTCTTTATCATGTCGGGGCAATCTGGCAGTAATTTGGCGTGATTTTGCTTAGCCGATGTCAATGCTGTGAAATACATATCGTCTATGGCAAAATCGAAGCCGGCTGACGAGCCGAGCAACTCGATTTTAACATATCTGCATGCCAAACGGCGCGACAACGTGACATACTCATCAAGCTGCGACAGATTGATAGTTTCATCTTGCATCCAGCCACGGCCAAGCGAACCTTTCCATGGGTCAAACGGAGTGTTGAGTTCGGCAGGCATTTCACCAAATGTGAACTTTAGTCTAACTGGGGCATCTAAACACCTGTTTAGCGTCTTTGTGTGAAATGTGAAATAGCCGGTGTAGTGGTCGCCAAAATCAAGAGTTATCTCTTTAACGTCCTTGAAGTTTTTTGAATACAGGTCAACTGGCTTGCCGGTGGTGTTGTATCTCCAGTTCTGAAAAGCATTTTTGTCGTTCACGGCGGTCACCACAGCCACAGGTGTAACCTTTGTTTTTTGCAATTCCGGTTTCTCTTCTTCTGCAATTTTAAGCCATCGTTGTCGGTCATTGTTGCTAATGGCAGGTGTTGCTGCCAGCAGGTTTGCAGAAGAAACAAATGTCGCAAGCGTTATTAATGCGATTGGTAATAATTTAAATTTCATCAGCGTTTTTATTTGAGATTTTGTTAATGTTATCACTTGACGGTGTCTATCTCCACATGCTGTGCAGCTATTTTCCCATCAATGAAAATTGTTGCCAAGTCATCAAACTTAGAGGCATCTTCCGTTGTGCAATATGTTGTGGTGCCACCTTTGGTGCATGCCGATGCCAAGTGGGGGTGGCGATGCAGATAGTCTTTAAGACTGTTGGCTATAATTTCTCCTTGCGAAATGACCGATATGCCTTTGGGCACATATTTTTTGATTTTGTCAAGAAGAAGAGGGTAGTGCGTGCAACCAAGTATTATGGTATCTATATTCTTTCCCATAGCCAATAACTTCTCGATGTCCTTTTTCACAAAGTAATCGGCTCCATCACCATTTGCCTCTCCACTCTCAACAAGTGCAGCCCAAAGCTTGCACGCATGGCCATACACTTTATAGTTGGGATAGAGTTTCTTTATTTCTATGTCGTAAGATTGGCTTGCAATGGTTCCTGGTGTGCCAAGCACTCCTATTTCGCCAGTTGACGTATATTTGCCCAAAATCTCAACGGTCGGGCGTATCACACCCAGCACCCTTTTATTGGGGTCAATGGTTGGTAAATCTCGTTGTTGAATGCTCCTCAATGCCTTTGCTGATGCTGTGTTGCAAGCTAAAATCACAAGTTCACAACCTTGGCTGAACAGATATTTCACAGCCTGAAGAGTGTACTGATATATCACGGAAAAAGACCTTGAGCCATATGGTGCTCTTGCATTGTCACCAATAAACAAGTAGTCGTATTCAGGCAAAATGCGCTGAAACTCTTTCAATATCGTCAAGCCGCCATAGCCTGAATCAAACACGCCAATAGGCGTTTTTTTCTGATTATTCATAGTTTGTGTGTTTACTATTAATAACAAATTTACGGAATTATCACCTAATATTCAATGTGCCATCAAACAAAAAACGCGTGCCCTCCACAATCTTCTGCATGAGGGCACACGTTCTTTATGTCAAAGTGTAAACAATACGCTTATTTCTTTACCGTTTTTACAGCCTTTGTCTTCTTCGCTGCTGTTTTCTTTTTAGTTTTTTCTTCTTTTTTATCCGTTTTTTTCACAAAGTCGCCAGTCGTGTCTTTCACAATGTTGTTTCGCAACATTTCCACTTCACGATTAAGCTGCTCTATCTCGTTCTCTTGATTTTTAATGGTCAATATCAGCGAGTTCAGTTCCTCATTGCCTATACTCGACGGAAATTGCTCATCAACTCTAATCATGAAATCAGAAAGCACATTCATATAGTTGGTAAAAGCCATATATGGTGAGTCGTATGGGCTATAGTGTGAGTGAACCGAACCGTCCTCACTGTGCTTGGTGCTCATATAGAAGAAATGGTCAGAAGCTTGCAGATAATACCAGTCCTGCTTTATGCGTTTGTCATCACATAGCCTCACTCTTTCTGAAATTGAATACAACTTCTTCACGGCCTCTTTTTGCAGCGTGTTGCCAAGCCATGCGCTCGTGTCTCTCGCTTCATCGGCCCACGACATTGGGTAGGGCACTGACAGGCTGCCCACCGACTTCAGTTTCGACACAACCTCCGATGGCGTCCAAAACTCTATGCCTCTCTCTGACGCAAAGCGCGGCAGGGCTTTCATAAACTCAAAAATACCGGTCTCTCGTGGCTGCAATTCGCCAAACGTTTCATAGTTCATAAACAAGTTCACTATTTGCTCTTCTTCTGGCAAATTTGCTATCCAGTCGATGTATTTATCAGCTGTCAATGGATATGAAGACCATTCCGGATTGCTGAAGCGGAATGTGATGTCGTCGCTAAGTTTTGAGTTTTTGAGCAGCAGCTTGAGCTTTGGCGCAGTGGCCGACGAATACACATAGTTTGGTGACTTCCAACCCAGAATGTGCTTTGCGCCATCTGTTATGGCAGCCTTAAAACCCATTGACTGCACCATAGAGGATATGTCATCGTCGTATATCAACTCTGTGTTGCGAAACACCTTGGGGTGCTGGCCAAAAAGCTGATAAATTTTCTTATCATGATTTTTCACCTGGTCCACAAATTCGTCTGGGTCCTCAAGTGAAGACAGGGAGTGGGCGTAGGTCTCTGACAAAAATTCCACGCAACCAGTGGTAGCAAGTTCCTTCATGCTCTCAATGAATTCTGGCACATACTGCTCCAACTGCTCTAAGGCGGTACCGCTGATAGAGAATGCCACCTTAAATGCCTTGCCATATTGCTTTATCATGTCAAGAAGCATGGCGTTGGCTGGCAGATATGAGCGTTGCGCTATTCGTGTTATGATGTCGTCGTTTGAAAAATCATCATAGTAATAATGGTCGTTACCTATGTCAAAGAAACGATAAGTTTTGAGCCTGAACGGCTGGTGTATTTGAAAATAAAAACAGATTGCTTTCATTGTTATATTTGCTTGTTAAATTTGTTCTATCTGTTAATTAGGCTATTGTATATGTCTATTACTTTAGCTCCTGCTTTTTTCCAACTGATATTGCTCACTTCCTCAAGTCCGTGCTCGCGAAGCTGCTTATACATGCCCGGATATTGAATGATTGAATATATTGCGTCGGCCATGGCATTGGTGTCCCAATAATCCACCTTTATCACATTGTTGAGTATCTCGGCACAACCTGATTGCTTTGAGATTATAGAAGGAACTCCCATTTGCATTGCCTCAAGCGGAGATATGCCAAACGGCTCGCTCACCGATGGCATTACATACACATCGCTTGCTTTAAGCATTTCATACACTTGCTTGCCTTTGAGAAAGCCGGTGAAATGAAACCTGTCTGCTATGTTTCTTTGTGCGGCAAGTTTAATCATTTTTTCCATCATATCACCGCTTCCTGCCATTACGAATTGCACATCATGCACCTTATGAAGCACCTGCGATGCTGCTTCAACAAAGTATTCTGGACCTTTTTGCATTGTTATTCGTCCCAAGAATGTAACCACCTTGCCATGCTTTGGTGGTATTTTCAAGTCAAGCAACTCTTTGCTGAGTGGTTCCACTGCATTGTGCACCGTGGTCACCTTGTCAGGATTGATGCCATATTTTTCAATCACGGTCTTGCGTGTCAGGTTACTCACTGTGATTATGTGGTCGGCGTGCGTCATGCCGTCTTTTTCTATGCCAAACACAGTGGGGTTCACATTGCCACGACTGCGGTCAAAATCTGTGGCATGCACATGTATTACAAGCGGTTTCCCTGTGACCTGCTTAGCATGAATTCCTGCAGGATAGGTGAGCCAATCGTGTGAGTGTATCACATCGCATGGCACAGTTCGGGCTATCACACCAGCCACTATCGAGTAATTGTTGATTTCTTCAAGCAAGTTATCAGGATAACGCCCGGAAAACTCTATGCAACCCAGATCGTTTGTGTACATGTAGTTGAAATCACTATAAATGTGGTCTCTCAAATCATAATACAGCTGTGGGTCCATTATGTTGCCAATGCGGCTCTTCACATAATCCCAATTAACGTCTCTCCACGCTATTGGCGTGCAGTTCGCACCTATGATTTTTGCATATTCCTTAGGCTCGTCGCCCCAAGGCTTTGGTATGACAAAGGTGATGTCCATGTTTCCATTTTCAGCCATACCTTTTGTCAAGCCATAACTCGCAGTTCCTAAACCTCCAAGAATGTGAGGAGGGAACTCCCAACCGAACATTAACGCTTTCATCTATTAGTCGGTTTTTAACGTCATACATTCAAGTTCTTAAACAGTCTGAGTATTCGCAAAATGCCACCCACATTGGCAGCAAAGCTAACTGCTCCACGCCCTGTGAACGGCGGATTGCCATCATATAGCTCCGAAAGTGTGCCTATGCAGCCAAGCGACATTTCGTCCTCAAACCCAATCATCATTCTCTCTATAAAAGATATTCCGCTCATGCCAAACACCTTGATGTAGGCATTGGCATAGAAGCCCATAAGCCAAGGTCTGGCAGAACCGCTATAATAAGCATTTTCACGCTCTTCCGGATTTCCAAGATACCATGGGTTGTAGCCATAGCTCTTGGGGCTTAGGGTGCGAAGACCTTTTGGCGTCAACAGTTCCTTTGTCACCACGTCTAACACTGACTTGCGCTGATGGCGGTCGAGCGGCGAGTTATCAAGGCCTGCTGCTATTATCATGTTAGGTCGCACGCTAAGGTCGGTGAAATTACCGTTCACATAGTCATACAAATAGCCATAATCGTTCAGGAATGTACTCACAAATGCCTCTTTGCACTTGATTGCTGTCTCATTCCATCGCTTTACATCGGCAGCATAGCCATCAACATCGGCAAATAGTTGCTGACCAAACACAAGGGTATTATACCACAGTGCGTTATATTCCACCAAATAA
Source organism: uncultured Muribaculaceae bacterium (assembly GCA_934675575.1). Taxonomy (GTDB): domain Bacteria; phylum Bacteroidota; class Bacteroidia; order Bacteroidales; family Muribaculaceae; genus Sodaliphilus. Next base: position 122,615 of record CAKUQQ010000005.1, read on the forward strand.
CCCGTCCGCGGTATCAATGGCGTTCCGTCAGCATTTGACGAATCTAACCACGACACAGGCTTCTTTGTGCCATCGGTCCACAACAAGCCATTGTCTTCAACTTTCAAATTTGGGTGTTTGCTGCCGGCTACAAACGATAGCAACTCATGAACAAACGTTCCATAACGTTTCAATGCCTCTCCCTGTCCAACCTCTTTGGCATATTGTTGCAGAGCCCATATCGCCCAAAGCGGAATGTCTGGCAAGTCCAAGCCCTCAAGATGCTTGTCGATAGTGCCATCTGACATAAATTGCCTGTAGCTCTTCATAAACGTCTCCATCACCGCCTCATAGTCTGGTTGGTGATGTATGCTCAGTGTGCAGCCTGGCAATGCAACAAGTTCGTCCCTGGCTCTGATGTTGAACCACGGATAACCAGCAATTATGTATTCTCCACTCTTGTTCTTGATATAAAATTGTTTCGCGCTGTTTTTTAAGCAGTTATAAAAACTGGTGCGTGGCGTGCGCGTCACCACTTCATCTTCATACATCTTGGCCAGCTTCTTGGTGTTAACCTCGTTAAGCCCAGCCGAAAAATATATGCTTTCGCCTTTCTTTATGTCAAGTTCAAAATAACCAGGCTCATACAAGTCTTCCTTATATGGCAAGCCACGCTCTTGATCTTTTATATATTCTATGCCCTTATACCAGTGTGGGTCAAACACAAATTTTGGCTTATGGCTAAACTGCATAAATAGGGTAGGATAGCCATTGTACATGCAAGTGGATATACCGTTGCTCACCTCCGAAAAATCCTTGTTTACGGCATTGTTTTCCACACACAAGTCATTGGCATTTCTGAATGCCAATAATGGTCGGAATTGCAATGTGGTGCGTGAATGTGCGTCAACCAGAGTGTAGCGTATGAGAATTCGGTTCTCGTTGGTTATAAACATTTTTTCACGCTTCAATATCACTCCACCCACTCTAAAAGTGTGTGTGGGTACTCTCTCGCAATCATATTCCCTGATATACTTGTGCCCGTTTGGACTATAGCAGTTACCGCCATATTTATGCAGCCCAAGATTAAATGGCGCTCCATGTTGTATGACGGTTTCGTCAAGCGACGACAGCATAACATGGTTGTTGTTGTCAAGCTCTGGAATAGGAATTACAAGCAGACCGTGCTGTTTGCGCGTGTTGCAGCCCACTATTGTTGTGCAGTGATAAGCTCCTGACTGATTAGTGCGCAGCATCTCTCGATGAAGAGACTCCTCAAGGTTTATCATCAGGTTCTTATCAAATTTCAGATAGCTCATTAGAACAATATTTTAGGTCATGTTTTGGACATAGTGTATGTGCCCAATGGTTTTGTTACGAAGTTAGCCTTAAAATGTAAGATTAACAAATAATTTCGTAACAAATTTGTCAAATTTTCGGTTGGTGGAATTTGCAGTTTTTCTCGCCTTGGGAATTAGTGCTATAAGGCTGTTTTTAGAAGTCGAATTCGTTTCTTATCGTGTCAATGATGTTCCAAAATGCCTTATCGATATTAGACAATTTTGACTGGTTTTGCTCGCCTTTGTCCGACGAAAATATCCTTATCCCAGCCTTATGACAAACGATGTTCAGTTCCGCCGACATCATGATTGGCTCACCATCAATGTGCATAATGCTTTCCGACTTGCGTATTATCTTCAAAGCATTGGTCCTGAATGTTGAGATATTGGTGTCCTCGTCAAGATGCCTGGTGACAAGTAAAATGCTTATTATTGGCGTTTCGATAGGGGTGAACGGGTGGATTATCGTCACATCTATCATGCCGTCTTGCATGCTTGCCCTTGGTGTGATGAAAGCGTTGTTGCCATATTGGGCCGCATTTCCGCACGCTATCACAAAAGCTCTCTCCGTAAGCCGCTTTTTATCGATTTCTATCGTGTATTCTTGAGGGTGAAATTTAATGTACTGCTGCAAGGCTTCTTTCACATAATTGAATGGTCCTCGCTTGCCGAGTTGGGCGAATTTCTGGCTCACTTCAGCATCAAAACCCACGCCGCACGTGCAGAAAAACGGACGGTCGTTAACCGTGCAGTAATCATAGTCCTCAATCTTTGCCTGCAATATTATCTCAGCTGCTTTTGGAGCATTGAGTGGTATGCTAAGATGTCGCGCCAACCCATTGCCAGAGCCACACGGCACAATGCCCAGCACCGTCTTGGTGTCACGCAGTGCCGAAGCCACTTCGTTCACCGTGCCGTCGCCACCCACAGCCACAACTCCCAAATAGCCTTGCTCCGTGGCTTCAGTAGCCAACAAAGTGGCATGACCGGCATATTCCGTAGTTCTGATGTCAACGTCATATTTTGCGCCCAGCACATTTGTCAGCATTTCCGGCATTGCCTGTTTTGATTGTGTGCCTGAAATAGGGTTGATGATAACTCTTATTTTTGGAAGTGCAGTATTCATAATTTTTGCAAAGTTAAGCAAAATATGGATAATAAGTGAAATAAAAAAAACTGCGTCGTGGGGAATAAGCCCTACGACGCAGCCAAATAAATATGTGAATTATTACTTATTATTCACCTTTGATAGCTGCTACACCTGGAAGCACCTTGCCCTCAATGGCTTCGAGCAATGCGCCACCACCAGTAGAAACATAAGACACTTGATCAGCCAAGCCAAACTTGTTAACGCAAGCCACTGAGTCGCCACCGCCCACGAGTGAGAAAGCGCCATTCTTTGTAGCTTCTACCACAGCCTCGGCAACAGCCTTTGAGCCTTTGTCAAATTTCTCGAATTCAAACACTCCGGCAGGACCATTCCACAAAATTGTCTTTGCGCCCTTGATTGCCTCTGCAAAGATTTCTCTTGTCTTAGGGCCTATGTCAAGACCTTCCCAACCATCAGGAATGTCGTTGGCCGGGCAAATTCTTGTATTTGCTTCATTTGAGTAGCTATCGCCACACACACTGTCAACGCCAAGCACAAGGTTCACACCTTTTTCTTTGGCTTTCTTCATGATGTCAAGAGCCAGGTCGAGCTTATCGTTTTCGCAGATAGAATCACCGATTTTGCCGCCTTGAGCTTTCATGAATGTGTATGTCATGCCACCACAAAGAATGAGATTATCCACCTTTTCCATAAGGTTCTCAATGATTCCAATTTTGGTTGAAACCTTAGAGCCACCCATGATTGCAGTGAATGGGCGTTTGATGTTATTGAGCACGTTGTCAACGGCTTTGAGCTCTTTTTCCATAAGCAAACCCACCATCTTGTTGTCGGCATCAAAGTAGTCGGCAACCACAGCAGTAGAGGCGTGCTTGCGGTGAGCTGTGCCAAATGCGTCGTTCACATAGCAGTCACCATAGCTTGCCAATGTCTTGGCAAATGCTTTCTGACGCTCTTTCATTTCTTTCTTAGCTGCGTCATAAGCAGGGTCTTCTTTGTCGATGCCCACTGGCTTGCCTTCCTCTTCAGGATAGAAGCGAAGGTTTTCGAGCAGAAGAACTTCTCCAGGTTTCAAAGCGTCTGCTTGTGCCTTGGCAGCAGCGCAGTCAGGAGCAAATTGCACAGGAGTGCCCAATGCTTTGGCCACAGCGTCAACTATCTGGCTCAATGAAAGTTTTGCATTCACTTTCCCTTTTGGCTTGCCCATGTGCGACATGAGAATCAAGCTGCCTCCGTCTGCCAATATTTTTTTCAATGTTGGAAGGGCACCGCGAATTCGGGTGTCGTCAGTAATCTCTCCATTTTCATTCAATGGAACGTTGAAATCCACACGAACCAACGCTTTTTTACCTTTGAAGTTGTAATCTTTAACGTTTGCCATTTTTATCAAGATTAAAATTTGATATAATGTATTGTTTATTATTTTCTTATTGCAAAATTAAGAAAAGATTTTAAGTTGTGGAAAAAAAACAAATCATTTTAAAACCTTTTGGTTTTATTACGAAATTTGAAGCAATTACACCTGCAACAAAAATCCGTTTAGAACTTGCCAACAGCCGTTCTTAACATCTGTTTATAAAGCTATTGCGGCATCTTTCAGCAAGTCGCTCATCTGCGCTTGCAGTTCTTTTGCCTTTGCGGCTGCCACTTGGTCAAAATCATCGGCGTTAGATGCGTGTATGATGCCGCGTGATGAGTTCACGAGCAATCCGCACTTAGAGTTCATGCCATATTTTGCTACCTCTGACAAACTGCCACCTTGAGCGCCCACACCTGGTATAAGCAGGAAATTGTCTGGCACAATAGCTCTAACTTGGGTGAGTTTGTCGGCGTTTGTTGCGCCCACCACATACATCATCTTGTCGGCATCAGCCCACGTCTTTGACGTTTCAAGCACAGTTTCAAACAACTTCTTGCCGTTGCCCATGTCTTGAAGCTGAAAATCGTTTGAGCCTTTGTTTGATGTCAAAGCAAGCAATATCACCCACTTGTCATCATGGTTCAGAAATGGCGTCACGCTGTCTTCTCCCATATATGGGGCTACCGTCACGGCATCTACACCAAGGTCATCAAATGCCGATTCTGCGTACATGCGTGAAGTGTTGCCAATGTCGCCACGTTTGGCATCAAGTATCACGAAAATTTCTGGATAGTTTGCTTTAATATATGCAACCGTCTTATGCAATGCCTCAATGCCCTTGAGCCCTTGAGCCTCATAGAACGCAGAGTTAGGCTTGTAAGCGACCGCATATTTTGCTGTTGCGTCAATTATTTTTTTATTGAATGTCAACAAATCTCCGTTCAGGCTTTGCGGCATTTTCTGGGCATCAGGGTCAAGTCCCACACAAAGAAATGATTGTTTCTTTTTAATCTGCTCAAATAAAGTTTCTTTATTCATATTTCCAACGTTTTAAATTTCTGCTTCTTTAAGTTTTTCCGCATTTTCTGCCACAATCAAGTGATCTATGCAGTCTTGAATGTCGCCGTCCATAAATAGTGGCAGGTTATACATGGTGTAACCTATTCTGTGGTCAGTAACTCTGCCTTGCGGATAGTTATATGTCCTGATTTTTGCAGACCTGTCACCTGTTGAAACCAAAGTTTTCCTTCGGCTCGCTATATCGTCCATGTATTTTTGGTGCTCATGGTCGTAGATGAAAGTGCGGAGTCGAGCCAGCGCACGCTCTTTGTTTTTTGGCTGGTCACGTGTTTCCGTACACTCTATCAATATTTCTTGTTGTTCATTGGTGTTAGGGTTAGTCCACATGTAGCGAAGCCTGACGCCAGAATTCACCTTGTTCACATTTTGTCCGCCGGCGCCGCCGCTTCTGAAAGTGTCCCATTTTATTGCGCCTTCGTTGATTTCCACATCAAATGGTTCTGCTTCTGGCAGCACAGCCACCGAGGCGGCTGATGTGTGCACACGCCCTTGCGTTTCGGTCACAGGCACACGCTGCACGCGGTGCACGCCCGACTCATATTTCAGTGTGCCATACACATTATCACCAGTCACGCTGAACACCACCTCCTTGAAGCCTCCGGCTGCACCAGGCGAGCAACTTGACATTTCCACTTTCCAACCTTTTGATTCACAATAACGGACATACATTCGTGCCAAATCTCCGGCAAACAGGGCAGCTTCGTCACCTCCGGTTCCGCCTCTGATTTCCAGAATGGCATTTTTCGAGTCTTCCGGGTCTTCCGGAATTAATAACAATTTAATTTTCTCCTCAAGTTCCGGAAGCTGTTTTGTGTCAGAATCTATCTGCTCGCGTGCCATTTGCTTTAGTTCGTCGTCAGATTCCGTGTCAAGAATCTGTTTCGCTTCATCAATGCCTGTCAATGCGTCTTTATATTGCTTTGCCACTGCAAGCAAATCTTCCAAATTTTTATACTCTTTCGTGAGTTTCACATACCTCTTGCGGTCGCTAATAACTTGCGGGTCGGTAATCAGAGTTCCTATTTCCTCAAACCTTGCGTCAAGACCATCTAACCGCTTCAGAAATGCATTGTCTGCCATATATTGTTATTTTGTTTGTCGTTATTTAGTGAGAAATGATGTTTGATATGTTGCTCGTAAACATCTTCATTGCTATTGCCAGCAAAATCATTCCAAAAAATCGCCTTATGAAATAAATGCCGCCATCGCCCAAAAAACGTTTGATTTTGTCGGTTAGCATAATCACAACAAACACCCATAGCATATTGAGCAGCAACGCTATCAAAATGTTGATGTCTGCATACATCGCTTTAAGCGAAAGCAATGCCGTGAACGCTCCAGGACCAGCCACCAGCGGAAACACCAGCGGTATTATGGTAGCCTCTTGAGTAGGGCCGTTGTTTTTGAAGATTTCTATGTCGAGTATCATTTCAAGGGCCATAAAGAAAATCAGCAGAGAACCTGCTATGGCAAATGATGATATGTCAACATTGAAAATCATCAACACTCCGTTTCCACCGAAATAAAACAGCAGAAGCAAAACGGTGGATATAAGGGTGCAATTTGTTGCGCTCACTTTCATGCCTTTGCTACGCAGCGACAGAATGATTGGTGATGAGCCAATTATGTCGATTATGGCAAGCAGCACGATAAACGCGCTTATCATTTGGTGTGTGTCAAATTTGTTGAAAAATTCAATCATAGCACTGTCGTTTTGCGTTTAATTGAGCAATTTTCCCATGTTTTCGGTAAACAACTTTACCGACATGGCAAGCAAAATAATTCCAAAAAATTTTCTGGTGAAATATAATCCACTATTTCCCATAAGTTGCTTCACCTTGTCTGTCCAACGCATTATCACGAACACCCAAACCATGTTGAGCAGCAAAGCTATCAGAATATTAACATCGGCATAAGCCGCCCTCAGCGACAACAAAGTAGTGAACGAGCCAGCTCCAGCAAGCATTGGGAAAACAATAGGTACAAGTGTTGCTGTGCCAAGTGGTGTGTGTTCCTTAAAAATTGTGATGTCAAGAATTATCTCAAGGGCGGTCAGAAAAATCACTATTGACCCGGCTGCTGCAAACGATGGGGTGTCAACACCAAAGAATTTAAGCATCCATTGTCCGCCAAAGAAAAATCCAAGCATAAGCACAAAAGTGAACGAGGCACCTTGCAGCGAATTAAGATTCTTGCCCTCGCTCTTAATCTCCAATATTTTGGGAATCGCGCCCAGCGTGTCGATAATAGCCAAAAGCACTATAAAAGCGCTGAATATTTGCATGAAATCTATCTGGTTTTGCATATCTCAAATTTTTAGCAAAATTAGTTAAATTTTTCGGAAAGCTAAGCATTGTCAGCTCGCCAATTAGCATTATGTGCACAATGTTGATTTAGTGAACGTTAAGCACTCGCTGCAAAACACATTTTGTTTCATCATAATGCCATTTTCTGCAATCATCATAACCTATAGGCTTTAGTTCTAAACTATATTTGCTATTTTTGTATCAAATTGAAATTTTTGCAATATTAACGTATATGAAAATTACAGAGGGCTATATGCCTTTTTTAGGATACAAAACTTATTTTAGAGTAGTGGGAGAAAGCACCACTGGCAAGTTACCATTATTGCTGCTTCATGGCGGTCCAGGCAGCACACACAACTATTTCGAGGTGCTTGATGTGCTGGCAAACGAAGGTCGCCAAATCATCTCTTACGACCAGATTGGCTGTGGCAACTCATTCGTTGATAATCACCCCGAACTTTGGAATTCAACCACATGGCTAAACGAGCTTGAAGCATTAGTTCAATATCTTGGCATCGACAAATGTCATCTTCTCGGACAGTCGTGGGGAGCAATGATGATTGTGGAAGAGTTAATCACACGTCAGCCGGCGTTTGTTGCATCTGCCATATTGTCAAGCGGCACATGCTCATGCAACCTTTGGAGCCGGGAGCAACATCGCCTCATTTCGTTTATGCCTGCCGAAGAGCAAGAAGCCATTAAACAAGCTGAGCGAAGTGGAAATTTCGAGTCAGCGGAGTATATCAAGGCTAATGACCACTACACCCAACTTTACGCATGCGACAAGCCCACTTCCAACAGCCCGGAGTGTTTGCAACGCAAAAAGCATTTTGGCACCGAGGCATATAATGTGGCATGGGGACCAAACGAATATACGCCTCTTGGCAACTTGAAAGCATTTGAATACACCGATCGTCTGGCCGAAATCACCCAGCCTTGTTTAATAATCAGCGGCACCAACGACGAGAGTACACCCCTCATTTCAAAAACTATGTTTGACAGGATTCCAAATGCCGAGTGGGAGTTGCTTGAAGGTGCGAGACACATGACTTTTGTTGACCGCACCAGTGACTATTGTCGCATTATCAACGACTGGGCACTGCGTCACGACAACGATTGAAACGATTGATTTGCCACAAGTGCCTTGCCAGTAACGCGCAGTAATTTCACCGCCCAGCGAATGATTATTACAGAGCTTATCAGTGCCACAATCAAGTCAATCCACACAATGCCCAGATAACGTGCACACAGCAAACTGGCTATAACGCCAAGGTCAACAATAACGTCTGAAATCACATGTAGAAACACGGCTTGTATGTTCACGTCGTTGTGCTTGCTGTGCAATATCAGGGCACAAATCACATTGATTACGAGCCCTGCCACAGCAATAGCCACGCTTGAGTCTGTTGCCACAACAATCTTATGACCGAAAAAACGTTCTGCCGACTCCACAATCACCACAAAAGCAGCAGCAAGCAGTGTCAATCCGCTTGTGAATGCCGTGAGATTTATGATTTTGTCTTTGTCGTATATGGTATTACCCTGATTTTCGAGGCGACGTATGAACCAGTAAGCACTCCAGCTCAGCCCCACAATCACTACATGCGAAGCCAAGTGCACGCCATTGGCTATCAGAGCCATTGAGTTACAAATAAAACCAATGGCTATTTCCGCTATCATCATCACTCCCGACAGCACGAAAACTGTCAGTGTCCGTTTTTCTTCATATTTGCGATTTCGCGTTTTTTCTTGCATTATATGTACTTGAAATTTCTTTTTTTGCAAAGATAATGCAAATCAAATGCCAAATTCACACTTTGCAGGCATATTGCATCAAAGCTATGCCAATGCTATCATGCCAGCACTTAATCGCCATGCAGTATATAACCAATTTGGTCAACCAAATCGGCATCTTTCACTTGCTCCGCCTCTGTCAGTTTGTCGTATGGCATGATGTCGGCATGAACGAAACGCTTCTTGTCAGTTTTCTCTCCTGGTTCAAAACCCATCAACAATTCCGACATAAGCCAGCGACGGTGCTCTGCCTCATATATTGCCGTTTTGTCACCATCAAAATTATAGCACAGTCTCCTCAAAACCATAGCATTTCCGCAATATATGCTTGAATATTTGTCTGCTTCCGATATTTTATACCAAGCATCATCTGCATTGGCGCATTGTCCGTCAGCATATTTCTTGTGATAAATGAAATTAACACGTTTGCCGCGCTGCGAGCGCAGCTGAAATAGTGGGTCATTTGCCGTTTCATCTATTTGCCCAAACTGAGTTATTGTGCCATACATGCCAGTTTCGTTGGCTCGCTCTAAAACCGATGAATTTTGCGGCATATACACTGCAATTTTACATGTTTCACACACTAACTTCGGTAAATGCAAAGCTATGGTTTGTGCTTGACTTACAAGTTTCTCGCAAATTATTATCCGTGTGGTTTCTCCAGCCACTTCTTCCATATATTTTCGTGCTAAAGCGGTGTTTGCATCACCCTCCACAAAGTGCCATTCGATGTCGAGGAAATCTTCACCTTCTGGCAAGAATTCAGTTTTCGTTCCGTCTGAATTCAAAAAGCAAGACTTCGACATTTTGAATAGAGTGGGGCGCGATGTCTCAAGATGATTTTTCCAGCTTTGCATATCATTGCCGATAAATGTTATGCGAGTCTTTATTCCTTTTTCCGTGAAATTGGGGTAATGGCAAAGATGTGCCACCGTGTAGGCAATTGCCTGTGCCAATGGTCCTGTTCCTATGATAACAATATTTGCCTGCTTGTCAGAACCGCTTTTGATTATTGGCAAAAAACTTTCATTTTCATTTATTAAAAGCTGCTCTGCCATATATTCATATTCATTCACCGTGTCAACGAGCAGCAAATTGCTTTTCGGCTTTATTTTTGAGTATTGAAACACTTCCGTTGCATTAAAGCTGTCCAAAGTCAAGAAACACAGTATGTTTTTAGTGGCATTAGCGCATATTTGTGACAAATAGTTCCACGCCACAAGGCTCTTGTCGTCGTGTTCCGCCTCATCATTTTCTCCTATTATGTAAATCATGTCAGCCTTGTCGGCGCACAGCGTCATCAAGTCCTTATAGCTATCGCGCTGTCCCCTGTAGAAAATAAACGGCAACTCCACGTCAGGTTTCACGTTAGACATCACAACAACCGTTTTGCCAGAGTTTTTTAATGCCGCCAATATGCCTGTCAATCGCTTACCGGCACCAAGAATTAACACATGACCACTCAACTTATAGCGGCGCTCACCACTTTGCGCTGCATCTCTTATGTTGTCAAACAGATTTGTGAACACACTCACAAGTAGTGCTGAAAACAAAAACACGCTCAATAAAGCAATAATCAAGCGAAATATGTCGTGGTCGCCCGGACCGCCAAAGCAGCCAGGGTCAAGAAACACAGCAACCACATTTTGCCACACCAGTTTTCCATCGTCAAAGACTATGTAGGCAACGAAAAAAGCTATTATCAAACAAATGGCAGAAACTCCAAGCAGCCACACCAGTTGCATTCCATTGCTTTTGGCCAATAGCGTGTCAATTTTTCTTTTTATGTTCATGTTTCTATAAATTACTATGTTTTATGTAATTATGCTTTATTTTCTGTATTTCTTTTTCAAATGCTTTATCCAAATGGCAAGGTCATTAATCACCATCTTTCTAAAGAGCCAATGATGTGTTCCTCCAGGAATGCGCTGTATCCGCTTGTCGTCAATAGACAGCACATATAGTGGCCTTATGCGCCAACTTTGATTGTAGCGATTTTGCCAGTCGTACATGCAATATTCCCACCAGTCGCAGTCATCTCGCCACCATTCTCCGGTCACATAATCGTGCCCCAAACCCCATTTTGTTGCCCCAAGAGCATCTGGGTGTCCACACTGATCGAATATGCGCTTAGGCGCAAGGCCGAGGTCCAACACACGACCAAGCGTCACCCTGCACACAATAAGCGAGCCTGCCGAGTAGTGCAGTGCTGTTGACCTATCGGGAGCGAAATATATGCCATTGCCTGCATAATTGCCGCCACCAACATTCCACACACCTATGCGCCAATTATTTGCGCCCACACGGCCACGGCTTTGCGTTATGCTTGTACTGGCTTTCATGTCAGTGCCATGAAACAAGGTTAAGGCCGGTATAAACGTGTCGATAACAGTCCACACAACACATTCCGTCACGGTCAGCAATCCATGCCACAACGGATATTTAACTATTCGCCATGGCAGCCACATCAGCCACTCCATTGCATCATTCGCTCCTTCTTTTGGATTTTCTGGACTTAGCACCTCAAGCGCATAGTTCATAAATTCAAATGAGCAATGCACAAACAAGTTGTAATACACGGCATTTACAATTCGCAATGGCGTGAGGACTACATAAAGCGGAATTTTAACATATTCAAGCTGTTGCCTTAACTTGCGGTTTCTGAAATCATTGCCGCGATTGTTCTTAAAAATCCACCGCCACGGCTTCGAGGCATAGCGTTGCAGCCAGTTTAGGAAGTAAAATGGTATGCAACACACCCAATAAAGTTTGTATGCAAAGAAGCTGATTATGCGCGATGTCACAATCAACAACCATTTCAGCAGAAACAAGAAGATAAGTATCTTGATAACAAACCAAACCCAGTATAGAACTTTGCCGATGAAACTTCCGTTTTTTGACAACACCTTTTTCGTCGGCTTATTCGCGGTAGTGCTGGCAGAGCACTGCCTGTCGTAATTCAAATGCTTATACGAGCAGTAAAGTGTGTCGTCACCACACAGAACCTTTGCCCAAGTGTCATTACTGACCAGGCCCAAAACTTTAAGTTCCGTTCCCTCTTTGGCTACAACTTCAACTCGACTCTTTTGGGTTGGACTTGTGCGCATATTTAAGTCAACTGCTGTAGTGCAATACGCAGGAAACTGTTGGCTTTGTGCCACCAGCTTGCCCATGCAGCCCAATGCTATAACCGCAAGCGTCAATATCAGTCTATATCTGAATTTAATAAGTGAATATTTCACAATCCAAGTTGTTAAAGTTAAGATTAAGCAAATCTTCTGCGGTAATCAATAAATACATTGTTCCACAATCAAAAAAGTGTAAATTCCAATCGTCATTTTCCTCTATCTGCAGTAACGCAATTTTGTCAGGATATGCATCACGCACTTCATCGTGATATGGCACACTTAGCAACTTGTTGCCTTCACCCGACGCAACACCGGGTTTCAATATTATTTTCTCTGCTTTTCTGAATACACTTTCATTCGTTCCCTCCCAAGTCATCACATAAGGTTGCACATCGGCATCTTCGGGAGCGTATATAACTTTCACAAAATCACCAGAATTGCCATGGAACGGGATTATTATGGGAGATTCTTCTCCAATAAAATGGTCAATTGCAGCAAAAAAATATAATATGCCCTTTTGCGGCAAAAGATTTGCGTAGTCGGTCGTTGCCAAATCCTTAAGATTAATCTGGCAAATAAAAGTCAGAGGCTCTGGGTATGTGCCATCTCCATCATTTGCCATGACATAAGGATAGGGGACATTTGCAGGCATGTCTGGTGCACCCCACCAGTGGCTCTTACCCACTAAATCAGCCGTGCAAGCCTCCGTTTTTATGTTAATTGCATTCATTTTCGCTTTTTATGTTACATACATTTCAAAAGTGTGTCAGCAAAATCACTACCGTTGTTTTTTGCTTTGTGCAATAGTGCCAGACCATCTGCTCTATTGGGAAGCCTTTGCGTTGTGCCCCAATACAAACAAGCACCCACCACAGCCATTGCGTCAGGTTCTTGGTTAGCTGCTTGCTGGCAATATTCATAAGCTCTGTCATTAATTCCGTCGGCACATTTGCTCCTAAAGAAATCATCAACCAATATTTCTCCAATCATTTTGCATGCAGAATAGTAATCGGCATCTTTATCACCTTTTCCGCCAACATAGTCCAAAAACGCATCAAGGCTGCGCTTACTGTCTGTTGGATAATAAAGAAATCCCAACGTGTATTTAGCATCATTACAACCAAGAGCAATCGATTTCTTTAATAATAACTCTGCCTGATGCCAATCTTTGCTTAAGCCATAGTCTCCCAACATATATTGCGCGGCAAGAAGCTTTGTGCCAGCTGGGTGGTTTCGCTCGGCGCTTTCCATTATAAGCTTAATAGCCTGTTGGCCAAGCCAATGCTTTGGCAGACTATTTCTCCAATTGACTATGCCTAAATCCTCATAATTGTTATGGCAATAGTGCAGAAAGCGTCCAGTGAAAAAGACGGCTCGCGATTGTTTAAAATTATCTACCTCTGCAGCTTCTGCAAAAAAATCAAAAGCATGCTCGTTCTTTTTCACTTCACCATCCACGCCATACACATATAACTGTCCAATGGCAGCCAAGGCATCAGAACTATCAGTTTTCTCCAACACATGTCGCGCCAAGTCTGCCGTCACAGAAAATTTGCCCAATTCCATAAAGTCGAGTGCTATTCGATTTATTTCATCATAGTCGTCAACCGCAGTTTGAGCCAACTCGGCTTCAAGTCTGTCCGCTTTTTGCTCACATGGAAACCATTCATAAAGTTTTTGCAAGGCGCTTTCCGCACCCAATTCATGAGCCGACCGCAGTAAAGACACAAGTCGCTCTTTATCATATTCACACCCTTTGCCATCGTGAATATTATAAGCTAAATTCATAGCAGCAATTTTGCCACCAAGCTCAAAAGCCGTCTGATAAGCTTCGTTTGCCTCTTTGTATCTGCCAAGCTGATGAAAGTTATAGCCTTTGTTTGTCCAACCGGCATAATCTTTGGGGTATTGTGCAGTGTAGTAGTTAAACCACCTTAAAGCTTCTTCATGGTCTTTGGGATAGCCGCCAATGCCATTTTGCAAACTCCGGCCAACTTCAAATATCTCATTTTGCATCAGTGAACCAACATCTTCAGTTGTCAATGCCCCAAACCATTGCGTCAGCAAAGATACAGAATCTTTGTGATTTTTGCTGGCTGCCATTTTCAGGTAATTCCTACACAAAATTTGACTGTTGATTGACTGCCTTTGCTTCCTGTAAATGTGCGCCAACGTGTATGCCGCATCAACATATCCAAGAGCTGCAGCTTGCTTAAACAATTCAATAGCTCTCGGTTTGTCTGTTTCGGTTCCTATGCCATTGTTGTAAAGATAAGCGAGGTTGTTGATGGCCGCTTTTTCTCCTTTATGCGCGTCAATAGACGTCAATTCAAAACAACGTTTTTCATTTTTTGCAGTGCCTTTCCCTTGCAAATAGCAATAGGCGAGTTGTGTGTATGCCCGCTCCGCATATCCATTCCTCAAGGCCTTCTCAAAAAGTAACACTGCTCGCGAAAAATTCTTAGCATCAAACTGTTTTACAGCCTCGTTATACGTTTCTTCTGGAGTGGCAATCAATTCAAAAAACGACATAAGCCCAAGATTTAATGATGATTAAAAGACCTGAGTTGCTCCACAACATCTACAATAGCTATTGTGCCTGTGCGAAACTGGAAATCAATGTTCACAATGCCTATTGGTACCTCAAGATATGCTGACAGGTTGTTATTTGGATTTGCTTGGCACAGGCGATGATAACATATCAAATACCCGAAATTTGCCAAATAAGCGATGCTGCCAAGTTCATCTTTTGTGAAACCAGATGCTTTTTTATTGTCATTAATCATTTTGTCAGCTATGCCGCACAAACTTATGAACCACAAGGCTAACCCCTCAAGTTCCACATCAGAGTCAATCCGGCTGACATAATATCCTTTGTCGTCAATAAGTTTATAGTCCTCCAAGTCAAGACTGCAAATCAATTCAAGTTGTTGATTAAGAGCTTCGCAATACAACTTCTTTTTTCTTTTGTCACGCACTTTGGCAAGGCCATCGGTGAAAAATGTAACCATTTGGCCACTTTCCTGTTCGGGTGTTTCGTCTATGACATTCCACAAGTTTTTGCATGATTTTTCATATAGTTCTGAAACAGATAATGCTTGAGGTACTCTTTTTAGATTTCTTTGTATCTTCAGCCGGTTCATTAAACTAAATTGCGCCTTCTCCAAAACATCATTCACAACGTCGGCAGTTTCCTTACTTGAGAATCGCAAACCTGTCAATCCTTTTGGAAAGAGCACGTCTGCAATATTATTGACCAATTCTTCTCTTTCGTCATAATTGAGTTTTTGTGCAAATTTCTCAAAATCACCATTTACGAACCATCTTTTCGATAACAGCAAGTTAGCCGACACTTCACTGACGGAGCAACATTCTGCCGACATTCGCCACAATTCCACATTTCCGCTTCTAAACACAAAGTATGGGACAAGCGGTTTCAACCATTCGTTCACAAAAGATATATCATCATCGGCATATTCAGCAAGCGTTTCAAACGACTCATAGCCCTCATTCTCTGCCTCAAATGTAACTTCATCACACTGGCTACGCCATGTGTGCGACACTGGGTCTTCTATGAAATAGTCGCTCATTACATACATGATTTGGTACCACTCTGTCAAGTCCCAACCGGCTCCACATAGTTCAGCCATGTTTTTAATTGTCAAGCCACATGGACTTTTTGACAACACGTCTAATTGATGTTTCCACCAGTCCTTGTCTAATCCCAATAGTTCAAAACCAAAGTTTGCTAAAGCCCAACCGTCTAAATACAGCTCCATGTCGCCTAAATCGCCAAAGACATCATTGTACACCTGGAAAATGGTGTCATTTATAGCATCTATCTGATTTCGGTTCTCTTTGCGAATATCCTTGAATGTGGCAGAATTCATGCAAACTGACATTATCTTAAAAAATGACCTGATAAAGCGAGGATAATGCGTCCGCTTGACAATATTATTGACCAATTTTTCAGGCAATTCAAAATAATATTGTTTGCTGTAAAAATCAATCAACTGCACACATTCTTCACGAGTCAGCGCATCTATGGACAACAACTCAAAATTGAAAAATCCAGAAATTGCCAATTGCTCGGAATACGCTTGGTCACACGTCATTATAGCATTAACCCTATAATCAAGCCAACACATTGATATGTCCGAAGGAGAATATGCAATAAATTGGTCCACATCATCTATGAAAATGCTGACCCTTCTGCCTTTCTCTTTTAATTGATTAACACCCCAATAAAACTCATCGCATATCTGAGGGAATGTCGTTTTTTCTGGGTCAAGAAACGCATCTACGTCAAAAAGTTCAACGCCAAGTTCTGTGTCAATCTCTACACACCATCTAACCAGAATTCCTCGCATTGTGCGGCTTTGCGGCGTTAAACCAACAACCGCCGTCAAGCAAAAATCATTTGTAGTGGTCTCAACATCATGCCACAAATGAGCCAGCAAAGTACTTAATCCTGAACCTTTAGCCCCTAAAATCTTCAAATTTTCAGGTTTAGCGGAAAAGCGCTGCATCTGAGTGCATGTATTAATCAAATATTTTGACAAATAGCCGTTTGCAATTTCGCGCTCTTTTTTCCACCAAGACGTTTCTTCCTTCTTTTCACTTTCAATTTCGCTGTCTATAATAGCTTTAAGCTGATTGAACAACAATTTCTGAAAGTCCTCGTTGGTGTCAACAAATTCATCAATTTCCTCGTCATAGTCAACATGATAAGAAAACACCCGGTCATCATGCCCACCATTGTTCTTTATAGTGGATTTAATTTTATCTCTTAACTCATTTAACTTTTTGATATTTTCTTCATCGGTCTCGCAATACTGCTGCAACTTAGATTTTGGCACTTTGTCATAAGAGGCTTCATCGCGCATGAAAAACAACGTGTGCGATTCATTCAAGCTATGCTTAGTCAGTGCGCCATACACAATCTCAAGTTCCGTCACACTTTTGCCATAGGTGTCAGACATTAGTTTGCGGTCTTCTTCGGACAGTTTTGAGACAAACTGTTTCCATTGCTCAATTGGCGGTATCCAGCCATATCTTGCGCCAACTAATCCTATGAAAAACGGTCGCGCAGAGTCTATGCCTTCGGCACAAACGCTCAGCACTTTCTGCGCCGATTGCTCCTCACGCATTTTCTCGGTGTTAACCCCCATGCGCAAATCAATGGGCTGTATTTCTATGTGTTGAGAGCGATAATGGGCATTTAAGGCAGGCATAACATTCATTTTTATGATGTCACGCTCTGAGTCCATGTCTTTAAATGTAGATGAAATGAAAATGTTATAGCGTTTCCATTGAATTTGCATAGTCAATGTGGATTAATGGGGTTAAAATTAGTTTTTATAGCCACAACACATGGCCTATGCAAAGATATGTATATTTTTCAACAAATCACAAATAGAGCATCTGTGTTGCTGAAAAACATGCGTATGCAATGAATAATCAGGATTATAGATTGGACCGGTTATCAGCTCATAACAGAGTGGGCTGGGGGCGCAGCGTTATCTTTTTCTCTTTGTAAAGAAGTCCAAGTGCTTTTTTGAAATCTTTTTTACTGCAAGCAAAAGTTTTAGTTATTGCTTCTGCATCTGACTTATCTCCAAAAGGCATTGTGCCGTCATGTTCTTTGAGATACGAAAGAATAGTGGCTGCCACATCATCTACGCGCATCTTTTCTATTTTGGCAAGAGTGACATCAATCTTTCCGTCATCTCTCACTTGCTTTATATAGCCCACATGGTGTTCGCCAATGTTCACATCTCCATATATTTCACTCTGGTATATCAGTCCCCAAAAACTATTGTCTATGATTACTTTATAACCTATCTCTGTGCGCTGGGCGATAAGCAAATCCACTTTCTGCCTATGGTAAAAATCAGGAATTGTATTGTTCAGAAATTTGTCTAACTTGGCAGAAGCGACAATTCGGTTGGAATTGTTGTCAAGATACACATAGACCACATAACTTCGGCCAGAGCTCATTTTCACTTTTTGTTCTCTGAACGGCACAAGCAAGTCTTTGAACCTAAGCCCCCAGTCGAGAAAAGCGCCAATCTTGTTGACAGCCTTAACCTTCATGAGAGCAAACTGCCCCACAGTGGCTACTGGAGTTTCAGTAGTTGCCACAGGACGGTTCTCTGAATCGATATACACAAAAACATCAAGCTCGTCACCCACAACTTCATCAGCCAAATATCTCTTAGGAAGAAGTACTTCATTTTCTTCTTCATCAACGAGATATGCCCCGAAGTCTGTAAATCTGTTAACTCGTAATTTGTTGTAATATCCGATTCTGATCATAAAGTCATTCGTTTTTGCAAAATTAATGATAATAACTCGTATAAATAAATTTCGCCATTAAATAAATTTGTTGTAAATTTAATTCTTGAAAAAGGATTACTTATGAACTATTATAAATCACTAATTAAGTTTGGTTTAGCTTTGTGCGTTCTCTTTCTCGTTGATTGCCGGGGAGTGGGTACAAATGAGGCTGTAATGCCAAATGATTCTGTTGCCGTTAATGTCACCACACTCAAAGACACCACTTGCTTCAACTTGAGCCAGGGTGGCAAATGCAACATATTAGCAAATGCCACAATCACTTATCCCGACAAATTCAAGGACAAAATCACCACAGAAAAATTACAAAAACTTTTTGCCGACTTCGTTCTTGATGCCGGCGACAGTGTGAGTTTTGACTCTGCCATAAAAAACTATGCTAAAATGGTGATTAACCAATATGGCAGTGAGGACTCTGATGCGCCATACGATGACGAGGATTGCGACGATGAGACAGTGTATCGCTATAATTCCGACATAAACATATCAGTGGTCTTTAACGCCGACAACATCATCACTTTCTGCAAAGAAGAAACAGTGAAAAAGAATGGGGAAGTCACTATGCAAACTCACAATTACTACAATTTTGATTTAGACTCCATGACGCTGATTGACTTACCAAGATTGTTTAAAGAGGAATCTTATGATGATATAACAAAATTGCTTAAAAGCAACCTGATGTCGCAAAATCACGTTAAGACCGAAGCTGAGCTTAACGACCTGGGATATTATAATTTGGACAACCTCACACTGACTAACAATTTTTTCTTCACCAAAGATAAAATTGTGTGGAGCTACGAGCCAAACGAATTGGCAATAGCGTCGGTAGGGGAGCCTCAAATAGGACTTTCTGTAGAATCAATGCAGAATTATTTGTGCGACAATTCAGTTCTTTTACGTTTAATTTAATAAGCAACCGTTACAAAAGTCCCTTTTTGAGCATCAAGCCCTATGGAAATCATATCCAAATATTTTCCACAACTGTCTGACACACAAATTCAGCAATTCAAAGCATTAGAAACGCTATATCCAGAATGGAATGCCAAAATAAATGTCATTTCCCGAAAAGATATTGGCAACATTGAAGTCAATCATATATTACACTCTCTGGGAATTGCAAAATTCATTTCGTTTTCCGACGGCACAAAGGTGTTGGATTTCGGCACTGGTGGCGGTTTTCCGGGAATACCATTGGCAGTCATGTTTCCTAATGTCAACTTTCTTCTTGTTGACCGCATTGGCAAAAAAATCACTGTGGCAAAGAGCATTGCCGAAGCCATTGGCTTGAACAACGTTACTTTTCAGCATGGCGACATAAAAGAAGTAAAGGGCTCTTTTGATTTCATAGTAAGCAGGGCTGTAATGGATTTTAACGACATGACAAAGCTTGTCAAAAGACTGATTTCTGCCACTGGGCATAATGCTATCCCAAACGGTCTTATTTGCTTAAAAGGTGGAGATTTGACCGAAGAATTGGCCAAATGGAAGAACCAGGTTCTCATCGACGAATTAAGGAGTTACTTCAAAGAGCCTTATTTTGAAACTAAGAAAGTAGTGTATTTGCCTATTTAAGCCAACTTGATGAAAATAAACCGCTTTACAGTTAATCCGTTTGGCGAAAACGTGTATGTCGTTTGGAGTGACACCACGCCCAATGCCATTGTCATTGACCCTGGCATGATGACAGATGGTGAAAGAGACGGCATAATGTCTTTCTTGAGCCAAAACCGCCTAACCACACAAATGATTTTGCTCACGCATGCCCATGTTGACCACGCGGCATCAGCAAATTGGCTTTCATGCGCCACCAGGGCAACAATCCACATGAGCGCCAATGACGATATGCTTGCCTCACATCTGCAAGAGCAAGCCCAAATGTTTGGACTCGGCATCACTGTGTCACCCCTTGCCAGCTACACAGCCATCGATGAGAAGTCCTCGCTATCGTTAGACGGCAATGAAATCCGTGTTATCGAAACACCAGGACACACACCGGGGTCTGTAGCCTTTTATTTTCCATCACTCAACGTGCTATTTGCCGGCGACACCATATTTCAGGGTAGTGTGGGACGCACTGACTTGCCTGGCGGCGATTTTAACGCCCTGACCAACAGTATTAAGAATAAAATATTAAAGCTGCCAGCCCAAACAAAAATCTTACCAGGACATGGCAGCTACACAACTATTGCTACAGAGATTGACACAAATCCCTATTGCTGACAATCTTCAAGCAAATCCGCTAATATGCCTTGCACCCGCTTTGATGAAGTTGGCATTTTAGATTTCACCATTGCAGCCAATTCTGCCGTCATTGAGGCATTACCTCGCTTTATGATATTCTGAAGTAATCTAAACGCAATGTAGTCATACTTGCCATCGTCTAATGACAGCAATTTATAGAAAACTTGGAGGGAGTTGGCCATTTTGCCTAAGAGAGCCTGACAAAGAATATCAGCAATCTCATCACTCTCCACATCTTTTGCCCACATCACAGCCGTTTCTTCATCTAATTGGCTCACAGGATAGAGCAGTGTGGCAATCATGCGACACTCACGGCTGTCTTTTATCTCCCACAATTTTTCTGCCAGAACGGCATCTTGCGGCACTTCACGTGCGATTGCCATTATGTCAATCCATTGACAACCCATTATTGATTTGTGTGGGTCATTACATCTGCGCAGAGAGTCGGCAATTATGCCATTTCTATAGGCAAAAAAACTTTTACGAATCAGCCTTATTTGTTCATTATAGTCCATTGTCACAAAAATAAAAAGCCCATGCCGGCATATAAGTCAACATGGGCTTTAGTTTGTTTATCTTATTTTGTTAATGGAGAGTAGTCGCGGCTATATCTTAGCATTTGGTCTATATAGCTCTCTCCATAAGAAATCTTAACGTCGGTGATGTTACCGTCCTTGTCTGTTATGGCTTTATAAACAGGATTTACAAAACCTTTGTATGGGGCAATGTTTAGCTTGTTGTAACGCTCAAGCACCTCTGCGTGCAGTTTTGGGTCCACCTTAACTCCGTAAGTCTCCACAAGATTTCTTCCGGCCTCAAAGTCGCCTGTAGATTTTATGCGTTGCACCTCTGCCAGCAACACACCAAACATGTTTCTAAGTTTTTGGTAGTCGTTGATTTTGATGTAGGTTTTGCCATCGCGTTTCACATATTCAATCACGTTGTCGGCACGACCTTGCTGATAGCACCACTCGCTAATGAATTTTCTGTTGCGCATGTGCGACTCTTCAATGTCTTTGCCTGGCTGTATGCGCGTGAGCTGTGTCATCAATCCGTTCATTATATATTTATAATACTCGGCTTTGTAAGCTTCAGGGCTGTCAAATATGCCCAAATCCACCAGTTTTTGGTCACCAAGATAATATAGTGCGAACAAGTCGGCTCTGCCTTCCTCAAGGCATGAGCCATAGGCTTTGAGCGCATCTTGGTCAACACCTGGTAGCAACTTGCCGGAGGCATGGCCAAGACACTCATGAAGGTCTGTATGCAATTTGTCTGCAAGAGTCAGATACTTGTTCATCAAGTCTATCTCCTTGTCGCTGTATGCAAATTCCTTGTTCAAGCCAGAGCCTTTAGCAGCCTCATCGTAAGCGTCGGTTATATTTTCAAGAGTCACCGACTTTGAGCCATGAGCCGCTCTAATCCAGTTGCTGTTTGGCAAGTTAATTCCAATAGGGGTAGAAGGATAAGAGTCTCCTGCAAGAATTGCGGCGGTTATAACCTTGGCTGTAACGCCTTTCACATTCTGTTTCTTAAAACGGCCTTCCACAGGAGAATAGTTCTCAAACCATTGTGCGTTATCGCTGATTAAACTTGTGCGACGAGAAGCCTCTTTGTTCTTGAAGTTGACCATACCTTCCCAAGAACCGGTCATGCCCAACGGGTCGCCATAACTCTCTATGAAACCGTTTATGAAATCAACGTCGCTCTTTGTTTCATCGGCCCACATGATGGAATATTCGTCAAACGTTTTCAGCGAGCCTGTGGTGTAGAATTCTATAAGTTTGTTGATATATGCCTGTTGTGCCGGATTCTCTGCCACAGTAGCCGCTTTATTCAACCAATACACTATCTTTGTAATGGCAGCAGAATAAAGACCTCCTATTTTGTAGGGCTTTTCCACAACTTTTCCGTTTTCCTTAACGACCTTGGTGTTAAGTCCATACATGATTGGAGTCTTGTCATTAGGGTCTTTCTTGCTATTGTAGTAGTCCTCCACCTCTTTTTGAGTGACACCGCTATACAAATTGTTGGCTGAAGTGAGAATCAAATCTTGTCCGTCGGCCTGATTCACTCTTTTTGCCATGAATGTCGGGTCAAAAATCACTTTGTCAATCACCTTGAGGAATTGAGCACGGCTTTTCCAACCCTTCAAGGGCAATTTTGAAGCAGGAAGTTTATTGACCTGCTTGTCAAAAAACGCTTGAGAGAATTCGGGCTTGAACTTATCCATGGAATAGTGATGATGTATTCCATTGGCAAACCAAACCTCTTTCAAATATTTTGTGAAACCTTGCCAGTCGGCAGAGTTTTTATCACCTTTATAATTTTGATAGATTTGCTCAAGTGTTTGGCGAATGGCCAGGTTATACTTGCCATTTTGGTCAAACAAAATGTCACGTCCCTGCAAGGCTGCTTCTTGCAAGTAATAAACCAATTTCTTTTGTTTCAATGATAAATCATCGAAACCGGGCACTTGATACCTTAACACCTCAATGTCGGCGAAACGGTCAACATTGTAGTTGAAATCCTTATTCTGAGCCATAGCTGTGCTTGTTGTTGCTATTGCCAAAACTGCGGCAACTAATAAGCTTTTTTTGTTCATATTTATAAAATTAATTATTATTCCACATAAAGTACAAGACCTTTCAGATATTCTCCCTCCGGGTGATAGATGTTGATAGGGTGGTCGGCAGGCTGGGTGAGTTGATGAAGGATTCTAACCTTGCGCCGTGCCATTGCCGCTGCACTAAACACGGCAAGTCGGAATTGCTCCTTATTGACTGCTTGTGAGCAGGAAAATGTAAACAAGATTCCACCTTTAGGCAATTTTTCAAAAGCTTTGCTATTGATTTTGCGATAACCTATGAGAGCATTTCTAAGAGCGCTGCGATGCTTGGCAAATGCCGGAGGGTCAAGCACGATTAAGTCGTAGGAGTTTTCCCCCATTTCGTCAAGAAACTTGAAAGCGTCAGCCGTGAATGCCTTGTGCTTTTTTTCATTCGGGAAATTCAACTCGACATTGGCATTTGTCAGTGCGATGGCTTTTGCCGAACTGTCAACCGAGTCAACCAGTGTTGCGCCTCCACGCAAAGCATAAAGTGAGAATGCACCTGTGTAGCAAAACGTGTTGAGCACTCTGCGTCCGTTGGAGTATTTCTGCAATAGGGAGTGGTTTTCTCTCTGGTCAACAAAGAACCCCGTTTTCTGTCCTTTAAGCCAATCCACATGAAACTTCAAGCCATTCTCAAGAGCCACATCAGTGTCAAATTTCCCAACAAGATATTCGTTTTGAGGGTCAAGTTGTGCCTTAAATGGCAATGTGGTTTCACTCTTGTAATACACGTTTTGCACATTCAGTCCTGGCAATTTTGTCAAGGCATCTGCAATAATCTTGCGCTGAAAGTGCATGCCAGGCGAGTGAGCTTGCACCACTGCGGTAGAGCCATAGACATCAATGACCAAACCGGGCAAAAAGTCACCTTCGCCATGCACAAGCCTGAAAGCATTATTGTCAGGACGCATCAAATTGAGGCTTTTGCGTAGCTGAAACGCGTTTTGCAACCGTGTAACAAAGAATTCTTCGTTAATTTCAGAGTCATCAAAGCAAAGCATACGCACCGCGATGCTGCCAATTTGGTATTGACCATTGCCAATTAAGTCGCCATCGTGCGAATAGACCGTCACGAAATCGCCCTCTTCCAGCTTTTCTGTTTTGTCGATAGCTCCAGAGAAAACCCATGGGTGAAAACGCAACAGGGATTCTTCTTTGCCCCTCTTAAGAATTACTCTTTTATAAATCATATAGATACTTATAAGTTTAGAGTTCGTGTCACTTGATTAAAAATCTGTAGATGTCATTACCAAAGGCATACACCATAAGTAGCATCAAAAATATCATGCCCACCATCTGAGCGCGCTCAAGGAATTTGTCGCTCGGCTTTCTGCGGAAAATCATCTCATAAATCAAGAATAAGACATGGCCACCGTCAAGAGCAGGAATGGGCAATATGTTCATCACAGCAAGAATTATTGACAAAAATGCTGTAATATTCCAAAAGCTGTACCAATTCCAAGTGTCGGGGAACAAACTGCCTATCGCACCGAAACTGCCAAGGCTCTCGGCACCTTCCTTGGTGAAAACCAATTTCAGCGAAGACACGTAGTTGACCATTTGGTCACAACCAAGCTTAACACCTCTTGGAATTGATTGGAAAATATTGTATTGCTTCTTGATTGTCTTGTAATACTCCACAGGGTTTGCCAACTGGAAGCCGAGTTTGCCATTTTCATCAAGCTGTGCCGTCACATTCATCACCTTGCCTTGTCGCACCAATGTCAGTTTCACAGCCTTACCTTTGTTTTGCGACAGCTGCTGCGTGAATATCGTGAACGACGGCGTGGCATTGCCATTGACGGCAGTTATATGGTCGCCTTTTAACAAATGCGCCTTTTCTGCTCCCATTCTTGGTTGCAACTTGTCTATCACAACCGGAATGCGCAACGTGATGAAAGGAGTGCCTTTTTCTGCATCTTTATTTGCTGTGAAGATAAACTTTTGTGGAATTGCGATTGTCGCCGTATCAGAGCCATTGCGCAAAACGGTCACACTTTTAGACGTGACAAGCGACTGCAATGTCTTTCCATCAAGGAACTCCAATTTTTGGCCATCGGCCATCAGCGGTATATCTCCATCAACGAAACCAATTTTGTGAGCGCTGTCACTATATTCATAACCTGCTGTCGCATTCTCAATAGGCAAAAACTCTTCGCCCCAGCAATACACCATTCCGGCGTAAATGACAAGTGCCAACAAAAAGTTGTTGAGCACACCGCCTATCATCACGAACAGACGCTTGATTGTTGATTTAGAACGAAACTCCCAGGGTTTGGCTGGGCCTTTAAGCTTGTCAGCCCCTTGCGTTTCATCAATCATGCCCGCAATGCTACAATAGCCACCCAGAGGCAACCAACCCAGGCCATATTCCGTGTCACGCCAAGTGGATTTATGGCTATCGTCTTTAATTCCATCAACAGCATCAGTATCTTGGCTGTTTTTCACCACTTTATCAAAGACCTTAACATATTTTCCTGGCTTCCAAGAAAGCAATGTCAACCAAGGGTCAAAGAACAAGCAAAACTTATCTACTTTTATACCAAATATCCTTGCCCATGTGTAGTGCCCAAGTTCGTGCACAAACACCAAAATGCTGAGCGACGCCAAAAGTCCTACCGTCTTAATCCAAAAAGAAGGAGAGGTTAACATCTCTCCAAGACTACTGAAGACGTTGCCTATGCTTAATAAAAACAAATCCATTAAATCTCAATTAATTAGGGTTGTTGCAAATTTGCGAATTTCATCATTTGTAGCCACATAATCGTCATAGGTTGGTGACTTTATGTAACTGTTGGCCGCAATCGATTTTTCTATAATTTTATATATGTCTGTAAACTTGATTTTTCCTTTAAGAAAGGCTGCAACGGCAATTTCATTGGCAGCATTCATTGCACACGGCACATTACCAGATGCGTGAGCAGCCTCATAAGCAGTTGTGAGCAATGGAAATTTATCGAAGTCCGGTTTCTCAAAAGTCAATGTAGCATAATCAGCTACGCTCAACTTTTTGCATTTGCTTGGCAATCGATTTGGTATTCCCAAAGCGAAACGAATAGGCAAGTGCATGTCGGGCAAACCGAGTTGTGCCTTGACAGAACCATCAACGAATTCCACCATGGAATGAACAATCGACTGGGGGTGAACCACAATCTCTATATCATCGGGCGAAACGCCAAACAACCATCGCGCCTCGAGCATTTCAAACCCTTTGTTCATCATTGTTGCCGAGTCAATTGTGATTTTGGAGCCCATGCACCATCGTGGGTGTTTAAGGGCATTCTCCAGTGTTGCCGACTCTATTTCTTGTTTTGTCCATGTGCGGAATGGACCGCCAGAGGCTGTCAGAATGAGTTTTGATATATTGCTGCGATTTTCGCCAATTAGACATTGATAGAACGCGCCATGCTCAGAATCAATGGGGTATAGCTTTGAAGTGGAACCTTCAAGCAATTTGGTGATTAATTCTCCTGCCACAACCAAAGTTTCTTTGTTGGCAAGCGCAATATCTTTTCCTGCCTTTATCGCCTTTATCGTTGGAGCCAAGCCACTATAGCCAACCATTGCAGTAACCACAGTGTCAATTTCTGGAGCCGTGACCATTTCTTCGATTGCTAACGCTCCGGTACACACTTTTATTCCTTGTGGCGACAGTGCTTCATTAACCTTGCTGAAATAATTTTCATCGGCAATCACAACACACTTGGGTCGAAATTTCAATGCTTGCTCTATTAGCAAGTCGGCGCTGCGATTTGCGACAAGAAGCCACACATTGAACAAATCAGGATATTCGGCCACAACGTCAAGAGTTTGGCGGCCTATTGACCCGGTGCTGCCCAAAATGGCTAAATTTCGTTTATTTGTAGTTTGCACGTTAGATTTCGTTACATTTACTCAATATGCAAAGTTAATGGTTTATTCTTTGTCTTGAAATAGAACTTTGTTTTTTCTGATTCTCGATTTGCACTTCATTTGCATTGGTTTCTATCATGCAATTAAAATGTGCTAAAATTTCACTTAAAAAGACTCGTTCCTCTCTTTGTGTTTTTGTGCTTTCATCTTTTCGTATCGTGCTTTATATCGCATGATTGCATCTACAGAGGATACTTTTTCTTTATATTTGTTTATTCTCTGTGAAAGAGACGTTATTTTCCAATATTTTTTTTGAAAATCCCTATTAAGATTAGGATTTTCGTAAAGGTCAAACAATTTTATGGATATAACCTCCTGTTCATTAATTCTAATTTCCTGCGAATTCGGAACCTTTATTAAATCCTCTTTAGGAATTGTGTCGAAATAAGCCTTTCCAAAAAACATTATAGGCGCCGCTATAAAAGGCATGTTTCCAACCATTACCTTTTTTCCCCATCTTGATTGCGGATTCAATAAGTATTTAAAATAATTGGTCTTTCCTGTTCGCCGTTCGGCATCAAATTGATTGTAAGCAAAAAGAAATACCATTTTAACTTTATCACAAAGATAGTCACTCAAAAAATGAATATCAGGATTAAAATATAGCCTTGGGTATGACACCCATTCCACTATACATAAAACTTGTTTATTTGAAAATGTCGTATCTAAGATTTTTGCCCGGAAAAAAGGAGTTACATTTTCATTTGAGTATTTGCTATCATATAAACTAAAGGACGTAATTCGTCCATCTACCTCAGATTGAGATAATAGTTGCAGTAATTTAGGATTATACTTAACAAAAAATTTGGGCGCAGAAAACTCATTATAGAACACGTCCATTTTGCTTGGAGTGAAATCTAAATTGTTGATGGTTTTATTAAAAAACACACACAAACTACTTGTACTCACATATGTGCAAAACGTAACAGTCATCATATTTTTATGAAAGTGCGTCCAAAGGCATTTTAACCAAATTTTTTGTGATTGGGCTTAGAATACTAATCAATGCCGTTAATTAAGCGATACAGCAACAAAAGCACCTCTGTGGTAGCTCTCTTGATTACACGCCCACGGTTGCCTGGAAGTAACAGGCACTGGCTCACAACTTTGTCTTTGAACTTTGCAGCCATACACACAGTGCCGACAGGTTTGCCGGGTTCTGCACCACCAGGTCCTGCAATGCCTGACGTGGAAACCGCGCAATCCGTACCCATTAACTCCGAAACGCCACAAGCCATTTGTTCCACCGTTGGCAGGCTCACGGCTCCGTGCTCACGCAGCGTGCTCTCTTGCACGTTAAGCACTTTGTGCTTAATGCCGTTAGTGTATGACACTACACTTCCCACGAAGTATTCTGAGCTACCTGCAATTTCTGTTATCGCATGAGCAATGTTTCCTCCTGTGCAACTTTCCGCCGTTGACAAAGTGAGATGCTTGCTTTTCAAGAGATTTCCTATGATTTTAGCCAGAGGCTCATCGTCGCAGCAAATTATGGCATCGCCCAATATCGTCTGCAATTTCTTACCAAATGAATCCATTGCCTCGTTAATGACCGAACTGTCAGCCGATGCCCCCGATAGGCGCAAGCGCACTATGCCGCCGTCAGGCAAATAAGCCAAATGCAAAAATTCGGGCAACTCATTCTCAAAATCATTTAGTTTTATCGCCAAATTAGACTCTGGAATACCGGCAACGACAAATGTTCGGAACTCTATGTCCTCACCGCCATTGAAACGGCTGATTAATTGCGGAATCACTTCACGTTCCATCATGGTTTCTGTTTCAAAAGGCACTCCTGGCATTGACACCAGCACTTTGCCTTCTCGCTCAAACCACATTATTGGAGCTGTTCCCACCTGGTTTTGTATGACTCGACAGCTTGTTGGCACATCAGCCTGCGCAAGTGTCAACTCATTCATTACAATATTGCGTTTTTCAAATATCTTTCTGACATTATCTTCAACTTCATGGCTGTGATAAATCTCCCCACCAAAACATTTCATCAGCGAACCTTTGGTGATGTCATCTTTGGTAGGACCAAGACCGCCAGTCACAAGCACAACATCTACTTCGGCCATGCAAGCCTCAACCGACGCCACTATGTCCTTTTCTTTGTCGCCAACGACAAGCACTTTCTTAACCTCCCAACCATAGGGCTTCAAATGACGAGAAATCCATCCGGAATTAGTGTCGGCAACCTGCCCAATCAGCAGTTCGTCGCCAATCACGATTATATCGTAAAGCATTATATCAATAAAATTATATGGTCACACGTGCAAACGGCGGTTCTGTGATGTCGCAAAAATCACCTTTTAGATATTTGAAATAACCAGCCACGGCAATCATTGCCGCATTGTCGGTGGTAAATGAGCGTTTTGGTATAAATGCCTTTATGTGGTGTCTGTCGGCATAGTCTTGCACCGCTTTTCTTACGCCAGAATTGGCCGAAACGCCACCACCAATGGCTATGGTTTTTATTCCAGTAGCCTTGATTGCCTTGCTGAATTTGTCCATAAGTATGTCAATTATCGTTTTTTGAAGCGAAGCAGCAAGGTCTTTCTTGTTTTTTTCAATGAAATTGGCATCTTCTTTGAGTGCGTCTCTCAACGTGTATAAGAATGATGTCTTCAATCCACTGAAACTATAATTATAGCCATCTACATGTGGTTTGGCAAACTTAAAGCGATTAGCATCGCCTTCGGCGGCCAGACGGTCAATAACAGGTCCTCCAGGATAGGGCAGACCCATAACTTTAGCACACTTGTCAAAAGCCTCGCCTGCGGCATCGTCTATCGTCTGCCCCAACACAACCATTTCATTTGGCGAGTCAACTCTCACAATTTGCGAATTACCTCCCGACACAAGCAGACACAAATATGGAAAATCAGGCACCTCTGTGTTCTCGTCTTCTTTGATAAAATGCGACAACACATGGCCATGCAAGTGGTTAACATCAACCAAAGGCACTCCCAGCGCAATGGCAAGCCCCTTGGCAAAAGCCGTGCCCACATGCAATGAGCCGGGCAAGCCTGGTCCTCTTGTGAATGCAATGGCACTTATGTCTTTTTTGTCAATGCCAGCCTGCTTAATTGCCTCAGAAACCACAGGAACTATATTTTGCTGGTGAGCTCTTGACGCAAGCTCCGGCACCACACCGCCATAGGCCTCATGGACCTTTTGACTTGCAATCACATTCGATTTCAGCACGCAATCACACAAGATGGCAGATGAAGTGTCATCACACGAAGACTCTATTCCAAGAATTATTGTTTTACTCATAATTTCAACTCTTTTCAGCCGACAAAAATACTAAAAATTTTATCAAAAACGGAATCCGGCTATCAGCGTCATTTCCTCAATGGCATTGAAGAAACTATGCCTGTGGCTCCTATACCAATGTCCATCAACGAGCAAATGCAAACCATAAAACACATCTCCATGATTATGAACAAGCCCCATCTTGCTCCGATAGTTCATAGAAAGCAAATTCTTAACGCCTTCTATTGAGTTGCCTGTGCTGTGCTTAACACCTACAGACGGCGTGAGGGTGATGTTAAACAGCCAGTTTTGCTTAAAAACCCAGTTATAGGCATAACCAAGTATCACACAATGGTCGTTGTAACGGAACCTATACACTCGGTTACTGTCTGGCAAACATTCCTGAAAGTTTGTTGGCAACGTTTCAAAATCGAGAGAAATGTCTTGGTGCGACGTCGAAAATCCTAAAAGAAACGAACCGGAACTGCGCTTCTGATATTTTGAAAAACCATAGGCTGCAACTTGTGCATAATGATTGTGGTTAAATACATAGTAGGCTTGCAAACCATAGGATTTTCGGTGCAACCCTTTAAATGTTTCATTCACTCTTTTGTCGCGACCATAATCGCCAAAGCGGTGAATGTAGGTATTGCCTCTATTATCCAGGTAATACGCGTCAAAGCCAAGGCGTGAACTTGAAAATGAGAAATCAAGCTTGGTGTTGCGAATAGGGTCACCAGCTATCAAGTTATCCATATCAAGCATATACGACATGCTGACAGCCATAAATGATATTTGAAAGCCAAAATTATTGGTCAATTTTGAGTTAATCATTAGCGGCATTGACTTGTTAAGGTGACCAGCATAACTTGTAAGCCAAGTGTTGGCGTTTGCCATAAGTTTCCAGTTTTTGCCAGTCGGAACCACATAGGCCGTGTCGTAGCTGTTAAATGTTTTGTCACCCCAACGATAAACGTTAACGCAGGTCTGAAGAAACTTTGGAAAGCGAACTTCGGGGTCGTTGATTATAGAGAAATCATAACGACGCAGAGCCTTTTTCCAGTAATCGCCGTCTGATTTTTGCATTTTAGTGCTGTATTGTTCCACACTTGCGCCTTGCAATGTCAGAGCAGGGTTTTCACAAATAGTGTCGGCATGCGCTTGGGCTTGACTTATGGCAGCCGTAAGCGATAGGGCAATCAGCAATATTTTAATCATCAACAATCTCATTTGCTTGTAGAAGATTTCTTTGTGCTTTGTCTGATAGTGTCACCGCTGGTCTGGGGTTTTGGCTTTGGGGAGCGTTTTCTGAACAGCTTGTCGAACTCATGCCTGAACACAATGCCAACACCTTGCGTGGTCAATGCATTTCTTATGAAGTAGTTCTGGTCATTGAAGTGATTGTACGCCTTAAGTCGCAGGTTTCCTCTACTATTAAGCAAATATTCAATGTCAAAATCGCCAATAAAATTGGAGTTCTTGCTATTGTAAGCATTGTCGCGATAACCAAAATTGCCATTAAAGAGCAAGCGGTTGTTAAGCAGCTGGCTAGACAATGCCAAGTCAACATCAACATCAGAGAAGTCACCTTTCTGCGAATGGAAGTTTGGCGATATAGTCCACTTGTCACTTATCTGTCCCAACAAATTGCTAAGTTGCGATGATATGGTGGAAGATGCCACCGATGTCAACTCGTTGTTGTTGGTCGTGGCATTCATATAGTCGGGGGTATAGAAACGGTTTAGTGCAAGCAAATAAATGATTTGCCTATTCATCATGTCCTCGGTGCTGATAATGCTCTTAATCTTTCTATAGGCATCAGACGTAAGGGTAGGGAATTCCAAATCAAACGACACGTCAGGGTGTTTTATAGACCCTTGAGCCTTTAGCAACGCATGCACTGGCACGTTAGTTCTATTCAATTCCTTATCGGTTGCAAACGACTCGTCCAAATCCCTCAAATTGGCAGTTAAGGCATATATTGCCTCAATGTCAAGATTTGCAGCATAGGGGTCGCCATGAAAGCTGACACTGCTGCCTTGGTTTATTATAAAATCTTTTATTATTACGTCTTGCAATGTGAAATTATAGTTTCCTTTCTCTATTGCATACTTGCCATACATCAAGAATTGGTCATCAGAATTGTTGTATGTCAATCTGATATGACCATTACCGTAAGCTTTGATTTTATCGCCACCTTGTGGGTCCATAATCAGGTTCATCGCGGCATTTGGTGTGATGTCAGCTTGCAAATCCACAGAATACAGTGTTTCTTCTCCATTTTGTTGGATATTGCTTTGTGTTTTCAATTTCTTTATGAAGTCAGGCACGGTATCCACATCTGCCACCACAGTCTTAACCGTGTCTTTCAACTTGTCGCGGTCTCTGAATGTTATGAATTTATATTCGTTGGCAACCGCATTGTCAGAAAGGGCAAAATAGAATGTACTTCCAGGTGCAGTTTCAAGGTTAAGGTTCACTTTAACGCTACCTGGCTCTCCTGCAACGAATGCAGATCCATTGGCAAACACCGTTCCATACCAATTTTGTCCACTGCTTTGTGGCATGTCAAAACAAAGCAACTTTTTAACTCCTGTTATTGAAAAATTAAACACTGGATTATGAAAACTGTCATGTTTTAGCCAACCAGACATATAGCCATGATGCTTATACCTGTCACTTATCTCAATGTTGTCGAATTTTATAAGGTTTGGTTTGATGTGTACCGAATCAGAGCAAGTGTAATACACGTTTGTGTAGTCGAGCTTAAACCTCAATGAGTCTGCAAAAACGTCACCATACAAGTTGATTGTGTGGAAATTGCCATAAAGCACCGCATGTCCTGAAACCTCACCGCCCACGTCGCTTGTGAAAGCCTTCATAAATGGTTTCATAAATGCCACATTCACTTTCTTGGTGTTGAAGTCCATGTATAGCGAATCTGCCTTTGTGAAAATTTCACCATCTACATAGGAGTGTAAACCGTTGTCTTGACTTATGTTTGCCGACAGCTTCACCGACATGTTTTCATTATTCCACCGGCTCACAATATCTGCATCACCAAGCACAGCACCGTTATAGGAAAAACGGTCGATATGAAGGTCTGGTGTGGATAGGCGAGGGGCTGAAGTAAGCAATGAGTTTCCAAAGAACTTACCCGAAGCCCTGCCTCCAAAAGACACGTTATCTATGTTCAATGTTTCAAATATGTAGTCCAGGCTAATGTCATTCAGCTCCACAGAGAGCAAGTCATCAGCATTTTTCGACAACACACCGTCAATCGTTACAAACTGCTTGTCGCATTTTGCCACAAAATTATTCACAGTAATCAAGTTTGGCTCAATATCAATGCGACTTCGCTGCAAATTCCACACTGTGTCATTGAACACCATTTCTGTTGGGTTTACCACAACCTTACAGTCAATTTCGCCATTAGGCTTGCGTCCAAGCAACGTTGACAAACTTAAATCGCCATGAAAATTAGGGCTTCCTTTTAATGACCAATTCAGTTTTGTGCCAAACACATTGTTGTTGCCGTCACCATTCAACGAGAGATCGATAAGTCCTTTTTTACCTGGATATGACGTGTTGGCCATAACCTTAACGCTGTCGTCGGAGATGCTGGCTTTCAGCCTTGTGTTTTCTATCAGTTTGTTACCTTTCAATAAATATGGAGCTGTTAACGTGATTTCAGACAACTTATTATCCTCATCTACATGACCTTTCAGCGTAACATCATACACAATGTCAATAGGCAAGTTAAAGAACTTTTGAAACTCCGAACTCGGAGAAAGCGTTGCAACTAAATTAAATTTATTTTTACTACCTTTTTTTGTTTCTGGCACAGGCACGTAGCCGAAATAATCTGGAAAAGATTTGGCCAAAAGATGCTTCATGGTTGGTACCAGCCGTGAGAAATTGTATGCGCCATAAATCTTTGCCTTAACGAAATCGGATTGCAAGTCAAGCTGCTGCATATCGGCAAGGTTATGAGCATCAATTCTGATGCTGGCTATGTGCAAAGCTTTATTGTCTGTTTTTTTGAAATCAAGATTCTTAATATCAATAAAGCCATTCATATTGTCTGCCTTATTGCCATGGATGTTTGCATTCATGGCAAATGCCAAATCCTTGCATTGATTTTTCTTGACCAGTCCAAGTTGCTCCAGATTCAAACGATTAACCTTCATATTAAGGTCATATTTTGACTTTTCTCCAGCCAAAGACACATCTCCAACCAAATTAAAATCAGCATTTTGGTCCGTCATGCGCAAATTTCCATTCAAATGCTGCTGATTTCCCGACACTTTTGCCATTATATTGCTCAAGCGACGGCCTTTTAACTCAATAAATGAAATTCTACCGTCAATGTCGATAAGTTCCAGTTTATTAGAAATTTTAGCAGCCACAGAGGCATTTAACGCTACCCGGTTGATTATTTTTTCTTTTTCGATAAGCCTACCTACGTCAACCCCGTTGGTCTGAAGTTTCCCATTGAACATCTTCTGCTTGCCAATGCTTTTCAAGTGTCCATCAACATTCAAATCGCCAAGACCTGTTTTTAGCGAACCATTCATGTTTAAGGCCACTGTACTGCCCGACAAGTTACCGCACCAAGAAACATCGCCCAGTGAGCGAGACACTCGCTCAAGCGCTGCCGATTTCTTTGGCAAGAGCGACACAATATTTTTGACTTGCAACGATGTCAAGTGCAATTTTGCATCGGTTAATGAAAAATGCAAATCCTTGGGATTATGTATATTGGACACTCTTCCTTTTAGTGAAACTGCAGAGTTATCCTCCAGAGGCTTTATGCCCAAATTGAAGTTGGCGGTTTTGTCAAGCGTGCCATCAAATGACAAGTTAACGACAAATCTCCTGTTCAAAGTCTTCAATTTGGGATAAAAGCATTTGAAGTCAGCAGGATTTAGCACCGCATTTTTAAGCACTGCATTTATTTTCATTGAGTAAATTTCCTTTGATAAATTTTTCAATGAGGAATATCCCAATGCGAAATCTTCTGGTTCTATTGACGAAGCCGGAAGTTTTATCTTTAGATTTGCAACAGACAATTGCTTGTCTGTTATGTGCACATCGCTTGCAAAATGTTTAACAACCAATCCACTCTGCTCTATTAGAGACATGCGTTTGACCGAAACGGCGTAGTCGTCACGCTTAATCATAGGCAATACCACATCGGCCTTCAAGTCATAGACATGAATATGGTTTTTATCAAAAACGCCAACACGCGGCGCTTCAGACAGCAAATCATATTGCAACTCGCTCTTTCTAATTATCAAATTATATATTGTAATTTCTGTTTGGCTTTTGCGGTTAGGGTCTTTTGACTTTAATGCATCAATTAAAAACTGTGCATTCGTCGGCGATTTTTTATCTTTTTGAGTCACATGGCCATGCAGACCTATAATCTCACCATAAGTGAACACCAGCTTTCTATGTGCCACCAAATTATACAAGC
Source organism: uncultured Muribaculaceae bacterium (assembly GCA_934675575.1). GTDB lineage: Bacteria > Bacteroidota > Bacteroidia > Bacteroidales > Muribaculaceae > Sodaliphilus. Next base: position 158,571 of record CAKUQQ010000005.1, read on the forward strand.
TAAAACCTGCGCCAAGCTGCTCAACCGACAGCAAGGAATCTCCTTTTTGGTCGGGAACTTGCACATTCAGCAGACTGATGCGGTTAAACGGCTCTATATCCACATAGCCGATTTTAACGTCGGTTTTCAGTAAATCCGACAAGGTCTTTTCGCCCAAGCCCCTTATGTGGTTTTGCACCGTGGGAATAGAAAGCAACAAGAATGCACCACCATATAGCAACACAAAAAGCGTGATGGCCGTGACAAGCAAAAGCCTGAAAAAATTATATGTTCCTTTGATTATGTTCACCAGTCTATATATGCGGAATAATGGTCTATGTGCAACCCAAGATTATTCGTGCAACCTTTCGCACTCACTTAACCACAACCGAGCGCAGGCATCGCTCGGCATGCGCCAGTCGCCACGCGGTGATAACGAAATTGTACCCACCTTTGGGCCATCGGGCATGCAAGAACGCTTGAACTGCTGCTGGAAGAATCTGCGGTAGAATGTCCTCAACCACTTGAGAATTGTGGCATTGTCAAAATCAGAAGCAAATGCTTTCTTTGCAAGCAAATATACTTTTGACGGTGCGTAACCAAATCTGATGATATTATATAAGAAGAAGTCGTGCAACTCGTATGGTCCAACCAAATCCTCTGTTTTTTGGGCTATGTTGCCATTCTCATCAGCAGGGGTAAGCTCCGGACTGATAGGTGTGTCCAATATGTCAAGCAGCGTATTGCGCATTGTGGCCTCATCAGTGTAATTCAACGCGAACCACCTAACAAGATATTTTGCAAGAGTTTTTGGAATACTGCCATTGACGTTATACATAGACATGTGGTCGCCATTATAGGTTGCCCAGCCAAGTGCCAGCTCCGACAAATCACCTGTGCCAAGAACCAAAGCGTTAACTTTGTTAGCGAAATCCATAAGAATTTGCGTGCGCTCTCTGGCTTGCGAGTTTTCGTATGTAACGTCATGCACATCTGCCGACTGACCAATATCTTTGAAATGCTGCGTCACGGCTGCCGAAATTGATATTTCTTTAGCTGTAACACCCAGAGAATTCATTAGCGCCACTGCATTGTTGTGAGTTCTGCCAGTTGTGCCAAAACCTGGCATGGTAATGCCATATATGTTTTTTCTGTCGAGCCCCAATTTATCGAAAGCCCTAACTGCCACAAGAAGTGCCAATGTTGAGTCAAGCCCTCCAGAAATGCCTACCACAATGGATTTTATGCCAGTAAAGTTCAACCTTCGCGCTAACCCATGCGACTGTATGTCAGTAATCTCATCACAGCGGCTATTCAAAGAACTGGCGTCGGCTGGCACAAACGGACATTTTTTTATGTTTCTCAATAAAACGTCAGCTTCGTAGTCAACGGCGTTTTTCTGCTCTACGCTTATCACGCGATATGGCTTAGCAAACGCTTGGCTTGAGTCAGAAAAACTTTGTGTAATTCTGCGCTCAAAGTTCAATGCCTCCACATCAACATCAGCCAATTTCATCTGTGAGTCAAGACAAAATCTATCGCCCTCGGCAAGTAGATTTCCATTTTCCGCAATCAAGATATTTCCGGAGAACACAAGGTCTGTTGAAGACTCGCCAAAACCAGCCGACGCATAGATATATGCTGCTACACATTGGCTCGACTGGCGTTTTACAATTGATTTCAACCGACCGTGTTTGCCAATCAGTTCATTTGAAGCGGAAAGATTGACTATAATGTTGGCTCCATTAAGAGCTGCCACTGAACTGGGCGGTATGGCAACCCACATATCCTCGCAAATCTCAACGGCAATCTTCACGCGATTTGACTCAAATATCAAATCAGTGCCAAAAGGGTAGTACTGGCCTGCTATTTTGATTTGCTTTATGCCAGAGCACTGATTTCCGCTATTGAACCAACGTTTTTCGTAAAACTCCTTGTAATTTGGCAAATAGGTTTTTGGAACGACACCAATAACTTTGCCATGGCTGATAACGACAGCACAATTTAACAAGAACGAGTCTAAACGCAGAGGTGCACCAACCACGACAATTATGTCACACTTTTTTGTAGCCCTGCAAATTTCAGATATAGCACTTTCTGTTTTGTCCAACAGCAAATCATCGGCGAATAAATCGGCACAAGTGTATGATGTGACCGACAGCTCCGGAAAGCTCAAAAGTTTAACGCCTTTATCTATTGCCTTTGCTATACAATCTATTATTTCTGCAGTGTTGAACTGAATGTCACCAACGTTTGTCCTTGGGACTGCGCACGCAACTCTGTAAAATCCGTAATCGTTCATAACCAATCATTATTCACACACGCCAATGATTTTGGAGTGCGCTTATTATTGCAAAGTTACATATTTTTCAGCTTAAAAATCCATCTGTCTTGCGCTAAACGCAACAAAAAACCAAGTTTCATATTGAACATCGTTTTTGCTAATATATGGAGCTATGCAATATTTCACACGCCGTGCAATTAAGTTTAAATGTGGAATAATGTGCATTTCAAGTATTTTCAGTAATTTTGCAGAAGAATTTAGAACAAAGGCATTTGATTAGTTTATGCTGAATTATTTATTTGAAACCAGTTGGGAAGTTTGCAATAAAGTTGGTGGTATATATGCTGTCCTGTCAACAAAAGCACGAACTCTCCAACAAAAATTCAATGACAACCTGCTATTCATTGGCCCAGACATTTGGGCAGACGCAGACTGTTTGTTCTTTGAGCACACAAACGAGACCATAGGATTTTTTTCAGAAAGCAACCCTCTGCCTGCAGGATTGCACGTCAAAATCGGGAGGTGGAAAGTTCCCGGCACACCAAAAGCTTTATTGGTCAACTACCAAGGACTATTTGAGCACAAAGATGCAATATACGCTAAAATGTGGGAAAATTTTGGAGTTGACTCACTACATGCCTATGGCGATTATGACGAATCGTGCATGTTTGCCGTTGCATCTGCCATTGTGATAGAACAAATCGTGCAATGCAACTTGATGACAAACGGAATCATAGCCCACTTTGACGAATGGACCACCGGTATGGGACTGCTTTATTTGAAAATGAAGTGCCCAGACATAGCCACGATATTCACAACACACGCCACAAGCATAGGTCGAAGCATTTGCGGCAATGGAAAGCCACTATATGATTATCTAAAGGGGTATAATGGCAACCAAATGGCATGCGAACTAAACATGCAGTCAAAGCACTCTCTCGAACGTGCAGCTGCAGCCAATGCCGACAAGTTCTCCACAGTGAGCGCAGTAACAGCCAAAGAATGTGAGCAGCTGTTTGAATGTAAGCCCGATGTCACACCAAATGCCTTCGAGCCTGATTATGTGCCAACAGGTAGCAACTTCACCTCCAAGCGCAGAAAGGCAAGAAAACTTCTATTGCAAATAGCCAGCCATCTGACAGGGTTCAGAATCAGCAACGATGCAACGCTTATTGCCACTTCAGGGCGATGTGAGTTTAGAAACAAGGGCATTGACGCGTTTATTGATTCATGCAACATATTACGCACCGAGTTAAAAGGCTCTGAAAAAGAAATAGTGGCATTCATTTTAGTGCCAGGGTGGACAATCGGTCCACGACAAGATTTGCAAGCCTCATTAAAAAGCAAGGACATTGCAAGGTTGCCAGATTCCGTAATCACGCACAATTTGCATAACGGCAGCAACGATATAATAAAACAAAAACTCGACTTTTTGGATTTCAAGAACGATGATTGTGACAATGTGAAAATCATATATGCGCCCTCATATCTTAATGGCAATGACGGAATCTTCAATTTGCCATATTACGACGTTTTAATTGGTTTTGACTTGACTATATTTCCGTCGTACTATGAACCATGGGGTTACACGCCACTCGAAAGCACAGCTTTTTCCGTGCCGACAATCACGACAAACCTTGCAGGCTTCGGCCAATGGGTGATTGATGAGATTGGAACTGACTGCACAAAAAGTGGGGTAGTTGTAGTTTCGCGCAATGACTCAAACTATAACGAGACGTTGCGTGATATTGTCAACAATGTGGAGGACTACATAGGCAAAAGCAAGCAAGACATAACCAAAATAAGAAAGGCTGCAAAAGCGACATCACAAAAAGCCACATGGGACAAGTTCATTGGCTATTACATGGCTGTGTATGAAGCTGCAGTCAAAAAACACAACAAAAGAAACATTTAATTTATTCGCAATATGAAAATTGACGTTAGTAATTCAAACACTCCGTCATGGAGAAACATCACGGTAAAAACGCAATTGCCAGCCAAGCTCAAAAAGCTTGACGAGTTGTCAAAAAACTTGTGGTGGGCATGGAACAGTGAAGCAAAGACAATATTTCATGACCTAAACAAGGAACTCTGGCACACAACTGGAGAAAACCCAGTGCTATTGCTTCAAAGACTGAATTCGGAGCAATTTGAGGAGATTTCGAAAGACGATGTAATGCTCGAAAGAATCAACACTGTATATACACATTTCAAGAACTATATGAAAGAGCCGTTGCGCACTGATTTGCCTTCGGTTTCTTATTTCAGCATGGAATATGGTTTATGCCCAGCATTGAAAATCTATTCCGGCGGTCTTGGCATTTTGGCAGGTGATTACATTAAAGAGGCATCTGACAGACGTGTGAACATGACGGCAGTGGGTTTCTTATACAAATATGGCTATTTTACTCAAACGCTGGCAATGGACGGTCAGCAAATTGCCAAATATGAGCCACAGAACTTCAATCAACTGCCAATAGAGCCAGTTCTTGACGAAAATGGCAAACAGATGGAACTTGAAGTGCCTTATCCTGAGCGCATCATTTATGCCAACATCTGGCGTGTCAACGTTGGTCGCGTGAAACTTTATCTGCTTGACACCGAAAATGACAAAAACAGTGAGTTCGACAGACCAATAACAGATGAATTATATGGCGGAGACTGGGAAAACCGCATAAAACAAGAATATCTGCTCGGCATTGGTGGCATCTTGCTGCTCAAAAAACTCGGCATAAAAAATCAGCTTTACCACTGCAATGAGGGTCATGCCGCTTTGCTAAACTTGCAACGTCTTGTTGACTACATTCAGGACGACGGTTTGAACTTCAACGAAGCTCTTGAAATCGTTAGAGCCTCGTCACTCTACACCGTGCACACTCCTGTGCCTGCCGGCCATGATTATTTCGACGAAGGCTTGTTTGGCAAGTATATGGGCGGATTTCCAGAAAAGCTTGGAATTTCTTGGAACGATCTCATGAACATGGGTCGCGAGAATCCAAATTCACAGGAACGTTTCTGCATGAGCGTGTTTGCCCTTAACACCACTCAAGAGTCAAATGGCGTGAGCTGGCTGCACGGACAAGTGTCGCGACGCATGTTTGCCGGATTATGGAAAGGCTTTGCCCCCGAAGAGTCGCATGTGGGATATGTGACCAACGGTGTGCACATGCCAACATGGGCAGCATCGGAATGGAAAGAATATTACTCAAAAATTCTTGGCGATGACTTTGAAGAGCATCAAGAAGACGAAAAAACATGGGCACCAATTCTTAATGTTCCCGATGAGGAAATTTGGAATATGCGCCAACTGCTCAAAAACAAGCTAATCGACTTTGTGAAACGTGACTTCAGCGCTACTTGGCTCAAGAACCAAGGAGACCCGACGAGAATCATGTCGATTGTTGACAAAATCAATCCTAATGCACTGCTAATCGGTTTTGCTCGCCGTTTTGCCACTTACAAACGTGCGCATTTGCTGTTCACCGATCTTGACCGCTTGTCAAAGATTGTGAACAACGAGAAATTCCCAGTTCAATTCATATTCGCAGGAAAAGCGCACCCGGCCGACGGCGCAGGCAAAGATTTGATTAAGCACATCATTGAAATATCAAAAATGCCACAATTCCTCGGCAAAATCATTTTCCTCGAGAACTACGAAATGGCCGTGTCAAAACGACTGATTACGGGTGTTGACATCTGGCTGAATACGCCTACACGCCCACTTGAGGCCTCAGGCACATCTGGTGAAAAGGCCGAGATGAACGGTCTGCTTAATTTCTCGGTGCTCGATGGTTGGTGGTATGAAGGCTATCGTGAGGGGGCAGGTTGGGCATTGACCGACAAACGCACCTACACTGACCAGGGTCAGCAAGACAAACTTGATGCAGCTACAATCTATTCTATGCTGGAGAATGAGATTATTCCGCTCTATTTTGCCAAAAACTCAAAAGGCTACTCTCCAGAATGGGTTCAATACATAAAGAATTCCATTGCACACATTGCTCCGCACTACACGATGTCGAGAATGATTAAGGACTATTTCGACCGTTTCTACATAAAAGAAGCCAACCGTTCAAGTTCACTTTGCGAAAACAATTATGCTTTAGCAAGAGAAATCGTTAACTGGAAAGAAAACGTGGTTTCGAAATGGAACGATGTGCTGCCCGTGGATATTCAGCTTTCAGACTCACTCAAAAACTCAACCAATAATGGAGAGCCAATAGAAGCAACGATAAAGCTTAATACAGCCGGACTCACCAGCGACATAAAGATAGAACTTGTGGTGTATTCCGAAATAGATGGAGAAACCAAATTCTACAACACTTATCCTCTGAAGGTAATCGATGCCGAAGGTGACATTCTCACATACCAACTGAGATTGCACCTGAAAGATGACGGCGTGTTCAAATATTCGTTCCGTGTATACCCATGGAACGAAAAATTGCCGCATCGCCAAGACTTCGCTTACATGAAGTGGATTTAATACAGAACCTATCATTTTTTGCTGATGATAATAGGGACATGACAGAACCTTGCCGTGCCCCTATTTTATTTATTCCTAACAACAAATATTATTTTGTACAACACAATTATAATGTTTAATTTTGTATTCATAAATGTTTATTATACTGATTTCATAGGAAAATTACAAAATTTTAAATAACATGAAATTGAAATTATTTTTAATCACTTCTGTATTATGTTTTATTTTGGTTAGTTGCGGAAGTACTAAAGAAATTCCTTATGTGATTGACGCCGACAAATTACCCGAAAACATGCTAAAAGAAACAGCCAAGTATTCCGACCCAATAGTGCAACCTGGCGATATTCTCCAAATTCTTGTAACAAGCAACAATGTGGAAGCCATGGAAGCTGTGAAGCCGTTCAATAAGGCAACTTACTGGGGGGGAGATGGCATGAGTTCTATAGTTGGCAATACTACTCAAACTGCAAGTAACAATGAAGGATCTATATATTACTATCTCGTAGATGATGCTGGCAACATCGAGTTCCCATTGCTTGGAAAAGTTCATGTTGACGGATTAAAAACAGGTGAAATAAGCGAATTAATTGCTTCTAAAATATATCCTAAATATTTGACAGCCAAACCAGGTGTAGAAGTTCGTTTCCGTAATTTCAAGGTATATGCCCTTGGAGAGTTTAATAAACCTGGTGCCATATCATCGGCAAACGGAAAAATGAACATTCTTGAAGCCGTGGCACAAGCTGGCGACTTGACCATCTTTGGTGTGCGTAAAAACGTTATGGTCATCAGAACCAATGCAGATGGCTCACGCAAGGTGTTCCGCTTGGATTTAACAAATAAGAACCTGCTTTTGTCTCCAGGCTATAACTTGCAACAAAATGATGTGATTTATGTGCAGCCAAATAAAGCCAAGGCACGTTCGGCATGGACAATTGCTCCAGGTTGGTCTTTTGCAATGAGTATAATCGGCACTTTAGTCTCAATTTCAACGCTTGTAATAACACTCACAAAGAAATAACGCTATACCGATTTAGTAGATATTATCAAAATGACCACTTTTCTCACGAAGTGGTCATTTTTTATTTGACGTATGACATTTTGTCATACACTCGCTTTCTATCATAACCATCTAATATCCAGCCACAAAACGTTTTCATTCTCACTTAGGGCACAGATATTGCAATATTATAGGACGAAACAGAAAGGAAACAAAAATATAAATATATGAACTTTAATAATTTTACAATCAAATCGCAAGAGATGCTGCAGAAAGCAGTACGGATTGCCTCGGACAACGGCAATCAGGCTGTGGAGCCTGTGCATCTCATGAAAGCATTGCTTGGTGATGAGAGTTCGGTTGTGAAATTCATTTTACAAAAATTAGATGTTCCAACTGAGCGCATTGAGCAACAGCTTGACGAACAAATGAGGCAACTGCCGCATGTTAACGGTGGAGAACCTTATTTGAGCAACGATGCCACTAAAGTGCTTGAAAAAGCCGAAGAGTTGGCTCAGAAAAACGGTGACCAGTATGTGACTGTGGAAGGTGTGCTGCTCGCTTTGTTTGTGGTGAACTCTTCTGTATCAACAATTCTGAAAGATGCAGGAATGACGCAAAAAGACCTTGAAGCCGCCATTACCGAATTGCGTAAAGGCAAAAAAGCTACAGGGCAGCAAGCAGAGGACCAATACAATGCACTGAGCAAGTATGCAATCAACCTCAATGAACGTGCGCGCCAAGGCAAGCTCGACCCAGTAATCGGCCGTGATGATGAAATAAGGCGTGTACTCCAGATATTGAGCCGCAGAACAAAAAACAACCCAATCTTAATTGGCGAGCCGGGAACTGGTAAGACAGCCATCGTAGAAGGACTTGCACAACGAATTGTGCGTGGCGATGTGCCAGAGAACCTGCGCATGAAGCAAGTGTACTCTCTTGATATGGGTGCTCTGATTGCTGGAGCAAAATACCAAGGTGAGTTTGAGGAAAGGCTAAAAGCCGTAATCAACGAAATTGCGCAGTCAAACGGAGGCATAATTCTATTTATCGATGAAATTCACACATTGGTGGGCGCCGGACAAAGCAATGGTGCAATGGACGCTGCCAACATTCTTAAACCAGCATTGGCAAGAGGAGAGCTGCGCAGCATAGGTGCCACAACTCTTGATGAGTACCAAAAGTACTTTGAGAAAGACAAGGCTCTGGAGCGACGCTTTCAGGTTGTGATGGTTGACGAGCCTGACGAAGAAAGTGCCATCGCAATTTTGCGTGGTCTTAAAGAGAAATATGAGAACCACCACAAGGTACGTATCAAAGACGATGCTATAATTGCCGCAGTTAAACTGAGCGAACGCTACATTGCCGACCGTTTCTTGCCCGACAAGGCAATAGACTTGGTAGATGAGGCTGCAGCCAAGCTACGAATAGAGATGGATTCTGTGCCGCAAGGTCTCGATGAAATCACTCGTAAGATTTCGCAACTTGAAATAGAACGAGAGGCCATCAAGCGTGATGGTGACGAACAGCGAATCAAACAACTTGACGAGCAGATTGCCAACTTGAAAGACAAGGAGAGCGACTACAACGCCAAGTGGAAAGCCGAAAAGGACATCATCAACAAGATTCAGCAAAACAAGATTGACATTGAGCAGCTGAACTTTGAGGCAGAAAGGGCTGAGCGTGACGGTGATTATGCCAAAGTGGCTGAAATCAGATATTCGAGCATAAAGCAAAAAGAAGATGAGAACAAGTCTCTGCAAGAGAAGCTCAAAGGCATGCAGGGCGACAAGGCTCTGATTAAGGAGGAGGTGGATTCTGACGACATTGCCGACATAGTGTCGCGATGGACTGGGATTCCAGTAACCAAGATGCTGAAATCAGAGAAAGACAAGCTGCTACATCTTGAGGAAGAATTGCACAAGCGTGTGGTGGGACAAGACGAAGCCATCGCTGCCATATCTGATGCAGTACGCCGTAGCAGGGCAGGTCTTAACGACCCTCGCCGCCCAATAGGCTCATTCATATTCCTCGGCACCACAGGTGTGGGTAAAACCGAGCTTGCAAAGGCATTGGCAGACTACCTGTTCAATGACGAGAACATGATGACGCGTATTGATATGAGCGAATATCAAGAGAAATTCTCGGTGACACGACTCATCGGTTCACCTCCAGGCTATGTGGGCTATGACGAGGGTGGTCAACTCACGGAGGCTGTGCGTCGCAAACCATATTCAGTGGTACTGTTTGATGAAATAGAGAAGGCACACCCCGATGTGTTCAACATCTTGCTCCAGGTGCTTGATGACGGACGTTTGACCGACAACAAGGGCCGCACAGTCAACTTCAAGAACACAATCATCATAATGACTTCTAATTTGGGTTCAAGCTTAATCAGAGAACGTTTTGAGCATCTGACCCCAGAGAACAGGTCAAGTGTGATTGAATCGACGAAGAAAGATGTGTTTGAGTTGCTCAAAAAGACTATTCGCCCAGAGTTCTTGAACCGTATTGACGACATAATAATGTTCACGCCTCTTGATGAGAATCAAATCAAGCAAATCGTAAGATTGCAAATGAACAGCGTCAAGAAACAACTTGAGGCCAATGGTATAACGCTGGAAACAACTGACAAAGCAGTGGCATACCTTGCAAAAGCCGGATTTGACCCAGAGTTTGGTGCTCGCCCTGTGAAGCGTGCAATACAAGACTTGGTGCTCAACACTCTGTCGAAAGACATTATTGCCCAGAAGATTGACAGAAATAAGCCGATTGTCATAGATGCCGATGCGAATGGTTTGAAGTTCAACAACTAATCATTAGGCATTAAACATTAAACATGACAAAAAAGCCTAAGCTATATGAGAGCCGGTGTGGGAAAAATTCCACACCGGTTTTTTTTTTGCTCTTGCGCTTTTAAGATTGACAGCACTTTATAACCGTGCATGTGCCGAAATTTTCTCATTATCATAAAAATGCCTAACTTTGGCATCTTATTTGCATAGATAATATTCTAAGGAGATTTTTAGAGCAGAATATGTTTGATTTTTTTAACGATATAGACGAAAAGGCAAGTGACGGAGCTCCGCACATAATGCCGATTTTTGCAGAAATAAAAACTAATGGCGACATTAATTCCGTTGAATTGGAAGAACTTGACGATGTGCCTGTTTTGGCTTTGCGCAATCTGGTGATGTTTCCTGGCATGACAATGCCTGTGTCAGTAGGACGGGAAAAATCTCTTGCAGCAATCCGAACTGCACAAAAAAAGCACATTCCAATTGCCGCATTCTGCCAAAAAAGCAGCGGAATTGATGACCCACAATTTGATGATTTACACACCGATGGCACTGTGGCAGATGTCATAAAAATTCTGGAGCTGCCCGACAAGACCATAAATGTGATTTTACAAGGCCGCAAAAGTGTGAAATTGCAAGCCCTTACCGCCACAGAGCCGTTCTTACGCGGCAAGGTTGCCCCGATAATCGAGACTTTACCCAAGAAGTCTGACACAGAATTCAAAGCCCTTGTGCGCTCCATACGCGACTTGACTTTCAGTATGCTCTCCAAACTTGGCGATGGCGCAAAAGACTTGAGCTATGCAATCAAGAACATTGAAGATGATGTGTATTTGATTAACTTCCTTGCAACCAACATTCCTTTTGAACCGGAAGAAAAGCAAAAGTTACTTCAAAATCACGACATAAAGAAGCGGGCATTCGTTTTGTCAAGCATTTTATCGCAGGAAGCACAGTTTGTTGATTTGCGGGCCTCAATACAGTCTAAGACCCAACAAGACTTGTCGCAACAACAGCGTGAGCATTTCTTGCAACAGCAAATCAGAACAATACAAGAAGAACTCGGCAATGGTGAAGACGACATAGACGAGTTGAGCAAACGTGCCGACGAAAAAGATTGGAGCGAAGCCGCAGCCAACCAGTTCAAAAAAGAATTGAAAAAACTTGAACGACTAAACCCACAATCGCCAGATTACTCTGTGCAATATCAGTATCTCGACACATTTTTAAGCTTGCCGTGGAACAAGGTCACGAAAGACAACTTCAACCTGAAAAGGGTGGAAGCCAGACTCAACAAAGACCACTACGGACTTGAAAAGGTAAAGGACCGCATACTTGAACATCTGGCTGTGCTGAAGCTGCGCGGAGACCTCAAAGCTCCCATAATCTGCCTTTATGGCCCTCCAGGTGTGGGCAAAACCTCACTCGGCAAATCTATAGCTGAAGCTCTCAATCGCAAATATGCCCGCATATCGCTCGGCGGTCTGCACGATGAAGCAGAAATCAGGGGTCATCGCCGCACATACATTGGCGCAATGCCTGGCCGAATAATTGAGGCTTTAACTAAATGTGAAAGCAACAATCCGGTTGTTGTGCTCGATGAAATAGACAAAGTGGGGCAGGACTTCAAAGGCGACCCATCGTCGGCCCTGCTTGAAGTGCTTGACCCAGAGCAAAACAATCATTTTCATGACAATTACCTCGACTTTGACTACGACTTGTCGAAAATCCTGTTTATTGCCACAGCCAATAATCTCAACAGCATTTCGCAACCATTGCTTGACCGCATGGAAATCATAGAAATCAATGGTTACATACAAGAAGAAAAGGTTGAGATTGCAAAACGACACCTTGTGCCGAAGCAACTGCAGGAAAATGGATTTGAGCCAAAAGAAATTTCTTTTCCCAAAGCCACACTTGAAGCAATCGTTAGCGACTACACAAGAGAGTCGGGTGTTCGTGAACTTGAGAAGAAGATTGGCAAGGTGCTGCGTAAAGTGGCACGAAAGAAAGCCTCTGGCGATGATTACCCCAAGACGATTAGCGTTGACTCATTGCGCGAGCTAATCGGACCCAAAGAATATTTCAAGGATTCTTACGAGGGCAATGAGTTTGCCGGCGTGGTCACCGGACTTGCATGGACTTCGGTCGGCGGAGAAATATTGTTTGTGGAGTCTTCTCTGTCGAAAGCTGGCAAGAGTGGAGAAAAGTTGACCTTGACGGGCAATCTTGGCGATGTGATGAAGGAATCGGCCATTATCGCATTGCAATACATCAAGGCCCACAGTTCGCTGTTTGGCATCAATTACGAATTATTTGACAAATATAATGTTCATATCCATGTGCCTGAAGGCGCAATCCCCAAAGACGGTCCTTCGGCTGGTATCACCATGGTGACGTCACTTGTGTCGTCATTCACACAACGAAAGGTTCGTGACCACATGGCAATGACGGGTGAAATCACCCTAAGAGGAAAAGTTTTGCCTGTGGGTGGAATAAAAGAAAAAATACTTGCCGCCAAGAGAGCAGGCATTACAGACATCGTGTTGTGCAAAGACAATAAAAAAGACATTGACGAAATCAATGACATATATCTTAAAGGACTGACATTCCATTACGTTGACACAATTAAGGACGTGATTGACTATGCACTGCTGCCCGACAAAGTGAAAGACGCAATACCGTTTGACGCGTAAACGTCGCACTGCAATACAAAATAAAAAAATCCGCAACGCCAATTCGAATTGACATTGCGGATTTTTTGTTCTTCCGCTGGTTGCAAAACCAAAATCTGATTTTGCAATGCAAAAAAAATGCCATACTTATTTTATGTAGCTTTAGTGTTGTAACGCTTTGCAAGCTCATTAACCGTGTCAGCAATCTGCTTTCTATATTCTGTTGGCTGCAAAACCTCAACCAGATTTCCCATTCCCAGAATTGCCATGCTCAAGTCGTAGGTTGGAGCAACAAAATATTCAAAATCAGAATACTTGCCTTCTTCGGTGTATATTTCTTTTTGAGATTGATGCAAGGGCAGGGTTCGCAAATAATTCACATGACTGCCATAAACCCTAAGCACTATCCGGCATGGCTTTGCTCCATCATAAACAATAATGCCAAAATAAAGAGCAAAAAACGCCTCTGCATCAAAATCTTTAGGCATAGAGAATGTTTTGTTTGTAGAAGTAAGATTCTTAATGCGATCAAGCGAATAAAGCCACAACTTTCCATTTTCACCTTTAGCCAAAACGTACCACCGGTTTTGATGCAGCTTTAGGCAATATGGCTCTATGTTAAACGTATATGGGTCATGGCCAAATGCCTGATAAGTTAAGCAAAGTGCCTTATTTTCTCTCATGGCTGCAAGCACAATGGTCAAGAAATCACGCCCAGAAGGTATTTCCTGCACAACGATTCTATTGCCCAAATCTTTGTAGCTGGCAATAACGTTACCAACTGCCACGGAATCAAGCATCCATTTACGCAATTTATTTTCTTCTATGGCTTCTGGGTTAGCAATGTAGTATCTATAGTCGCCATTTGACTCACAAATAATCTCTATGCCATATTGCAAAAGTATTTGGTTTCGCCATCGGTTTAACGTGCACCGTTGTAGCGGCTTGCCGCAACTTAACTCCACATTACATTCCCATTTCTCGGACAGATTTTTGAGTGATATACGTCCGGCACGATTGAGTGTGTCAATGAGCCAAATATGTTTTTCTGTTTGTGTCATGCTTAAAATTGATGTTAATGTACAAATATAGCAATAAGGTTTATTTAATAGTGCAATTACAGCGCATTAAAAAAGATAGATTTCACCTTGTGCGTCGCAATAATTGGTTGCGTGCTTCGACTATTTTAGCTAATTTTGCGTAGTAAAATTATTATAGCAATGATATGAAATCATTTTTAAGCATTATATTAATCTGCGTTTTTTCTTTTACCGCTTATGCGGCGGATATAATTAAAATTTCCGGTAAAGTCACTGATTATAACGGCATACCCATCGACTCTTGTACCGTACTGATATACAACCCTGATTTTACGGAAGCCTATGAAACAGTAAGCAACGCACAAGGTTACTATTCCCTTGACAGCATTCCCAAAGGGCGATATGCCGCCATAGCCGCTATGCGTATTAATGAATATCCCAGGTTATTACAAGTTGCGCCAAAAGATATGAAACTCGAATTTTGGGCATGGAATGTTATTGCAGACCGCGATATTACTTTGAATATTCGATACGACAAACTGGAATTGTATGGCACTACTGCATTTTTAGAATATGGAGGTCGGCAAGAACTGCTTATTTACACACGTCCTATGAGTGTCACAAAGGTCATTGCTTATCAAAACTTCGTAGATAAGAGTGAAGCTGAAAAGAATTCCATCGTAACGGTTAACCCAAAATACATGACTTTTGATGTCTATGCCGATGGCAAATCCTTGGACATATATTCCATTCAGCCCTTGACAATGAAAAACAAGGACAATAGTGTAGGAAATGACATGTGCTACTTGCTGCAAGTGGAATTGCCAAAAGATATTTACACACATGATAGGCCGTACGAAATAAGAGTAGTAGGGCACAACTCTCAATATAATGAACATGGTGAGAGCGTGTATTATCTCGAACCTCCAAAATACGACCGGAAAAAGTGATGTTTTTTCGATAATATATAGCGAGTCCACAACTTCATCGAAATAGCGACAAGTTATGGCTCGTTTAATTTTTTATGTCGAAAATAAGGCACAAATAAGAAACAGACCATATATCCGACTTGCATTTTGCTACAAAAAACAAGTTAGGCTGTAACCTCTATTCGGAGAATTACAGCCTAACTGACTAATATTGTTTAATATCGGCTTGCGCCTCTATTATTATTCAACAGCAGCCTGCGCAGCAGCTACACGTGCGATTGGCACACGATATGGGCTACAAGAAACGTAGTTCATATTGAGTTTTGCACAGAACTTAACAGATGATGGTTCACCTCCGTGCTCACCGCAGATACCTACATTGAGAGTTGGCTTAGTGGCGCGTCCTTTCTCTACAGCCATGTGAAGCAGTTGTCCCACACCTTCCTGGTCGAGCACTGCAAACGGATCCACCTTGAGGATACCAAGCTGCAAGTATTGCTTGAGGAACTTAGGAGCATCGTCACGAGAGTAACCGAATGTCATCTGAGTCATATCGTTAGTACCGAACGAGAAGAAGTCGGCTACAGTGGCAATTTGGTCAGCAACGAGAGCTGCACGTGGCACCTCAATCATAGTACCAATCTTGTAGGCAACTGTATCACCTTTTTCTGCGAACACTTGCTGGGCTGTCTTATTGATTATGTCGGCTTGCATTTCAAGCTCTTTGAGCACACCCACCAATGGAACCATAATCTTTGGGTGAACATCAATGCCCTTAGCCTTAACATTCAATGCAGCCTCGATAATTGCTCTTGCCTGCATCTCGGTGATTTCAGGATAAGTGTTACCCAGACGGCAACCACGGTGACCAAGCATTGGATTGAACTCTTCCAAGTTATCGCAAACTGCCTTAACTTTCTCTACAGAAATGCCAAGCTCGTTAGCCAGCTCTTTTTGAGTAGCCAACTGATGAGGAACGAACTCGTGCAATGGCGGGTCGAGCAGACGAATAGTAACCTCGCAACCGTCCATAGCTTCGAACATGCCTTCGAAGTCACCTCTTTGCAAAGGAAGAAGTTTGTTGAGTGCAGTGCGACGGCTTTCGGTGTCGTCAGCAATAATCATTTCACGCATTGCCTTGATGCGGTCGCCCTCAAAGAACATGTGCTCTGTGCGACAAAGACCGATACCTTGAGCACCGAACTTACGAGCCACCTTGGCGTCGCGAGGAGAGTCGGCATTGGTGTAAACCACCATGTTTGTGTATTTGTCAGCCAAATTCAGAATTGCTGCGAAGTCACCTGACATGTCGGCATCAGTAGAAGAAACCAAACCGTCATACACATCACCAGTAGCACCATTGAGTGAAATCCAATCACCTTCGTGATAAACCTTGTCACCCATAGTCACTGTTTTCTCCTTGTAATCAACTTGGATTTCACCAGCACCCGACACACAGCACTTGCCCATACCACGAGCAACCACTGCAGCGTGTGAAGTCATACCGCCACGAGCAGTCAAGATGCCTTGAGCTACCGACATACCACGCAAATCCTCTGGAGAAGTCTCCAAACGAACCATGATTACTTTCTTGTTCTTGCTTGCCCACTCTTCAGCATCGTCGGCAAAGAACACGATTTGACCAGTAGCAGCACCTGGAGATGCTGGAAGACCCTTGGCAACAACTTTGGCATTCTTAACTGCAGCCTTGTCGAACACAGGGTGGAGGAGCTCGTCAAGTTTCTGAGGCTCCATTCTCTTCAACACTGTCTTTTCGTCGATAACGCCAGCACGAAGCAAGTCCATGGCAATCTTAACCATGGCAGCACCGGTGCGCTTGCCATTACGAGTTTGGAGCAACCACAATTTGCCTTGTTGGATTGTGAACTCCATGTCTTGCATATCCTTGTAGTGGTCCTCAAGACGCTGTTGCACCTCAATCAGTTGAGCAGCGCACTCTGGCATAGCCTCTTCGAGAGAAGGATATTTTTCTTTTCTTTCTTCTTCAGAAATGCCCTGAAGTTTAGCCCAACGGCGGCTGCCTTCTGTAGTTATTTGTTGTGGTGTGCGAACACCGGCAACCACGTCTTCACCTTGCGCATTAATCAGATACTCACCATTGAAGATGTCCTCACCAGTGGCTGCGTCACGAGAGAAAGCAACACCAGTTGCAGAAGTATCACCCATGTTACCATAAACCATGGCCTGAACGTTAACGGCAGTGCCATATTCCTCTGGGATTTGGTTCATGCGGCGATAGAGAATCGCACGGTCATTGTTCCAGCTGTCAAACACAGCATAGATTGCACCCCACAACTGGTCGTAAGCGTCAGTTGGGAACTCTTTGCCAGTGCCTTTCAACACAGCCTGCTTGAAGAGTTGTACGAGTTCTTTCAAGTCCTCCACATCAAGTTCAGTGTCGAACTTAACACCCTTCTTTGCTTTAACTTCTTCAATAATTGCCTCGAATGGGTCGATGTCGTCCTTGTTTTCTGGCTTCATACCCAAAACAACGTCACCATACATCTGTACGAAACGGCGATAGCTATCCCATGCCCAACGAGGGTTGTTTGCTTTCTTTGCCAAAGTCTCAGCCACTTCGTCATTGATACCGAGGTTCAACACGGTGTCCATCATGCCAGGCATTGAAATAGGAGCACCCGAACGAACAGAAACCAACTGAGGATTTGTGGGGTCGTTGAATTTGTTACCAGTAAGGCTCTCAATGTGCTTGATTGATTTCAACACATCGTCCTTGATAAGGTTTGTAGCCTCTTGGCGACCTTTTTTGTTGTAGATAGTACAAACTTCAGTAGTAATAGTGAAACCTGGAGGTACAGGCACACCGATAAGGTTCATCTCGGCAAGGTTAGCACCTTTTCCACCAAGAAGACCTCTCATGTCGGCACGGCCTTCAGCTTTGCCGTTGCCGAATGTATAAATTGTCTTCATCAATTAAATAATTTATATAGGGTTATAAGTGTACAATTTGTCATCAAAACAAATCTCGTATTCATCTTTATGCAAAGATAAAGAAAAAGATTAAGAAATCTATGGATTAACGCTAAAAATCAATTGTGAAACCGCGCGACTTTTATGTGTCAGAACACAGAAAAGACATAATGGCTGGAAATATGGCGAATTAACTGGAAAAAACGTTTCAATAACATAAATTTGATTAATTTTGTAGCGATTTGAAGGTCAATAAAACGTATTGAAATTGAGCAAGAAGAAAAAAGAACTACCGATTGTAGAAAACTTGGAAATCACATCACTTGCCGCCGAAGGTAAAAGCGTGGCAAGATGGGGGGATTTGGTCGTATTTATACCACTGGGGGCTCCCGGCGACGTTGTGAACGTGAAACTCACAAAGAAAAAACACAGTTTCGCCGAGGGCAGGATTGTTGGCTTTGTTAAGGAAAGTCCTATCAGAGTGAAACCGTTTTGCGAACACTTTGGTGTGTGCGGCGGCTGCAAATGGCAACATATTCCATACGACATGCAACTAAAATATAAGCGTCAGCAAGTTGTTGATGCTTTGGAGAGAATTGCAAAGGTGAAATTGCCTGAAATTGCAGACACGTTAGGGTCCGAGAACACCAAATTTTACAGGAATAAACTCGAATTCACTTTTTCAAACAAATCATGGCTCACACAGGAACAGCTAACAAGTGGGCAGGAATTCCCTGACAGAAACGCTGCTGGTTTTCACATTCCAGGTGCTTTTGACAAAGTGCTTGACATTAACAAATGCTGGTTGCAAGATGACATTTGCAACGAAGTACGTTTGTTTGTAAAAGATTATGCCAAACGGAACGGTTTGTCGTTTTATGACATACGGAATAACCAAGGATTGATGAGAACCATGGTGGTCAGAATCTCCGGCAAAGGCGAAATTATGCTGACAGTAGTGCTTGGAGAAGATAACCCCGACGTGATAAACTCCATGATGAATGCAATTCTGGAGAAATTCGGCAATATAACATCGCTCTATTATGTTATCAACACAAAACATAATGACACTCTGAATGATTTGCCGTTTCACCTGTTTCATGGGAAACCATACATCGAGGAAGAAATGGAGGGCTTGACGTTCAGAGTAGGGCCAAAATCATTCTACCAAACTAACTCCAAGCAAGCCTATAAATTATATTCTGTGGCAAGAGAAATGGCACAGCTAACAGGCAACGAAACCGCTTATGACCTGTACACCGGTACCGGCACAATAGCCAATTTTGTGGCAAAAAAATGTGCAAAGGTCATCGGCATTGAGTATGTGCCAGAGGCTATTGAAGATGCAAAGCTGAACTCAAAAGTAAATGGCATTGACAATACCACTTTTTTTGCCGGTGACATGAAAGATGTGCTTACTGATGAGTTTGTTGCCAAAATGGGCAAACCAGACGTTATGATAGTTGACCCTCCGCGTGCTGGAATGCACGAAGATGTCGTAAACGTGATTTTAAACGCAGCTCCGCAGCGAATTGTGTATGTTAGTTGCAATCCGGCAACACAGGCAAGAGACCTTACTTTGCTCGATGCAAAATACGAAGTCACAGCAGTGCAGCCAGTTGACATGTTCCCCCACACGCAACACGTTGAAAACGTTGTTGGGCTACGGTTGAAAGTTTAACCCCAAATTGGAGTTATAATACTTAGGATTATCGCTTACTTCTTCTCCGATAAAATCGGGTAGGGTGAAGCGATAATTTTCATTAGGAACCTCCAGTTCGGCCAGCACCAATCCAACAAGTCCTCCATGAAACTCATCAACTTCCCATCTGTTTCCATCGTGCATCACGATGTGGCGTGTCTTTGTCAACACTGGCGGTGGACAAATTGCCAGCATCTGTATGGCATCGGCAAGCGGAACTTCATATTCAAATTCTGGTCGTGACAATCCATTGCTTTTCCCTTTTACAGTGAGAAATGCCTTGTCATCACAGGTTCTAATCCGCACGGTTCTTCCCTTGTCACGCGACAGATAGCCCTGGGTTATTTCATGCTTTTCAACAGCTTGCGACTTATAGGAGTCGCTTGTAACTAAATATTTGTGTTCTATTTCCAAACTCATTTTCAGTCAAATCTATTCACAAACACATCAGTCAATGTATCGTTTCACAATGTCGGCATAAGAATCAATACGCCTATCTCTGAAGAATGGCCACCAACGACGCACTGATTCTGTGCGAGCGAAATCCACATCAACAACTTTCTCTATCTCACAATCTGCCGGAGCTCGGAACAACAATTCTCCTTGCGGACCGGCAACAAAGCTGTTCCCCCAAAAGGTTATTCCATTTGTCTGGTTAGATTTATCAGCCTCATAGCCTACACGGTTGACTGTAACCACTGGCAAGCCGTTGGCAACGGCATGACCGCGCTGAACCGTCAGCCAAGCGTTCAACTGGCGTTCTTTTTCCTCTTGAGTATCGGTCGATTCAAATCCTATTGCCGTGGGGTAAATCAGAATATCAGCACCATTCAGCGCCATAAGCCTCGCTGCCTCCGGATACCATTGGTCCCAGCACACCAGCACGCCAAGTTTACCCAAAGAGGTGTTTATCGGTTTGAATCCCAAGTCACCAGGCGTGAAATAGAATTTCTCATAATAGGCCGGGTCATCTGGAATGTGCATCTTGCGATATTTGCCAGCAATCGAGCCATCGGCCTCAAAAACTACCGCCGTATTGTGATAAAGTCCCTTGGCTCTACGCTCAAACATAGAAGTCACCAAAACCAATGACAATTCTTTAGCTATATGCGAATAAAATGCGGTTGCCTCTCCGGGAATCGGCTCGGCTATTTCGAAGTTATCCACATTTTCTTCCTGACAAAAATACAAACTATCATGCAATTCCTGCAGAACCACAAGTTGCGCGCCTTGCTGTTTCAACTTGCTGATTTTTGCAGCTATGCGATTACGATTATCCTTAATGCTCTCGTTATTATTTTGCTGAATAATTCCTATTTTCATAATTCAAAAAACCTTTTGGCAATTGCATTGTGGCACAATGCAATGAGCCGTGTTGCTTAATAAGTGGCGTGCAGTCGATGCCGACAATGTCTCTGTCGGGGTAAGCTTCTTTAATGCAGTCAATAGCTAACGCATCTTTTTCTGGTTGCCCATAGGTGGGCATAAGAACGGCACCGTTGCACACCAAGAAATTCGCATAAGTTGCAGGAAGTCGCTGTCCGTTCTCATCAAAAATCGGATTTGGCATAGGCAATCCAATCAGCCTGTATGGTTCGCCATAAACATTTGTAAATTCCAACAAATCCAGCTTCATTTCGTTAAGTTCGGCGTAATGCTCATCGGCACTGTCATTGCAAGACACATACACAATAGTGTTATCTGGGGCAAATCTCGCCAAAGTATCTATATGCCCATCTGTGTCATCGCCAGCTAAACGGCCATGATTCAGCCAAAGGACCTTCTGGACTCCCAAATCCGCTTTAAGGCGTTCTTCTATTTGTTTTTTGTCAAGGAGGTCATTTCTGTTTGGAGCAAGCAAGCACTGGGTTGTGGTCAAAAGACAACCATTTCCATCTGTTTCTATCGAGCCGCCTTCAAGCACAAAGTCTTTGCGGTTAATCAACGGAACAGAAAACATTTTTTTCTCATCAAGCTGCCTATTTATCTGATTGTCATAATTCGCAGCAAATTTCATTCCCCAAGCGTTGAATGTGAAGTCAAGCAACGCTGAACCGCCGTTACTCCGCAAAGCTATTGGACCAAAATCCCTTGCCCATGTGTCGTTATACATGACGTTACATGCAAAAACGCCGTGCTTTGAAGTTGAAAACATTTTTTCTATGGTGGCCACATCTTGCGTTAGGACCACCACGTCTTCATAGGCAGAAACAGCCTCGACAATAGCCTTGTAGCAACCGCAAACCTCGCTTAATATGTCATGCCAATCGGTGTCGGCATTTGGCCATGCAAGCAATATGGCATCTTGTTCTACCCACTCAGGCAAAAAAGACGCATCGCTGTATTTATTTCTTAAATTCATTCATTAATATTTTCCCAAATCGAGTCTCTTGAGTTCAGAAATTCATCTAAGTACTCGCGATAACCGTTTCTGGTTCCGTAACCATTAGCCTTGCACCAGTCCTTATAATCGGCCATAAGTGCCCGGTCACTATCAATCATCATCTTAAATTCACTGGCAGCGTCCTCGGCTTGAGCATGTTTGTCCAACAACATTTGTAATATTTCTGAAATATCATTCATATTAAAGAACCAACAGAATCTATGATTTTTAATTTCATCAAAAATACAGCTTTTGTTCCTACTATCAAATAATTCTTTAGTTAAAAGTGGAATACAAATCACAAAATCAATGAAACTATAATGCAAACTTCATTTAGTCTAATTAACTGGTAGGGGAAATGGCGTTTCCTTGGTCATAATGTAATTTTGAGTTATCAGAACAAAAATTAAAAATTATGGACAAAGCTATCGTAATAACACAAAACTTGATAAGTCGTCTGCAAAACTTGACGGCAGAGGAAAAAGCAACGCTGTTTGAAACCTTGATATGTGAGGTGGTTTTGAAAACAGAACGCAAACAAAAGTTGTCACCAATTCAAGAGCTAAATTACATGATTTTAAAAGACAATGTGACGCGAGAATCAGAACGTTACCGCAAATTAACCGCCAACGCCTGATTATGCGAATTAATGGTGCTTTTTGAATACGCAGTTTGAAAATTAAATGTTACTTTTGTAGTGAAATATACATTATACGTGAAAAATGAAAAAAGGATTGTTTGTTTTCACAATACTCTTGTTGGCACTATGTTCGTGCTCAAACGATGAGCAACTCTTGGAGATGATACCACACGACGCAACCGGAATAGTTTGCTTTGACCTGCAAAAGATATTAAAAAAGTCAGGCATTGAAAACGACGGTAAGATAGAATTACCGCAAGAACTCCAGAACACAATCAAGCAAAATGATGATGCTTCATGGTGCGGAATAATAAAGAATTTGCCAAACATGGGTATTGACCCAAAATCTAAGGCTTACTGCTTCATGACCACAAAGACTTATGGGTTATCGTTCCTTGTATGTCTCGACGATGATAGCCAGGCAATCGATTTCATTCAACGCCAAAATGGCACAAAAGCTAAAGAAGCAGACGGATACAACTATATATATTTGGGTGATTATTTCTATGCTGTGAAAGACGGTGTGCTTTTTGTTGGGCGATTTAACCGCCCAATTGACGAGCAAGGCGCGCTTAAAGCGGCAAAACGCTTGTTTGCCAAAACTGACGAAAGCATAAAAACAGATAAAGACATTGAAGAGCAACTTGAAGAAGGCGACGTGAGCGCATTTTTTAAGGTGAAGGGGTTAAAGACCTTACTTGACATGAGCGAAACATATCGCGACATTGCAAGTAAGTTTCCCCTTATAACACTTTTCACAGAAAGTGACATTGACGCTTTCTCTTTTAACGCGACGGCAACTGAAAAAGAGATTGACATAAAAACAAAAATTAAAGCTGCAAAAACAAGCGAGTATGCCACACTGATGAATTTAACGCTGGGACAGCCCTCGGCTTCTGTGCTGTTGGCAATTCCAAACTCAATGAAATACATAGCATCAATGAGTGTGAAAGGCAATGAGTTTGTTAAATTGCCACAAGTGGGACAAATAGTGAAAGTCATACAAAGCATGCCTTATTTTGACAGATTAGACATTGCAAGCATGCTGAATGATGTTGACGGTCCAATAGCAGTGGGCATGTCGCCAGACCCGACTTTCGTGGGACAATGGAATGCAGTGATTGCAGCAAAAGTAAAAAGCCCTAAATTGATAATCAGTAAAATCAGCCATTTTGCAACAGGGCTCGGACAAGCTCCAGAACTGTATGATAATGAATATGTGTATGAGTACAACAACAAAGCTATCGTGGTGGGGGAGCGACAAAATGTGCTCTACATAAAAATGCTCGATTACGAACAAACTGAAGGCTATGCGAATACTATACCTGGCCTGAACCAATTCTTTAATGGCAACAAATTTGGTCTCGTGCTTCAAACCGCCGCAAACCAAAAGAATGGATTCTTTACCTACGGTCTAAAAGACCCATATAACGCTGAAGGAAAGTTTTATTGTTCCGACACCAAAGCCAACCCCTTGCTTTATTTGATGGAATGTGTTTGCTCCATAAAACCAGATTCTCAATTCTCACAAGAAAATTTTGACCTCATGCCTACCGAATAATAAGGCACAAGGTCAAAATCTATCGTTTATTCATTTACCTATTTGCCGCAACAAACATGCGGCAGGTTTTTCACGCAAACTCCGCTTGAGCTTGAGCTAAAGTTTCTGGTTTGCCAACATCGAGCCACTTATAAGAGCCATGCTTGGCATATCCTTTTATCAACAGCTTTCCACAATTTTCGTAATAGAATGGAACTATTGAAAAAACAGGATTTGCGGAATGCTTTTCCAAGTCATTAAAGATTTCTGGAGAAATCACGTGAATTCCACCAAATGCCAATCTCTGAAGTTTTGCTGCATCTTCTTTATCAAGAGTATTGGGCCTAACCTCACCGGTCTTTATATTTGTCCAGCCACGAAGGCTCATTTCGTCATCAAACAACAAATAGCGAGCTGTGTCACGCTCTTTGACAAGCAATGTGGCCACAGCCTTGTGGTGCTTATGGTAGTTATAAATGTCGAGCAAATTCAGGTCGGTAAGAATGTCGGCATTGTGCACGAGGAACGGCTCTGCGCCGTCCAAAAACTTGCGAGCCTTTAAGATGCCTCCACCGGTGTCGAGCAACAAGTCACGCTCATCGCTTATGTGTATGTTGATGCCAAAATTGTTATTGGCTGCCACAAAATCAATTATCTGCTGGCCAAAATGGTGAATGTTGATTGTAACATCGTCAAAGCCATACTTTTTCAAGTTATCGATTACTCTTTCAAGCATAGGCACTCCACCCACTTTCACAAGAGCTTTGGGCATATTGTTGGTGAGCGGGCGCAGCCTCGTGCCCAAACCAGCAGCAAAAACTAACGCTTTCATATCAATTATTTTTTCGGCAAGAACGTTTGCTCTATGTTTTGCTCGCGGTGAACCAACTCCACTTTCAAATTAAACTCTTTGTTGATGTGCTCGGCCATGTGCTGGGCACAATACACTGAGCGATGCTGACCACCTGTGCAACCGAAGCAGACCATTAAATTAGTGAAACCACGCTCCACATAACGCTTAACCGAAGCATCTACTAGTGCGTATGCGTGTTTCAGGAATTCAAGGATTTCGCCATCGTCCTCAAGGAACTTAATGACAGGCTGGTCTAAGCCGATAAACGGCTTGTAGCGGTCATACTTGCCGGGATTGTTGACAGCACGGCAATCAAACACAAAACCACCACCGTTGCCAGACGAATCATTGGGAATTCCTTTTTTATAAGCGAAACTCATGACCTTAACTGTCAGCATGTGCTTTTGAATCTCGTCAGTAAACTGCGACATGTTGACCAATCGGTTGAGCAAATCGTTCAGATAAGGATATTCCACATAAGGAGTGCGCAGAAGTTCACGCAGATTATTGATTGCAAAAGGAACACTCTGAATGAAATGCGGTTTTTTCTCGAAATAGCCTCTAAACCCGTAAGCTCCAAGGACCTGCAATGTGCGGAACAACACGAAATGGCGCAATTGGGAATAGAAATATTCTTCATCTACAGGTTTATATTTCCTCAAAGCATCGATATATTCCTTGAGCAATTCTTTGCGCAAGCTGTTGGGGAAATTGGCCTTCGCCTGCCATAAAAACGAAGCCACATCGTAATAGAACGGGCCTTTTCTACCACCTTGAAAATCAATAAACCACGGTTCGCCGTCCTTTATCATGACGTTGCGCGACTGGAAATCACGATACATAAATGTAGCCGACGAGCTGCGCAACAACACATCAGTCAAATGTTGGAAATCGTCTTCAAGCTTCTCTTCTGAGAATTCCAGGCCTGTAGCCTTCAAGAAGCAATACTTGAAGTAATTCAAATCCCAAAAAATAGAGCGGCGGTTAAAATCGGCTGCAGGGTGGCAATAGGAGAAATCCATGCCATCGGCACCTACAAATTGAAATTCGCATAATTTGCGTATGGTTTTGGTGAGCAAAGCTTTCTCATGGTCGCTAAACACCCTTGTTTTGCGTCCTTTCTCTATTTCATTAAACAAAATTTTGTCGCCCAAGTCCTCTTGTATGTAAGCAAGTTGGTCTTCGCTCTGTGCATACACACGAGGCACAGGAAGTCCTTTTTCCAGAAAATGCTTATCCATATAAAGGAAAGCCCTGTTTTCTTCTACACATTCGCCAATGACACCTATGATTGATTGTGGCCCAGTCATGCGGAAATACCGCCTATTTGAGCCAGATGCCGGCATTTCGATTACAGATTCAGGCTCTGTGCCAACATAACCGGTATATAATTCTTTAAGTTTGTCTGATTGCATAATGCTCAGAATTTAAAATACTAATTAAAATTCAGAAGTGAAATGGAATTTGATTTTCGGGAAGTCTTGCTGTGCCATTTGCAGCACATAGTTAGAATCAGCAAGAAACACGTCTCTGCCATCTTTGTCTTTTGCCATAAACTGGTGTTTACGGTGCTTAAAGGCATTGAGAGCTTCCTCATCATCGCTCTCAATCCAGCATGCTTTATACAAATGCACTGGTTCCCATCGGCACGAAGCTCCATACTCATGAAGAAGGCGATATTGAATGACCTCAAACTGCAACTGCCCAACAGTGCCAATCAGTTTGCGGTTATTAAACTGGTTGATGAACAACTGGGCAACACCTTCGTCCATAAGCTGCTCAATTCCCTTGTTGAGTTGCTTGGTCTTCATAGGGTCGGTGTTCTCGATGTATTTGAACATCTCTGGAGAGAAACTTGGCAATCCCTTGAAATGGATATTCTCGCCCTCGGTGAGAGTATCGCCAATCTTGAATATTCCATTGTCAGGAAGACCTATCACATCACCTGGATAAGCCTCATCTACAATATCCTTTTTTTGAGCCATGAACGCTGTTGGGGCAGAGAAGCGATAGCTTTTTTGCGTGCGAACAAGTTTATATGGCTCATTTCTATGAAACACACCCGAACATATTTTCACAAATGCAATGCAACTGCGATGATTGGGGTCCATGTTTGCTTGAATCTTAAACACAAAGCCAGAGAACTTGTCTTCTGTTGGCTCAACGGTGCGTTCCTCTGCCTTAACTGGGCGAGGCGACGGTGCAATTTTCACGAAACAGTCGAGTAGCTCCTTAACGCCAAAGGTGTTGAGCGCAGAGCCAAAGAACACCGGAGCAACATTTCCACTCAAATAGTCGGCCTCTTGAAATTCAGGATAAACGCCATTGACCAAATCCAAATCCTCACGCAATTTTTGTGCGTCGTCAGCACCGACAGCCTTGTCAATTTCCGAGTCATTCACATCGTTAATGTCAACACGTTCTGTCACATGTTGTTTATCTGGCTTGAACAAGCTCAAATTCTTTTCATAGATGTTGTAAACGCCCTTGAAGTGCGCGCCTATGTTGATTGGCCAACTCAAAGGACGGACATTTATTTTCAATTCTTGCTCCAATTCGTCAAGAATATCAAATGGGTCACGCCCTTCGCGGTCCAACTTATTGACAAATATTATTACAGGCGTGTTTCTCATTCGGCACACCTCCATAAGCCTCCTCGTTTGAAGCTCCACACCTTTTGCCACGTCAATCACAATCACAACACTGTCAACCGCTGTGAGTGTGCGATATGTGTCTTCTGCGAAATCCTGGTGGCCTGGAGTGTCAAGAATGTTGATTTTGTAACCTTCGTAGTCAAAACCCATCACTGATGTTGCAACGGAAATTCCACGTTGCTTTTCAATATCCATCCAGTCGCTGGTGGCGGTTTTCTTTATTTTATTTGATTTCACAGCTCCTGCCACATGGATTGCACCTCCAAAAAGCAGCAGCTTTTCTGTCAACGTGGTTTTACCGGCATCTGGGTGAGAAATGATGGCAAAAGTTCGCCTACGAGTTATTTCGTCTGTAAATGTCATTTATATGAGCTATTTTATTTTTTAGTTATCAAATTATCTATGCAAATCCTCAAACTGTCACGCCAGTAAGGGATATTAAATCCGTAAACTTGCTTTATCTTGGACTTATTGAGCACGCTAAAGGCTGGACGCTTGGCTGCCGTGGGATAATCAGCCGAAAGACATGGCTTGACTTCGCAGGTTTTAATGTCTGCCAATTCAAATATAGCCTTGGCGAAATCATACCAGGAAGCCACACCCTCGTTGCTAAAATGATATATACCTGCCACCCAGTTGCCACTGTCGATTATTGATTTTATTGCCGAAGCCAAGTCGGTGGCATAAGTGGGAGTGCCTATTTGGTCACAAACCACTTTGATTGATGATTTTGTGTGCCCAAGCCTCAACATAGTCTTAACAAAATTATTTCTATGTTCAGAATACAGCCAAGACGTGCGAATAATTATGGAATCTGGGCAGGCATTTTGCAAATTTTTCTCGCCAAGCAATTTTGTCACACCATACACTGATTGCGGTGTCGTAGCATGATTTTCGTCGATTGGAGTGTTTGCTCGTCCGTCAAACACATAGTCGGTGGATATGTGTATTACTTTGCATTTGTAGTTGTTGGCTGCGTCAGCCAGCACCGTCAAAGCGTCAGCATTAAGCCTGGTGGCTGCCGCAATATCAGTTTCTGCATTGTCAACGGCAGTGTATGCTGCACAATTTACCAAGATGTCAACCTTGTTGTTGCGAAAAAAGCGTGATACCGATTCGCTGTCGGCAATGTCAAGTTCTGATGAAGCTGGACTCAAAACGCAGTATTCTTCAACACTTGCGTCAAGTAGTGAGCACAAAGCGTTGCCCAACTGACCACTGCCACCAATAACAAGAATATTTTTCATAACAACAATCGGTTTCTTTTATTCAAACGAGAAATCATCTTTTTCGTCAAAAAGAGGCTTTTCCTCATTTTTCTTATAATATGACGCAAGCAAGCCTATGAAATGCGAGATTTGCTTTATTGCCGTCTCAGTGTCTTTTGATATGGCCTTTTTCTGTAGCCTGAGCAACAACACGCCATACAGGGCATTAAAGCACGTTTCAAGTTCGCCCACTTGCATTTCAGCAGGTGTTTTTGCTCGCAACTCCACAATAAATGGCAGGGTTTTATAGAATTCAGCACCATATTCTGGGTATTTCGTGGATTTAAGAAGTTGCTGGTGCAAGTCGCTAAGCCGAATTAGTACATTTTTGTTGATTTGCAGATGACCTTTTTCTTTCACGTGCTCCAGTTCCATCATCTTAACAAGGTTCTCATACCAATCTCTGACTTCTGCCTTCGATTTGTCGTCAAGAGAGTAGTTTGATATAATGGCCTTGTCGATTTTGTCCATGTCAAAACCGCAGACACGTATCAAGTCTTCAATCTGCCACATATATAGGAGATATTCCGCAATGTTCTCTTTTCTCTTTTGTTTTGCAATAATCATAAATCTCAACCAAATTTGCTAATATTGCGCAAAGCACTCTCATCTATAATTTTTATGCGCCGCCCGTCAACGGTGATTATGTGTTCCTGTGCAAACGACGACAGGGTGCGTATAGCATTTGACGTGGTCATGTTTGACATATTGGCTATGTCCTCACGAGCCATGCAGATGCTCAACGTCTGGCCATCATTCTCATATCCATAATTTTTAAGCAGCAATAGCAGCGCCTCGGCCAATCGGCCACGTATGTGTTTCTGCGTAAGAGAAACGATTTTTTCATCAGAGCCGCCAAGATGCTTTGAGAGTTCGTGTATGAAAAACCACGCCACATCACGATTTTCGTCAATCATCTCCTTGACCAGAGCCAAAGGGATTGTGCCAAGAGTGGATTGCTCAAAAGCCGATGCAGTGGAGACGTATGGCTCTCCAGCAAAGAAAGCGCGATAACCAAAATATTCAATAGGGTGATAAAGGCGAAGAATCTGCTGACGTCCGCCAAAGCCACCCTTATATAATTTCACCTTGCCTTGCAGCAAACACCACAAAAATTCTGGTTCGTCATGCTCGGCATAAATGATATGGTTTTTCCGAAAGTGCCTTATTTCAAAGTTGCTTGCCACCAAATGCTTCTCGTCGGCCGATAGAACCGTCCAAATGGCAGCAAGGTCTTTGCTGATAATGTCTTCCAGATCGCTTTTCTTTATCATAGAACACAATATTTCTATTTACAAAATTACTTAATTATGCCGTAGCTTCAAAATTCAGCAACAGGAAAGATTTCATTCGTGGTTTTTCGTTTTTTTGTGGACATAAGAAAAATGAGGTTGCGGAATTCTTTTCCGCAACCTCATCTAAATATCGTGAAAGTTATTCTACTATCAGATTAAGTATTGAGAGCTGATTGACATGTTGCCATGAACACGCTTAATAGTGTCGGCAAACAAGGAAGCAATTGTTATAATCGTTGCCTTAGGACATTTCTCCACATCAAATGGGATAGAGTCTGAGAATATCACCTCCTCAAGGGCACTATCCATAACACGCTGGCATGCAGGTCCGCTCATGATGGCATGTGAAGCAAGAGCGCGTACGGTCTTTGCGCCATTCTCTTTCATGAGGTTTGCAGCTTTGCAAATAGTGCCAGCGGTGTCAATCATATCGTCAACCAGCACCACGTTTTTGTCTTTCACATCACCAATTATGGTCATGTTGGCAACAACGTTTGCCTTGGCGCGCTGCTTGTGGCACAAAACCAATGGGCAATCAAAGTATTTTGCATAGTTGTTTGCGCGCTTGGCACCACCCACGTCGGGCGAAGCAATCACCATATCTTTAAGTTGCAGAGACTTGATGTATGGAATGTAAACCGAAGATGCATACAAATGGTCAACAGGAACGTTGAAGAATCCCTGAATTTGGTCGGCATGCAAATCCATCGTTATCAAGCGGTCAATGCCTGCAGTGCTAAGCAAATCAGCAACCAGCTTAGATGCGATTGAAACACGAGGTTTGTCTTTTCTGTCTTGACGAGCCCAGCCGAAATAGGGGACAACGGCAATTATGGATTTTGCTGAAGCGCGCTTTGCAGCGTCAATCATCAGCAGAAGTTCCATGAGATTGTCACAGTTAGGGAACGTGGATTGAATCAGATAGACCTCTGCTCCACGAATCGACTCCTCAAAAGAAACTTCAAACTCACCATCAGCAAAATGCTGGATATTCATCTGACCAAGCGTAACGCCAAGGTTCTTTGCTATGTTCTCAGACAAATAACGAGAGTTTGTACCAGAAAAGATTTTAAAATTACTCATAGTTTGATGACAAATTAATTTTTCGCAAAATTAATATTAAAAAATGGGTTAGAGGGATTATTCCGTGTCTTTTTTTGAACTCAAATTCAAAAACCTCAACAAATTTTAATCAAGGTGGCATTATGTGGTGCCACCGTCACTTTCACACACTCATCGGGCTGGAGCATTATGCTGAAACTCTCACCTGTCTGCAAATCCACGGCCTTTTGTTCTCCGGCAGGCAATCCAAACATGCTGAAGGCGTGCTGTGGGATACACACGTTCAAATCAGCCACGTGGTCACCAAAGTTTAAAACGATTAAAACTGTTTCTTTGTTGCTATGCCGCAGATAGGCATAATTGAAGCAAAAGTTCAGATTCTTGTTATTAACATACATCAAGTCAAAGAAATCACCATCACAAATAGCTTTGGTGTTATTAGTCAGATTCAAAATCCATTCATAATAGTTCCGTAATGCAATTTCTGATTTTGACAAAAGCCGACCATCGCATTTGCCGTTGTCATACCATCGCCTAACCGTGTCGAGCGACCAGTAATCAAATATCGTCGTCTTTCCATCGTGGCCACTGAACCCTTCTGCACAGTCGCCTTTTTCGCCAAGTTCTTGGCCAAAATAAAGCATGAATGGAGCTTTCGACATCGTTAGGCTCGCCACAAATGCAGGCAATGCCAACTGCGGATTTTTCAGAAACATGCTTGAAGCCAAACGCATCTCATCGTGGTTTTCAAGGAAATTTAGCATTTGCGAATTAATGCCGTCTATCCTTTGCCAGCACCCTGTGAGATTTGAGACCGATTGTTGCCCTTTGGCCACGCCACACAGCGTGTCATAGAGATTGACTTTATCATATAAATAATCAAATCCGCCATATTCTATATAGCTGCGATATAGCCCCACATCATATAGCTCTGCTATAAAAATCACGTTGGGATATTTTACCTTTACCTCTCCTATAGCCCAATGCCAAAACTCGACAGGCACCATGTGTGCCATGTCGCACCTAAAGCCGTCAATACCTTTCTGACACCAAAAGAGCAATATGTCAAGCATTTTATGCCATGTTGACGGAATGGGGTCGAAATGTCGTGTCCAGTTGCTATAATCCACACCATAATTCAATTTAATAGTCTCATACCAGTCGTTGACCGACGGAGTGGAAGAAAAACAGTCATTGCCAGTAACTTTGGCTGGGCTCTCACAGTAGCCGCCGTTACCATACGGCAAAGTCAAAGACTGCCCCTGTAAATAATAAAAATTATTGTCTTTTTCAAAAAAATAGTCGGTTCTGTCGTCCTCACCAAGGTCTCTAATGCCGTCAGGCTTAACAACTGAATGATATTGTCTGCCAACATGATTAGGCACAAAATCAATCAGCGCCTTCAAGTCGTGACTGTGCGTGCGGCGAACCAAGGCGCAGAATTCGTCCATTCGATTTGGCACATTGACTGCCAAATCTGGGTCAACATCATAATAGTCAGTTATCGCATACGGCGAGCCAGCCTTACCCTTAACCACCTTGCTATCATAAGCATCTAAGCCAAATGTCGAATAATCGGTTTGGGTTGCGTGCCTTATAATGCCCGTGAACCACACATGAGTGGCACCTAAACGCTTAATTGACGACAGTGCTGCGTCATTGATGCCTTCAAATTTTCCAACGCCATTTTCTTGGATAGAGCCGTTTTCAACCAAATTGGCATTGGCGTTTGAGAATAGACGCGGCAACAATTGATATATAATAGGTTTCATTCGTTATCACTTAATAAATATGCAAATCATACAAAGATAGCATTTTTTGCCTCTACAAAAAAGATTAGGTGAGCCTTTAGCCCACCTAATCTCAAATGCTATAAAGATTGTAAATATCAACCTAAGAAGCCCAATAGCACACCTGCTGCCACTGCAGAGCCCACAACACCGGCAACATTAGGCCCCATAGCGTGCATCAGCAGATAGTTGCTTGGGTCGGCCTTGAGACCTTGGTCATTGGAAATGCGTGCAGCCATAGGAACTGCCGAAACGCCAGCATTACCAATAAGCGGATTGAGTTTGTGACCTTTTGGCAAAACCAAATTAAATAATTTCACAAACAAAACGCCTGTAGCTGTTGCAATGATGAATGCGCAGAACCCAAGGAAGAAAATCTTAACGGTGTCTATGTTCAGGAACTCTGATGCCTGTGTAGAGGCACCCACGGTGAGTCCAAGCACAATTGTCACGATGTCAGTCATTGCATTGCTGGCTGTTTTTGCCAAGCGGGTAGTCACGCCAGATTCGCGCAGAAGATTACCGAAGAACAGCATGCCGAGCAATGGAAGACCAGAAGGCACAAAGAAACATGTCAACAACAGGCCGAAAATAGGGAATAATATCTTCTCGTTTTGCGACACTTTTCTTGGTTTCTCCATCTTTATCAAACGCTCTTTCTTTGTAGTGAGCAAACGCATCACAGGAGGCTGGATAACTGGCACTAATGCCATGTAGGAGTAAGCGCAAACAGCAATGGCACCCATCAAGTTAGGCGCAAGCTTTCCGCTCAAGAATATGGCTGTAGGGCCATCAGCACCGCCAATAATGGCGATTGCACCGGCTTGGTCGGGCATAAAGCCCAACTGAAGAGCAATCATATATGCTCCGAAGATGCCGAACTGTGCTGCAGCGCCCACAAGCATAAGTTTTGGATTGGCAAGCAACGAAGAGAAATCGGTCATAGCTCCAATTCCAAGGAATATCAGTGGTGGATACCAACCAAGTTTAACTCCTTGATACAAGATGTTGAGCACAGAACCCTCCTCATAAATGCCAATCTCATTGCCTGGCTGGAAAGGAATGTTTCCTATCAAGATACCGAAGCCGATAGGAACAAGAAGCATTGGCTCAAAATCATGCTTTACGGCCAAATATATGAACAAAAGGCCGAACAGCAGCATGATTACATTAGTCCATTCGCAATTATAGAAACCTGTAAATTCCCAAAATTGGCGAAGGTTGTCTAAAATCGAAAAATCATCTATTAACAACATAGTCCCAATCAAGCAATTATCATTATTGAATTACCCTCAAGAACAGAGTCTTCTTTGGCAACAGTGATTGATTTAACCACACCGTCTTTTCCGGCATGTATCTCATTGCCCATCTTCATTGCCTCAAGTATGCAAACCACATCACTGGCCTTTACTTGCTGACCTTCCTTGACATTAATTTCCTTGATAACACCAGGAAGCGGAGCCACAACCACATATTCGCCGGCTGCTGCCGCAGCAGGCTGTGCCTTGGGTTTGCTCACAGGAGCTGCTGCCGGAGCGGCAGCGGCCACACGTTTCACAACCGGTTTTGAAGCCTTTGGTTGGTCCATGAGCTCTACGTTGTATGCCACGCCATTAACCGTAACATCGGCAACGTTGTTGTTTATGTCGCCAACGGCCACAGTGTATTCATTGCCGTTGATTTTATATTTGTATTCTTTCATTTTGTAAACTGATTATTGTTTTAATTTATTTGCGATTTGGGGTGGGGCACATCATATTGGCTTTGCTGCTCCACGCAGTGTCGGCATTTCTGTCGAATGTCAAAACGCCGCTTTCTTCATCATGTGCATTCAGATGCTGATACATAGCCATGCATATTGCAACGGCAGCCATGTCATCATCGGCTACGGCTTGCACCTCCTGCACAGGAGCATCGTCGGCAACTGCGTCTTTGATACCTGATTGTTTGCGCTCTGCCAAAGTGTTAGCTTGGCCGAACAACCAGAACAGAATGAACAGCAGCAGCAACGCAGAGAACACAATGCCCATTGCAATCAATGTCAATGTAGTGCCATTAGGGTCGCCCTTGGCAAACTTCTCAACATTCAAGTTCACAACACTTGCATTATATTTCATAGGAGTGATGGCAACATTATCTTTGCTGCCGTCGCGCACCTCCCATTGGCTTGCTGTGAGTGTCCAAAGCGCATTCGGGTCATCGGTCGAGATGGCTTGCTTGTATTTGTCAAGCTCGCTTTTCTTGCTCCAATACGATTCTGTTATCACACCAAATGCGTTGTTGGCCTTGAGTGTGGCAGGAACCTTAACAAACGAAACCAAGTCGCCGTTCACATCATAGAGATACAAATCGTTCTCCTTGCCAGGTGTCAGTTTGAATGACACATGCAGTGCGCCAGTTGCCGAATTGCCATCGGCAAAAAACACAACGTGTGTTCTTGGAGCCACCTTTGTGTCGGCATCGCCTCGTGGAATCTCATAAGCCACATCTGGATTGTTTTTGCAGAACTCCTGCATAACCTCTTTCTTCTTGGCAGCAGGAACGTTGCTATAATCGTTTATGGCCTTATGTGCGTCAACAGTTGTGATGAACATCTGCTCCATTCCCACAGTGGCATAGCTACTGTTGAAAACTTCAAACCAGGCAGTTCTGTTTCCCAACTGGTCAATATAATTACTGTCATTTTGCACCATGACCTCGTTGAAGCGCAAAAGTTTTCGCGCCTGTCCAAACGAAGACAGGGAAATCATGACAGAAATCAGGATTAAAAATATTCCTTTCCTATTCATTTTGTCAAATTTGGAGAAATAATTACAACGGAATGTTACCATGCTTCTTGGCAGGATTTGTCAACTTCTTGGTTCTGCATTGCTCCAAAGCTCTGATTATACGGAAACGTGTGTTTCGCGGCTCAATCACATCATCGATATAGCCATATTTTGCAGCTTGATAAGGAGAGCAGAAGAGCTTGTTGTATTCTTCCTCTTTCTCTTTAATGTATTCTTTGTAATCGGCCATGATTTGTTTTGCCTTTTCCTCATCGCCAGCCTCTTTGGCAGCAGCGGCATCGGTCTTTGCCTTCTTGGCATCTTTAGCATAAAGGATACCGGCAGCGCCAGAAGCTCCCATCACAGCAATCTCTGATGAAGGCCAAGCGTAGTTCATATCGCCACGAAGCTGCTTGCAGCTCATCACAATGTGGCTACCACCATAGCTCTTGCGGATAGTGACAGTAATTTTTGGCACTGTGGCCTCTCCATAAGCATAAAGGAGTTTAGCGCCGTTCAAAATCACAGCGTTGTACTCTTGTCCTGTGCCTGGCAAGAAACCAGGAACGTCAACTAATGTGACAATAGGTATGTTGAACGCATCGCAGAATCTGACAAAACGACCGCCTTTGCGTGAAGCGTTGCAGTCAAGCACTCCTGCCATATATTGCGGCTGATTGGCGACTATACCCACAGCCTCGCCATTGAAGCGAGCAAAACCCACAATGATGTTTTTGGCATAGTCTTTTTGCACTTCCAAAAATTCACCATTATCAACAATGGCACCAATGATTTCATACATGTTATATGGGTCATTGGCGCTTTCTGGAATGATTTCATTCAAGGAGTCCTCCACACGGTCAACAGGGTCGTCGCAAGCCACGCGTGGTGCCGTTTCCATGTTGTTAGACGGCATGTAGCTCAGCAGCTGCTTAATTGTGGCAATTGCTTCTTCTTCAGTGTCGGCAGCGAAATGAGCAACGCCTGACTTTGAGGCATGCACCGTAGCACCACCGAGTTGCTCTTGCGTAACGTCTTCACCAGTCACGGTCTTCACCACCTTAGGACCTGTCAGGAACATGAACGATATGCCTTTTGCCATGATTGTGAAGTCGGTGAGGGCAGGAGAGTAAACTGCGCCACCGGCACATGGGCCAAGTATTGCAGAAATTTGTGGCACAACACCACTTGCGTTGATGTTTCTTTGGAAAATCTCGGCATAACCCCCAAGTGCATTGATACCCTCTTGAATTCTGGCACCACCCGAATCATTCAAGCCAATTACAGGAGCGCCATTCTTCATAGCCAAATCCATGACTTTGCAAATCTTTTGTGCCATAGTCTCTGACAGAGATCCACCATACACCGTGGAATCTTGGGCAAAAACATAAACCAAGCGACCTGCCACTGTTCCGTAGCCTGTCACCACACCATCGCCGGCAAACGATTTCTTGTCCATGCCAAAGTTGGTGCAACGATGACGCACGAACATGTCAAGTTCTTCAAAACTACCTTCGTCAAGAAGCATATTGATGCGCTCGCGTGCTGTGTATTTGCCTTTTGCGTGCTGTTTTTCAATTGCTTTTTCACCTCCGCCCAAACGAGCCTCAGCTCTAAGCGAAATCAATTCTTGAATTTTTTCAAGTTGTTTTCCCATATTGTAATTTATTTTTTAGGATCTTCACA
Source organism: uncultured Muribaculaceae bacterium (assembly GCA_934675575.1). Lineage (GTDB taxonomy): Bacteria > Bacteroidota > Bacteroidia > Bacteroidales > Muribaculaceae > Sodaliphilus. The sequence continues at coordinate 196,352 of CAKUQQ010000005.1, forward strand.
AAGTTCAATTAATGCACCACAAGTGCTCTTCGGGTGCAAGAAACCGATGTTAAGGCCGTCAGCGCCTTTGCGTGGAGCCTTGTCAATCACTCGCTCACCCTTTTCCTGTATCTCATTCAGTGCTTCTGCCAAGCCGTCTTCCACGGCAAATGCAATGTGCTGAATGCCTCCATGTCCGCCATTCTTGGCAATGAACTTAGCAATGGCACTCTCGTCACTAGTAGCCTCAAGCAACTCGATTTTAGTCTCGCCAACCTTCAAAAATGCGGTTTTAACATGTTGGTCTTCCACCTCTTCTACCTTGTAACACTTAGTGTTCAACAATTTCTCATAGAATGGGATTGCTTGCTCCAAACTTGTAACGGCAATACCCACATGCTCAATGTGTGAAATTTGCATAATAAGTTTCGTTTAAAATATAGTTGTTTAATATCAGTCATTTGTTATATGCAAAGATAATATTTTTTATTAATCACAAATAAACTGATTATGTTATTCTTTGTATAAATGACTCACCAGATTGTCATTTCAAAAACAATGATTCGTGCCAATATTGTGCCATTGTGTCAGTAATCGGCAACTGCCATATCTGAGCTTTTGAAGTTTGGCACATCTTTTGTTTTATTCATCAGCGATTGCGCAAGCAATCAAAAACAAAAATTGATAATAAATAAAAAATTAAATATTATGAGCAAAATTATAGGTATTGACTTAGGAACCACCAATTCTTGCGTGGCTGTCCTTGAAGGAAAAAATCCAGTGGTAATCCCCAACAGTGAGGGTCGCAACACAACACCTTCAATAGTGGGTTTTGTGGAAAACGGCGAAAGAAAAGTCGGTGACCCAGCAAAGCGTCAGGCTATCACAAACCCAACCAACACGGTTTATTCAATTAAACGTTTCATGGGTGAGAGCTACGACCAGGTAACCAACGAGATTTCCCGTGTGCCTTATAAAGTGGTGAACAACGGCAACAATCAACCCCGTGTGGAGGTTGAGGGACGCCAATACACACCACAAGAGATTTCAGCAATGATTCTTCAAAAAATGAAGAAGACTGCTGAGGACTATCTCGGCCAAACGGTAAGCGAGGCTGTGATTACCGTTCCGGCTTATTTTAACGACGCACAGCGTAAAGCTACCAAGGAGGCTGGTGAAATCGCCGGTTTGAATGTTCGACGTATCGTCAACGAGCCTACCGCTGCAGCATTGGCCTATGGACTTGACAAAGGTACAGATGACAAAAACATTGCTGTGTTTGACCTTGGTGGCGGTACATTCGATATTTCAATCTTGAACTTGGGTGACGGTGTATTTGAAGTTAAATCAACTAACGGTGACACACACCTTGGTGGTGATGACTTCGACCAACGTATCATCAACTGGCTTGCCGATGAGTTCCAGAACGAAGAGGGCGTTGACCTCAGAAAGGATCCTATGGCACTGCAACGCTTGAAAGAGGCTGCTGAAAAAGCCAAGATTGAGTTGTCAAGCTCCATGAGCACCGAAATCAACTTGCCATACATCATGCCAGTGAACGGTGTGCCAAAGCATTTGGTTAAGACTTTGACAAGAGCTAAGTTCGAGCAATTGTGCGACGATTTGATCCAACGCACCATTGAGCCTTGCAAGAAGGCACTTGCCGATGCCAACTTGTCAACAAGCGACATCAACGATGTGATTTTGGTTGGAGGTTCAACCCGAATCCCTGCCGTTCAAAAGATTGTTCAAGACTTCTTTGGCAAAGCTCCATCAAAGGGCGTTAACCCTGATGAAGTGGTCGCTGTTGGAGCCGCAATTCAAGGCGGTGTGCTGAGTGGCGATGTTAAAGATGTGCTTCTGCTTGATGTGGTTCCATTGTCTGTAGGTATCGAAACACTTGGTGGTGTGATGACAAAGCTTATTGATGCCAACACAACAATCCCTACGAGAAAGAGTCAAGTGTTCTCTACTGCAGTTGATAACCAGCCAGAAGTTGAGATTCACGTGCTGCAAGGTGAGAGACCTCTTGCCAAGGACGATAAGACTCTGGGCAAGTTCCACTTAGACGGAATTACGCCAGCTCCTCGTGGCGTGCCACAAATCGAAGTGACATTCGAGGTTGATGCAAACGGCATTATGAATGTGTCAGCCAAAGATAAGGCTACTGGTAAGGAGCAAAGCATCAGAATTGAGGCTTCAAGTGGCTTAAGCGACGCTGAAATCCAACGCATGAAGGACGAAGCTGCTGCCAACGCTGCTGCCGATGAGAAAGAAAAGGAGCGCATCGACAAAATCAATCAAGCAGATGCAATGATTTTCCAAACAGAAAAGAGCCTCAAAGAGCTTGGTGACAAATTGCCAGCTGACAAGAAAGCGCAAATCGAATCTGCTCTCAATGAGTTGAAAGATGCTCACAAGAAGCAAGACATTGCTGCTATCGATGCTGCAACTGCCAAGTTGAACGAAGTGTTCCATGCTGCATCTCAAGACATGTATAACAATGCAGGTGCTGGTCAGCAACAAAATGCACAACAGGGTGGCTACCAGAACTCAGGTGCAAATGACAACGCCAACACAAACAACGGAGGCGGAACAGACAACGCCGAAGACGTTGACTACGAAGAAGTGAAGTAAAGTAAACTCTGAATAAATAAAAAAGGACGTATCGCAACAAAATTGCGATGCGTCTTTTTTTTGTTCCTCATTGAAACTATCTTGTGCTAGATAGCATACCGAAACGCATGCACTCCCGCAAGGGTAAGCTATTGCTAAATTTCTGCAGTAAGGCTATTGGTCTTATTTATGAGACTGCATAAAAACAAAAAACGCTGGAAAAATCCAGCGTTTTTTTTTTAATTTTCCGTATAAGAAACTTGATTAAGCCTCTGCAGGTGCTTCAGCAGCAGGAGCGGCATCTTCAGCAGGAGTTTCCTCTGCTTTTGCTGCAGCTTCAGCCTCTTGAGCAGCTTTGGCAGCTTCAGCTTCGGCGGCAGCCTTAGCAGCTGCAATCTCAGCTTTCTTCTTTGCCACAGCATCAGCCTTAGCCTCATTTTTCTTAGCTTCTTCTTCCAGACGTTTCTTTGTGTCGGCTTGCTTAGCGTCAGCTTCTTTGTTCTTGATAGCATCAAGTTTAGCTGTCTTTTCAGCTTTCCAAGCATCGAAACGTTTTTGAGCCTCTTCTTCAGAGAATGCGCCTTTCTTAACACCACCTTGCAAGTGCTTCATGAGCATCACACCTTCACGAGAAAGAATGTTGCGAACAGTGTCAGTTGGAATTGCGCCTACGTTCACCCAATAAAGAGCTCTCTCGAAATTTAAACTTATTGTAGCAGGATTAGTATTAGGGTTATAAGAACCAATCCTTTCAATAAATCTACCATCTCGTGGTGCCCTGCTATCGGCGATAACAATAGGATAGAACGCATAGTTCTTGTGACCATGACGTTGTAATCTAATTTTTGTTGCCATTTTAATTAATAGTTTAAATTTTAAATAAAAAAAGTGACCACAAATGGGTCACTTTTGTTGTCCTGGAAGGACTCGAACCCTCGCAAGCGGAACCAGAATCCGATGTGCTACCATTACACCACAGGACAATTCTGAATTGCGATGCAAAGTTAGGCATTATTTTTTAACTGGCAAGCATTGGCACAACTTTTTTGAAGCCTTGTTTGAAAAAAAACAACAATCAACAAAGTGCATTGCAATGGTGTTATGCGTAAAACGCAGCTATTCCGCTTTTAGTTTTATTAACCTTTTTGCATGCAGTGTTGGCATTATTGTTGTTTTTAATGGAAAAAGAAACATTTAGATGGTGTGCTCATGCACAATATCTGTAAAATAATGTATAACTTTATCAAGAATTTAAACTTTCGATAAGTTCGATAGTCAAAAAGCAAGAAATTATTAAAACATACGATATTATGAGATTTGGAGTATTAACATTGTTAGGTGTTTTCGCAATGAGCAGCGGGTTTATGACATCGGCACAAGACTACGACGACATATACTACAACTCTACGAAAACTCAACCAAAAGTTGAGACCAAGGTTTCAAAGCAAAATGTCAAGAGGGTGGTGAACAGCAACAGCCAATCACTGCCACAATATCGCGTGAACAACGATGAGAACTACATCAACGGACGCGATGTTGACGAATACAACCGCCGCGGTGCAAAATACGAGCAGGAGATGCGTAATTTGTCTGATTCCGACTCTATTTATAATGCCGACAGCGATGTGTTTGCCAATACAGAAAAAATCGAGAAATTTCACAACCCGAACATTGTCATCAGGTCAAACGACCCAGATTTGATTGAGTTATACTACGATAGTACACCCACAGTGAATTTGGTGATTGGCTCCAATTGGGGACCAAGCATAGGCTGGGGTTACGCTGGTTGGTACGACCCATGGTATAGCTGGTATGACCCATGGTACAGTTGGTACACGCCATGGTACAGCTCTTGGTATGGCCCACGCTGGTATGCAGGTTGGAGCTGGGGCTGGGGTGGTTTCTACGACCCTTGGTTCGGTTTCGGTTGGCATGGCCATGGCTGGGGAGGCCCAGGTTGGGGTGGTCCTGGCGGTTGGGACTATGGTTGGAATTATGGCCATGGTGGCTGGGGCGCTGGTGGCCGTAACATAGGCGGACGCCGCCCAATGGGCTACGCCAGCAACTATAACGCAAACCGTGCCAACATGAGCAACGGCATAGCCAGCAGCAACCGTCGTCCATTGTCAAGTGTAAGCGGCAACAACATGGGTTCTGCAATCGCCAACGGAAGTAATGTGAACAACGTCAGAATGACTGGTCACCGTGGAATTTCCACGGCCAATCAAAATGGATTTGGAGGCAGTATGTCGGCCGGCCGTGGCAGCAACGTGTATCAAGGAGGCAACAATCGCTCTGCAAGGGCAATTGGAAACATGGGACGTCGTCCATCATCTATCGCAAACAGCGTGAACCGCAATCAAGTGTTCAACAGCAGTGCCAACGACAGCCGCACAAGCAACAACGTTTACAACAACTCACGAAGCACAACATCGCGCATATTTGAATCGAGAAGCTACAACGACAACAACACACAAAGTCGCACCTACAACACACCAAGCCGCAGCAGCTCATCATCAAACTGGGGTGGCGGACGTAGCAGCGGAGGTTTCTCTGGTGGCGGCTTCTCTGGTGGCGGTTTCTCCGGAGGTGGAGGCGGTGGCTTCTCTGGTGGAGGCGGTCATCGTCGCTAAAACCAAGGCCAGCCAGCTTGATGCACAGAAACAAGGGCTTTAAGGCCCTTGTTTCTGTGGCATAAGTAGCCAGAATAAGAAACGACATTTACACAACAACTCTAATTTGATTACTACTACATTTTATTATTATGAATAAGAAAATTTTCGGATTGATGATACTGGCAATGCCACTTATGGCTAATGCCCAAGCCGCTTTCGACGCACTACAACTATCACAACAGGATTTGAACGGAACAGCTCGCTCTATGTCGATGGCAGGGGCTTTTGGTGCATTGGGCGGTGACTTGTCAACTCTTGGCCAGAACCCTGCCGGCATAGGCGTGTACCGTAGTTCCGACACCGGTATCACAATGAGCCTTAATTTCAATTCATCAAAGAGCGACAGCAAAAATTCCATAAACCAAACAGAATTCAATGTGCCTAACTTTGGCTATGTGGGTGCTATGCGACTCAACTCCGACGTTATGCCAAACCTCAACTGGGGTGTCACATTCAGCCGCGCCAACTCATTTAAACGACGCTACACTGGCACAATGAACAACATAGGCAACTCCGTGACCAATTACATTGCAGGCGTAACCAACTCTGGTAACTGGAACAAAAACGATTTAGCTTTCACCGATGTGTTCAACCCTTATGAAAGCAAGGGACCAAGCGGAAGCTACGCGCCATGGGCAAGCATCTTGGCATACGATGCCTATCTTATTAACCCGCAAAGCGACGGTACAAACTTCCAAGGTCTGTTTGCCAACGGAACTTCTGGTTTTGGCGAGTATGAGGTGAGTGAAACCGGCCATATCGACGAGTACAACTTCAGCCTCGGTGGTAATCTTGCAAACGTGCTATATTGGGGCATTGGTGTGGGCATAAACGATTTGGACTACAGAAGCTACACCTACTATGGCGAGTCTCTTCAAAACGCACTGGTCAACGATAATTCTGCCGACATAGGCGCACTGGTCAATGGTGCCGCTGACTTTGGTTTCCAGAACTACCTCAGCACCACCGGCACTGGCTATAACTTCAAGATGGGTTTCATCTTAAAGCCTGTAAACGAACTTCGCATAGGTTTTGCGTTCCACACGCCAACATATTACGAGCTCAAAGATGCCTACTACGCCAACGCAAGTTTCCAAATGGCTGGCAACGGCTTCAACTACAATGGCGACAAAGAGACCAACAGCGGCGACACACGATATGACATCAACACTCCGTGGCACTTCATTGGTAGCGTTGCCGGTGTGATTGGACAACAAGGCATACTGAGCCTTGACTACGAATATGTGGGCACCGAGACAATGCGTATTCTCGACATGGACGGCAACGAGTACCTCGACGCCACAAACGAAATCAAGAGCTATTTTAAGCCAACCCACATTGTGAGAATCGGTGGAGAATATAGACTCGACCAAAACTGGAGCGTGAGAGCTGGCTATGCCTACAAGACCTCTCCTGTGAAAGATGAGGTTAAAAACAATGAAACTGGCATAATAACAGCTTCAACAAGTCCTGCTTATCAGTTTGACAAAAACACGCAGTATGTGACGCTTGGTTTTGGCTATCATTACAAATCCATATATCTCGATTTAGCCTACATTCACAAGGCACGCAAGAGCGAGTTTCACGCTTTTTCGCCGGCAACTTACGGCAACGGTGGCTACTACGCCGGCAACATAGGCACAATCACCGACAACCAAAACCGCATTGCATGCACATTTGGCATAAGATTCTAATAGGATAGTTAACCTATCATTATATATTAAAATAAGAAATGGCAACCGGAGTTAAAATCCGATTGCCATTTCTGCATAATATAGCCAGTTGCACGGTATGGACATTTTCCTGCAAATTGACCAATTTGCACAACAAACAAAATAGGTCTTTCGACAGTTTTTTATTAAATTTGAACTCTAAAAAGAATAAATTTCACACAACCAACAAGCGGCATAATGCCCACAGACAGCCAATGAGCGCAGACAATTTGAACGAAATAGACTTGGACAATCCCGAATTCCAGAACGCCTGGAGTTTGATTCAACACACGCATCATTCCGTTTTTCTCACCGGTAAGGCTGGCACTGGCAAAAGCACTTTTCTGCGCTACATCTGCAAGCACACAGCCAAGAAATACGTAGTTCTTGCGCCCACAGGCATCGCAGCAGTCAACGTTAACGGGCAAACTCTCCACTCTTTTTTCAAAATTCCTTTCAAGCCGCTGTTGCCCGACGACCCAGACTTTTCTGTCAAGAGAATCAGGAAAACGCTCCGCTATCCATCAGAAAAAATAAAGCTCATCAAGCAACTCGACCTGATTATAATCGATGAGATTTCTATGGTCAGAGCCGACATTATTGATTTCATCGACAAGGTGCTCCGCGTGTATTCAGGCAACATGCGCGAACCATTTGGCGGCAAACAACTGCTTTTTGTGGGCGACATTTTCCAGCTCGAACCTGTCGTGACACGTGAAATGCGTGAAATTCTCAAGATATACTATAAGCAATTTTTCTTTTTCAACGCATTTGCTTTTGGCAACCTTGGCCTTGTGCCAATAGAATTGAGGAAAATTTATCGCCAAACCGACAGCTCATTCATTTCTCTGCTCGACCGCGTGAGGGTCAACCGTGCCACACAAGCTGACCTTACCTTGCTCAACTCCCGATGCAATCCACAGTACACCGACACTGGCAATTTCGTCGTGACCCTTGCCACACGCCGCGACACAGTTGATGCCATCAACGATGAGCACATGCAAGCTCTCAAAACCAAGGAATACCATTTCTGCGGCTTAATAGAAGGCTTGTTCCCAGACAACGACCTACCCACAGCCAAAGAACTTGTGCTCAAAGAAGGGGCACAGGTGATTTTTATTCGCAACGATAAAGATGGCCGGTGGGTAAACGGCACTATTGGCAAAGTAAGCGAACTGAAAGATGACAATGTGAAAGTGGCACTTGAAGACGGTAACACCTATGACCTCGACCTTGAAATGTGGGAAAACATTCAATATTCCTACGATGAACGCGAGAAAAAGGTTATAGAAAACGTGCAAGGCTCATTTACACAATACCCAATAAAACCAGCCTGGGCACTGACAGTGCACAAAAGTCAAGGGCTGACGTTCAATAACATTGTGATTGACTTTGCTGGTGGAGCATTCTCAAGTGGTCAGACCTATGTGGCACTTTCGCGTTGCACCTCGCTTGAAGGCATAACCTTGCTGAAACCAATCTCTGGTCGCGACATTATAGTCAATACCACGGTGGTCGATTTCAGCCGCCAATTCAACAGCCAGCTGCTAATTGACAACGCCATGAAGCAAGAGCATGCCAATGAGTTGTTTCTAAAGTCGGTGCACGCATTCGACCACAACCTCTACTCCGAGTGCGTTAATTACTTTGTGGAAGCCAACAAGATAAAAGATGTCACATCAAGCCCGGTTGTTCAGCGTTTTGTAGCTGTAAAACTCAATAAATTCGGCCAAATGGGCCGCGAAATCGAGCGTCTAAAACTCGAAATCGAAAAGCGAGACTCCACATTGCGCCAGCTGGCTGGCGAATATGTGGAAATGGGCAATCAGGCATTGGGTTACGGCACACTGGCAAGTGAAGAAGAAACGACCTATGGAAAATCAGCCCCAAAACTCGATGAGATAGCTATAAAATCATCACTTGCCAACTACAACAAGGCGCTGTCACTTTGGCCCAGTTGCACTGACGCTATGGTTGGAAAGGGGAAACTGCTAATGGCCATTGATGAAACCGATGCTGCCGAAAAAGAGTTGAAACGTGCTATTGCTATCGACAATGCCTGCTTTGATGCACACCTGACTCTTGGCAAGCTCTATGAAAGCGTCAAAGACACGGCTGCCGCCATAAAGTCGTATAAACGAGCTGTTAAAGCCGACAAGACGGAATGGACCCCACACGATGCGCTTGCTGACATATATGAGAAAATAGGACTTGACGACATGGCCGAAACACACCGTACCAAAGCTCAGAAATTGCGCAATAAGCGCAAGGCTGGCACAACCAAAAAGAAGAGAGAGCGCGGCTCATGACCGTGCTCTCTCCTCTAAAAACTTACATTTTTTATTCTCGTTATATCCGAGGATTTATTTGTTCACTTGGAATTTGTTCCAACCATCTTTCAAATAAGCCACAACTTGCTCTGCTGCGGCAATTCCAGCTTTAATGTTAGCCTCTGCCGTCTGTGCGCCCATTTTCTTGGGTGTGAACAGCACACGTTCCGGATATTTTGCCTCCAGGGCCTCGGCATTGTCGGGCTTCACATCAGCCAAATATCTTATGTCTGAGCGTTCTTCCATAGCCTTGGCCAAACCGTCCTCGTCAATCACCTCCTTGCGTGCGGCGTTAATAAGCACACCATTTTTAGGCAACATTTCTATCAGTTCCTTGGTGATGGATTTCTTTGTCTGGTCGTTGGCAGGAATGTGAAGACTCACATATTGGTTGTTCCTATATAAATCCTCAATTGAGTGAAGTGGGGTGAGACCGTCGGCAGCTATCACGTCATCGCTCACAAATGGGTCAAGCGCGCTGACTTTCATGCCAAAGCCCTTGGCTATGCGTGCCACATTGCGTCCCACTTGGCCATAAGCATGAATACCCAAAGTTTTATCCTTCAATTCCGTACCCGAAGTGCCATTGTAGCGGTTGCGAATAAGTGTCACGAGCATTCCGAACACCAGTTCTGCCACAGCGTTGCTGTTTTGACCAGGGGTGTTCATCACACACACGCCATGAGCAGTTGCCTCGGCCAAGTCGATGTTGTCATATCCAGCACCGGCACGCACCACAACTTTAAGTTGAGGTGCAGCGTCAAACACTTCTTTATCAACCTTGTCGCTGCGCACTATCAGTCCTGCACAGTCGTCCACAGCCTTAATCATGTCGTCTTTAGTGCCTTTTTCCACGAGAACCATCTCGTGGCCGGCAGCTTTGAGCACGTCTTCTATGCCCTTTACGGCTGCTGGAGCAAAAGGCTTTTGTGTTGCTACTAAAACTTTCATATAGCGTATTTCTTTAGTTGCAAAATTTTAATGTTTGTTCTCAAATTCCTTCATGGCTTCAACGAGCACCTTCACGCTGTCGAGAGGCAGGGCATTGTAGAGCGAAGCGCGGAATCCGCCCACTGAACGGTGTCCCTTTATGCCTACTATACCTTTGGTTGCAGCCAAGTCCAAAAAGTCTTTCTCCAGCTCCTTATACTCAGGCTTCATCACAAAGCACACGTTCATAATGGAGCGGTCTTCAGCTTTTGCTGTGCCCACAAACATCTTGCTTGCATCAATCGCGTCATACAAATAAGCGGCCTTTTCCTTGTCCATAGCCTCAAGTTTCTTCACGCCGCCAAGTTCCTTGTACCATTCAAGCGTCTGCAGTGCAGAGAAGATTGGCAACACTGGCGGAGTGTTAAACATTGAGCCTTTGTCAATGTGCGTCTTGTAATTGAGCATAGTAGGAATTTTGCGGTCAACCTTGCCAATGGCATCATTTTTCACTATCACGAAAGTAACGCCAGCAGGCGCAAGGTTCTTTTGTGCGCCACCATATATGAGGTCATATTTCGTAACATCAATTTCACGTGAGAATATGTCGCTCGACATGTCAGCCACCAGAGGCACTGGTGAATCAAGGTCTTTGCGAATCTCAGTTCCATATATTGTGTTGTTGGTGGTTATGTGGAAATAGTCTGCGTCGGCAGGAATAGTGTAGTCTTTAGGCACGTACACATAGTTGTCTTCGCGTGACGAAGCCACCACTTCCACATCGCCAAAGAGCTCAGCCTCTTTGATTGCCTTGTGAGCCCAAGTGCCAGTGTCAAGATATGCAGCCTTATGGGCAAGCAGGTTATAGGGAACCATGCAGAACTGCATGCTCGCACCACCACCCAAAAACAGCACTGAGTAGCCCTCTGGTATGTTGAGGAGTTCTTTGAAAAGAGCTTGAGCTTTTTCAATAACTGCTGTAAATTCTTTGCTACGGTGGGAAATCTCAAGGATTGACAAGCCTGTGTTGTCGAAATCACGAACAGCGTCGGCGGTACGGTCAATGGTGTATTGACTCAAGATTGACGGCCCTGCATAGAAATTATGTTTTTTCATATTCTAATGATGTTAATAAATACTTTAAGATTACAAATATAATGTTTTTTATCTTTTGCCATGACGAATTAAGGAAAAATTTATTTATATAACATGAAATGAGAAACGACATCACCCACCAGGCAGAGTATTTGCGGAAAAGCAGGTTGCCACAAAAACACTTTTTATTGGGATAGGCGTTAGCTAATAATTGAAATTTCTTAATTGTCTTTGCACAAACACAATAAGCATATTCGGTATGCTTTACATAAAAAGCTATTTGTCACAAAGTGCATTATTAATCAAACATTTACATCTAACGCATTCAATTCATGGAGAAAGGTTAAGTCTTGGTTTTTGAAATACAAATCATTATCTTTGTAATGCAGCAATTATGCAAACAAGCAATTAAAAAAAACTCTATAATACATAACAATCGTGAACAAGGAAACATATACTTACGACGAGGCATATAACGCTTCTTTGAAATACTTTGACGGCGACCAGCTCGCTGCCAGAGTCTGGGCAAGCAAATATGCACTGAAGGATTCCTTTGGCAACCTTTACGAAAAGACTCCCGACGATATGCACCACCGCATAGCCAAAGAGATAGCGCGCATCGAGAAGAATTATCCAAACCCTATGAGCGAAGCCGAGATTTTTGACTTGCTCTCACATTTCCGCTATATTGTGCCGCAAGGCAGCCCTATGGCAGGAATTGGCAACAACTTTCAGGTGTCGTCTCTCTCAAATTGTTTCGTTATAGGTCTTGACGGCAATCCAGACTCCTATGGGGGAATTCTAAAAATAGATGAGGAACAGGTGCAACTCATGAAACGCAGAGGTGGAGTGGGGCACGACCTGTCACACATACGCCCCAAAGGCTCTCCCGTGAAGAATTCTGCCTTGACATCAACTGGTCTCGTGCCTTTCATGGAGCGTTATTCAAACACCACACGCGAAGTAGCTCAAGACGGACGACGCGGAGCACTGATGCTCACTGTGGGCATCAAGCACCCAGATTCGGAAGCGTTTATTGACGCAAAGATGACCGAAGGCAAAATTACTGGTGCCAACGTGTCGGTAAAAATAGATGACGACTTCATGAATGCTGCAATTTCAGGCAAAGATTACGTGCAGCAATTTCCTATCAGCAGCGACAATCCTGTGGTAAGAAAAAACATTGACGCCTCGGCTCTATGGAACAAAATCGTGCACAATGCCTGGAAGAGTGCAGAGCCTGGAGTCCTGTTCTGGGACACAATCATAAGGGAATCGGTGCCCGACTGTTATGACGACCTTGGTTTCCGCACCGTGTCAACCAACCCATGCGGCGAAATTCCACTCTGCCCATACGACAGTTGCCGCTTGCTTGCAATCAACCTATACTCCTATGTCGTTAATCCATTTGCAAAAGACGCATATTTCGATTTCGATAAGTTCAAGCAACACGCAGCCATAGCACAACGCATAATGGACGACATTATCGACCTGGAAAAGGAAAAAATCGAAAAGATAATTGCAAAAATCCAAGCCGACCCGGAAACCGATGAGGTTAAATCGACAGAACTTAACCTATGGAAGAAAATTCTTGCCAAAACCCTTAAAGGCCGCCGCACTGGCGTGGGAACCACAGCCGAAGGCGACATGATAGCTGCAATGGGACTCCGCTATGGCACCAATAAAGCCACCGAATTCTCTGTCAGTGTGCACAAAACGTTGGCTCTGGCGGCCTACCGCTCGTCGGTGATGCTCGCCAAGGAGCGTGGTGCATTTGAAATTTATGATGCCGCACGCGAAGCAAACAATCCGTTTATCTGCCGAATCAAGCAAGCCGACCCAGAGTTATATGACTTGATGCAAAAATATGGTCGTCGCAACATAGCATGCCTGACGATTGCGCCAACTGGTACCACGAGCATTCTCACCCAAACCACGTCTGGAATTGAGCCTGTGTTCTTGCCTGTGTATAAACGTCGCCGAAAAGTGAATCCAAGCGATAAAGACGTGCACGTTGACTACGTTGATGAGTCTGGAGACTCTTTTGAGGAATACATTGTATATCACCCCAAATTCATAACTTGGATGCAGAAAAACGGCTACGATGTTCGTCATGACTACACCCAAGAAGAAATTGACGAGCTCGTGGCAAAATCACCTTATTACAAAGCCACATCAAACGATGTTGACTGGGTTAACAAGGTGAAAATGCAAGGGGCTGTGCAAAAGTGGGTGGACCACTCCATAAGCGTGACCATAAACCTACCTAATGATGTGAGCGAGGAGATGGTCAACAAACTGTATGTTGAAGCATGGAAGTGCGGCTGCAAGGGTTGCACTGTGTATCGTGACGGGTCGCGTTCCGGTGTGCTCGTAACAATATCGAAAAACGACAAGAAAGACGAAAAACCAAAGCGCCCACACTACATGGCCGACGAGGAGCACATTCTAAAACGGCCAATTGAGCTTGATGCCGACATTGTGAGATTTCAGAACAACAAAGAAAAATGGATTGCCTTTATCGGACTGGTTGACGGTCGTCCATACGAGATTTTCACTGGTATAGCTGATGACGAAGAAGGCATTTTCTGCCCCAAGTCGGTGAGCAAAGGCAAAATAATCAAAGCCATTGACGAAAACGGGCAAAAACGTTACGATTTTCAATTCGTGAACAAGCGAGGCTTCAAAACCACAATAGAGGGCCTTTCAGAGAAATTTAATCCGGAATTCTGGAATTATGCAAAGCTGATTTCTGGTGTGCTGAGATACGGTATGCCAATACCACAAGTGCTAAAGCTCATCAGCAGTCTTGAACTTGACAACAAATCAATCAACACTTGGAAAATGGGAGTTGAACGTGCCCTTAAAAGATACCTGCCAAACGGTACTAAGGTAAGCGGACAAAAGTGTCCTAATTGTGGTCAAGAGACACTAATATATCAAGAAGGTTGCTTGATTTGCACAAACTGCGGCACTTCTCGCTGCGGATAATGTGGCAAATTCCACTTCTTGAACAAGAAAACTTCTGATAATACTTGTTATCGTCACCACGGAAAATAACAGAATCATTGAGGACAGACTTCTTTAGCTTGCCCTCTTTTACGAGTTTCTGCTTCTCGGCTTTTATCTGTTCAAGCAGTTCTTGCGCTGTACCTTCTTCTGCTATTTGTGGAACGAGTTTTCCTTGTATAGCCTCTTGAAGAATGCTCTTACGAATAGTATTGGATAGTTCTTCATTTAACTTATTGAGTTTATTCTGTGCTTTTCCATATCCATCTATATATGGCATCAACTCCTTTGTCTTTTTATCTATGCGAAACTGCTCCGAAAGAGGAGGAAGTGGAACTAACAGAGAAGTCATAGTATCTGTACTCACACGAGGCATTTTTACACCGAATGTAACAGAATTAATATAGTCATCTACATATGGTGATTTCAAAAAGCTAACAATATAATCTTTGCATATATTGCCATAGCAAGTGAAAGGTATGATTTCAGGAGTACAAATACCTCCTTCGGGTGCAACGAGTATCTTTAATAAATATGGACGGAGTTTGCTGTATAAAATGTCACCACGGTTGAAGATAGTCTTGTCACCGATGGCTTTTCGCTCACCAACGGTCTTAATATTCAGCAATCTTCCTCCTTTTTCTATATCTTCCAAATCCAATCCCCATAATTGAGAATCGGCATTCGATGCGTTGATTTTTCTCTTTGTTTGGGCATAAGTTGAAATTTCTCCTAACCTGCACCATTCCCACCCTTGCGGTATCTCAAACGGTATCTCATCGTCGATGCATTTTACCTCCCCCGTGGCGAGCATCTTCTCATAATAGGAACTCATAGAACAAATCCATGCCTATTTATTAGGACAACTTTATGTTTCACTAATAAACGAATAGAAATGGAATTAGACAAATTTGAAGAGTTCCTTAGCCAAGGTAATATGGCTAAGAACACAATCTCGGCATATCTGTATGCCGTGAAGGAGTTTGGCTCTCGACATAAAGAGTTGAACAAGAGAAACTTGTTGGTTTACAAGACCTACTTGATTGAGACTTACAAACCAAAGACGGTGAACCTCCGTATTCAAGCGTTGAACAAGTACCTTGTATTTGTAGGCAAGACTAAGCTCCGCTTGAAGTC